>NZ_JAWRXH010000084.1:0-311 GCF_046535115.1 Chryseobacterium sp. SIMBA_038
CGATAGCTCGGGGCGTCACCATAACCGACTGATCCGCTGCCTGCATGGCTGCGTTTCGTCTCAGCCAGTTCAGCGCTTGCCGGAGCAGGGCATCTCCTGATTTGCTATTGCGCGCGGGAGCGTCGGCTTGGTTGCCGATCCGCGTTCCTCGCGTGCGCTGCGTCTCGATAGCGCGCAATTGCGCCACCACCTCGCGTTCGTGCGCTGCCCGAGACGCGTCGTCGTCGGGATCCAGTGGATTGGGGAGCCGATTGGCCAGGTCGACCTCACGCAGTGGCGGAAGGCCGATGGGGGATCCGGATCGATGTTCG
>NZ_JAWRXH010000085.1:0-310 GCF_046535115.1 Chryseobacterium sp. SIMBA_038
GGGCCGCAGGTTCGAATCCTGCAGGGCGCGCCATTACAATTCAATCAGTTACGCCTTCTTTATATCCTCCATAATTTCAGAGTGGGACATATTTGGGACATTATCACCAAAAATGTCGTCTATTTTCCTCGCATGCTCTGTCAAATGATTAGCCGCAAGGTGAGCATACCTACGAACCATTTCTATGGACTCCCATCCGCCCATTTCCTGAAGCACTGATAATGGGACGCCTGACTGAATCAGCCAGCTTGCCCAGGTGTGTCTGAGGTCATGGAAACGGAAATCTTCAATTCCTGCACGACGACAAGCT
>NZ_JAWRXH010000086.1:0-310 GCF_046535115.1 Chryseobacterium sp. SIMBA_038
CCACATATTGCAGGCTCCACACCCTCCCGTCAGCGTCGCGAATAGGTGTGACTAACTTGTCGCCGTCGAGCCGCAGCCCGAACGACTCCACCTGCTTCCGATCCAGATAGGCATGTGAGAGTGCCGGCGACAGGGACTGCCATTTTTTTTCGCACACGGCCGCAACGCGAGCGTATTGGGCGGCGGTTTGCTCTTCCTGCTGCCGGCGACTGTCCGCCAAGGCCTGTTGCCGCTGTACGCGCGCCTCAACTGCTGCATCGTCCCGATCAGCCCCGGCAATTGAATCCGGCGTCGGCCGCACATGTGAGCT
>NZ_JAWRXH010000087.1:0-309 GCF_046535115.1 Chryseobacterium sp. SIMBA_038
GTGAGACCGGGGGAGATCGAGAATCCTGAACTGACTCGATGTCTCCCGGTTTTCTTCTTTTTCTCTTAGATCATGCCGACTTGTTTCGTCCTGAGCTTTCTCGCCGAGCATTCACCTACGAGCGTTGCCAACCATCGGGCCTATGCAGACTCGCGAGGCTATCCCCACTATGTGGACGACGCGTGTGATGTGCCACGCGGCCCTCAAGCCCTGTCCCTGCACAAGTACCAGACACTGCTCGACCGACTCCATGTCTGCGCGAACGACGACGTCGTCCTGCTCTTGACCGAGAGCGCCTTGATCGTCGGG
>NZ_JAWRXH010000088.1:0-303 GCF_046535115.1 Chryseobacterium sp. SIMBA_038
ATAGGGGCTGACGCCTGCCCGGTGCTGGAAGGTTAAGAGGAGCGCTTAGCGTAAGCGAAGGTGCGAATTGAAGCCCCAGTAAACGGCGGCCGTAACTATAACGGTCCTAAGGTAGCGAAATTCCTTGTCGGGTAAGTTCCGACCCGCACGAAAGGCGTAACGACTTGGGCGCTGTCTCGGCAAGAGACCCGGTGAAATCATAATACCTGTGAAGATGCAGGTTACCCGCGACAAGACGGAAAGACCCCATGGAGCTTTACTGTAGCCTGGTATTGGAACTTTGTGCATCATGTACAGGATAGG
>NZ_JAWRXH010000089.1:0-301 GCF_046535115.1 Chryseobacterium sp. SIMBA_038
TGTCATTTCTGTCCAAAGTCAATCGTGCTAAAGCTGGATGATACGTTTCAATAGGTAGGTCATGCAATGGATCTTTGGCAATATTCAGCCTCTCAGGATCATAAAAACCAATCCAGTGTGGCTCTATTTTTGCCGTGTTCCACTGTTTAGCGAAGTGAGCAGGTCGAAATGTTCCCAAGTAATGCTCTTCAGATAGAAGCTGTGTTTCCTTTAATTCTTTTGGGATAATTGGTTCTCTACTCGCAATCTCATAGACAACATTCCAGCGTTCGGGATAAGGGCTCGTTATTTTTTGAAACTG
>NZ_JAWRXH010000090.1:0-301 GCF_046535115.1 Chryseobacterium sp. SIMBA_038
TTGCAGGCAGAGCAATGGCCGCCGATCGAGCGGGTGTTGCTGCGTTTCGATGAAGTCTTGGCGAGCGTGCCGCAATATCGCTATGAGGATGCGTGCGAGCGGCTGCATCGGTTCGTGGCACTGCCGAACCAATCTCCGCTGCCAGGCAGTCGGATAGTGAATGTGTGGAGCTGACGTTCCGTTTTCAACAAGCGAGGGCGCGCACGACGTGTATGCCGTGTCGGCAATCATTTGAGCCCGATGTGCAGTGCCCGGAATGTCGATCGATACGCCGTCGATCACCAGCGGGTCCGGCCTCGTC
>NZ_JAWRXH010000091.1:0-300 GCF_046535115.1 Chryseobacterium sp. SIMBA_038
CCAATGGTTGACTCGGCGCGTTGTCCCTTGGTTCGCATCCTTCTCCCTCAATACCAGGCTATTTGCTCTCAATCATGCGGTGCCGCCAACCACTGCTGACTATGAGAATCGTTCATGTAGTCTGCGCCGCAGCAGTTCGACGACGGCGGGGTCCCCTAACCCATAGTCGGACTGGCAATGCACCAGCCGCTCTCGGCAACTTTCGAACCCATCCGTCCGGTCATCAATCGCAATCCATTCGAGGCCCTCACACCCTTGTCGGCGAACGTAGTCGAGGACCTGTGCGCCTCTCGATAGCAT
>NZ_JAWRXH010000092.1:0-300 GCF_046535115.1 Chryseobacterium sp. SIMBA_038
ATCCAGATATTCCATTTTCTCTTTTTCTTTGATATCCAATTGATTCAAAAGAGTATTTTGAATGTATGAGAACAATTTGATGAGATCAGAACAATAGATAGAGGGATTGTCAAACCCATTGCCAGAGTGATACCTGTGCGGAATAAAACCACCTCCACAAATTTCAAAAATTGGACATTTCTGGCATTGGACACATTGCTTGTCTTTATTTTTACTATGAATATAAAGATCTATAATAGGTGTTTTTGTAGCGTCAATAAAAGAGGTTTGATTGATATTTCTGTTGGTTTTGGTGAAGCT
>NZ_JAWRXH010000093.1:0-298 GCF_046535115.1 Chryseobacterium sp. SIMBA_038
GTTTGAAATGACTGAGCCTACCGATATTGATCTTTTCCTTTACAAAACAAGGATCAATGCAGGATACGATTATTTAACAACAACCTATACGAAAGGGAACATTAAATCTACCCAAAACCAGTTTTACTTTTTTGGGGAACATAATTATCATATTTCCGGGAACCATTTCCTGAATATTAAAGGAGAAGGGGCTATGATGGATTCTAAAATAGAGTTTTCTGCCAACGAATTGTATCGATTTGGAGGCTGGAATTCCATGCGGGGATTCAATGAAAATTCCCTCGCTGCAGATTTCTAT
>NZ_JAWRXH010000094.1:0-296 GCF_046535115.1 Chryseobacterium sp. SIMBA_038
GTTTGAAATCTCCTCGGCAAGGTCTCTATTTCCTTCGTTGACCAGTTCGTAGAGAGACAGTTCACGAATTACCTCTTCTGAAGTATCGAAAAACCTATAAGGCTTACACATGCTCAAATAACACCTCAAGTCGAACGGAATAATGGCGTTCGACTGAGGTATATAGATCAAGAGGTCAGTTTATTGCTCCTGTCACTTGCTAGTTAGTCAAGTTGATAGAAGGGGACCTCCTCGATGAACTCCCCGCTCCAATCAAGTGTTTTGCAGAGGGAGTTGAATTTCTCCAGGCCTGATAT
>NZ_JAWRXH010000095.1:0-296 GCF_046535115.1 Chryseobacterium sp. SIMBA_038
TTAAAATTTCGGCAGTTGCATTCATCATTTTTAATTTTTATGGTTAATGCTTTTCTTTTGATAAGGTAAAGTTAAGAAAAATATTTAAATTTTATAATTTTATTTAAAAATAATAGGGGTCTTTGTTTAAAATTAATATTTATTTGAAATTAAGTATCAGAATTAACGGGGTGGTTGTAGAAAATATTGTTTTTATGTTTTATTTGAAGCTTTTTCCAGCTTTCCGCTATATCTTTTTGGTTAGGGGCTCGGCTTCGCTCCGCCCGCAACCAAAAAGGATGTCGCTGCAATCTGGG
>NZ_JAWRXH010000096.1:0-295 GCF_046535115.1 Chryseobacterium sp. SIMBA_038
GAACAACAGCGCACGCATCGAGGCCTTGGTACCCCTCGCCTCGTCGCGGTGTACCGAGAAAGAACATACCCCCAGTAATCGTTGTTCCGGCAATGTCCACAGCCTCGCCGCGATTGATCCAGTGAACTTTTGGCGAAGACTCGACGCTCGGGGGCGCGATCCGATAGGATGAGCCAGTTGAATCAGATGACAGTGTTACTGTCAAAAATTCCTCATCGTGCTCTGGCCGGGTCTCTAATGTAGCTTTCGGCATAACCTCCGCCGGCCCAATAGATTGCGACTCCGCCGAGCTTGT
>NZ_JAWRXH010000097.1:0-294 GCF_046535115.1 Chryseobacterium sp. SIMBA_038
GTAGTCGATCCGATCGGCCGACAAGTGCTCTGGGTGGGACCTGGACGCTCGCGCGAAACGGCTCGAACCTTCTTCGAACAGTTGCCCGAAGGCGTTGCCGAGCGCATCGAAGCGGTCGCCATCGACATGACCACGGCCTATGAGCTGGAGATCAAGGAGCACTGCCCGCAAGCGGAAATCGTCTTTGACCTGTACCACGTCGTGGCCAAGTACGGCCGCGAAGTGATCGACCGGGTACGTGTGGATCAGGCCAATCAACTTCGACATGACAAGCCGGCCCGGAAGGTTCTGAAG
>NZ_JAWRXH010000098.1:0-293 GCF_046535115.1 Chryseobacterium sp. SIMBA_038
CGTTTGACCCAATCCAGCAGCGTCTGCGGCGTACAGCCGATCATCGGCGCTATCGATTGGACCGCTGCCCACATCGACGGGTGTTCGCTACGCTGCTCGCGCACCAGGCGCACTGCGCGCTCCCGGACTTCCGGGGAAAACTTGCTTGGCTTCTTGTTCATGGCTCCATTCTCTCAAGAGTTGGAGCCTCCACAAAACTCGGGGCGGTTCAATGCGATCGCCTCCCGGGTGCTTCAGTAGGTGTCGCTGCAACTGCTGCAGCGGCTGTGGCATCGTGACGAACGGAGCACCAT
>NZ_JAWRXH010000005.1:0-284114 GCF_046535115.1 Chryseobacterium sp. SIMBA_038
AAAGTACTCCATTATACCCTACCACTCCAAATCTATTTAACATAATGTTCATGTAAAACTCCTATTGTGGAAAAGTTATGACTGTAATTTATTGGTATACTTTAGTTTGTAGAGATAGTGGTACTTATCCACAGGATTCGATTATCTTTTTGAAAGGTGTAAGAATAAGGGTTTGTGAGGAGTAAAAGGCGTTTGAAGGGATTTGAAAAAGATATCCTTATTATATAATAGGTATACTATATATAAGGTATGTTCTAATTAAACCTCATAGGTTTTGAAAACCTATGAGGTTGGGAGTCGTGAGAGGTTATGCTTGAGGATGCCTTTTTTATCTCCCACAGATTTTCACAGATTTGCACAGATCTTAGAATAGAGGGTTAGCGTGGGAGAGTTTGAGAGTATGAATCTATAGCTTTATAGATCAATTTTAGGATTGGGGAAATTCTATGATGACAAAGAATAATAAGGACGCCTATTACCCTAGCCCAGATAGAAACGGTTACCCCACAGCAAGAAGCCGGATCTGAAAGAAGGCGATGGCGCGAGGAGTATGAGTGGATAGCTGGATGAAGCTCCTAAGGATTCTTAAGTGGGAGGGTTTGAGAATTGGAGGGTATGAGTATTTGTTTTTGAGATTGCTTCGTCGCTTCGCTTCTCGCAATGACAATTCGTGAAAGAAAAAAGCAGAGTTTAATGACTCTGCTTTTCTTTATTATATATGATACTAAAAATTTGAAGTGATCTTCACTAATCCCACAGATTATTTTTCTGTAAGTTCTGTAATCTGTGGGAAATATTTTGTGAGTATTTATTGATTTAATGACCAAACAGAGTAACTGTTCGGGGCACATTGAATTTTCACCCACTTATCACCTTGTGTCGTCGGATACCAAGTTGAGCTTCCTGTGAAGTCTTTAATTTGTTGACTTGCCCAATTGGTTTGAATCCATCTTTCCTGCCAGCTTGATGAATTGTTTATGTAAACTACTAATCCCGGATTACCATTGTAACCGTTACGTCTGGCAATATATTCATCATTATCCGTATACAGAATTGATGTATTTCCGGTTGCTTTGTTGTTGTGGATCCAGATCAGGTTATTTAACCTTTCTTTATTCAGCCATTCTTCGTAGTCTCTGTAGAAAATTGTAGGATATCCTTCATGAGTTAGAATGTAAGCATAAGCCAACATTTTATTGTTGATAATATCCGTATCGTGATTCGAAACAAAAGTTACGGCTTTGTAAGGATTTCTTTTCCACATCATGTCGTCATTTAATGCATTCAGATTTCCGTTATCGAAAGCTTCATCCATTTTATAATAGGCTGCAAAGTCGAAAACAGAACTGTTGGCATTGTTTGCCCACCATTCTAATGTGTTCACGTTTGAATCCCATAATTCTCCAACAGAAAACCCGCCAACATTGGCATTCCACGTATTAACAACCCAAGGTCCGAAACCTTTCACATAATCGAATCTCCAGCCATCAAATTTCATTACGTTTTTGTAATATTTTGCGACAGAATCATCTCTGCCCCAAAGCCAATCCTGAACGTAAGGATTTGCATGGCATAAATCCGGGAAACCTCCAAATGCTCCTTCATCATTATTTCCGTAAGAGTTTTTGTAGAAATCATTATAGCTTCTAGGAAATTTTCCTGATGCGACTCCTGAAAAATCTGTCCACGTGTTTGTTCCTGTAAAAGGATTTGCCTGAGATTGACCTCCACTGTTATGATTAATTACAATATCAGCATAAACCTGCATATTCTCGGTATGCGCTTTTGTAATTAATGCTTCCAGTTCTGATCTTGAACCGAAACGGGTTTCAACACTTCCATTTTGATTAAAATTTCCAAAATCGTAGTAATCTGTTGGATCATAGCCCATTGAGTAGGCTCCATTCTGAGCTTTTGAAGCTGGTGGAAGCCAAATTGCACCAATTCCTGCATTTGACCAATCGGTTACTTTAGTTTTTACAGTGTTCCACCAATTTCCTCCATCCGGAACATCCCAATAAAATCCCTGCATTAAGACTCCACCACCAGGACCCGAAATAAATTTTCCATTTACTGAACCAGAACTTCCGGTACTAAAAGGTCGCCCATCATGTGTGGTAACATTTACCGTTTTATTATGGATCTCTAGTTGTTCAGGATTTTTATCAACAATCTCATCGTTATTCTGACAAGAATTAATAAAGCCTAATGCTAAAAAAGAAAGTAAGAAATGTGTTTTTTTCATATACAATGTTTTAATTATTAAACTAATAACGAAATTACACTTTTATTGAAATAAATTCTTATTTGAGTGAAATAATTTTTACATTAAATAATAAACTCTATCAATCCATTATTCAGATCTTTATTAAAAAATAATAAACTTTGAAGATTTTCGGTACAATTTTTCCATTAATCCATATATTTGCATACTATGGAATACAATACCCAAAAAACCCAGCTTCATATGCCCGAATACGGCAGAATAATACAACAGTTGGTTGAGCGTTGCAAAGAGCTTTCTGACAGGGATGAAAGAAGCGAAATGGCGATGGCGATCATCGATTTTATGGGTCAGAGAAACCCACAACTTCGTGATGAAGACAATTATAAACATAAACTTTGGGATCATCTTTTTATTTTAGCTAATTATGATCTGGATGTAGATTCACCATATCCGTTTCCTACAAGAGAGCAATTGGCAGAGAAACCAAAAACAATGGAATACCCTAAATTACAGGGAGATTTTAAATTTTACGGAAAAAGTATTCTTCAATTAATAGAAAAAGCAATAGAACTGGAACCTGGCGACGAAAAAGAAGCTTTGAAGGAGGTAATTGCCAATAATATGAAGAAGTCTTACAATGTTTATAATAAAGAACATGTTACAGATGATGTGATCTTCCGTCATTTGAAAGAGTTATCGGCCAACAGACTGGATCTTACCAATATAGAATCGTTGGAAAAGAGCAAGATCTATTACACAAGTAATAACAACCGAAACAACAATAACAGAAGTAACAGCAATAATAACAGAAACCAAAATCAGCCCAATAAAAGAAGGCACAACAATAATAACAATAACAGAAGCAACACTAACAACAATAACAGAAAGTAAATGAGTGGAACATTTCAAATAAGAGGAGGAAAAAGACTGCAAGGTGAAATTACTCCACAGGGAGCTAAGAATGAAGCTCTTCAAATTTTGTGTGCAGTTTTATTAACTGATGAAGAGGTAAGAATTAAAAACATTCCGGATATCCATGATGTCAACAGACTGATTGAAATTCTTGGAGATTTTGGTGTAAAAGTAACCAAAAACGGACATGGTGATTACACTTTCAAGGCTGATAAAGTAAACTTCGATTATATAAAATCCAACGAATTCAAAAAAGACGGAGCAAAACTTCGCGGTTCTATCATGCTAATGGGTCCAATGTTGGCAAGATATGGTGAAGCTTATATGCCGACTCCGGGTGGTGACAAAATCGGAAGAAGAAGATTAGATACTCACTTTCAGGGACTTGTAGAACTTGGTGCAGAATTCCATTACGATGAACAGGAATTCTTTTATTCATTAAAAGCTAAAGAACTTAACGGTAAATTTATTTTACTGGAAGAAGCTTCTGTAACAGGAACTGCCAATATCGTAATGGCGGCAGCTTTGGCAAAAGGTAAAACAAGAATTTATAACGCTGCGTGCGAGCCTTATCTTCAGCAACTTTGTAAAATGCTGAACAGAATGGGTGCTAATATTTCTGGCATCGGTTCTAATTTAGTAACAATTGAAGGAGTAAGCCATCTTCACGGAACTGAACACACCATGCTTCCGGACATGGTTGAGATCGGATCTTGGATCGGTCTTGCGGCTATGACAAAATCTGAAATTACCATTAAAAATGTAAACTGGAACCAACTTGGCGTTATTCCAAACACATTCAGAAAACTAGGAATTCAGCTTGAACAAAGCAACGACGATATTTATATTCCTGCTCAGGAAAACTATAAGATCCAGAAATTTATTGACGGATCTATTTTAACGATTTCTGATGCACCTTGGCCGGGATTCACTCCGGATTTGCTGTCTATTATTTTAGTAGTGGCAACTCAGGCAAAAGGAAGTATTTTGGTTCATCAAAAAATGTTTGAATCAAGATTATTCTTCGTTGATAAATTAATCGACATGGGCGCGCAGATCATTCTTTGTGATCCGCACAGAGCAACTGTGATCGGACTTAATCAAGAAGCTCCATTAAGAGGAACGACAATGGTTTCTCCTGATATCAGAGCCGGAAATGCACTTCTTATTGCTGCACTTTCTGCGGAAGGAAAATCAATTATCCACAATATTGAGCAAATCGACAGAGGTTACGAAAATATTGACGGAAGATTGAAAGCCATCGGAGCTGATATTGAAAGAATTTAAGATAAGAAATTAGAGGTTAGAATTTAGATATTAGTTTTTAACCTGTATTATAAAGTAAAAGCGTTCAAAATTTTGAACGCTTTTTATTTTTTCGAGAAGTTCAGATTACCAGCCTCCTCCTCCACCGCCTCCGCCGCCACCGCCGGAGAATCCACCACCACCGGAACCGCTGCTTGAGCTGGATGGTTGTGTAGCTGCAGATCTTATGGAATTGGTAAGACTTGAGTTCAGTGTATTTCCAAAACTTAAATGATTGATGGAGCTTCCAACGTACCAGGCGTGAACATATTCTGTTCCGTTTGCCATATTTTTCACCATCGCATCAAATTTTTCTCCCCAGATCTGGTCAACTCCCAAAACCATTGCAAAAGGCAATAAAGTTTCGAAAACCTGTGGCGTCATCTGAGGAGGATTGTGAAATTTCAACTGTTCATTTTCAGCTGCTCCCATGTACATTTTGAAACCTTCAATTAAAGATTTTTGTCTCAATTTTTCTTCTGATGGTCTTTTAATTACATATTGATAGATCATCAAAGAAGTAAATCCTAGAATAATAAAGAAGTAACAAACTCCAAAATTAATGAGTTCACTTCCGCCGTTTCCTAGTTTAATAAAACCAATCAATCCAATGATAACAAAGATTGGAATAGGAATTAAAAATTTCCATGAAACTCTGCTTGACAAAAATGATACTACAAAAAATATGATTAAAGAAATAACATATACAGCTATTCCACCAGCCATTTTTTCCGGCTCCGGATCTATTTTATAGCTTATAAATAAACCTAAAGCATATACAACCGTCATGATTAAAATCGGCACAACAACTTTTGAAAAGTTATTCCCTTCATTTAAAAATTTATCATGCTGAAATGCCAATGTTCCTTTGAAACTATTGACTACATTTTCAATTTTTGAATTATATTTTCCATCAAACTTTAACGTATCATTTCCCGTGAAAAGAGTATTCATTAAATTGATCTCTTCTTTTGGTAAAGCCTGATCGGGCTCTTTTAATTTATTTAAAGTAAATGTCTTTGTACTGAACAAACCTAAAATTCCCGAATCTTCGCCTTCAATAATTTTCACATAACCTTTTACAGCAAGATTGACGATTGAGGCGGTTAGAAATTTATTTTTAAAACTTTCATTTTCCAAATATCCCATTGAAGCCGGTGAAAGGTCTTCCGGAACGTTGAATTGTGGATAAACCGTTGGTTTTTGTGGATCAACACCATATTTTCTCCATGTTGAAAAGTAATAGAAAATCAAACCTAAAAAGATGATCAATCCGCCAATTAAAATTCCAAATTTTTCTAGAAAAGTTGGTGGTGGCGGAGGAATCATAATTCCTTTTTGAAATCCTGCGGCAATTGTCAATCCTTCATTCGGAGCTAAATTAGTTGCAGCCCATTCCATAGAATTATCTGACAAAACTTTAGAAGTACAATTTTGAGAATTATTTCCGTAAGAACCCGTGTAACATGAATTTTGAAGAATTTTTGCGCCTTCAGGAAGTGTGACCTTTGCAGAAATTGTGTCTATTGCAAAATCCCAGACCGTCCCGTTTACGTTCCAATATACCTCATCGTATTTATCAAAAAATCCGATTTGATTTTCTGTTTTATACTTTATTTCATATTTATAATCGCCCGGACTTAGAATTACATCCTTATTTCCGACATAGATTTTCAGATAACCGTCTCCCGTTTCTTCATGATAATCCTCCTCTACTCCATCTTTTTTTACGGAGATGATATCGTATTTTACTTTCTGAGTTTTGTTATTTAAATTTCTCGATAAAGGAAGTGCACGATAAATTCCTCGTTTGATATTAATTCCAAGACTGTGAACGTTGATGTTTTCTGTAATATTCAGCGCAGATTTTTTATCAACATTAATATCAGAATGAAAAGAAGTGATCCGCTCAATTCCATTTTTGTTATCACTTAAACTATCTTCTTCCTGCGAAAAAGCGAGCGTAAAAGTCAGCAAATAAAAAAGTACTAAAAACTTTTTCATTCTTTAAAACTTTACAGTTGGAACTTCTCTTTCTGCAGCATTTTCTAATTCGAAGAATGGAGATTTTACGAATTTATATATGTTGGCGATAATATTACTAGGAAAAGATTCTACCAATGTATTGTTATCACGAACGGTTCCGTTGTAATATCTTCTTGATTTTTCGATATCATTTTCTATGGAAGTCAGTTCAGATTGCAATTGCTGGAAATTTGTGTTTGCTTTCAAATCCGGATATTGCTCTGCAACAGCGAGTAAATTCACCATTGCCTGATTCAGATTCTTCTCCGCAGCTTCCTTAGATTCTACAGAATTAGCACCAACAGCCTGAGCTCTTGCTCTTGTCACACTGTCCAATGTTTCGCGTTCGTGGGTAGCGTAACCTTTTACCGTTTCTACAAGGTTCGGTATAAGATCGTGACGTTTTTTAAGCATTACATCGATACTGCTCCAAGCTTCCTGAACCAGATTTCTCAGTTTTACCAATCGGTTATAAATGGAAACTCCGTAAAGAAGAAATATTACAGCTAATGCGATTACAATAATTAGAATGATCATAGATTTCGATTTTAATTTAGCTTAAAAATAACCTTTTTTTAATTATAATTTAAAATAAAAAAAGCGCTCAGTAAACTGAACACTTTCGTAATTAAAACTATATGAACCTCCCCTAAAAATACTTTCTGCAGAGATATTCTACAGTCGTATTTAGAAGTTTATTTTTATTCAGAAAGAACTCAAGCTCCTGATACTCTTCTGAAGTTACATTAATATATAATTGAACCGAACCAAAACTACGCCCGTTGACGTACTCCACATTAGCCGATAACACCTTGTGATAAATTCCGAACTGATTATAAATAGTATTCATTAAATGTTCGAATTTCATTTTGCCATTTAACTCTATTTCTAATATCAATTCTCTTTTTTGCAGATTAATTCTGTTGTGTAAAACCTGCACAGTTGGATTTGGTGTAATCATAACTAAATATTTTTTTTGGTTAGACTGTTCTTGATTTAATTCATCTCATTTGTTTTAAATCTTTGACAAAAATATAAAAAAATATTAGTCTACCAAATTAGTAGACTATTAATTTTTAATTTTAACACATTATTTATTAAGTTTTGGCTAAAGCCTTTGGAATTTTGGCAAAAATAAAACGGGCTAAAGCCCGTTCCTATTGATATGTACTGTTTATAAATATCTGAATATTTAAGAAGAGATTTATTTTTAATCTAATTTCTAATTATTATAATTCCTTTATTCTTTCCAATTTATCTGATGCGGCTAATCCATTTGGATTACAACCTAACTCACCTTCTGGAACTTTAAGATTTTTCTTTTGATAGAATTGTTCCCAAAATTCATTGGTTTTCCCTGTTTTAGGATCAATGAAAGTCATCGGTTCTAATTTAAAAATATTGTCTTTTCGAAAAGCTCTTTCAATAAAATCTGAACAGTAATAAGAGTTTTCATCTAAAATATAATTGAAATTATAAGGTTTTCCCAACATACTTTCTGCTTTTTGAATGGCAGCAGGAATTGTATTTTGATATTCAGGTTTTAAACGATACAAAACAACTCTTTGTCCGTCATTCGCCTGATCTTTTAGAAAATCTTTTAAATTTTGCTTTTGCGAACCACCTTTTGGAGCGGCATGAAGAACAAATGCTTCATTTCCTTTCTTTTCTAAAATTCCGATATGATCAAAAGAGGCGGTTTTCTGTTTTTGCGTTACATTATTAATAGCTCCTGATAATCCGGTTTCTTTTGCGGTAACAAAAAGCAGATCTCCATTTTTTAAATCTGAAAGTGCAGAATTTTTACATCCTGACATCAGTATTAAAACAAAAATGGCCAATATTTTAAATAAAAAATTATTTTTTAAGTTGTGTCTCATAAATAGAAATCCAGTCTTGTACAGTCATTTTTTTGCTCACCTCAGCTAATAATTCTAACGGAATATCATCCATTTTCTTGAAACGGACGCATGATTTTCCCATATCGAGTTTTCTTTTAGAATGTTTGGGAAATTCGGCTACAAACCAATCCAGCAGTTCAGGGTTTGCATACATTCCCATATGATAAAACGCGATGAAATTCTTTTGAGAAGCCAATCCCATAAACGGAAGCGGCGAACCCGGCGTACAATGATAGCCTGCAGGATAAGTTTCCAAAGGAACATCCCAACCAACCATTCCATAGCTTACTCCTTTCTGAAAACCTTCAGGTAAATTATCGGTTATTGTATCAAATATTTTCTTGAATATTTCTTGTCTTTCCTCAGGAATTTTCGAAATATAATCTTCTACAGAATCTGCTTTAATTTGCATTTTAATTCGGTTTTTACAATTTTCAAAATAACAAAATTTATATGAACCCTGCCGTACAATTTTAATTAAATAAAAAAAGACAGCTATATATAAAATATAACTGCCTTCCCTGTTTATTTAAGTCTAAAAATTTTATTGTTTAATAACCTTCGTAACAGATTTGGAACCGTCTTTGAAAGTAATTGATAGTAAATACAAACCTGAATTCAATGTACTTAAATTAAGTTCTTTTCCAGGGTTATCAATAAGCTTAACAACTCTTCCTGAAACATCATTAACTGTTACTGACTTCACATCTTTCATATCAGAAATATATACTACATCTCTGAACGGATTTGGATATACAGAAAGTGATTTCTTAGTACCAACCTCAGAAGTTCCTAATGTATTAGCTTCCCAGAAGATATCATCCCAATAATAAGATTTCCCGTCATTAGGACTCTTTATAGCTAGTCTTGCATTTGCAGGAACTGAAGAAGGAACAGTTACTGTATATTCTGAGTTAGCAGCTGTATAAGCAGTGTTCAAAATTGGTAAAGCCTGAAGCAATACAAAGCTACTTGCATCTGCTGTATTAGTCACATATCCAACATTGAGCAAAGCTCCTGCGGTAGTTGTAACTCTTGCTTTAAATCTCAGCTTATGAGTTCCCGCATTAATATTACTAAATACCGGAAGAACAACCGTTGTAGGTGTAGAAGTAGTAGCTGTATACTGATAAACGTTTCTTGTTCCAGAAGCTGGTGTAGTTGTTGTAAGTGTTTGGCTACCTGTTCCTGCTAATCTTATCCAACAATCAGGTACAATATCACCTGTTCCATAAGAATCAAAATTCTCAGACAATAACGTCATTGGTCCACATAATGTTTTAAATGTAACCGGATAAGACCATACACTTGAATCTGATGCACTACAAACCGAACGTACCCAAACATAATAAGTTGTATTTGGAGTAAGGTTAGAAATACTTAATGTAGTAAGTGCTGTAGTTCCTGAAGCTGGTGTTGTAGCTGTTGGAGCAGTACTGCTTGTAGAAATAAAATATTCATATCCATTTGCCGGAGCCGGAGAAGGTGCCGTCCATGTTACATCAGCAGAAACAGTACTCATATTAGAAACAACAACCGCAGTTGGTGTAAGACAAGAAGGTATTGCTTCCCAATATACATCATCCCAATAATAAGATTTTCCGTCATTTTTATTCATGATAGCCAATCTTGCATTTGCAGGTACAGAAGAAGGTACGATTACTTTATATTCTGCATTTGGATCTGTATATACAATATTAGATATAGATAATGTTTGGATAGATGTGAAAGTTGCAGAATTCGTAGCATCAGTAACATATCCAACATCTAAAGTTCCCGGTGATGTGCTTACTCTCGCTTTAAATCTCAACCAATGCGTTCCTGCATTAATATTACTAAACTGAGGCAACACAACATACGTAGAATTTTGCGCCGTTGTACTGTACTGATAAATATTTCTTGTTCCCGAAGCCGGTGAAGTGCTGGTGATCGTTTGAGATCCCGTAGTATTAACAATTCTTGCCCAACAATCCGGAACTATATTTCCTGTACCATAAGAATCAAAGTTTTCAAACATCGTCGTCATAGGACCACACATTGTTTTGAATGTTCCTGAGAACGACCATACACTTTGACCTGTTGAATTATTACATTTCGTTCTTACCCAATAATAATACACTGTATTCGCAGACAAACTTCCTATTGTTGTACTTGTCCCAGGAATATTAGTAAGAGTTGGAGCTGTTCCACTTGTAGGAGCTGTATTTGAAGTACTGTAGTAAATTTCATATCCTGAAGCTTGGGTAGTAGCCGGTACCGTCCAAGAAACCTGAGCTGAATTTGCCGTTAAAGTTCCTACAGGCTGTAAAGTAGGTGCCGAACAATCAGAGAAAGCTTCTGCAGAGAATGCAAAAACGTTTGTATATCCCTGAGCTGTAGAAGTTTTAGTTACCGTTACACTTTGTATTGGTTTTGTTTGATTAGCCGCATCAATCGCCAATGCATTCTGATACAATCTTGGATTTGTTGCGTTTGCTTCTAAAACATCTGTATTTCTATTGATTCTACCAATTCCCTGAATGGCAAAATTTGTTCCGCCGTACCAGTCAGAAACACTTACGTTGGTAAAGGTCTGAGTGGAATTATCTGTAAAGGTCACAACTACATTCGCTGTAGACGCTCCACTTCCACTGGTTGAAAGCATGTACAAAGTAACCGCTGCCTTTGGTGTAGAAAATACTAAAGTTCCGGTATCATTTGCATTTGCAAGTCTTAAGGAATTACTACCACTTAAATCTCCAAGTTTAAAACTCAGTCCAGGAGTACCTGCAACCACAGAATTAATCATTCCATCCGAAGGTATCCCATACGTAAGAGCAGTACTGGAAGATGTAAGAAGAAAATCTCTCGCTACAAAAGCAAAAGAAACGCCGTCAACATCCGTAGTGGTAGAAATCGAAGAAGAGCCTACTCCATTAGCAATTACATCAGCATTATAGCCGGATTGTATAGGCATTGTTTGAAAATTTTGCGCCATCATAGAGGATGCCGACAAAAGAGCAATAGCATTTAATGCTCCAAAAAATAGCTTTCTTTTCATATTACTTAAAATTATCGCTGTAAATGTAATAAAAAAACAATATAAAACACATATTAACATATTTATTTTAAACAAATAACATTAAATAACATATTAACCTCATTATAATTTAAATTTTTAAAATAAATAATTAAAACTAAAAAATTAATTAGCATAAATATTTCATCAAAATATAAAAGAAACACTACAGATTCAAAAATTCAATTAATAAGCATCTATTCATTATTTTATTATTGAAGAATTAAATGTTATTTTTGTCATACAAATTTTTGAACAATGCCGAATATTTCAAACAGAGCACAACACATGCCGCCATCACCAGTAAGAAAACTGGTTCCTTTTGCCCTTAAAGCAAAACAGAAAGGAGTAAAAGTATATCACCTTAATATCGGACAGCCTGATATTGAAACTCCGGAAACGGCTTTAAATGCTTTAAAAAACATTGATTTAAAAGTATTAGAATACGCTCTTTCTGAAGGAAATATAGAATACAGAAAAGCACTTACAGAATATTATCATTCATTAGATTTCACAGATCTTACACCCGACAACTTCATTGTAACAAATGGAGGTTCTGAAGCGTTGAACTTCGCGATTTCAACGTTATGTGACGACGGTGACGAAGTAATCATTCCTGAACCATATTATGCTAACTATAATGGATTTACAAGTACTTTCAATGTAAATGTAGTTGCTGTACCTTCAACTATTGAAACAGGATTTGCACTTCCTCCAATTGAAGAATTTGAGAAGAAAATTACAGATAAAACAAGGGCGATTGTTATCTGTAATCCGGGAAATCCAACAGGTTACCTTTACACTCGTGAAGAACTTCAAAAATTAGCAGAAATTGCTTTAAAATATGATATCGTTGTAATCTCGGACGAGGTTTACAGAGAATATGTGTATGACGGAAAACAACAAATCTCAATGCTTGCTTTTCCTGAATTAAGTGAAAACTGTATCATCATTGATTCTGAATCTAAGCGTTACTCAATGTGCGGTGTAAGAATCGGATGTCTGCTTACACGTTCTAAAAAAATACATGATGCGGCAATGCTTTTTGCTCAGGCAAGATTAAGCCCGGTTTTATTGGGACAAATTGCAGCAACAGCAGCGCACCAGAATGACGGAGCATACATTAGAGCGGTAAGAGAAGAATATACTCACAGAAGAAACGTTTTGGTTGATCAACTAAATGCTATCCCTGGAGTGATCTGTCCAAAACCAAAAGGTGCATTTTACTGTGTTGCCGAACTTCCTGTAGACGATACAGAAAAATTTGCTCAATGGTTGCTAGAGAAATATTCTCTTAATAATGAAACTATCATGGTTGCACCAGCCGGAGGATTTTACAGCAATCCTGAATTAGGTAAAAAACAAGTAAGAATTGCATATGTTTTAAAAGAACAGGACTTGATAAGAAGTGCCGAAATTTTAAAAGATGCTCTTGAAAAATATAAATTAGAGTTTCACCTTTAATATTTAATAAAGATGTCAGCAATAAAGATCAATACTTTGAAGATGTTATTTTCAACATTTTTATTGCTGATATTTTTTTCTTGTCAGAAAGAAACCCTATCAAAAGCCGATAACAATAAGAATGAAATCACATTCATCGGTTTTTCAAATGTTGGCGGAAAGTTAGGAAACTATAAGATTATTAAACTAACAAAAGATTCCATCAATCTGACGCAGGGAGCGACTTCTTCAAAAATCCATAAAAAATGGAATTCTGCCATTGACCCACAAACCTGGAAAAAATTAACCTCATCTATTGATATAAAAACGCTGGACAAAATCAAAAGTTCAGAAAGTTTACAGGCTCAGGACGGAATGGATGAAACTTTTCAGATCAAGACATTAAAAAGCTCTCATGTATTCGTCAATTCATATAATGATACGATTCATTATTATCAGCTTCAAAAATTCAAAGATCAATTAGAAAAAATTCTTCCCAAAGAATACAAATAATGCCATGCACGAAAATTTTTCTCTAAAACCTTACAATACTTTCGGTGTAGAAGCCAAAGCAAAATATTTTGTTGAAGTACATTCAATTGAAGAATTAAAGCAAACTCTCAAACTCTCAAACTCTCATGCCCTCCCACTCCTTTTCTTAGGAGGCGGAAGTAATATTTTGTTTACCAAAGATTTTGATGGATTAGCTATTAAACTTAATCTAAAGGGTATTTCTGAAAAAAGCTTAAACGACAATGAAGTTTTAGTTACTGCAAAAGCCGGAGAAAACTGGCATGAATTCGTTCTATTCTGTTTAAATAAAAACCTTGGCGGACTTGAAAATCTATCATTAATTCCGGGAAATGTAGGAACTTCACCGATGCAGAATATCGGAGCGTACGGAACTGAGATTAAAGATATTTTTGTAGACTGTAAAGTTTTAAATCTGGAAACATTAGAAGTTGAAACTTTTGACATTGAAAAATGCAGATTCGGTTATAGAGATTCTATTTTTAAGCAGGAAGGCAAAGGAAAATATGTGATTTTGGAAGTTACTTTTAAATTAACAAAAGACAATCACAACATCAAAACCGAATACGGCGCAATAAAATCTGAACTTGAAAATTTAGGAATTGAAAATCCAACCATTCAGGATGTTTCAAAAGCTGTTATCAACATCAGACAAAGCAAACTTCCCGATCCAAAAGTTACCGGAAATGCAGGAAGTTTTTTTAAAAATCCAACGATTCCTTTAGCTCAATTTGAAGAATTGAAGCAAAAATTTGAAAATATTCAAGGATATCCAAACGGAGAATTTGTAAAAGTTCCCGCAGGCTGGCTAATCGAACAATGTGGCTGGAAAGGAAAACAAATCGGAAATGTTGCTTCACATCAATTGCAGTCTTTGGTTATTATTAACGCAACAGGAAATGCAACAGGTCAGGAAATATTCGATTTTTCAACTGAAATCATTAATTCCGTAAAAGAAAAATTCGGTATAGAACTGGAGAGAGAGGTGAATATTATATAACTTTATCCTAAGATTTTATAAAAAATATTCAGATCGTTTTTCTGACATTTGTCACTTATTTTAATTTATTCTAAATAACATTATCGTAAAGCACTTATAATAAATATATTTGCACTCGCTTTTTTTTAGAATAAATAAGATTAGGATGATGAGATTTTTATCTTTTGTTTTCTTCTTCATTTTCAGTACGCATTTCATATATGCTCAGGAAGGAAGATCACAATTGAACATTACGGTTTACAACGAAAATAATAAAGAATTAGAAGGTGCATCTATTATAGTTGACCAATCTTCTGTAACCACAGATAATAATGGAAATGCCAATATTTCTTTATTAAATGGTAAACATCATATTAGAATAATCCACCCTAATTTTCAGGAAAAAGAACTGAACATTACGCTTGCTTCTCAGCAAAATTTAACAATAAACCTTCAGCCGATTGATAAATTGGAAGAAGTTGTTGTCTTTTCTAAAGAAGGAAAAGGATTAACTACAAAATCCGTCATCGACAGAAAAGCAATGGAACATCTGCAACCTTCAAGCTTTTCAGATTTGATGGAATTACTTCCCGGAGGATTGGCAAAAACACCTAATTTAAGTGGAGTAAACAGACCTATTCTTCGTGAAAATCCGGGTAGCCTTTCAAGCAACGACTACAAAACTTCATCGCTGGGTGTGCAATTCATGGTAGATGACAATATTATTAATTCAAATGCTGATATGCAGATTTCGGTATCTCCGGATCAGTTTGGATATTCTCCAGAAGCCAGAGAAACTGCTTATTCAGGAATTGATATGAGAACCATTTCCACTAATGATATTGAAAGAGTGGAAATCATTCGTGGAATTCCTTCTGCTTCGTATGGAGATCTAACTTCAGGTTTGATTAAGATTGAGCGTAAAATCGGACAATCACCACTTCAGGCAAGGTTTAAAGCTGATGGTTTCAGCAAACAATATTATGTCGGAAAAGGATTTAAAATAAATGATAAATGGCAGTTGAGCGCAAGTGCAGATTTCTTGGATTCGAAAGCTACACCGACTGATGATTTTGAAAATTATCAAAGAATCACGGCTTCTCTTCGTTCAAAGAAAATCTCAACACTTTGGTCAAGAACTTTAGAATGGAGATCAAACATCGATTTTTCAGTAAATATTGACAAGAAAAAAGTAGATCCTGATAATGGAACAGCTGACATAGACAGATATGAATCAAATAATAAAAAGATCAGCTTTACGAATAACTTTATTTATCAATTAGATAAAAGTTCATTCTTTAATAAGGTAACTTTAAATACAGCCATCCGTGCAGGATTTGAAAAAATTGAACAAACAAAATTAGTTCAGCTATCTGGCCCGCGATCTTTCTCTTTAGCCTACGATCAAGGAGAAAATGTTGGTTTCTTTCCAGATCTACGTTACGTCACTGAATTTTCAACAGAAGGAAAGCCGCTGGATATCTCAGCACTTTTTAAAATAAACGGAACAAGAAAAACAGCAGGAATCACTCATGATTATGAAGCCGGACTTGACTGGAGATATTCTAAAAACAACGGGAACGGTTTGGTTTATGACATGAGAACACCTCCCTCGGCAGCATCAGGAATAGACAGACCAAGAGCTTTTAATGATATTCCGGCATCCAACTTATTAGCTGCTTTTGCAGGAGATCAGATGAGTTATGCAATCAATCAGCATAAGTTTACTTTATATGCAGGTTTGAGACTTTCACAAAATTTAGGAATTGATAATTCTTATGCCATCAGCAAAAAAGTTTTCACAGAGCCTAGATTGAATTTCCAGTATAGTTTACCCCATTTAATGATCAATAATTTCCCTTTGAAAACGGATGTTACATTAGGTTACGGTCTATTCTACAAGCAACCGACTTTGTTGATGCTTTATCCGAACAAAGAATATTGGGATTATACGCAGCTGAATTATTACGGTAACGATCCACAATATCGATATGTAAACTTCATGACGTACGTACAATCGCGAGAAAATAAAAATATTGAAGCTGCAAAAAGTATTAAGAAAGAGATCAGATTAGATCTAAGTTATAGAAACAATGAATTTTTTATCACTTATTTCAAAGAAGATATGACGAACGGCTTCCGAAGTATGCTTCACACAACAACTCATACTTACAAACAATATGATGCCTCACAGATAGACCTTTCACAATGGAATTCTAACGGACCAAACCTTACCAATGTAGACTATACTGTAAAACAAGCCTACGGATCTTATTTTCTTAATGAAAACGGAAGTGCAACTTTGAAGCAGGGAATTGAATTTGGATATACTTCCCCAAGAATCAAAGCTATTAATACAAGATTCACATTTACCGGAGCTTGGTTTAAAACACAATATAGAAACACAATTGCTGTAGTAGAAACTCCTCAAAAATCGATAGGTGCAGACGGATTTCATTACTATGGAATTTATCAAAATGATGATGGTTATGTTAATTCAAACATGAATTATAATCTTTTCATCGATACTTATTTACCAAGCTTAGACCTTACCGTGTCAGCTTCTTTCCAGGGAAGTTTATATGATCATAGAAAAAATGACCAAAGAATCGCAGAACCAATTTCTTATTATGGAATTGATGGAGTGATACATCCTTTTACAGATGCAGACAGAACAGACATTTACAAACAATGGCTGGTGAGAAATGTTTCAGTTACGGATAACTTGCCGAACCTTTACACATTCACCATCACCGGAAACTTTAAGATTACAAAAAGTATTTATAGGGCATTAAAAACTTCAATGTTTGTCAACAGACTTTTCAATTACAGCGCACCTTATACATTCAATAATGTGACAGTTTACAGAAAAGGAGCAAACACTCCTTATTTTGGAATGGAATTAAACTACAATTTTTAATATATATCAAAAGAAAATAACATGAAAAAAAGAGTTTTACTATTAAGTATGGTAGCAATGATGGCGACGACGTTTACAATGACATCATGTTCCAACGATGATTTCGGAATACAGACTGCTCAAAACGGAGTATTAACGTTGTCTTTTTCCGGAGAAAACATTGCTTCTTATCAATCTTTAAATATTGAAATTAAAGAAATCAATACAGGAGCTATCATCACAAAGTCTATTCAGAATACAAGTTCTCTATCTATAGAAGTTCCTTACGGTTCTTATAAAATTGCAGTGAACGGACAAGTTGTTACGACTCTACAGGAACCAACTGCTGCCGGAGGTAATGCTTCCGCAGATATTACCACATTGGTAACAAACGTAAATGTTCCTTTATATTTTAAAACTTTCAAGGAAGATTTTATCATTGAAGAAGTATTTTTCACAGGAGTAAAAACTTCGGATAATAAAAACTATAATTCAGGACGTTATTTTAAGCTTACCAACAATACAGATAAGGTATTGTATGCTGATAAATTAATTCTTGCTCAATCAGAATTCCTTACAACGGATGACAAAAACCCTACTCCATATGACGTTAACCAATCATTTCCAGTAAAAGGAGTGATGGTATTGCCTGGAGATGGAACTCAATATCCTGTTCAGCCAGGTGATTTCATTGTAATTGCTGATAATGCGATCAATCATAAAGCAAATACAAGTACTGCATATGACTTGCATAATGCAGATTTTGAATTCCCTTCTACCAATCCGACTTTGGGTCAGGTTGACAACCCAGCCGTTCCCAATGTTAAAGTGATTTATACTCAAATGGCTTATAACATGTTCTTCTTACACAACAGAGGATTCGAAAGTTATGTAATTGCCCGTTTCCCTGCCGGAGAAAATGAAACGACGTTCTTAACAAGTCATAAATATAATTACACTTACCAAAACAGTGCGGGAGGTATCACTTCAAAAAGTACATATTCTATTCCAAATACTTGGATCGTAGACGGTGTTAACAATAGTATTCCAACAAAATTCATTCATACATTAACTTCTCCAAGTATTGACGGAGGATGGACTTCTGCAGGAACGATAGATAATGATGCTACCCGTTACGGAAAATCTGTAAGACGTAAAATAATCGGAAAAACAGCCAACAACAAAAATGCTTATTCTGATACCAACAACTCTTCAACTGATTTTGTAAAAGATTCTCAGCCAAGTTTAAAAGATGGTATTTCACACTAAAATACAGTTGGATCTTCATTAAAATAAATTTATGCTTACTATAAAAAAATCTTTTTATCTGCTATTGATCATTCTAGGCTCACTTTCAGTGAAAGCTCAAGACAGTCTTAGCTTGTTTAAAACGATTAACAATCAATATAATGTAGAAAGAAATTTTAAAACTCAATTTTACTATAATCCGGCATCCATGTCGGATTATAGTTCTACTTCTTTCTCAGAATTCAATGTTGGACTTCATAATAAAGATGACAAAGCGTATCGTCAACAATTAGGAAGTGGAGAAAAAGGTTTAACAGTTGAGGCAAAATCTTTTCAAAAATTAAAACCGAACCGTTATGTTTGGGGAAATGCAGGATATCAGAATGTAAAAATAGACAACATCAAGTGGAATGAAACATTAGATTATGATCGTGTTGCTCCCTATATCACTTCAGACTCTGTTGGAGGAAAACTGAATCTTGAGCGTTATCAGTTTGCCGGAGGTTATTTACAAAAAACAAATCGTTGGACGTTTGCGGGGCAAGTAAGTTATTTGGCACAGTTGGGATATCGCGCCAGAGATCCCAGAGTAAGAAGTACAACTTCTGATTTGAGAATAAATGCAGGCGTAAATTACAAAGTTTTCAGAGAATATGAAGTTGGAATTTTTGGCGAATTCAACAAATACACACAAAACACTTCTTTAACTTTTCAGAGTTCATTAGGGAGACCTTATGTTTATCAGATGGTAGGATTGGGACATTCTAATAATTTGTTTAACGGAGGTACACAGCCAGCTTCAACATTCGAAGAATTCGGAGTAAAAGGAGGTTTGCAAATTTTCAATAAAGAAGGCAAGGATTTCTATCTTCAGGCAAGTATTGGAAGAGCAAATAATGTAAAAAGTTACAACGATGCAGGAAATACGTTTTATGATATCTCTGATTTAGTCGATGAAAATTATCAGGTTGAAGGTGCTAAGTTTTTTGATTTAAATCAAAAACATAGAATCGGACTTTTAGCAAATTTCACCTCTTCCGTAAAAACAGGCTCCGAGTATGGTTATTCATTGAATACCGTAAGCATGACTCAAATATTTAAAAGACAGGCTTACCGCAGAGAAAACTATGTATCAACAATAAAAGGTTTCTATCAATATAATAAGGATAGATTTTCAATCACTGCGACTCCATTTTATGGTTATGAAGATATTAAAGAACGAAGATTATATCCAAATGCAGGACAAAAATTTGAATATTCTTATTTCGGGATTAATGCAGATTACAAACAGCAGATCAAAGAAAATCAGGTATTGAGTTTCCAGCCTTATTTTTCAAAAAGAGTTGTCAATAAATCAATTAACGCTTTATCAACTACAGGAAATGCAGCTGTTGATGGATGGGCTCTTCAGGATTATCAGTTCCAAGCAAGTGATATTACCATTATTGGAGCATCATTAAGATATGATTTAAAACTTGAAAAACTACCTGCATTCTTCGTAAGTGCAGAATATCAATCACAAAAAATTCAGAAAAAAAACAATAATTTTGTAGGCGCAAGCATTGGAATAACATTTTAGGGAATGAAAAGAGGTATATATTGGGTTTTAGGATTGGTTTTATTGTTATTGTGGAGTTTTACGCCAAAGGTTAATCAGGATTTGTCAAACATTCAGGATCCGAGTATTGAAGATATTGTAAAAAGCTATAAAAAAGCAATCACCGACTGGCCAAAACCAAATATTGATTACGGAGTAAAATGGAATGAATTTGCGCCCATTAAAAACGATTCTACTTTCTTTATCGACCAAGATAAACCTAATGTTATATTAGGAAAAATGCTGTTTTTCGATCCTAAATTATCAAAATCAAGCCAGGTTTCATGCAGTTCTTGTCACGACCCTGAAATGGGATGGTCAGACCGCAGACGTGTTGCGCTGGGAAATGATCATTTACAGGGCAACAGAAATACCATTTCATTATACAATATTGCACAACGCCAATCTTTTTTCTGGGACGGAAGAGCAAAAACCTTAGAAGAACAGGCAGCTGGTCCGTTGAGTGCCCATCATGAAATGGCTATGGATGTAAAGACCTTACCCGCAAAAATACAGGCTGTAAAGGGTTATAAAGAACTCTTCAAAAAAGCGTATGGAACCGATAAAGTAACATATGAAAAAATTGTAAAAGCCATCGCAGATTTCCAAAAAACAATTAAAAGTCAGCCAAGTCGTTTCGATAAATTTTTAGAAGGAAAATATAATGCAATGTCTGATGAAGAAATCTACGGCATGCATATTTTCCGTACAAAAGCCCGTTGCATGAATTGCCATAACGGACAATATCTTACCGACGAATCTTTCCACAATATCGGATTGACATATTACAAGAAAAAATATCAGGATCTTGGTTTATATGAAATTACTAAAAAACCAGAAGATGCAGGTAAATTCAGAACACCTCAATTAAGAGATCTGATGCTTACTCAACCCTGGATGCACAACGGATTATTCGATGATCTGGAAGGTGTTGTAAATGTTTACAACAGCGGAATGCACCAAATCGATCCAAGTCCGGAGAAAAAACAGCTCGATCCGTTATATCCAATGACAGATCCATTATTAAAGCCTTTACATTTAACCAAAGAAGAAACCAAAGCTTTAGTTTCTTTCCTTCAAAGCCTTTCCGGAACAAGATATAAGATGAGAAGACCGGAATTCCCTGTGGAATAAAAAATATTTTAGTTATTTTAGCTAAAAATTCGATAAAAAACACACATGAAAATAGCGATTCTCGGAGCCGGAAATATGGGCTTATCATTTTCAAAGTCTTTCTTGAAATATGAATTAATCAAACCTGAAAGTTTACATTTAATTACAAGAAACCAATCTAAATTATCAAAAATATCAGAAGAATTTCCACGTTCTAAAATCTCTATTTTTGATGACGTAAATGAATTGGATGCAGATTTAATCATCATTGCCGTAAAACCTCAGGACTTTCAAAATGTTGCTGAAAATTTCAGATTTAAACTAAAAGAAAATCAGATGGTCTTATCGATCATGGCAGGAATTAAGATCGAAAAAATTCAGAAATTATTAAATCATCCACTTGTTGTAAGAGCAATGCCGAACTCTCCTACTCTGTTGGGAATGGGGATTACAGGCTATACTTCTGCGGAAGGAATTTCTTTCAGTCAGTTAATTAATATTGAAAGATTATTGAACTCCACAGGAAGATCGGTTTATTTGGAAAACGAAGATCTTTTGGATGGTGTAACTGCACTTTCAGGAAGCGGGCCAGCCTATTTCTACTACATTGTAGACGCCATGATAAAAGCCGGAATGGAAATGGGAATTGACGAAAACCTATCAAAACTCTTCGTTAAGCAAACCATGTTGGGAGCTTATCATTTAATTAATAATTCTGATAAAAATTTGGAAGAATTAATAAAAGACGTTGCTTCCAAAGGCGGAACAACAGAAGCCGCATTAAAAACGTTTGAAGAAAACAATTTCAAAGAAATTCTGAAAAACGGGATTTTAAATGCTGAAAAACGGGCAAAGGAATTGAATGGATAGAATTTAAACCATTAAGTTTTATTAAGAAGTTAAGATTTTTTAAGACGATACCTAAAAATAGCTTTAAGAATCAAAAGCTTAATGTTCCTTAACTTCTTAATAAAACTTAATGGTTCAAAAAAATATTATTTCCTAACCATCGGAATCTGCAAATTCGTCGGGCGGTTTTCTTCGGTATCAAAACCTCTTCCGTCAACATTTCTTGCGCCCCAAAACATCATATCTTTATAAAGGTAAATGAGATCGTATTCTTTGAAAATATCTCCTTCATTCAATCCAAAAGGAATAAATTTTTTCTTGAAAATATTTTGAGATTTCCCAACTTCCCATTGATCAAAACCATCTTTTGCCAAATTATTCAGAACATCGGCAAAATTTTGGATCAAAGGTGTAACTTCATAACTTTCGTTGGCTGTAAAATCTACTTTTTGTCCACCTTCTACAACGGGATGGTCGCCCTGCCACCCCACTTCTCCTTTAATTAACATTTTAACCAAAGGAATTTTCCCGAAAGCATCAGCATAATTGATGATTTCCAATTGAAATTTATCTTCCGGTAAATAACTGAATTCTCTAGTTAAATAAAACGGTTTTAAACTTCCGTCTTCATTTTTAAACGAACTTGGACGAACTTCAACCGCGATGCTTTTCCAATCGCCAAGTACTTCTTTTTTGATTTCTTCTACGAAAAATCCTCTCTTATCCATCTTAAATTGTTTTTAACAAATGTAACGAATACTAAAAAAGAATTATACGAAACGACTGAATTTATTTTCTAAAAACATACACATCAGAAAGCCCAAATAAACCCCGAAAGTATTAAGAATAATATCATCTATTTCACAAATTCCCATTCTTGTAAAATACTGAAGCGCTTCTACAATCACGATTGCTGAAATAAAGGAAAAAAGAAGACTTTTCAGCTCTTTAAGTTTAGGAAAGATCCAGCCCAGAAAACCAAACGGAATAAACATTACAACATTTCCTAAGACAATTCTGATAATATCTTCCCACCGAATCGTTCCTTCAATAAACTCTATCGTTGATAAAATAGGTTTTATTCTCACAATATTCTCATCATACTGAAATCTGCCCATTCCTAAAAACATGAGATACAGCAGAAACAAGGTGTACGGAACAATAATAAATTTGTAAATTTTCTTTAACATCAATTGCAAATTTATTCATTTCAAAAACATTAAATTTGTATGTTAAATAAAATTAATGAAATACGTTCTACTTACGCTCATTTCGGCGATGCTGTTGTCTATATCCTGGCCAACTTACGGAATTCCGTTCTTTATATTTTTTGCTCTTGTTCCGCTTTTGATGATGGAACACGGCGTTTCAAAATTTTCCAAATTCAATAGAAAAAGTTGGGTGGTTTTCGGACTTTCCTATCTGTGTTTTATTATCTGGAATATCGTAACCACAGGCTGGTTATATGGCGCCAAAAACCCTGACGGAAGCCATTCTATGATGGCCGTTGTGTTTCCTGTGTTGGTTAATTCACTTTTATATTCTTTAGTTTTTCAATGTTATCATTGGTATAAAAATGCTCAGGGAACCTATTGGGGATTAGCTTTTTTCGTAGCAATCTGGATGAGTTTTGAAAAGTTTCATCTGAACTGGGAACTCACTTGGCCTTGGCTAAATCTTGGAAATGTATTTTCAGATTATCCAAAATTTGTTCAATGGTATGATACCTTGGGAGCAACCGGCGGAAGTTTCTGGATCTTGGTGATTAATGTTCTCATTTTTTATACCATAAGAATTTGGGAGGCAGGAAGAAAAAAGAAAAGTTTAATTATTAATACATCCATTGTAGCTATTTTAATTGTTGTTCCGATGATTATTTCTTTTGCGAAATACAATAATTTTAATGAAAAACCCATCGGACAGGTAAATGTTTTAATGCTTCAACCTGATCTTGATCCTTACGGAGAAAAATATTCAACTGACAGTTTGACGATAGAAAATGACCTTTTAAGTCTTGCCGAAAGAAATTCAAAAGGAAAAATTGATTATTATATCGCTCCGGAAACGGCACTTCCCGGAAGAGGTTCTATTTCTGAGACTGCTTTTGAAAAGAGTTTACTTTTAAATAATGTTAAAGATTTCCTTGTAAAACATCCGGGTTCTGTTTTCTCAACAGGAATTTCTTCGCATCGTTTTTATACAAAAAAAGATAATTTACCAATAGAAGCCTATCAGCTTAATCCTTCACTTTGGGTTGAAAGTTATAATTCTGCAGTTCAAATCGTTCCGAATCAAAAAGTGGTCGTTTATCACAAAGGAAAATTGGTTCCCGGTGTTGAAATATTCCCTTATATGAATGTTTTAAAACCACTTTTAGGCGATGCAATGCTTAATTTGGGTGGAACTGTTGCTTCGTTAGGAATGGATAAAGAGAGAGTTGCGTTTTCAAATCCATTCAACAAAGGAAAAATTGCTCCAATTATCTGTTATGAAAGCATTTATGGTGAATTTGTAACCAAATATGTGAAAAAAGGAGCCAATTTCTTCGCGATCATGACCAATGATTCTTGGTGGGGTGTTTCGGAAGGTCACAAACAACTTTTATCGTATGCAAAATTAAGAGCAATCGAAACCAGAAGAGAAATTGCCCGTGCTGCAAACAGTGGAATTTCGGCTCATATAAATGCAAAAGGAGAAATTGTAGAAGATACTTTTTACGGAGATAAAACAACTTTATTTGCTAAAATTAATTTGTATGATACACAGACTTTTTACACAAGAAGCGGTGATTTACTGACAAGATTTTCATTTTTCGCGTTGGGATTCTTGTTGTTTTATTTCTTGATTAAAAGAGTTCAGAAT
Organism: Chryseobacterium sp. SIMBA_038; assembly: GCF_046535115.1. Taxonomy (NCBI): domain Bacteria; kingdom Pseudomonadati; phylum Bacteroidota; class Flavobacteriia; order Flavobacteriales; family Weeksellaceae; genus Chryseobacterium; species Chryseobacterium sp. SIMBA_038. The sequence goes on from NZ_JAWRXH010000005.1 coordinate 24,950, forward strand.
AAAATTCAGAGTAAAAAAGCTTAGTTTTTTTGCCCACGGATTTCACAGATTTGCACAGATGTTTGTGAATAATTTATTCTAAGTTTTGGCTAAAGCCAATTGATTGATTTTTTTTGTTAAACGGGCTAAAGCCCATTTCTATTGATATAAATGTTATAAAAATTTGTGTTATTCGTGGAAAAAATTTGTGAAAATTTGCGTTTAAAATAATTCATATTTAATTAAAAAATAAAATGGCGATTCAGAAAAATCTGAGTCGCCATTTAAAATAAAAGTAGAGAAATAAAAGCCAGCTGGACGTCTGGCTTTTCGCATTGATTAAGGAAAATTTCAATTATTTAATAATGAGTTTTTTGGTGATTTCTTGTTGTTTTATTTTTAATTTAATAATATAAACTCCTTTTGGAAGATGAGAAACATTGATAGATTGATCACTACTCAACGTGACATTCAGTTTTCTACCATCTATTGAATACATTTCAACATCTGAAACTTTTTCTCCTTTGATGAATACCCTTTCTGTCGCAGGATTTGGATAAATAGAGAATTGATTTTCTAAGCTTATATTTTGAGTTCCTAATGTGTTTTCAGTGGCCGGATCAGAATACACTTTTGAAGCATCAATGGATCTTACAGTCCAATACACATTCTGAATTGCAGGATCAAGATCTAAGAACCAAGAAGGTGTTGTTACAATATATTTGGCAAGATTCTGAGCTCCGGCAGTTGTTCCTACTTTGATTTCATAACGCAATGCATTTACTGGCGTTTTGTCATCAGAAGCGCCGTTCCAAGAGAAATTAAATCTGTTTCCTATTTTTGAAACATTCAGGTTTGTAGGAGGCGCAGGTTTCAAATTGGTTTCAGATGAAACATTTTTGAAGATTTTAGTTAATGAAGGCATTGCCGGATCTGCCCAATCAAATCCGGACAATAGAACATCGAGGTGATGATCATTATTATAGTCAAGTAGATGCACAAAACCCGGACCTCCTAAGTTGTATAAACCTGTAGTTGTATTTTCTGTAAAATTTTGATTGATTGAATTGTAAGTGAAAACTTTTACCACAGCATCATTATTTTCGTCATTTCCTGATACAATGAAATCGTAGTATCCATCATTATTTAAATCACCAACACTTAACGATGAATCTGAAATTTCCGGAGTATTTATTTGTTGAATATTTAAATGTCCCGCTCCATCATTCATTAAAACAGCGAGAGATCCTTTATATTCTTCATCTTGCGCAGAAACCACAATATCCTGAAAACCATCTGCATTGAAATCAGCAAATTCCAATTTCCCGCTTGCTAAAGGAGGTAGCGTTTGAGTAAGGGTCAACGTTCCTGCAATATTTAAATATACCTTAAACATAGCGTCACTGTTCGCATCGTAACCTAATATTACTAGATCTAAGAGGTTGTCATTATTCAGATCAACCATTTTAAAACTGCTGTTTTGAGTACCTTCCATCCAACCGGGAAATACCTGAAAACTACTTCCTGTATTTTGATAATAATCTAATTTATTGACAAATCCGAGGCCATCGATATACTGAGTTCCATTCAATGCATAATCCTGCAAACCATCATGATTAAAATCAAAAACTTCCATTGAACCATAGATTTTACCCGACAGATCAGCTTCTTTCACAAAACCTGAACCTGTATTTCTGAATCTGTAATGCTTATAATTCACAATATCCATATAACTCAACCCTGTAGAAATAATATCTGCCAGACCATCATTATTATAATCAATGAATTTTATATCTCCCAAATGCGTTGCATCTGCTCCCAAATCGGCATAAGGAATGAATGTTGTTCCGTTGTTTTTATATATTCCATTATAAGTGGTATCTACATTTCCGTCTCCATCAGAATCTATTGCTCCGTTTACAACAATATCTTGTAATCCATCATTATCAATATCTCCTATATCGCTTGCCGGATAGTAGAAATTATTCATACTTGTCTGAACCTCAGTGAAATTTTGCGCTGCCATACTTAACGGAAGCAGAGATAATAGAATAGAAATCCTCTTCATATTATTTTTATTTAGATTAATTAAAAACAAAGATATAGGATTAATTTATCGATCTTTAATAAAGTTGATATGAATTTTATCAGGCTCAATGCCCATGGTATCTGAAGTTTATTCTTACGTGTAAAATCAATATTATAAATCAACCAGTTATTTGTAAATATTTTATAAAACATTTGCCTATCTAAAAAATTCTTCGTTATTTTGCAACCTCAAATATTATACAAATAAGAACATCGAGATATGTCAAGAATTTGCCAAATAACAGGAAAGCGTGCAATGGTTGGTAACAACGTTTCTCACGCTAATAACAAAACGAAGCGTCGTTTTGAAATTAACTTATTAGAGAAGAAATTTTACCTTCCAGAGCAAGATAAGCACGTAACACTGAAAGTATCAGCTCATGGATTGAGAGTGATTAACAAGATTGGAATCGAAGAGGCTATCGAAAGAGGCACTAGAAACGGATTGATTAAAAAGAACTAAATCATGGCAAAAAAAGGAAACAGAGTTCAAGTAATTCTTGAATGTACAGAGCACAAAGAAAGTGGTATGCCAGGAATGTCTAGATACATTTCTACAAAAAATAAAAAGAACACTACAGAGAGATTGGAATTGAAAAAATACAATCCTGTTCTTAAGAGATCTACCCTTCACAAAGAAATCAAGTAATTTATAAATATAATTTACCATGGCAAAGAAAGTAGTAGCAACCCTACAAAGCGGACAGTCTAAGAAAATGACTAAAGTTGTGAAAATGGTGAAGTCATCTAAATCAGATGCTTACGTTTTCGAAGAAAAAGTAATGAATGCAGACGAAGTGGATGCTTATTTGAAAAAATAAGCCTAGCTTTATTTACAATATAAAAAAACTACTCATTTTTTGGGTAGTTTTTTTGTTATCTTTGTAATAAAGAGAGATAATACAACATCTTATTATACAATCAAAATTCTAATATGAGTTGGTTTAAAAATATTTTCAAAAAAGAAGAAAAGGAAACTTTAGATAAAGGATTGGAAAAATCCAGTCAGGGGTTTTTCGAAAAAATAACAAAAGCCGTAGTCGGTAAAAGCACAGTAGATGATGAAGTTCTGGATAACCTGGAAGAAATACTTATTGCATCAGACGTTGGCGCATCCACTACCATCAAGATTATAGAAAGAATTGAAGAGCGTGTAGCCAGAGATAAATATGTAAATGTAAGCGAGCTAGATAATATTCTTCGTGAAGAAATTTCAGGATTATTGCTTGAAAATCCTCACGCAGGAACAGGAAACATTGATGCTTCAAAAAAACCTTATGTAATAATGGTTGTCGGCGTAAACGGTGTAGGAAAAACAACTACGATCGGAAAACTGGCGCATCAATTTAAATCAGAAGGTAAAAAAGTAGTTTTAGGAGCTGCAGACACATTTAGAGCTGCTGCTGTTGATCAGTTAACGATTTGGAGTGAAAGAGTTGGTGTTCCAATTGTGAAGCAGGAAATGGGTTCCGATCCGGCCTCTGTAGCCTTTGATACAGTACAAAGTGCCCAAGCTCAGGGAGCAGATGTTGTTATCATCGATACAGCGGGAAGGCTTCATAATAAAATCAACTTAATGAACGAGCTTTCAAAGATCAAAAGAGTAATGCAGAAGGTTATTCCTGATGCTCCTCATGAAATCTTGTTGGTTCTTGATGGTTCTACCGGACAAAACGCATTCGAACAGGCTAAGCAGTTTACAGCAGCGACTGAAGTTAATGCTTTGGCAGTTACAAAACTAGACGGCACAGCGAAAGGAGGTGTTGTGATTGGGATTTCCGATCAGTTTCAGATTCCGGTAAAATATATTGGCGTTGGAGAGAAGATGCAAGATTTGCAATTGTTTAATGGTACAGAATTTGTAGATTCTTTTTTCAAGAAGAGATGATTTTTATCATATATTTCTTTAATTAGTAAAACACATTCATATTAACAATTAAAAAAAATTAAAACTATGGGATTTATAACTTGGATCTTATTCGGTCTTATTGCGGGTGCAATCGCAAAACTAATTATGCCGGGAACTCAAGGAGGTGGCTGGCTAATCACGATCATCTTAGGAATTGTAGGAGCCTTTATAGGTGGAGCAATCGGAGTTTACCTTCTTCATTGGGGTGATGTAACATCTTTTTGGAATCCTAGAAGTTGGATTCTAGCTATTGGTGGAGCTTTAATCGTTCTCTGGCTTTACGGAATGGCCACAAGGAAAAGTTAATTATTTAAATAAAATATAAAACAAAGAAGCCGGATTTGAAATTTCAAATCCGGCTTCTTTTATGAAACAATATAATTTAGTCTATTTTAATCTGATAAGGCATTTCCATTTTCACCTCAGACTGTAACTTTTCGTTCGTAATCTGATTCAAAATTTCATAGTTTGCTTTACCAATTTTACTTTTAATAATCCTCGCAGAGATTTCTTCTTCATTAAGATCATTAAAGATTTGCTCGAATGGAGTCATCTTTTTAGGGAAAGATGCAACATTGTAAGATGACTTCAAACCTGCCTTCTGTGCAGCAAATTTAATCGCATCGTTTAAAGTTCCCAATTCATCCACCAAACCAATTTGTTTAGCTCTGGTTCCGCTCCATACTCTACCTCCACCGATCGAATCGATCTGCTCGAAAGTCTGTTTTCTGTTTTGCGTTACAAAATGTACAAATCTTTTATAAGTACCTTCAACACTTCTTGTAATCATACTTACTCCATAAGGACTCACTCCATTTAAAGAAGAGTAATACATAGAATTTGCATTGGTAGCAACAATATCAGAACGTACTCCATTTTTATTGGCAAGATCTTTAAAATAAGGTATTACACCGAAAACTCCGATCGATCCAGTTAATGTATTAGGCTCAGAATAAATTTTATCAGCTGCCATCGCGATATAATAACCTCCGGATGCTGCGTAATCACCAAAAGAAACAACAAGTGGTTTTTTCTTTTTTAATTGTTGAAGTTCAAATAAAATCTCATCAGACGCATTTGCACTTCCTCCAGGAGAATTAATTCTTAAAACAACAGCTTTTACTTTATCGTTTTCCTGTAGTTCTTTGATGTACTTCACATATTTATCAGAATAAATATCGTTGTATTCATCGCCATTATTAATTGATCCTGATGCATACAAAACAGCAACTTTATCACCAGATTTATCATCTTCAGAATACGAAGCAATATATTTACCTAAAGAGATCTTATTTAATTTATCTTTCTCTTTTAAGCTTAATTTTGATTTAATTAATTCATCATATTCTGTTTTTTGAATTAATTTATCTGCAAGTTTATGTTTCAATCCCAATTCAGGAATCATACCATATAAACTGTCAACAACTGTTCTGAATTGTGCAGTATCAATCTTTCTTGAAGCTGCAATTCTTGTCGAAGTATTTTTCCAGATATCATTTAAAAGAGTTCCTAATTGTTCCTTATTTTCAGGAGAAATATCATTTCTTAAAAACGGTTCAACAGCAGATTTAAATTTCCCGTGACGAATAACTTCGATTCCAATTCCATATTTATCCGCAAAATCTTTGAAAAAAGTAACTTCCGTCGCAAGACCTTTAAGTTCGATCATCCCTGATGGATTAAGATAATACTGATCTGCAACAGATCCTAAATAATAAGAAGCCTGAGAAACTGCATTACCATAAGCATACACAAATTTCCCGCTCTTTTTAAAATCCTGAATCGCATTTCTCAGATCATCTATCTGGGTAATTCCTGCATGAAGATCATCAGCTTCAATACTTATACCTTTAATATTATCGTCAGTTTTTGCTTTGTTTATGGCTTCGATAGCATCATAAATCAAAACGCTTTTGTTTTGATTATTAATATTAAATATTCCGGTTTGTTCTTCCGTAGGGCTATCTATTATATGTGTTTTTAAATTAATAGTTAAGACCGAGTTCTTCTTCACCTCTACAGATTTGTCACTTCCCATTGCGCTAAACACGAGCATTATAATGAAAAAGAAGAAAAATACGACACATAGTATCACAATTGCCACTATATTTGCCAGTACATTTTTAAAAAAACTTTTCATAAATCAATCATTTTCCAATATGTCGCAGCATAAGGTAGTTTTGTTACTGGGAAGTAACATTGGAGACAAAAAAAAAAATTTACACGAAGCCCTCGAACACATTAAAAAAGGAGGTAACGATATATTAAAAATTAGTGAATTTTTAACATCTGAGCCTGTAGAATTTGTTAGTTCCAATATTTTTTGTAATATTGCATCAATTATATTCACACATCTTTCACCAATTCAACTACTTGATTTTATTAAAAGTATTGAAGTTGAGATGGGAAGAATTAACGACTCGAAGGTATCAGGAGGCTATGCCGACAGAATAATAGATATCGACATCGTTAAATATGATGAATTGAAGTTCACATCAGAAAGGTTAGAAGTCCCTCATCAGAAACATCTTTTTGAACGGGAATTCTCTAGAATATTATTAAAAGATTTTTTTTAAATAAAACATAAAACATATTGTATGAAATTAGGTTTATTATTATTGGCCGCTTTGCCTATTGCTACTTATGCTCAGGACAGTATCGCCGTTAGTTCCTCTAGCGAATACCCGAATACTTTTTCCTCAGGTTCTGCCAATGTCCAAACTTTCGACAACAAGGCTAGAAGATTTAACGACTGGAGTATTTCAGTTGGTGGAGGTGCAGCATTTATGACTCAATCAGATCTTACGTCATTCTATGACAAAAAGGTTAACTGGGGTTATAACAGTTACGTAAGTATAGACAAGCAGATCTCGCACACTTTCGGTTTAAGCATTATTTACCAAAGAGGTGAAACAAATCAAAAAGGCATGTTGGAAGGTGTATCCGGACAATTAGCTGGTGTAGGAGTTGCAAAAACCAAGTATAACCAAATTGCTTTATTAGGAGACGTTAACTTTTCAAACATTTTAAGAAGAGTTGATAATCATTCTCCTTACAGATGGGCACTACATGGTTATGGAGGTATTGGACTCATGAACTATAACACATCTCTACACGACAACAACGAGTACAGATGGAGCACAACTCCCGCAAGAATTCCTTTGTTTATTGATCAGAAACTTGACATTAACTCAATTTACTATCAGTTCGGTATTGGTTTGAAATATAATGTTTCAAAACTTATTGACATTGAAGCTAGAACAATGTACATCATCAGTGGTGATGACGAGTTCGACGGTGGTGGATGGGCTAGTCCAAACGACTACAATCCTAACTCTACAGTTTCGAGATACAACATGATCAATGATAGAAGATCTGATAATATGTGGACCGTGAATTTAGGTTTATCATTTAAATTAGGTAAACATATGTCTCACTTAGCTTGGCATGATCCTTTACAGGAAGCTTACTACAGAACAAATGTTCTTGAAAATGCATCAACAGATTTTGTTGTTTGTGAAAAAGGTGATAATGACAATGATGGTGTTTGCGATGACTGGGATAGAGAACTTAATACTCCTGCTGGTGCAAGAGTTGATGGTGCCGGTGTTGCTTTAGACATGGATCTTGATGGTGTTATTGACTTATACGATAAGTGTGTAACAGTACCTGGACCTGCAGAAAACAACGGTTGTCCTACTAAATAAACAATCACTTTTAAACAACTAAAAAAATTAAGTAAATCCACTTTACTTAAAACAAAATTATTTAATAAAATAAATAAAAAATACACTATGAAATTAAGTTTAGCAATTGCTGTACTAGCATTAGCCTTTCCCTCGGCTATTAGTGCACAAGACTCAACGGCAGTTTCTTCAAACGGAAAATACCCCAATACGTTTTCTTCCGGTTCTGCTAATGTTTCTCCATTTACACAAAAATCCAAGAGATTTAATGATTGGTCTATATCAGTAGGTGCCGGTGTACCTTTGGTTCAGTCTGCGGATTTAACATCAATTAAAAACGGTAACGGTAAAAATCTTTTTGGATATTCTGCTTATGTTAGTATTGATAAAGCTATAACTCATGCTTTTGGCATTAATCTTCAGTATGACAGAGGAGAGACAAGACAGGGTTGGTTTAATACTAAAGATGCAGCTCCTGCAGATGCTTCAAAATATCAGCAAGTAGCAGGTAGAACTCAGTATGACGCGATCTCTATCTTAGGAGACATCAACTTCTCTAACTTATTAAGGAGAGTTGATAATCATTCTCCATACAGATGGGCGCTACATGGTTATGCGGGTATTGGTACTTTAGCATACAAAGCTTATCAAAAAGATGAGACCGGACAAAGATTAATGACTGAAATCAAACCTTTCAAATTAGGTTCATTCTTCGGTCAGGCTGGTGCTGGTCTTAAATTCAAAGTTAACAGAAGATTAGATATCGAAGGTAGACTAATGTATGTAATGACTGGTGATGATGAGTTTGACGGTGGAGGGGCACAATACAGTGCTATCAACCAACGTGAAGAACAACTTTCTGATAACTTCTTCAACGCAACTTTAGGTCTTTCTTTAAAACTAGGAAAACACGAATCTCACTTAATGTGGCATGATCCATTGCAGGAAATCTATTATAAATTAGATGTATTAGCTAATAAGAAGCAAGATATCGAAGTTTGTAAAAAAGGAGATGCTGATAATGACGGTGTTTGCGACGATTGGGACAGACAACTTGATACTCCTGCCGGTGCAAGAGTTGACGGTGCGGGTGTAGCTCTTGACGCAGATTTAGATGGAGTAATTGATCTTTATGATAAGTGTGTAACCGTTCCTGGACCTGCTGACAATAACGGTTGTCCTGTGAAAAAAGACAACACAGTAACTGCTACAGCGGTAGAACAAGAACTTAAAAATGTATACTTTAATTTCAACAAAGCTACTATCAGACCGGAATCTAATGAGAGACTGGATCAAGCAGCTAAGATTATTAAAGAAAATGACGGTAAATATTTACTTACAGGACATACTGATATTAAAGGAAATGCGGGTTACAATTTAAAACTTTCTCAGGAAAGAGCTGCGGCTGTTGTTGTAGCTTTAGAAACGAGAGGAGTTTCTGCAGATGTACTTAAATCTAAAGGTGTAGGTTCTGCTGAAGCAACAATCCCTGCGACTGCTTCTGATGCAGAAAGATTAGCTGACAGAAAAGTTACAGTAAAAGCTATAGAGGATGCTAGTGAGTGGAATTCTATTCAAAAGAAAGATTACATTGATGCTCCTGTTGCAAAAAAAGCAGTTAAAAAAGCTCCTGCTAAAAAGAAGAAAAAGTAATTTTCTTTATAATAAATAAAATAAAACCGAAAAGAACTTCTTTTCGGTTTTATTTTTCCATAAACTGGTTTTTTTTTATTAAATTTACATAATTTTCAGAATGGGTTCTTAAAACTGTTAAATATTTAATCTAATAAATGTTAGCAAAAATATCTATTCTGAAAAGTACAATCATTTAATTAACTAAATAAAAAATACACTATGAAATTAAGTTTAGCAATTGTTGCGTTGGCATTGGCTGTTCCGACGGCTAGTTATGCACAAGACTCAACGGCAGTTTCTTCAAACGGAAAATACCCAAATACATTTTCTTCCGGTTCTGCGAATGTTTCCCCATTTACACAGAAATCCAAGAGATTTAATGATTGGGCAATTTCAATTGGTGCCGGTGTACCTTTGGTTCAGTCTGCGGATTTAACATCAATTAAAAACGGTAACGGTAAAAATCTTTTTGGATATTCTGCTTACGTTAGTATTGATAAAGCGATTACTCATGCTTTCGGTATTAACCTTCAGTATGACAGAGGAGAAACTAGACAAGGTTGGTTCAATACTAAAGATGCAGCTCCTGCAGATGCTTCAAAATATCAGCAAGTAGCAGGTAGAACTCAGTATGACGCGATCTCTATCTTAGGAGACATCAACTTCTCAAACTTATTAAGAAGAGTTGATAATCATTCTCCATACAGATGGGCATTACACGGTTATGCAGGTATTGGTACTTTAGCATACAAAGCTTATCAAAAAGATGAGACTGGACAAAGATTAATGACTGAAATTAAGCCTTTCAAATTGGGTTCATTCTTCGGTCAGGCTGGTGCTGGTCTTAAATTCAAAGTTAACAGAAGATTAGATATCGAAGGTAGACTAATGTATGTGATGACTGGTGATGATGAGTTTGATGGTGGAGGTGCACAATACAGTGCTATCAACCAACGTGAAGAGCAAGTTTCTGATAACTTCTTTAACGCAACTTTAGGTGTTTCTTTAAAACTAGGAAAACACGAATCTCACTTAATGTGGCATGACCCATTGCAGGAAATCTATTACAAATTAGATGTATTGGCTAATAAAAACCAGGATATCGAAGTTTGTAAAAAAGGAGATGCTGATAATGACGGTGTTTGCGACGATTGGGACAGACAACTTGATACTCCTGCCGGCGCAAGAGTTGACGGTGCGGGTGTAGCTCTTGATACAGATTTAGATGGAGTAATCGATCTTTACGATAAATGTGTAACTGTTCCTGGACCTGTTGAAAACAACGGTTGTCCTACAGCAACACCTACAGGACCTGTAACTGATGACACTAGAACTTTAGAAGGAATTGAATTTGATTTAAATTCTGATAGAATCTTACCATCTAACACACCTATTCTTAACAATGCAGTTAGCTATATTAATTCTTCAAACGGAGCTTATAATGTAGTTGGTGCAACTGACACTAGAGCTTCTGATGCTTATAACCAAAAATTATCTGAAAGAAGAGCGAATAGCGTTAAGAGTTACTTAGTGAAAAACGGAGTAGAATCTACTAAATTAAACGCTATCGGTAAAGGTGAAAAAGACCTTAAATACCCTGAGTGTGACCCAGCTACTAAGTGTCCGGAATGGAAAAACAGAGCAAACAGAAGAGTTTACTTTGAAGCTAAATAATAAACTAATTATTTAATTATATTAAAGTCACGCATTGCGTGACTTTTTTTGTTGTAATACGATACTTTCCTTATTTTTACCTCATGATTTCTCAACAAGACTTTCAAAAATTAAAATATGAAACCCTGAAATATTTTTGGGGATATGATGAATTCAGAGATTCTCAGGAAGAAATTATTAATTCAGTTCTTACCGAGAAAGACACTTTAGTTCTTTTACCTACAGGAGCCGGAAAATCGTTATGCTATCAGCTTCCTGCTTTATTAAAAGAAGGAACTTGTCTTGTGATTTCTCCCCTTTTGGCATTAATGAAAGATCAGGTCAATCAATTAAAATTTAGAGGAATTGAAGCGGAATATCTATCGTCAGAACTTGATGATTTTGATGCTGAAGTGATTTATAACAGATGCAAAGACGGTTTAACAAAACTTCTTTACGTCTCTCCGGAAAGATTAACAAATAAACAGTTTTTACAAAATATTGAAGAAATACAGATGTCATTTATAGCAGTGGATGAGGCACACTGTATTTCAGAATGGGGGCAGGATTTTAGACCAAGTTATCAAAACATAAAAGAGTTCAGAAAAAATAATCCTGAAATTCCATGTTTAGCTTTAACGGCTACAGCAACTCCAAAAGTGTTGGAAGAAATTAAAACTAAACTGGAACTTAAAAATCCTCAAATTTTTCATAGAAGTTTTAAAAGAGATAATATTAAAATCTTTACAGAAGAGGTTTCTGATAAATTTCAGCGAATTTTTAATATTTTAAAATATAATAATGATTCTGGAATCATATATGTTCGTACAAGAAAGGAAGCCGAATTACTGACTGAATATTTACATAAAAATCAATTAAAAAATGTAGATTTTTTCCATGCCGGATTAACTACAAAAGAGAAAAATGCAAAGCAAAATCATTGGAACAGAAATAACAATAATGTTTTAATTTCAACCAACGCTTTCGGGATGGGAATCGATAAAGACAATGTTCGTTTTGTGATCCACTTCTCGCCTGCTCCGTCAATTGAAAATTATTATCAGGAGATTGGGAGATCAGGAAGAGACGGAAAAGACAGTTTTGCCTTCATGCTTTGGAATCAGCAGGAAATCTCAAATTTTGATCAGATCTTAAAAAATCAAACTCCCAATAAAGCAGAATTTTTAAAGATCGTGACTTATCTATACTCTATTTTCCAGGTTGCAGAATATGAATTACCAGAGAAAACATTTCAGTTAAACGCTGCAGGAATTCAAAATTTCACCAAATTATCAACCGCAAAGATTAAAAATGTATTGAATTTCCTTCACAATCAGGAAATCATTTATTTTAATGATAATAAAAGTCTGTCTTCTGTAGAATTGCTGATAAAGGCGGATGAAATCGAGCAGTTGCCTAAAAAAGACGCCTATTTTATAGAGCTTTTGCTTCGTACAATTTCAGGGATTACAACGCATAAAGTATTGTTCAGCGAGCAACAGGTGAGCAATAAATTAGGAATAAGCATTCATTTAATAAAAGAAAGGCTTAAAGAATTACAGCAGAAAAATTATCTTGAATATGTCGATGGCGCATTATCAAGCGTAAAATTCTTAAAACCGAGAGACGAAAGAGTTATCAATAGTGGTTATTGGAAGTTATTTGAACATATTCAAAGAAATAAAATCCAGAAATGGGAAGAAATGAAGTTTTACACAGAAAGTAATGACTACTGTAAAATGAAACTTATTCTAGCTTATTTCGGAGAAAAAAATTCTAAGAATTGTGGTCAGTGTTCGGTTTGTGAAAAGAATAAACAATCAATGTTTGGAAAAAATATTTCTCATCAGATCGTCAAGTTATTAACTGAAAAACCCGCAACGATCGAAGAGCTTTCTGTACAATTGAGTTACCATCCCAAAGAAAACATTTTAGAAAATCTGATTTATCTTTTAGACTCAGGAAAAGTAAAAATGTTGAATTTTAGAACGTACGCCTTAGCATAAATAATCAGTAATTGGTAATGGGTAATATTTCCATGATGAATTTTTAAATCATTTTAATTTTTTAATCAAAGAGTTTATCTTTGCATTATGAAATCATTGAAAGTAGTTTTTTTAGGTACTCCAGAGTTTGCAAAAACTTCGTTGGAAGCTGTTCATCAATCTCACCATGAAGTTGTAGGCGTTGTAACGGTTGCCGATAAAGCAAGTGGACGCGGACAAAAAATTAATCAATCTCCTGTAAAAATCTTTGCATCAGAAAATAATATTCCGGTTTTTCAACCTGAAAAATTGAGAAATCCAGAGTTTTTGGAAGAGCTTAGAAAATTGGATGCCGACGTTTTCATAGTAGTAGCTTTCAGAATGATGCCGAGAGTTCTTTTTGAAATGCCTAAAATGGGTACATTCAACCTTCATGCTTCTTTACTTCCTGATTACAGAGGTGCTGCACCGATCAACTACGCTGTTATCAATGGTGAAGAAAAGACAGGCGCAACAACGTTCTTTATCAATGAAAAAATAGATGAAGGAAATATTTTACTCCAAGAGGAATTAAATGTTTTCCCTGATGAAAATGCAGGGGCACTTCATGATAGATTAATGGTCATGGGTTCAAAATTGGTAGTAAAAACTTTAGACGGTTTAGCTGAAAATTCAATTCAGGAAAAACCTCAGCCAGAAGTTGAACATCCTAAAAATGCTTATAAAATTTTCAAAGAAGATACAAGAATAGACTGGACGAAAACCTCAAAAGAAGTTCATCAGTTTATATTAGGAATGTCACCCTACCCTGCTACTTTTACAACGTTAAAAATCGGTGAAGAAGAAAAAGGATTAAAAATATTTGGTGGAAAATTTGAAATCGAAGATCATGGAAAAACTGTTGGAAGTTTAGAAATTTCAAAAAATGAATTTAAGATCTTTACTAAAGACGGAATATATTTTCCTTTAGAATTACAATTAGAAGGAAAGAAAAGAATGAATATCAAAGATTTCCTGAACGGTTTCAGAAATTTTGACGAAATAAAAATGGCTTGATAAATCAAGCCATTTTTTGTTAAGTGTCAAATGTGAATTAACTACGTTGTCAATTTTTCAGAATCACAAAAATTCACTTGCGAAGCAAAATTGACTATTCTCAATTCACATTTTTATAGTTGTACCAACTCCGTCACCTCAACATCATATCCTCCAACCTGAGGTTTAATATTAGGATTTTGAGTGATTACTTTAAACTTATTGATTCCTAAATTCTTTAAGATCTGCGTTCCGATTCCATAATCTCTGAAATTATACGCCAACGTTGGACGCTGTTGCTGACCATCCTGATAATCCAAGAATTGTTGTAATTTTTTCAGTGTATTTTCAGAATTTGAAACATTATTGATGAAAATAACAGCACCTTTTCCTGCTTCATTTACCATGTTTGTTACTTTCTCCAATAAAGGTTTTTCACCATTATTCAATCTTGTCAACACATCAAAATAAGAATCAGAAGACTGAACTCTTACCAAAACAGGCTCATCAACCGTCCAAGTTCCTTTCGTTAAAGCAAAATGGATCTGTTCGTTTGAAGTCTCTCTGAAAGCATAAAAATCAAACTCACCATAAGCAGTTTTTACTTTTCTTTCTTCCAATCTTTCGATAAGATTTCCTTTTTTAAGCTGATAATGAATCAAATCTTCAATAGAAACAATTTTCATATCATGCTTCTGAGCAAAAACCTGAAGATCCGGTAAACGAGACATTGATCCGTCTTCATTCATGATCTCACAGATTACACCACCTTCTTTTAAACCTGCCAATTGAGTTAAATCAATCGCAGCTTCCGTATGTCCGGCTCTTTTTAAAACACCTCCTTTTTTAGCACGAAGCGGGAAAATGTGTCCCGGTCTCATGAAATCTGTCGGTTTTGAATTTTCATCCATCAAAGCTAAGATCGTTTTCGCTCTGTCACCCGCAGAAATACCTGTAGAAGTTCCGTTTCCTAAAAGGTCAACAGAAACAGTAAACGCAGTTTCTTTAGGATCACTGCTACGGCTTACCATGATATCTAAACCAAGCTCGTCACATCTTTTTTCAGGAAGCGGCATACAGATAAGCCCTCTTCCGTGAACAGCCATAAAATTGATTAATTCTGGTGTTGTAAGTTCTGCAGCACAAAGAAAATCACCTTCATTTTCTCTGTCTTCATCATCTACTACTATGATTATTTTACCATTTTTAAGGTCTTCAATAGCCTCCGGAATAGTATTTAATTTAATATCAGACATTTTTACTTTAGATTTTTGCAAAGATACTCATAAAAATAAGCATCTCCCAATTAATATAAACGGTTTGTTACGCTTTGAATAAAGAGTCTTTGGCTTTTCTGATGATGTCATAAGAGTCTAATCTTTTCTGATGATCGTAAATGTGAGAATTGATCATTAATTCATCAACATTGAACTTGTCCTGAAAGCTTTTTAACTTCTCTGCAATTTCAGATTGATCTCCGATAAAAGTATATCTCAACTTTTGTAAAACCATCGATTTTTCCATTGGCGACCAAACATCATCCATATCATCAACAGGCGGAGAAAAAGGTTTTCTATCGTTTCTTACAATATTGATAAATGCCTGAAATAAAGTCGTAGAAAGTTTGTGTGCTTCTTCAGTAGTTTCCGCTGCTACTCCGTTGACGCAAGCTAAAATATAAGGTTTATCCAATTGTTTTGAAGGCTCAAAATGCTCTCTGTAAATATTGAAAGCCATTTCCATTTGCTCAGGAGCGAAATGCCCTGCGAAAGCATACGGAAGTCCCAATTCCGCAGCCAACCAAGCACTGTCTGTACTCGAACCCAAAATATACAATGGAATATCCAATCCTTCTCCTGGAATAGCGCGAACTAATGCATTAGAATTTTCCTTAGAAAAATATTTTTGCAGTTCTAAAATCTGTCTTGGAAACTGTTCGTTAATAATTGCCGGATTTCTACCCAAAGCCTGAGCAGTTAAACCATCTGTTCCCGGAGCTCTTCCCAATCCAAGATCAATTCTTCCAGGGAAAAGAGATTCTAGTGTTCCGAATTGCTCGGCGATCACTAATGAACTGTGATTCGGAAGCATAATTCCTCCCGATCCTACTCTTATTTTTTTTGTTCCGTTGGCGATAAAACCAATCAGAACTGAAGTTGCAGAACTGGCAATACTTTCCATATTGTGATGTTCGGCTAGCCAGAATCTGTTATAATTAAGATTTTCAGTAAAGTTTGCTAAAGATAAACTGTCCTGAAAACTATCATGAATGCTTTTCCCTTGCTTTACTGGCGCAAGATCTAACACTGATATTTCAAAGTTTTTCATATACGAGATATTTACTTTTTTTTAAAAGGTTATATGAAATCAATCTCCTTTGTCGATTTCATACTTTAAATTTTTGGTCTAAAAAACCAAACAAATTTAAAACATCTAAACTGCATTAGTTACTTTTTGTAATTGATAAGTCTGATGGTATAGTTCAGGAAAAAACTATTGAAAATTTTTTAATCTTGTTTATATTTTTTGTAGTTAAAAAATAAATACTTTATTTTCACACTCTATAAAATGAAGAAAAAAAAATCTTGTTCAGAATGAAAAAAATCTATCTACTCATTATCTCATTTCTCTTAATAAGCTGCTCATTTAATCAAACTTTTTCAAACAGAGAATCTGATAAAAATGATGCAGATCAAATTGCAAAGAAATTTTACTGGCAATTAAAATACGGTGGTAATCAGGATAAAATGTATGAATTATTCAGTGATAAGTTTTTTGAGGTTACAAACAGAGATAAACTTAATGAGTTAAATACTGTTTCTCAAAATAAAATTGGGCAAATTCAGGAATACAACTTGGTAAAATGGGAGACCTTAGTGGTAAAAGGAAGTAATGCTCGAAGCGAATATGTACTTACGTATGATGTTAAAAGAGATATGGGTAAAACCGAAGAAACCTTCTCAATGCGGAAAGAAAATGGAGATATTAAGATTGTTGGATATAGAATTAACCAAGATTTATTAAATCAGTAAAGAAAATCAAACCATGAAATCAAAAATAATGTACATCGAAAACAAATCCTCAGGTCATCACGGATTGGCATGGATTGGTTTTGTAGAATTTTCAAAATCCGGTCAAACGGTTTATTTTAACAACAAAGCGTTGAAAAAACTTAAAAATACAGGAATTTGGGGAAATCATTTTGACATAGAAACCGGAGAAGAATATTGGGTTTCAGGTGTGAAAAAGAATGGACAAAATCGCCATCAATATGGTAGCGGAAAAATTATGATTGATAAAAATTCGATTGAAGAATATTTAAAAATTGTTTATTTTAATAACATCGATGAAAAATATTTCACAATAATTGAGTTTATCAAAACTGATAAAAGTCGATTTAATGAACTGGAAAATATTGAAATTGAATATAGAGATAATAGCCGTAGCGCAAGTTTTTTGGACAATAATCACAGGAAATTAATATTAAATATTTAAATAAAAAAGGTTTAATAATGAATTTGAAGTCAATTATTAAACCTTTCTAAATGATACTATTTATTTTTCTCCTTCTTAAAATTATAGTGATTAATCAAAATCCTAATCTCATTAAACTCAAACTCATTTGGTAAAGCACTCTTCCATTCCGTCAATGTTTCGTGAGGAGTTTTGTAGAACATATCTTCAAAAGCTTTGATCTTATCTGAAGTAATTACTCTTGAAATATCCAACAATCCCTGCTCGGCAAATTTCGCCAAATGTCCGATCACGGTTTCTTTGACTAAACCTCTTTCAAATGCAACTTCTGCAATAGTTTTCCCTTGTTCAAACAATTGAAAAGTAAGAACCTGTGAAGGAACTTTTGCAATTTTCATGCTGACTTCCTTGTCATTCTTTTCGTCTAAAAGTTTCGTTTCTAATAAATGAGCTTCTTTTAAACTATTCAGATATTCTTCAACATCTTCCAGCCAATTCCTAAATTCTTCGTTATATTGTTTTAAGCCTTTTGCTCCTTTTATTTCAGCATAAAATTCTTTTAATGGACTGAAAACTTTATCTCTGATTTCCGTAAAAAAGAAGTTGACCGCCCCTTTTGTTTTCGATTCAATTTCAGACCATTCTTCTTTTTGATCGATGAAATTATTTACTTTTTGAGAGATCACTTTTTCCAGCTTTTCGAAAATTTTTCCAAGCTGAGTTACTTCATGCTTTAACTGGATATATAATTGATTAGTTTTTACCGTATCAATACTTTTTGTAGTGATTGAAAGCCTATTCCACTCTTCCACTTCATTTAAAATCCATCTTGAATCTACTGTACGAAGCACTTTTTTAATGCTGTAATCGTATTTCTCCTGATTTAAAATAGCCTCCACATTATCATTCGCAAAAGTAGAGCCCTGAAACTGTAGAATTCGGTTATCTTTAAAAATAACTTCAGGCGTAATTTTAGATTTCAACACAATTCCTTCTAACGTTCGGCAACGCGACAAGGCAACATACACCTGACCTGCTGTAAAACTTTTTCCGGCGTCAATAATTACTTTATCAAATGTCAATCCCTGACTTTTATGAATGGTAACCGCCCATGCTAACTTTATAGGAAACTGCTCGAAGCTTCCTAAAACCTCTTCTTTAATATTTTTATCGGTATCCAGAAAATATTTTTTCTGTTCCCAAACTTCTCTTTTTACGGTAATTTCTCTTTCGCTTCCGTCGAGAACTACTTTAATTTCGTTTTCATCTAAAGCGGAAATCTCACCCAATTTTCCATTAAAATATCTTTTTTCTCCGGAAATATCATTTCGGATAAACATTACCTGAGCGCCTATTTTCAATTCTAAAAATTGCTCGTTGGGAAACTGATTTTCTTTAAATTCACCGAAAAGTTTCGCTTCAAAAGTAGAAGGATCCACTTTTATTTCCTTTAATTTTTCCTGATTGATCTCATCTGCCATTCTGTTGTGAGAACACAGATAAACGTAAGATTCAGTTCCTGTTTCAAATGCAGGATCGTATCTTTCATTAAGATGTTCGAAATCTATGCTTCCTACATCTCCATCACGAATTGCATTCAAAATATCTAAAAAGCTTTCGTCAGACTGACGGTAAACTTTTGTTAATTCAATTGTCAACAAAGGAATCTCTTTGATCGCATGGCTATCAAAAAAGAAAGGAGAATTATAAAACATTTTTAAAATATGTTCATCTCTCACCACCGGTGGAAGCTGATATAAATCTCCAATGAACAACATCTGAACACCTCCAAATCGTTGGCTGTTTCTTCTGATGAATCGTAAAGAAAAATCCATCATATCCAAAACATCAGCTCTCAACATTGAAACCTCATCAATAATCAAAACCTCCACTTCACGTAAAAGTTTAAGTTTATCTTTTCGGTATTTAAAATGAGGCATCAAGTCGGCAATATTATTCGCCAAACTGGTGTCGATACGGTCGGTTGTCGGTAAAAAGGTTCGTAAAGGCAGCCCAAACATTGAGTGAATGGTAACACCTCCCGCATTAATCGCAGCAATTCCCGTAGGAGCCACAACAATGTGCTTCTTTTTTGTACGTTTTACAAAATCGTTCAGGAAAGTTGTTTTTCCTGTACCTGCTTTACCTGTTAAGAAAATGCTTCTGTTGGTATATTCTATTAAGTCAAAAAAATGATTGTTCATCGCCGGCAAAATTACGGAAAATGAATTTGAATTTTTTATCTTGGCACAAGTTTTGAAAATTAGAGGAAAGAAAAAGTTTATTTTATGAAAAAATTATTCATTCAGGTTCCAGTTTTAGTATTATTTTCAGTTTTTGCTTTGAATTCATGTAAAGCGAAAGTTGACCCTAATACTAATTTACCTAAAGATATTGCAGAAAGGCCTGCTGACGAAAACAGTCAGAAATACGATCAGGCACAATTAGATAAACTGAGAGCTGAAATTGATGCCGAAATTTCTAAAGAAAAATGTACAGATACAACCACAAACGAATGGAAACCTGCTCCAATAGGATCTAAAGCTTGTGGTGGACCGAAATCTTATATCGCTTATCCAGCAAAATTAGAAGCTCAGATTTTACCGAAAATTGAAAGTTACAATACAAAAGAAGCTGAGTTTAATAAAAAATACAACATCACATCAGACTGTTCATTGGTTGGAGAACCGGCAGGAATCAGATGTGTCAACGGAAAAGCAGAGGTAGTTTACCCAGTAGAATAAAATAAACACTCGAACTCAATCAGGAGTTTTCTCACTAAGGATTAAAAAAAAGCATTGTCAAAATTGGCAATGCTTTTTTATGAATTATTAAAATGTGAATAGTCAATTTTGCTTCGCAAGTGAATTTATTGTGCTAAAAAATTGACAACGAAGTTAATTGACTTCGAAGAAAATTCACAATTCACATCCAAATTATCTTTCAACTTCTTTCGCGTTCTCTTTATACCAAGAAGAATATTTTACATAATTATTAGCAATTCTATTAACTTCACCTTCTAATAGCTGAGCAGAAATATCTTTAATTTTTCTTGCCGGAACTCCGCCCCAAACTTCACCGGATTTAATGTGCGTTCCTTGCGTTACCACAGAGCCTGCACCCACAATAGAGTTTTCTTCTACCAAACAGTCATCCATTACGATAGAACCCATCCCGATCAACACATTATCCTGAATTGTACATCCATGTACAATAGCATTATGCCCCACCGAAACATTATTTCCTATAATTAAAGGATATTTTTCATACGTACAATGTAACATTACATTATCCTGAACATTTACTTTATCTCCCATTTTGATGTAATTTACATCTCCTCTTATCACCGCATTATACCAGATGCTACAATCTTTACCCATCACAACATCGCCGATGATTGTTGCAGTTTCAGCTAAAAAAGTATTTTCTCCTATTTGCGGTGTTTTCCCTAAAAGTTCTTTTATTAGTGCCATATTTTTATTTTGAAAATTTGAAAAATGAGCCGATTTAGCAATTAAATTTTTACTTCACGATTTTTAAATGATGCTGATAGCAAAAATCTAACTTCTAACTTCTAGCTTCTAACTTCTAAATCCGTATTTTTGTATCTCAAATTTAACGAAAAAATGCATACTATACTTATAGAACCAACTGAAAACCCAAAAGTGATGAAATTTGTAGCAGACTACAACTTGATTCCCGGGTCTTTGGAGCTGGACAGAGATTCTGATATCTCAGAAATTCCTTTAGCACAAGAACTTTTTAACTATCCTTTTGTTGAAAGAATTTTTATTACGGCAAATTTTGTAGCCGTAGCAAAACAAGATACTGTAGAATGGGAACACGTTGTTGAAAGTCTGAAAAACATCATTGAAGATGAATTATTAGCTAACCCTAGAATTTACCTTCAAAAGAAAAAGGAAATGTATCAGATCTATGCAGAAATGACTCCAAATCCCGCGGTAATGAAATTCGTTTCAAGCAAACTGTTGTTGGAAGGTTTTGTTGAAGTAAAATCTAGAGAACAAGCGGATGGAGTTCCTTTAGCTCAGGCTATCTTTAAAGAGTTTGATTTTACTAAGGAAGTTTTCATTTCTGACAATTTCGTGGCAGTAACAAGAGATAATTCTGTGGAATGGCACCAAGTAATGATGGCTGTTCGCGGATTGATCGCTGACTATTTACAAAACGGTGGTGAGATCTCAACAATTGAAGCTCAAACACACGAAAATCCTGTAGAAAAGATCATCAACAGAGATTATACAGATGATGAGCAGAAAATTTCTGATATTTTAAATGAATACGTTGCTCCTGCTGTAGAAAATGACGGTGGAAAGATTTCTTTAATGGAATACGTTCAATCTACTAAAACAGCGAGAATGCTTTTACAAGGTGCTTGCTCAGGATGCCCAAGCTCTACCGCTACTTTGAAAAACGGAATTGAAGGTATTTTAAAACAATTCGTTCCTGATTTGGTAGAAAAAGTGGAAGCTGTAAACGGATAATTATTAAATATGAGAATATTTCTTCTTTTAATTTGTTTCAGCCTAAGTATTTTTTCATGTAAGAAAGAAATGGAGTCACATTCTAATATTAATGCCGGATTTCATGAAGATCTTGTGAAATCTAATTTAGCCAAAGACAGCCTTCAGAAAATGGATGTTGTTTTTGATAAGCTTAATAAAAAGAATACGACTTTCCTGGATTACTATGTTCACTATTATTATAAGCTCGACAAAGAAACTCAGGATGAAATAAAAAAATCAAAGGGAGAAAATTTCTTAAGTGAACATCCTGAAGAATATTTTGCGCTGTTCACCAAAATAATCTCTGAGAAAGACGATAAATACCTTGCCACTTTTGGAATTACAAAAGACGAGGAAATGCTTGCCAGAGAAGTGTATATTTTTCATTTAAAGAAAAACTATGGTCCGACTGTTGATGGACAACTGGAAAATCTAAATAAATAATGAAGGGAATTCTATTAGTAAATCTTGGCTCACCAAGATCAACGGCGGTAAATGATGTAAAGGAATATCTTGACGAATTCCTGATGGACGAAAAGGTAATTGATTATCGTTGGATTTTTCGAGCCCTTTTAGTGCGTGGAATTATTTTAAATACAAGACCTGCAAAATCAGCAGAAGCTTATAAAACGGTTTGGACAGAGCAAGGTTCGCCTTTGATTGTGATCACTGAAAAAATTCAGAAGAAACTTCAAAAATTGGTAGATGTTCCTGTTGAAATCGGGATGAGATACGCTCAACCAAGTATTGAAGCTGGAATTCAAAAATTAGTTGATCAAGGTGTTACCGAAATCGTGCTTTTCCCATTGTACCCGCAATATGCGATGAGTACTACGGAAACCGTAATCGACAAGGCGGAAGAAGTTAGAAAAAAGAGCTTCCCAAATATAAAGATTAATTATATCCAACCTTTTTACAATAGAGAGATCTACACCGATTGTTTGGCAGAAAGTATCAGAGAAAAACTTCCTGAAAACTTCGATGCTTTACAGTTCTCTTATCACGGAGTTCCAGAAAGACACATTTATAAAACCGATCCTACGAATACTTGTAATTTAAACGATTGCTGTTCGCGTAAAGATAATCCGAGTCATCAGTTTTGTTATCGTCACCAATGTTTTGATGTGACCAATTCTGTTATTAAAAAATTAGGATTACCAAAAGAAAAAGTAATGGTTACGTTCCAGTCAAGATTAGGAAACGACAAATGGATGGAACCTTACACTGACGAAACTCTGGAAAGTATCGGTAAAAAAGGAGTGAAAAACCTGGCAATTGTTTGTCCGGCCTTCGTTTCTGATTGCTTGGAAACCTTAGAAGAAATTTCGGTGGAAGGAAAAGAACAGTTCTTGCACGGAGGTGGAGAAAATTTCCATTACATTCCTTGTCTGAACGATGAAGACCGTTGGATTGAAGTTGTAAAAACTTTGTGTGAGGAAAAACTCAATGAATTTTATTTAGTTTAAAATATAGTAACCTTCGGAAACGGAGGTTATTTTTTTTGTTTAAATATAGGTTTGCGTTGTCGGAGTTTCCGAAAGCTCAAACCTTTTTAATTTCCTATCGTCGGAAACTCCGAAAGTCTAAACTTAATTTGATTGTTCTCGTCGGAACTTCCGATAGCTTAAACCTATATTGATTTGCATGGTCGGAAATTCCGACGGCTTCAACTTATATTTTGGGCTAAAATCTGACTTATATACTTTTATTTAATAGATGCTTCACCTTCGGTTCGCAATGACGGATGTTGAAAGAACGACTACAACCCTAGCCCAGATTGCAGCGACATCCTTTTTGGTTGCGGGCGGAGCGAAGCCGAGCCCGTAACCAAAAAGATATAGCGGAAAGCTGGAAAAAGCTTCAAATAAAAAATAAAAACAATATTTTCTACAACCACCCCGTTAATTCTGATACTTAATTTCAAATAAATATTAATTTTAAACAAATACCCCTATTATTTTTAAATAAAATTATAAAATTTAAATATTTTTCTTAACTTTACCCTATCAAAAGAAAAGCATTAACCATAAAAATTAAAAATGATGAATGCAACTGCCGAAATTTTAAAACACAAGATCGAAAGCTTCACACCCGAATTGCTTCAAACTTTGGCAAGAATGGTAGAAAAGTTAGAAATGCAGAATAGATTTTCCGTTCCTCAGTTTCAGATGGATGAAGTTTTGTACAGAATTCAGTTTCACAACGAGAATCCGAAGACAAAACTTGATTTTTATGAAAATATTTCTGAGCTGGAAAAGAATTTTGCCTGATGAAAGTATTTTTGTCCTCCATTGCAAAGAACGATATAAGACTTCTTATGAGAGTTTTCAATGCAGAAAAAGAACATAAAGGAGCCTATTTTCTGGAAGATCTGAAAGAATCAATCCAACAAATTGTGGAAAATTCTGAAGATCCCGAAACAGAACTCCAACAAATGAGCATGCAGAACTTCCCCGTTCACATTCATTATATTTTTGAAGATGAAGAGAGTTTATTTATTACTGCAATCTTTAAGGAGATCAATTAAGTTGAAAATGATTAAATAAAATATTAGCACATTTTTCAGGACTATTTTATATGTAGGACCTTATAGGAGTTGACACCTATAAGGTTTTTTATTTTCTCACAGGAGTTCTGAACTCGCCATACCCCATCAAACCATCATAGCTTCTTCCGAAAGGCGCATAATATAAAAACGCCTGATAAAGATTTTCCGTCTGCCAGAAGTTACCGTTGACTTCACCGAAATTCAATGAACCATCAGGATTTTTTGTAGCCAGAATATAGTTGTAGAAACCTTGTTTCAGGAATATTTTAGCAACATATTTTTTCCCCGCTTCATCATATTGCATTTGGTTTTCTTTGCTTGGTTTAAAATTATTAAAACCTCCCAACACATAAATTTCTTTATCCACAGGATCAGATTCCAGAGAGAAATATACCCAAGAATAATCTGCTTCTCTTTCTGCATTTCTTTCAAGTCCGATGTCGTTTCTTCTGTAATACCAAGCTCCGTTCACGTCCGGCTGATATTGATAATTCAGAGGAAAAGCCCAAACCGGATGAAGATAGGTTTGATTTACTCCGTCTTTCAATTCTGTTGCCTGAACCATATCTGCAGGTAAATTCATGTTTTTGTTATCGAAATAATAAAATTCATTATTTCCGGGGAAAACAAGATTCATTTGCTGGAAAAGTAATTTATTTCCTAAAGTCGCACTTGGTTTTAAATTATTGACCGTAACGTTCGGATTGTTGTTCTGCATCACATTCAAACTCATTGAATTGACATTAGAAGAAAGATCTCCACCTTTTGAAACCGCCTGTACCTCTACCTTTTGATTCGCATTTGGATTTCTTGCATCCGAAATTCTCGAAATATTTAAAGCTAGGTTCGCATTATCTTCAACTACATAAAATCTTCTTTTAAAAAGAGGTTTTTCCGCAGAATCTTTATAAACAATCAATTCAAAATTCCCTGAAACCTTTGGTTGCATTTTGTCATTAGGAAACGTCAGCGTATAATGTGTATAAGCCTGTAATGTATTGAATGAATATTGAAATTTATCTATCATTCCATTTAAACTTCCATTGGCAAATTCTGTAAAGAAAAGATTATCATCCTGCCAGTTTCTGTCATAATGCTTGATCGTATATCTAAAAATATCACTTGAATTTGTAAGATCATCAAAACTTAAAACCAAGGTCTGATTAAGGTTGATCACCGGAGTTTCATCATTCGTCTGTGGGTTGAATAATTGTATACTTTGGATGTTTTGTCCAAAAACCAAACCACTCAAAGAAAGTAAAAGTATGCGCAAAGTTTTCATTATGACGAAGATAACGAAAAATCAATTTTTAAACCACAAAAGGCACAAAAGTTTTTAAAGTTTAACACCAGCCAAATAAGACAGAAAGTTACATTCTAAATATTCTCATTAAAATCTATGATAATCTTGAAGCTTTAAAAATAATCTTAGTTTAAATAAGGCTTTTGTGACTTTTGTGGTTAAATTTGTCCTAATAAAAACATTCAGCATATGCTTCAGATTCAAGGCTTCGTATTCAATTTTGCAAGCGAAAACACTTATATCGTTTATAATGAAAACAAAAATGCCTGGTTGATCGATCCGGGAAATATGAACGAACAGGAAACAAAAGCGATCGATAATTTCATTAAAGAAAATGAATTAAAAATTCAGAAAATATTGTTGACTCATGCTCACATTGATCATGTTTTAGGGTTGCAATGGGCTTTTGATACATTTAAAGTTCCTGTAAGCCTACACAAAGAAGATCAGGAAGTTTTGGATATGCTTCAGGCAAGCGGAATGAGATTCGGTTTTCAAATTGATCCTGTAAAAGTTGATGTAGAATATGTAAATGAAGGCGATGAATTAGAATTAGACGGAGAAAAGTTTAAAATATATCATGTTCCGGGACATTCTCCTGGAAGTGTGGTTTATCATAATGAAAATCAGAAATTCATGATTTCCGGCGATGTTCTTTTTGAACAAAGTATCGGAAGAACCGATCTTTACAAAGGAAATTACGAGCAATTAATTGATGGAATTAAAACCAAACTTTTCATTTTAGATGATGAAACACAGGTTTTTTCAGGTCATGGAAATCCTACGAGTATTGGTTTTGAAAAGCAGTATAATCCATTTTTGAAGTAAGGGTTTAGTGTTTTAGCGCGGGAGAGTTTTAGGGTTTTAGAGTTTTTACAAATATACTAACATTCAATTGAGCGAAAGAAGTGAAGAATTTATGTGACAAATTTCTCCCTTGTTGAATGATAAACTTAATACATAATTTTTCTCCCACAGATTACTCAGATTTACACAGATGATTGTGGATATTTGTGAAAATATTTGCGTTTTTTCGTGTTCCAAAATACGTTTTGGCTAAAGCCAATTGAATTTTTAAATTTAAATAAACAGGCTAAAGCCCGTTCCTATTGATAAACAAAACCGTCAGAAAAAATCTGACGGTTTCTTAATTTGATATGAAAAAACTAATTGTTTAGAAATCAAATGCAACTGATGCTCTTACAGCAGCACCCATAATTGGTCTAGCCATGATAGTCGTACTACCCGCTTGTTGTACGGTTGGTGATCTTGGATCTCCTTCTGTAATTCCGATCGTATTGAAAATATTCGTTCCGTCAACTGCAAAACGTATTTTTCCCAACTGATAAGACATTCCAGCTCCAACCTCACCAAATGCAGGCAAAGTATCCTGATTGGTCTGATCCTGAAAACGTTTACCATAATAATTATAGCTTACATACGTTCTCCATTGTTTCGTAATATTTACAGCTGGCGAAATATTAAAATATAATTTCGGAATTCTTCTTACTACATTCCCTTCCAGAACGCTTCCTGCTTCCAAGCCATCGTATTTTGGATTTTGAATTGTTCCGTTAAAGGTAAGTTCCAATACATTATCAAACAATCTTGCATATCCTTCTAACTCAACCCCAAAGTTTTTGGTATTAGCAAAAGTATTTTCAGAAGTTCCGTTAGAGAAAACATCTGTAAACGAAAGGTTTTTAAGTGTAGAATAAAAAGGAATTACAGCAATATCAAATGTTCTTGAATAATATTTATAACCAACTTCAAACTGATTGGTTGATACAGATTTCAAAGGCTGATCCGGTGTCGGATTGGAGAAATAATTATAATATGCTTCTTCATTCGGAGATCTGAAACCATTAGAAAAACGAGCATACACTGCGTTTTCTCTGTTAATTTTATAGTTTGCAGCAAGAGTGAAAGAAACTTTATCAATATTATAATTCCAATACGTGTATTTATTTCCTAAAACACTCATATTGTCATCCGCCGTTGTTGTTAAAAAGCTATGAGTTCCGTCTGTCGTTAATCCTGAATTATTAAGATTAGCGCTCGTTGTATTAGCAAAATTTCCTTTATAATAATCATGACTGTAACGAAGTCCGGCATTTACGCTTAAATCATCCGTAATATTATAGTCTAAATTTGCATAAAGATCATTCAGACTTCCTTGAGTTTGTGTATCTCTCTGAAGGAAAGTCATATCCGTAACTCCATTATAGGTTTTGGAATATCCAACACTGTTTGGCGTTAATGAAGTATCAACTAAATTAAGAAGCTCAGGTCTGTCTGTTGCTGTTGTTAGAATATTGCTCCAGTTCCAGTATTGGTGGGATTTCCAGTTTGATTTATAGAAACCTGCCGTTACATTTCCCTTGTCGAATTTATAATTGAACTGTAAATCATTCACAAAGTTATTCATCTGCTTATCAATTGCCCAAAAACCTAATTCCTGAACATAAGCCGGATTCATAATTGCTCCTGAGCTTACTGATGAATATTGATAATTATTTCCCGCGATTCCATTATCACTTGCAAATTTAGCACCTGTTGCAGGTGTGCCAGCTGGGAAAATTCCCGTATAGTTCATGTTGATATTGGTATATCTTGTTTTGTTTAAAACAGAGAAATTATTTCCAAGATCATATTTAAATTCTGCTCCTAAAACATCAACTTTTGGATGAATTCCATCTTCTAAATTTCTGTTGAAAAAACCGCCTCCTGCTTGAGGAATATTCAACTGACTGATTGTTCTATAGCTGTAAGTTCCATAATTAGCATCAAAACCACCGAATTCTTTTATATCATTTCCATCTCTCACCAAAGGAATCGGAAGATAGAATGTATTTCTGTCGTCAAGTTTTTTATAATAAACTTTAGCGTAACCTTTATCGAAAACATATTTTAGATTCATTCTGATTTGTCCACCCTGATTGGCTTTAAAACCTGTTTTTCTGATTCCGTCATCACTTCTGTAGAAACCGCCAACATTGAAGAACAATTTATCCTGAACCAAAGCGCCACCCAAGTTGACATCGGTACGCATTAATCCGTAAGTGCTCGTTTCAAGTTTTGCAGTTCCTTTAAAATCGTTACCTCCTTCTTTTGTAATAAAGTTGATCAAACCTCCGGGAGAGTTCGTTGCGTAAATAGACCCTGAACCTCCTCTCAAAGCTTCTAATCTACTTACTGAATTATCAACACGGAAGAAATTATCCGCATTAGCAAACTGCAAAGCTCCATCTTCGAAAACAGGCAATCCATCTTCCTGAACCTGTACAAATTCATAAGCTCCTGCAGAAGGAATACCTCTTGCGAAAAGGTTGTTTCCTACTTCACCACCTGAAGTTTCCACGGCAAAACCTGGAACTCTTTGTAGCAAAGCTGCCGCACTGATTGGGTTTTGCTTCTGAATTTCTTTTGCACTAAAGGTAGAAATTGCGGTACTCGATTCTATTTTCTTTTTAGGATTTGAGTTACCAGTGATTACGACTTGTTCAATAGACGCCGATCTGGTAGAATCCTGTGGAGTTTCCTGAGCATACGCATTGTTGAAATAAAGCGTTGCAATACCGGCAATTAAAAAGATCGATTTTTTTTTCATAGCCATATGATTTTTTATAGTTAGTTTTAATTTTGTTTTAATTTTAAATAAACACCGTTCGTCCAACCGAAACCGTCCTGATTTGGATATTCTCCACCTCCGGCAATTGTTTCCGTGTCTAATGCATTATATTTCTCCATTAATTTTCCGGTGTTGTTGTATACTCTTTCAACATTCGAACACCAGTTATTTTTAATTTTCTCGGCCAGATCATCAAATCCATAATTTTTCATTGATTTAAAACCTAACCATTGATAAGGCGCCCAAGCATTCGGAAGATCCCATTGTTGCCCTGAGTTTTTGGTTGTAGTAACCAATCCGCCCTGATACAAGAACTTTTCTTCTATATTTTTTGCAACAGATTTCGCTTGTTCTTCACTGGCCAAACCAAGGAATAAAGGATAAAGAGCAGCAATATGTTCAGACGGTGTTGTTGTGTGTTTTTTTGTGTGATAATCTTTATACATGTTTTCATCCCAAAAGTATTTATCGATCATCTGTCTTCGCTTTGCTGCTCTTTGAGTAAAGTAAAATTCCTTT
Source organism: Chryseobacterium sp. SIMBA_038 (assembly GCF_046535115.1). NCBI lineage: Bacteria > Pseudomonadati > Bacteroidota > Flavobacteriia > Flavobacteriales > Weeksellaceae > Chryseobacterium > Chryseobacterium sp. SIMBA_038. Next base: position 54,921 of record NZ_JAWRXH010000005.1, read on the forward strand.
TCTGTTAAATTTTGTAGCGCTGAAGATTTTGCCAATGTTTTTTCCAAATGCCATAAAAGACAGTTCAGATCTACCTCAGCAAGGTTCAGTGTTTCTATTGTTTGTATCGTTTCGCCATCTGCAAACCATCTGCTGGAGAAATCCCAACCCGATTCGCAGGCGCTTCTTATATTTCTGTAAAATTCGTCTCCTGTATTTTCGCTGTCTTCAATATCAATTAAATAACTTTCAGGACGAGGTTCATTTTCTGCGTCATAATAACGGTTTAAAATATCTCCGTCAACTGTTTTTACAACTCTTTTTGTATTAGAACCATTTTCTAAACCTTCTTCACCATTCATCCAGAAAGCATATTCTTTTTCCAGTGTATCGTGATATTTGATGTAAATATTTTCATCTTTTGTAGTTTCAAAAAGCAAATCAAGCATCAACGAAAAATACGGTGGCTGAGAACGACTCAAAAAATGAGTTCTGCTCGCATTCGGCACAAATCCAACGGTTTGAATTAAATAAGAACAGTTTTCAATAATATTTTCCATCATTTCCACTCTTCCTGAAACCTGTAAACCAAGCATAATAAAATAGCTGTCCCAATAGAAAAACTCATTGAAACGCCCTCCAGGAACAACATAAGGCTTTGGAAGTTTTAATAATGTTCCTTTTTCTTCGTAAGCAGTTCTTGTCAGTTCATCCCAAAGTTTTTCGATATGTTCGTTTATTGGCAACTGCTTTTCTCTCGTGATTGTAATTTTAGCTCCCAAAAAATCGAAATTTGACATTACAAAAGCTTTTAAATCAAAACCTTCTGTATCTTTTTCCTTTTCATATTTTGAATTAATTTCAGCAATAGAAAATAATGGAACCGCATCTGTCATCATCTTTTGATCTTCAAAAACTTTAGATCTTTGAACCTCATCAAAAAGAACCTGAATTTCGTTTATGTAAAGTTGATTACTCATTTTTATTTTTTAGGATTTATTTTTAATTTATTCATGAAAATTGCCGAAACAATCAACATTGAAAGTGGAATTAATGAAAGGTAAAATGCCTGTTGTCCGCTAAATTTCTCAAATACAAAACCTGTAATTATCGAACCAATTGTTCCTCCTATTGCAGAAAAAACGACAATCAAACCAGACATTGCACTGTGTAAATATTTTGGAATTGATGCTAAGATCACAGAATTAATACTTGGATAAATCGGAGCCAATAAACCGCCCATTAATGGAAATAAATACACAACCAATGGAGCGTTCAGCCAAGTTGTTCCCGTGTCGATATGAATATTGTGAGTTAAAGGTAAAACCAATAAAATACTTATTGCAAAACCAATTACACAAAAGGAAACAACGTAAATCCAACTGAATTTTTTCGAGAAAAACCCTGATAAAAATCTTCCCAGCGCAAAAGCACCCGCCAAAACCGCACCCGCCTGAATACTCATCGAAGTAGGAACTTTTAGGATCTCTTTATAAAAAGTTGGCGTCCAAGTTTGGAAACTCTGCTCTACCAAAACAAAAAGAAAAGCACATAATAAAAAGAACAACACTTTTCTGTAACTGAATAAACTTGCGCTGTTTTTCAGATCTCCCAGCAAGTCTGTTTTTTCGCTTTTTGCTTCATTTTCATTCAATTTAGAAAAGAAAAGAAACAAAAATGATAGTGTGGAAAGTGCGCCCAACACCCAATAAACATTCAGCCAATGGGTAGATTTCGGGTTATGGTCGTCTATAAATAAGCTGAATAGAACATTCCCCACCAACACTCCAATCATAAAAAACCCTTCCAGATATCCCATAAAACTTGAGTGCTCTTTATCTGTATTTGTCACCAATCCGATAGATGTAAAAACCGAAATCTTAATCAAAGCGAAAGAAATTCCGACAATCGTAAACAGTAATTTGAAAAACCAGAAATCATTAGAAAAAGGCATTACAAAACACATGCAACTTACCAAAAACAATGCAATCAACATTGATTTCTTGATTCCTATTTTTGGTAAAAAAGATGCCAAAATAAACGAACAGATTGCAATCGGGAGATCTTTAAAACCCTCCAAAACACTTGCAGAAGATTTCGAGATTCCGAAATTTTGCTGCATCTGTAAAATTACCGTTCCCACAGAATTCAATAGAATTGCAAAAACAAAATAATTTAAAAATAAAACCGCCTTTATGTTGAAATTTTTCATTAAATAATTTCTTGGTGGCTAAGATAGAAGCATTTTACTTAACGTTAATTTAACATAGTAAATGAATATTTGAACTATATTAATATAATTATTATTTTAGTCGATAAAATACGATTAACTGAATGAAAGTTACATTTGAACGAGTGATCCCCGATGAAAAGAGCTCTTTTCGCACAATCCACAACAATTCACCTATTTCTGAATTCAAGTGGGAATACCATTATCATCCCGAAATTGAACTTGTGTGCGTGATTTCGGGGAACGGAACACGCCACGTTGGTTACCACAAAAGCAATTATACGAACGGCGATCTGGTATTAATTGGTTCTAATATTCCACACTCCGGATTTGGATTAAACTCTATTGATCCGCATGAAGAAATTGTTTTGCAGTTCAAGGAAGATATTTTGCAGTTTCCCCAGCAAGAAGTTGAAGCAAGATCTATTAAAAATCTGTTGGAGCTTTCAAAATATGGGATTCAATTTCATACTAAGGTCAAAAAAGCAATGCTTCCAAGGTTAAAATTAATGCTGGAATCTGAAGGTTACAAAAGATATTTATTGTTGCTTGAAATTCTTTTCGAGCTTTCAAAATGTGCGGATTATGAGCTTTTAAATAAAGAAATTATGCCTTACACGATTATTTCAAGAAATAAAACGCGTCTTGAGAATATTTTCACCTTTGTTGAACATAATTATGACAAGGAAATTAATATCGAAGATGTTGCAAAACTGGCGAATCTTACCCTTCCTGCTTTCTGTAATTTTTTCAAAAAAGCCACACAGATTACGTTTACAGAATTTGTAAACCGATATCGTATCAATAAGGCTTGCTTGCTGATGGCGCAGGATAAAAGTATTTCTGAATGTAGTTACAGTTGCGGTTTTAATAATGTGACTTATTTTAATAGAATGTTTAAAAAATACACCCAAAAAACGCCTTCTGAGTTTATTAAAAATTATTCTCCTAGTAAGGTGAATGTCGATTTGAAGATTGAAAATGAGGTTAAAATCAAAGCTAGTTTTTAAAACAAAATTGTGGATAACTCTGTGGATAACCGTGTTAATAACTTTTAAAGCAATAAAAACCAATATATTAAATTCAACGTAAAAGACATAATTACAATCAATTAGAAGATTATTTTCATGAAAAATAATTTGTGAACAATATTAAATAAAAAAGCTGTTCAAAATGAACAGCTTTCATATATTTTAAACAAAATGAAAAATTATTTCCATTTAATATTACAACCCATGCTCGGTCTTTGGATATCTTCCTGAGGTTCCCCTAATAAAAGATTTTCAAAAGCGATAATTAAATCTTCACCCGTAACATCTTTATTATTTCCAGGTCTTGAATCATCCATTTGTCCTCTGTAAATAAGGTCTAATTTCTCATCAAAGAAAAAGAAATCCGGTGTGCAAGCAGCTTCATATGCTTTTGCGATCGCTTGGCTTTCGTCATATAAATAAGGAAAATCAAAGTTCTTTTCGATTTGGAATTCGATCATTTTCTCTGGAGAATCATCCGGATATTTTTCTACGTTATTAGCGTTGATCGCGATGAATTCTATTCCTCTTTCGTTATAGTCTTCATATAATTCATTCAATTTATCGATTACGTGAAGAACGAACGGGCAATGGTTGCACATGAAGATCACCAATGTTCCTTTTTTACCTTTCAAATCATCTAATGATTGAATTTCATTACTTTTTGAAGGATTCGGAAGCTCAAAAAAAGGAGCTTTTGTTCCTAATGCGATCATATTTGAGGGAGTATTCATATCTTTTTTATTTAGGCACAAAGATAAAAATTTCTTTCATTATATAAGTAAAGAAGCTTTAAGCAGAAGGAAGAAGTTACATAATTTGAAAAACAATTATAATCCAATCGAATTAGGCTATTGATCCCATTACTTTTTACAATAATTTCAAAATCATGTATTTAAACTCCCATTATTACAACATTTAGCCTATTTATGAAAGTACTTCAAAACCATTCGCTAGTGTTAAATATAGAATAACATTTGGAAGTTATACTTAAAAGTTTGTAGTTTTGCTAACACTGTTAGTAAAATAAAAAATCATGGGCTTACATGAACGTCGTCAAAGAGAAAAAGAATCAATACGTGCCAATATTTTGGATGCGGCTTTTTCTTTGGCTAAAACGGAAGGTTGGGCCTCGCTTTCAATCCGTAAAATTGCAGACGCTATAGAATACAGTGCGCCAGTAGTTTACGATTACTTTGAAAACAAGGAAGCAATTCTGTTTGAAATTTCACTGAACGGTTTTCATTGTCTACACATAGAATTATTAAAGGCTCAGAAAAAGCACGATACTCCTGAAGAGCAGATTACAGCTATTGTTGATGCTTATTGGAAGTTTGCATTTAAAAATAAAGAATATTATCAGCTAATGTTTGGGTTGGGAATGCAATGCAGCGGAAAAGGTTTGATGAAAGAAGAATTTTCTTCGTTTCAGGATATGATCTACGATTGTACTTATGAAATCATCAAGAAAAAAGGTTCAAATCCTGATAATGCCTGTCACTCCTCTCACGCTTTATTTTCTGCGGTGCATGGTTTGATCTCTATTATGATGATGCGTAACGATGATATCCCTTCTACAATGAATAAAACAACATTAGACGAAACGGTTGCGGCTTTTGTTAAATCTTTGTAATTTTTTTTTGAACCAAAAATTAACACCGTTAGGAAAAGTAACACGGAATAATTAACATTATTCAATTTTTTTTAAACTAAAAAAGAAAAAACTTTAAAAATGAAGACTAATTTTATAGCATTACTTTATGTAATTTTCTTTCCTTATCATTAACACCGTTAGGAAAAATAACACTACACACATTATTTATACATTTAAAATCAACATTAAAAAAATTGTAATCATGTAAACAATAATTTACTCAATATTAAGAATTCTGTAATTTTTTTTGAACTAACCATTAACACTGTTAGGAAAAATAACGGAATTTAAATTAAAAACAATACTACTTAATCTAACACTTCATTAAAAATTTAAACTTAAAATGAAAACACTTGCAAAAACGAGGATTATCATACTAATTTCAAGTATTATCCTTTTACAGAATTGCACCAAGGCAGCCGAAGGATCAAACGCTGCTCCACCTGCACCAGAATTGCCAGTTTATACCGTAATCACATCTCCTGCAACAGTTTATCAGGAATTCCCGACAGCTTTAGAAGGAAAAAACAATGTAGAGATAAGATCTCAGGTTGACGGATATTTAGATAGAATTTATGTTGAGGAAGGTGCTTATGTAAAAGCCGGACAACCTTTATTTAAAATAGATTCAAGAGCTTACGGTGAGCAAATGAATATGGCTCAGGCTAATTTACAAGTTGCCAACGCAAACATTCAGAAAGCTAAAGTTGAGGTTGACAGACTTCAGCCTTTGGTAAGCGCAAAAGTAGTTTCTGATGTACAGATGAAAACTGCAAAAGCAAATTATGCCGCAGCTGTGGCAGCCGCAGCTCAGGCAAAAGCTTCTGTTGGTGGAGCCAGAATCAATGTAGGATTTACTACAATCACTGCGCCTGTTAGCGGATACATCGGAAGAATTCCTTACAAAAAAGGAAGCCTAATTTCAAGAACAGATCCAAGTCCATTGACTTTGTTATCTGATATCAGCGAAATTTACGCGTATTTCTCTTTAAGCGAACTGGATTTTATTGCTTTTCAAAATAAATATCCCGGAGCAACTTTAAACGAGAAGCTGAAAAACATGCCAATGGTAGACTTGGTCATCGCAGACAACAGCACATATCCTGAAAAAGGTAAAATGAGCATTGTTGACGGACAGTTTGACAAAAGTACAGGAGCAATCAGCGTTCGCGCCGTATTCCCGAATGCACACGGAACGTTGAGAACCGGAAATACGGGTAGAGTTCGTATGCCTCAATTATTCACAAGTACACTTGTTATTCCACAAGAAGCAACTTTTGAAATCCAGGACAAAACCTACGTTTATGTAGTTGGAAAGGATAAAAAAGTAACCGGAAAACCTGTAAAAATCTCTGGAAAAACAGATAGTTATTACTTCATTTCAGAAGGACTTGCTGTGGGAGATAAAATCGTATTTACAGGAATCGGAGCATTGAAAGACGGTGTTGCCATTCAGCCAAAAGTTATTTCTTCTGATAGCCTTTTGAGAGCAAAACCTTTGTAACAATCCTTTTCAAAAAAACAGAAGACTTAAAAAAATAAACTTCTTATGTTAAAACAATTTATAGAAAGACCGGTACTTTCAACGGTCATCTCCATCATACTCTTACTCTTGGGAGCGCTATCGGTTTTCAACCTTCCGATCACTCTGTTTCCGGATATTGCACCACCAAGCGTACAGGTGACGGCATTTTATCCGGGTGCGAATGCGGAAGTTGTAGCCCGTTCGGTTGCAGTTCCTATTGAAGAGGCAGTGAACGGTGTTGAGAATATGACTTACATGACGTCAAACTCAAGTAATGACGGTACAATGACTTTGAGCGTATTTTTCAAACAAGGTTCAGATGCAGATAATGCAGCCGTAAACGTTCAAAACCGTGTATCAAAAGCGATGAGCCAGCTTCCTCAGGAAGTTGTACAGGCGGGAATCTCGACACAGAAAGTTCAGAACAGTATGATTATGTTTATGGGACTTTCGAGTGATGATCCTAAACAATACGATGAGCTTTTCTTACAGAATTACCTTAAAATCAATGTAATTCCACAGATTCAGCGTATTCCGGGAGTTGCTCAGGCTCAAGTTTTCGGAACAAGAGATTATTCGATGAGAATTTGGTTGAAACCAGACAGATTAGCGGCTAATGGTCTTTCTCCACAGGAAGTTATGGCAGCCATTAAAGATCATAACCTTGAAGCTGCTCCGGGACGTCTTGGACAGGGAAGTAAGGAAACTTACGAATATATCCTTAAATATAAAGGTAAATTAAACAAAAACGAAGACTACGAAAATATTGCTATTAAAGCCAATAATGACGGTTCATTTTTAAGATTAAAAGATGTAGCAAGAGTAGAATTCGGTTCATATACATACACAGCAGCTAATAGAGTGGATGGTAAGCCTGTAGCGGGTTTTGCGATCCTCCAAACAGCAGGTTCCAATGCGAACGAGATCTTAACAGAAATCGAAAAACAGGTTGATCAGTTTTCAACAACGCTTCCAAAAGGAGTAAAACCGATCATCATGTATAACTCTAAAGACTTCCTGGATGCATCAATTCATCAGGTGGTAGAAACTTTAGTGATTGCATTTGTCCTGGTATTTATTGTAGTATTTATTTTCCTTCAGGATTTCAGATCTACATTAATTCCTGCTATTGCGGTTCCGGTAGCGATTATCGGTACATTCTTCTTCCTTCAGCTATTTGGTTTCAGTATCAATATGTTGACATTGTTCGCATTAGTACTCGCCATCGGAATTGTGGTGGATGACGCGATTGTCGTCGTCGAAGCCGTCCATTCCAAGATGGAACACACAGGAATGCCTGTAGAACAAGCTACGACAAGCTCAATGAGTGAAATTTCCGGGGCGATCATTTCCATTACATTGGTGATGTGTGCCGTGTTTATTCCGGTTGGTTTCATGCAGGGTCCTGCGGGAGTTTTCTACAGACAGTTTGCCTTTACATTGGTAATTGCGATCATGATTTCAGCGGTAAACGCTTTAACATTAAGCCCTGCTCTTTGTGCATTATTATTAAATGATCCTCAGGGAGAACACGGAGATCACGGTCATAAAAAAGGTTTTGGTGCGAAGTTTTTCAACGCATTCAATGTTGCCTTTAATAATATGACTAAAAAATATATTTACAGTCTTAAATTTTTAATTAAAAACAAATGGGTGGGTATCGCTGGTTTAGCTTTAATCACAGGAGCAAGTGTTTTCTTAATTAAAAAAGCTCCGTCAGGATTTATTCCTACAGAGGATCAAGGTTTCGTTTTATATGCGGTAAATACGCCTCCGGGAAGTTCATTGGAAAGAACACACAGAGCAACAGAACAAATCGATAAGATTGTAAATGGTGAAAAAGCAACCAATCACCTTTGGGTAGCCGATGGTCTGAACTTCATCAGTAATGCCAACGCGTCTCCATATTCTGCAGGTTTTATTAAACTTAAAGATTATGACAAACGTGGCGACATGAAAGATCCTGATCAAATTGCAGCTGCATTAACAGGAAAAGTAGCACAAGTGAAAGATGCCAGCGCATTCTTCTTCAACTTTCCTACGGTACAAGGTTTTGGTAACGTTTCAGGTTTTGAATTTATGCTTCAGGATAAAACCAGCGGTTCTTTTGAGCAATTGGGAACAACAACTCAAGCATTTATCGGAGAATTAATGAAACGTCCTGAAATTGCATTTGCTTTTACAACGTATGCAGCAGGAAACCCGCAATATACAATTGATGTAGATTCAGATAAAGCAAATCAGTTGGGAGTTTCTGTGACAGAATTGATGCAGACGATGCAGATCTATTACGGAAGTAGCTTCGTTTCGGATTTCAACAGATTCGGAAAATACTACAGAGTAATGGCTCAGGCAGATGTTCCTTACCGTACGGATGCGAATTCTCTGGAAGGGATTTATGTTAAAAATAAGACAGGCGAAATGGTTCCCGTAAAGACTTTAGTGACTTTAAAAAGAACTTTCGGACCTGAAACAGTGACAAGAAACAACTTATTCAACGCCGTGACAATTAACGGAACTCCGAAACCTGGTTACAGTACCGGAGATGCGATTAAAGCGGTAGAAGAAGTTGCTCAAAAATCACTTCCTAGAGGTTACGGTTACGAGTGGACAGGTATCACCCGTGAAGAGATCAAAACAAGCGGACAAACAGCTTTTGTTTTCATGTTGAGTATCTTATTTGTGTATTTCTTACTGGCAGCTCAGTATGAAAGTTATATTCTTCCGTTTGCCGTTATTTTAACGATTCCTACAGGAGTTTTCGGGGTATTTGCTTTCACAGGACTGGCTGGAATTGATAATAATATTTACGTTCAGGTTGGATTAATCATGCTCGTCGGATTATTAGCGAAGAACGCCATTTTGATTGTAGAATTTGCCGTACAAAGAAGAAAAGCAGGAAAAACATTAATTGAATCCGCACTTCAGGCTTCAAGATTACGTTTAAGACCAATTTTGATGACCTCATTTGCCTTCATCATCGGTATGCTTCCGTTGGTTTGGTCACAAGGTGCGGCTGCAAAAGGTAACCACTCTATCGGTATCAGTACAGTTGGAGGAATGTTTACAGGAGTTGTATTCGGGATTTTCATCATTCCGGTGATGTATGTGATCTTCCAATATTTACATGAAAAAATGCCAAGCAGAAAACAAAAAAGACTGTTAAAACAAAAACAACAGGAAGAACTTTTAGCAACTGCTCATTAATAAAAAATGAATTACAAACTTTGAGAGATTTGGCTTAACCACAAACAACACAAATATTTTCACAAATAAACACAATCATCTGTGAAAATCTGTGGTCAAAACAAAAAATAGAGAAGCAACTATTCAAACTAATATTATAAAAGCAAAGTATTTTCTCCTACTAAAGACATCTTTGTTTTAAAATAAAAACTCTCAAAGTTTTGTATTCAATTAAAAGTTTAAAAACTATGAAATCGCCATCACTTGGAAACGAAAAATTTCAATAAAATCCAGCGATTACATATGACCTTTTAATAAAAATAAATATCTCCATATGAAAAGAATAAAGAATATTTTTCTCACATTTATATTAGCTATTGGCTCGGTTTCATGTGTCTCCAAATTGGCATATACAGAACCGGAGCTTGAGCTTCCAGAGAAATTCCAATACACGGCAACCGCAGACACAGCAAGTGTTGCCAATCTAGAATGGAAACAATTTTTCAGCGACCCAATTTTACAGGGTTTAATTGAAAAAGGAATTACCCATAATTATGACCTTCAGATCGCTTTAAAACAAGTTGCTTCTTCACAGGAGAGATTGAAACAGGCAAAATATCTTCAATATCCTGATGTTGGTTTCGGAGTTTCAGCACAGATTTCAAAACCGTCAAAAAACAGCATGAATGGACAAAGCTTAAATTTATTTTTAGGTCAAAGCCATGTTGAAGATTACAATGCAGCCTTTAATTTATCTTGGGAAGCTGATATTTGGGGGAAAATTAAAAATCAACAAGAGGTTTCGAGAATGCAGTATTTGCAAACTTACGAAGCTACAAAAGCAATTCAGACACAGGTTGTTGCGGCGATTGCTCAAGGATATTATAACTTGCTGATGCTTGACAAACAAATGAATATTGCAAAATCTAATTTAGAATTAAGCAATAACACCTTGTCTATCACAGAAAAAATGTGGCAAAGTGGCGACACCACTTCTTTGGGTGTTCAGCAGGCAACTGCTCAAAAGCAATCTACGGAACTTTTGATCACTCAATTGGAGCAAAATATTGCCATTCAGGAAAATGCATTGAGCATTTTGGTGGGTGAAAATCCAAATAAAGTGAACAGAACCATCGAAATGTCCGACACTTCTTTACCTCAAAATATTTCTACAGGACTTCCTGCAGCAATGGTAAGCCGTCGTCCGGATGTTCGTCAGCAGGAATTGGTGTTGTTGGAATCAAATTCAATGGTCGGAATTGCTCAGGCAAATATGTATCCGGCATTGAAAATCACAGCAAACGGTGGCGTAAATTCATTTAAAATTGATAACTGGTTTCAGATTCCGGCTTCATTGTTCGGGTCTGTTTTAGGAGGATTAACTCAGCCTATTTTCCAGAAAAGACAATTGAAAACCGATTTAAATGTTGCTAAAATTCAGAGAGAGAAAAACGTGTTAGCGTTCCGTCAATCTGTTTTGAATGCAGTAGGTGAAGTTTCTGACGCATTAGTTTCAAACGAAAGCTTAAAAGTTCAGGAACAAAAAGCAACCGAACAAGTTGCAACGTTGAAAAACGGAATTAAAAGTGCCGAAATGCTTTACAAAGGCGGAATGGCAAATTACCTGGAAGTAATTACAGCTCAGGGAAATTCTTTACAAGCTGAACTGAATCTTGCGTCCGTAAAAAGACAGAGATTAAGCAGTATTGTAGATTTATACCGAGCTCTAGGTGGCGGTTGGAAGTAGTCAATTAAATTAATATTGTTTGAAGTGCGGTTTTTCGGAATCGCACTTTTTTGTTTTAAATTGAGCTGCCTATTTGCCGTTCGCACTGTCATTCAGAGCGAAACGCAGTGTAGCGTGGAATCTAAGCTATATTTGTAAAGATTCTTCCTTCGTCAGAATGACAATGAACCATTAAGATTGAATTTATTTTTAAACGCAAAGGTTTAATATAAAAGAATAATAATTTTAAGGTGCAAAGAAAAGCGACAAAGTCGCTGATGAAGATAGCTTCGTAAGAATCAATTTTATTGATTCAATTCTTTGCTCCTTTAAATATTCAGAATTAAAAATAAATCTTTGCGTCAAAAAAATTTAAATTACTTTGAAGTCTGCTCATTAATATATTCAATCAAGCCATCAAAATCCTCCTGAGAATAACCCAATTGCAAATAATGAATATCATCTGCTTTTCTATACCAAGTCAGTTGACGTTTCGAATATCTTCTGCTGTTTTTCTTGATTTCAGAAACTGCAAAATCCAATTCCCACTCTCCATCAAAATATTTGAATAATTCTGCATATCCAACAGTATTTAAAGCAGTCAATCCTTTAAATTTTTCTAAACCTCTAGCTTCCTCCAACAAGCCTTTCTCCATCATCATATCCACTCTCCTATTGATTCTGTCATACAGTTCTTCTCGGGGCGCTTCAATTCCGATTCTGATCACATTAAAATCTCGGGCATCTTGTGAAACAGCAATTAATTCAGAATATTTTGTATTGGTCTGCCATATAACATCAATAGATCGGAAAAGTCTTCGGTGATTATGAAAATCTACCACTGCAAAATACTCAGGATCGAGTTCTTTCAGGATTTCCTGCAATTTTTCGATTCCATCATTATCTAAAATCTCCTGAAGTTTTCTTTGGTTTTCTTCATTAGCTTCTGGTAAATCATTTAATCCTTCAATCACCGCTTTTTCATACATCATGCTTCCGCCAACTAAAATAACAGTATCATATTTTTTGAAAAGTTCGTTGAGTTTTTTTAAGGCATCTTCCTCATATTGTCCGATAGAATAATATTCCTCAACAGAAAGATTTCCAATAAAATGATGAGGTGCTTCCGCCAACTCTTCCTGCGATGGTGAAGCGGTACCAATCTTCATTTCTTTAAAAAACTGGCGCGAGTCACAAGAAATAATTTCTGTGCTAAAATGGTTAGCCAAATCAATTGCCAATCTCGTTTTTCCAATTCCGGTAGGGCCTACAACAGAAATTAAATTTTTATTTTTCACAGCGCTAATTTACGAAAATGTTAATTGCCCGAAGATGGAAGTTTGAGGTTGGAAGTTTAAAATCTTTCGACTTCTTGCATCCAACTTCCTGCATCCAACTTCCAGCCCGTTCGACTTTAGTCGAACTATAGACTTAAATGTTTATCTTTGTACGACAATAAAAAACTATGATTTTATCAATGACCGGTTTCGGTAGAGCCGAAGATGTTTTTGAAGGAAAAAAAATAACCGTAGATGTTAAATCACTGAACAGCAAAAGCTTTGATTTAAATATAAAAATACCGTTACGCTATAAAGAGAAAGAATTCGAGATCAGAAAAATTCTTAACGATAGAATTATCCGTGGAAAAGTGGATTGCTATATCAATATAGAAAATCTTGAAGAATCCAATGATGTGAAAATCAATAAAAAACTGATTGATTCTTACATGAATGAGCTTCGAAATATTGCTTCTGATGCTCCTGAATTTGAGTACCTTAAAATGGCGGTAAGACTTCCTGATGCAATTACCTCAAGACCAGACGAATTAACGGATGGTGAATGGGAATCTTTAGCTAAAATTGTTAATAATGCTGTTGACAAATTTGAAGATTTCAGAAAGACAGAAGGGAAAACATTGCATCTGGAACTTGAGAAAAATATTAAAAATATCGACAAATATTTATCTGAAGTCATTCCTTTTGAAGAGGTGAGAATCCAGAGTGTAAAAGAGCGTTACCAAAAATCTTTAAAAGAATTTGAAAACGTTGATGAAACTCGTTTCTATCAGGAAATGGCTTATTTCACAGAGAAATTAGATATTGCTGAGGAAAAAGTAAGATTAACTCAACACTTAAAATATTACCAGGAAGTAATGGATAATGAAGATTTCAACGGAAAGAAATTAGGTTTTATTTCCCAGGAGATCGGAAGAGAGATCAATACATTAGGTTCAAAAGCCAATCACGCTGAGATCCAAAAATTGGTCGTGATGATGAAAGATGATTTGGAAAAAATTAAAGAACAAACGTTAAACGTATTATAATTAGTTGATTGTTTTTGGTTGATTGTTGTGTGTTTTATCCGTAATAATCAACTAAAATTCATCAGCCAACAACCATATGAATAAAGTTATCATATTTTCAGCGCCGTCAGGAAGCGGAAAAACTACATTAGTAAAGCATTCTTTGGAGATATTTAATGAACTCCAGTTTTCAATCTCTTGCACGACAAGACAGCCGAGAGGAAGCGAAATTCATGCAGTGGATTATCATTTTTTAAGTCCTGATGAATTCAGACAGAAAATTTCGGAAGATGCTTTTGTAGAATTTGAAGAAGTGTATACTGATAAATATTACGGTACTTTAAAATCTGAAGTTGAAAAGATCTGGAATCAGGGGAAAGTAGTGATTTTTGATGTTGATGTAAAAGGCGGAATTTCTTTAAAAAAATATTTTGGAGAAAAAGCCTTATCTATTTTCATTGAACCACCTTCCATTGAAGAATTGGAACGAAGATTGATTTCCAGAAACACAGATGATGCAGAAACCATCAAAACCCGCGTAGAAAAGGCAGAAGAAGAAATGTCTTACGCAAAAGAATTTGATAAAATCGTGATCAATAACGATTTGGATATTGCAAAAGAAGAAATAGAAAGTTTAATAAAAAATTTTGTAGGAGAAACTAGAAATTAGAAGCTAGAAGTTAGTTTTTGAAACGTAAAAATTTTAACTAACAACTAATTTCTAAACTCTAACTTCTACAATCAAAAAACATTGAGGTTGATATGAGTACCGAAACATTAGAAAAAGCTAAATCTGCGATTCCGGTAAGAGGATTTTTGGATATAAAAGATTTGGTAATTCCTCAAGGAGAAGAATTGGTGAAAGCCATTCTTAAATTGAAAGAAGAAAAAAATGCGGTTATTTTAGCGCATTATTACCAACCTGGAGAGATTCAGGATATTGCCGATTTCTTGGGAGATTCTCTGCAATTGGCAAGACAGGCAAAAGATACCAATGCTGATATGATTGTATTCTGCGGAGTACATTTCATGGCAGAAGCGGCGAAGATCTTGAACCCAACTAAAAAAGTAGTTCTTCCAGATACCATGGCGGGATGCTCTTTGGCAGACGGATGTTCAGGAGAAGGTTTGAGAAAAATGCGTGAGCAGCATCCTAATGCACTGATCGCAACTTACATCAACTGTAACGCTGAAACAAAAGCAGAAAGTGATATTATTGTAACAAGCTCAAACGCTGAAACTGTGATTGAAGCGTTGCCAAAAGACCGACCGATTATTTTCGCTCCGGATAAAAACTTAGGAAGATATTTATCTAAAAAAACGGGACGCGATATGATTCTTTGGGATGGAAGCTGCATCGTTCACGAAGCCTTTTCTATGGAAAGAATTGCGCAACAATTAGCAGATCATCCGAATGCTAAAATGATTGCACATCCGGAAAGTGAAGAAGCAGTATTGAAACTGGCTCATTTTATCGGTTCTACTTCTGCTTTGTTAGATTATGTGGAAAAAGACGATTGTCAGACGTTCATCATTGCTACTGAAGAAGGAATTCTTCACGAAATGAGAAAACGCGCACCTCATAAAGAATTGATTCCTGCTTTGGTTTTTGACGAAAGCTGTAACTGCTCAGAATGTTTCTATATGAAACGTAATACAATGGAAAAGTTGTACTTATGTATGAAATATGAACTTCCTGAGATCCTTATTGACGAAGAACTTCGTTTGAGAGCATTGAAGCCAATTGAGGCGATGCTTGATCTTTCGAAAAGTATAAAATAAATGAAAAAAGTATTTTCAATTATATTTTTATGTATCATTATTTTTGGTTTTTCGCAAAATCAAAAACAAACCGTTATTAAACAAGCTAATGACATGAGGAAATACTTCATGGAAAAAAATTATGACGCTTTTAGTAATTACGTTTATGACGGAGTAATAAAAATGTATGGAAATAAAAAGAAAATGATTGATGCTTCTGTGGACGCTATAAATCAGATGGAAAAAGCGGGATATACTTTTAAAGATGTTACTTTTTCTGAGGTCTCAGATATTATAAATAATAAAGCTGAATTACAAACTGTAGTTCATCAAAAAATAGAAATGGAAACTCCAAAAGGTAAAATTTTAGGAGACTATTACTTAATAGGTATTTCTAAAGATAATGGAAAGCTCTGGAAATTTATTGATACTGCAGGAAAAAACATTTCAGAGATGATAAAATATTTTCCGAACTTAAGTTCTAAGTTAAATCTTCCAAAGAAAAAAATTACTTCTCAATAGTTAAAAAGTAATTAAAAATCAAAAGCACTGTGTTTTACAGTGCTTTTTTCTTTATTATACCATAGGTGCATAACAAGTTCCTCCTGGCTTTCTCCAACAACCCCATCCTCCCGCACGGAAGCATACATATGCTTCTCCTCCACAGGCATCTATCTGAACCTGTGTAAAACCTCCTTGGATTTTCGTCTGTTCTGTTCTTGAAAGTTTTTTTAGATTTTTCATAACTTATTTGAATTTGGATATTATTTTCTTCCTTCTTTAATTATGGATTAATATCTGGACAGCTATCCATATTCGTCGGATCATAAAAATAAAGACAAACTCTACGCCCACCTCTAAAGTCTGTACATATTGCACAGCCTGTAGGTCCGCAATCCAGATCTACATTACATTCCGTTAAGCCTCCTGTAATTGCTCTTAAATTTTTTCTGTTTAATTTTTTTAGATTTTTCATGGTAATTTAATTTTGTTGTTTTTAAAATATAAAATAATGTTTTAACAGTACTTTTTAAGTTGTTATTGAGGAAAACAATCCATACTTACCAACACTTTTGACTTACAACATGACGGCAAAGCATCAAAAGCTTCACATGATCTTGGAAGCCCAGGCCCGTAAGGTCCTGGAGGGCAAACATAATTACAAGTTGCACCACCGTTAATTGATCTCAAATTTTCTCTGTTAATTTTTTTTAGATTTTTCATAATATCTTGATTTAGTTTAGTTTAAAATATAAATTTCAGTTTTTAAAACTTTTTTTAGATCGCAGAGATTTGAACAAAACAATCTACACTCACCATCACACACATTTTACAGGTCTCGGATAGCCCAAAATAGGCTTCACAAGAAGCACTAGAGGTATCAGGCCATCCTCCTCCAGGGCCAAAAACAAGATGACTAGGACATCCTTCACAACGCGAAACTCCTGCTCCGTTAATCTGTCCTAAATTCTTTCTGTTTAATTTTCTTAAGTTTTTCATGGTATTATTTATTTTAATATTGGAACTAGTTCAAAACACTCCATGTTAACAAGAACACATTTTCTGCAAGTCTCTGGAAGTCCCCAATACGCTTCACAAGAATGAGTATCATTTGGTCCAAAGGCACCTGTCGGACAACCGTTACAATGTGTAATTGGCGGTACTCCTGCTCCATTAATTTGTTCTAAATTTCTTCTGTTTAATCTTTTTAGGTTTTTCATAATAATTTGATTTAGTTTAGCTTATAAATTTAATAAATATTTTCAATAAATCACATTATGTTGAAAAATAATCTTTTTCCTTTACATTTTGATATTTAAAAATAATTTGTACATTTGTTTTACAACAATGAAATTTACAAGAAACATATCTGATATTTCTACTCCGAAGTTTTCTACTTCTGAAGTATCTTCTGTTTCTACGACTACAACTACTACCCCATAACGGGGTACATTTTCACATATTATCACCGGCACCCGTGCTCTTTTTTTTAAAGAGTGAAAAATTTTATTGTCAATCATTCAAAATCAAAAAATGATGAAAGTCCTCAAATTCGGCGGAACATCTGTAGCCAATTCAGAAAATATTCTGAAAGTAGAAAATATCATTAAAAAAGAATCTTCAAAGAAAATAGTTGTTGTCGTTTCAGCGTTGCATGATGTAACTGACATGTTAATAAAAGCAGCAGAACAGGCATCAAGTAATGATGACAGCTATCTCTCAATCATCAAAATAATTGAAGAAAAACATTTAAATCTTGTAAAAGAACTTATCCCCATTTTAGAACAAAGTGCGTGGCTAAGCTTTGTAAAAAAACATTTTAATGACATTGAAGATCTTTGCAACGGAATATTTGTTTTAGGTGAATTTACAGGTCGAACCAAAGATAAAATTACCTCTTACGGAGAATTTTTATCATCAAATATTATTGCTGCAAGATTTAAATTTGAAAAATTAGACGCTGTCTGGATGAATTCTGCGGATCATATTATCACAAATAGCAATTTCATCAATGCAAAAGTTGATTTTGAAGCCTCTGAAAAAAATTTAATTAAATATTTTAAAGAAAACCAGCATCAAATTACTGTAGTTCCCGGGTTTATTGCTAAAGATCACAACGGAAATATGACAACATTAGGAAGAGGCGGATCAGATTATACAGCATCTATATTTGCGTCATTACTCAATACAGAAGAACTCCAAATATGGACTGACGTAAGCGGAATGATGACCGCAGATCCCAAACTTTCTCCCAACGCGAAACCTATTCCGGAAATATCTTATCAGGAAGCGATGGAACTTTCTCATTTTGGAGCAAAAGTTCTTTATCCGCCAACAATTCAGCCAGTTATGGTGAGAAATATTGATTTAAGGATTAAAAATACTTTTGATCCCGAAGCTTTAGGAACTTTAATATCTCATAATATTAAAATTTCAGAAGGTGAAGAACAGCAAGTCGCAGTCGGAATTTCAAATATGAGCAACATTGCCCTACTTACTTTAGAAGGCAGCGGAATGGTTGGAATTCCCGGTATTTCGGCAAAATTGTTTCAATGTCTTAGTCATGAAAAAATAAATGTAATATTGATTACTCAAAGTTCTTCGGAACATTCAATTACGATTGCGATCAATGAAAAAGATACTTTTAATGCAGAAAATGCCATCAATTTTTCTTTTGAGGATGATTTAAAATTAAAAAGAATATCTCCTGTAAAAATAGAATCCGAACTTTCAATTGTCGCTCTGGTTGGAGAAAATATGAAAAATAGAAGCGGTGTAAGTGCCAAAATGTTCGGTTGTTTAGGTAATAACGGAATCAATATCAGAGCTATTGCTCAAGGTTCTTCAGAGCGAAATATCAGCATTGTAATCTCAGAAAAAGATATTAAAAAAGCCGTAAATGTTCTTCATGAAGAATTTTTTGAATCAGAAATAAAACAGGTTCATCTTTATATTTGTGGAAATGGAAATGTTGGTTCAAAACTGATTCAGCAGATTTATGATCAGAATAAATATTTGCAGGAAAATCTTTTAATTAATTTAAGAATTGCAGGAATTTCCAACAGTCGTAAAATGGCATTTTCCGATCAGGGAATTTCACAAAATGATTTGAATGAAAAACTAGAAAACGGCGAACCAGCTTCTATCAAAAAATTTGCAGAAGAAATTATTTCAAGAAACCTTAGAAACTCTGTTTTTGTAGATGTAACTGCCAACGCAGAAGTTCCCGAAATTTATGAAACTGTATTAAAAAGAAGCATAAATATTGTCGCCTGCAACAAAATTGCCGCTTCCTCTGATTTTGAAAAATATAAATCATTAAAAAATATTGCTAAAAACCACAGTTGCAAATTTTTCTTTGAAACCAATGTAGGAGCAGGTCTTCCCATTATCGGAACCATTAATGATCTGATAAGAAGCGGTGATCAAATCACTTCGATTCAAGCTGTATTGAGTGGAACATTAAATTTTGTTTTCAACAATTATGACGGAAACAAAACGTTTTCTGAGATCGTAGCCGAAGCACAAAAACAAGGTTTTACAGAACCAGATCCAAGACTTGATTTGGCAGGAACAGATGTTGCACGTAAAATTTTAATTCTGGCGAGAGAAGCTGGATATCCGCTTCAGTTTGATGAAATAGAAAATATACAATTTCTTCCTGAGGATTGTATGAACGGAAGTGTTGACGATTTTTATAGCATGATGGTTCAATATGAAGATCATTTTAAAAACATATTAGACAAAGCTAAAAAAGATGGCAAAATTTTAAAATATGTTGCCGAATTTAAAGATGGAAAAGCCAAAGTCGGACTACAGCACATCGCACCAGAAAGTGACCTATTTCACCTTTATGGCAAAGACAATATTGTCATTCTAAAAACTTTACGATATTCTGAACAGCCATTAGTCGTAAAAGGCGCAGGTGCAGGCGCGGAAGTAACAGCAAGCGGGGTTTTTTCAGATATCGTTCGCTCAATTTAAATAATAAAATATGAAAAAGATAAAAATAAGAGTTCCCGCAACAGTCGCCAATTTGGTTTGTGGTTTCGATATTTTGGGAATGGCGATCAACCAGCCTTATGATGAAATGGAGTTTAAATTACTAGAAACTCCTGACATTATCATAAAACACACCGATAATTTTGGGCTTCCTGAAAAAACGGAAGAAAATGTTGCTGGAGTTGTTCTTTTAAAAATTCAGGAACATTTGAATTTAAAAATTGGCTTTGAAGTGATTATTCATAAAAATATAAAACCGGGAAGCGGGCTCGGCTCCAGTGCGGCTAGCGCCGCCGGAGCTGTCTTTGGAGTCAATGCTTTATTAGAAAATATTTTATCGCAAAACGAAATGATCCATTTTGCGATGTTTGGAGAAGAATTGGCTTCCGGAGTAAGACATGCAGATAATATTTCACCTTGTCTTTTGGGCGGAATAACATTAGTGAAATCAACTGATCCAATTGATATTATTCCGTTACGTTGTCCCGATTTATTTGTCGCAGCTGTACATCCGCAGGTTGAAGTAAAAACCTCCGATGCAAGACAAATTTTAAAGAAAAATATTTTACTGAAAGACGCTGTACAACAATGGGGAAATATCGCAGGATTGGTGGCTGGAATTGAAAAAAATGATCATGCTTTGATTGGAAGAAGCCTCAACGATGTCATTATAGAGCCTGTAAGAAGTATCTTGATTCCGAAATTTGATGAAGTTAAAGCTAAAAGTTTACAATTGGGAGCTTTAGGCGGGGGAATTTCAGGTTCTGGTCCCTCAATTTTTATGTTGACAGAAAAGGAAGAAACCGCACAGAAAATTGCTGAAATAATGAAATCTATTTATGATGAAATTGATATAGAAAGTTTTGTGTATGTTTCAAAAATCAATCCGGCAGGAGTTGAAATCATTAATGAAGATTAGAATTAATCAATTAAAACCAAGACAATGATTTACTATAATTTAAAAGATAAAAAAGAAAAAGTTGATTTTAAAATAGCTACCATTAAAGGACAGGGAAACGAAAAAGGTTTGTTCTTTCCAGAAAAAATTCCTCAGTTTGAAAAAGGTTTTATTGAAAATTTAAATCAATTCTCGGATGAAGAAATTGCGTTCAGATGCATGAAAGATTTTGTTGGTGATGAGATCCCTGAGTCATTATTAAAAGAAATAGTTTCCCAAACAATTAATTTTGAAATTCCATTAAAAAAAATCAATGATAAAATTTCTGTGTTAGAACTTTTTCATGGCCCGACGTTGGCGTTTAAAGATATTGGCGCTCGGTTTATGAGTCAGTGTCTCTCCTATTTTTTAAAAGATGAGGATAAGAAAGTTACTGTTTTGGTAGCAACTTCAGGCGACACTGGCGGTGCGGTTGCTCATGGTTTTTACAAAACTCCGGGAGTGAATGTGGTTATTTTATATCCAAAAAATAGGGTTAGCCTAGTTCAGGAAAAGCAACTAACCGCATTGGGAGAAAATATTTCGGCAATTGAGGTTAACGGAACTTTTGATGATTGTCAGAATATGGTGAAGCAGGCTTTTTCTGATCAGGAAATTAATTCAAATCTGTTTTTAACATCAGCCAATTCCATCAATGTAGCGAGATGGCTTCCACAGCAGATTTACTATCTTTTAGCTTTAAAACAATGGCAAAAAAATAATGATAAAAATCCTGTAATTTGCGTTCCGAGTGGAAATTTTGGAAATATTTGCGCGGGAATTTTAGCCCATTTCAGAGGATTACCTGTGGAACATTTCATAGCAGCCTGTAATGAAAATGATGTTGTCCCGAATTATTTAAATACTCAAAATTTAGAATTTAAAGATACTGTTGCAACACTCTCAAATGCAATGGATGTTGGAAATCCAAGCAATTTTGTAAGAATTTTGGAGATCTTTGAAAATCAATTTGAAAATCTTAAGAATACAATTTCAGGTTATTCAATTAATGATGATGAAACTTTAAAAACCATTTCAAAAGTTTATAAAAATTACGGATATACTTTGGAACCTCACAGCGCGGTTGCTTTTGCTTCATTACAAAAATATTTAGAAGAAAATCCTGATAAAAAAGGCTTCATTCTAGGTACGGCTCATCCTGTAAAGTTTCCTGATGCGGTGGAAAAAGCAACGAACATTAAAATTGAAGTCCCTGAATCACTGGCTGAATTAATGAAGAAAGAGAAAAAAATTGTAGAAATTAACGCAGATTTTGAAGAATTAAAACGAATTTTGCTTGATCAAAATTAAAAGCAATGAGCAAAATCTATCTTGAAGATGTAAAAATATATGCCTATCACGGAGTTCTGCCAGAGGAAAATATCATCGGAACTTACTATATATTGAATCTGGAACTTCACACAGATTTGTGGAAAGCTTCAGAATCGGATGATTTGAATGACACGATAAGTTATGCCGATATCAACGCAATTGTTCATGGTGAAATGAAAATAAAATCGAAATTATTGGAGCATGTTGCAGGAAGAATTATTTCAAAAATTCATGAAAAATTTTCTCAGATTTCTTATATTAAATTAAAAATCACCAAAACAGCTCCTCCAATGCAAGGCGAAATGAAAGGCGCAAGTATTGAACTGGAAAAAAGTTTTAAACCTGAAAATTAAAATATCCTTATTTTCGTATCCTAAAAAACATAAGAAATTGAAATTCATTAAAATATTATTTCTATTAACGTGTATCAATATTTTTGGGCAGACCAATGTTGATAATCAATTGGCGGTGTATAATTTTCCGAAAATAAAATCCAGTATTACGATGCCGGTGACTATTCCGCTTTCGGAAATCAATAATATGATCAACGCTTCTGTGAAAGACCTCATTTATCAGGATGATTCTTACACCGATAACAACAATGACCAATTCAAGGTAAAAGTCTGGAAAACACGTGCGATCCGTGTAGTTGGAGGGACTAATCAAAATTTACTGATTGAAGTTCCATTGAAAATCTGGGCAGAAAAAGGCATCGGAACTTTGGGAGTTTACACGTATCAGAACACCACTTTTGAAACGGTGATGTCGTTCAACACGTCTTTAAGTTTTAAAAATAACTGGACTATTGTAACCAACACTCAACCCAATGGTTTTAAATGGGTTACAAAACCTGTTCTTGATTATGGAAAAATAAAAATCCCGATCACTTCTTTGGTTGAAAAAAGCTTAAAAGAACAACAGGAAAAATTCTGTAAAACCCTTGATCAGCAGATGGCTACACAGTTGAATTTTCAACAATATGCGATGATGGCGTGGAATGTTTTTACGCAACCTTTCAATATTTCTGAAGAATATAATACTTGGTTGAAAGTCACTCCAATCAACATTAATATTACTCCGTTAAAATTTTATGGAAACCAGATCGATACCAATATTGGAATCGATGTATATTCTGAAACTTTTACAGGAAGCAAACCGGAATCATCTCAACCTATAAAAACAGCGAGTAATTTTAACTCAATTTCTGTTTTAGCAGATAAATTTTCACTTCAAACGACTGCAAATATTTCTTTTACGGAAGCCTCTAATATTGCACGAAAAACTTTTCTTAATAAAGAGTTTGATTTAAAAGGTTCAAAAGTTAAAATCACAGATATCAGAGTATATGGTTTAGATAATAAAATCATGATTGAAGCTGAAACAGATGGTTACGTAAAAGGAAAAGCCATCATTTCCGGAATTCCTGTGTATGATGAAACCAAGAGAAAAATTGTTTTGTCTAATACCAAGTTTAAGCTGAAAACCATGAATATTCTTCAAAAAACAGCTTCCGTTTTATTCCAAGGGAAAATTGTTAAAATGATTGAGGAAGAATATGGAATTCCTACTCAGGAACTCGAAGAAACATCAAGAAAAAGCATTGAAGAAGCCTTTAATAAAGAATATTATAAAGGTTTGAATATGAGAGGAAAGGTTTTCAGCCTGAAACCAACCAATATTCTTTTAAATCCAACAGGAATTACCGCCGTTATTGACATTAATGCTACTTTAAAATTAATCGTCAACGGAATGTAAATTAAAAAAACTAAATTTAAAACCATAAACTAAACCATGAGAAAACATTTAAGAATCGTAGAAGATCACAGAGCAGATAAAGGCCTGAGAGTTGCCAATTATTTTATAGATCTTATTATTTTTTATATCGTATATTTTGTAATTATTGGTATTTTATTGGCTATCAGTCCCGCATTTAATGGGTTTGTAGCTAATATGTCGACCATAACTGACAGGTTGTTACTTATTATTTCATACGTCCTCTATTCATTCCTTATTGAAACATTAACGGGCGGGCAAAGCATTGGAAAACTGATTACAGGAACCAAAGTAATAATGATTGACGGCACCAAACCGACTGTTGGTAACTTTTTTGTAAGAAACTGCATTCGTGGAATCATCATCATTGATCAGTTCTCTTTTTTAGGGGATAACGGATTTCATGACAACTGGAGTGACACAAGAGTAATTAAAGTGAAAAATTATGTTGCTGAAAAACAGGCAAAAGACGATATAAACAGCCTTGGTGCAAAAGAAAATTTTTAAAAACCTTTTGTAGCGTAATATATTTTATTATATTTGCACACCTCAAAAATGGTAAACCATGGTACTTTGGCCGAGCGGCTAGGCAGTGGTCTGCAACACCATCTACAGCGGTTCGAATCCGCTAGGTACCTCAAAAACCTCTAATCAATTGATTGGAGGTTTTTTGTTTTTAAAGTGTGTTAATATTTGTGTCAACCACAAATAATATTTTCTTTTCACTGATTTAAATGGTGTTAATATTCGATACGTAAATCCAGATTTATATTCATTAACGATACATCTATACTCACTTAAATTGGGGATCAATGCACTGTTTTGTACAATCCTTTTAAGGTATTTGATTCGTCTAGTTTTGATAATATTATTAGTAGTCTTAAAATTTTGTCTCTTCGCACTTAAAGGAAAAGAATTAACTTTACATTAAACTAATTACACATGAAATTATCAATAGAAAAAGAAGATGAAATCAAGAAAAAAGTAGCCAAGTCTTTTGAAGAATTCAAAAATAAAAAGGGGTTAACTAAAAGTGTTGGAAGAAAAATAAACCCTTTGGAATATCTTAACAAAATAAAAATTGCAGAAGAATTTGCTCACTATTGTAAAGTTTCAATTCTTTACAATAGTGACGAAGAGCTAAAAGCAATAACTTCGAGACTTAATTTTGAAGTCCAGATAGTAGTTAATGATATAGCGGATAACTATTAAAAAATAAAAACAGTCCCAATAAAGGACTGTTTTATTTACTAAATAAATCCATCTAATTCTTTTCTAATAAATTTTATTTCTGGTTCTAAAAACCTCCCATACTCTAATTTAGTTTCGTCAAACCATTTTGTATGAATTGTGTTAAATTCTCTTTCTTCTATTGGTCGGTTTCCTAATTTAGGAATCTTAGTGTCAATTTTATAAACTGTCATTTCTGGCCCTCCAGCTTTAAGTTAAACTATATCTCCAATTTCAAAATTTGTTTTTGCCATGTTTATTTATTTTTAATTCTTTATCTAAAATAATAATTTATTCTATAGTACTTTCAAATACTTCCTAAAACTTTCACTATGAGCTAAAGCAGGATCTTGCAATATCTGATTTCCCCAGTAGACAAAATTCTCCGCTTTGTATTCTAAGTCGTTTCCCTGCGGCTACTGGTTCTTTTAGGTAAATAATAAGATTAGGATAAATCCAAGAATTTTTCTGTGTCTATTTGCTTGTATAATCGCTCTATCCTATGAGATAATTTCTAGTATAAATGTGAAAGGTCGTTGTCCTTGCAGAAGTGAAAACAGAAATACTGGAAATCCTCGATTTCCTGACCGAAAATAACATTCTCACAGTATTCCATAAAAGGAGTGAAAGCTATAAAATGTAGCTCCATTTCGTAGGTAAGGTGGTCGTATTCGGTATATTCTAATGAGGTCATCTGATTGATTTTAATAATATGTTTTATTTTCTTATTAATTTATTAAATCTGTTCCAGCCTCAATTAAACCTTTCACGACGTTCTTAATAATTTCTTTTTTGCCTTCTGCCCAAAATTCATTAATAAATTTAGTTCCTTGTTTTGCAATTTTTGCAAAAACATTTGACATATGATCAACAATCCATCTCTTAGATCGCGTTGCTAGATTATTTCTTATTTCATCAATTTCATCAGCTATCACTTGAATTTCTTCTCTATTAGTATCATCAGATAATTCAATTAATCTGACACTCATTTGCTCTAACAAATTGTCCAACTGTAGAATTTGAGTTGTATGAAATGGACTTGTTTCAGCACTTTCATCTAAGAATTCAAAATTTGAAACAAACTCAGTCTGATATGCTTCTAATATTGGATCATCATAAAATGAAGAAACATTATTATATGATTCTAAGTATGCTATCCATTTATTAAAGTGTGTTGTTAAAGCTTTTTCTCCTACGCGAACTGTATTAGGCTTTACTGATGTTTCATCCGATGGAGCATAACTAACATTAAAAACATATTCGTTTCCAGAATACTCAAAATTCTCTATAGCATAATAAAATTTTGAATTTTCATCTTTATCAAATGCAATCATGTAACTTTCTTCAGGATCATCCTTAACTATAAATAGTTTTCCTTTCATTTTTACAAATGGAGATAATGCATGCAAAACATTCAGGGGTAAATCTTTTTTATTCATCTACAATCTTTTCCTTCAAAAATACCACAACCATATTTAATCCACAAATTTTTTATTTTCGTCTAAGAAATAGGGCTTACTTTTTCTCTTCTCCAAACTCTCACGATTTTCTGAGAACCATGAATTAAAATTATCTTGAATGCCCGACGCAATATATCATTAACTTTAAATTTTCTCTTTTTTTATGGACTCTAAAAACTCTGAATGTTTTCCCCGCACGTATGGATTTCGAAAATTCAACGAATAGCATATCAAAATTAAATCAATACTCGTAATTTTATACAATGGAAAAAAAATTGTACTAGTAAAAAGAGAAGTTATTGAACCTTTAAAAGAAAAAGTTTTTTCTGGATTGCCTTTTAATGAAGACCGAAAGAAATTTATAAAAGAAAATTTAAGTGTAGAAGAAATTTACAGTTACTTTATTACATCCAAAGAACTTGGAGAATTTAAAACGCTGAACATAACTTCTCGCTCTTTCTTGATCCCAGATGATTTTGTAAATTATACAAAAGACTTTCTTAAGCTCAGAATTAAGTCTGCAATTCTCGAAGCTATAATAAAGCTTGATTCAATATCTCTATAAATTTTTCTATTTTATTTTCTGAAAATACTTCCCAATATACATTCATTTAACAAAAAAACCTCCTGGGAAGGAGGTTAAAAAACACAAATGATGAAATAAAATTATATCGAAAGATATTAATCCATTTAATTCTTTAACAAAGTTATGGTGTGGAAAATAGTTTTCTTATGAGTACAATCACAAGCTTGCTTAAATATTTGTTAAAACTATATCAACTCCATTATGATTTTATAATATAAAATATAGCAACACCGTAAAATTTTAATTTTTTTTTAGAATCAAAAGAATAATTAATAAGTCAAAACAAATATTCGCATAAAAATTCCAAATAAATTATCAATTCACTATTAAATGATATAAAATTCAACCCAATTCATTAAAATTAACAATTTAAACACATAATGCGATTATTAAGATTAAATACATAACAATAACTATAAAATAGAAAATTATTAATTAAAATACATTGATCTAGGTCATAATTTTCAATTTTATTAAGCGTTAGATTTGATGTGAAAATATAATTCACACAAATATGAATAAAATCTCCCTTCTCATCGCAAATTATAACAACGGAAAATACTTTCTGGAATGTTATAATTCAATTATTGATCAAACGTATCAAAACTGGGAGGTCATAATTGTTGATGATGCTTCTACTGATGACTCAATAGAAATAATTAAAAATATTATAGCAAATGACAGCCGTTTTAAATTGTATGAAAACGGTACAAACAAAGGTTGCGGCTATACCAAAAGAGAATGCATGAAGTACGCAACAGGAGAAATATGTGCTTATTTAGATCCTGATGACGCACTCTATTCTATTGCTTTAGAAGAATCGGCTGAAGAATATTTATTCAATAATAAAATTGTTGCCACTTACTCGAAAATGATGTTGTGCGATGAAAATCTGAACCCTCAAAAAACCTTTAGTGCCACAAAAAGAATTTTTAATGATCGATATTTTTTCAATTGCCCGATACAATTTGCTCATTTTTTCACTTTCAAAAGAGAAATATATTTTCAAACCGAAGGAATTGATCCTGAATTAAAAAGTGCAGTAGATCAGGATTTATACCTCAAAATTCTTGAGCTTGGAGATGTTGCATTTATCAATGAAAATCTATACAAATACAGACTTCACGCAGATGGAATTTCTCAGCACAACTCAAGACAGGGCGCAAAAGACTCGTTTGCAAAAGTGATTCATGAAGCGATGAAACGAAGAGGAATTAAGAGAATTCATAGCAAAAACGTTCCGGACCAATTTACCAACGCACATGAGATCTATAAACTTTTAGAATATCAGACCGAGCCATTATTCAGAATAAGAAATAAATTCAATATCGCCTTCATGTAGATTCTAAAAACCGATGAAAATATTTGTTCCCAAATAAATATTAACTGTATTGTTTTTCCCAATTCCCACAATTCTATTATCAATATTCATCAAAAAAAAGGTCTCCCTTGCGGGAGACCGTAAAAACACAAATGATGAAAAAAATCTATCCGGAAATGAAAACCCGAATAGAATATTGTAAAAGTAATTCACATTACTTCATTATTCTTTTTAAATTATAAACTTTTAAAAATTTATAAGAATAAAGTATTAGTTAAAAATCCTAATTTATAGCCAATCACTAAAACACATGAATAATAATTGCCAATAGAATACTTTTTATATAAAAAATTTCTAAACTAAAATTTTACCATTGCAAATATAAACTAATTTTTATTATTCCTCCCATTCAATACAAATATAAACTGCAACATATTCATCTGCATTTAATTGAGTATCAGAAAGCATTCTTCCAACCTAATTACCCATCACATCTAAACTACATCATTCCAAAGATTATTATTGATCAAGCAAAAACTAAAATTTTAACTATTGAGTTCTCATTGCATACAATTAGTAATTCAAAAATATAAATTTTATATTAATTCAATGATAATCAACAGTTAATATTTCTTTATGTTAAATTCATCTGAAAAGACATTGTCTATATAAGGATGTAGAAAAATTTGATAATAAAGCAAATTCATTTAAAATTAAATAAATGCTGCTCCAATTTTTACAATCAGCAACACAGTACTTTAATACTTTTTTAGAACATTTAACATTAGTTAACTTAAGGTTGGCTTCATAATTGAAAATATTATAATAGTTAAAGTCAATTCGACTAGAACAACCCTATTAAAATTTGAGTTATGAAAAATATAGTATTAACAGGGCTTTTGTCAGTTTTTTTATTGACAGCCTGTAAGAAAGATGATCAAGTTGCTGAAAAGTCTCTTGAACAACAGAAAATCGAATTCCAGGCTAAACAATTGGATATAGAGAAACAAAAATTAGCCATTGAAAAGGAGAAAATGGCTTATGAAGCTCAGAAAAAGGCTGATAGCATTGTTGAAGTTCAAAAAGCTAAAACTGCGGCAGCTAATAATTCAAGACCACAAGTAATAAGAGAAACAAAAACCATTTACAGAGACAGAGAATCAAGCTCTAGCTCTAATAATGGAACATATGCAGATAACGGAAATAGTTCAACAGGAACAACTGCAACCAAGAAAAAAGGAATGAGTAAAGCTGCAAAAGGTACCATCATCGGTACTGTAGGTGGAGCCGCAGCAGGTGCGATCATTGCTAAGAAAAACAGAGGTCTTGGCGCCGTAATTGGTGGTGTAGTTGGTGGTGCAACAGGATATACAATCGGTAGAGCCGGTGACAGAAAAGACGG
The DNA here is from genome assembly GCF_046535115.1 of Chryseobacterium sp. SIMBA_038. Lineage (NCBI taxonomy): Bacteria > Pseudomonadati > Bacteroidota > Flavobacteriia > Flavobacteriales > Weeksellaceae > Chryseobacterium > Chryseobacterium sp. SIMBA_038. Next base: position 84,859 of record NZ_JAWRXH010000005.1, read on the forward strand.
TAGAGTTCAACCGAAATAATTAATATTTTCACAATAAATTTAAAAGATTGCTTATTTTTAGGCAATCTTTTTTTATGATTTTAATTTTACTTTCTACAATTCTCATAATTCCAACCTTGCTAGGTTTCGGGAAAATTGTGGAAAATTTTTCAGGTTCTTTGTTTGAAGGAATTTCTTCAAAAGTTTTTTCCGGAATATTGGGAATCAGTTTACTATGGACGATTCTTGCATTTTTTATTCCCTTGAATATTTATGTAGAAATTATTACCCTTTTAATTGGACTTTTTTATTTTTTTAAAGATAAATTATACCAAGAAATTTATAGTTTTTCAAAAAAAGATACAATTCCAATTGCATTAATTTCATTTATAATTCTCTTAGCAAGTTCTTATTATCCTTATATATTAGATCATTTCGGATATTATATTCCGACCATAAAATGGCTCACAGAATACGGATTGGTAAAAGGAATTTCAAATCTGGATCTCACTTTGGGACAAATGTCTGTCTGGCATATTTTTCAGGCCGGATTTTCTAATTTTTCTGATCCTTTTTTAAGAATCAATGCGATTTTACTGATTGTCTACACAATTTATATTATCGAAAAGAAAAGCTGGATTCAACTATGTTTCATCCCGATTCTGCTGTTATTTTCGCAATCTCCAAGCCCGGATCTTCCTGTCATTATTTTCTCAATGATTATCTTAAAAGAGATTCTTTCGGGAAATAAAAAGACATCATTATTAATAGGATTTTCAGTTTTTGTTTTTGCTATAAAACCAACAATGATCTGGCTTCCGATTTTAAGTTTCCTCTACTGTATTTTCATTGTTAAATCGAATTTTAAAAGTTTGATTTTTGGAAGTTCAATTCTTATTTTATTCTTAATTAAAAATATCTGGACTTTCGGTCATCCAATTTTTCCAGTTTCAATCGGTGATATTGGAGTAAGCTGGAAACCTAATCCCGAAGTTTTAAAAATCTCGTCTCAATATGCTATTTTGAAAACTTATGATATGCAATATTCCTATCAGGAAATTCAACAATTTTCTTCGATAGATTATATTAAAAACTGGCTTTTCCTAAATGGAATTAAATCAAAAATCAACATTTTTTTTATTACAAGCTTATTAATCTTTATTGGTTTTGCAATCATTAAAAAAAATAAAATCATCTCATTAATTTGCATTTCATTAATTATAAAAACCGTTTTAGTACTTCTGTTTTCAGCACAATACAGATTCTTCATCGATGTTTTTTTCGTGATATTTTTTGTAATATTCATTAATTATTTCACCAAAAAGAAAGCATTTATTGTTTTCACCTCATTAAGTATATTTTTCATTGGATTTTTATCTTTCCCGAATCTTATTCAAAAATACGTACCGAGTTTTAGATTAAGCAAATTCATGGGAACATTTGAAAAAGAACAGTTATACAAACCGTCAAGTTATATTTATAATAATTTCAGCACTCAAAAAGTCGGAAATTTGAAGTTTAATATTTCTAAAAAATATTCTTTTAATTTTGATACTCAGCTTCCTGCCATCTCCTCAAGTTATATTTCTGATGATGTAAAAGCAGAAATTTTCCCACAACTTATTGATGAAAATAATATCAAAAAAGGATTTATCTGGAAAAAAATGAATCCAAAAGAGAAAAAAGAAGCCCAAAACGTTATCAATACTATCGAAAACACCAATAAATAGAACCAATCCGTAAACTTTATTATGTGGAGAAAAATCGGTAATTTTGTATTATGTTCAATACTTTAGGTAATCTTCTCAGTCTTACAACATTTGGAGAAAGTCACGGTGTGGCTTACGGTGGAATCATCAATAATTTTCCGGCAGGTTTGGAAATCGATCTTGATAAAGTTCAGTATGAATTAGATCGCAGAAAGCCAGGTCAATCGGCTATTGTTACACAAAGAAAAGAAAGTGACACCGTAAAATTTCTTTCAGGAATGTTTGAAGGAAAAACAACCGGAACTCCAATTGGTTTTATCATCGAAAACGAAAATCAGAAATCAAAAGATTATGATCACATCGCTAATTCTTATCGTCCGAGTCATGCAGATTTCACGTACGATCAAAAATATGGGATCAGAGATTATCGTGGCGGTGGAAAATCTTCAGCGAGAGAAACAATCAACTGGGTTGTTGCGGGTGCGCTTGCAAAACAACTTTTATCTGATATAGAAATCAATGCTTACGTTTCTTCTGTAGGCGACATTTTTTGTGAAAAACCGTATCAGGCTTTAGATTTTTCTAAAACTGAAAGCAATGAAGTTCGTTGTCCCGATGCAGAAACCGCAGAAAAAATGATTTCAAGAATCAAAGAGATCAAAAAAGAAGGAAATACAATTGGTGGAACGATTACTTGTGTGATTAAAAACGTTCCTGTGGGAATTGGAGAGCCTATTTTCTCTAAACTTCAGGCAGAATTAGCAAAAGCAATGTTAAATATCAATGCCTGTAAAGGTTTTGAATATGGAAGCGGATTTTGCGGAGCTAAAATGACAGGAAGTGAGCACAACGACGGTTTCAACACAGATTTCACTACAAAATCTAACCTTTCTGGAGGAATTCAAGGTGGAATTTCTAATGGAATGGATATTTATTTCCGTGTTGCTTTTAAGCCTGTTGCAACTATTTTAAGACCTCAGGAAAGTGTTGATAAATATGGAAATCCAGCCATCGTGGAAGGAAAAGGAAGACATGATCCTTGTGTAGTTCCAAGAGCCGTTCCTGTGGTAGAAAGCTTAGCTGCTTTTGTATTGGCAGACTTATTTTTGATCAACAAAACAAGAAACATCAATAATTTTTAATATCAATTAATCGTATGAAAAATTACTGGGATAAAGGAATTTCTTTCGAAGAGTATGTAAATACAGGAAAAGAAAGATTAGCAAATCCGATCACTCAACAAGACACAGATTATAAACAATATTACGAATTGGGACTTCAAAGAATGGAAAGAACTTTAAAAAAGTACACCCCGGATGAAGAACAATTAAAAGAATTAGAATCTAAAAATTTCGATGGAAAAATTTTAATTATTTCTGAAACCTGGTGCGGTGATGCAAGTGCAACCGTTCCTGCTTTGGTTAAATTTTTCGAAGGTCACAACGAAGTAAGAATATTTTTAAGAGACAGCGATAAAAGTCTGATCAGTCAATTTCAAACTAATGGGACAGAATCTATTCCGAAAGTTATTATATTGGATAAAGATTTTAACGTAAAAAATTCTTGGGGACCAAGACCGAAATTCGGAAAGGAATTATTAATGAAATACAAAGCCGATCCGGAAGCATATACAAAAGATCAATTTTATAATGATCTTCAATTGTATTATGCTAAAAACAGAGGAAAAGATGCTGTTCAGGAGATTTTAGAATTGTTATAACACAATCATATTACATTCATTTTGTCATTCCGTAGGAATCTCAACAAAGTAGTTCTCATAATGAATCTTAAACTGTTTAGATTCCTACGGAATGACAAATATGATGTTTAAATTCCTAAGTTAAAGATTTACAATTTTTATCAACAAATAAAAATGAAAAAAAATATAATTTATATAGTCTTGATCGCCATTATCGGTGTGATCGCTTTTGTTCCGGGAGTCAAAGACACTCTTAAAGATCTGTTTTTCCCAATCGCTACGATTGAAAATGCGGTACACATCAGCGAAGAAGATTATGATATTGAATTAAAAGGAATAAACGTTCCAAACACCAATCTCAAAAACTTCAAAGACAAGCCTATTTTCTTAAATTTCTGGGGAACTTGGTGTCCACCTTGTAGAAAAGAATGGCCTTCAATTCAAAAATTATATGACACAAGAAAAGGAAATGTAGATTTTGTTTTAATCGCAATGAATGACCAGGAACCGGCTGTTAGAAAGTTTTTAGAAGAAAATAAATACAATGTTCCGGTTTATATTGCTCAAAGTCCGATCTCAGAAAAACTGTTGCCGAAAGTATTTCCTACCACTTTTCTTTTAGATAAAAGCGGAAGAATCCTTATAAAAGAAGATGCTTCAAGAGACTGGAACACAGAATCTACCCATCAATTCATTGATAATATTATTAAGTAATATTTAACTAAAATTTTTATTGAGTTGGTACGGAATTTGCGAAATTTGTATAGTTGAAAAAATTATTTTAAAACTAAACGCACAATGAAGTATTCAAAATTAAATTTGGCAAAAGAAGCCATTAGCCATAAAGGTTTCGTAAAAAAAATCCCTGATATATTCAGGATGATAAAAATGTGGAGAAAAGGAGATTATCCCGTGAATTCCATTGATATTATTCTACCTTTATTAGGTCTTGTCTATGTAATTTCACCAATTGATTTACTTCCAGAGGTTGCAATACCTGTTTTGGGAGTTTTGGATGACTTGGCAGTTTTGTCACTAACGATTCCTAAATTGGTAAAAGAAGTCGACAAGTTTTTACTTTGGGAAGCCGAAAAGGAATACAGCTCGGGTCAAACAAAAGTAATTGACGCGCAAATATTAAAATAAATAAAAACCATTCCGAAAAGGAATGGTTTTTTTGTTAATAGTGAATAAGTCAATTAACTTCATTGTGAATTTTAATAATTTAAACTTAGCAAATAACCGCAAACAATTCACAATTGACTATTCACTTGCAAAGCAAAATTGACAATTCCCCTTTCACATTTTAAAGTTCCCTTTCAAATCCTTAAATTTGCAACATCTAATAAAAAATAATGGAAAGTAAAAAAGAATTCTTTTTGGAGTGCTACAAGCTAGGTATCATTAAATTCGGAAGATTCACTTTAAAAAGTGGTATTGAAAGTCCGTTTTATGTAGACTTAAGACCTTTAGCCTCAGATCCTAAAATTTTAAAAAATCTTGCTAATTATTTATTGGAAATGCTTCCTTTAGATAATTTTGATTTGATCTGCGGAGTTCCTTACGCTGCACTTCCAATGGCAACAGCTATGTCTTTGGAAAGCTACATTCCATTGATTATCAAAAGAAAAGAAGCAAAAGATTACGGTACTAAAAAAATGATTGAAGGAATTTACCAGAAAGGACAAAACTGTCTTTTGGTAGAAGATGTAATTACTTCCGGAAAATCTTTGGTAGAAACCATCGCTGAAATCGAGCAGGAAGATCTTAAAGTTGCAGACATCGTTGTCGTTTTAGACAGAGAACAAGGCGGAAAACAACTTTTAGAAAACAAAGGATTTAGAGTTCATACCCTTTTCAATATTTCAGAAGTTTGCGAAATTCTTCAGGAAACTGGAGATCTTAGCGATGAAGAAGTAAAAAGAATTCAGGATTTCCTTCAAGGGAATCATATTCAGTTTGAAGAGAAAACAAGAGCTTCTTACGAGCAAAAATTACAAAATGCTCAGCATTCGGTTTCTAAAAAATTATTAGAGACAGCTTTAGCAAAACAATCAAACCTTATCGCTTCTGCAGACGTCACCACAACTCAAGAATTGTTGGAATTAGCAGAAAAAGTAGGTCCAAATATTATTGCATTAAAAACTCACATCGATATTATTTCTGATTTTGATTACGAAAAAACAATCGTTCCATTAAAAGCTTTGGCTCAAAAATATCAGTTTTTATTAATGGAAGACAGAAAATTTGCTGACATCGGAAACACTCAGGAATTACAGTTCACAAGTGGAGTTTTCAAAATTACAGATTGGGCAGATTTCGTGACTTCTCAAGTTATCGGAGGTTTTGAATCGTTAGACTGCTTCAAAAATGTAGGTGTTGTTGCCATCATCGGAATGTCTTCAAAAGGAACTTTAACAACCAACAGTTATAGAGAAGAAGCGCTTAAAGTAGCTTTATCACATCCAAATGTAATTGGAGGTGTTTCTCAGAACGCTATTCCTGAGGAGATCTTATTGTTTACTCCGGGAGTGAATTTAGCAGATTCAGGAGACGGAAAAGGACAGCAATATAATACTCCGGAGCATGTATTTAAAACGCTTCACACAGATTTTATTATTGTAGGAAGAGGAATTTATAAATCTGATAATCCTGAACAGGCTTCTATCACGTATAAAAACGAAGGTTGGAAAGCATATTTGAATTCTTTAGAAAAAAAAGCAATTCAGAACTAAAATCTTACGAAATCTCTTCAAAATAAGTTATATTTGGTACTTTATCAGAATTTTGAAAAAAAGTATTAGTATTTGTCTTGTTTTGTTTTTGGGTGTTGTAGAGGTTTCTGCGCAAAAAGACAGCATTTATATTGAAGCCAAATTGTCTTCGGATAAAAAAACGCTGAACATTAATCAGGAACTCGTTTATTACAATAATTCCGAAAAAGATCTCGATACAGTAAAACTTTTAAACTGGGTTTCGGCTTACAGAAAAAGAGGAACTTCGCTGGTTTACAGAAAACTGGAAGACAGAAATAATGATCTGCATTTCGCAAAACCTGAAGAACAGGGGAAACTTTTAAGTTTAAACATTAAAAGTTCCGACAATCAGGATATTTCTGTAAATAACATATCAGAAGAGAATCTTTTTCTTCCTTTGACTAAGACTTTAAAGCCCGGCGAAAGCGTAAAATTACAACTGCAATATCAGATGCAGCTGCCTGATAAAAAATTTACAGGCTACGGAACATCTGATAAAAATATAGCTTTAAAATATTTCTTTATTGTTCCGGATCATTTTGATCCGGACAATATTTCTCAGAGAAATTATCATGATATTGAGGAATCTATCAGCTTCAATACCTTTTGGACAGTTAATTTCGACATTCCGGTAAATTATTTTATTGAAAGTAATCTTCAACAGATCCAAATGAACTCCTTTAAAGGATATTTGGATTCTGATCCTGAATTCTTGATCTCACAAAATGAATTTCCTTCCATAAAAATCAATACTTCGGACATCAACACTGAAGTAAAATTTGGGTATAATTTAAAACCGGAAGAAAAACAAAATTTAGAATTTTATTTACCGTTACATTTAAAATTCATTAAAGAAAAAATAGGTTCCGTTCCTGAAAGAATATTTATTTCAGACAAGTTCAGAGATAAAGAGGATTTCTTTGGAAATAATGACATTACGTTTTTGAAATTCAGATTCAGACTTTTTACTGAAGCTGAAAAAACGGATATGGATTATTTCGGGATCATTGCTAAAAAAATTCTTGACGAAAGTATTATCACAGACAAGCAGGATAACCATTGGTTTAAAAATGGTTTAAAATCTTATCTTGAAATTCAATATTTAAATAAATTTTACTCTGAAACAAAACTTTTAGGAACTTTACCCGAAACTAAAGTCTTCGGCGTAAAACCTTTAAAACTGTTCCATGCTTCAAAAGTAAAATTGATTGATCGTTATGGTTTGGCGTATCAATATATCATGTCTCAAAATCTTGATCAGAAAATTGATGAAAAATTTACTGTTTTAAGTAATTTTAATGACATGGCAATCAGTGGTTTTGAAACAGGAAGTCTATTCAATTATTCGGCGGATAAAATGGGCTATGAAAAATTCAATACCCTGTTAAAGAATTATATTGCTGAAAATACTGATAAACAAATTAATCCAAAGGATTTCCTAAAACAACTTTCTCAAGAAGATAAAACAACAAGTTATTTAACTGATTTTCTTGAACATAAAAACAGGGTTAATTTTAAACTGAAAAGATTTAAAAAAGAAGATGACTCTTTAAATATCAATATCTACAAAAATACTATTTCCTCAATTCCTGTGAAGCTGGAAACCGAAACTAAGGAGACAAAAGAGAAAAAAGAATATTGGATAGAAACCGACGAAAATGAAAACACAAAAATGTTTTCTATTCCAGCTTTAGATATCTACAAGATCACTTTAAACAACGATTTTATTTTTCCTGAATCGAAGTATAGAGATAATTTTCTTTATGCAAAAGGTTTCTTTTCAAATACAAAAAAGATCAAATTAAAACTGATAAAAGATATTCCGAATCCTGAATTCAATGAAATTTATGTAAGTCCGAGAGTTCGTTTTAATAATACCTACGACAAATTTTTGATCGGATTTAATTTTAAAAATCAATCTTTCTTTGATCAGAAATTTTTATACTCTGTAACTCCAACTTACAGTACAGGTACAGGGCAACTGACTGGCTCAGGGTCTGTCTCCTACTCTTTTCTGCCTGCCGAAAGTATTCTGAGGAGTTTAACCTTTGGAGTTTCGGGATCTTATTTTCATTATGATTATGATCTTGCTTATAGAAAAGCTTCTATTTTTTCTAATATCAATTTCAGAAAAAATCCGAGAAGCACAGTGAGCAGAGGAATTGGTCTTTCTTATACTTATTTTGAAAGAGACTTAAGTCCTTTAATGATTGCTAACCGCGATTATGATAAATACAATCTCTGGAGTGTAGGCTATGGATATTCCGACAATCAAATGATCCACGAAAAAAGTTTAAGCGTGAGTACACAAGGAATGGAAGATTTTAACAAAATCACCGCAGAAGCTTTTTACAGGTGGGAATTTGCCCCAAAACAAAAATTAAGCGTAAGATTATTCGGAGGATATTTCCTGAGAAATGAAACAAGAAATAATACCTTCAACTATGGTATTTCAAGAGTTTCTGATTACTCTTTTTCGTACAATCTTTTAGGTCAAAGTGCCAACAGTGGAATTTTATCCCAGCAGTTTATTTTGGCTGATGGTGGTTTCAAATCATTCATTCCCGGAAGTGTCAATAAGTGGGTCACTTCTGTAAACGTAGATTCAAGTGTTTGGAAAATATTTCATGTGTATGCTGACGCCGGAGTTTATAAAAATAAAGATCAACCTACAAAGTTTATTTGGGACACAGGCGTAAAAGTAAGAGTAATTCCTGATTTCCTTGAGGTATACTTCCCGATTCAGTCTTCTTTAGGATTCGAGCCTTCATTTAAAGATTATGCAAAAAGGATTAGATATACATTGGTTCTTAACTTAGGATCAATTATTAATGCTGCGAGAAGAGGTTGGTACTAAAAAGAAAAACAGCTACGGATGGCAGCTGTTTTCATGTACAAAAATTATTTAAACTAATCTTTTAATATCTTTTGAGAAACAGGTTCATTATTAATAGTTCCTGTCACAATATAATTTCCTTTTGGTAAATCAGAAACATCTAAACTTAAAATATTTTTCGCAGAAGTAGCTTTTAAAATCGCTCCCACTGAGTTGTATATTTTCACATTTTTCACTTCAGTTCCGAACATCAATTCATTCTCTTTGACAAATCCATTTTGGATGAAATTGAATTTCCCAGTATTATTATAAATATCAGTAACAGCCAATGTTCCACCGGAAGAATTACCTGGAGAAGCCGTTGCAATGGTAAAATCAACTACATTATTATTGGTATCACCCGAGATTCTTGTAATTGAAGTTGTCGTAGTTGGTGATGGAGCCGGTCCCGGACCTTCAAATTGATCCGCTGTAGGTCCATAGCCTACAAAATCTAACACATTGGTAGCTGTTGGTCCAGTAACCTGCGTGGCATTGCTAGCTAAAACAATTTTTCCAGAAGTAACGGCTATTCCGATTCCGACCGAAGGATTTGGAGTTCCATTATAATTAATAACCGTTGTAGCGATAAAATCCGGAGTTGGGAGATCTACCGTTCCGCCACCACCTGTTGCCTCCTGAATAAGATAAGCCTGTCCGGGGCTCAAAGTGATACTTGGTAAATTATGATATTGAGTAAAAGCTCCAACAGCCGGAGCATATTGAATGGTTGCCCCTGTTAATGTAGCTGTCGCCGAACCAATATTTTTCAGTTCTATAAAGTCATTCTTTAATGTTGATCCCGAATTTCCGCCGCCGCCGTAAATTTCGCTGATGACAATCTGAGCATCCATTAATGCAACCGTCGAAACTAATCCGATAATAGTAAAAAGTTTTTTCATGATAATACGATTTTTGTGGTGTTATCATGAAAATGCAAAAATAATACCGAAAAACTTTAATTAAAATCAATAATATATTGAATTATTTAAATTAAACACAACATAATTAATTTTAAATAATAGTATCTGTTATTAATACATGCATTTAATTAAGATTTAATTAAACAAAAAAACCGCTGCTTCAATGAAACAGCGGTTGTATATCTAAAAAATATTTCAGATTAGTCTTTCAAGATTTTTTGAGAAACCGGTTGGTTATTTACCGTTCCAGTAACAATGTAGTTACCTTTTGCTAATTCAGCAACGTTTAAAGTTTCGTTTTCTTTTACAGAAGCAGTTTTTACAACTTGTCCGAACATATTGTAAACTTTTACATCTTTAGCCTGAGATCCGAAAGTAATTCCTTCATTTTTAACGAAAGTGTTTTTAACGAAGTTTCCTTTTGCTTTAGCAAAATCCGCAGTAGCCAAAGAACCAGTAGTTACAATGATATCATCAATAAAGAATCTATTGTTTGCAGCTACACTTCCTTCAAAAGTAAGAGTTACCGCACCTGTAGCACCTGTAATATTTACTGTATAAGTAGAAAATGCCCCTTTAGCTAAAGTTACAGTAGCCTGGCTTAATGTAGCACCAGTAGCAGAGATATTTAAAGTAGTAACTTCACTTGCTCCATTCCAAGCTCCAGCTCTAAAACTTAACGTACCGTTTCCTGTTAAAGTGATTGACGGTGTAGTCATTGTTCCTTTTAAAGAACCTGTTCCCATTTTAACACACTGGTTACCTTTGTAAGCTTTTGCCAAAGTCCAAGCTCCTCCAGTTGTATAAGATGTAGATCCATCTGCAAATCCAGAAGCAGCTACACTTCCACTCCATCCACCATCATTTCCACCTGTTCCTGATACATCATCAAATGTTGCGCTAAATACTGTCTGTGCATTAGAAATAGCCGAAATAACAACAATACTTAAAATTGTAAAGATTTTTTTCATAACTTAAATTTTTAATTATTAATAATTTACATGACAAAATTACGTAGATTTTTTTATTTGAAACAATAATTAGGTTAATTTTTTGTTAATAATGCTAAAAGGCTTACCATTAACATTTTTTAAGTATTTTTACCAATTATTATTAAAACCTTGCGGAATTTTATTCTATTATTCTCGTTGTTTTTCATGGGCCTATTCTTGGGAAATGCTCAGGTTTTTTCGTGGAAAAATCCTAACATTCCGGAAGACAGTATAAAAAAGGACAGTATTCTCGCCGCAAGACTTGAACAGGATATTTTCACAAAAGATACTCTAGACTTTGTAAGAACCAGCAACAGAATTATTGTAGACGAAGCTGTACTTGCTAAAAATGATAAAAAAAGATTTTTAGGCGAACTAAATTCTAAAGGTTCTATTATTAGAGGGATAACTTTTGGTAACAATCAGGGGCAGTCTGTACAAAGTTCGATGGATCTGCAAATTTCCGGGAGACTTTCTAAAGATGTAACTATTTTGGCCAGTATTTCGGATCACAATTTACCTATTCAGGCAGATGGATACACGCAGACTTTAGAGGAATTCGATAAGATTTACATGCAGCTTAATATAAAGGATAAATCTATTCTTAGAGCCGGGCATCTTGATCTTAATGAATCTAAAAACTATTTCGCAAAATACCAGAGACGAAGCATGGGACTTCAGTTCCAGACAGAATTCGGAAAGGATAATAAAACTTTTGTAGATGTTTCGATGGGTGTGGCTCGAAGTGAGTTCCATAGAGTTCGTTTTCAAGGGGTTGAAGGTAACCAAGGGCCTTATCGTTTAACAGGTAAAAATGGAGAGCAGTTTATAACGTTGATCTCAGGTTCTGAGCAGGTTTTTATTGACGGTATTTTAATGAAGCGTGGTGAAAACCAAGATTATATTATCAATTATAACACAGGTGAGGTAACTTTCACCAGTTTTAGACCTATTTTCCAGCAAAACTTTATTACTATTTCTTATAATTATGCGAATAGAAATTATTCGAGATATTTATTTACAGGAAAACTTGAGCATAAGAGAGAAAAATTAAAAGTGGGCTTAAGCTGGTTTATGGAAAATGACAACAAAAATGCTCCATTAGCACTAAATCTTTCTAAAGAAGACGAGCAGATCCTAGCCGACGCAGGAAATGATCCTAATTTAATGTACGCTCCATCAGGTGTAATTACTGAATATGATGTCAATAAGATTCTATACAAATTATCACAAAACGGTAATGGAAGTTTCTATGAATTTTCTACCGATCCTAATGAAACGCTTTATCAGGTTTCGTTTACTTATTTCGGGATCAATCTTGGAGATTATAAAATTACACAGACCACCAACAACGGTCGTGTTTTTGAATATGTAGGTCCAAATGCGGGAGATTACAGAGCCGTGAGAAAATTGCCTTCACCACAAAAATCTCAGGTATATTCTGTAAATTCTGAATTTTTACTGAAAGACGGAAAAATAGGAGCGGATTTTTCATTAAGTAATTATGATTTAAACTTATTCTCATCAAAAGATTCTGACCAAAATATTGGTTATGCCGGACGTATTTTCGGGAATAAAACGTTCACAAAAAATAACTGGAAAGGTACTCCAAGTTTCGAGTATCAATATATAGATAAGCAATTCCATATTTTAGACAGAATTAATGATGTAGAATTCTCCAGAGACTTCAACTTGGCTCAGGAATTCAGCGGAAGAACGCAAAACAGATTTATTTTCAGCTTTTTAAACAAATGGAATAATAAATCTACCTTAAACTACCGCATCAACTATCTGGACGAACAGGATTCTTATAAAGGAATGAAAAATGATCTGGATTTTGGCTGGATCAAAGGAAAATTCTTCACAAAAGGAAATTTATCTTATTTGAATACGAATGCTATTCAACAGGATACAAAATTCATCAGAGGTGGTGTTTCTACAGAATTTACAGGCGCAAAAGGAAGCTGGGCAGTCGGTGGAAGTATGGAACACAACGAGAAAAAATACAACGACACCCAGTTGATGGATGTTACAAGTTTCAGTTGGAAAGAATTATTTGTTCAGAAGAAAATCGGTGACAGTACGAGAACGAAATTGTTGGCCAGAGTTTACATGAGAGACAATGACTCAGTGCGTGACAACAGGCTTCAAAACATGAATAATATTTTAGGTTTTATGGCGGAAAGTCAGATCATCAAAACTGAAAAAACGACTTTAAATGCTTTAATTCATTACAGAAAATTCTTCTATCAAAATCAGGATATTGACGCATCAAGAAACAATGATTTCGTGGTTGGAAATATTCTTTACAATCAACAGCTTTTCAGAAACGGTATGCGTTTGCAGGCGTTTTATGAATTAGGAAACGGACAGGAAGCGCAAAGAGAATTCCAATATTTAAAGGTTACAGACGGGCAAGGTATTTATAAATGGACCGATTACAATGGTGACGGCGTTCAACAGCTTGATGAATTTGAAATTGCAGAATATTCAGATTTAGCACAATACATCAGAGTTTATACAAATTCTGTACGGTATATTCCTTCCAATAAAAATAAAATTCAGTTGGCTTTATTTGTAAATCCGTCTATTGTTTTTAATTCTGAAAATAAATTTTTAAAGCGTTGGAATTTTAATATTTCCTTAAATTCTCAAAATTCTTTCTACAAAAAAGATAAGGTTTTGGTAATAAATCCGTTTGAGAAAAACGCTGACCAGATTCTTAAAAATCAAAATATATTAGCATCAGTTCAATTCAGTCCGACAGAAAAATCCGGATGGAATGGTAATTACCGTTTTATTTCCAACGACAACCTCATCAATGCCAATTTCAGTAATGAAGAAAGAGAGCAGGTTTCTCATTTCTTAAATGTTGGATATTGGTTTAATAAAGAGTTCAGGGTAGATTGGGAAAACTCGGTTCATGATATTCAGAACTCATCACAGTTGTTTGCAACGAGAGATTATCGTTTGAATAATTTTGAGACGAAGCCAAAAGCTACGTATAAATTTACGGACGCCATTCAGGCTGAATTATCGTCTGCTTTCCGTCAAAAGCAAAGAATGGACGGTGAGGAACTATTGAAAGCTTTTGACATCACAGGAACGATACAGTGGGATCGCAAGAAAACTTCCATCAGAGGGAATTTCTCTTTTATTAATAATAATTTTAATGGAAATAATTTCAGCATCGTTGGGAACCAAATGTTGGATGGATTAAAGCCAGGAAAAAACCAGGTTTGGAGTGTTTTCATTCAACAGGCGATCAATTCTTTCTTACAATTAAACTTAAATTACGAAGGAAGAAATTCCGGAGATAGAACCATACATATCGGAAGTATGCAGGTGAAGGCAAGTTTCTAAAATTCATTATTGACCATTAATAAAAACAAAAAAACCCGACTTAAAAGCCGGGTCATAATTTTAATTCTTATTTGGTTTTATCTTTTTATAACTTTTATTGATTGTGATTCTTTTTCAGAATTAACTTTCAAGATATAAGTTCCAGTAGGTACTTTTCTCATATCAATTAATGCTTTATCTGAATTTACATCTTCAACAATCACTCTTTGTCCAACCGTATTGTATACTTCTACATTTTTGATTTTATTCACATCATTAATGGAGATAAAGTCTACCACAGGGTTTGGATAATAATTAAGTTTCTTCTTAGCAACATCCTGTACCGCTAAAACTGTTGTAACAAACTCATAACCTCCAAGATCCGGTGTTGTTGCATTTCTGGCATTACCATCAGCATCTACTGTAACTTCCGGAACCGGCGTTGCTTTATTATCAAGAGTAGAATTACCCGAAGAAGCTAAATGAAAATCTGTAGCAGAAACAAACGCAGGAAGAATATTAAGAGAATTCACGTTTCCTCCGAAACCTGTTTGCATATCTGTTAAAGTAGCTCTTGCAGAACCTATAAACCCAAGACTTGTTCCTGAAGAATAATAATCATTATAATTAATATTAGAGAAAATAGTATTCGCAGAACTTGAATAAACTGTATATCTATCACCTGCCTGTGTTTGGCTGTTTACAAAAATATTATTTCTTAAATCAATTGCTCCTGCAGCAGTAACAGTTGACAAAGCATTAAATGCAGAAGGTCTTCCTGCCACGGTCTGACTCGCGTCCATCACAACAGTATTGTAATATATTTTATAACCGCCGCCTGCGCCGACTACAATTCCGTTACCGTTATCATTTACTCCGCCAGCTGCAGCGTATCCATATCCTGAAATACCATTTACAATATTATTGGATACCAAAGTATTTGCAGCAACATTTGTAGAAGCTACATAAATACCTTGTGAACCGTAGCCATTTATGTTCGTATTTTTAATTGTACTTACTTTATTTTTATCGATAATTACCCCGTTCGTAGCTGTACCGGCTACATAAATTCCGGCAAAGATAGTACCCGTTCCGCTTGAAGTAAAATTGTTAATATTATTACTTCTTATGATAACATTAGCAGCTGCTGACGCTCCTGTATTTCCCGATGTAACCGTAATTCCTGTTGCTCCTCCTGTACTGGTACCCGTATATCCAAGATTTGTAATTGTATTTGAGGTTATTGACGAGTTCACCGTTCCCGTTGCAAACCAAACACCTCTTTTAATTTCGGTATTTGCAGTTTCAAAATTTCCTATCGTATTATTGGTAACTGTTGCTCCGTCTAATCCTTGTAGATATATTCCTACCAATCGGTTCGCATCTGCGCCTGTTGCAGTAAAATCATTTCCTGTAACCAAAGTATTTGCTCCGTTACCGGCAGCGATTGCTGTAAACAGATACATTCCTATATAAGATTTTTTTACGGAGTTATTTTGAAGGGTAACATTATTAAAATATCCTCCCGTAGGTGTTGTATTCCCATCATACATGATAAAAGCTGAAGAAGTATTGATACCATTAACGATATTTAAATTCTTAACAACAATATTGGTATTGGCAGCCGCTGCAGTTGTCGCTATGAAGTTAATGACCTGCGGAGCTGTTGTGGCTGTATTGGTAAATGTAAGATCTCGCGTTGTGCCTGAGACGGTATTACTTCCGTCCAACGTAATATTACTTCCAAGAATTCTTACAAGCGTTGAACTTGCCAAATTCCCAGAAATAGTTGGAGTTGCTCCCGTTGCAGGTTTTATAGCAACAGAAGTGTAACTTGTTGTTCCTCCACTTGCATTTAAAACCGCCGTCGCAGTTTCCGTAGTACTTGCAGTAATGCTAATATTAATAGCTCCCTGATGGGTTCCTGCATTAATTGCATCAAATGCATCTTTTAATGTAGTATATGTTCCTGTCGTTGTGCCTGACGTTGCAGCTAAACTCACTTGTGCATTTAAGTTTATCGCTGCAGCACTTACAGCAATAAAAAATAGAATTTTTTTCATGTTATTGTTATTTGAATTGGATTATAAATATATGTAAAATATTCAAACTAAAATCAAAATAAATTAATTTAACACAAATAAATTACTTTTAAACTAAATAAAAACCAATCAATTACGAATTTTTAACACATATTTTATTCCCAACTTAAACATGATAAAACAACTTTTCTAAATGTTTTATAATTTCGTAAATTTGCATCATGATAAAAATAGGCAACATAGAACTGCCGGAATTTCCGCTTTTGTTAGCGCCTATGGAAGATGTAAGTGATCCTCCATATAGACGCTTGTGTAAAATGCATGGTGCAGACTTAATGTATTCAGAATTTATTTCTTCTGAAGGGTTGATTCGTGATGCTATGAAAAGCCGAAAAAAATTAGATATCTTCGATTATGAAAGACCTGTCGGCATTCAGATCTTTGGTGGAGATGAAGAAGCAATGGCAATGTCTGCAAGAATTGTAGAGACGGTAAACCCGGATCTTGTTGATATCAATTTCGGATGTCCCGTAAAAAAGGTAGTCTGCAAAGGCGCCGGAGCCGGAGTTTTAAAAGATATTGATTTAATGGTACGTCTTACAAAAGCTGTTGTAAGCTCTACTCACCTACCCGTAACTGTGAAAACACGTTTAGGATGGGATAGTCACACAATCAATATTGATGAAGTAGCAGAACGTCTACAGGAAACAGGAATCAAAGCATTAACGATTCACGCAAGAACGCGTGCGCAAATGTACAAAGGTGAAGCTGACTGGGAACATATCTCAAGAATTAAGCAAAACCCGAATATTGAAATTCCAATTTTCGGAAACGGTGATATTGATTCCCCCGAAAAAGCTTTAGCATACAAACAAAAATATGCCTGCGACGGAATCATGATCGGTCGTGCGGCGATTGGCTATCCTTGGATTTTTAATGAAATAAAACATTTTTTTAAAACAGGAGAACATTTACCTGAACCTACAATTTTCGACAGATTATTAGCTGTTCGCCAACATGCAGAATGGAGCGCAGAATGGAAAGGTGAAAAATTAGGACTGATCGAAATGAGACAGCATTATAGCAATTATTTCCGTGGAATTCCTCATTTTAAAGATTTCAGAAGAAAATTCCTGGAAGTATATACTTTGGAAGAAATGGATGAAGTGATTAAACAAACTCAAGCATTTTACGAAGAATATCAGGCTCAAGTATAAACAAGAAAACCATCAAATATTTGATGGTTTTTCTTTTATTATTTAAAATTAAATATTTTAATATCCTTCTGAAGTAGACTGATTTTTAATTAATCCCAATGCTGAAGAAGTTCCTATTCTTTTCACTCCCAAATTGATCATTTTCTCGGCATCTTCTGGAGTTCTTACCCCTCCTGCTGCTTTCACAGGAAGTTTTCCGGCATTATCAAGCATAATTTTTATACCTTCAAATGTTGCTCCGTTCGGCTTTCCACCGGTAGTTTCATAAAAGCCTGTTGAAGATTTTACGAAAATATTCGGAAGATCATTTTCAGAGAAATTTTCTTCTGCCCAATTGGATATCTTTTTAGTAAGATCAGCAATCTGTTCATCAGTTAAAGCTGCGATCTCAATGATCCATTTTGCAACCTTTTGATTTTCGATACACAGTTGTGTACACTTTACAAATTCTTCTTTTACTAATTCCAGATTTCCTTTCAGATAGGCATTATAATTAATAACAAAATCTAATTCGTCTGCTCCGCCTTGTATTGCTTTTGAGGCTTCTGCAAGTTTTTCATCAACAGAATAAGTTCCTTCATGAAAACCTATTACAGTTCCTACAATAACACCTGAATTCCTTTCCTGAATATACTTTTTGATCTCGGGTACATAATCCGGACGGATCATTACTGCAAGAATTTCATTATCAATAGCTTCCTGTGCAAGATCTTTGTCTTTCTGTAAAGTTTCTTCGTTTGAAATACCCGATTGTGCCGGAGTTTTCAAATATGTTGAATCCAAATATTGAGCAATATTCATAATCTGTTATACTTTCAATTGTCTGTAAATACCTTGCTCCAAAGATATGAAAGTTTCTGTTCTTGTCACTCCTTTTAACTTCTGAAGTTTGCTAAGAATCATCATTAAATGATCATTATCCTTACAAAGAACTTTTAAGAAAATCGTGTAATTTCCTGTGGTGTAATGCGCTTCTACTACTTCATTGATCTCTTTTAAAGCTTTCACAACTTCAGGGTAGTGACTTGGCTGATCCAAAAATACACCGATATAAGAAATTACTTTATATCCGATCTTTTTAGGATTCAGAAAAGATATTGAATTTTCAATAACTCCTGCATGCTCCAGCTTCTTAATTCTCTGGTGTACAGCGGTTGTTGAAATTCCTACATTTTTTGAAATGTGAGCTAAAGAAGTTTTAGCATTATCCATCAACATGTAGATGATCTCCTTGTCGATTGAATCTAAATGGTAGTTTGCGTTTGTTGAATTTTTCATTTTTTCTACTTTTTTTAATTATTTATGTTTTTAAAATTGTGTTATAAATCGCTAAATTTTACAAAAACCGGAAAATGATCGCTGTACCCACCCAAATACCGTGTACCGGCATAAGTTCGAAAGGGTCTTTCTTCAAAATTCCTGTTCCTACTGCGTATTTTCTCAGAGTTGAACACTTCAGCCTCCTGAAATGACAAACCAACATTATCAAATAATGATTTTGATAATATAATCTGATCAAACAGCAATCCGGATTTATAATGAAAAGTAGAATAATTTCTTGTGGAAAACAACTGCTGGAAAGGGTTTTCTAATACCTTCTCGCTGGCGTTGTCATAGAGAATTTTTACTATATTTTCATCATCTGGGTTTTCGTTAAAATCACCACACAAGATTACATGCTCCTTTTCATTTATTATATTCAAGATCCGCCCCCGAACCTCGTTCAATATAAAAGCTCTTTTTGGTTTATTAATATCTTTTTCTCGCTTTGAGGGAAGGTGCGCGATAAAGACATTAATAATCTCTCCTTTATATTTCACTTTAGAATACAATACATCTCTTGTTGTGTCGTAGTTTTCTGTGTTTTTATCTATAATTTCAAAGAAGAAAGTAATGGTTTCTGAGTCTATTACTTCTACTTTATTTTTATCATACAATAAGGCAACATCTACATTTCTCTCATCCATAGAATTGTAATGAATAATGCCATATTCTGAATTAAAGGGCTGCAATTCCACAAGATCTTCCAATACTTTCCTTCCGGAAATCTCAGACAGACCTATCATAAATGGCAGTACCCCATTTTCCTCCTTCATTAATTGAAATACGTGTGCAATTTTTAAAAGTTTGTTCCTGTATCTTTTATCATCCCAACCTCTTAATCCTGATTTTGTAGGATCCAATTTATGAATTGGTGCAGGATCGGGCAAAAATAAATTTTCAACATTGTAAAAACTGAACAACTCCATCGCCTCGCATTTCTATTCTTTATACTTTAGTTTCGATATGTAAATTTATTATTTTTTTTCAAATATGGTTAATTTATTTACAATATATTTACATTAATTTCATACTTAAAACAATAACAGTTTAATGATAAAAATAACTAATTTTAAACATTAGATTAAAATTTTTAATCATTTCCAAGTTCTATCATTCAAAACAAAATCAAAACAGTATATAAAATTTAAAATAATTAGAATAATAATCTATTATAAATAGGATTATGTAATCATATTTAAATCTTAATCGCAGTTATTGCAATTATTATTCCATTTTTCGAATTAATTATTCAAAAAGTGAAAAAAATGTTTCTGATTAACGAATTTAAGTAACTATTTCGAGAGTAAATCAGGACGTTTTTCTTTAGTAATCCTCATTGCCTCGTCGTGTCGCCATTCTTCAATCTTAGCAAAATTACCGCTTAATAAAATTTTAGGTACTTCTAAACCTTTATAATTTTCAGGTCTTGTATAGATTGGTGGTGACAAAAGATCATCCTGGAAGCTATCAGTTAAAGCACTCTGCTCGTCATTCAAAACTCCGGGAACCAAACGGATAATTGAGTCTGCAAGTACACACGCAGCCAATTCACCACCCGTAAGAACATAGTCTCCGATCGAAATTTCCTTTGTAATATGCAGATCTCTCACTCTTTGGTCGATACCTTTATAATGTCCGCACAAAAAAATCAGATTGTTTTTAATAGAAAGTGTATTGGATATTTTTTGAGTTAAAGTAACTCCATCCGGCGTCAGATAGATCACTTCATCATATTCTCTCTGAGATTTAAGCTCCGAGATACATTTATCCAACGGCTCGATCATCATCACCATCCCTGCTCCGCCTCCGTAAGGCTCATCATCAATCTGTCTGTGTTTATTAATTGACCAATTTCTCAATTGGTGAAAATGTACTTCTACTAATCCTTTATCTACCGCTCTTTTCAAAATAGAAGTCTGAAAAGGGCTTTCCATCAACTCAGGAAGTACGCTTATGATATCAATTCTCATTGTAATGTTTCGTTTTTCTTATTCGGTAAAATAATTAGTCTTAAAGATGAATCTTTATTAAAATAGCTCCACATCCAGTTGAAGAACACTGCAAGTTTATTTCTTACACTCAAAATCAACATTAAGTGTAAAAACATCCAAAAATACCAAGCAAAAAAGCCCTGGAATTTTATAAATGGTAAATCCACAACTGCCCTGTGTTTTCCGATGGTTGCTAAAGATCCCTGATCTTCGTATTCATACTCCTTCCATTCATTGGAAGTTTTCTTCAAGAAATTTTTACCTAAATTTTTTGCTTGATTAATGGCCACATTCGCAACCTGAGGATGCCCCTGTGGATATTTTGGAGTTTCCATGTAGGAAATATCTCCTATTGCATAAATATTATCGTATCCATTTATTTTATTAAAACGATCAACAATATATCTGTTTCTGTTTAATTTATCTTCTGGAAAACCGTCTACAACATTTCCGGTAACTCCTGCCGCCCAGATCACATTGTTTGACGGAATAGTTTTCCCGCTTTTCATGTGGACTTTATCACCATCATAATCAGTAACATATTCTTCGCTCATGAAAGTTACTCCAAGATCTTTCAAATACTTTTCAGATTGTACCTGAGCTTCAGGACTCATTACGGCAAGCGGTTTTTCTGTAGAACTTATTAAAATGATCTTTAGATTATCAAAATTCATGTAAGGATAATCTCTTGGCAGAATTTCTTTTTTCATTTCCGCGAAAGCTCCGGCTAGCTCAACACCTGTCGGTCCACTTCCTACAATCACGATATTCCAGTTTCCATCGTCACTTCGGCTTTTTTCAATAATCAGTTTTTCAAAAGTCATCAAAACATGATTTCTGATTCCGATCGCTTCCTGAGTATTTTTCATTCCGAAAGCTCTTCCTGCAAGATCTTTATTACCGAAAAAATTAGTTTTACAACCTGTCGCGATGATCAATTTATCATAAGTAAATTCGGCTTCATCGGTGATCACTTTATTGTTGGCAGCGTCAATTTCCCGAACTTCCGTTAAACGAAACTGAGTATTTCTTGACTGCTGAAAAATTTTCCTGAACGGGAAAGAAATATTGGAAGGTTCTATCCTCCCACACGCTACCTGATAGAAGAGCGGCTGAAACATATGATGATTAACTCTATCCAGAACAATTACCTTTTTGTTCTTGTTATTCAACGTTTTTGCAAGTTGTAATCCCGCAAATCCTCCTCCTATAATGATGATCTTTTCGCGTGTTTCCATATTATACAAATTTACTGATTTTATTTAGCATTTTAGTCGTTAAAAAGTTAGTTTTGCAAAACTTTATGACACAAAAAAAGTACACCAAAAAAACTGCCAAAAAGATTCACGACAACAGGCGAAAAAATTATTTTTTCCGTCGCAAAATTGTCTTGGCCATTTTATTTGTTGCTTTATTGGGAACGGGATTGTACTTAAAACAATCGATAAGCTATTATTACGCATTATATTTTAATAAATTCAGTCATAAAAAACTCCATAATAACGAAAGGGAAACATTAAGAATTCAAAAAATTCTTAGCAATAATCTCGATAAAACGTACGGATTTGATATTTCTCATTATCAAAATCGAGAAGATATAAAATGGGACAGTTTGAGTATCGGCAACAAAACTATTCCGTTGGATTTTGTTGTGATGAGAGCTACAATGGGCAACCGAAATGCCGACAAACATTTTGAAGAATTTTGGCAGCAGGCGAAAAAAAATGAATTAATTCGTGGTGCTTATCATTTTTACCGAGCTGATGAAGATCCTGTAATTCAGGCGAATAATTTCTTGGCTAATGTAAAATTGGAAAGCGGAGATCTTCCCCCAATTTTAGATATTGAAAAAATTCCGAAGCGAAAAACCAACAAAAAATTAATTGAAGATTTAAAAGTTTGGTGCAAAATTATCGAGGAAACCTACGGTGAAAAACCAATTATTTATACCTATTATCATTATTATAAAGATTTTTTAAAAGGCGAATTTGATGATTATCCGCTTTGGCTGGCTAATTATAATGATGTTCCTACTCCATCTCCAGAGGGCAATTGGGATTTCTGGCAGTTTACAGAAAGCGGAATCGTTCACGGAATCAACACCAAGGTAGATTTGGACATTTACAATGGAAGCTTATGGTCTTTGAAAAGATTGACGATAGATTAAATTATTTTCTCAGAAATTCTAAAATATCAGCATTTAATTCTTCCGGGTTTTCTAAAGGAATAAAATGTGTTGCATTTTTATAGATTTTAAGCTCGGAATTTGGAAGTTGTTTCGCTATAAATTCCGTATGTTCTTTTTTGATTACATCATTTTCTCCGGCAATTATAAAAACAGAATTTTGAATTTTATTTAAAGAATTTTTCGTGATATTCGGTTCTTTCAGCATAATTTTCAGCAAACGTATTTCATTGAATTTGGCAGGATCATTTTCAGCCTGAAAAACCTGAAGCTGAGTTTTCATATTATGCAAAAGTCGTGAATCTACTCCTTCCGGAAAAACATTAGCTCCGATTGTTACAAGCTTTTTCAGATGATCTGGATATTTCAGGGCAAACTCAAGACCGCTATTTCCGCCATCGCTCCATCCGACGATATTTACTTTTTTCAAACCTAATTCGTCAACCAAAGCTTTTACATCATCCGCGAAAATTTTATAGGTAAAATCGGTTTTTGATGAATCTGTACTTTTTCCCTGACCTCTTGTATCGACAGCAATTACTTTATAATATTTAGAAAGCTCAGGAATCTGCTGATAAAATTCTTGAATACTTCCGCTGTTTCCGTGAAGTAAAACCAAAGGCTCTCCTTCACCATATATTTCATAATACAGATCTGTATTTTTCAGCTTTAAAACCTTTCCTACAGAAGAATTTTTACCGTAAATAGAATTTTCTTTTTCCATATTATATTTGCTTAGATCAGGAATAAGGTCTGTAAGATTTTCATCAGAAACAGCCGTTTCATCTTTTACATTCTTTCCGTTTTTATCAACTTTTACATCAATATTTATTGCGGGAGCTGCCAAAGTTATCTTCTCCCAATCTCCGTAAAATTTTCTTAAAAAGCCTGTTCGAAATAATGCTGCACTGATATTTATTTTACCTTCAAATTCCTTTAAAAATTGAATTCCAATGAAAAATTTTCCCTGAACCCAAATATTATAGTGATTAACATCTAACGAAAAAACTCCGTCTTTTACCATATCTTCCGTTAATTGTACAGTAATTTCTTCCTCTAAAATATTCTTATCCGGAAAACCGTTTTTCTCGCTGTAAATACTGTAACGCATTAAAACTGGCTTATCTGATTTATAACTTGCAATATTTAAGTTAATATTTTTAATCTTAGATCTTTTGCTGGCATTAAATTCCAAAGCAGTTTCTCCCAAGAAATCTTCTTTTCGAAATTGTGGATTTACTGAGTACATCACGTGTTTCGTCTTGGTATTCACGCCCCAGTTTTTATCAACTAGCTTTTTAGGTACAAGTTTTACTTCCTGGATATTTTTAACTTTCTCATTTAGAAAAACTTTCTGAGAATTTTGTTTAGAAAAATTCTGAACAGATTCTGAATAATTTTCATAGCCGGGAACTTCTATTTTTACTTTATGAGTTTCATCAATTCCGGAAAGATCGATTGAAAAATTTCCTTTTTCATCTGAAATAACACCCGTCTTTTCTTTCTCGACACCAATTTTCACGTATGGAATTGGTTTATTTTCTTCTTTGGAGAAAACAGTTCCAGAAACAACCTGCGCGTTTATATAAAAAGTAAAAAATATAAGAAATAAAGTATTGAGTTTTTTCATGGTAAAAGTTTGACACAAAAATGTTCATTTATTTCATTAAAAGCTCCCAACAGGTTATTAAATTTACCACCTATCTTGTTAAATGTTTTATAAAAAATCACTCAAATATGATTCTAATTTTATATTTAAACCACAGATTACACAGATGATTCCGCTAAAAATAAATTAATTGAAATAATTATTATTTAAAAGGTTTTCTCTGAATCCATTCAGTTTTAGGGTTGAGTGACGAAAATATATTTCCAATAAACTGATTTATGAGAATATTATTATGTTTTATCAACCCGAAAATTTCAATCGGCTCTGCACCAATGGTTGATTTTATTTCCAGGGCTGTTCTTCCAAAAATTATTCTTTTAAACTTGTTATTAATTGAAAATTCCACCATGTCTAAAAGCATATTCAGATATAATTGCTTTTCTTTTTGAAGCTCTTTATCGTAGCCTAAAAAGTATGTATCAATATCTTCGCTATTGAGAATTAAAGTATAAAATCCGATTAATTTTTGATCTAAAAAATATCCAAAGATTTTAAAATTTTGATTTAAATTTTCCTTCATACTTTCAAAATGATTTTCAGCAAGAAAAAAAGTATTGAAAGGAGCATTTTCGGCTACATTTTGATAGAGAAGATTCATTTCTTTTTGATGTTTTTTTATATCATCAAAATTCATTTCACATTTTTCAATTCCTTCAAATTTCTTTCTGGCAGAGCGGGCTCTTGTTCTGTATTTCTTGGAAAAATCATTTAAATAATCTTCAAAAACAGTCCATTTTTCTTTTATTTTCAACATCATATTTGGCTGAACTGAAAATCTGAAATAGGATTGATGATTTTTATCTTGGAAATACTTCACAAAATTAGACTGATAATCTTTATAAATGATCAAAGATGTTTTTCTGATTTCTTTTTGCATTTTCTGAACCGCCTTATCCAAAAGCAGAATAACTTGTTCTAAAGTAATTTTAGAAGCATCAAAATAAAATCCATTTTGCCCTGTCAACATATTGTTTCCCAGGATCATAACATCTTTGCTGAATTTTCTTCCAAAGAAATTTCTGATATTGCACCAAACTTCATTTTTCTGAAAAGTAGCATGATTTTTAAAATTTAAATACTGAAATAAAGCACCGCCAATCAATTCATTATCAATGAAAAAACCTATATAATAACATTGCATGTTATCCGGTTTAGACGATTCCAAAACATGAAAATATTCCTTAGAAAGCATGATGTTGTGATTTCCAATTACAGCTTTCCATTGTAAAGGCAGCTCCGAAACACTATTATATATCTTTAAATTATATGGCACCCGTTGTGTATTTTGGAAGTAAAATTTTAAATAATTGATAATCCATAGTTTTTATTTTCGTTTTACTTACATAAACGAATGAGCTTTGTTTTTTCTTTAATTAAATGATTTATTTTTCAATCTATCTTTGTTTATGCTTGCAATAAGCAAAAGCAAAATAAAAGCTACTATTTAGAATATACTAGATTAACCTGAACATGGATGTCTGACTTATATTTAAAAACAAAGTATTCAACTGCACAGAGAGCTATATAACATAAAAAAGGCCACAAATGTAGCCTTATAATTTCGATCGTTAGAATTTTATTTTTGTGTAACCCAATTAAAACCTTCCGGAGAATACCAACCGCAGACAATTCCACCCATGATTGTGATCGTTATCGTCCAATATGCTGTATTAATGAAGGTATATTTCCAGGATTTCCTTTCAAACATGGCATTGATTGCCGTAAGTGGAAATATAAATAAAACCCCGGCCATAAAACAATGCAAAGCACCATGACCAAAAGAGCGATAAGCCATTCCGTAGTCTTTCATGAAGGCAAAAAATGAAGGTTTTGCGTTTGTTTCGTCTCCACCAATCATTCCTAAAGCTCCAAATTGATGAATAGTGATCATTTGTAAGAAAAAAGCGATCAAAATAGAGAGGATAAATGCGAAAACAAAGACAAATCCCATGTTTGATCCTTTCATTTTCTCTTCAGTTAATCCCACTTCCTGCATCCAAACAGTTCCGAAAATTTTTGGATGGTACCAGATAAATCCCATAATTAGGGGTACTAATGCGGCTACCGCAATAGCCAAAAAGTTAATTTGCATCATAGTTTTGTATTTTAATTAATTATATCAAATCTACATTAAAAATCAATACAATTATAAATTAATTCAAAATTCAAACACATTTAATAAGATTTCAATAAGTAAATTAATAATTTTAACATTAAATACTAAAACAACAAATGAAATACCTGTTTGATGGAGTTTAAACTTTTATTTGGCTCGGTAAAAAAATAAAAAAGTAACTGTGGAATCCCTGGTATGATCTCTAGAATCAGCGCAAATAGAGGAACTAATAAATATATTAATATTGGGAATCTAAGTTTCATTGAGAATTTCTTAATCATAGCATTCCAGATGGTTTTCACTCTTTCTTTATTATTCCATAAGATTAAAAAGCATAAAATAAAATACCAAACAAACCTTCTTGTAAAGCCCATTGCTAAACCTTCAGGCATGAAACTAATGTCCATTAATAAAATATTAGCGGCAATAGGAATAAAAAACATTACTCCTAAAATTGCAGTCCTGTTAAAAAGAAGTAAAATTCCGGCTATCATTTGAATAATCCCGATCGTTGATTTAAAAGGCTCATGATCAAATAAATACCACATCACTCTAAATAAAGATAAATCCTTGATTGGGGTTGCCATTTCCTGAGGTGAGATTCCAAATTGTCCGTTTTCAATAAGTTTGCTGTATCCATAGCTGAAAAATGTAGCAGCCAGTAAAAACCTTGCCACTAAAATAAAATACTCCCAATAGCTTTCTTTGGGAATTGAGGATAGTTTTTTTATCATGTTAATAATTTTTTAGTATTAGTTTATTTAAAAGTTTTCTTGTTACATTTTCGTACTTTTGCCGCTCAATTGAATTCTTAAATCAAACCATTACATTCCAATGAATTACGTTTCTGTCGAAAACCTTACCAAATCTTATGGCATCAAAGTTTTGTTCGAAAATATCTCTTTTCATGTAAATGAAGGAGACAAAATTGCCATTGTTGCCAAAAATGGCAGTGGAAAGTCTACCCTTCTTAAAATTTTGATGGGCAAAGAAATTGCAGACAGCGGAACTGTAGTTATTAATAAAGATATTCAGGTTGTTTTGTTTGATCAGGAAATCGAGTTTGATTCTGACTTAACAATCGACGAATTTATGATGACGCTTGATTCAGCGCCAATTCAGGCATTGAAAAATTACCATAAATCGCTACTTTCCACAGATTATGATTTCATTGAAAAAGCTTTAGCTGAAATGGAAATTCATAAAGCTTGGGATCTGGAAAATGATATGGCACAAATTCTGTCTCAGTTGAAGATCACAGAGCTGGATGCGAAAATGGGAACCCTTTCCGGAGGACAAATCAAACGTGTTGCGTTGGCAAAATTATTAACTGAAACCAGAGCAGAGCACCGTCACACTTTACTTATCATGGATGAGCCTACTAACCACCTTGATGTGGAAATGGTAGAATGGCTGGAAAGTTATTTAAGTAAGGCTAAAATCACTTTAATATTGGTAACTCACGACAGATATTTCTTAGATGCTGTTTGTGGAATTATCTGGGAAATGGAAGATAAAAATCTGTATTTCCACAATGGTTCTTACGCGACTTATCTTGAAAATAAAATGATTCGTGAGGATAATATGAATTCTACCATCGACAAAGCCAACAACCTTTACAGAAAGGAATTGGAGTGGATGAGAAGACAACCAAAAGCACGAACGACAAAATCGAAATCCAGACAAGATGACTTTTACGAAACTGAAAAAATAGCTAAAACCGATACAAGAAAAGAATCTCTGGAACTTGATTTCGAAATGAAAAGGCTTGGAAATAAAATCTTGGAACTTAGAGATATTTCTAAAAGTTATGGAGATAAATTATTACTAAAAGATTTCAGTTATCAGTTCCAAAGAGGTGAAAAAGTAGGAATTGTAGGAAAAAATGGTGCGGGAAAATCTACCTTATTAAATATCATTCAAGGTCTTGAACCAAAAGATTCCGGAGAAATTGAAACCGGAGAAACTATAAAATTCGGTTACTTTTCGCAAAAAGGACTTAAGTATAAGGAAGACGAAAGAGTTATTGATTTCATCAAAGAAATTTCTGAAAACTTTCCTTTAGCGAACGGAAGAACGATCTCTGCATCGCAGTTTTTGAGGTTATTTTTATTTGACGATCAAACCCAATATTCACCAATCTCAAAACTTTCGGGAGGTGAAAAAAGAAGACTGCATTTGATGTATATTTTATATCAAAATCCAAACTTTTTGATATTTGATGAACCTACGAATGACCTTGATCTTCCAACATTGACGGTATTGGAAAATTTCCTATTGAACTTCCAGGGAAGTTTGATTATTGTTTCTCACGACAGATATTTTATGGACAGAATTGTTGACCATATTTTAGCATTTGAAGGAGAAGGAAAAATCAGAGATTTTATCGGAAACTTCTCAGAATACAGAGAAAATTTAAAATTAGAAGAAAAAAGTCCTAAAGTTGTTGTAGAGAAAAAAGTTGAAGCTCCTGTTTCGGCTCCTGCTCCAGTTTCAACACCACAGTCACAGGCTACAAAAAGAAAACTTTCTTTTAAAGAACAAAGAGAATTGGAAACTATTGACAAGGAAATTCCTCAATTGGAAGAGCAACGTGCCAAGATTCTTGAGCAACTTAATAATGAAAGCGAATATGATAAAATCGCTAAACTTTCTGCAGAATTAGAAGCGATTTCTGAGAAATTGGAAAACCACGAAATGAGATGGTTGGAGCTTCAGGAGATATAATTGAGTGGGAGAGTTTTAGGGTTGGAGGGTTTTAGAGTTGGAGAGTTTTAGGATTTTAGGGTGAGAATGTTATAATTCTTGTCATCAGCATCAAGTTTTTAAAACTTAATGTAATACACAAACGCTCCAATCCTCCTACTCTAAAACTCTCCAACCCTCCAACTCAAAATCTCTCTTACAATTCAACTACTTTGCCTTGTTTCGAGCTATCCCAAGCAGCATCAATAATCTTCATATTCTGAATAATTTCTCCTGCTGGCGAAGGTAAATAATATCCGAAAACGATGTGTTCATAGATATTCTGATAGTAATTCATGTAATTTCCTGGTTCGCTTGAAGTAAGTGTTCTTTCTGTTTCTGAATTTTCACTTAAAACATTTAGAATCCCGTCAGTATCATTTAAAGGAATCGTCCAGTCTTTACCGTAAACAGGAATTGATCCTGCAACCAATTCATTTTCCTGATTATCTGTTCTCTCCTGTAAAAAAGTTCCTTTTTCACCATGAATCATATAAGCGTAATGTGCTTCTTTACTGAAAACAGAAGATTTTAATCTTACTCGTAAGTTATTTTTATAATACAAAAGAATTTCGAAATAATCATTCGCAAACTCCTCTCCTTTCATTGAAAATACATCAGCAAAAAGTTTTTCAGGAAAACCAAAATACTGTACTGCCTGATCTACCAAATGTGATCCCAAGTCATGAAGCGAACCAGAACCAGTTGCCTGAGGATCTTCTTTATGTGCTTTTCCGCTTGCTGTTGTACGGAAACGGTCAAAGCGAATTTCAGTTTCTTTAATTTCACCCAATTTCCCTTCACTCATTATTTTTTGAACCTGAAGAAAATCACGGTCAAATCTTCTGTTTTGATAAACACTTAGAAATAATCCTTTTTCTTCGGCTAATTTCACCAATTCTTCAGCTTCAGTAACATTTACCGTGAAAGGTTTTTCAACAATTACATTTTTTCCTGCTTCAAGAGCCATTTTAACATATTCAAAATGGGTCTGAACAGGCGTATTTACTACAACTAATTCAATATCAGCATTAGTCAACATTTCTTCTACCGATTTATAGATTGTCGCATCAGGATATTTTTCTTTTGACTCTTCTTTACTTCTTTCCACAACAGCCAACATAAAAAATCCCGGATGCTCTTTTAAAAATGGTGCATGAAAAATTTTTCCACTCATTCCAAAAGCACAAAGTCCAACTTTTACCAATTGCATAATTTTAATTTTAAACAAATATATTCATAATTAAATTCCCGATGAATAGTCTACAATATTCATAGAGACAATTCATTACTCATTAAAAACATGACAAAAATCACAACATTTATTTTGAATTAGTCTAAATAACATTATCTGAATACCTACATTTGCACCTTATTTAAAACCACTCTAAATTAAGTAAAAATGAAAAGACAAATTACTACCTTAGGCTTCATTGTATTGGCAGCCACAGCCAGTGCACAAATGAAGTTTACCCCTGAAAATGATACAATTAGAATCCAGACCATTGAAGATGTAAATCTTTATAAAACTGGAAATCCAAATAAAGCAAAACCATTATCTACCAAGTCAAACCTTACGGTAATGGAAACGCCACAGCCAATTGCTATCATCAGTCACGATATTATTGAGCAGCAACAGGCAAAACAATTGGGGGATGTTATTAAAAATGTAAATGGAATTTATCTTACTTCAGCGAGAGGTGGTTCTCAGGACAGTTTTGGAGGACGTGGTTTTACCTTTGGAAATGATAATATTTTCAAAAATGGTGCAAAAGTTAACAGTGGAGTTTTTCCTGAAGTAACAGGTTTAGAAAGAGTTGAAGTTTTAAAAGGTTCCAACGCAATGCTTTATGGAAACGTAGGGCCCGGAGGAATAATAAATCTTATCACCAAAAAACCAAGATTTGAGTTTGGAGGTATGTTAGGTTTTAGTGCTGGAAGCTGGAATTCTTACAAACCTACGGTAGATATTTATGGCCCATTAAGTAAAAATGTAGCCTTCCGTATTAACGGAACATATGAATATGCAGAAAGTTTTAGAGATTTAGTAGAATCTAAGAAGCATTACTTTAATCCGTCTTTTGCTTTTAACTTAAGCGAAAACACACAATTGATAGTAGAGGCCGATTATCTTCAACATAATTTCACTCCTGATTTTGGTATAGGAAGTGTAACTGACAATGCTACAGGGATCTCAAGACTTGCAACTGAGGTTGACAGAAAACAATTTTTTGGTACCAATTGGCAATATCAAACTAACGAACAGGCAACTGCTGATGTAATATTAAATCATAGATTCAGCAACAAATGGAGTTTAAATGCTGTTGCAGCGTATCAAAATTACACCAAAGATTATTTCTCCACAGAAAGAGTACAATGGGCTTTTGATTCTTCAAAAAATAATTTAAACCCATCTTGGTCTAGACCTTTAGGAAGAAGCTACAATGAGCAAAACTATACTTCATTACAAATTAATGTAAATGGAGAATTTAATACAGGAAGTATTAATCATAAAGTATTAATTGGTACTGATGGAGATTATGGGCAAGCTGATACCTATGCTTATAAGATTGACGCTAATACACCTGTCGTATTATATTTAAATGATCCATCAACATGGACGAATGATGGACCTATGCCAAATACAACAAGATCTACAAGAAACAGAATTGTTACAAAAAGATATGGTTTGTATGCGCAAGATTTGATCAGTCTTACAAAAGAGTTCAAAGTTTTAGCAGGAATTCGTTGGTCTAGTATCCAAAATGATGACACTGAAGTAAAAGATTTCTTAAATAATACAGAATTACCAACTCCAAATAGCGGAACTAAAGAAACAGCTTTTTCTCCAAAAGTCGGTTTAATTTATAACCCGAATGAAAACATATCTGTATTTGCAACTTATACCAATTCATTCGCTCCAAATACAGGTTTCGACGAAACAGGAAGTGCATTGAAAGCTTCAACAGTAGATCAATATGAAATTGGTGTTAAGAAAAATCTTTGGAATAATGCTATAGCAGTAAACTTAACAGCGTACCAAATTAACAACAGAGATACATACACAGCGCCTTATTTGCCAAGCGGAAGTGTTGCTCTTTACAGAGTTTATGCCGGAAATATTAGAAGTAGAGGAGTTGAATTAGATATTACCGGAAATCCAACTAAAAATTTATCTTTAATCGGAGGAATTTCATATAACAATACAGTCTATACAAAAACTCCAGATAATGGCTTTGTTGAAGACCAAAGGTTAGTAAGAACACCTGCAGTCACAGCAAGTGGATCTATTTTCTACACATTTAAAGACTTTGCAAAAGGTTTAAGAATTGGAGCAACAGCATTCTACACAGGTGATAGAGAGGCTGGATGGAATGATGTAAAAGGTCAAAAACAACTTACAAGAATGATTGACATTAAAGGCTTTACCACATTTGATCTAAGTTTAGGTTACGAATGGAGCAAATTCTCAATCCAAGGAAAAGTGGGTAACTTATTTGATGTTGTCAATTACAATGTTCACGAAAATTATTCTGTAAACCCTATTACGCCTAGAAATTACTATTTCACATTAACATATAAACTTTAATAATTTAATATTATTAATAATTTCATCATTCAAAGTGGAAGTTGCATTTTTGCAGTTTCCACTTTTGAAATTTAATAAACAAAGATATTGATACATGGATAAGATTAAGGACACAAGAACTTTCATGAGAATTACCCACCGTTATTTAGGATATTTCCTTGCAGGAATTATGGCGGTTTATGCGGTAAGCGGTGTTTTATTAGTTTACAGAGATACTGATTTTCTGAAAAAAGAAAAAAAGTATGAAAAAACAATTGCTAAAAATCTGAATGAAAAAGAATTAGGCAAGGAATTAAAAATGAAAAACTTCGAAGTAGAAAAAACTGAGGGTGATATTTTAAAATTCAAACAGGGAACTTATAATTCTGTTACAGGTGAAGCGAAATACTCAAAAAAAGAGCTTCCTTTTGTTTTAGATAAGATGACAAAACTTCACAAAGCGCAATCGAAAGGCACATTATCACCCTTAAATACCTTTTTTGGCATAGCATTATTCTTCTTTGTCATATCAAGTTTCTGGATGTTTAACCCAAAGACAAAAGCGTTCAAAAGGGGAATGATTTTCACCATTGCTGGACTTGTAGTTTCTATTATTCTTTTATTTATTTAATATCATAAAATTATTCATTAAAACGTTAAAATAATAAGATCCAAAAACCATTAACTCACGCTTCAGTTCCAAAAAAACACCTGACATTGAGCAGTCTGGCACATTTGTTGTTTAATCCTTACTTTAAGAATAATAAACATTAATTATTAAAAATTATAAATTATGAAAAAACTAATTCTATCAGGAATATTAGCTGTAGCGGGATTAACTACTACAATGAATGCTCAAATTCAGGAAGGTAACTGGATGGTAGGTAGTAGCCTTGTATCAAGTAACTTTGGATTAAATACTGGTGGTGGTTACAGCATTGGATTACAGCCAAAAGGTGCATATTTTATTAAAGATAATGTTGCAGTTGGTGGATATGTAAATTTAGGTATCAGTAAAGTAACAAACGGAAGCCCGACAGACTTCACTTACGGTGTTGGTGCTTTAGGTCGTTATTTCCTATCTCCGGGTGAGAAAGGTGTTGACAACTTATTAAACCACGGTCGTTGGTTCTTCGAAGGTAACTTAGGTGTTGGAGGTAGATCTGTTGAAGGAGGTAACTCTACAACTGGTTTAGACTTCGGTGTTGGTCCTGGTTATTCTTACTTCATTACACCAAATATCGGTCTTGAAGGTTTAGTGAAATACCAAGGTCAGTCAGGATTCGGTAGTGAAGGATTAAACTCTAACATTACTTTTAACGTAGGTTTCAGTATTTACTTACCAACTTCAAAAGGTAAGCAGATCATTAACGACGCAAAATAAGAAATCACTTCACATATACATATAGTATACAAATGAAATCGCCTCGAAATTTTTTTCGGGGCGATTTTCGTACAAATTAAAACTAAACTATAAAAAATCAAATAAATCACGTATTTGGTTGTGGTGTATATCTCAGATAAGGCTTAATTTCTGTAACGCCTTTTGGAAATATTTTTCTTGCATCTTCTGTTGAAATTGACGGTGGAATGATAACATCTTCACCATCTTTCCAATTTACGGGTGTTGCAATTTTATGCGAGTCAACTAACTGAAGAGAATCCAAAACTCTAAGAATTTCATTAAAATTTCTTCCCGTTGAAGCTGGATAAGTAATAATTAATCTTACTTTTTTATCCGGATCAATAATTAATAAAGAACGAACTGTAGCTGTTAACGAAGCATTCGGGTGAATAAAATCATACAATTCTGAAACTTTTCTGTCTTTATCTGCAATGATAGGAAACTGTACATCGGTATTCTGAGTTTCATTAATATCTTTAATCCAATTCTGATGATCTTCTACTCCATCCACACTTAATGCAATTACTTTCGTACCTCTCTTCTCAAATTCTGATTGTAATTTTGAAGTATATCCAAGTTCCGTTGTGCATACAGGCGTATAATCTGCAGGATGTGAAAACAAAATTCCCCAAGAATCTCCTAAATAATTATAAAAATCTACATCTCCCAAAGATGATTCTGCCTGAAAGTTGGGCGCGGTATCTCCTAATTTAATTGACATAATATTTTGCTTTGTTAGTCTACAAATTTAGTAGACTTTTTGATACTGGCAAAATATTTGTTAAGAATTTATATATTTATTTAATAAAATTTTCATTTCATGCAGAAAAATGGTTTAAGTTACTTCGATGTTGTATATAGAGTCCTGGAAAACTGGTATTTAAAGTTCGCAGAGCTTACCCCGAAATTAATTGTAGGGATTCTGGTTTTTACCTTTTTTCTTATTACAAGTAAATATTTAAGTCAGGGTTCTGTAAAAGTCTTCCATAAATTATTCCCGAAAAGCAAAAAAGAAAGTTCTTTAGTAACATTAATCGGAGTTTTCAGATTTCTGATTATGATCATGGGAACTTTTATCGCATTGGAAATTATGGGATTTAGTGGTTTCCTTTGGAAATTCATCGGAAGTTTGGGAGTTGCCGGGGTTATTGCCGGGGTTGCCTTGAAAGATCTTGTTTCAAGTATATTTTCAGGAATGCTTATTGGGATTGATAAAGCCTTTAAAATTGGAGATTACATCACAATTGGCGCTCATTCCGGAACCGTACAGGAAATTGGTTTTTTAACCACAAAACTAATCACAGACGATGGAAAGAAAGCTTATATTCCCAATCAGGTTATTTTCAATGCTCCTTTTTACAATATTACGGCTTCACCTCAACGAAGAATTATTTTAAATTTTGAAATTCCGGGAGATGAAGATCTTAATAAAGTTCAGAAAGGTATTTTAGAGGTCATAAAAGGTTTAGAAAATGTTGACAGACTAGATACGTCAGAAGTTATTTTCACCGATCTAAAACAAGGTGTATTCACTCTACAGGCGAAATTCTGGATGAAAGTGGGCGCAAATATGGTTCAACTAAAAAGTGAGGCCTTTATAAAGATTAAACAACGACTCGACTCAGACAATATACAATTGGTAACTCCAACAAGTATCAGTATCACGAATGGAGAAACTACTTTGAACGAAAATCATGATTAATAAAAAAACCGCTTTGTGAAAGGGCGGTTTTCTTTTATATAAGTTTGAAAAATTATTTTTTGTGTATTTTCTTTAAATGAACACTATCCTTTTTTAGAATTTTTGCGGTTTCTTTTTCTTCCGGAATTAAAGCTTCTCCCATTACATAATGCTTATTTTTAGCAGTATCCATTTCTACATCTTCCATTACAATACCTGTTGTAACACAAACTTCTTCTTTAGGTTTTGAACATCCTGTCAAAAATAAAATCAAAGAAAAGAGCGTTAATGTTATTCTATTATTTTGAAAATTTGAAGGAATATATTTAAAAAATCGAGTTTTAATCTGCTCAGACTTATTATTTTCCGGATTGGTTAATTGATGATTATAAAACCTTCCACAAATACTTTCATCTTTTTTTTCAACAAAAATACTTTTAATTTCTTCCGGCTGTTTTTGTGTAAAATCAATCACACATTTACTGCAGACAGAACAAAATCTCCCTTTTTCCTGAGGAGACATCATTTCCCAATTTTCGGAACACGGATTTGGAATGTGTAGATTTTTCATCAATTATTATTTAATTTTTAAAAAGAAAAAACCGTTCCAAAAATGAAACGGTTTTAATTTTATATAAAAATTTTAGTCTTAAGCTAAAACTTCTTTTACTTTGTTTGCAGCTTCTTCTAAAGTAATTGCAGAGTGTACAGGAAGACCTGACTCGTCAATTAATTGCTTAGCTTCAACAGCGTTAGTTCCTTGTAATCTTACGATCAATGGAACCGGAAGGCTACCCATCGCTCTGTAAGCATCAACAACACCTTGAGCAACTCTGTCACATCTTACGATACCTCCGAAGATGTTGATCAAGATTGCTTTTACGTTTGGATCTCTCAAGATGATTCCGAAAGCAGTCTGTACTCTCTGAGCATCAGCAGTACCTCCAACATCCAAGAAATTAGCAGGGCTACCACCAGATAATTTGATGATATCCATAGTTGCCATTGCAAGACCAGCTCCGTTTACCATACAAGCAACGTTACCGTCTAGTTTTACGAAGTTAAGACCAGCTTCACCAGCTTCAACATCCATTGGATCTTCTTCTCTTGTATCTCTCAACGCTTCAAGATCTTTGTGACGGAACAATGCGTTACCATCCAAAGTTACTTTAGCATCTACAGCGATAATTTTGTTATCAGAAGTTTTCAACACAGGGTTGATCTCGAAAAGAGAAGCATCAATTCCTGTATAAGCATTGTAAAGAGATGCAATGAATTTTGTAAATTCTTTGAATGCATTTCCTTCAAGACCTAAGTTGAAAGCAATTTTTCTAGCCTGGAAACCTTGAAGGCCTAAAGCAGGATCAATGATTTCTTTGTGGATCAAATGAGGAGTTACTTCAGCAACGTGCTCAATGTCCATCCCACCTTCAGTAGAATATACGATTGTATTTTTACCTTCAGCTCTATCTAAAAGAATAGAAACATAAAATTCTTTAGTTTCAGATTCTCCAGGATAATAAACATCTTCTGCAACCAAAACAGAGTGTACT
Organism: Chryseobacterium sp. SIMBA_038; assembly: GCF_046535115.1. Lineage (NCBI taxonomy): Bacteria > Pseudomonadati > Bacteroidota > Flavobacteriia > Flavobacteriales > Weeksellaceae > Chryseobacterium > Chryseobacterium sp. SIMBA_038. Next base: position 122,629 of record NZ_JAWRXH010000005.1, read on the forward strand.
TTTTTACCTTCAGCAGAAGTTTGTGGAGTAACCAACTGCATTCCGATAATGTTTTGAGCGTTTTCTTTAAGTTTATCCATGTTTGGAGAGAACTTTACACCACCACCTTTACCACGACCACCTGCGTGAATTTGTGCTTTTACAACCCAAGCCTGAGCTCCGGTTTCAGCAGTCAATTTTTCAGCAGCTGCTACAGCTTCTTCTACATTGTTCGCTACGAAACCACGTTGGATAGCAACTCCGTACTTTGATAAAATCTCTTTTGATTGATACTCGTGAAGATTCATATTATTTTTATTATTTTATTTTAAATTTTAAAGGTTGACAAATTTACTAAAAAGACATGGAAGTTCAAGTTTATTGACTTAAAAATTAAAGCGCAATGAACTTGATTTTTAACATATCTACCAAATTTGCCTTATTCTTCAGTTAATTTTTCAGACTGCGACCCAATAAATGGAATTCTCGGAGCCAGAAAATATCCCGTTAAACTTGCAAAAAGTATCGGAACAAAGTATGTAAACCCGGTCAAAGTTCCCAAAATAATGGTTGTACTCATCGGAGTTCTCGTTACACAGGCATTAATTGCAGCCATACAACTTACAATTGCTAATGTTGTATCGACGGTAGGAAATAAATTATGGATAATCAACCCCAATGTTGTTCCCACAAAGAAAAGTGGAATGATAAAACCACCTCTCCAACCTGAAGTTACGGTGATTGCAATGGCTAATATTTTAAAAATTAAGATTAAAATTAAAAAGTTTAATGCAAAATTTCCATTGATGATCTGATTGATCTCGTTATGTCCGAAATATCTCGTGATCGGAAAATAGAAAGCAATAATTCCCAGAACAACTCCGCCTACAAAGGTTTTAATGTAAATTGGTAAATTTCTGTATTCAAAAACTTTCTTGAAAAATTTTACGACAAAAATAAAGATCCAGCCAAATAAAGTTCCTACAATTCCAAAGGCGGTTGCGTAGGCAAAATCGTAAACTCCTGTGTAATGATAGGCTTTCAAGTCCCAAGTCGCCCCGATTCCCAAATGGATGATCAAAGCAAACATCAGATAACTGAAACAGCTCGCCACCAACGCAGGAATAATGGCTTTGTAATATTCAACGGCGTGTTTATGATGCAAAATTTCTAATGAAAAAAGACTTCCTCCAAGCGGAGCGCCAAACAGTGCTGTAAAACCGGATGCCATTCCTGCGATACTCAAAGAACGAAGTTCCTCACCTTTCAATCTGAAAATTTTCCCAAGCCAAGTTCCTGTAGAACCTGTCACTTGAACCAAAGGAGCTTCCGGCCCTAAACTTCCACCAGATGCCACACAAAAAAGGGATGACAGAATCATGGAAGGATTATTTTTCGGTTCTAATTTTCCTTTATTAAATCTGATATTATTAACAATCAAATGAATTTCTCCCGGATCGCCGATAAAATGAATGACCAAACCAGCCAGCAATCCACAAATAGCCATCGTCGGAATAACCATCCAACCTTGAAATTCTGCTAAGAACTCAGTAAAATGTTCAAGAACAATCCAATATAATCCGGCAATAACTCCACCGACAAGACCTGTAAAAGCCCACATAAAAAAGGTTCGACTAAACACAAACGGATTAAATCTGATGGGTTGATCCAAAAGATCAAATGTTTTGATAATTCGCCTTCTTCTATTGATTTTCATTTTAATTTATTTTTAGACATTAAAAGAATCTCATCATTTGTTTTAATGCTTTAATCAGCTATTATTTATTCAAATCTTAACACAATTGGCTGTGCAAAGTTTTGTACAATTGGTTTTTGATTATACAGCAAAGGCTTTTCCAAGCCACCAATCGCATAAAGGAATAATGCACTGATGATACCGAATTCTGTATCAGATGCTCCTTTATATTTCACGTTTTTGAATTTTCCATCGATATCAATTACAAAATTCAAATTACAACGATAGGTTCCTCCGTCAAGATCTTCTATTAAACGAACAGGAAAATCAGCTGTTAAGCGTTTTTTCAACTCTCCAAGCTGTTGGAAATTTTCAACTTGACTAATATCAATAGGAGCATTTTTCACTTCCTCAGGTGGCGTATTTCCTACTGCTGGAGGCACATTATTTTCGGTCTGAATTCCGCTCGCTGTTTTAAATGAAATATTGGGATCTATTTTTCCGATCATAACCTCTTTGTCATAGATTTTTTGATACAGATTTTTTAAATTGTTTAATTTTTCACTGTAAAAAGTTCTGTACTTTTGGCTATATAAAACCTGATCTTTTTTATAATCATAGTGTTTAACACTATCAGAAAAACGCTTTTGTATATTTTTTACTTCAGTTAAAATATTTCCATTCATTAATGCTTTCTTATCCTGTGCATTCATTTTCTGAACACTTACAGAAGAAATCATAAACGCAATAAAAAATAATAAAAAGCGATGATTCATGGTTTTATTTTTCGGCAAACAATCTACACAAAATATCGCAGATTTACTTTTTTGATTAAATTCTATTCTTAGCAAAATAAACAATCAGCATTCCCCAACTTATAATCATTAATAAACCTCCAAGCGGTGTGATTGGGCCTAAAAATTTCAGGTTTGCTCCTAAATAATCCTGTAGACTCAAGAAATAAATACTGAACGAAAACAACATCGTTCCTGCAATCATCAAAATAGAAACCCATTTTTCCGATGAAGTTTCAAACTTTAAAACGTATCCAACGATCAATAAAAAGAAAGCTGCATACATTTGATATCTTACACCTGTTTCAAAACTTTCCAGTCTTTCCACAGATAATATTTTCTTTAAAGCGTGCGCGCCGAATGCACCTAAAATTACTGACAACATGCCGTAAACAGCACCAAAGACTAAAGTTATTGTTTTCATTTTTATAATTCTTCTAATTCTAGATTTAAATATTTTTTTGTTTTATGATCTTGCCAGGTTCCTATGATCTTATTGCCTTTCAGATCTGCTTCTATCAAACCTCTCAGCATCCATTGTCTGGCTTCTTCACTATAATAATCACTTTCTACAAGTGAAATATGATTTCCTTGTATCTTCCCATTCCACTCGATTAGTTTTTTATTTTTGTCATACCAATACACCGCAGAAAAACCACCGTCATCATAGATCTTTTTGATTAAAACGGTAATAGGATATTTTCCATCAATTTTTCCTTTATATAGTTTATTGCTAAGACTTGTTTTATCCGTTTGTTCCGAACCCGACAATAAATTTTTCGCATAAGGGCTCCAATATTTATCCAGTTCTTTGTAAGGGAATTCAACGACATGACTGTCAAGCTCATCCAACGCTCTCATTGCATGATTAGAACATCTGCCTGCAATAAATCTGATTTTATCCTTTCCGAAATAATACCCGATATCTTCTAAAGTAAATGCCGTAAAACATTCTTCATACATAGCAATCTGATCCAAAACCTCTTCTGAAAGATTTTTCTCTGATTTTAATTGTGAAAGAAAATCATCAACCTCTTTCTTTACCTGTTTTTGAATTAAATTTTCAACTGTTTTTATTGAATTGACTTGAAATAAATCTTTAGCATTAATAAAATTCCCCGTTCTCAAATCAAAATTCTTCCAGATTAAAAAACTTTCAGGATAAGCTCCGGAGGCTTCGCCATATAATGCAATACTTAAAATATTTTTAGGCGTTTCCAGCTTTTCCCAGCTGTAAAAATAAACGTAATTGGAATATGACGTCTTTCCCGCAGAAACCAGGTTAAAAGGATTTCCTTCTGCTCCCGGAATATATTCTAATTGATCAACCTGCAAAAAAGTATTGATTTTATTTTCTACTCTAGGGTTTTCAGAGTAAGAAACCACTGGAAAAACAGAATCCTCAGTCTTCGGTTTCAAATCGGTTATTTTTAAACTTTTCTGTTGTGAAAAACTTAAACCTGAAATCAGCAAAAAGAATAAAATTTTACTTCTCATTACTTAGATTTTAAATAGAGCGTAATAAATCTGGCTACCAAAGTAGAAATCCCCAAAATAATAAACATAATGGCGAATTTCTTTGAACTTCTAAAACCCGGATTGTTTGTTTTCTTTAAAAATATTCCGAATATGATAAACAGGATTGGTAAAGCAATTTGCAGCATTATTTGTTTCTTAATCTGTTAAATTCGTTGATAACTTCGTGGTGCGTAACCGTTTTATCTTTAAAATATGTCACAAAATGCTGCTTTTCTTCTTCCGTAGCTCCCATTTGATTCAAAATATTGAATAAATGCATTTTCATATGACCTTTTTGAATCCCCGTTGTCACCAAAGAACGTAATGCCCCAAAGTTTTGAGCCAAACCGGAAACTGCCAAAATACTCATCAATTCCTGAGCAGAAGGCTTACCAAGCAAAGCTAAAGAGAATTTTACCAAAGGATGAAGATTCGTTAAACCTCCCACAACTCCAACAGAAATTGGAAGATCGATCCAAAATCTGAAAATTCCGTTGTCTGTTGTACAATGCGTTAATGATCTGTATTGTCCGTCTCTCGCTGCGTATGCGTGCGCACAAGCTTCTGTTGCTCTAAAGTCGTTACCTGTCGCAATTACCACAGCATCTACTCCATTCATCACACCTTTATTATGAGTCGTCGCACGGAAAGGTTCAATTTCAGCAATCATAACTGCTTGTTTGAATTTTCTTGCAAATTCTTCGTTGGAAATTCCACTATCGTCTTTTAAATCTTCAATTTTACAAGAAACCTCAGCTCTTACGATACAATCAGGTGTAAAATTAGAAAGAATATTCATCACAATCTGTAATGTATTTTTTTCTTCCTGCGTGAAAGATTCGCTTGTTGCCACTTCCTGTTTCAATGTTTTCCCGAACTGCTCAAGACAAGAATTAATAAAATTCGCACCCATTGAATCTACCGTATCAAAACTTGCTTTAAGCTGATAATAATTGGGCATTTCAGCAGTTTTGTCAATCAATTTTATATCTAAAATTCCTCCACCACGATTTCTCATGTTTGCCGTAATGTCATTGGTCGCTTCAATCAATTTTTTCTTTAAATTGAAGTTAAAAAAATTAAGCAGTTTATGAGATTCAACATTAAATATAAAGTGCGTGTGACCTAATTTCTCAGTATTGATAATCGTTGTTTTAAAACCACCTTTATCAATCCAGAATTTTGCAGCTTTTGAAGCCGCTGCTACCACAGAACTTTCTTCAACAGCCATCGGAAGAGCAAATAATTTTCCGTCGATCAAGAAATTGGGTGCAATTCCGTAAGGCATATAAAAATTGGAGATCGTGTTTTCAGAAAACTCATCGTGAAGCTTCTGAAGATCAGCATTTTCGTTCCAGTATTGTTTTAATATATTTTGATATTCTTCGTTTCCTTCAAGATATTCTGTGACAAGCCAGTCGATTTTCCCTTGTTTTGTTAATTTGGAAAAACCTTCAACGGGTTTATGGTTCATATGGGTAGATTTTTATTTCTTATTATATGGATGAAAAATCGCGAGTTTACGATTCAACGCATAAATTGATGACCGTAAATATACTAATTTTGTCTCTGTAATATGTTGATAACTTCCATGAAAAAAGATTGACATTTATCAATTTTGGAACTACATTTGAACAAAAAACCGAACTTTTAAACCACAAAAGTAACAAAAGCTTTTGCATCATAGAGAAATGCATGCTTGTAAAAAGTAAACATAAGATTCTTAAAAATCTTTGATTTTTTCTTCTGTGAACTTTTATTTAAACTTAAAATCTTTTGTGGCTTTTGTGGTAAAAATAAAATAAAAAAATGAATTTTGACCGTCTGAAAGAAAAACTCGAAATCCTTGCCGATGCAGCGAAATATGATGTTTCATGCTCATCCAGCGGAGGGTCGAGAAAGAACAAGAAAGGCGCTTTGGGAGACAGTTCCGCAAGCGGAATTTGTCATACCTATACGGAAGACGGACGATGTGTTTCTCTTCTCAAAATTCTTTTGACCAATCACTGCATTTACGATTGTGCCTACTGTGTTTCCAGAAGTTCGAATGATATTAAAAGAGCTGGTTTTACGGTAGATGAAGTGGTAGATTTAACAATAAATTTTTACCGCAGAAATTATATTGAAGGATTATTTTTAAGCTCAGGTATTTTCAAAAATGCCGACACGACGATGGAACGTTTGGTTCGTGTTGCGAAAAAATTACGTCTTGAAGAAAATTTTAACGGATATATTCATTTAAAGTCAATTCCCGGTGCAAGTGACGAATTGATGCAGGAAGCCGCTTTGTATGCCGACAGATTATCTATTAATATTGAAATTCCAACAGAAAGCGGCTTGAAATTATTGGCTCCTGAAAAAAATCGACAGGATATGCTCAATCCGATGAAATATATTCAGAATGGGATTGCTCAATATAAGGATGAAAAGAAAATTTTCAGAAAAGTTCCGAAGTTTGCGCCTGCCGGACAATCTACTCAAATGATTGTTGGCGCAACCAATGAAAATGATTTACAAATCATTAAAGTTGCCGATCATTTTTATAAAAATTTTAATCTTAAAAGAGTTTATTATTCCGGTTATGTTCCCGTTTTGGAGGATAAAAGATTGCCTTCTTTAACAACAGTAGTTCCGATGCTTAGAGAAAACCGTTTGTATCAATCGGATTGGCTGATGCGTTTTTATGGTTTTAAAGCTGAAGAAATTTTAGATCCGAATATGCCGTTTCTTGATTTGGAAGTTGATCCGAAATTGAGTTGGGCGTTGAGACATTTGCATCAATTTCCTATTAATCTACAAACCGCGGATTATCAAATGATTTTAAGAATTCCCGGAATTGGAGTGAAAACAGCTCAGAAAATTGTGAGTGCAAGACGTTTTCAGGTTTTGACAATAGATCATTTGAAAAAATTGGGAGCAGCTGTGAACCGTGCCAAATATTTTATTGATTTTACTGCTGGAAATATTCATTTGAGACATTTAACTGATATTAACCTTAGAAAATTGTTGATTGGCGGAAGTACCTCTAAATTTCAGAATCAGTTTTCTCAGCAGTTGACTTTATTTTAAACCTTAACACAAATTGCACTAATATTTTTCACGAATTTCACTAATAATTCTGTGTAAATACCAAATAAATTCACACTAAAACTCTATAACTCCAACTCAACATGACTACCCTACTCTACGACGGAAGTTTCGACGGACTTTTCACTGCAATATTTGAAGTTTTCGAATATCGTTATAAAGATGTGGAAATTGTAAGCCGAGAAAGGTTTTATCAGGAAAATATTTTTGCGGAAATCCATGAAGTTATTACTCAGACTGAAAAAGCAGAAAGGGTTTTAAATAAATTAGAGCAAAACATCGGTAAATCTGGAATTCATGATCTGTTGAAGGTTTATTTATCTGAGGAGTGGGATTTGGAGCAACTTATTTTATCTGCTGTCAAACAATCGATTCAACATCCAACCGAGAATATTCTGCAAAATTATGCAGACAACGATATGTTAAGAATATCTAAAATCTGCAAATCCGTCAGTCGAGAAAGACATAGAATGACCGCATTTGTACGTTTTGAAAAAATGCAGGATGATGTTTTTTTCGCTAAAATAGATCCTGACTTCAATGTACTTCCTTTAATTCGAAAGCATTTTAAAGACCGTTACCAAGATCAAAAATGGATGATTTACGACTTGAAAAGAAATTATGGAATTCTTTACGACTTGGAAAACTGTGATTTCTTTTATCCTGACGAAAAATTAGATTTAAATAAATACCAGCAGAAGTTTCATGATGAGGAAACACAATATCAAACACTTTGGCAACGATATTTTACGAAGACTAATATTGTGGAAAGGAAGAATTTGAAATTGCATATTCAGCATGTTCCGAGGAGGTATTGGAAGTATTTGACAGAGAAGAATTAAAATAAATTCAGATATTCTTTCTCCCACAGATTACACAGATTTGCACAGATGTTTGAAAATATTATTTTAATCAGCTAGCTTTCAGCTATTGCTCAATCGATTCAGCTGTTATCCAATCCTTATTTAGTGAAAATATTTCATCTTAATATGAGTTTGATTTAATGCTTCCGAATCTAAAACTACGAGATATATTTTTAAACCAACAAATTTTAGACATTTTTAATAATTTATATTCAAAAGTCTTATGAAGTTACTACGATAATCTGAACTTGTTTTTGTAGATTTGTGTTCGAAATTTTTTACTAGATGAAAGAGAGTGCTGTAAAAAAAATTGCAGTTCTTACTTCTGGAGGTGATTCTCCGGGTATGAATGCAGCATTAAGGGCGGTGGTAAGAACCGCAAATTATTATAATATAGAATGTTACGGAGTAAGAGAGGGCTATAACGGTCTTATTCACGACGAATTCCTGAAAATGGGACCTCGTTCCGTAAAAAATATAATCAACCAAGGCGGAACTATTTTGAAATCTGCCAGATCCAAGGAATTTAGAACCAAAGAAGGCCGTCAAAAAGCCTACGAAAACTGTGTAAAATACGGTGTTGATGCATTGGTGTGTATCGGTGGGGACGGAACTTTCACAGGAGCAAAGATCTTCAATGAAGAATTTGGGATCAGAGTAATTGGTGTGCCGGGAACTATCGACAATGATATTTTCGGGACTGATAACACGATTGGTTACGACACTGCCTTGAATACCGCAATGGAAGCAATTGATAAGATCCGTGATACGGCAACTTCCCACAACAGAGTTTTCTTTGTTGAGGTGATGGGTCGTGATGCAGGTTTTATTGCTTTGAACAGTGGATTGGCAACTGGGGCTTTGGACATTTTAATTCCTGAGAAAAAAGACAGTATGGATGAGCTTTTTGCAACATTCAGAAATGCTGAAAAAACAGGAAAAGCTTCAAGCATTGTTGTAGTAGCTGAGGGCGAAAAATTAGCCAACATCTACGAACTTGCAGAGCAGACCAAACAGGAATTCCCGGAATACGACATTCGTGTTGCTATTTTAGGACACATCCAGAGAGGAGGATCACCAAGCTGCGCAGACAGAGTGCTGGCGAGCAGATTGGGTTACGGAGCCGTGGTTGGATTAATGGAAGGAAAAACAAACGTAATGGCTGGAATGCGTTCCAACGATATGGTATACACACCGATCGAAGAAGCCATTAAGAAACATAACGAAATCAACAAAGATCTATTATTGATTTCAGAAATTTTAGCAATCTAATATTTTATAATTTAAAACAAACTATTATGTCAACAATTAAAGTAGGTATCAACGGGTTTGGTAGAATTGGACGTCTTGTTTTCAGAGCAATGACTGAAAGAAGCAACATCGAAGTTGTAGGAATCAATGACCTTATCGATGCTACATACATGGCTTACATGTTAAAATATGATTCTGTACACGGAATTTTCCCGGGAGAGGTATCTGTAGAAGGTAACGATCTTGTGGTAAACGGTAAAAGAATCAGAGTAACTGCTGAGAGAGACCCGAACAACCTAAAATGGAATGAAATTGGTGCTGATTATATTGTAGAATCTACAGGTTTATTCTTGTCTAAAGATTCTGCTCAGGCTCACATCAACGCTGGTGCAAAAAAAGTAATCCTTTCTGCTCCTTCTAAAGATGATACTCCAATGTTCGTAATGGGTGTAAACCACACTGAACTTACAGACGATATCAAAATCTTATCAAACGCATCTTGTACAACTAACTGTTTAGCTCCTTTGGCTAAAGTTATCCACGATAACTTCGGAATCGTAGAAGGTTTGATGACAACTGTACACGCTACAACTGCAACTCAAAAAACTGTTGACGGTCCTTCTGCGAAAGACTGGAGAGGTGGTAGAGCTGCTCTAAACAATATTATTCCTTCTTCTACAGGTGCTGCTAAAGCGGTAGGAAAAGTAATTCCTTCATTGAACGGAAAATTAACAGGTATGTCTTTTAGAGTACCAACTGTTGACGTTTCTGTAGTTGACCTTACTGTAAGATTAGAAAAAGCTACTTCTTACGAAGAAATCTGTGCTGCTATTAAAGCTGCTTCTGAAGGTGAATTGAAAGGTATTCTTGGATATACTGAAGATGCTGTAGTTTCTCAGGACTTCATCGGAGACAAGAGAACTTCAATCTTCGACAAAGACGCTGGTATCATGCTTTCTCCTAACTTTGTAAAACTTGTTTCTTGGTATGACAACGAAATGGGGTATTCAAACAAGTTAGTTGATATGCTTGTACACGCTGCTTCTTTATAATTAGAAATAATTAATTAGCAATATATAAAGCCTTCCGATTGGAAGGCTTTTTTTGTTTTCAGAATTTTGTATTTTTGAAATAAACATACACAAATGAGCTCAAAAACTTTTCAGGAAAAATCTCGTTTTCCGATATTTATCGTAATGCTACTTATTTTTCAGTTAATTGTAACGACCTTGATTCTTAGAAAAAATGGAGAATTTGATATGACTATAGTCTACATCACCGTTCCTCTTGTTTTACTTTTCACTTTTTCTATTTTAAAATTAAATCTCAATAAAAATTATTTTGAATACAGCTTATTTCCTTTCACCTTTACATCAAAAAAATTAGAATGGAATGACATTAATGAAATCCAAATTGTAAAAGTCAATCCTCTTTTCGATTTTGGAGGTTGGGGAATCAGGCTTTCAAAAAAATATGGAAAATCCTTTATTATGGGAAGTAACGACATCGTATTTTTAAAACTAAAAAATGGAAAGAAAAGATCCTTCTCCATAAAAAACAAAGAAGCGCTAGTTGAATTCTTCAATGAAAATAATATTCCCTACGAAATAAATTAGTTTTAAAAGAAAAAAAATACCTCCCAAAAAAATTTGAGAGGTTTTTAGTTTATCCTTTTCAACAGCTAACGAAAATTTTAAACTTTATCATTAGGATACTGTTCTCTGCAAACAGCATATTTCTAATTTTTTATTGTTTGATTAAATTTTTTCTAGACCAAGAGTAAGTTAAGAAATATTCAACTGTAAAGCTAAACAGTTTAAAGAAAGTTTTCATGGTTATTAACTACACAAAGTTTAGAATTTTATCTCGATAAAAAAATCCCCCTTTTGAGGTATTTTTAAGAAAATTTTAACTATTTTTAAGCAAAACTGAATCATGCAGAACTCGGAGAAAGAACACCCTTTAATTGAAATATGGAATAGCTATCCCGGCATCAGGAGAAACGATAATAAAACCCTGCAAAGACCTCCTATAGAAAGAATCATTGGTGAAATGTTCGCTATCGGAAAGTTCTATTATTATGTCTTAAACCTTACCAACAGTACACTTTCTCATCATCATGAAAATATTTTACAGCTTCATGGCTTAAAAAAATATCCGGAAAATCTAAAAGAAGTGATAGACCTCACCCACCCTGACGACATTCCGTTTGTTATGAAAGCCGAGCAAATGGTTATTGAAAAAATGCTGGAAATTGGTCTGGATCATCAACTGTTCACAAAAGCGAGCTATTGTTTCAGGATGAAAACGGCCAATGGAAGTTATGAATTATTTCATCATCAGGCAATTCCCACGTTAGAAGACGAGAACGGACATCTTATACAATCCATTAACATTCATACAAATATTCATCATATCACCACCCAAAATCCGTACACTGTTTTGGTTTCGGGAATAGGTCCGAGAAACGATTTTCATCAAATGAAAATTGAAAACGAATTATTGCCTCAGCATTCCTGCATGAATTTAACCAAAAGAGAAACCGAAGTAATTTCCCTCATTGCAAAAGGATATTCCGGAGCTGAAATATCCAAAATGTTGATCTTATCTGAACATACCGTACGAACACACCGAAGGAATATTTTAGCAAAAACAAACTCCAGAAACAGCAAAGAACTCGTAAAAAAAGCTTTTGAATGGGGACTTGTTTGATGTGAATTGTGAATTAATCCTATCAAAAATTCACAAGGAAAGCGAATTCACCATTATCTATTCACTTTTAAATTCTGATAAATCTCACCAGGGAATTTCGGCTTAAAACTTGTATTTTTATATTCAATGGAAAAAGCAATTTTACAACCTCGTTTCAAGGATTCTCAACATTTCAAAGACTTTTGGATAAAAGGCAACGGCAAACAACTTACTGATTTTACCGGAGCAGAAGTGAGTTTCAAAGATTTTGAAAAATTCGCTCCTTATTTTTATCACGTCGATGAAATCGGGGATGAAGTTGTAAAAGACGTTTATCTCACTAAAAAATTCAGTGAAGGTTCGAAAGAAATTGAAGGCTATATCCGAAATGGAGTTTCAGAAAACGACGACGTTCCCGAAAGTGTAAAAAAATTGTTTTCACAAACCCAACATGTTCCTGAGTGGCTTGATTATGACTTGCTGAAAAGCGGTGCCGAACTTTGCATGAGAAGCAATCTGGATTCTTTAATTTCCTTGAGGGATTACTGCTTAATCGGAGGTTACGATTATGCTTATCTCAACAAGCCTTTAATTGCAACTGAAGCTTTGAAAAAAGGCGCTGTAAAACGACTTTCTGAAACATTGGATTTTTGGGTAAACGCAACCCGATACAACGCTTTGGAAATTCACGCAAAAGGTTACGAATTTGCCATCAAAACAAGATTAATTCATTCTTACGCAAGACTTTCCATTAAAAAACATTACAAAGAATGGGATACCGAAAATTGGGGTGAACCCATCAATTCATGGGATATGATGGCGACTTATATAGGTTTCAGTTTGGTTTTTCTTCACAGTCTTAAAAAACTTGGAAACACATTTTCCGTTGAAGAAGAAAAAGGGCTTTTTCACCTTTGGAAATATGTCGGATATCTATTAGGCATCCCCGAAAACCTTTTACCGGACGACAAAAAACAGGCTACGGAATATTTTTATTTATGGACTTCCATTCAACCGCCAGCCGATAAAGAATCTGCTTTATTAGCCCATTCTCTTTTAAATGAATCTTTGGAAAATCCTATTCTGAAATTTAAATTTCAGCGAAAAAATTTACGCTATTTACACATTTGCTGTACATGGTTTTTATTGGATGATGATGTTTGCAGGAGATTGCACATTCCAGATGTTTCCAACAGAAAATTATTTCCAAATACTAAAATTATCATTAATAAAATTTATGACAATTTGGTTAACCGCAACACCAGAATTAAAAGAGGTAACAAAGCTCAATTGAAAGTATTGGAAGACTATTTGAGGGTTACGAAAAACTCTAATTTTCATTAATTTTTTTTAGGAGCTATTTCCCGCTTTTCGTTACAATCTTTTTTTTCAAAAAAGGATTTTCACTGCAATCGGGGCTAGGATTTCAGGGATTGTGGCTTCGAGAACCTCAGCCACCAAGGAAATTTTGTCGTTCTTCCTAAGTATAACTTCACTACTAAGTAAACATAATATTTGTCATTCCAAAGGAATCTAAACAAAGATTTTTCCGATTCTATCTCTACAAAATAAACTTAGATTCCTACGGAATGATAAACTTTGTGGTTAATTTAATAATATAAAAAATATTTAAGCAATAAAAATATTTTTGACTTTCAGCACTAAATAAGCAGAACAATTTTCATACTACATTCAATTCGTTCTGAACCATATAACCTATTAAATTTTATCATTTTTTAACTATAAAATCAATTTTCAGGAAGAAATAATATTAGTTTTTGACGGTAAAATTCACTATTTTTGAGCAATTATTTTAACAACAGATGAGCAACATAGACGATAAGAAAAAAGCACTTGCATTAGTGCTTGACAAGCTAGATAAAACATACGGAAAAGGGACTGTAATGACGTTAGGAGATAGTGCAATCGACACTACTATCGAAGTTATTCCTTCAGGATCTTTAGGATTAGACATCGCTTTAGGCGTTGGTGGATATCCTAGAGGAAGAATCATTGAGATCTACGGACCTGAATCTTCAGGTAAAACAACTTTAACGCTTCACGCAATCGCAGAAGCTCAGAAAGCAGGCGGAATTGCTGCATTTATTGATGCAGAGCACGCTTTCGACAGAGGTTATGCAGGGAAATTAGGAATTGATCTTGAAAACTTAATTATTTCTCAACCAGACAACGGTGAACAGGCTTTAGAAATTGCTGACAACCTGATCCGTTCAGGAGCAATTGACATTGTGGTAATTGACTCAGTTGCTGCATTGACTCCAAAAGCAGAGATCGAAGGTGAAATGGGAGATTCTAAAATGGGTCTTCATGCAAGATTGATGTCTCAGGCTTTGAGAAAATTGACGGCAACTATTTCTAGAACAAAATGTACGGTAATTTTCATCAACCAGTTGAGAGAGAAAATCGGTGTAATGTTCGGAAACCCTGAAACAACAACCGGTGGTAATGCATTGAAATTCTACGCTTCTGTAAGAGTAGACATCAGAAAAGCAAGTGCACCTATCAAAAACGGAGATGAAGCTGTCGGAAGCCGTGTAAAAGTGAAAATTGTGAAAAACAAAGTAGCTCCACCTTTCAAAATGGCAGAATTCGACATCATGTACGGTGAAGGTGTTTCTAAAACAGGAGAAATCCTTGATGCTGCAGTAGATATGGGTATTGTGAAGAAAAGCGGTTCTTGGTTCAGCTACGGCGAAACTAAACTGGGACAAGGTCGTGATGCTGTAAGAGATTTATTGAAAGACAATCCTGAACTTTCTGAGGAATTGGAAAATAAGATCAAAGAAGAAATTGCTATTAAAAAGCAGTAATTTCTAAAGATATATTTAACAGAATCGGCGGCACCAAAGGTGCCGCCGATTCTTATTTATCAATATTAAGGTTTCTCGTCTGTTAGCTCAAATCCCCAATCTTTTCCTTTTTGTGTGGCAGGAACACCTTTGGTCATCCAAGTCGGAGCCTTGGCACCTTTAAGATAATAATCGAAAAACTGCTGTTCACGGATTTGGATATCTTTTCTGTTCTGACGCTTTATAAGATTATGGTCATCTCCATTATAATTCAGAAGCCAAACCGGTTTTCCCAGACGACGTAATGCGGTAAACATTTCAATTCCCTGATACCAAGGCACTGCCCCATCTTTATCATTACTCATAATGACTACCGGAGTTTTCACTTTATCAATCGTAAAAAGCGGTGAATTTTTAATATAAAGATCCGGTGCTTCCCATAAATTTTTTCCTAATCTGCTCTGTGATTTTTCATACTGAAACTGTCGGTTCATTCCAGAACTCCACCGGATGCCTCCGTATGCAGAAGTCATATTTACAACAGGAGCGCCACTCCATGCGGCTGCATACATATTAGTATGAGCAATAAGATAAGCCACCTGATAACCTCCCCAACTTTGCCCCTGAATTCCTATTTTAGTTCCATCCACCCAAGAATTTTGCTTCAGTTTTTCAACTCCCGAATTGATATATTCCATCGCAGATTCTCCGGGAAAACCATCGATATATGAAATATCAGGTGTAAAAACCAAATATCCGTTGCTCACAAAATAAGAAATATTTAATCTTGAAGGTGTTGGAGCCGGAGCTACATAACGATTCAGATTATCAGAAAGTTTTTCATAGAAATAGACAATCATAGGATATTTTTTATTCGGATCAAAATTTTCCGGTTTGTATAAAACTCCTGTAGATGAATTTCCTTTTGGGGTTGTCCAGTTTACCAATTCGTCCGTTCCCCAATTATAAACTTTTTGTTGTGGATTCGTATCACTCAGCTTGTCCTGCTTAGAGAAATCTGATGTCGCAAAAATATTGGGAGAATCAGTATATGATTCTTTAATTAAAATATATTCTTCCGCATTTTTTGCTTTTTGAAGCGTTCTGTGTCCCCAGACATTTTCCATTTGAATCTTTACAGGATCTGCGTTCGAATGAATAGATGTTTTAAAAATTCCGTTCGCTTTGGATGTATTATCAAAAGCTGATAAATAAATAGAAGATTTTCGATTTAAACTTTTAATATCTTTATCTAAATCGTAAGTATCAAATGTTATTTTATTTTTACGTCCGAATCCATTTGTGATATTTCTTGACTTTTTTGAACCGTTCAGGAAAAACTCCCAAAGATCGTAACGGTCTCTGATAATCACAGATTCATCATTGTCCGTCCAGGATGCGATCCCATAAGGGTCTGGGAAATCTGGCATATCAAACTCTTCATCTACGAAAGAAACTGGTAATTCGTTATTCAAAGGAAGCGTTTGCTTTGTCTTCACATTATAGCTGAACCACTTTCCCTTTTCTCTGTCAAAAATCACAACGAATTTACCTAGCGGCGATACAGCGACCGAGCCATTAAGATTGTGAATGATCTCTGTTCTTTCCCCAGTTTTATTATCGATAAGGAAATACGTTTTCTTTGTTGAACCTTCCCATTGCGAAGAAATACGGTTGTTTATACTTGTAATACCCAATGTAAATTCAGCATTTCCTTCATTTACCAATCGTAAAGTATCCAAATCTTCTCCATCGATATTTCTAAAGAAATTTGGTTTTTCGGTTTGCATTACTGCCGCATAAGATTTTTTCAGATCATCTTTCAACTCTTTTAGCTGTACCGTTTGCAGATAATCATCTTTATAATTCCAAATATCCACAACAGCATGATCGTTAGCAATCATCGCGGTATCTTTTGCAATAGGTTTTGGAGCAACACCAAAATAGAGCTGCTTCCCATTTTTACTGAATTTTGGTAAACGGTTTTCAGAAATTACCCAATTCTTTTTCATTTGCGAATTATCATTGGCTACAATTTCCTTTTTATTGTTTTTAAAATTAAAATAATACAACTGATACAGTTTCACCAAATCATTCTGCGCAGAAGAAGTACCTACAAATGCCAGCTGATTTCCTTCTTCATCAAAAGATAACTGTGAAAAATCACCTTCCATCTCAGAAATTTTATTTACCGCTCCTGTCTGCAAATTAACTACCTGTACGGTTTGAAATGCATATTTCTTTGGCTTTGATTTGTCCGTAACTTTTTTATCCACAGATTTATAATCTGCCGAATCTTTCTTTTCCTTTTTATCTTTGGTTTTCTCTTCCGGTTTCTTGGTTACAAAAACGAGTTGTTTCCCATTCTCACTGAATTCATAGCGAAAAACATTATCATAGGTGGTACTTTTTCCATTTAAAAGATTTCGTACGACTAACTGTAATGGCTTTGAATTTTTATCATCGTCTTTCTTTTCATCTCCATCTTCTTTATCAGAAGCATCATCCGAAGATTTATCTTTTATATTTTCCAAAAGATAGGCAACATAAGAACCTCCTTTTTCAGGGATTTTAAACCCTTTTACATTGGAAATTTTCTCCGTTTTACCACTTGAGAAATCAATGATAGCAAGGCTGTCTTTGGTTAGTTTATTCTGTTTTAATTTTTTATCCTTTACCGCTTTTATATCTTTATACAAAGGGCGGATTTGAAAAACACCAAACCTTGAATCATTTGTAAATTCTACTTTCGTTCCTCTAGGAAACTGCTTCGAGTTTTTATTTTTAACCGAATATAAAAAAAGGTTGGGATTTCCTTCCTGAGCATCCACAGAATAGGCAATCCATTTTCCATCATTTGAGATTTTTCTCGCACCAATATTTTGCCAGCTGTCGTAAACAGAATGGTCTAAAGGCTTTTTCTGTCCATACATAAAACTGGTCATGATGAGCAGAATAAAAACTGTACATTTCAACTTCATTTTAAAAAATTTAAGGATTAAAAGTAAGACATTTGATTGAGAAAAGTGTCATTTGGATGGAAGATGGAAGTTGGTGGATGGAAGTTAAAAGCAGACTGCTAATATTTTTAGTTTTACTTCATAAGATGACGAAACAAAATTTCCAGCTCCCATATTCGAGAAAAAATGTCAAAATGTCACTTTTTGTTGCGTGGTATTTTTTTTGTGAAGAATAACACAAATCAAAACTAAATTATTATGACTAAAGGAAATATTAATGTATCTGTGGAAAATATTTTCCCGCTTATCAAAAAATTTCTTTACAGTGATCACGAAATATTCCTGAGAGAATTAATCTCAAATGCAACGGATGCGACTTTAAAACTAAAGCATTTAACAGGCATTGGCGAAGCTAAAGTAGAGTACGGAAATCCGAAACTCGAAGTGAAAATTGATAAAGAACAAAAAACACTTCGCATCATCGACCAAGGAATTGGGATGACTGCAGAAGAAGTTGAAAAATACATCAATCAGGTTGCTTTTTCAGGAGCTGAGGAGTTCTTGGAAAAATATAAAGACACCGCAAAAGATTCAGGAATTATTGGTCATTTCGGACTTGGGTTTTACTCTGCATTTATGGTGGCTGAGAAAGTGGAAATTTTAACTAAATCTTACAAAGATGAATCGGCAGTTCGTTGGATCTGCGACGGAAGTCCGGAATTCACTCTTGAAGAAACAACAGATAAAACAGATAGAGGAACTGAAATCATTCTTCATATTGCAGAAGATTCATTAGAATTTTTAGAAGAAGCAAAAATCCGTGAACTGTTATTAAAGTATAACAAATTCATGCCTGTTCCTATTAAGTTCGGAACAAAAACCCACACATTACCTTTACCTGAGGATGCTCCGGAAGACGCTGTTGCAGAAACTGAGGAAGTAGATAATATTATCAACAACCCAACTCCGGCATGGACCGTTGCTCCAAGTGATTTGACGAGTGAAGATTACATGACATTCTATCATGAGTTGTACCCAATGCAGTTTGAGGAGCCTTTATTCAATATTCACTTGAATGTAGATTATCCTTTCAACTTAACAGGGATTTTATTCTTCCCTAAATTGAGCAACAATTTAAATATTGAGAAAGATAAAATTCAATTATACCAAAACCAAGTATACGTAACAGATGAAGTAAAAGGTATCGTTCCAGATTTCTTGATGCTTCTTCGTGGTGTTATTGATTCTCCAGATATTCCATTGAACGTTTCTCGTTCTTACCTTCAGGCTGATGGTGCTGTAAAGAAAATTTCTTCTTACATCACTAAAAAAGTTGCCGACAAAATGGCTTCTTTAATTAACGAAAACCGTGCAGATTACGAACAAAAATGGAATGACATTAAAATCGTTATCGAATACGGAATTGTTACTGAAGAAAAATTTGCAGAAAAGGCAGACAAATTCACGCTATATCCAACAACTGACGGAAAATATTTCCTTTGGAATGAATTAGAAGAGAAATTAAAGCCAACACAAACGGATAAAGATGGTAATTTAATCATTCTTTATGCTTCTAATGCTGATGAGCAACACAGCTACATTCAGTCTGCAAAAGATAAAGGATATGAAGTTCTTCTTTTAGATTCTCATATCATTCCTCACGTGATCCAAAAATTGGAAACTTCTAAGGAGAAAATCTCATTTGCAAGAGTAGATGCTGATCACGTAAATAATCTGATTAAAAAAGACGAGCCAACTATTTCTAAATTAAATGAAACTGAAAAAGAATCATTAAAAAAGAATGTTGAAGACGCTGTTCAAGATAAAAAATTCACTGTTCAACTTGAAGATTTAGACAGCAATGATGCTCCGTTCACCATTACTCAGCCCGAATTCATGAGAAGAATGAAAGATATGCAGGCAACCGGCGGTGGCGGAATGTTTGGAATGGGGAGTTTCCCTGAAATGTATAACCTTGTCGTAAACTCTAACAGTGAATTTGCCAACCAGATCTTAAAAACTGAAAATGCAGAAGAAAAAGAAGGATTGGTAAAACATGCTTTAGATTTGGCCAAACTTTCTCAAAATTTATTGAAAGGAAAAGATCTTACAGACTTCATCCAAAGAAGTTATAAACAACTGGAAAAATAGTTTAATTAATTATATTGTGGTTTCGGGGTCGACTTTGTCGACCCCGAAACTTTTTATATCACTTTATTGTTGAGCCTTTTTTAGCATTATTAAGTAATTTTAAATATCTTACATTTGCAAAACACACCAATTACAAATGTTTGAGATTACGATCCAAATGCTTCCTTTTCTGATGCTTTTCAGTTTGGGTATTGCACTTTTTCATACTGTTATTCTGACAGGATTACTAGAGCTCAAGATCAGACCAACATGGATCATGTTTATAATTGATCCTTTGATTATTGCTTTAGGATATTATTTCTTTCCTCACCAATCAGGATTTATATTCATCGGACTTTTTCTTTCTGTTTTTCTATTAGCAATCATCGCTATGATTACGAAAGGAATAGAAAGCATTTATGATTCTTTCAAAAAAGCAAGACAAGAGAAAAAGCCTATTTGGAAAATTGTTTTAGGTGGTTTTGGAATCCTTTTTATTTATCTGGGATTCTTCTATTTTGGGATCTACTCTATTTTCATCATTTTCTTTATTATCATTCTCGGTTCTATTTTACCCAGTAATAAAAATCGATTTTTCTTTTACCAAAGAAACCTTCCGACCTCTAAAATTAAAAGTGTCGCCATAGGTTTAGCTGAAATTTGTGGAAAGGCAAAAGCCATAGAACCAGTATTTTCATCTTACAGCACGACAAAATGTGTCGGATATATTTATACGGTAGACGAAATTACCGAATCTAGAGATGACGACGGAAAAACAAGCAAATCTTATCGTGAAATTAAACGAAAAATAGGTTTTAATAATTTTTTACTGGAGGATGATTCCGGAAGTATTGAAGTTGTTCCTGATAAAATAGAATGGATCAGTTTCTGGCCTGTCACAGAAATAGAAACCGGAAATTTACGGTATCGCGAATATATTTTAGATGAAAAAACAGAGATTCTGATGATCGGGCAAGCTTTCTATGAAGATGCAAAAACGATTTTCAGATATGACGATAATAAAAAGCTTTTCGGGATGGCTCCTTTGGAATGGGTTAATTTCGCTAATAAATGGAGACCTTTAAAATTAAAAGCCGTCGCTACTCTATTATGTATTGCCCTTTTTTCAGCTTTTATTATATTGATTCCTGTAAAAGCCAGTGGAACTAAACTTATTTTCGAATCCGTAAACTGGAAAGAAAATTTTTCTAAAAATCCCTTTGATTTCTTTAAATAAAACTAATAAACAATGCTTATTCCATTACTTATTTTCATCATTGTAATTGTTGCTGTTGTCTCGTTTCTGGTAAAATCTTATAACCAGATTGTAATACTGAGAAACAACGTAGACAAAGCATTCTCCAATATTGATGTTATGCTGAAGCAACGCGCTGATGAAGTTCCCAATTTGGTTCGTGTTGTAAAAGCAACTGCACTGTACGAAAACACAACCCTGAAGGAGCTTATTGCACTTCGAAGTCAATATCTACAATCAGAAAATACGAACGATAAAATAAAAATTGCACAAGGCATTAACGGAGGAATTAAATCTCTTCTAATTTCTATCGAAAGTTACCCTGAAATAAAAGCATCACAATCTTATTTGGAGCTGCAAAAAAGACTAAGTGATCTGGAAAATATGATCGCCGACCGTCGCGAATATTTTAACGATTCAATCAATTTATACAATACCGGAATTCAAGTTTTTCCGGATGTATTGTTTGCAAAAATAATGAGTTATCAAAAAATGAAAATGCTGGAGTTTTCAGAGAAAGAAATAGAATACAACGGTGTTCAACTTTAAAATTAAATAAACATGGTCATAGATTTAGGCATTATAGGAGACTTCGTGAACTCACGAAAATTTTGGGGATCATTGGCTATTGGTTTCCCAGTGGTTACCATCGGACTTTTTGTTTTATATAGCATTGTCAGGAAAATTACATTCTTAAAAAACATTGTGCAATACATTTTATTGACTTACGGACTGTCGATTTTACTATTTATGCCCATCATCTTTTTCTCCGCATTTTTGGAAACCGAAAAACTGAAACTTGCTCTCGTTTATCTTATTATCCTGTTTTTTGTTTCGATATTTACACTGTTCAATCAACGGGAATGCATTAATTTTATGAAAGAAGTTTCAAAAATGAAAAACTTTAATGCTAATAAATCTTAGCTATGTGGTATACACTAATTTTCACCGCCATTATTGTCGTTTTACTTATCCTCAAAAAGAAAAAAGCAGGAGCAATTATTTCGATAACCGGACTTATTTTGCCGACTCTTGCTACTCTTATTATTTCAGGAATGTTCTTTTTCTTAGCCGGAATTGTTGGTCAATCAGCTTACGCTTATTTATTTGAGAAAAAATATGATGCGAAGGTGGTAAAATATGATTATACCGATGGAGATTCAGAATCAGATGCGGTGCCTATTGCTATTGTAGAGTTTAAAAATGATAAAAATCAAACCATTCAAAAATCAATTGGATATGGAGCAAGCCATCCTATCGAGCTTGGAAAAACCATAAAAGTCTCTTATAAAGAAGGAGATAAATACATCAAAAACATGAGTTTCTGGGAGCAAAAATTGATTGTATCTCTTGTTCTTGTATTCTTTTTCATCTTCACCATCGCCATTATTGGAATTACACTTTACGCTCTCAATCGCGACATTTCATTTATCTGGACAATTGTTATGGGCTTTATGATGTATATTGTTTTTCCAGGC
Organism: Chryseobacterium sp. SIMBA_038; assembly: GCF_046535115.1. NCBI lineage: Bacteria > Pseudomonadati > Bacteroidota > Flavobacteriia > Flavobacteriales > Weeksellaceae > Chryseobacterium > Chryseobacterium sp. SIMBA_038. The sequence goes on from NZ_JAWRXH010000005.1 coordinate 145,141, forward strand.
GCTATGCTGTTTTTTATCATCGTGCTTTCGTGGGTAATTTGGGAATATTTCCAAGGAAAAAGAGATGACATGCCCATTTGGGCTTTGGGAATTTGCAGTTTGTTCGTAACATTTCTGATTCCTGCTTTATTCGGATATTTTAAGATGCTTTTTGAAAAAGAAAATTTTAAGCAAAGCAGCAAAAAATCGAAGCTCATCAAAACAAGATTCATAAATCTCAGCAAGAAGAACACAAAATAACTTCTTCTACAAACATACCTTCACTGTTTATTTACCAAACTGTAAAAGTCTTATAATTCGTCCAAAGGATTCCAAAATAGTCTCTTGAAATTTTTAATTCTGAAATTCTCCACCTCGATTCCTTCTGCTTCTAATCTTATTTGAAATTCCGGAACGGATAAGGTTCCTGAACTTGAAATCACACGATGAGCCGGAACATCTTTCGGGCAACCTCCCATTGCTTTTCCGACATGACGGGAATGATTGGGGTAGCCGACTGCTTTTGCAATAGCTCCATAGCTTGTTACTCTTCCTTTGGGAACGAGTTTGGTAATTTCCCAGACTTGTTGTTTGAATATTTCGTCCATTTTTTTGTTTTTATTTTGAAACGCTTACCTATTTTTAACACAAAGATCGCAAAGTTTTTTTTGAAATGTTTGAAAATATTTTTCGTTCAAAGGTGTTTTACTCAGCAAAGTAACGAAGTTGGGGTCATCTTATTTTTATTTTTGCATCATTTTTGAACTCTACTTGTTTCAATGGTGTTTCTCATTAAAATATAAAGTTATGAAAAAATCATTTTTTAGACTCGTAAATAAAATCAATAAAGCCGTTTTACCGAAATTGAGTGATAAGGATCCGAGTACATTGACCAAAGTTCAGAAAGGGATTTTGGCTTATCGATATTTCGTGCTGACTAATTCTTTAGACTAACAGTTTTGCGTGAGGGATATGGAGGGCGCGAGCGAAGCGAGCGGTGCAAAGCACCGAAACGAAGTGGAGCCCGGAGAAGCCCGACCCGAGATTTGGGTTTAGCTTTGGAGAGGGGCACGCGCTGATTTTTATAAATATTTTGACCACAGATTTTCACAAATTTACACAGATGTTTGTGTTCTAATTTTCTTTGTTAATTGTGTGTATTTTTCTTTGATACTATTTATTTAAACACAAATTTCACAAATAAGTTTTCACGAATAAGCACAAACATCTGTGTAAATTTGTGAAAATCTGTGGTTAATAAAAATAAAAAAACGCCCAACAAAATTGGACGTTTTATATAACTTCAAGCTTCAGACTTCTGTCTTCCTGCTTTATGAATTTTCTAAGATGTAAGAGAACATCAATGGTGCACAGATGGTTGCATCACTTTCGACGATATATTTAGGTGTTGTGATATCTAATTTACCCCAAGTAATTTTCTCATTCGGAACAGCTCCTGAATACGAACCGTAAGACGTCGTAGAATCCGAAATCTGACAGAAATAAGACCAGAACGGAATGTCATGCATTTCCATATCCTGATACAACATTGGAACCACACAGATTGGGAAATCTCCTGCGATACCTCCACCAATCTGGAAGAATCCTACTCCTTTTCCACCTGAGTTTTTAGTGTACCAATCTGCCAAATAAGCCATATATTCGATACCCGATTTCATTGTAGAAAACTGTAATTCTCCTTTGATACAGTAAGAAGTGAAGATGTTACCCATTGTAGAATCTTCCCATCCCGGAACTACAATTGGTAAATTTGCTTCTGCAGCAGCGATCATCCAAGAGTTTTCTCTAGGAATTTCGTAATACTGCTCCAACACTCCTGAAAGGATCATTTTGTACATATATTCGTGCGGGAAATATCTTTCTCCTTTCGCTTCAGCATCTTTCCAGATTTCAACGATATGTTTTTGCAATCTTCTGAAAGCCTCTTCTTCAGGGATACAAGTATCTGTAACTCTGTTCAATCCTCTTTCTAAAAGAGCCCACTCGTCCTGAGCCGTAAGATCTCTGTAATGCGGAACTCTTTCGTAGTGAGAATGCGCTACCAAATTCATTAGATCTTCTTCAAGATTCGCCCCAGTACAAGAGATAAAATCTACTTTATCCTGACGGATCATTTCAGCAAGAATCTTCCCTAATTCAGCAGTTGACATCGCTCCTGCCAAAGTAATCATCATTTTTCCGCCATCTTTAAGATGTGCAACATACCCTTTAGATGCGTCTACCAATGCAGCTGCATTGAAGTGCAGGTAATATTTCTCTATAAATTCAGTAATCGGTTTGCTCATTATTTTGATTTTTGCAAAGATAAAACTTAAAAACGGAATGTAGCGGCAGCACTTAAAGAAACTCTGTGCAAGCCTTCTTTTTGGTCTTCTCCAAACTCAATTGTCTGTCCGTTGAACTTCATTTTATTCAGTGTTCCGGCCGTTAGTCCTACTTTTGGACCAATTAAAAAGTTCTTGGAAATTTGATATTGATACGCAAAATTAAGTTCAGCACCCAAATTAGAACCCGTTCCTTTTACATTTCCTGTTTTTGTTGAATATGAAATTACTCCTAATCCCATATCAACATACATTTTATGTCTTGTTGCTTCGCTGAAATTTGAGATCATCAAAGCCGGACCGAAGAAAGTAATATTATCTTTAGTAGTAACAGCCGCAGAAACAGGCATTCCGCTCATATCGTATCCTAAAAGAAATCCGTCACTTGATGCACTGTAATTAGAAAATTTCAATCCAATTGCTACGATGTTTTTTAGATGATAATAAGCTGAAATATCGAAATTCACTCCACTTTTTAAGCCATTAACATAATCTTTTTCTGCTTTTGTTAATCCCGGAGTCGTTTTGGCTGTTCTCCATGCGTATCCTACAGAAGGAATAATTGAAATTTTCGGTTCATTTTGCTGGGCAAAAGAAAGTAAAGAAATTGAAAAAGCTCCTAAGACTATTAGTTTTTTTAACATTATTTAAAATTTTGGCAAAAATAACATTTTTATTGACAACCCGCCATGATAAGCGTTTCATTTCAAAAAGTACAGCCTTGTAAGCTGTACTTTTCTTTGATCCAACAATAAATGATGAGAATTATTCTTTGAAAGTTTCTACTTTTAAAATCTCGATTTTTCTTTCGCCTTCTTTGAAAGGCCACTCGATTACATCGCCTACTTTATATCCAACTGTTGCTAATGCAATATCTGAAAGGATAGAATATTTATTCTTTTTAGGCTTAGCTTTGGTTGTTGACACAAAAAAATATTCATGTTCAAAATCTTGTGTATGATCTTTGATTGTCACTTTTCTATCAACCGTAACAACATCTGAAGGCAGATCTCTTCTTAAAACCTGTTTAGCTTTTCTTAGCTCTCCCGTCAATCTGTTTTCCTCATTCTTACTTACTTTTTTTCTTCTCAAATGATCTTTTATAGCATCATATATTCCGGTAGTTACAATAATATTATCTGACATTTTTATTTTATTAACAAGATTAAATTACAATGCATCTTTTAGTGATCCAACATAGAAAACTGTGTGAATTATTCAGCCATTTTTCCTATGAAAAATTGCATTAAACGATAAATAAACCTGGAAATACTCCCCCGCCTTGGATCCGACAGGGTTTAATTGATAAAGTCTTTAGAACTTTTCAAAAATGAATCTGTATGTAAATAAAGTAATGACAACAAAAGCCCAGAAAAATGGCTTTTCGTAGAAAGAGAAATACATGTTGTCATATTATTACTGCTTGAATTTTGACTAAGATAACAAATAAGTTTTTAGAAAACAAAGAATTAACATTTTTTAAGCTTTGATTAATATTTAAATTTTCGGTTTTCTTTCTTTTCAGATATCTTCTTTTTTGTATCAAGTCTTTTTTCTTTTTTCGCTCGGGAAGGTTTTGTAGCGATTCTTGTTTTTGGAACAATTAAAGCTTTATTCACGATATCTATAATTTTTTCAATCGCTTTGTTTTTATTCATTAATTGTGTTCTGCTTTCAGAAACGGTTAAGAATAAAAGTCCCTCTAGATTTATTCTGTTTTTTAGTTTTTCCTGAATTAAAGCTTTTTGTCTTTCATTAAAAAATTCAGATTCGTCGACTTTCCAAAGTACGGTAACAGCCGTTTCAACTTTATTGACGTTCTGCCCTCCTGCCCCACTGCTGCGGGAAGTTTTGAAATTGAGTTCTTTTGAAAAATCTTTCATTTTTAAGATCATTGGATTAAAGAGTAAAGATAAAAGACTTTACAATATGTTTTTTAATTCTGTCCTGTTCACTTTTCCATTCGGTGTTCTTGGGATTTCATTAATGAAAATAATTTCTTTCGGTTTGTGAAAATTTTTCTCAAATGGAATTTGATGTATTTTTTCAACTAAATCATTCGATTCTTCTCCTTCAATAACTAATATCAATTTCTGTCCCAAACTTTCATCATTAAGGCCTAAAAACACAACTTCATTTGGAATTTCTTTTTTAACTAAAGCTTCCAGCTCTTCAGGGAAAATTTTTGCACCACCGGAATTGATGACATTATCTATTCTTCCTAAAAATTTAAATTTGTTTTCATCTTTAATCTCAACTAAATCATTAGTTTGCAAGACCTCAGCATTTACATTCGGTGCAAAAATTCTTAAGCATCCTCTTTCATCTTTAGAAATAGAAACGTTTTCAAATGCTGTAAAATAATCTTCTGCTTTTGGTGAAATTTGTTTTAATGCAATGTGAGAAAGCGTTTCTGACATTCCATACGTTTCAAATATTTGGGTTTGAGAATTTGATAGTTTAAGGGTTTGAAAAATTTTATCCTTCAAATTTTCGGAGACTGTTGCTCCACCAATGATTAAATTTTTAATTAAATAGAGCTTATCTAATGAATTTTCAACCTGTAAAGGTGTCATTGCACAGAAACCTATTTCTTCTTCTAAATTTTCAAGTGGCTTTACGGATGGATTGGCAACAATCAGCTTCATTTTTCTTTCAAAAGACCTAACTACCATCATTTTACCAGAAATATATTCTACGGGAAGACACAATAATGCAGTATCGCCTTCTTTTAAGCCTAAAAAATTACAGGTCATCACGGCAGAATTGAGCATCTTCTTTTTTTCAATTTCGAAAACTTTCGGAATTCCTGTAGAACCTGAAGTCTGTACTTTCACTGTTTCAGAATCCGACAGCCAATCTTCTAAAAAAAAAGTCGCCTTCTTTTCAAATTCCGTCTGCGAATGTAAATTGTTAATTCTGAGATTATTGAAGTCTATCACCATATTTACCAACATAAAAAGTTATGTAAATTTAAAAAAAAGTTTAAAAAGTTCTTGCAAATAATGAAAAAAGCTGTAAATTTGCATCACCAAAATAAAACAGACCCATAGTGTAACGGTAGCACTCCGGTTTTTGGTACCGTCAGTTGGGGTTCGAATCCCTGTGGGTCTACAAACCATCCTTTTTAAGGGTGGTTTTTTTGTGTATAATTTTCAAAAATTAATCCCGTTCAAAGACAATCACTTATACTTTTTTACATAAAAAAATTGCATTTTTTCAGTGAAGCTCTTGCCTATAAAGAAAAAAGCTGTAAATTTGCATCACCAAAATAAAACAGACCCATAGTGTAACGGTAGCACTCCGGTTTTTGGTACCGTCAGTTGGGGTTCGAATCCCTGTGGGTCTACAAACCATTCTTTTTTAAGGATGGTTTTTTTTATTTCTATAAAGCACAAAAAAGGACAGATAAACATCCGTCCTTTCAAAATATCTTTTATCTAAAAAATATAGTTATCCTTGTTTCGGCTTGTATAATTTATACATTACGAATAAAAAGGCTACCCATATCGGAATTAAAATCACCTGAATTTCCATTCCTGTAATACTCATCAATACCAAAATAGCTAATAAAAACAAAATGCAGATATAATTGGATATCGGGTAAAATATGGAAGGAAATTTCGTTTTTTCTCCCGATACTATTTTATTTCTTCTGAACTTCAAATGCGTGTAGCAAATCATCAACCAATTGATAATTAATGATGAAACCACCAAAGCCATTAAATATTCAAAAGCTTTTTCCGGAACTAATTTATTAATAATGATACAGATTCCTGCAAAACAAGAAGATATAAGGATTGCATTAATTGGTACGTGATTTTTATTTAATTTCTGTAAAAATTTCGGAGCATTCCCCTGTTGAGCCAGTCCGAAAAGCATTCTGCTGTTACTGTAAACACTGCTGTTGTAAACTGATAAAGCTGCTGTCAATACAATTAAATTCAAAACATTCGCAATCAAAACATTGAATTGAATCACTTTTCCAAACATGGTAAACTCTAATCCATTCAGATTTTGAAAAACCATTACAAACGGACTTGAGCCTTCTGTAATTTCTCTCCACGGACTCAAAGAAAATAAAATAACCAACGCCCCAACATAGAAAATCAGAATCCTATAAATTACTTGATTAGTAGCTTTAGGAATTGTTTTTTCGGGACTTTTCGCTTCTGCAGCGGTAATTCCGATCAATTCTAATCCACCAAAAGAAAACATAATCATCGCCATAGCTGCAAAAAGCCCTGAATATCCTTTTTCACTATGATTGAATAAACCTTTTGGAAAAAAACCACCGTCATTCCATAGATTAGAAATACTTGCATTACTTCCTCCGGTTCCACTTATCAACAAATAAATACCGAAAATAATCATTGCAATAATCGCTACCACTTTTATAATTGAAAACCAAAATTCCGTTTCACCGTAAACTTTTACGGAAGCCAGATTTAAAGCATTAATTAAAATAAAAAAGAATAAACTCGAAACCCAGAGAGGAATATCAGGCCACCAAAAATGAATGTAATGACCAATCGCCGTAAGTTCGGCCATACTTACGAGAATGTAAAGAATCCAGTAATTCCAACCCGAAGCAAAACCTGGGAATTTTCCCCAATATTTGTAAGCAAAATAACTAAAACTTCCTGAAACCGGTTCCTGAACAACCATTTCACCAAGTTGACGCATGATAAAAAAGGCAATAATTCCTGCCAACGCATATCCTAAAATAACTGAAGGGCCTGCCAAAACCGCTGCGGGACCAATTCCAAGAAACAATCCTGTTCCGATGGCGCCTCCAAGAGCAATTAATTGAATGTGTCGATTGGTTAACCCTCTGACAAGAGAACCTTTTTGTTCCTCTTTATTTTCATTGTTCATAGATCGAAAAAATATAGCTTAAATATATAAAAACTTTCGCTCTTGATTTTATTGAAGACTTTATAAAAGTTAATTGACAGCGTTAATAATTTTAATCCTCAACAAACATTTAATAAAGAAAGTAAACTTAATAGTCTATTCATATTCTATTAATACTAATATCCTAATCTTGCAAAAATTTTTACAATGAAAAAAATATTCCTTTTTCTTGCGCTGGCAACGGGATTGGCGAAAGCTCAAAATAATTCAGACCATGTCGTTTTAATAAGTATTGATGGTCTTAGACCTGAATTTTATCTGAATCCTGAATGGTCTATGGTAAACCTCAGACAAATGATGAAAAAAGGAACTTATGCCAATGGCGTTCGTGGTTCATTTCCAACCGTTACCTATCCATCTCACACTACGATCGTAAGCGGAGTTTTGCCTGCAAAGCATGGTATTTATTATAATACTCCGGTTCAGCCTTTAGGAATTACGGGAGAATGGTTTTGGTTTTATAAGGATATTAAAGTTCCAACAATTTTCAGTGTTGCTAAAGAAGCAGGACTTACTACTGCTGGGGTAAGCTGGCCTGTAACCGTAGGAGCTCCAATCACTTACAATTTACCGGAATACGTTTATCTTCCAAAAAATAAGGGTGAGAAAAAGGATGAAGTAAAAGCAATGAGCTTAGAATCAACCCCTAAAGAGCTTTTCCAGGAAGTTCAGGATTATGCAGTCGGGAAATTTGGGGAATACGGAGCAAGTTTAGACCATGCTGTAACTGATCAAAACAAAGCAAGAATGGCCGCTTATATTTTAAAGAGATACAAGCCATCATTTTTAGCCCTTCATATTGCAGCTGTCGATCACTTTGAGCATGAAGAAGGAAGAGATGGTGACAAAGTGCGCTCTGCCGTTGTTGGCGCGGATGTAGCCATCAAAACACTTATTGATGCCGCAACAGCAGCAGGAATTGATGAAAACACAACGTTTATCATCACAGGAGATCACGGATTTGTGGATATCCATTCTCAGTTTAACCCCAATGTTATGCTCGCAAAAGCAGGATTATATGATAACGATAAAAAAGAAGACTGGAAAGCTTACTTTCAGGCAAGTGGAGGTTCTGCATTTTTACATTTGAAAAATCCTAATGATAAAGCTACGCTAACTAAAGTAAATGAACTTCTCAACAATTTACCTGATGGATACAAAAAACTTTTCCATGTTCTGGATAAACAGCAAATCGCAGATGCTCAATGAGATCCCACTGCACCATTAGCACTAGCAGCTTATCAGGGAGTGAGTTTTGGAGCAACCGCTACAGGAGAATTATTAAAAGCGGCAGACGGAGGAACCCACGGTTATTTACCAACAGATTTTAAAGAAATTCAAACAGGATTCGTTGCTTTTGGTAAAAACATCAAACAAGGAACGGTTTTACCTCTAATGGGACAGGAAGATATTGCTCCATTAATTGCACAATTATTACATCTTACTATGAAAACAGATGGAATTCTATATCCGGGACTATTGAAAAAGTAAAATTTTAAACTAAAAACTGTTTAAACAGTTGGTAATCGCAAAGACGCAATTTTTTAATATAATACTTGTTTTTAAGGCGCAAGAAAATCGGAGATTTTCAGTAAACATCATATTCAATTAATTCAGTAATAAATTTGCTTTATTAAATTTTATCGAAGATAAAATCCTTGCGCCTTAGAAGAATATATTTAATCTTAATTTGCGCCTTTGCGATTGACCAACTAACTAGATTTATCAAGTTCTCTTAGTATTAAGTCTAAAATAATTTGAAAAAATTAAAGGCTGCCTCTTATTGAAGCAGCCTTTTTGATATTATATCTAACAAGTTTATAAATACTCTTTTGGAATGGCAATATTATTTTCCTTCATATATTCTACCAGATCGTGATACTTATCTTCAAAATCATTCGTTCCGCATTTATGAGAAATACTACAGATGTCGGAAGGTTTTATATCTAAAATTCCTGAAATTTTGTTTAAAATATCCAGATTGATCTTCACTTTAGAATTTTCAATATCGGAATAGGCCTTTTGTGAAATCCCCATTTCAAAAGCCATATATTCTTGGGTAAAATCTTTACTCCTTCGAATTTTTCTGATGTTTTGTCCACATATCTTCATCCTTTTTGTTTTAGTAGTTTTCGGTATATTTTAGAAGTTTATCTAATAGCCTCTAACAAAGTTAATAAATACCTTTGGCAAAACATTATACACGTTACATGATATTTATTTCATCCTAAAATTTGGTTTAAAAATTTATCTGATTAAATCATTTTAAAAGAAAAATTTATCACTTCGGTACACACAATTGGAATTATGGAGACGCAAAGATTTAATTATGACAATAATATTGTCAGAGCATTCTTGTATGCTACTATTGTATTTGGTTTGGTCGGATTTTTACTCGGTCTTACGGCTGCTTTAATGCTTTTCTACCCAGAATTACCTGAATTTTTATTTGGAACAGATGATACTACGATTAAAAGTTTAGCATCCGGAAATATTCAAGGGTTGATCAACACACAAGGTGCAATGGGATTTGGAAGAATCAGAATGCTTCATACAAGTGCCGTGATCTTTGCATTTGTCTGTAATTCATTCTTTTGCGGAGCTTACTACAGCATGCAAAGACTATTAAAAACAAGAATGTACAGCGATACCTTATCATGGTTGCATTTCTGGTCTTGGCAAATAATGATCGTCAGCGTTGTGATCACTTTCTTAATGGGAATCAACACTTCTAAAGAATACGCAGAACACGAATGGCCGATCGATATTTTAATTGCTTTCTCATGGATCATCTTCGGAATCAATATGTTTGGAACGATTGCGAAAAGAAGAGTAAGACATTTGTATGTTGCCATTTGGTTTTATATCGCAACTTGGATTGCCGTGGCGATGCTTCATATCTTTAATAATCTTGAAGTTCCGTTATCATTCACAAGCTGGAAATCATATTCTATATATGCAGGAGTAAAAGATGCCTTGGTTCAATGGTGGTATGGTCACAATGCGGTTGCATTCGTACTAACGACTCCGGTTTTAGGCTTGATGTATTATTTTATGCCTAAAGCTGCTGACAGACCTGTCTTTTCATATAAACTTTCCATTATTCACTTTTGGTCTTTGATTTTCGTTTATCTGTGGGCAGGTCCGCACCACCTTCAATATACCGCTTTACCGGCTTGGGCTCAGGCAGTGGGAACAGGTTTCTCCATCATGCTGATTGCTCCATCTTGGGGAGGAATGCTGAACGGCCTTTTAACTTTAAGAGGTGCGTGGGATAAAGTAAGAGAAAATCCAATCCTTAAATTCTTCGTCGTAGCCGTTACCTGTTATGGAATGGCAACTTTTGAAGGCCCACTTTTAGCAACAAAATCTTTAAATAAAATAGGTCATTATACAGACTGGGTGATTGGTCACGTACACTTAGGTGCGCTTGGATGGAATGGTTTTATGGCTTTTGGAGTTATCTATTATTTGATTCCGGTGATGTGGAGAACCCAACTTTGGTCTAAAAAATTAGCCAATTGGCACTTCTGGTTAGGAACATTAGGAATTATTTTCTATGCTGTACCAATGTATATTTCAGGATTTACGCAAGGATTAATGTGGAAACAATTCAATCCGGACGGAACTTTACTTTATAAAAACTGGTTAGATACCGTAACTGCAATTATTCCTTACTTTAAAATGAGGTTTGTAGGAGGATTGCTTTATCTTTCAGGGGCAATCTTAATGGTTGTGAATGTTATTAAAACAATCAAAGCCGGATCATTCCAAAAAAATGTACCTGCAGAAGCACCTGCTTTGGCCAATGTCGGAAGCAGCAGAAAAGAAGGCGAAGGCGCACACCTTTGGCTGGAAAGAACACCAAAATTATTATCCATACTAGCTTTTGTAGTGATTTCAATTGGAGGATTGATAGAGATTGTCCCTACCCTATCTCTTAAACAAAGCGTTCCCGAAATTACCGCCGTGAAACCTTATTCACCATTGGAATTGGAAGGAAGAGACTTGTATATCCGTGAAGGTTGCAACTCATGTCACTCACAAATGGTTAGACCTTTCCGTGATGAAGTGATGAGGTTTGACGGTAAAAACGGGCAGTATTCAAAAGCGGGAGAGTTCGTTTATGATCGACCATTTTTATGGGGATCAAAAAGAACCGGACCCGACTTACACCGAGAAGGAGAAAGAAACCCGGATTCATGGCATTTTAAACATATGTACAACCCGAGAATTACTTCTGCAGGTTCTATTATGCCCCGTTTTCCATGGTTGATTACCAATAAACTTGACCGCTCTCAAATGGTGGATAAAATGAAATTAATGAAAAACAGTTTCGATGTTCCGTACACAAAAGCTGAAATAGATTCAGCCGGCAAATGGGCAGATAATCAATCGAAAGCCATCGTTAAAAGAATTTATTCTGAAGCTACCGATGTAAGAGATCAGGTTGAAAAAGACAAATCAACGAAAGGATCTTCATTCGTTCCGCTTGAGCAGAGAGAAATTATAGCAATGATCGCCTATCTGCAAAGATTAGGAGCCGATATCAAGACAACAGAGATCAAAACAGCAAGCATAAAGTAATCATTAAATTTTATTACAATGAAAACGAGAACCCCAATTTCAATATATATTGCTGCAACAATTGGTTTAACGATCATGGCATTCGAAATGTTTGCTCAAGATTCAGGATATTTTTATTCGCCTTTTTTCTGGGCATTGATATTGATTACGACTATTTTACTTCTCATCATGAATTCCATTGGAGATCTGGTTGAGAATGAAAGATTCAGCAGATTATCTGAGGAAGAGAGAAAAGAATATTTAAATGAAAAAAATGTTCCTTACTATCAAAAACTGTGGAATTCAGCCTTTAAAAAACAATCTGCAACCGAGGAAAAAGATATTCTGATCGATCATGGCTTCGATGGAATCACAGAACTTGATAATTCTTTACCCAAATGGTGGATCGGCTTATTCTGGTTCGGATGTGTTTTCTGCGCAGTCTATTTATTTGCTTTTGCATTCACAGATTACGCTCATCCCGAAGCCGAATTAAACAAAGAGACTAAAACCATGTTAGCATCCATCACAGAATATGAAAAAACGGCTCTACAGATCAATCTGGAAACTGCAAAATACAGCGCAGACAACATCGCAGAAGGCGAACAATTATTTAAAACAAATTGCGTAACCTGCCACGGAGACGGAGCAAAAGGAGGAATCGGCCCGAATCTTACCGACACGCACTGGATCAACATCAAAGAAAAAAGCTTATTTAAAAATGTTTTCTGGATGCTCGAAAACGGCTCACCCAATAATCCAACCATGCGACCTTTCATCAAAGAAGGAACGATCACAGGAAGAGATGCCGAAAAAATTGCAGCTTACGTTTATCACATCAATCAGGAAACAACGCCTATTACGGAAGCTCAGGGAGGTGCCGCGCCTCAAGGAGAAGAAGTAAAATGGGAAAATAACAACGAATAAAATTTACACCTAAATATCAACCATGCCCTCTTTTAAAAACTAACATTTGATTTCATTTTTGCATCACACCTTTTCAACGAAAAAAAAATGATTAGAAAGAGGGCTTTTAAAATATCACCCTAAATCCATGTCTTGGCTGTTCTTATCAACTAATTCACTTGACTAGCTAAACTAAATTCCATAATAGTCGGCCAAGGCAGGATTTTTGTACTTGCAAAGTGCTAATACAACAAAGAAAATTAATATTCAATGAAAAATGATTTATTATCTTTGTTACAAACCACTTACATTTGAAACTTAAATTTAATAAAAGAAAGATCCTAAAGCGTATTGCAATAACCTTTATTTCAATATTGGTTTTCCTCACTTTGCTTATATTCAGCTTAAGGCTTCCGGCGGTTCAAAACTTCATCAAAGACAAATTGGTTGTCTATCTTGAGAAAAAAATCAAAACAAAAGTAAGCTTAGAAAAGGTTTATATAGGGTTTCCAAACAGTCTTGTTATGGAAAATTTGTATTTAAAAGGCCAAAATATCGATACGCTTCTTGCCGTAAAAAAACTGGATGTAGGTTTAAATATGCTTAAACTTATCAATTCCACCGCGGATATTACTTCTGTAGATCTGGAAGGCGTTCGCGCGAATGTGGTTAGAAAGCCGGACGGAAAATTCAATTTCGCTTATATTATGGATGCTTTTGCGACGACTGATAAAGAAGAAAGTCCGTCAAAACCATTCATTATTTCTCTTGATAAAATTAATTTAAAAGATATTGGCGTTACTTTCAACGATCAACAATCGAATAATGACATTAAATTATATTTCAAATCTTTCGACACCAGAGTTAAAACGTTTGATTTAACTAAAAATACCTACGCCGTTAATGACATCAATCTTGACGGATTAAAATTAAAACTTAAACAAGATCTTGTAAAAGAAGTTTCCAAAAAAGTAGAGAAAAAAGTGGATTCTCTAAACAATCAAAAACCAATGCAGATCGGATTAAGAGGAATTAAATTAACCAATTTCGACATCGATTACGGAGACGACAATACCAAAACATTTGCAAAAGTTTTATTTAAAGAATTAAGCACGAAAGTCAACAAGCTTGATCTTGAAAACAATGCTTATAATGTTGGAAATGTATTTCTTTCCGGAGCAGACATCAACGCCAACTTATATCTTCCGGCACAAAATGCCAATCCAAAAAATACGAAAGAACCTGAACCATCAACCAATTCCGACAAAGAAAAAGCAATGAAACTTCTTTTAGGAAAATTGGTTTTAAATGATGTAAAAGTAGCTTATAACAACACCGCGATCGCTCCTACAAAACAGGGAATGGATTTCAACCACATGAATTTTTCTAAAATGAATGTTGAGGTTCGAAGCTTTAAAATGGAGAACAATACTTTTGCAGGAACTGTAAATTCAGCGGAAATTCAGGAAGCGAGAGGTTTGGATATTCAAAAATTCAACACCGATTTTGTGTATGGTGAAAAAGAAGCTTACCTGAAAGATCTTTATTTACAGACTCCGAAAACGCTTATCAGAGATGAGGTTATTTTAAATTATAGCTCGATTGAACAGTTAAGTTCAAACCCGGGAACTGTAAAAATTTCAGCGAATATCAAAGATTCTAAAATTGGTTTTTCTGATATTTTAAATTTGGTTCCGACGTTAAGAAATACCGTTCCATTCAACAAATATCCAAACGCGATATTGAGTATTAACGCGAATGTAAAAGGAATTGTGAATGATTTACTGATTCAGGATCTGAAAGTTTCAGGATTGGATCAATTGCGCGTTGCCGCATCAGGAAGAATTAAAAATGCGATGAATCCTGATAATCTGTATTACGATCTGAGAATTGCAGAATTGTCTTCATCAGCAAAAACGATCTATAATTTAGTTCCGAAAAATACGATTCCATCAAATATTTCTCTGCCTTCAAATTTCAGTATAAAAGGAACCGCAAAAGGTACAACGAAAGTGGTAGATACCAATCTTAATCTGTATTCAACCCTTGGAAACGCAGCGATTATTGCTCAAGTAGATATGCGCAGAAAAAACCATGAGTTGTATGATGTGAAGGCCAACCTTCAAGGTTTACAGATCGGAAAATTCATTCAGAATAAAGATATTGGACCGATCACTGCCCAAATTTCAGCAAAAGGAGAAAGTTTTGATTTCAAAAATGCAAACGCCGACTTGAAAGGTCATGTTGCATCGGCAGTTTATAAAGGTTACCGTTATCAAAACATGGATCTTACAGGCAAGATCAACCGTGGCGTTTATAATATTGTTTTAAACTCTAAAGATCCGAATGCTAATTTAAAATTAATCGCTTCCGGAGTTTATAACGAAAAAAATCCTACCGTAAAAGTAAACGGAGATATCATTAAGTTAGACCTAAACAAGCTTGGTTTCTACGATAAACAAATGATCATCGGAGGAAAAATTGACGGTGATTTCACCAATCTTGATCCCGATAATCTTAACGGATATTTAAATCTTCAAAATTTTGCTTTTTCTGACACGAAAGAAGTGTATCCAATTCAGGAAGTTAACCTGATAGCTTCTTCAACCAATGATTCAACCAAGATTATTTTTAACTCGCAAATTGCAGATGTTGAACTCGCAGGAAAATATAAATTGACGCAGATCTTTGGATCTTTAGCCAATACAATTAATCAATACTATCAATTCCAAAAGCCCGGTAAGGCACAGAAAATTGATGCTGGACAACATTTTACCTTTAATGCTAAAATTAAAAATGATGATCTGATCAGAAAATTTGTTCCGGATCTGAAAAGTTTTGAAACGATCAATTTAGTTGGAAATTATGACGCAGATTCTCAGAAAATTGAGATCGACGGACAAATTCCACAATTGTTATATGGTGAAAATTCTATTGAAAATGCTTCATTAAAAGTCACGAATGAAAATCAGGCTTTACAGTATAATCTTGGTGTAGCAGCCTTAAAAAGTTCAAGTTTAGCTTTAAATAAAGTGAATATCAACGGGGATGTCGCCAATAATATCATCAATTACAACATCACAACCAAAGACGAAAAAGATGTGACTCAATTCCTGATCGCAGGAAATGCAAAATCACTGAACGATATTACCGAAATATCTTTAAATCCGAATGGTTTAAAATTAAATTACAGCGATTGGACGGTTGGCGAAGGAAATAAAATCCAGATCAGCAGCAAAGGAATTTTAGCTGATAATTTCAGACTTTCAAATGGAGGAAGTGAAATTTTACTTCAATCCGAGACTCAATCTCCAAACAGTCCTCTAAATGTTTCGTTGAAAGATTTCAAAATTGAAACCATCACTGAAATTATTAAAAAAGATACTGTTTTAGCAAAAGGAACCATCAACGGAACCGCTCAGCTTCGAGATTTAACGAAAAACATGACATTCAATTCTGATCTTACGGTTTCAGATTTATTCGTTTATGGAAATCCGGTTGGAAATCTTGCCGTGAAAGTCAACAATACTTCACCTAATCTTTTAAATGCTGATATTGCGCTTTCCGGAAATGATAATGATGTGAAAATCTTGGGAGATTACAATACTTCTTCAAGCACATTTGACCTGAATATGGCGATCAATAAGCTTCAAATGAAGTCTGCACAAGGATTCTCGATGAACGCGATCACCAATACGGAAGGTTATCTTTCAGGAAATCTGAAAATTACAGGAAGTGCCGACAAACCTAATATTTTAGGAAAAGTAAAATTCAATGATGTTGGTCTGGAGATTGCAAAAACGGGAAGTGATTTCAGAAAACTGAATGACGAGATCGATTTTACAAACAGAGGAATTGAATTTGATAAATTTAAAATAAACGATAAAGACGGAAATTCACTAGTTGTGGACGGACAGGTTCTTACTCAAACCTACAGAGATTTTGCTTTCAATTTAGATGTAAATGCGAAAGATTTCAAAGTGGTAAATTCTGAAAAATCTAATGATGCCATGATGTACGGAATTCTTGCTATTGATGCAGGACTTCACATTCGCGGAAACTTAGATTTACCAAAAGTTGACGGAAGACTGGCGGTTTCTGATGATACGGATTTCACTTTTGTACTTCCGCAAACCAGTCCATCATTGCAGGAAAGAGACGGAATTGTTGAGTTTATCGATCAGGATCAGGTAGTTTTAAACAAAACCATCAAAGCAGATTCTCTGAAAGCTCAAAGCCGAATCAAAGGAATGGATGTAAGTGTAAATATCGAAGTAAGCAAAGAAGCTAAAATGTCGATCGTTATTGACAAAGCCAACGGTGATTTTGTAAAACTTCAAGGTGAAGCTGAATTGACTGGCGGTGTCGATCCATCAGGAAAAACAACGCTTGTGGGAGTTTATGAAGTGGAAAAAGGCTCTTACGAACTTTCTGTAAGCCTTCTGAAACGTAAATTCGACATCCAAAAAGGAAGCACTATTACCTGGACGGGAGAGCCGACCGCAGCAACAATGGATATCACGGCAGTTTATAAAACAGAAGCCCCTCCTATCGACCTTGTTGAGCAACAGGTAAGCGGAGAAGATGCTTCGATATTGAATCAGTTTAAACAAAGAATTCCTTTCAATACCTTATTAAAGATGAAAGGTGAATTACTGAAACCTGAAATTTCATTTGATATCACGACTGACGAAAAAAATAACGCTGTTTCATCAACAGTAACAGATATTGTAGATGCAAAACTTACCCAGCTGAGAACTGAAGAATCTGAACTGAATAAACAGGTCTTTGCTCTTCTCTTACTCAACCGTTTCATTGGTGAGAATCCGTTCGAATCCGGTGCAGGAATGTCGGCAGAAGCGATGGCAAGACAAAGTGTGAGTAAAATTCTTTCTCAACAATTAAACAATCTTGCATCAGGTCTGATCAAAGGAGTTGATATAGATTTAGGTCTTGATTCTTCGGAAGATTATTCCTCAGGAGAAAAAAATACAAGAACCGATCTTAATGTTGGTTTAAGCAAAAAATTATTAAACGACCGTCTAAAAGTTACTGTCGGAAGTAATTTTGCACTGGAAGGTGATGCCCGACAAAATGAAAGTACAACCAATATCGCCGGCGATGTAACCGTAGATTATAGCCTTTCAAAAGACGGAAGATATATGCTTCGCGCGTATCGTAAAGATGAATATCAGGTGGCTCTTCAGGGGCAGATCATAGAAACGGGAGTTGGTTTTATCATCACTTTAGATTATGACAAATTCCGTGAGATTTTCCAAAAAGCTAAAAAAGACAGACGTAAAAAAGAAAATAAAAATAACCAGGTGGTAGAATTTAATAAATAGACGTAGAAACTATTAGACTTAATCACAGTGTTAAAATGTAAATATGAAAAGTAAATTTAATATATATTATAAATATTTGTTCGCTTCGGGATTTGCCGCGGTTAGTCTTTCGTGCAGCAACACGAAATATCTGAAAGAAGGACAAATGTTGTACACAGGCGCAGAAGTAAAGATCGAAAATGACACCATTTCGAAGAAGGAAAAAAATGAACTTCAGTCTGCTTTGGAAGAAAATTTGGTTCCGAAACCCAACTCAACAATATTAGGATTACGTCCGAAATTATACTTTTACAACATCGCCAAAGAACCTAAAAAAGACAAAGGTTTTAATTATTGGCTGAAATATAAAGTAGGTGAAAAACCTGTTTTATTAGGAGATGTAGATCGTGAATTCAACAAAGATATTATTCAGAATTATTCTGAAAATAAGGGATATTTTAACGCAAAAGCGACTTACGATACTGTTTCTAAAAATAAAAAAGCACAGGTAATTTATACCGTGAGACCTGGGGCAAGATATTTAATCAGTAACGTTAAATTTCAACAGGATTCTACGCTTGTTAACAGAGAAATTCAGACTTTAACAAATAAAACCATCTTAAAAGCCGGACAGCCTTTTGATCTTGATGTCATTAAAAATGAAAGAGAACGAATTGATAATGGTTTAAAAGAAAGAGGTTTTTATTATTTCAGTGGGGACAATATTATTGTTCAGGCCGACAGTACGGTGAGTAAAACCCATAAAGTTGAACTGAATGTAAAACTGAAAGAAGACACTCCTGATTTGGCAACAGAGCAATTCAGCATTAATAATGTGATTGTCTTTCCAACTTACAACATTCAGGATGTAAAAAAAGGAAAATACAGCGTTCCGATGAATCCGGATTCGCTTTCAAAATATGCTTACGATGACATTTATGTAATTGATCCTCAGCATAAATTTAAACCGAAAATTTTCGACAGAGCACTTTACTTTAAAAAAGGTGATCTTTACAATCGTTCCAATCATAATCTTACGTTGAACCGTTTGATCAGTTTGGGAGTTTTCAAATTTGTGAAAAATGAATTTGTAGTTTCAGATTCTTTAAATCATAAATTTGATGCGTATTATTTATTAACACCGAGACAAATTCAATCACTTAGACTGGAAGCTTTAGGAAGAACAAACTCCGCAAATTATGCAGGTAGCGAATTAAACCTAAACTGGACACACAGAAACTTCTTCAAAGGAGCAGAACAATTTAAAGCAGCCGTTTATGGAGCGTTTGATGTACAAATGGGAGGACAAGAAAATGCAAAAAATATTTTCCGTGCAGGAGGTAATGTTCAGCTTTCTATCCCAAGAATTGTAGCGCCGTTCCGTTTTAATTCTTCGAGTGCGTTTGTTCCGCGAACCAATATTACGTTAGGGTATGAATTACTAAATCGTACAGAATTTTATAAACTAAACAATTTTAATGCATCATTCGGATACGTCTGGAAAGAAAATGCAAGAAAAGAGCATGATTTAAAAGTCATTGATATCACCCTTGTATCTCCAGCGAATGTAACTCAGGCATTTTGGGATCAAGCTACAACTCCCGCTGCAAGAAGAGTAGTCGCCGAGCAGTTAATTTTTGGACCAACTTATACTTATACCTACACCAATACAATGCTTCCCAAAACCAATACGATCTATTATAAAGGGACATTGGATCTTGCAGGAAATATTACAGGTTTGGTAACGGGAGCCAATGTAAAAAAAGATAAAGAGAAAGAAATTTTCGGAATTCCGTTCAGTCAATATGCGAAAATTGAAAATGATTTCAGATTCTATCATAAGTTTACAGAAAAGAGTTCATTTGCCAGCAGATTCATTGGCGGTATCGCTTATCCATATGGAAATTCAGAATTTATCCCTTTCTCTAAACAGTTTTTCTCAGGAGGAAGTAACAGTATTCGTGCTTTCCGTGCAAGAACTTTAGGACCGGGAAGTTTTGATCCAAGAACGATTCCGAAAGGAACATTATTAGATCAGTCAGGAGATATTAAATTAGAATTAAACGCAGAATATCGTGCTAATTTATATAAATTTCTAAATGTTGCCGCTTTTGTTGACGCTGGAAATATTTGGCTGTTAAATGAGGATTCTTCCAGACCTGGTGCTACATTTTCAAAAGATTTTGCAAACGAAATTGCCGTCGGAGCCGGAGTTGGTCTAAGACTTGATTTCTCTATTCTGGTTTTAAGATTAGACTTAGCAATGCCGTTGAGAGTTCCTTATTATGAAAAAGGTGATCGTTGGGCATTTGACAGAATTAATTTCGGAGATCCAAGTTGGAGAAAAGATAATCTTGTATTGAATATCGCAATCGGATATCCTTTTTAGGGTTCTGATTTTTAATATTGATCTATTTAAACACAAATGTATGGTAAAAAACGCAAAATTTTTCTGGGAAGTTTTAAAAGAAACTTTCGACGAATGGAATAATTCCAACGCATCACGAGATTCTGCGAGTCTTGCCTATTATGCTATATTTTCCATTCCGGGTTTGTTGATTATTATTATTTGGATTGCAGGTAATTTCTTCGGTGAAGAAGCTATTCGTGGCGAAATAAGCAACCAGATAAGCGGAATCATGGGGGCTGAAGTTTCAAAAAGTGTAGAAAGCATGATTGCAGGAGCTTTGATTGATAAGCAAAATATTTTCATGAAAATTGTGGGTATTGGTTCTTTAGTTTTTGGTTCCACTACTCTATTTTTTCAGCTTCAGCATTCACTAAACAGTCTTTGGGACGTACAGTCTGCTCCGAAAAAAGCTTTGGTTAAATTTCTTTTAGACAGAGCCAACTCACTAGGAATGATCCTTATGATCGGATTTTTATTAATGATTACCATGATTTTATCTTCATTAATAAGTGTTTTCAATAATATTATTACTAAATATTTCGGTTTTGAAACTTATTTACTCGTAGAATTAGTCAATTTTGGAGTCGGTTTCGGATTGGTAATGTTGATGTTTGCATTGATGTTCAAATTCCTTCCAGACGTACAAATCAGTTGGAGACCTGTTTGGAAAGGCGCTTTTTTAACGACACTTTTATTTACTTTAGGCAAATTCTTATTAAGTCTTTATTTTGGAAATTTCAAACCTACTTCCGCTTTTGGAACAGCCGGAACTGTAATTTTGATCATGATGTGGATTAATTATTCCTGTATGCTGGTCTTCTTCGGAGCCGAATTTACCAAGGTCTACACGTATAAAAAAGGGTATAAAATCGTTCCATCAAAACACGCAAAATGGAGCGCTGCAAAGCTCTATGAAGAAAGTCATAAAAGTCAAACTCCTCAAGTCTGAATTTGATTTTTTATTAATATAAAAGCCTCCCGAAAAATTTTGGGAGGCTTTTTTTGCAATTTACTTTTATACTATATTATTAAATTTCCAATTAATTTAATTCTCACAACTTGACATTTGTATTTACTTATAAATAATTAAAGCAATATGTTAAAAATATTAATTATTTACAAATAATACAATTTTTTAATTAATAAAATACTTAATTAATACAATTTAACACATATTCATCAAAACAAAAGAGAAAATAAATTAAGTTTGCAATACAAAAACATCATCAATATCAAATTAATAATTTTAATCTAACCTCTTATGAAAAAAAAATTACACATTTTAACTACTTGTCTTATCTTACTTTTGATAAACTGCCGAGAGGAAGATTTAAGCCAACAGGAAAACCCAGTAGCATCAACCCAGAGAGCAAGTAAAGTAACCTCCGGCATATATGAATCTGAAATGCCATATAACCTAAATGTGGTTTATTTTATTCCTTCCGATGTAAGCGCACGCCCCGATTACGAAAGAAGAGTAAGCGAAACCCTACTCCATGCACAGGAATATTATCGACAAATGATGTACAATTGGGGCTATGGAAATCGTACTTTCGGATTACTAAAAAATCCAGCAACCAATAGGATCAAAATAAATATTATTAACGGAGCTCTGCCTATATCTTCTTATCCTTACTCATCCGGAAACCAAATATTATCAGAAGTAAATGCTTGGTTCGCAAACCATCCAGCCGACAAAACAAGTGACCATAATGTAATAATAACTGCTACACCATCCATAAATACCGAAATACCATATTATGGATTAGGCAGAAACTTCTTTGTTGGCGATAATGAAGATAGCGATGTTCAATATTTCAATGAAAACAGCGCAAGAGGAAATCAAGCTAAAGCCTATATGGGTGGATTTCTTCATGAATTGGGACACGGCCTGGGATTACCTCACGATGCACTTGCAAAAAGTCTTACCAATGTTGCAGGATACGGCACTTCACTTATGAGCTGGGGCAATCAAACCTACGGCTACTCTTCTACTATTCTTACGAAGGCTAGCTGCGCCATCCTCAACAACACCCAGTTGTTTTCAACGATTGCCAAGCCGACGGGTTATTTTTACACAGGCAGTAATGGATTTAAAATTACCAGCATCAATCATAGCTACATAAACGGGCGTATCAATATTTGGGGTACTTACAGTGTAGACGCACCCATCAATGCAATAAATTCTTATTTCATTCCCAAAGATTCATATTACCACGCTGTATCGGGCTCGAGCAATACTGATGGTACAAATACTTTTTCCACTTATGTAGATGTTTCAGATCTTTATTTTACAGAAAAAACTTATAGTCTTGTATTACAAGCACAGTTCGTTAATGGAAACTCCAATTGGGTTACCTTTCCATTTACTTTTAAAAACGATATACCTGATCTTAATTTTCCGGTAAACAAAGACAACTGGACGGTAAGCAGCAGTTCTCAATACGCAGCTTATCCTTCTTCACTTGCCATTGATGACAATATTAATACTTATTGGCATACCAATTACAGTGCAGGCTCTGTACAAACCGATCCTATCGCGGGGCAACCACAAAATTTCCCTTATTACTTTGATATTAATATGGGGGCAATCAAAGGGATATCCGGATTATCATTCACCCAGCACCAAGGGCTTGTTCGTACCGCAAAAACAACTGTAATATATACAAGAGCAACCACAAATGACGGCTGGAAACATCAAGGGACTTTTAATCTAACAAATACCATAGACAAGCAATATACCGCATTTGCCCAAAAAGAAAACTGCAGATACGTCCGTATTGTTTTCTATAGCAGTCATGATGCTCAACCTTATATAGCAATGCCCGAAATTGGCGCTTACGAATAATAGTAAGAAATATACTAAAAGTAATTAATCGACCTCTTGAAAAATTTCAAGAGGTTTCACTGTTTTAATTCCAAAATTTCTTCCAGATTAGTTCTCAATATAATGACATGAAGTTCTAGCTATAATTAATTAAAACAATTAGAGATCACTATTAAATTAATTACTAATAAACCATTTATATGATTTAAAAAACATGCAATTAACATTTTTTAACATTAAATAATCTAAATAAAACTAAAATTTAATTAATTTTGCAACATTAAAATTTAACAATTTTAATATTTTAAAACAACACACAATGAGAAAAAAAATTTTACAAACTTTAATGGTTTGTCTTACCTTACTTGTAGTAAGCTGCAGGGAAGAAGATCTTGACAAACAGGAAAATCCAACAATCACAGCCAACGAAAAGGCAAGCAAAGTATCTTTAGGAGCGTATCAATCTGAGATGCCATACAACATTAACGTTGTATATTTCATTCCTTCTAATATCTCCGCCCGTCCAGAATACGAAAGAAGAGTAAGTGAGTTTATGATAGCTGCACAAGAATATTATCGCCAGAATATGTATAACTGGGGATATGGAAGTCGTAGTTTTGGACTTCTAAAAAATCCAGCTACCAATAGAATTAAAATCAATGTGATACATGGAGCTTTACCAATGACATCCTATTCCTATTCAGCAGGAGGAGGCAGAATACTTTCCGAAGTCAGCACTTGGTTTGCAAGCCATCCAACAGACAGAACAAGTGAACATACGATTATTTTTACAGCCGTACCTACCCCAGAAACTGAAATACCTTATTACGGATTAGGCACCACGTGCTTTGTAGGCGATAATGAAGCGTGGGACTGCAAAAATCTAACACTAAACAATGCAGGCACAGATAAAATAAAAGCATACTTGGGAGGATTTTTTCATGAATTAGGTCACGCCATGAATCTCGACCATGATGCCCTTCCTAAAAGCCAAGAAAACGTAGCCGGTTACGGAACTTCTTTAATGGGTATAGGCAATTATACTTATGGCTACTCTTCTACTATTCTCACCAAATCATGTTGTGCGGTACTTAACAATTGTCAGTTATTTTCTACAACCACCAAACCTGCAGGATATTTTTACAAATTTGATGGTGATTTCAACATTACAAGCATCACCAGCAGCTACTCTAACGGCCGTATTAATATTTCCGGCACATACACTTCAAGCGCACCGCTAAATGGAATAATCTCTTACTTCAGTCCAAACGATGACTATTACGCACCTTCTGGATTAGTAAGCAATACCAGCAACACTTTCAGTACTTTCATAGATGTTGCAGACCTTCATTCTACCGACAGCAAATATCAATTTTATTTACGAGCAGTATACACGGATGGAAGCATACTGACCTCAAATATATATTCTTTCACATTTGCAAATAACATCCCAGTTTATCACTTCGGCATAAACCAAACCGGTTGGGCCGCCAGTAGCAGCTCGCAATATTCCATCCATCCAGCATCACTCGCTATAGACGGAAATATTAGTACTTACTGGCATAGTAATTACGTTTCCGGATCTGTTCAAACAGCTCCTATTGCCGGACAACCACAGAATTTCCCTTATTATTTTGACATAAACATTGGTTCTATCAAACAATTATCCGGACTTTATTTCACTCAACATCAAGGACTTGCAAGAACAGCTAAAAACTTAAGTGTATGGACTAGAGCTACAGTAAATGATGGATGGAAATATGAAGGTAATTATAATTTAACAAATACGACTCCTAAACAATATATAGATTTTCCACAAAAAGAGAGCGCAAGATATATCCGTATCCGTTTTATCAGCAGCTTTGACGGACTACCATATGTTGCCATGCCTGAAATAGGTGCTTATGAAAATAAATTATTTTAAAAGCAAATATTATTAAAAAGTAAAGCCTCCTGAAATTCAAGAGGCTTTATCATTTTTACATTCTGTTTACTGTTCCTATTCCCAGTAATCCTAATGATTTTTGTATTGTTTTTGCAGTTAAATCTGATAGATTCAAACGAGCTTGCTTTAAATTTTCATCTTCCAATATTAAAATCTTATTACTTTGATAGAATGAATTGTAAGATTTAACCAAGTCATATAAATAATTTGCCACTAAGGCTGGGCTCAGAGATTCTGCAGCTTTTTCAACAATTCCTTTATAATTAGATAAAAGCATAATTAATTCCTTTTCTGGTTGATCGAACTCAACTACAGAAACCTCTTTATTCTGATAATTCGCTTTAGACAATAAAGATTGAATACGAGCATAAGTATATAAAATGAAAGGTCCCGTATTTCCATTAAAATCAATACTCTCTTCTGGATTGAACAGCATTTTTTTCTTAGGATCAACTTTTAGCATAAAATATTTCAATGCAGCCTGACCTATAATTTCGTATGAAACTTCTTTTTCTTCATCCGAAAGACCTTCTAATCTTCCTTGTTCTGTAGCTTTCAATTTTGCTTCTTCGTACATTCCCTGCATCAAGTCGTCAGCATCTACAACAGTCCCTTCACGGGATTTCATTCTCCCATTAGGAAGCTCCACCATTCCGTAAGATAAATGGAACAATTGATCTGCCCAAGAATATCCTAATTTTTTCAAGATCTTAAATAAAACCTGAAAATGATAATCCTGCTCGTTTCCAACGGTATAAATTAATTTCTGAATATTATTTTCTTTGAAACGCTCAACTGCCGTACCCAAATCCTGAGTCATATAAACAGAAGTTCCGTCTGAACGCAACAATAATTTCTGATCTAATCCTTCATCCGTAAGATCACACCAAACCGAACCGTCTTCTTTCTGGTACAATACACCTTTATCCAAACCTTGTTGAATAAGGTCTTTCCCTAAAATATAAGTATTACTTTCATATTGAACCTGATCGAAATCAACACCTAATCTTTTGTAAGTTTCACTAAAACCTTTATAAACCCAAGAGTTCATTTCTTTCCAAAGATTTCTTACGGTTTCATCTCCATTTTCCCAATCTAACAGCATTTTTTGAGCTTCAACAATTAGTGGAGCATCTTTTTTAGCCTGATCTTCCGTTGAACCTTGAGCAACCAATTCAGAAATTTCCTGTTTGTAGTTTTTATCAAATTCTACATAATAATTTCCTACAAATTTATCTCCTTTTGTATTAGTTGTTTCCGGAGTTTCGCCATTTCCAAACTTCTCCCAAGCCAACATTGATTTACATATATGAATCCCTCTGTCATTAATGATTTGAGATTTAATCACATCATATCCTGCTTCTTTAAGAATCTGTGCAACAGAAAAACCTAATAAATTATTTCTGATGTGCCCTAAATGCAAAGGTTTATTGGTATTTGGAGAAGAATATTCTACCATCACCGCAGAATTTTTCTTTTCTATTTTTGAAAAACCTTCTGTTACCGATCTAAACTGATCTACAAAGAATTGATTTTTAACTTTAACATTAAGAAAGCCTTTAACTACATTAAAACTTTCCAGTAATTCTGTTTGTTCCGTCAAAGCTTCACCTAATTCCACCCCGATACTTTCAGGATTTTTTTTCAATTGTTTTACCAAAGGAAAAGTCACGATTGTAAAGTCACCTTCAAATTCGGTTTTATTTTCCTGAACTTCCAGATCGATTTCTTTTAACTGATATACATTTAAAATAATCTCTGAAAGTTTTTCTTCTAATATATCTTTAATATTCATGGGTCTATATTCATTTTTTAAGGTCATATACAATAAGCCTTATTTCATCTCTCAATTTTGAAGTACAAATTTAGTGAAATAAAAAAGACTTCGTAAACGAAGTCTTTAAAAGTTGTTAAGGATTAAGGCAATTATAGTCCCATCTTCTACATTCTTTCAATATAGGATTCCAACTTAGGCAACATAAAGGAGCTTGCCCACCCTGAATTTTTCTAAGATCTTTTTTAGAAAGTGCTTTTAGATTTTTCATAAATATTTTGTTGTTATTGGTTAACCAAATATAACAAAAACATCATACAAATACAACATTCAATTGGTATACATGCAAAAAACCGCCCGAAGGCGGTTTTAATATGAATGTTAAAATATATTTTCTTAATTAACGTCCCAGAATACTTTTGTGGTTAATCTATCCCCACCAATTGAAGCACTACCTGCTGCGTAGTTTGTTCCATTTGTTGTAGCTTCTGAAGAAGGATAAGTAAGTCTTACCGGCACTTTACCTTCTGCATTATTAATTGCAGTTGGCGGCGCCATTAATTGAGGATAATCTAATCTTCTATAAAAGTTCCAAGCTGCTTTTGGTTGGTTAAACATTGCAACCCATGCCTGCTCTCCTATTGATTTTTTCCAATTTGCAGCATTATAAGGATGTGCAGCAAGATATGCAGCAGCATCACTTGAAAGCCCCCAGTCTGTAAAAGATGATGTAACCGCTTGATTATATAAAGCAGCAGGACTACCTCCTATTCCCCATCTTGCAGCAGCTTCAGTTAAATAAAATAATACCTCTGTATAATTCATTACAGTACCGGGTGTTGTAGGCTCGTAAGCAAACTCACCTAAAGGAGAAAATTCTGCAAATTCAGCTGGTGCGCCTATTGTTTGACCGATATAATCTCCACCTACATCTCCATAATATTTAGTAATACGACTATCATTCGTAGTATTCATAAAATCTACTAATGTTTTACCTGCAACAAAATCATCTCTACTGCTTATATCCTGATAAATTGGATTTTCATTAGGAGAAGCCTCAAGATATTTAAACTCGCAATTATCTGCCGAAGAAGCCATTACTCCTCCTGTTATTGCATCATTAACTGTACTTTGAGCAAGACTAGGATTAATATCTGCCAAAGCTATCCCTAGTTTTAACAATAATGAATTCCCAAATTTTTCCCATCTTCCATTATTACCATCAAAATATATATCTCCACCTCTTAAAACTGTTCCTGTCGGTTTCAAATTTACTAAGTCAGCTTTTAATCTTGTAATCAATGAAGCATAAATATCAGATGCTTTATCATACTTTGGTAATGGATATTTATCAATATCTAAAGATTGAGTATAAGGTATATCCCCAAAAGTGTCTACTAATACCTGATAAGTAAATACCTTCATAATATCTATTACAGCAAGCTTGTTTGCCTTTTCAACTGGCCAAGTTGCTAACTCAGATGGCGTAGGAGCATAAGCCTCAGTAATTAGTCTTGCCTGCTCAAGATTCTTTAATACGTTTACGTAATTATCCTGCCAAACAGAATTAGAAACATTTCTATTTGCAAAATCATAATTACTTTCATTTACATAAATTGTTTCTTGAGTATACTGCATCGTTAATCTGAAATTATTCTCATTTACATTAAGAGTAGTAAGATAATCACTAAGCTCTTTTTGAGAATAAGTTACCAATGATTCTGCAGTCGTATTATATGTAGCATGCGGATCCAGATTTACATCATCACTTGTAGAACAACCTATAAGCGAGAGTACAAAAACTGATGTTATTATATATTTTTTCATTATTTAAAAATTAACTTTTACATTAAACGAAATGTTTCTTGTTGTTGGCATAACCCCAGATTGATATCCCTGTAAATTACCTGATGACAAACCTGCTTCTGGATCAGCATATGGTAAATTCTTGTGAATTATCCATAAGTTGTTACCTATTAAACTTACAGACAAACCTTGAATATATTTAGAGTTTAATACTTCTTTGCTAAATCTATAAGTAATAGAAGCCTCTCTCAGCTTAACAAAGCTTGCATCATAAACATACGCTGAACCTGGATAATCTGTTCCTAGAACCTGGCTTGATTGAGATCTATCTAATCTTATCGTATTTGGAACATATGTCCCACCTTGAAGCATTACTCCTGGCAATACTTGACCTCCACCATTTGCTACTGTATTTCTAATAGGATTTCCTAAGTCATTAAATCCAACAGAATCGGCATAAATACCTGTTCCATATCCATAAAATTGGTCTAATGAATAAACTTTACCACCTTCTTTCCAATCTATTAAAAAGCTTAGTGATAGATTTTTATAATTAATAGTGTTACTTAGCCCAGCAATCCATTTTGCCTGGAAACTTCCTTGATTAGAAGTTGCCTGTGGTGTAGATAAATACATACCATTTGCTCCTACGATTTTATTCCCATTGGCATCATATACATAATCTGTAGTCCATATAGATCCATAATCACCATTTAGAGGAGCATTAATACTAACCCCTCCTTGCAAAGGAGTAGCACCACTCATTGTTATGTTTTCTATACCAGGAGCAAGGGCTGTAACTTTTGTCCAAGGATTTGACCAGTTAAGATTAACATCCCAAGAAAAATTATCTGATTTAAATGGTGTACCATTAAGAGAAACTTCAAATCCTTTTGTTGTAAGTTCTCCTGTATTTTGAATTTTAGCAACCGATCCTGATGATAAAGATATAGGTAATGCTAAAATTTGATTATATGCTTTATTTTGGAACCAAGCAATATCAAATCCAAAACGATTCTTAAACATTTTCGCCTCAATACCAAATTCCATATTTTTAAGATTTTGAGACTTCAAGTCAGAATTTCTTAAAGTTGTATTATAGGCATAAATAGGAGTATCACCATAAGAAGGTTGTACAAAATATCTGTTTAATAACTGATCTGCATTTGTATCTGATCCAACTTCTGCATATGCAGCACGTATCTTACCAAAATTCAACCAATTAGCTTTTATTAAATTAGAAAATACAACACTTGCAGATAATGATGGATACCAATAAACAGCATCCGTTTCAGGAAGTGCAGTTGATTGATCTCTTCTGTATGTACCTTCTAAAAAGTATGTATTTTTATATCCAAATGAAACTTGAGCAAATGCACCATAGATATATTTTGATAAATCTGAGATCAACGGCCTAACTGGTGATGATTTAGAATTTGCGATTGTATAAAGACCTGGAATGTATAAACCTCCTGATGTTGACTGCTGGTTAGAATATGCCTTTTGAACATTTATGTTCCCTCCAAGTAATGCATTTACATTAAAATCTTCAGTTATATTTTTCTTATATGTAGCAATTAAATCATAATTAGTTTCTGAAAATTTATACGTACTTGTAGCATAACCAGATGGTTGGTTTGTATTACCATTTAGTCCAAAAGTATTACCTGTATAAGAACCAACGGCTTTTCTTTCTTCAGTAATCATAGTATATCCATCTGTTCCTGCACGAAATAATAGATTAAAGTTCTTTGAAACATCATAATTTAAACTGAAGTTACCTGCAAATCTATCTCTTGAATCATTTTGATAATTCTCATATCGTTGAAAATATGGATTATCCCAAAATGCAGGAGTTAGGTTTGTCGGGCTTACCATATTCCAGGTATAATTTTGCTGAGAAATTCCGTATAGCTGTTGAAGTTCTTTTATATCAGTATTATTTGCCCACCATTGTCTGAAATTAGTCATAATATTATCATTATAACCCGTAGTGTTTCTTCCTGTCGTTTTTTGAGTAACATAATTCGCATAAAGATTGGCAGTTAATTTATCTGTCAATTTATATGAAGCGTTACCACTAAAGTTATTTTTTATTAGCTCACTATTTGGCATGATATCAGTAGCTTTGGTATTAGAATAACCAAAACGATAAGTTGATTTATCATTTCCACCACTGAAAGAGATATTATTCACATAATTAGTACCAGTATCAAAAAAAGTAATAGGACCATTTTTTGCAGCTTGCCAAGGTGTTTTTTGCCCAAAAGTAGCTGAACCTGGAATAAATGCACCATATTGCCATACCATTGAACCATCATAGGCTGAACCGTAAGAAGCATCATTCCCAAATGCAACTCTCGGGCTTCCTAGATATGGGGTTGCACTAAAGCTGGTTCCATAATAACCCTGTCCATATTGAGTTTGATATTCAGGAAAAGTAGCCTTATCTATTGTAGACATAGTAAGAGATGTAGAAAATTCTATTCCTAATTCATCTTTATTTTTTTTGCCTCTTTTCGTAGTAATAATAATTGCCCCATTTTGCGCTCTTGATCCGTACAAGGCTGTAGCAGCAGCTCCTTTAAGAACATTTATGGTTTCAATGTCATTTGGGTTAATATCAGATACAGAACTTCCATAATCACTCCCCCCTCTACCAGTAGTCTGATTAACTGTATTGATATTTTTATTCATTACAGGTACTCCATCAACTACAAAAAGAGCCTGGTTATCACCTAATAAAGATTTATAACCTCTTGTAACAACATTTACAGAACCTCCAAAGTTTGAACTTTGTTTGATCTCTAAACCAGCCACTTTACCCGATAAATTGTTAAGAAAATTGGTAGTTGGATTTTTGTTAACCGCATCTCCTTTTACCTCCTGAGTCGCATAACCGAGAGATCTTTTCTCTCTTTTAATACCAAGTGCAGTTACTACTACACCCTCAATGTCCTGTGTTTTAACAGTATCACTCTTCTTTTGCTGAGCGTTAACAACAGCTAAAGACGAAGATAGCACTAAGACAAGCACACCTGCTGTTAGTTTCTTCATATCAAATTATTTTTTTGTACCGTACAAATTTGTAAAACTTTCTTAAGAATACAAAGCAAAACCTTAAAAAATTGTTATTTTTATCATAGTTCTTAGAAATTTCGTATTTTTACAACATTAAAAATGTTAATTTTTGTGGAATTACTAAAAAAATGGACAAATCTTTACATCGAAGCAGGGTGTGATGAAGTCGGTAGAGGGTGTTTATGTGGTCCGGTGGTGGCAGCGGCTGTCATTTTGGATGATAATTTTAAGCAAAATTTAGTTAATGACTCTAAAAAGTTAAATTTTAAAACCAGAATGGAGCTTGATGACTACATTAAAGATAATGTTAAAAGTTATGCAATTGCAGAGCTTCCTCCTGAATTTATAGATCAGCATAATATATTGAATGCCAGCATTCACGCAATGCACAAAGCTCTGGATAAACTTACAATAAGACCTGAACTTATTTTAGTAGACGGAAATAAATTCCATCCTTACAATTACATACCACACCAATGTATTATTAAAGGAGATTCAAAGGTATTATCGATTGCGGCGGCGTCTATTTTAGCCAAAAATTATAGAGATAGATTGATGATTGAGCTTCATGAAGAGCATCCTGAATACGGATGGAATACCAACTTCGGATATGCTACAAAAAAGCATCAGGAAGCCCTGATAAAGCATGGTCCTACAAAATATCACAGACAATCTTTCAGGCTTAAATATGATTAGAAATTTTGAGTGAATGAATTATGGATTTTCAAACCAATCATAATTTAATTTAAATTACATCTAAATAAACAAAAAGGAGTAGATAAATCTACTCCTTTTCTATGTTTTAACAAATATTATTTCTTTTTCTTTTGTTGCTCAACTGTAGTTTGTTGTTGCTGAGCTTTTTCCATCATCTCTCGCATTCTCTTCTGGAATTTACCCTCAGATTTCGGTTTTTCTTTATTAGCCTGAATCTGTGCGTGAATTTTCTTTTCATCAAGAATCACATATTTTATGACCAAGATAATTAAGATGTTGATCGCATTCGATACAAAATAATACCAAGAAAGACCAGACGCTGATGTATTCAAAAAGAATAAGAATGTAACCGGGAAAATATACATTAACACTTTCATGTTCGGCATACCTTCTTGTTGTGGTTGCTGCATATTTCCTGAAGTCATTACTGTATAGATTAAAATCACAATCGTACAAGCCAATGCAAATACACTTAAATGATCTCCTAAGAAAGGAATTTTAAATGGTAATTTAATCAAATCATCATAAGCGGTTAAGTCTTTTGCAAACCAGAATCCTTGCCCTCTCAAATCAATAAAGTTCGGGAAGAAACGGAATAATGCATAGAAAATCGGGATTTGTACCAATGCCGGCAAACATCCCGCCATCTGATTCACTCCGGCCTTTCGATAGATTTCCATCGTTGCCTGTTGCTTTTTCATTGGATCTGCATCCTTGAATTTTGCGTTAGCTTCATCAATTTCAGGACGAATAACTTTCATCATCGCACTCAATTTATGCTGCTTGTACATAATTGGCGACAAGATTAACTTCACAATAATTGTCAATATAAAAATCACCCAACCTGCTGCAATTCCCCAAGATGCGATCAAATTATACATCGGCATAAAGAATCCACGGTTTAGCCATCCTATAAACGACCATCCTAATGGTAAAATTTCGTCAAAGTTTTTATCGTAAGTTTTTAATAATGGTAAATCTAGAGGTAAGAAGTACCAAGTAAAATCTTGGTTCAATTCACTTCCCGTCATTTGAACAAAACCTTCATAGTTCAGTTTTTTCAAATATTCACCTTCTTCAACTGTTTCCTGATTTCCTTTACTGTGTGTAAATCCGTTTTTAGCTTCAATTACAGAAGAGAAAAACTGTTGTTTTACACCAATCCAGTTAAGAGTCTCTTTTTCCTCCTCCATTGTTGTTCTTCCATCATAATCATAGTCTTTATAATTATTGAAAGCATAAGAGAATTCTGAGTGAGACTGCTCCTGAGCTCTACCTTTTTCAAGATTTCTTACACTGTAATCCCAGATAAAATCTGCTTTTGTATCAGAAGTAACTTTAGCAAGACCTTGAGATCTTACTTTGAAATCAACTGTATATTTATCTAATAAAGTATAAATGAATTGGATAACAGCTCCATTATAGTTAGCCGTCAACGTAACAGCATTTCCGCTCACTGTTGGAGAGAAAACTAAATCTTTAGTATTGATTACTTTCCCTGTTTTATCTTTAAACTGAAAACCGTAGTTTGAGTTGTTTTTAGTAATAAGATAAAGAGGAAGATCAGCTCTGTCACTTTTGTGATCGTAAGCTTTATATTTTAAAAGTTCTACTTTAGAAACTTGTCCTCCTAAACTTGAAAATTCCAATTTCAATTCATTGTTTGCCAAATTTGCAGTCTGAATTGCATTAGGAGTTACATTTGGATTGATATTGCTTGCCTGAGTTTGTTTTACAGCATTTTTAACTTGTTCAGTCTTTTGTTGCTGAGCTTTTACCTCTTCCTCTTTCGATTGTTTGTTTTGGAAATAAAACATAAAACCGAAGAGTACCAAACATAAAACCGCAAAACTAATCATTTGACTTTTATCGAGTCCGTTGTTCTGTTGCATTTTATTTTAATTAAATTTTTTACCTATTTAAATATGTAGCCATGCTACATTTCGAGTCGACAAAAATACTGTTTTTTTATCAAAACTCTATCTTATAATATATTACTATATAATAAACTCAGGCTGAGAATAATCAGTCTGAGTTTATTTATGACGTTTGTTATCTAATAATTACTTTATCTAAACCTTCAAGGTTTTAAAAACCTTGAAGGTTTCAGTATTACTAAAATCCTTTTATTTTTTCTCACAAGCCTTAATAAAAGCTTTGAATAAAGGATGCGGTGTTGCAACCGTACTCTTGTATTCCGGGTGATACTGTACCCCAACATAGAACGGGTGATCCGGCATTTCTAATGCTTCCACCAATCCTGTTTCCGGGTTTGTACCTGTAGCTAAGAAACCATTCTTTTCGAATTCCTGAAGATAATCACTGTTGAATTCATAACGGTGGCGGTGTCTTTCAGAAATATTTTTAGCTCCGTAGATATCATATAACTTAGAAGCATTTTTCAATGAACATTTCCAAGCACCAAGACGCATTGTTCCACCTTTATCTACAACATTTTTCTGCTCTTCCATAATTGAAATTACAGGATCAGGTGTAGAAGTATCAAATTCCATTGAGTTCGCTTTCGCATGACCAAGAACATTTCTAGCAAATTCAATCGTCATGATCTGCATTCCTAAACAAATTCCCAACATCGGAACTTTATTTTCTCTTGCATACTGAGCTGTAAGAACTTTACCTTCAATTCCTCTGTCACCAAAACCTGGGGCAACAAGGATTCCATCAACACCATTTAAAGTTTCTTTGATATTTTCAGCAGTAATATCTCCACTGTAAACCCATCTTACTTTCACTTCAGTTTCAAGACTTGCACCTGCATGTTTGAAAGCTTCAGCAATAGAAATATAAGAATCCTGTAGAGAAATATATTTACCTACTAAGGCAATTTCCACCGTTCTTTTAGGGTTTTTGAATTTTTTAAGGAAAGTTTTCCAGTCTTTTAGATCAGCTTCTTTATCATTTTTCAGATCCAATTCTTTTAAAACTACATCATCAAAATTTTGTTTCTGAAGGTACATTGGAACTTCATAGATCGTTTCCAAATCTTTACATTCAATCACATTATCTAAAGAAACATTACAGAACTGAGCCAGTTTCGCTCTCTGATCTTTTGGAATATTGTGTTCTGTTCTACACACTAAAACATCTGCCATAATTCCGCTTTCCATCAATTGACGAACAGAATGCTGAGATGGCTTAGTTTTTAATTCTCCACTTGAAGCCAGATAAGGCAATAAAGTCAAGTGAATCACCATAGAATTTTTCTCTCCCAATTCCCACTTCAACTGACGAACAGTTTCAATGTATGGTAAAGATTCAATATCTCCAACAGTACCACCGATCTCAGTAATGATGATATCGTAATTTTGTTTAGATAAAATTTTAATTCTACGCTTAATTTCGTTTGTGATATGAGGAATTACCTGAACTGTTTTTCCAAGGAAATCTCCTTTTCTTTCTTTATCAATTACAGTTTGGTAGATTTTTCCTGTCGTAACGTTGTTATTTTGAGAAGTTGGAGCATCCAAATAACGCTCATAGTGACCTAAATCCAGATCCGTCTCCGCACCATCTTCGGTTACATAGCATTCTCCATGCTCATAAGGGTTTAATGTTCCTGGGTCGATATTGATATAAGGATCTAGTTTTTGGATCGTTACATTAAAGCCGCGTGATTTTAGTAGAAGTCCCAGAGAAGCAGAAACGATTCCCTTTCCCAAAGATGAAGTTACACCTCCTGTCACAAAGATGTACTTTGTATTCTTTTTACTCATTAGATTAGGTTTGTGCAAAGTTAGGGGAAAAAGAAACACAAAGCAATTTTTTACCTTTATGAAATTGTAAAACATGCTTCTATCATTTATAAATCCTGATGAAAAAATTTATCTATATTTGATCTCAACAAACACAAAAAGCCATAACCATAATGATTTCGGTATATAAACTCAAACCAAAATTCCAGCAGCTGCTCACTCCTATTTTATTATTTTTAAATAAAAAGAAAATTACAGCCAATCAAATTACGATCAGTTCCATTTTGTTATCTGTCATTATTGGAGTATTATTTTGGAATGCCGATGTTTCAAAATGGTTTTTCCTTAGCTTGCCGATTGGATTATTGATAAGAATGGCTTTGAATGCGCTGGACGGGATGATGGCAAGAAAATTCAATCAAACGAGTAAGTTAGGTGAAGTTTTGAATGAGGTTGGCGATATTGTTTCTGATGTGATTATCTTTTTTCCTTTATTAAAATTTCAACCGGAGAGTTTATATTTAATTATAATCTTCATTATTTTAAGCATCATCAATGAATTTGCAGGATTGATTGGAAAAGTTGTAGGAAAAGAACGTCGTTATGATGGACCAATGGGAAAAAGTGACCGAGCTTTGATTCTAGGTTTATATGGTTTAATCATATTTTTTGGAGTCAATATTTCAAATTATTCTCAATATATATTTGGACTGATTATTTTATTACTTCTCATCAGCACTTATACCCGACTAAAAAAATCACTCCATGAAGCCTGAAGAAAATAAATTTGCAGACGTTCCTTTACGGGTAAAAACATGGATTTACATTATCCTAGTTTTTGCGCTCGGAATTTCTCATCCTTTAGCAATGAAGATCTTTGTTTCATGGATCAGTTTTCAATGTTTTTTTGAATTTTTGAGAATGTTTAAAGTGAATATAAACAAAATTATTTCTTCAATTTTCGTTGGTGTTTCACAGTTCTTTTTATTGTTTTTTTTGAATATTGAGAATTATTTTCTTTACAGTTTGGCTCTATCAATCATTATATTATTATCTTTTCTACTATTAAAATCATCCGGAAAACAATTGTCAGGAATAGTAATAGGTTTAATAGTTTGTCTTTTTGCTTTTCCACATTTAGCTTTTATCAGAGAAAATATTTCAGGAATTTATGCTATTATTTTTATCGTGGTAGTCACTGAATTAAATGATGTTTTTCAATATTTAATGGGAAAATTCTTTGGAAAACATAAAATTGTTCCGAAAATCAGTCCTAATAAAACTTTGGAAGGGTTTCTCGGCGGTGTATTTTTGACGATTATATTAAGTAATATTTTAGGTTTCTTTTTATTGAATTCTAATATTCTCACTAATACCATTCTAGGTTTTATTTTGGGAATTTCAGGATTCTTTGGAGATGTTTTTATGTCTTTTTTAAAAAGAAAAAACAATATAAAAGATACAGGAAATTTACTTCCCGGACATGGCGGTTTATTAGACAGAATGGACAGCCTGATTTTTAATGCTCCAATTTTTTTCTGGATACTTCCATTTCTTTTAAAGATGTAAAAAATGAACGAAAAATTTAAAAGAGCTTTGATTTTTTCAGGAGGCGGAACAAGATTAATGATCTACCTCGGAATGTTTGCAGCCTTGGAAGAACTAAAAATGAAACCCGATGTTCTCATCGCTTCATGTGGTGGAGCTTTTGCCGCAACCGTCATCAATGCTTTCCCTGATAATTTATCGCGAAAAAAGTATTTACAATCAGAAGAATATTTTCAGTTTGTATCTCAAACAGCATTAACAAAATATAAAAAGCTCTCTGAAATTGGACTTTTCTCTTTAAAAAAACTATTTAATAAAAGGAACGCACCTTATATTGAAGATGTTTTTAATCGATATCTGGTTGAGATGAATCAGGATTTGTCAGAAGATTTTCCTTCGTTGAAAAACACCTCCTTTTCAAAAGAAATTCCGACTTTAATTATTGGTTCAAAACTCAATTTTAATCCATCAGAAGTCGGACAAAAACGAAATAACCGAAAACTATATCAAAAAATAATTTTCACAGATCCTGAAACATCAAAGAAAATAATTCCGGAACAAATCATCATTAATTCTGAAAATTTAAAACACAGTGCCATCGAAGAAATCCCCAACATAAGAACAGATGTTTCTTTATTAACAAGCACTAGAATTTCTGTTTCCGATATGTTCTATGTTGCTCCCGCTTCACTTCAGGGGAAATATTTTGCAGGTGGAGCGATTGATCTCATCCCAATTGAATTGGCAAAGCATCTTGCTGATGAAGTTATTATTGAAAAAAAACAGTCTTACACTCCTGTTGAAGAAGCTTTTGTTCGTGCCGTTTTAGGATACAATGGAAATAAAAGGTTAGAAGAAATCGAAAAACAGTCACCAGATTTTCAAATTGACACGAATAATATTAAGCAAAAATTGAAAGGACATTACATCAGAAAAAGTATCAATTGGAAAAAATTTGAGATTGAACTTTCTTTACCAAAAAGTTATCAACAATTTGTAAAAGATATGGAGATGCAGTGGCAATACGGTTTTGACCAGACGATCAAGAGTATTAAAAAATAAAGTCAGTTAAGATTTTTACATCTTTCATCATTAAATTAAACTTATTTTTACCTAAAATTGAAAATCACAACACGCTCATGAACGTTTTTATCGCAGGCGGAACTTCTGGAATCGGCTATTCTCTTGCTCAGCATTATCTTTCAAAAGGATATCGCGTGGGAATTTGCGGAAGAGATTTAACCAAAATTACTGAAAACAGTTCAGAAAATTTAAAAATATTTCAAGCGGATGTTTGTGATATAAGTTCAATTTTTTCAGCGGTAAATGATTTTCTACAAAATGAAAATCTTGACATTTTCATCAATTGTGCCGGAAGTTACGCAGAAGATGTTGCAGGAAATATTTCTTACGAAGAAGCCGAAGAAATGCTGCAAACCAATATTTTAGGAACTGTAAATTGTTTCGAAGTAGCCAAAAAAACTATGAAAGGTCAAAACAAAGGAAGCATTGCCGTTATCGCGTCCGTTTCCGGGATTATGGACTATGAAAATTCAAGTTTGTATACCAAAACTAAACGTTCAGTGATTCAAATTGCTGATGCTTATCGCCGAGCTTTAAAACCATTTGGTATCTCTGTAACGACGATTGCTCCTGGGTATGTTGACACATTGAAATTGAGAGAACTTAATGATAATGATCTAAGTAAAAAGCCGTTTCTAACTAATCTTGAAACTGCTACAACAACTATTTCAGACGCTATTGAAAAACGAAAAAAATTAATCATTTTCCCTGCAAAAATGAAATGGATGATGAAGTCATTATCCATCCTTCCCTCTTCATTATTAAATATTATCATGTTCAGAAAAGCCAAATGGATGAAAAACGACCAAAATTAAAGCAGAAAATCTATGCAATGTTGCTGTGTTCCGTTGTATTCATGATCGT
Organism: Chryseobacterium sp. SIMBA_038; assembly: GCF_046535115.1. Lineage (NCBI taxonomy): Bacteria > Pseudomonadati > Bacteroidota > Flavobacteriia > Flavobacteriales > Weeksellaceae > Chryseobacterium > Chryseobacterium sp. SIMBA_038. The sequence goes on from NZ_JAWRXH010000005.1 coordinate 184,946, forward strand.
TTACAATTATTCGGCGTGGTATGTTTCAAAGCTTGAAAAAGTTTCGTCTTTTGTTTTTGATTTTGAGAAATACATTCTGTTTCTCCCTTGGACGATTATTCCTTATATGACCAGCGGACTATTTTTCTGTGCTGTTTTTTTCTTTTGTAATACGAAAGAACAACTGAAAGTTCTGACTCAAAGATTTCTGTTTGTAACTGTTGTTGCTGGAATTTATTTTTTATTATTTCCATTAAAATTTTCTTTGCAAAGACCGGAAGTCAATAATTTTATTTTCGGATATTCATTTCAGTTTTTAACAACTTTTGATTCGCCTTTCAATCAGGCTCCGTCTTTACATATTGTGTACGCCTTTATTTTTTGGAGCGTTTTTAGAAATTTAAAAAAATGGAGAATATTTTTAATGATTTGGCTCGTTGCGATAGGAATTTCTACTTTAACAACTTACCAACATCATTTGATTGACATTCTCACAGGAACTATTTTGGCACATATTAGCTTCATCATACTTCCTTATCAGAAAAACAACTTTTTATATAGGAATTTTCAAGTGGCTAATTTTTATTTTTTGATTGGATGGGTCTTTGTTTTAGTCTCTTTATTATTATATAAATTTTCAAATGAATGTTGGTTAATCTTGTTGTGGCCAGCTCTCGTTATGATCATAGTTGGCTACCAATACAAAAAAAATAATATTCACTTTTTAAAAGACACTAACGGAAATATTCCTTTTTACAAAAAACTGTTTTACTTTCCTTATTCATTAATTTATTGGATATTCTGGAAGTTTTTAAGAAAGAATAAAAAGCCATTAGAAATTTTGCCTAATGTTTATATTTCATCAAAACCTGATAAAGAAGATTTAAAATATTTTGAAATTAATAAAAATACTTTCGTCTACGATCTCTCAGCAGAAATAGAAGAAAATTATGAAATAAAAGAAAAATCAACTTATTTCTCCGTTCCTTTTTTAGATATTGGAACGCTTGATATTGATCAAACAAAAAGATTAGTTACAAAAATCACAGAAAATTATCATCAGTTACCGAAAGACGGGAAAATATTGATTCATTGTACGATGGGCTACACCAGAAGTTCTGCCATCGGAATTTTAGTAATGAAAAATATTCTATCTTTACCTCTAGACCAAGCAATAACCAATATGAAAGTCCTAAATAAGAATGCAATCATCCATTCTTACATCTACGATTTTCTGAAAAAATTTTAAATATGAACAGCGGAAATTTTAAAAGTTTTGATGAAAGCGAAATCTTTTATCGTGAATGGAATTATCAACCTCAACAAAAAAGCATCATCATCATTCATCGTGGTCACGAACATTCTGAAAGACTGAACGATATCGCACAATCGCAACAATTTTCAAACTATAATATTTTTGCATTTGACCTTCGCGGACATGGACATACAAAAACGCCAACCTCTTCCATTTTCATGGATTATGTTCGTGATTTAGATTCTTTTTCAAAATTTTTACAGTCAAAATATGAAGTGAAAATCTCTGATATTTTCATACTTGCCAACAGTATTGGTGGCGTTGTTGCTTCAGCTTGGGCTCATGATTTCGCATCTAATATTGCAGGAATGGCTCTTTTGGCACCCGCTTTTAGAATCAATCTTATCGTTCCTTTGGCAAATGAAATGATCACTTTAGGGACAAAACTAAAGAAAGGTTTGATTATTAAAAGTTATGTAAAATCAACCATGTTGACGCATGATCCTGAACAACAAAAAGCCTATGATACAGATCCGTTGATCACACGATCTATTGATGCAGAACTGCTGATCGATCTCGCAAAAGCAGGAAAACGTTTGGTTGAGGATGCAGTAGCAATTGATACACCTACCCTTATTTTATCCGCCGAAAAAGATCATGTTGTTTTTAATAAAGATCAGAAAATTTTTCATGATCAATTAGATACAGATTTAAAAAAATATGAAGTCCTTCCCAACTTTTTCCATGGAATTTTATTTGATACAGGAAAAGAGCTTGTTTATGATAAAATTAAAGATTTTGCTGAAAAATGTTTTAATCAAACTCAGAAAAAAGCATCACTTTCACCTGACAAATTTTCTGTAAAAGAATATCAGGATCTTCAAAATAATGTAGGTAATAACCTGAATTTTAAATTTCAAAAATGGTCTCTTAATACTATAGGAAAGATCAGTAAAGGAATGGAGATTGGTTTGAAACATGGCTTTGATTCCGGAGCTTCTTTGGATTATGTCTATCACAATCAGCCTCAAGGGAAATTAGGTTTTGGGAAAATGATGGATAAAAATTATCTTGAAGCTATCGGCTGGACGGGAATTAGAATCAGAAAGCAACATTTAATCAAGCTTTTAGAACAAAAAATTCAAAGTCTGAAAAAAGAAGGGAGAAAAGTAAAAATTCTTGATATTGCAGGCGGAACTGGCAACTATTTATTTGATATTAAAGAAAAATATCCTGAAATTGAAATTGTCGTCAATGAATTTGTAAAAGCAAATATTGAGATCGGAGAAAAAGTAATTCAGGAAAAGAAATATCAAAATATCAGATTTACTAATTTTGATTGTTTTGATCCTGAAACGTATAAAAAATTAGATTTTGAACCAAATATCACCATCGTTTCGGGAATTTTAGAGCTTTTTGGAGATAATGAAATGGCAAGTAAAGCGATTCAGGGAATTAATTCTATTTCAGAACAAAATTCATTCATCGTTTATACCGGACAGCCTTGGCATCCGCAGTTGAAAATGATCGCTTATGTTCTGAATAATCATCAAAATAAAGACTGGATCATGAGAAGACGTTCGCAAAAAGAACTTGACAGAATGATGACTTTCAACAATATTCAGAAAGAAAATATGCTGATTGATGATTTTGGAATTTTTACGGTGTCTTCTGGGAAGGTTAATTTTTAACTTAAAAATAAGACTTTAAAAACATAATTTAGATTCCTCCGGAATGACAAATAAATGATAAAATTTTAAACTGGAATAAAATAAAAAGGCTTCCCAAGAATATTGAGAAGCCTTTTCTTAAACCAAATTTATATGAAAATTATTGCTTAGCTAACTCAAAATATAAGTTAACGTCAACGTCTTTAGCTACGCCAGCACCCGTTGGATCATATTTAATGTTATAATCTAAACGGTTAACCGTGAATTTTGTCTGGAAACCCATCACTTCTTTTCCCTGTTGATTCTTAGTAATTCCACCGTAAGTTACTGGAACACTGATTTCTTTAGTAACATCTTTAATAGTCAGTTTACCTTTTAAAGTGTATGTATTATTTTTTTCTTTTGTGATAGAAGTACTTTCAAAAGTCATTGTAGGAAACTTCTCAGCGTCAAAGAAATCTGCGCTTTGCAAGTGCTTATCTCTCATTTCTACACCCGTGTTTACAGAAGATGTTTTAACAAAGAAGCTAAACTCGGCTTTATCTAAACCACCCTCTTTACTAGCAGCCACTTTTCCGTCAAATTTATCGAATCTACCTTGTACAAAGCTGATTCCCATATGTTTGATATTGAAATTCACTGAAGAATGCATTGGATCTACTGCCCAAGCTGTTTGTGCAAATCCTACAACGCTTAGTAAAGCGAATACAAAAGTTAAGAATACTTTTTTCATTATATTTTATTTTAGATTAATCTTATGGCAAATGTAGGCAGTAAAAAACTACCTGACATTGATCTATGTTAGTTTTTGATTTTTGATGAATTTATTTTTGAATAGAGTAAATCAATAAGATACATTAAAAGTAATATGGCTAAAGAATTCCCATACATCAATATCCACAACATATTTTCATTTGTTGGATTTGAAAAATAAGAGAACGGATTATTTCCCGACACGATCAACATAAACAAGTAAATAACTTCATATAAAATCGCAATTCTTAGTATTGAATGATAACTTTTTCTAAAAATAATTACAGTTACCAATCCTATTCCTGTAATTATTGAGGTGAGAATTAGAATTAATATTGAATACATTCCGAAACTTCCACCGGGCAAATCTAAACTTCTCACCGACCAATCTGTACACTGAGCATTTAAAAGGCTCATTACAATAAATATTACCAAACTTATCAGAATATTTTTCATGTTTGAAAATTAACTAAAATTTCGGAAGAAAAATTCAAAAAAAAATCAAGAACTTCGCGGTATGGCAAAATTAAAAACAGCATATTTCTGTCAGAGCTGCGGAACACAGTATTCTCAGTGGATGGGACAATGCAAAAACTGTGGAGAATGGAATACTTTGGTGGAAGAAGTGGTAGAAAAAACCTCATCTAAAACACCTCCTTTTTCTAAAACAAAGCAACACGTCATTAATATTGTTGAAGTTGAAACAATAGAAGAACCCCGCATAAAAACACCTTCCGAAGAACTTAATCGAGTTTTGGGGGGCGGAATTGTCTTAGGTTCCGTTACCTTAATCGGCGGTGAACCTGGAATTGGAAAATCGACACTGCTTTTACAGCTTGCCCTGAAAATGAAGAAAAAAGTGTTCTATGTTTCGGGAGAAGAAAGTGCTTCTCAAATCAAAATGAGAGCCGACAGATTAACGGATGTTCAAAATCCGAACTGTTTTCTTTACACAGAAACTTCACTGGAAAAAATCCTTCATGAAGCTAAAAAACTAGAGCCTGATTTTGTTATAATTGATTCAATTCAAACATTACAGTCACAATTAATTGAAAGTTCGCCAGGAACTGTTTCTCAGATCAGAGAATGTTCCAACGAGATTATTAAATATGCTAAAGAAAATAACGTTCCTGTTTTTTTAGTCGGTCACATCACGAAAGACGGTCAAATTGCCGGACCAAAAGTCTTGGAACACATGGTAGATGTTGTGTTGAATTTTGATGGAGACAGAAATCACCTTTTCAGATTATTGAGGGCTAATAAAAATCGTTTTGGATCAACCGCTGAAATCGGAATTTATGAAATGGTTTCCCAAGGTTTAAAGGAAATTAAAAATCCATCAGAAATTTTAATTACTAAAAAATTCGAGGAGCTTTCCGGAAATTCTGTTGCCGTAACTTTAGAAGGAAACCGACCGATGCTTTTAGAAATTCAGGCATTGGTGAGTACTGCAGTTTATGGTACTCCACAAAGAAGCTGTACAGGTTTTGATGCTAAAAGACTAAATATGTTGTTGGCCGTTCTCGAAAAACGAGCAGGTTTCCAATTGGGCTCAAAAGACGTTTTCTTAAATATTACCGGAGGAATAAAAACTGACGATCCCGCTTTGGATCTTGCCGTTATTGCTTCTATTTTGTCTTCTAATGAAGATATTGCCATCTCAGAACATTTTTGTTTTGCTGGAGAAATTGGGTTAAGTGGTGAAATCCGCCCCGTTGCACAGGTCGAACAGAGAATTACCGAAGCAGAAAAGTTGGGCTACGAGGTTATTTTTGTTTCTAATCTTAATAAAATCGCCAAAAGAAAACACGGTATCAAAATTGAGGAAGTAAGTAAAATTGAGGATTTTCACGAAAGATTGTTTTAATCTTAAATAATCATCAAATAAATTCACTTTATGTTGAAATATTATGTTTATATTTAAGTATCCATAATCATAAAACTTAAAGAGACATGAAAACAAATTTTATTATTCTACTTGTTTGCTGCGTTAATTTATTGTCAGCACAGATCGGTGTTTTTCAAAATCCTATTAATGAAGGAAGTTTATCAGATGACCAGAAGATTACAAAAGAGCTTGCTTCGAGTTATATTTCGACGAAATATTATAAACAACCTACATTTAATTTAGATTCTGATCTCAAAATAAATTTACCTAATAATAAACAGATCACTGCAAAATTTGATAGAGCTTTAACTTACAGCAATAAAAGTGAATCTTACGTCTACAAAATTGAAAACGAACCACAATCCGATTTAGTATTCTCAAAATATGACAATATCGTAACTGGAATGTATGCTCCGAGTACCGGAGAAAAAGTGATGTTCCATCAAACAAATGGTGATATTTTCGCTTTATCTATGGTAAGTGACCAAAAAATTCTGGATCAGGATTCTAAAGATGACCAAATTTTAGACTCTACCCTTCCCGGATTCGGAAAAGTAAATTCTAATGTTTGCCTTTCAACAACTCCTGTTTGTGCAGCTTCACATGTTGACGTGATGGTTGTATACACTTCCGCGGCAAGAACTGCATGGGGCGGAGTTTCTCAGAGTAACTCTTTTATAGCGACTGCCATTACTAATTTTAATACCTCTTTAACGAATTCCGGTGTTTCTAATGTGACAATTAATCTGGTCTATTCCGGGGAGATCGCTTATACTGAACCCGGAAATATCAGCACAGATCTTTCGAGGTTAAGAACCAATAATGATGGGTATATGGACACTGTTCATACCTTAAGAACAACTTATGGAGCCGATTTGGTTGCTTTAGTTACCGGAACGCCAACCAATACCTGCGGACTGGGTTATGTAAATACAAACGCGACCAATTACAGCGGTGCAAACGGATTTTGTGTAAGTCTTTATAATTGTGCGGTTTCCAATTATTCATTAGCGCATGAATTGGGACATAATATGGGATTACAGCACGATTGGTATGTGAATACAAGCACGACTCCATGCAGTCATCATCATGGATATGTAAACAGAACAGCAATTAATTCCGGGACTTCGAGTACTTCTTCTCAGCGTTGGAGAACTATTATGGCTTACAATGATGAATGCTCAGCGGCTGGATTTAACTGTACAAGAGTTAATCGCTGGGCCAATCCAAGCGTCAATTATAATTCTGAACCTACAGGAATTGCCATTGGAAATACAAATCCATCCAACGAAGCTTACGGATTTTCACGTTTTGCATGTGTGGTTTCTAACTTTATGCCAACGGCTTCACCAGATGTTTTATCCACCTCAGAAACGCTTCCTAATGTAAAAGAATTTACATTATATCCAAATCCGGCAAAAGATGTAATTACCATTTCGTTACGAGACAATGAAAGGTATTCATTTAAAATATTTAATAATGCAGGACAGCTTGTTCAAACAACTGCTGAAAGAAGTATTAATTTAAAAGGATTCAATTCCGGAGGATATTTTTTAAATATTTATGATGAGAAAGGATCATTTGTAGGAAGTAAAAAATTTATCGTTAAATAATTTTTATAGAATTAAACAATCAAAATCCTCCGAATAAAATTAAAATACTCGGAGGATTTTCAATTTTAAGCCTTATCTTGTAGTATGAATTATCTGGCTCATTCTTTTCTCACTTTTTCGGACGGACAAATCGTCGGACAGTTTCTGGAAGATTTTATCCGAAACAAAGACCGTTTTTCTTTTCCTAAAGATATTCAGGACGGAATTACCCTGCACAGAGCTATTGATACTTTTACTGATGCTCACCCCGCATTGCATGAGGCTAAAAAAGTTTTCAGCCCGTTGGTGAGATTGTATTCCGGGGCGTTTGTAGATGTTTCGATGGATTATTTTTTAGCGAATGATTTAAGCTTAAATTCTCTTCAAGGCTGGAAAGAGCATTCTTTACGAGTATACCGAGTTCTTAACGAAAATGAAAAATGGCTTCCCGAAAATTTCAAAAGAATGCTCGTGAAAATGGAACATGATGACTGGCTTTATAATTATCGTGAAAATCAGGGAATTAAATTCAGTATTCAAAACGTTCTTAATAAAGCAAAATATTTAGATAAAGACCTTCCTGTTTTCGAATTATTTCTTCAAAACAAAAAGATCCTTCAGGAATGTTATGATGCATTTTTTCCGGATCTACTGGCTCATGCACAAGCTGTCAATGCACAGCTAAAAACAGAAAATCCATTTTAATGATAAAAATAAAAAACACTTACTGCGGTAAGTGTTTTTCAATGTTTGGGAACATTTATGTTGTTTTGTGTTAGTAGAATTATTGTGCCTGAAAAAATAGTTGTTTATTCTTATAATTAAAAATGGTGTTTGAAAATTGTTTTATAAAGGATTTTTTAATCCCTAGTTGAACAAATGTTATACTACTTTGCCGAAGCCGTATGAGTACGTGATAAAATTGTTTAAGTTTCATGACAAGTTTATTTAAGTTTCTTTTTATAATTGATAAAATACAATTTTTAATAGCTTCATTAATCTACGACCACAATGAGACTAAAACTATATTTTAACATAAAATAGCAATTTATATATAAAATTAATCGTTTTATGTTGAGACAAATATAATATTTTTTATTTAAAAGACAAGGATTAATAATAAGTATTAATGATAATTAATAAGAACCTCATAATCAACATATATTTAGTGCAATAAGTTAGAAAAAGTAAAATATTTCCTTTTTCAAGTCGATTAATTATAGAATTTAATCCCCAACTTATCGTTTACATCATGAAAACCTTTTACAATAATTATTTAATGTAAATATTCATTTAAAACTGTTGAAACAGGTATCTGTTAGGATAAACAAGCTTTTCGCTTTTACGATTTCCATTGACAATGATATGAACGATATTGATTTGATCATCAAATAAATTATACAGAAAACTTACGGCTGCTTCCACTTTTTTAGGAGAAGTAAGCGTCTCGGATTCTAAGAAAACATTTACGGATTCGCTATCTTCTTCATAGCCGACATAATTTACTTTTAGGAATTTGTTGTCAGATTTTAACCTAAAATATTCAGCACTGTAATTTTTTAAAGCTTCATTAAGTTGAGCTTTGTATTTTTCATCATTAAAACGCAAAGGTTTTCCATATTTTTTAGATAAACCATTTTCCAGATCATCAAGAAAAAAACGTCCGGTGATTTCAAAGGTTTTTGATTTTGAGTTGTAATTGATTTCCACAGAACCTACATGATAAGGATGGAATTCTCCCTTAGTCTTCAAATCATGGGATTTAACGGAAAACAACAGAGAAAGCGCTACAAACAAAAAATTAAGCTTCAAAAACATTGATATGAAATTATTTAAACAAATATAAAAAAAAGTGACAGTTATTAGCTGCCACTCTTTAATTGTAAAAATTATTGTGATCTTATTCTTTAATGATCTTTTTTACTACTTTAGAATTATTGTCTAACGTAATTGTGAATACGTATGTTCCGCTTACAAGATCAGAAACATTGATTTTATTAGCAGTAGCGCTAATATCTACGTTTCTCACAAGCTTACCGGAAGCATCGTGTATTGTTACCCCAGCTTTAGAAGCTTTACCTAAAGTTACATTCACGAAGTTCTTCGCAGGGTTAGGATATACATTGATATCAGCGTTGTCTTTGATATCATTCACTCCTAAAGTTACAGAGTTTGTTTTCACAAAATAACCTCCAAATCCTGTTGTCTGGAAGCTTACTTCCCAATATTGATAGGTTTCATTCCAAACAATATCAGCAACATTCACAGCAACCGGAGTTGCAGCACTTCCGAAAGAAGCGATTGTTCCTGTATTACTTGCACTTGTTCCTGTATATTTTTCAACAATAAGATTAGCTTTGTTTGCATTATCTGTGCTTGAAGTTGGTAATTTAACCGCATTTGTAAGGTTATAAGCATCAAATTCTGCTTGCTTGAAGTATAATGTCACTTTTCCTGTTGCCGTTGTTGCATTAGCTGCAGGATTCATTTCAAATCTTCTTGAAACATAGTTTGGCTGAGCGTTATCTACCCAAACTTTAGAAGTAACATTTCCTGTTACGGTACTTGCCGTTTCTTTTTCTACTCTTGAAATTAATTGACAGTTATTCACAAAATAATTGTATCCCGTTGCAACCGGAGCCAGTTTTGTTTGATTTGCTGTTGCTAAAACTTTAACCTCAGCTACATTTTCATAAACCGTTGCTCTCATTTTAAGATCGAATGTTCTTGCCGTCCAAGTCGTTCCGTCTGTAGATGTTTTTGATCTGTTATTGACTACAACAGATTCGTTTTTCATGGCAATTCTTCCGCTCAATCCATTAACAACGATATAGAAATCTTTACCCGTAACGGTTTGAATATTTAAATCTGATAAATTAACGTAGTTCCAAGTAAATCTCTGGATATCATTTACCCAAGAAGAAACTGTTTTAGTTGCAATAATATCGCCCGGATTTCCGTTGGCATCTACTTTTCTTACCTGAATATCAACCGCCATATCAGCAGGAATTGCAGAAGTACCCGTAAGGAATGAGAAACCTCCCAATTTACCGGTTAATGTTGGTGTATAACGAACTGCTAATGCTGTATTATCAAAGAAATTATTGTTTTCTGTATTAGCAATAATGAAAGGTTCATCATAAGTAACTGTTTCAAAATTTGATTTTACACAGTTTAGCTCATCTGTAACCGCTTTATAAATATCAAGTTTACCAAACCCCCATCTTGGATTTGGCACAGCACCTGTTACACCGTCTTGTCTTGCATTAAGAGTCAGTCTGCTTTTTACTGCAGCCGCTGTTAACGTAGGATTAGCCTGAAGCAATAACGCAACCGCCCCTGCAACACCCGGTGAAGACATACTCGTTCCTTGATTTTTCACATAATACGTCGTTCCATTAATAATATCTGTAGCTCCCGGTGCAGAATTGCTGGATCTTACTGAGATCACATTTTGTCCGGATCCTGTAATTTCAGGCTTTTGAAAGCCATCAACTCTCGGTCCTTGTGAACTAAATGATGAAATTGATTCCTGAGGAGTAAGCGTGTAATAACCTCCTGCTGAAGTATACCAACTCGCTCTTCCCATATAAGACGCTACCGTAATTGCGCTTGATGCATTTCCTGGTGAACCGACAATATATTCATTATTCCCATCTGTCAGCGTAGTTGCTACACCTTGGCTATACAACCAGCCATGTGTTGTTATCTGCTGAGTTCCGTTATTGGTGATTTCTAAAGTATAAGTACCTTGGGCATTTGTAGTTCCGCTTGGTCTGCTGACAACTAACTGCACATATCTTTTATTATTATCCGTACCCCAATAATTATACATTGTAGCCGTTAATCCACCTCCTAAAATATTAAAAGTATTTGTTGTTGTAATATTAGAAGTATACTGCTGACCGTCCGGTGCCGTAAGCTTTGCTGTAACCGGAGAATCATCATTAGCATACATTAAAAATGAAAATATAGATGCTGCAGAAGTATTACTTGCTACTGTAAAAGTATAATTCTGAGTCGCATTAGGTGCAATATTAACGGTTTTATGGATATTTCCACCGTAATCATTACCCGCAGAGATCACTACGACTCTACCCGGACCTGAAGCTGTAAAAGCATTTACTGCAACTTCATGGCTTCCTGTACCGTCGTGAGCAGAACCTTGACCACCGATACTCATATTCACAACAATAGGCTTGTTTAAAGCTGTTGCTACGTTTTTAAAATAAGTTAAAGCATTAATGGTATTCGTCGTTGGAAAAGATCCGTTACCTCCTTTTACAAAAACAATATCTGCTCCGGGAGCAAAACCTTTATGTCTTTTATCGGCAAAACCAGATCCGTTTCCGGCAGCTGTTCCGGCAACGTGAGATCCGTGACCGTTGGTATCATTTTCACGGACAAAATTGGTTGGTGAGCCGTCCAATTCATCTTCAATCTGAGCTCTTGTATATTCTACTCCTGTAGCAAAACCGGCAGGCGAAGTTTCTGATCCCTGAGGTGTTAATGTCTGATCCCAAATTGAATAAATTCTACTTTTCGTCTGATCTGTAGCTCCCCTGAAATCTGGATGTTTCCAATCGATACCCGTGTCATACACTCCAACCAAAACTCCAGTTCCCACATATGAAGTATTATTAAAAGCTCCATCCTGTAAAAGACTTGCTCCGGACTGTGCTCTGCTTACATCATTATGAAGAATATCAAAAGTCGGAGCCATCACAGAAGTTACGTATGGAAGCTGAGTCAATTTTTCAATATCGTCTATGCCTACCAGTGCGGTCACGAAATTAGGAAGCTGACTTTGGACTAAAAATCCATCAGCTTTTAATTTTTCCGGCGTTTTTGTATAAATAATACAAGAGTACATGGTTTGTGCTCCTTTCGAAGTTACAACCAAGTGTTTATCAAGCTGCATTTCAGGACGATCGAAATCTTTAATTTCAATTCCTTTTGATACTTTATCTTTGTTTTTCAACAAAATTTCGAATCTAGAGTCTAATTTTTGAACCTGCCCAAACATTCCGTAAGAAGAAAGACCAAGAAAAACAGCAGCTACATTTCTTAAAGTATTCTTTCCTGTAAAGGGAATATGTACTTTTGTAAATAATAGTTTTAAATCCATGTTGCGTAATTTTTTATCATTACAATTATACAATTTTTATTTATTTTACAGCTAATTAACAGACATTATTATAATTAAATCACTTTAAACGTCAAATAATTATTTAATTTATTACAATTTATGCAGGACTTTATCTTTTACCTAAAATTAGGCTGGGAACACATTATTTCTCTAGATGCTCTCGATCATCAACTTTTTGTTTTAGCCTTAATAGCAATCTATTCTTATACTGATTGGAAGAAAATTCTGATCTTGGTAACTGCATTTACCATTGGACATTCTATTACTTTAGCTTTAAGTATTTTAGATATTGTAAGAGTTTCTTCAAAATGGGTTGAATTTTTAATTCCCGTGACGATTGTTGTGACTTCATTAGGCAATATTTTAATGAAAAATAAAAAGAACGGCTTAATGAAGATGAACTATTATTTAGCTCTAATTTTCGGTTTGATCCACGGAATGGGTTTTGCGAATACGGCAAGAGTAATGATTGCAAAAAGTCAAAGCATCTTCTTCCCGCTTTTAGGCTTTAATATCGGTTTGGAATTGGGACAGATTGTGATTGTTTTTGCTATATTAATCATATTATTTATTTCACTTAAAATATTCAAAATCAATAAAAAAGACTGGATATTATTTGTTTCATCCGGAGTATTTGCACTCTCTTTAAAAATGGCTTTAGAAAGAATTCCTTTTTAAGCCTGAAACATTTTCAAGTTTTCAACTACTTATTATTATATTTGATAATTCTTAAACAAATTCGGTCATGAAACTAAAAGTAACGCTACTTTCTGTATTCACATATGTAGGTTTAACTGCACAAAATATTCAAAATAATCCGGGAAGCAATCACGGAAACAGGTTTGAGCAATTAGGAACAATTCTTCCTACTCCCAATATCTACAGAACGGCTTCCGGAGCTCCGGGACACGGATATTGGCAAAACAGAGCCGATTACAACATCACTGCATATCTTGATGAAGATAAAAGGAATTTAAAAGGTTCCGAAACCATCACATATTACAACAATTCTCCCGATGACCTGGATTACATTTGGTTGCAATTAGATGAAAATCAACAATCAACTGTAAAGAAAGCAGATTTTCAGTTTTCTTCTACCCTGCCGCAATCAACCAATGATCAGCAATTAAAAGTTTCTGAACTTCCTGTAAAAGATAACGGTTATGGAGTAAACCTTGAAAAAGTAACCGATGCATCAGGAAATCCTTTAAAATATACAGTAAATCAAACCATGATGCGTATTGATTTACCTAAAACATTAAAAAAAGGAGAACAACTTATTTTTAAAGTAGATTGGAATTATAATATTCCCAACCGTATAAAAATGGGCGGTCGTGGCGGTTATGAAAACTTCGCAGAAGACGGAAATGATCTTTACACAATGACACAATGGTATCCGAGAATGTGCGTTTACAGTGATTTTCACGGATGGCAAAACCATCAATTCACGGGAAGAGGTGAATTTGCTTTAGTTTTTGGAAATTTTAAAGTTTCAATGAACGTTCCTGCTGATCACATTGTAGGCGGAACCGGAGAATGTAAAAACTACGATCAGGTTTTAACATCAGATCAATTTGGTAGATATAGAAAAGCTGAAAGTGCAAACGAGCCAATAGAAATTGTTACGTTGGATGAAGCTAAAAAAGCTGAAAAAAATCATTCAAAACAAAGAAAAACATGGAATTTTGAGGCGAATGATGTAAGAGATTTTGCTTGGACTACCTCCAGAAAATTTGTTTGGGACGGAATGCGTGTAATAATTCCTGAAAACAATAATAAAGTAATGGCCATGAGTTTCTATCCAAAAGAAGCTTATGCTTTGTACAGAAAATATTCAACGAAAGCGGTTGCGCATACGATTAAAACATACTCAGAATTTACAATTCCTTATCCGTATCCTGTTGCACAATCTGTGGAAGCTGCGAATGGAATGGAATATCCGATGATTTGTTTCAATTTCGGAAGAACAGAAAAAGACGGAACGTATTCAGAAGGTACAAAAAATGGAATGATCGGAGTAGTGATTCACGAAGTTGGTCACAATTTTTTCCCGATGATCATTAATTCAGACGAAAGACAATGGAGCTGGATGGATGAAGGATTAAATACTTTTACCGAATATTTAACGGAAGAAAAATGGGACAATAAATTCCCCTCAAAACGTGGTCCGGCTTGGACGATCGTTGATTACATGAAGCTTCCGAAAGATCAGTTGGAACCTATCATGAGTAATTCTGAAAATATTATTCAATTTGGACCGAATGCCTATTCTAAACCTGCAACCGGATTGAATATTCTTCGTGAAACCATCATGGGAAGAGAACTTTTCGACAAAGCGTATAAAACCTATGCTAAAAGATGGGCTTTCAAACATCCTGAGCCTGCAGATTTTTTCAGAACAATGGAAGATGCAAGCGGTGAAGACCTAGATTGGTTCTGGAGAGGCTGGTTTTACGGAACCGATCCTGTAGACATCGCTATTGATAAAGTGACCATTGCAACTCCGGATTTAGATGCAATTCCAATGGCAAAAGAAGAAACTTATACGGTTGATAAGCCTTTACAAAACGAATTTCAGGATATTTCGAAAATCAGAAATAAAGAAGATAAAAACATCACTTTTGATGTAGAAAAAGACAAAAGCCTTCAGGATTTCTATTATCGTTATGACAGAGGTCAGGAAAAAGTAGACAACAGCAAAACGTATACTTTAAAGAAAGATGAAAATGCAGCTTTAGATTCTAAAGACAAGGATAAATTTAAAAATATCACAGCCTATCAGATTGATTTCGTCAATAAAGGCGGATTGGTAATGCCGGTCATTCTTGAATTTACGTTTGAAGACGGCACAAAACTGTACGATAAATCTTCTGCCCAAATTTGGAGACAGAATGAAAAGAAAGTTTCGAAGACATTCTATTTTGATAAAAAATTAAAGTCAATTCAACTTGATCCGATGAGAGAAACGGCGGATATTGATACTTCAAATAATGTATGGAGTAATGACGGAAGTTCTGCAACAAACTCAAAATTCCAATTATTTAAACAAAAACAAGACGGCCCGGTAAGAGGAGGCTCAAATGGAAAGGTAAATCCGATGCAGGCCGCCGGAAAGAAAAGCTAACAATAATTTTTAAAAAGTATTCAGACTCTGGATACTTTTTTTTCTGCCAAAATTTCACATCGCGGAATAAAAGTCTGCCAAAAATTTCGTTTCAGATGCTTGGCACGTATTTAGAGAATTACAACACAGAAATAATTAAAAATTAAATATATTATGTCAGTAAACTTTAAACCATTAGCAGACAGAGTTTTGATCGAGCCGATCGCTGCAGAAACTAAAACAGCTTCAGGTATTATTATTCCAGACACAGCAAAAGAAAAACCACAAGAAGGTACAGTAGTAGCAGTAGGTCCAGGGAAAAAAGATGAGCCTACAACTGTTCAAGTAGGTGACAAAGTTCTTTATGGAAAATATTCAGGTTCTGAATTAAAATTAGACGGAAAAGATTACTTAATCGTAAAAGAAGGAGATTTATTGGGAGTAATCGGATAAAAAGCAGTAGGCATTAGGCTATAAGCAATAGGCAATGAGAGACTACAAAAGATATGATACTTGGAAAATTGCCCATGAGTTGGTAAAAGAAATTTATATCATTTCTGAAGGCTTTCCAAAATCTGAACTTTTTGGTTTGACATCTCAAATAAGAAGATCATCGGTCTCCATTCCAACAAATATTGCAGAAGGCTGCGGAAGATCTACAGACAAAGAATTTGCAAGATTTTTAGAAATAAGTATTGGTTCAACAAACGAAACTGAATATTTACTTTTCCTTTCTTGTGATTTGGGTTTCACTTCCGAAGACAAATTATTAAGCCTTAATCCTAAACTGAATTTAATCAGACAAAAACTTATACAACTTAGAAAAAAATTATTAATTAATAATTAACAGCTTAGAGGCAAAAGCTTACTGCTTAAAGCCTAAAGCTTAAAGCTTTAATATTATGGCAAAAGAAATAAAATTCGATATTGAATCAAGAGACGCTTTAAAAAGAGGGGTTGATGCATTGGCTAATGCAGTAAAAGTAACGTTAGGACCAAAAGGAAGAAACGTTGTTATTGAAAAATCTTTCGGTGCACCTCACGTAACTAAAGACGGTGTGTCTGTTGCAAAAGAGATCGAACTTGAAGACAGAGTAGAAAATATGGGAGCGCAAATGGTAAAAGAAGTTGCTTCCAAAACTAATGATATCGCAGGAGATGGTACTACTACCGCTACTGTTTTGGCACAGGCTATCGTAAGAGAAGGTCTTAAGAACGTAGCTGCCGGTGCAAACCCAATGGACTTAAAAAGAGGTATCGACAAAGCAGTAACTGCTGTTGTTGCTAACCTTAAAGAGCAGTCTAAGCAAGTTGGTGATTCTACAGAAATGGTGAAGCAAGTAGCTTCCGTTTCTGCTAACAATGACGAAACAATCGGATCTTTGATCGCTGAAGCTTTCGGAAAAGTTGGAAAAGAAGGAGTTATCACTGTAGAAGAAGCTAAAGGTATCGATACAACAGTAGACGTTGTAGAAGGTATGCAGTTTGACAGAGGTTACCAGTCGCCATATTTCGTGACTAACCCTGAAAAAATGTTAGTTGAACTAGAAAATCCATACATTCTTTTAGTTGAGAAAAAAATCTCTTCAATGAAAGAATTACTTCCAGTTCTTGAACCAATCGCACAAAGCGGAAAATCTTTATTAATTATTTCTGAAGAAGTTGAAGGTGAAGCTTTGGCTACTTTAGTAGTAAACAAATTAAGAGGTTCTCTTAAAATTGCTGCTGTAAAGGCTCCAGGATTTGGAGACAGAAGAAAAGCAATGTTGGAAGATATCGCTATCTTAACAGGTGGACAGGTTATTTCTGAAGAGCAAGGTTTCACAATGGAAAACGTATCTCTAGATATGTTGGGAACTGCTGAGAAAGTATCTATCGATAAAGACAATACAACGGTTGTAAACGGGGGTGGTGACGAAAGCAAGATCAAAGGTAGAGTTAGCCAGATCAAAGCTCAAATGGAAACTACAACTTCTGACTACGACAGAGAAAAACTACAGGAGAGATTGGCTAAATTAGCTGGTGGTGTTGCCGTACTTTACGTAGGTGCAGCTTCTGAAGTTGAAATGAAAGAGAAAAAAGACAGAGTTGATGATGCATTGAACGCTACGAGAGCAGCTGTTGAAGAAGGTATCGTTGCAGGTGGTGGTGTTGCTTTTGTAAGAGCAATCTCTGCTTTAGCTGATCTTACAGGAATCAATTCTGATGAAACTACAGGTATTAAAATCGTAAAAAGAGCGATCGAAGAGCCATTAAGACAAATCGTTGCTAACGCGGGAGGTGAAGGTTCTGTAATCGTTGCTAAAGTTGCTGAAGGCAGCGGAGACTTCGGATACAACGCTAAAACTGACGAGTATGTAAACATGCTTGAAGCAGGTATCATCGACCCAACTAAAGTAACAAGAGTTGCCCTTGAAAATGCAGCTTCTGTTGCAGGAATGTTGTTAACAACTGAATGTGTAATCACTGAAGTTAAGAGTGCTGAACCTGCTATGCCAATGGGAGGTGGAATGCCGGGAATGATGTAATAGCGAGTCGCTAAGACAATTTAATATACTATCCGCTCTGCTTTTTGTGGAGCGGTTTTATTTTCAAAACTAAAAACTATAAACATAAATGAAAACAGGGAAAATTTTAGATCCAATACATGGATTAATCGAAATCACAGAAATTGAAGAATTTATTATTAATCAAAAGATTTTTGGAAGATTAAGAAAAGTCAAACAAAATACACTATTAAATTATATTTTTCCAGGAGCAAATCACACCAGATTCGAACATTCAATTGGTGTTATGCATTTAGCAGAAATCATTTTCAATAAATCTAATGAAAATGTAGAAACAACTCATTTAAAAGGACAAAAATATAATAAAGGTAAAGAATATGACACGCTAAAAGAAATAATAAACGATGAAAATATTTTTAAAACCACTCTTCAAGAACTTAGAATAGCAGCGCTACTACATGATGTTGGGCATGGTCCTACATCACACAAATTTGATTCCTTTACTATTACTGGGAATGAATTGATTGCCCTTTTAAAAGAATCAAAATATCATACAGATTTATTTAATGATATTAAGGATTACATAGATAAAAAAGAATTAGGCGATAAAAAAATAGCACATGAATTAGTCTCTTGTATTTTCATAATTAAAATCATTCATGAACTTAAAGATAATATATATTTTACAGATTATTCATTAAATATTATAGAGAATATTAATGTTAAAAATATTCTTAAAATGATTGATCCTGAGTTCTTACCGAATTATGATATAAGTTTCAATGGAAAAAATTGTACTGATTATTTTAATTCGATTATTGCTGGTTTTCCCTTCGATGCTGATAGAATGGATTATTTATATCGTGATAGTTTTTATTCAGGAGTTAAATATGGTTTTTTTGATCAAAGCAGGATTTTAATGTCATTATTACCTGTCGAGCATAAAGGAAAGTTAACTTTAGGAGTTAAAAGTAGTGGCCTAGATTCTGTGATAAGATTTATTCAATCAAGAAATCACCTCTACAATCAAGTTTATTTTCACAAAACAAATTCTGCTACGAATTCCATGTTAGATTTTGTTTTTAGGGAAATACCCAAGAACGCCATTTTTGATGAAATTTTAACTTATGAAGATTTAGAAGATTTTTATTTTATAAATGGGGATGAATATTTTTTAAACTTCACCATGAAAGATAAATTACAAAAACATGGATGTGACATTCCTAATAAAGGTTGCAATGAAAATGACGTTTTAGATGAACTTTTAGAAAGGAATTTGTGGAAGAAAACTAAAGAACACAGACAAAATGTGATACTTTCAGATTTAGAACTTAAAAATATCAAAGATATTAAAGATTATGAAAAGAACTTAAAAGCAAAATTTAAGTTATTACATTTCGATTCCGACAAACTAACGAGACTAAAAGAGAAATTAGAGGCGGAAGGAATATTTATACAAGAAAATTACTCTGAAAATATTGGATTAAAAGGAATAAGTAAATCTAAAATGGTATTAATTGATAGAGATAATGAAAACAAAACAAGGAATGATTGGAATAGGGTTAATGATGAATTAAAGTTCTTGAGCCAAACTAATGTTTTTATTAAAAGAATATATGTAAGAAGAACATTTGATACCGCCCAAAAATTTATTGATATTACAGATAAAATTAAACATTATATGCAAGAATTAGGTATGGATTAGTTTCAAATAATATTAATAACCCCGCTGCGCAAAGTCTCCTGACTTTGCGTGATTAAAATAAAAAACACTCCCCTTTTAAAATATGCTCCAAAGTCCGGAGACTTCGGAGAGCGGCTGTGTAATCACTGAAATGAAAATCGCAGGACTTGGGATGGAATGCCAAGAATGATGTACCAGCGAGTCGCTAAGACAATTTAATATATAAACCGTTCTGCTTTTTGTGGAGCGGTTTTTATTTATTAAATAATCCATCATCTTCATTCAATATTATTTTTTCACAATTTTTTCTTAGTTTAGTTTTATAAAAAAATTATTTATCCAAAAAATGAAAATTGAATTATTAACAGAACTTTCATTTGAAAATGAAACTCCTCCAGAAATTATAGAGATTGATCTCGATGAAAATTTATCAATTGGAGAACTCTTTTCCAAAATCCATGAAATAACAAAAATTCCTCCATATAAAGAATTAAGATGGAATAACAATGTTGAAAAAATATCTTGCAGGTATTATTATAAATCTGGAATCGAAATTGATGATTATACTATAATTATGAATTTAGATGAACAAATAGATAGCTTTCCTAAATATGGATCTAGTGGAGAATTATTGTTATATATAAATGGAGACCATGGACTTGCCAATTAGTTATAATTGGGGACACAATTTAAAATACCTAGAAATAGCAAAAAAATTACATCAAGAAAGTTCTTTGATAGTTATAAATGAATTCCCTCTAGATGACAATGAATTACAATTATTTATTAATCATTTAGGCTCCATCTTAAAAGAAAGTCGAAATAACAATGCTGAAGGGGTATTTGATGTAAAGATAGCGCGTCAGAATAATTTTTTCACATCAATTGCAAATTCAAATTTAGCTTTTCCTTTACATACTGATTGTGCTGATTTTGATTCAGTTCCGAATACTATAGGTTTATTATGTGTTGAACCTGCAGATGAAAATCAAGGTACAAATAACTTCGTGTACCTAAATACTTTACTAAACCATTTATCAGAACATGCAAAACAAAAACTTTTAAATAAAAAATGGAAATTTAGAAATCAGGAAAAAAGTATTTTACAAAAAGAAAACGGAATTTACAAAATCTGCTATGATAGAATTACCATGGAATCCTTTTCAGAACTTAGTAGAGATGAAATTGAAGAATTAAATAATCTTGATAAAATTTTTAAAGATCTTTCCTTTAAAATTAAACTAAAAAAAGGAGACTTGATCTTATTTAGAAATGATTTAATGTTACATGGGCGAGATGAAATTGATATTAATTCAAAGAGGTTGATTAAAAGAATCAGATTTAATATTAATTAAAAATTTCACCACTTCGCAAAGCAAAAACACTTAATAATCAACAATTTTATGTTCAGATTTCACGTTTTAATAACTGCAGGTCTATTTTTATTTTTAACTAATTGCAAAGATAATTCTAATGCTGTTAAATATAATGTTGGTCAAGAATGGAACTACAAAACCCGTCAAGGAGAAGAAAATTCTACCTTGAAAATTTTAAAAATAGAAGAATACCTACAACACGGAAAGGTCATTCATATTTCAATTGCCGGATTGAAAGTAGGAAATCCTAACTCAAAGGAAGGGATCGCAGAAGAATTCACACACATCCCAATTTCAGAAAAAGCTCTAGATGAAAGTGTTACCGAATTAAAAAGTGAAAAATCTAAAATACCAAAATATATTGAAGGATACTCTTATTGGAAAAAGGAATTTGATAAAGGGCAAGCTGGAGTATTCTCAATTCCTGTATCTGAAATTGTGAACTCAATGGAAGAAGCAATTCTAACCGGAAATGGTGTTGAATAAAACTCAGGCTCCCGCTCCCACAAAATGACACTGTAATAATGAATATTTATCAGACAGACCATACAAAAACGCCAGAAATCTTCACTCTCATTAAAGAGAATAAAAACGAAGATGCTAAAAGATATTTAAAGCAAAATCCATCCGAAGTATTTCTTAAAGGCTGGATGGACGATACCCCTTTGCATATTGCTTCGATAAGCGGGAATTTTGAAATGGTGAAATATTTGGTCGAAAATGGGGCTAAAGTAAATGCCGAAAGAAGTGGGAAATTTATAACACCTTTATGCTGGGCAGACAGTCTGGAAATAGCCCAATATCTTCTTGACAATGGAGCAACAATGAATGATAAGGAACTTTATTTAGCAACAAGCCGGGATAAAGTTGATATTGTTGACTTACTGTTATCTAAAGGAGCAAAGATTGACAATACTGAACCTCAATATTTAGCCTGTAAGAGCATCCAGTGTATAAAAATTTATCTTGAGTACAACATAAAAATAGATGGCTGTGATAACTTCAAAAACAACCTGTTACATAAATTATCTTGGCTGAACCTTCCGGAAGTTTTTGACTTTGCCTACAATAATGGCTGTCCCTGGCAAAAAGATATTGGCGGTCAAACACCATATTACTTAGCTAAGCAAGGGCTAAGAGAAAATATACTGAAGCATTTTAAGGAAAAGTATTCAGATTTGATATCGCACCAGACTATAAACGTCCCGACAGATAATTACGAATTCGAAAGCGTGTTTTTTCTTAAACAAAGTTTAATTAGCTCGAATTGTTTTATTGGCTTAACAAATAATAATAAACTTATAAAGTATGTATTGGATAATGAAGAACTTCGAATTGACAGAATTGCAGCAATAGATATTTCACACAGTAGGAATTTCAGCTTTGATAAAAATCGTAATATAGTAATCCCAACGGCAGACAATAAGATACTAATAGTTGACCAAATTACATTCCAACTACTATATTCAATTGAACTTGAAAACGGCTTAGACTTAGACCAGATTGAATATTTACCGCTAAAAAAAATATTTATCGGAAGTTCTCAAAAGCGTGAATTGGTCTTGCTTTCAGAAGATTATAAGATCATTAAGAGATCTGAAGCGGAATACGGAACTATTCGAGCCAAAATAAGTCAGGATAACAGTATGGTTTCATTTTTAAGCTATGATCAGGAAACATTCTATACGCTATACAAAATTGATGATGATTTAAACATTTCATATATTGATAGTTTTTTCAAAGATTGGAATAATGCTTCAAGTGGTTTTTGCTTCCATCAAAATGATTTTGCTATTTCATTTCCTTATGTCGTAGAATATTATTTTTTTAAGAAAGGAAAACTAAAAAAACTGTGGAAAATTGACATCTCAAAATATCAATCGAAACACAATCACAGCTGTTTATCAATTATAGACGATAATACAATTGTTGTTGGAAAAGGAAAAATGTTATTGATTATTGACATCTTTCATCAAATTATAAATTATGAGCTGAAATTAGAGTTATCTGCTGAAATAAAAGACTTATATTTAGATAGAGACAAAGAAAATCTATTTATTTCTACAGACAAAGAACTCAAAGTGATACGACTAAAAGAAAAAAACTGGGCACAACAAGGTATTAACAAATTCAAGAGTTAACAGCTTCAATTTTTTGAATACTAAAAATGCCAACAATCACAACCTTAGCAATAATATAAACAAAAATAACAATACAAATGGGATATTGGTGCACACTACATTTATTTGACGACAAAAAATTTCATAAGGAAATAGTTCCTACATTAAAAGGAGAAACAGGAGACTTAATAGCTGATTGTCAGGAATTCTTAAAATCTCATGTTATCGGAGGCACAGCTCGTTTGTCTAAACAGGAATTAGAAAAACTTGTTAATAAAACTATTAAAAATATTGTTTCCATATCAAACTCATTAGACAAAAGTTTTAGAATAAATACTGAGTACCAAAAAGTACAAAAATACGATGCCCAGTTGGCATTTTTTGATACGCTAGAAGGATATTATGATTTTTGTAAATTTTTTGAATATTATATCTTTAAGACTTGCGCAGATTTTTTCCCCCATTTACCACTTGGAAAAGGTGGAGTAATGCGGAATTTTGACATTTCTGTAAAAGCATTGTCAGATTCAATCCTTGGAGAACTTGATAATTGGAACGATTTTTTTTGTTATTATGGAACAGGAATTACCAATTGGATGTCTCATGAAGATCTTCAATATCTTTATCTGGACAAGGAAAATTTGAAGTATGAAGATAGTGAAAGAGCAAAAGTCTTTCTTTCACTTCTTGAAGTAGCACATAGTAACCAACTTGGCTTTATTACAGGTGTCGATATGAATGAAGATATATTGGAATTACTACCAAATAATAAGACCGTAAAATCCGAAACTTGGACCTTGGAAAATTCCTCCGAATTATTATGGAAGCGATAAACTGATCTTACGGATTTACAATAAAGATGCCCAATGTGGACATCAATTTAATAAAAAACAAAACCATGAATTTCATAAAAAACAATTTATCAGAATCTAAAAAGAAAATAAACGTAGCTTTAACCTTTAGGATTTATGAATCTGATATAAAAAGTTCTGAATTTGCAAATTTTAAAATTGTGGATTTTTCTGACGTTCTTCTAAAAAATAATTATCATCCTTCAAAAGATTCCGAGCTGAAGATACTTGAATACCTCTCTAAAGAGATTATTAACTCGGAAGATAATATTGTAATTTACAACACTGGATCAAGTCTTGAAGATTTTGATACCATCTCAGAAATGTTAAAACCGCACGAATTAATCATCAACAATATTTTAGTACCCAACGAATCTAAAAGACAACAACAACTTGCTGATGGACAAAAAGCCTATAGAGATCATAGTCGTTGGCTTAATTTTTATCCCGGAGAAATTGAAGAGAATCATAAGTACTTTGCAGAGAAAATTAAAACCTTAAAAGCAAAATATCAAAATACTGAAACTAAAATATTGGAAATATAAAATAGTAGCTTAAAAACTTCAGCGGTAAGTTTACAAACCATGAGTAAAAAACAATTATTTCATATTATCTGGACAACCTATAATGAATATCCTGTATGGAATAAAAATGGCAATTGGCAAAAGCTTGTTGAGATTTATACTGAATTACAAAAGCATAATATAAGCTATAACTTATCACATGAACTACCAATCGGCTCTGTAAATAAGAACTCAAAAAGTGAATGGCTTCTATTAAATGAAAAATCGATAAACCAATTAAAGACTGATATTGAAAAGCTTTGCCAAGAGAAAAATGATAGAATTATTGACGGACTAGAAATCAAAATGCTTAATATTAATAAATCAAAAGTCGAAATATTATTATTTTCCGATATACAATCAATTACTCAAAAAGTTTCAAGACTAAAAAGTAGAACATCAACACTGTTAAGCTTACAATATCCAGAGAAGTTTGTTGGTAAAGGAACTTGGGGAAAAGGGTTTTGGTGTTCAAATATTTTAAACAAAGAAAATTTAGCTATATCAATAATAAAAAATAGTCTCCCCGTTGATATTTAGGGATGATATCAATATTGGAATACTAAAAATTACATCAGCTCACTTCCTATTTGTAATCTGTAACAAAGAAAAACATTTAACCTAAGTCAATAATTTATAAATACAAAAATTGAAAACTGAATTATTAAGAAACTATTACTAATAATTTGAATACATACTCAAATTTGGGAATTTATAAGTTATAACCTATATTTGGGAGATTTTTAAAAAAAAACAAACTAATAACACTAGAATTCTTAAATTATAATCATAAAAATTATTCGTTCATTTTCGAAAGACTCTACTGTTATAAAAAAATTATTGAAATCTTTAAGTGAAAATCAAAAAAATCAGCATAAGGAAAGAATAAAAAAAACTAAAATACTAATAAACATTTTTAAATAAAAAACAATGACCAAAAAATTAAAGTTAGCAATTGTATTATTAATAACAGTTGCAAGCATGAATATGAATGCTCAAAAGAAAGCACCCGCAAAAGCTGCTAAACTAGATACTGAAACCAAAACTGCAAAACCAAGCAAACAGGAAACTATGGACTGGATAGCAGAGAAATGGAAAGAAAATTTGGGTCAAAACAGAGTTGTCATTTCTTACAAAAACGGAATCTTTGTTCTTAGAAGGAATTATGTGGGAGCAGGATATTGTGATTTCACGTATGACTTTAATAAGATAACAGGAATGAACAATGAGTATTCTGATGATTTTTATATTTTTGGAAAACAAATGACATCTATACACTGTGATAATGAGGCACCAGGTTATGTTGAATACAAAGAATACCTCTCAATAAGCGGTCCAAATTACAATGACTATGGAGCACCATTCATATTTACGACTCAACAAGCCTTGGTTGAAAGATTAAAGAAAGCTTTTACTACTTTAATTGAATATAATTCTGCAAAGAAAGATTCTGGAGAAGCTTTTTAAAATTGGTAAGTCATAAAAATACCTTACAACATCGGCTTGTTATAAGCAAAATAGATGAAAGTAAGTAAACATTCGTACTCATTATTTTCAAAATATTGTATTTATCAAGCCGATTAGCCATTGCTAAATCGAATAACCCCGAAAATTTAATTTAATAAGAAATTGATTTTTTAATCACGATCTATCCCGATAAAAACGAGAAGTATTAGTGTCCATCTGAAACAAATAAAACCATGAAAATTGCCCTTTTTTCCGACATTCACGGCAAAATACTATTACCTTTCAAACTGGTTGATTTATACCAAAAAGAAACAGGCAACACAATTGATTTCATATTACAATGCGGAGATATGGGGGCTTACCCTATCATCGAAAACCTAGATAAGGCAACAATAAAACATGCACAATATGACAGAGATGAACTTGGGTTTCACGACGACTTTACAAAAACAAATCAAGAAATCAAGGCATTTTTAGACAAGCTTAATATCAATATGATTTGTGTTCGTGGAAATCACGAAGACCACGATTTTTTAGACAATTTGGAAAAGGAAAATTTACAAAACAGCCTGTTTCCTATTGATACTTATGGTCGAGTATTGGTCTGCAAATCGGGTTTACCACAAAAACTAGAAACTAAAAATGAAGTATTAACTTTTGTAGGTATTGGAAGAATCGGCGACAGAAAAGGAAGAACAGAAAAACGGTTTATTCAGGATTACGAAAGAAAGGAAATCAAAAAACTTCTAAAAACAAAAGACACTTTTGATATCTTAATTACTCACGACAAAGACGGCAGCGGCGATCAAGGATATGGAATGACCGAACTCAGAGAGGTGCTAGACAATGTAATTTTTCATTACCATTTTTACGGGCACACGGGAGAACCCTTCAAACAGGAGACTGATTTCAACGGAATAACCCAATCCATCAAAATAAAGGAACTCGAATTTAATGAAACCGGAATTTTAGAAAAAGGTTGTATGCTCATCCTTACAAAAGAAAACGGAGAATTAAGCGTAGAAATTGTTGACCAAAATTTAACTAATAAAATGACAAAATTTAACTGGAAATCTCAGTAAACCAATTATCATTTAATTAAATGGAAGAACAACTTACACATCTCGTAGTGAATTGGATCGACATAGACTCTAATGTTATTTTGGTAGGAGCCACCGATAATGAAAGATGGAAATGGGACACAGATTTCGGAATGTCCGGTGCGGATGCAAAGTCTATTGTTTGGGTTACCTTAACAAATAACGGTAAAGGCTATGCTGTTTCTGAGGACGCTCATTTTTTCTGCTATCCCGGAGATCCTACCCGATCTCTCGCCATGTCAAATATAATTGGATTATTTGAAATCGCCTGGACAATCAAAAATGAAAATATTGATGATATAAATGCCAGAGAAAGATTCTTCGGAAAAATTGTCAAAGGAGCTATTTAAGCTCTAAAAAAATGTTCTAAATAAAATTACTATTAAATAAAATCACAGAAAAATGACTGATACTATTACAATTGACGATCTGCAAAATATATGGCAAAAAGTAAGTATTTTGCATAGCGGACAAACCTACGGTGGACAAAAGAAGAACGAGAAAATTGAATACATCAATCATATTGGCAGCGTGGTATTTGAAATCATAAACGCTTCTAAAAACACTTCCGATTTTAATACAGATCTAGCTGTAAAATGTGCGTTTTTGCATGATACCATAGAAGATACAAATTTCAGTATAGAAGATCTTGAAAAAGAATATGGACAAGAAGTTAAGGAAGGCGTTCTTGCATTGACAAAAAACACAGAACTTGAAAAGAAGCATCAAATGATTGATAGCTTAAACCGAATAAAAGCACAACCCAAAGAAGTCTGGGCCGTTAAAATGGCAGATAGAATTTGTAATTTATATGCCCCACCCTATTATTGGAACGAATCCAAAAAAGAAAAATATGTTGAGGAAGCAAAAATTATTTACGAATATTTAAAAGAAGGGAATCAGTATTTAGCAAAAAGGTTATCCGAAAAAATTGAAGCTTATAAAAATAAATGATCTCATATTGTTGGTAATTATTAAAAAACTAAAAAACATATGACAGAAATAAAAAACGACATTTTTGAAAACACTGAAGAAATAATAAATTGGACATATCCGGGAGCAACACTATATTATAAAGATTGTGACTTAAAGCCTTCTATCGCCGAAAAATTCACGGAAGGCCAACTCATTAGAAACGGATTTTTCCTTGATGTAAGCGCTAGAGGAGGTGGAATTAAATTTAATACACGATTTTTAATTGCATCTGCAAAAGCAGCAAATTTATATGAAGTAAATCCTGACAATGAAAGGTTTGGTCATTGTTGTTTAAACCTTGACAGTTATTTCAAAGTACTTGATATTTATAAACTTGAAGGTAAAACTCAGATTTTTTTGCTGCACATCCCTTCAAAAGGTTTAAAATATTTTGAGAGCGTAACCTCAAATTTGGATGAAGATTTTATAAAAAAAGCAAGACAAAGTTTTGATAATAAAATACGCATGGAACCTATAAGTGATTTGCTAGAACCATTTTGGCTAAAAAGAACAAACTTCCCGGTTGGAATGAATGCTTCTGACAAATTTTTCCCTCTAACATCTATCTCCACCGTTACAAAAAATGAAAAACCTTTGTATAGTGCAATTAAAAATTTGACAAAAGATAATAGTGAAATTAATATTCCTGCACCATTTTTCAGCGAACAGAAAGCTGAATCCAAAATCAGTCTTTTTTTGAAAAATATATTGGGAAAATAAATAACAGACTACGACTACTTTATATTGAATTTTAATACAAATTAAAACGCAAACCAATTTATAATTTCTGCAAAAGACTATTCTCCACACTGAAGCATGAGTCTTAATTATGCTTAATAAAAAACTCTCAAAATAATATTAAACCGTTCCAATTTCCAGAACGGTTTTCTTTATTTTTACACCTCAAAAGAAAATAAAACATGAAGAAAATAGAAACAAAAATCGATGAAGCATTTAAAAATACCTTTCTACTTCCGAGAGAAAAAGTACTAACAGATTTCTTGGTTGATGTTTTAAATTCAAAATATAAATTTAGAGAAGATGATCAAAAAATTGAAGTGATCAGCTTATATTATTATGCTTCAAGTCCTTTAAGCTTTTTATTTGCTTTACCGAATTACGAATATTATTCTCCGGATAAAACGATTCAGATTGCAGAACTGCATTTGAAAGAACATTCTTTTGAGGATTATTCTTATATTGATGTTCAGGAATTATGCAAAAGAGTTTTGAATGAAAATAGTATCGATTATTCCGTCTATCTCGATGAAGATAATCAATTGGATTACGCAAATTATTGGGAAAATCAGTTTGGTCTGGAAAGTGATTTCTTAATGAACTGCTGGAGAAATGCAAAAGAAAAAACACAGTCTAAAATGATCGGATTTTTAGAATCTTCCGACGCCGGAGGCGGATTGTTTGATCTGGATAATGGCTACGACGTTCCTTTTGATGTTGACGTTGATGAATATCTGCAATCTCAAGGTTTTACTATTAAAAAAGAAATTTAAAAATGAGCACAACTCCCCCAACCTATTACCACGGCACAAAAGCAGATCTAGAAATTGGCGACCTTATCGAAGTCGGTTTCACTTCAAACTACGGAACACAGAGAAAAGCAAAATACATCTATCTTTCCGCAACGTTGGAAGCAGCAACTTGGGGTGCAGAATTAGCTTTTGGTGACGGAAAAGAAAGAATTTACCTCGTAGAACCAACCGGCTCGATTGAAGATGATCCTAATCTGACAGACAAAAAATTCCCAGGAAATCCTACAAAATCTTACCGTTCTCAATACCCTTTCAAAGTAGTTGAAGAAGTTGAAAAATGGCAAGGACATTCGCCAGAGCAACTCAAAACAATGAAAGATCATCTTCAAAAATTAAGAGAACAAGGAATTGAAGCAATTGAAGATTAATTACAATTACACAGAAAACAATATTAATTTGAAAGTCCCGACATTACAAATATATCAACTCTGCACGGAAAGATTAATCCTAATTCCTTTTACAATAAAGATTTGTGAAAATTTGTTGAATAATGATTTCAGCGACTTATCAACATTAGGTTTAAAAAAAGGCAAAAGCTGGCCTGATCATGATGTCTTGGAAACCTTACCTAAAATCATCAATAATCTATTGCCAATCGGATCTCCAACAGGATTTGAATCTTGGATGATCATTAAAAAAGATACCCTCGAAATAATTGGAGACGCAGGATTCAAAGGATTCAATATTAATCAGCAAAACATCGACATCGGATATGGAATTATTAAAGAGGAAAGGAGAAAAGGCTATGCCGAGGAAGCTGTAACAGAGCTTATGAAATGGGCATTTTCAACAGAAATTGTAAAAGAAATAACAGCCCGCTGCGCACTAGAGAATCTCAGCTCGATTAATTTACTACGAAAATTACATTTTATAGAAACAAAAGTAGATCAGGAAATGATACATTGGTCATTACAAAGGTCAATATGAAAAATTTACAACTAAGCTATTTCACTCTTTTATTAACAGAACCCAACCATCATTTTAGAAAGTTTTTAAGATATAATATTATCCAAATAATTTATACTTTTCGTAAGTTAGCCTTCCACTTTAAATCCATTATATGACAGATATTTTGAAGAATAAAGAAGAGCTTTCCAGAAAAGAAAAGAGTCAGGAAATTCTTAAAAAAGAAAGAATAAAAATTAATTTTAACCTCCCCCATATTGAATAGGAAGAAGAAACAACCCTTCGAACTTCTATGGAGGTCGCCACAAGAGTTAGTATTCTTGCCATCACCAACTTAGTTGCTTTTGACAGTATAGATTCGGAAGAAGCCATCAGCTATCTTGAAAAGTGTAATCTTTGGGAATCTACAACATCTGATGAAAAAGATTTTTTACAAAATCCTACAGAAGATAAAAAATTTCAGGAAACCTGGAAGTGTGAATGTATTTGGGTTTTGCTTTGGGCATTACAACTTGTGGACACACTACCTTTTCCGAATGAATTATGTGATTTGAATGATATTCCTCTTGAAAAATATCCAATCGGCGGGGAAAACGACCCTAATGATTTCATCAATTCCAACAATCAACTCCGTTCAAAAGCTGAAATTTTAGATGCTAATGATCTTTATTACAGATATCATTGGGCTTGTGTTGACGCCAGATTAAACAATCTCGAGATGACAACCGTAGATTCAGGAATTGTCTACGAAAGACATTATGCACTCAATTAATTGGCTTATTAGTTATATGGGACAGGAATGGGATGATGTTTCTTGTGATACTTAATCTGTTTCAAATATGACTCAACAAGAAATTATTGAAAAATTCACAAGCCTTTCACAGGGAAAACTCATTGCCCAAGAATGGATAGGCTGGTTTACAGAACATAAAGATAGTATCGAAAAAATATGCGGGAGAACGACTTTTCTTAAAGTAAAGCCTAAAGAAAGTTTCAGTGATATCCGAAATTTATACATCGGACAATTAGCAGCTTTTGATTGGTTAACATCAAAAGAAATAACTGTTGCTTTATCCGACCTTTATAAAAAAGGATGGGAAAAAGAATTTGATGATTTCTGTAAGGCAGAAAAACAAAAAGAAAAACATCTTCAAAAGGAAGTCGAAAATAAATTCGGATATCTAAAGAATATTTATCCAAAATTTTTCAGACAATTAACTAAATCTTACAGTAATTCTGACGTTATTGAATTAGGCGAAAAACAGGAAGCTATTCAAAATAAAGAAAAAGAACTTTCTATACAACTTCCAGAAGATCTGGTAACATGGTATCAAAATGTATCAACTTTACAACTTGAAGGGATAGATATCGATTTTAAAGAATTAATCATCGAAACGATTCAAAAAAAACAATATTTAGCCTTAGGTGAATTTTGGCTGTATGGCGATGGAGATCAATTGCTGTACAATTTAGAGAATCACAACATTTATATTTTTGCCCACGAAAGCCAACCTCCTAAAGCTATAAAAATTGCAAATTCATTCACCGATTTTATTGAGAAAAAAATGGTAACTTATTTAAAAGAATACGAATAACCATGGCCAAAGCAAACAAAACCAACGAAACAACCGTCAACGTAACAGATTTCATTAACTCATTTGTAGAAAAAGACGAAAAGAAAGCAGATAGCTTTAAGTTAATTGAGCTTATGAGTAAATGGTCAGGATTTGAGCCTAAAATGTGGGGACCAACCATTATCGGATTTGGCAGTTATCATTATAAATACGCAAGTGGGCACGAAGGCGACATGCCACTCATCGGTTTTTCCCCTCGTAAAGCAGAATTCTCACTGTATGTTTTTTCGCCAACCGAAGAAAGTAAGCATTTATTAGATGATTTTGGAAAATTTAAAATGGGTAAAGCCTGTATTTATGTCAAAAAACTGTCTGATATCAATATTGATACGTTAGAAAAAATGTGCAAAGCAACAATTGCCTATTTAAATGAAAATCATGAATGCGCCTGCAGAGAAAAATAAGGTAGGCTGATTAATAATAAATCTCTTCTCTATTCCAAAAAACTTCCCGAAATTTGTCATCTGTGCGTTAAACAAAAAATTAATGAATTAAAGAACAATTACAACAAACATACAGTAAAACTTAGTATAAGTTTTCTTCGGGGCAGGGTGCAATTCCCTACCGGCGGTTACAGTCCGCGACTCCTTTTTAACGAAAGGACTGATTTGGTGAAATTCCAAAACCGACAGTTACAGTCTGGATGGGAGAAGAAAATGGAGCAATCAGTGAGGCTATTTTATAGACTCATTGTGTTGTATTTCATTTCCATGTACCGAAGTGTATTTTAACTTAAAATTAAAATAACATGGAAAAATTATTAGTAAAATTCGGAGTAACTCCACAAGAACGTGTAAAAAATGCACTTCTAAAATTACAACAAGGAAAAGGCATCCTTTTAGTTGATGATGAAAATCGTGAAAACGAGGGCGACATCATTTTTCCTGCCTCCACCATTACAGAAAAAGACATGGCACTTTTGATCCGCGAATGCAGCGGAATCGTCTGTTTATGCATTTCTGAGGAAAAAAGTAAACACCTCAACCTCCGTCCGATGGTTGAAAGCAACAATTCAAAAAATCAAACCGCATTTACCATCTCCATTGAAGCCAAAGAAGGCGTTGAATCGGGAGTTTCGGCGAAAGACCGTGTAAGAACGATTAGAACAGCCGTTGCAGAATATGCAGAAGCCGATCACATTGCAAGTCCAGGACACGTTTTTCCTTTAATTGCTAAAAAAGACGGTGTTTTCGAAAGACGCGGACATACAGAAGGAAGTGTAGATCTTGTAAAACTCGCCAATCTTGGTGACGATGCCGTACTTTGTGAACTCACCAACGAAGACGGAACAATGGCAAGGCTTCCCGAAATTGTAGATTTTGCCATCAGAAAAGACATGACCGTCGTAACCATCGAAGATATTTATAGGTATCGAAAAATGATTATCAGTCAGAATTAAAAAATCGTATTTAGCGCACAGAAATGGCCGTCCAGTTTTTATTGGACGGTTTTTGTTTTTAAGACTCTCATTAAAAATCCGTTATGATTAAATAAAATACATTTTGAAACACAGTTTTTAATTATCTTTAAAGAAAAATTTAACTATGAGAAAATCTGTACTTTTTTTGCTGATGGCTTCAGGGCTTTATACAGCGCAAACTACCATCACTAAAGCTTTTAACGATCCAATAACTGGTGAATCGGTAAGTTATTTATCTGTAACCGGAACACCAAATAATTCTGCAACAGGAGCAAATACAACTTTTACTAACTCTCAACTTACTGCTGGAGCAGCATCTTCGACAGTTTATTCGACTCCTTCTGCTGGTGAAATCACTACTTTCCCTGGTTCTACCTTGAAAATGGTAGGAAGCGGAACTACAGTTTACTACAAACAAACGGCTTCAAAACTGGAAATCACAGGATTAGTAACTACAGATGCTACTTTGAATCTGGGAACCAATAACGGAACATTTATTTCTTATCCTGCCGCATTTGGATATTCTGAAACAGATCAGGCACAGGGAACATTCACGTCGCCTTCTGCGAGTGGATTATGCAAAGGAACAATTAATATTTCTGCTGACGGATCAGGAACATTGCTTTTGGGACCGGCTACATTTAATAATGTATTGAGAACCAAATCTGTTCAGACTTTCAATCTTCATTTACCGAATGATACATCGTTTATATTTCCGATAGGATCTATTACCAATACTTCTTATTCGTATTACGACAGCACTCACAAATTTCCTTTGTTAACGACCATTGAAACTATTATTAATGTTCCTGTAGCGGGAATTAATAACCAAACGTCAAACGCTGCTCAGGCTCTTAATTTACCAACATTATCAACAGGAGATTTCGTTGCTAAAAAAGAAAGTTTAAAAATTTATCCTAATCCGGCTCAAGATGCTATTGAATTGAAAGGAGCAGGAAATTTTTCAACAGCTAAAGTATACAGCTTAGATGGAAAATTAGTAAAAACGGCAGATCTTAAAGCCGGAAAAGTTCAGATTTCAGAATTACCGCCTGCTGCTTACTTTATTGAAGTTTCAGGAAAAGATTCTAAAGCTGAGACTGCGAAATTTATTAAGAAATAGAAATCAACACTCAATAAAACAAAATCCGTTCATTCATCTTGATGGGCGGATTTTTTTTGTTTTAATTTATCATTGATGATTTTTAAATTATAATTAAAAAGAAAACAATTAAAAGGTAAATTTCACTCTCATAATCAACATTTATTTATTATTTTTAATCATAATTGAAAATTAAATTCACAGTTTATTGATTTCCTGCCCGTTTTTTGCTTTCGTATCAATACCAATCACTTAATGTTTAATGAAAATTTAAAATCATGAAAAAATATTTCATTATAATTCTTCCCTTGTTGTTTTCAGAATTCAACGCACAGGAAACAAGCAGCCAACCTCTGGAGAAAATGAACATCATTAAAACCAATGTTACAGGATATGTATTCAGAAACATTAATTTGTCTTATGAAAGATCTATAAATCAGTGGTTTTCAATGAATGTAAGCTTCGGAACGATGCCGGAAGGTAAAGTTCCTTTCATCAACTCATTTTTAGGTGACGAAGATGAAAAAAGATTTCAAAATCTTAGAGTAAAAGCAACAAATTTCACCGTAGAACCTCGTTTTTATCTTGGAAAAGGCTACGGAAAGGGCTTTTACATTGCACCTTATTACCGATATTCAAAGGTAACTACTAATACTTTTGATTTCTATTATGACTACAATGCGATTGATGGAAACACCTATCAAATTCCATTAAAAGGTACAGGAAGCGCCAACGGAAACAGTGGCGGAGTAATGGTCGGCGTTCAGTTTCTTTTAACCAGAAGTCAAAATCTTGTACTCGATTTCTGGATCGCGGGCGGACATTACGGAAGCGGAAAAGGTGACTTTACCATGACAAGCGACTATGTTTTAACCCCCGAAATGCAGGCTCAATTAAAAAAAGAAATTGAAAATCTGGACATTCCTTTTGTAGATTACACCGTTGAAACCAATGAAAAAGGAGCCCGAATAAAAATCGATGGCCCGTGGGCAGGTTTCAGAAGCGGACTTTCTCTCGGATATAGATTTTAAAAATTGAACCTGTTTAAATTTTTATTTTACCACAAAAGACACAAAAGCTTTTATTAAACAGTTTATTATTTTGAAAATACAAAAGTCCACATAAGATGAAAATCTTTGATTTTCAAAAGAACTTAAGTGCTCTTCTATGCAGAATTCTATTAACTTAAATAAACTTAAGTGTTAAAAATCTTTTCTGCCTTTTGTGGTTAAATTTTTTATTCATTTCACCATACAAATTCCGTTCAATATTGCTGAACGGTTTTTTTATATCTTTAAACCGAAGAATACGATATTTCGGTTTAATAATTTTATATGAAAATCCTCATCATAGAAGACCATAAGGAACTTGCAACCAACATTATAGACTATCTTAAAAAAGAGGATTACGTCTGTGAAGTGGCTTCTAGTGCAAAAGAAGCGTTAGAAAAAATTGAACTTTTTGAATACGACTGCATCCTTTTAGACCTTATGCTTCCTGACGGAAATGGTTTGGAAATCCTCAAACACATCAAAAATTATTCTCCATCAGCCAGCGTGATTATTGTTTCTGCAAAAAATTCTTTGGACACAAAACTGACCGGATTAGACGATGGCGCAGATGATTACGTAACAAAACCGTTTTCACTGCCCGAACTTCATTCAAGAATAAAAGCGGTGCTCAGAAGAAAAACTCCCGAAGCCAACCGTATTTTGAGTTTTAACGAAATTATTATTGATCTGGAATCCAAAGAATGTAAAATTAACGGTCAGCTGCTTAATCTCACAAAAAAAGAATTGAATTTATTGATTTATTTCATTAATAATCAAAACAGAATGTTATCCAAACAGGCAATTGCCAGCCATCTTTGGGGAGATTACACGTACAGTATTGATAATGTAGATTTTGTTTATCAGCATTTGAAAAATTTAAGAAAGAAAATTCTGGATTCAGGTGGAAAAGATTACCTACAAACTGTTTACGGATTAGGTTACAAGTGGATTGATAAATAAAAGATATTAGAAATTAGAGGTTAGTGGTTAGATTCAATTTCAAGCCTCGAAATTTCAAAAAAATAACACAATCATTATAAAACTAATTTCTAATTTCTAATCTCTAAATTCTAACTTCTAATTACATGAATTTAAGCTTCCGATTTGCCAGAGCGTTTACCTTTTTGGTATTTTTTGTCCTCGTCACAGGCTTTGCTATTTTGTATTTTGCTTTTGAAAGAGCAACAATGCGTTCTGCCATTCTGAAATTGGAAGATTTAAATGATTACGTCACTCATAAATTAGAGAAAGATTCGGCTTATGATTATTTAAAATCTCATCATCAACAAACTCAGGTTAAAATTCTTCCGCCTGACACAAAAATTGCCAAAGAAAAAATTATTGAGGAAAAATATCTCTGGAACAAAAGCATACAATCCTATATCAACCGAATTTCCGTCACCACCTACCCTGTTATTCATCAGAAAAAATATTCCATTACGAGTGTAAGATATATTACGATTATTGAAAACCGTTTTATGATGAGCATCATTATGGTTGTAGCATGGATAATGGTTTTTCTTGTCATTCTTACGATTATTGTAAGTGTTTTAGTTTCAAAGAAAATTCTCGATCCTTTTTATCATGCGATGGATGAAATTAAAAAATTCAGATTGAGAGATAATAGTCCGATGAATTTGATGGAAACAGAGACTGAAGAATTTAAATCATTAAATAAATTTCTCTTAAAAATGTCCGAAAGCTCCAAGAAAGACTACAACCTTTTGGAAGAACTTTCAGAAAATACATCCCACGAATTACAGACTCCACTAGCTTCTATTAAAGGGAAAATAGAGTTATTAATGGATAGCGAACTTTCAGAAAATCAGTTGATCACGCTTTCTTCGATGAACGATGAGCTGGACAGACTTTCATCCATCAACCAATCGCTGATTCTTCTTGCTAAACTTGAACATTTTGAAAAGAATGATTCACAACTGATTAATTTTTCAGAATTATTAAAAGACAGACTTCATTATTTTGAGGACTTATTTGAAATTCAGAATCTTACTTTGGTTAACGAAATTCAGGATGATGTTTATCTTAATTTTGATGAAAACTTAGCATCTATAGTTATTAACAATCTTATCAACAATTCAAAAAGGCATAATATTGAAAACGGAAAAATTTTCGTTAAGCTTACGGAAACTTATTTTCAGATCTCAAATACTGGAAATCCACCCACAATTTCTACGGAAGAATTATTCAAAAGATTTAAGCGCGGAAACCCTAATCAAAATTCCATCGGGATTGGTTTGGCACTTGTGAAGAAGATTTTGGAGATTTATGATACTGAAATTTCTTATCATTTTGAACATGATTTACACACTATTAGAATTAATTTCATAAAATAATTAACTGAAATTCAAAAACATAACAATGAAAATTCAAATTCTGTGAAAACTTCAAAATTTCTTCAGAATTTATTTCTTGTTTAGGCACAAGTAAAAACGCCTATGAAAAAATTACTCTTACTTTTCGGTTTAACTGCAGTTCAATTCGCTTACAGCCAAGACACAATTAGGTCCGAAAAAAAGATGGAAGAAGTTCCTTCTGCTGAAAAAAATCCGTTGGATATTGGAGAACTTAAAATCAACCTTAATCAAAAGGGTGATAAATGGTTAAAATTCGGAATTTCCAGCCAGATCTGGCTTCGAAGTATCGATAATAATCCGGGAACAGCCATCAATGGGGTTCCGCAGGATCACACGTATGATGCAGGAATTAGAAGAATGAGATTGATTATTCAAAGCCAGCTGACGCCTTTCTATTCTGTATTTTTACAGATGGGAATTAATAATCAAAATTTTATTTCAGGTGGAGGAACTGGAACAGGAAATAATGGCGCAGGAAAAAAAGCACCTTTCTTTTTTCATGATGCCTATAATGAAGTGGCCATTATCCCGAGAAATGATTTTCAGACAGGAAAACCTAATAAAAACAACCTTTATCTAGGAGCCGGACTTCACTCGTGGAATGGTGTGAGCCGAATGACCAACGCAAGTACAACCAAAATGCTTGCGGGAGATATTCCTGTTTTTAATTTTCCGACGATTGAAATTGCGGATCAGTTTTCAAGACAGTTTGGAGTTTTTGTACATGGAGAATTTGACAGAATTAATTATCGTTTCAGCGTTAATAAACCTTTTGCAACAAATTTAAAGCCTGCTGTTGGCGGAGTTGCTGTTGATAATAATCAAAGCGGAAAATTATCATACGCCGGATATGCTTATTATCAGTTTTTTAATAAAGAAGTTACTTCTACATCATTTTTAGCGGGAAATAATTTAGCGGCAAAAAAAGTTCTGAATATTGGAGCCGGTTTTTACACCAACAAAGATGCAACGCAATCTCAGCCTACAGAAAATGTTTTTGAATCTCATGATGCCAATATTTTCGGAGCAGATGTTTATTCTGAATTTCCGTTAGGTGATAAAAGTAAAGAAATGGGACTTACGCTCTACTCCGTTTTCTATAATTACAACTACGGCCCAAATTATCTGAGAGTAAGCGGAATCATGAATCCCGGAACTGTTGATGCAACATTTACAGGTGAAAAAGCTTTGGAAGGAGCCGGAAACAACAGAGTCTTGATGGGAACAGGAAATATCTGGTTTTCTCAGGTTGGTTTTGTACTTCCTAAGTTCAGCAAGATCGTGAAAGTTCAGCCGTTTTTCAATTATGCGCTTAAAGACATGAAAGCATTAAACCAAAGCGGAAGCTACTACGACATCGGTGCTAATCTATTTTTATATGGTCAAAATGCAAGAATTGTTGCTCAGTACAGCAGTAGACCATTATATGATACTGCTTCAAAAAGAATTTTTGACAGAAAAGGAGAATTTTTACTGTCTTTTCAAATTGTACTTTAAAAAATTTAATATCTTACCCATATGAACGCTAATACTACTCAAATTACAACTGCCCAAAGGATAAAAGCCATTGTGGGCGGTTCCATAGGAAATCTGGTAGAATGGTACGACTGGTATGCTTACGCTGCCTTTGCCATCTATTTTTCCAATTCATTTTTCCCAGAATCTGATCTTAATGCACAGTTGATGAATACTGCCGGAATATTTTTTGTCGGATTTTTGATGCGTCCCATCGGAGGATGGATGTTCGGAAGTATTGCCGATAGAATAGGACGAAAAAAAGCAATGACGCTTTCTGTTTTATTAATGTCTTTCGGATCTTTATTAATTGCACTGACACCAACGTATGACACGATAGGAATCCTAGCTCCCGCTCTACTTCTTATCGCACGATTGTTACAGGGATTAAGTGTGGGCGGAGAATACGGCGTTTCGGCAACCTACCTCAGCGAAATGGCAACAGAAGACAGACGAGGTTTTTATTCGAGTTTTCAATACGTAACGTTGATTGGCGGACAATTAATTGCGCTGGGAATTCAGCTGGTTTTACAAAAATTAATCCTGACAGAAACTCAATTGGAAAATTGGGGCTGGAGAATTCCTTTTGTGATTGGAGCAATTTTGTCTGTAATCGCTTTATATTTAAGATCAAATCTTCATGAAACTGAAGCTTTTGAAAATAAAAAAGATGTAAATGATAAGAAAAAAGGAACAATCAAAGAACTTTTAAAACATCCGCAAGCTCTACTTA
The DNA here is from genome assembly GCF_046535115.1 of Chryseobacterium sp. SIMBA_038. Taxonomy (NCBI): domain Bacteria; kingdom Pseudomonadati; phylum Bacteroidota; class Flavobacteriia; order Flavobacteriales; family Weeksellaceae; genus Chryseobacterium; species Chryseobacterium sp. SIMBA_038. The sequence goes on from NZ_JAWRXH010000005.1 coordinate 225,265, forward strand.
CCGTAATTGGATTGACGTTGGGAGGAACATTGGCTTTCTATACATACACCACTTATATGCAGAAGTTTTTAGTGAATACCGTTCATCTTACTAAAGAACAATCTACTTTAATTTCATTTGTTTCTCTGTTTATATTTGCGTGTTTACAACCTGTTTTTGGAGGACTTTCAGATAAAATCGGAAGACGACCTTTATTATTAGGTTTCGGGATTTTGGGGACGCTCTGTACCGTTCCGTTGCTGACGGCATTAAGTCATACAACTTCTATGTGGACAGCATTTTTCCTGATCATGGCTGCATTAATTATCGTAAGCGGGTACACTTCTATCAATGCTATCGTAAAAGCTGAGCTTTTCCCGTCCGAAGTACGTGCGTTGGGAGTAGGCCTACCCTACGCCCTAACTGTGGCAATATTTGGGGGAAGCGCAGAATATATTGCTTTATGGCTAAAGAAATTTGGAGCCGAGCATTATTTCTACTGGTATATTACTGCATGTATTTTGTTTTCATTGCTCGTGTATGTACGAATGAAAGATACCAAAGAAAATTCAACGTTGGATAAGGATTAAATTTATTCAAACATCATAAATAATACGCGGCTCAGGAAACCTGAGCCGCGTATTTTATTTTTTAGCTATAAGCTTGTCTGAATTTTACAATAAGTTCATCCAGGTAGTGACGTTGAACATAGACGGTCTTTACATCCTCATATCTTGGGGATTTGTAGAAAACCTCGTGAAAGTCCATGCTACCGTTACCTACCTTTACTACTTTCTGTACTTCGATATTCAATTTTCTTAACTCGTCTCTGAAGACCTGAAATTCATCTTGTATATTATTCATTTATATTTTGGGGTTTAATTAAAAAATCATTCAATTATATCAAACACCCTACCAATAATTAGGGTAGCTGTTCAATTTCACATTAAAATTAATAAATATTTCGATATAAACATAATATTTAATTAACATTTTATCAATTAATTTGAAAATATTAAACATTTTTAATAAAACACCTATATAATCCACAGATTTGAAATTCCTAAAACTTTAACAAAAATTATCATAACACTTAGTAATAAAAGGATTTTTATTTTTACTGATTCTAAACTTGATTGATATTTTTAACCACTCAAAAGCCAAATTTTAAAACTCAGGATTAAGATTTATTTTTAACCTCGACCTTAATTTTTAATCTATAAGACATAAAAACTATATATGAAAACCTCAAAATTATTTCTTTTACTGATTGCACTATCCTTTTCAGGCGTAAGTTTTGCGCAGAAAAACAAGGACGTTAAAGTAACGATTAAAGATAAAAATGGAAAAAGAGACGTGGAAATCTTACCTCATTTTATACAATTCGGGATCATGTCGAAAAATCATGAAGATTTCAGGAAAAAATATAAGGTTGATGTGGTGTATGAAAACTGCGTCATAAGCCCATTTATTTCAAAGCAAGCTGAAGAAAATAACCTGGCTGTAGCAAAAAATTTAACTCAGAAATACGGTGAAGTTTGGAAAAAAGATCTTGGAATTATTCCTTACGGTTTATAAATTCTTCGCTTTCATCAAACATTCAAGCATAAAAAAAGATACTTTTAAAAAGTATCTTTTTGATTTTAAACTAAAAATAATTTCAGCTTAATTATTTTCAACAGTTTCACTCTCCTCTACTTCATGTCTCAACTGAGCTTTGTAAAGAGTAGAATAATATCCGTTTTGATCTAATAATTCCAGGTGCTTGCCTTCTTCTACGATCTTCCCATGTTCCATCACGATAATTTTATCTGCTTTTTCAATGGTCGAAAGTCTGTGGGCGATAATAATTGATGTTCTGTTTTTAGTGATTTTCTCCGTCGCTCTCTGAATCAGTTTTTCACTTTCGTGGTCGATAGACGACGTTGCTTCATCCAGAATTAAAATTTTTGGATCAGATAAATACGCTCTTAAGAAAGATAATAGCTGTCTTTGACCTAAAGAAATCGACGAACCTCTTTCACTCACCACATATTCATATCCTCCGGGAAGACTTTCAATAAAATCATCAACTTCAATTTCTTTTGCGCCGGCTTTTATTTTTTCTAACGTAATCGTATCGTCTCCAAAAGCAAGATTTTCAAAAATACTTCCGTGGAACAGGAAAACATCCTGCAATACGACTCCGATATGGCTTCTTAAATTATATAACTCGTAATCTTTAAGCTCAACATCATCAATAAAAATCTCACCGGAATTAATATCATACAATCTTGTAATCAAGCTGATAATGGTAGATTTTCCGGCTCCGGTTGCTCCAACAATGGCTACAGTTTCTCCCGGATTTACTTTAAAATCAATTCCTTTAAGAACTTCCTGCTTCTCATCATATGCAAAACGAACTTCTTTGAATTCAATTTTACCGTCAAAATGATCTTTCTCTACCTTTCCGTTGTTTGGCATTGCATAGTCTTCATCCATCAAACCAAGAACTCTTTCAGCACCAACAATTCCGCGTTGGATATTGTTGAAACGGTCTGCAATCTGTCTCAAAGGACGAATCAGCATCGAAATATATTGGATAAAAGCAATAACAACTCCCGCACTAATTGTGATATATCCTCCATAGAACAAGATAAAACCTATAAAAAGTGAAGAAATAAGTTCAACCACAGGAAAGAACAATGAGAAAATGAAAACTGTTCTCAATAACGCTCCTTTTAAGGTAATATTAATATCGTCAAACTTTTTAAATTCAGCCTTCTGTCTGTTGAACACCTGAATAATCGGCATTCCCGCCAATCTTTCCTGAACAAAAGAGTTTTGATTCGAAGTCCAATTTCTTTCATCTCCAAACGCTTTCTTCAACCTTTTTTGAAAAAATCTTGTAATTAAAACCATTAAAGGTAAAATCGCCAACGTAATGTAACTCAAATGAACATTGGTGCTGAACATCATTATCAACACAAAAACGATTCTCAAAATATCCCCAAAAACCATAAGGAAACCATCTGTATAAACAGTTGCAATGGTTTCTACATCTCCTACAGCGCGCGTTACGAGCTGTCCGATCGGTGTTTTATCAAAAAATGATGTTCTGAAATAAATCAGTTTAGCATATAATCTCTCCCTGATATCTCTGATTACGTTCTGAGAAATATAATTGGAGAAATACACTAAGAAAAAGTTTAAAACTGTTTCGGCAAAAACCAAACCTACCAAAAGATAAATATGCTTCATCATCAAAGCTTTATCGTGAAGTTTGGTAATATCGTTATCTACCACCTGCATGGTAAGGTACGGCCTGTAAGTAGAAACGATGGAAAGAAATATAGAAATTACCAAAGTTATGATAAACCACGAACGGAATTTCATCCCGATGAAGAATAATCTTTTGATAATTGCCCCGGTATCTTGTTTTTTCATTGTACGAATTGAAGAAAGGAATTAAATAAAATTCTTTTGCAAAAATAAGACTTTAAAATTTGTCTGCCTTTACAACTTGGTTAATTCCTGATGAAAAATTCAGATTGCTGTTATTTATGATATAGATGATTTTCTAACACGCTGAATATTTCTTGCATCTCTTTTTATGCAAAAAATCATCCTTGTCAAGGTTTAAAACCTTGACAAGGATAATAAAGCTGACTTTCTTTTTTAATTAACTTTATTCAACCAGTCCAAAACATAACCCGCAACTTCTTCCCAACCTTTTTCTCCAGCGATCAGCATGACAAATTAAATGGAAATTTAACGTCTGGAAATCCATAGGATACGTTCGGAACACCTATTTTGAGGTTGTAAACATATGCAACGACGTTATTTACTACAATAACGAGGTTAGATATCATCAACTTTGGCATCCCAGACCTAAAATTTGACGTTCGGAACCCCAAATTTTAGGTTGTATAACATCAACGGATATATTCGGAACCTCAATGAAGGACTGAGGAACGTCATCAGATATATCAAATAAAGAAAGAGACCTGCTCCCGAAGCCGTCTCTTTTCAATTTTTAAGCAAAAGAATATTAATTGACCTTTTTCAACCAGTCCAAAACATAGCCCGCAACTTCTTCCCAACCTCTTTCGCCAGCGATGAAATGACTTCTACCTTCAAATTCTTTAAAATCAACAATACTGTTTTTATCTTTATAAGCATTAGCAATTTTTCTTGAAAACGCTGCAGGGAAAATATTATCATTAGAACCTGCGATGAATAATAATGGTTCGTGAGGTTTGTTTAAATCTAATTTTGCTGATGATTTGAATAACGGATCTCTTGCCAGTTTTCTGCTTTCAGGAGCGGCAACAGTTTCGTATAATTTATCGCTTTCTGCTTTAGAATAATTATTAAAAAATGCTTTGTGGTACCATTCTTTAGTTCCAAGAAATGAAGAGTTTCCTTTGAAGAAATTCACAACAGGCCAAACAACTTTCACAGTGGAAAAAGGAGCCATCACATTTTTTGGAGGTGCACCATCAATGCTAACTCCGGCAACGGCTTTTCCCATATCGATTAATTTCTGAACCATCAATCCTCCGAATGAATGCCCGATCACGATTGGTTTTTCAGGAAGTGTGTCGATAAATCTTGATAGGTGAGTTACCACATCATCAAAACCTACATTTTTTAATTCTGACGGAATGTTTATTTTTAAATTTTTAGGATCTCCGTTGTGTCCCGGATTTGCAGGAGTGTGCACGGTGTAACCTTGTGCTTCGAAATAAGTTTTCCATTCTTTCCAGCTTGTATTGTTCACAAATAATCCATGAATTAATACGATAGTTTTTGTTTTCATAACTTTTATTTTTAATTGGTTTTAAATTATGAGACAAAGTTCCGCGAATAAAATGAGGATAATTTTAACCTTAGTTAAAATCGTACTACTTCCCTGAAATCCTTTTCCTTATCCTACTTAAAGACGGCCCCTGAATTCCCAAATACGAGGAAATATGATACAACGGAACATTATTAAAAATATCAGGATGCTGTTTGATGAGATCTAAATAGCGTTCTTCAGGAGATTTTAAAATAAAACCTTCAATTCTGCTCATCGTTACGTTAAAAGCTTCCTGCGCGAGAAGTCTGCCGAATTTTTCCCATCGATGCGATTGTTGATAAAGTGAAAGTAAATCTGTATATCGGATATAAATAATCGTAGCATCCGTCAACGCCTGAGTATGATAATCACACGGAATCTGATTGATAAAACTTTTAAAGGAAACCACAAAACCATTAGCAGAATAGAGAAAAACATTTTTCTCCTCTCCTGTTTTTTCATCAATCGTATAAGAACGGAAAACGCCATCAACAATAAACCCGAAATACGTACAAACCGTTCCGCGAAGATTATAGAAATCTCCTTTTTGATAAGTTTTTGGCAACCAAAATTCTTCGGAAAGTTTAAATTCTTCTTCCGTAAGACCTGCGAAATGATTCAGAGCAAAGGCTAGTTTTTCGATTTCGTCCATGGTTTTTAGTTTTTATTTAAAATTAAAATGGTGACTTTGAAAATATCAAGCCACCATCATTTATTATCATTCTTTATTACCAATTTCTTCGATTTCCAGAGAAGGTTTCTCAAAACTCTCTTTTTGAAATCTGCGCTCAAGAAGTTTATACACTCCAAAAACGACTGCGATAGCCACCAGCCAGCCAATAAGATTAACGAAAGTAAAAGTATTGTCGCTTGTTTCATCCAAAGAACCCGGATTTGTAATTTCTTTGAACATTCCGAAACAAAGCCCAAACCCAAACTGAGCTCCCAAATAAATAAGAATAGCCAGAATACCGAAATGCCACTTTGTTTTACCAAACTTTTCGGCAAGTCCTGCGTAATATCGGTAAGCCGCTGCAAGAATAATTATTGACATCATATGTTTTATGTTTTTTAAGTTTTAATCAAATTCATATCCAACATCCACCAAAAATAAACCTTGGGCGGGAGCAGATGTTCCAGCAGAGTTTCGGTTCTTATTTTCAATGACATTTCGTAGTTCTTCAGGTTTTATCTTTCCTGAGCCAATTTCTACCATAGTTCCGACAATTGCTCTCACCATATTTCTCAGAAAACGGTTTGCAGAAACAGTGAATTTCAATTCTGTCCCGTTTTGTTCCCATTCTGCTTTGTACATTTTACAAAGATTGGTTTTATTGTCGGTATGAAGCTTGGCAAAACTTGTAAAATCCTCATATTCAAATAAAATCTTACAGGCTTCATTCATTTTATTAATATCTAAAGGTCTTCTCCAATGTTGCCAGGCAGAATCCTGCGTGAAAGGATTTTTTTCCATCGAAATATAATATTCATATGTTCTGAAAGTTGCATCAAAACGTGCATGAAAATCATCTTTAACCACAAAAATTCTTTTGATGGAAATATCAGCCGGAAGAAAACTGTTTAATCGATGAGAAAACTGATCATTCAACACCTGTTCGGTATCAAAATGAGCAAATATTTTCTTCGCGTGAACACCTGTATCTGTGCGTCCAGCTCCTGTTGTCTTAATTTTTTCTCTTAAAATCGTGGAAAGTGCTTTTTCCAATTCTTCCTGCACGGAAATAGCATTCGGCTGGATCTGATAACCGAAATAATTTTTACCGTTATAGGAAAACTCTATAAAATACCTCAATGTAATAAAATAACTCTACAAAAATACTGTAATTTAATGATAATCAATAATCGATTTTTTAAAATAAATATTGAAAAAGTACATACCATATTGGCTAAAATCCCTCCGAAAATTCCTATTTTTGCAAACGTATGAAAAGATGGTACCTATATCCTTTTTCCCTCGGTTATCATATGGTAACGGGTATCCGAAACACAATGTATGATGTGGGAATTTTTAAATCTACGAAATTCAAGACTCCGATAATCAATGTCGGTAACCTCTCCGTGGGCGGAAGCGGAAAATCGCCAATGGTGATGTATCTTGCCCAATACCTTTCTAAACATTACAGAACAGGTGTGCTTTCGCGCGGTTATGGAAGAATGACAAAAGGTTATGACGTCACCAATTACGACAGCAATTATAAAACAGTGGGTGATGAAGCAATGCAGTTATTTGAGCGTTTCAAAAACCGATTTGTGATCGCAGTTTCCGAAGAAAGAGTTCCCGGAGCTAAGAAAGTGATTGAAGATATGGATCTTGATGTTCTTGTTTTGGATGATGCTTTTCAGCACAGAGCGATCAAGGCCGGGTTTAATATTTTGATGACCGATTTTAATGATCCTTTCTTTAAAGATCATTTGCTTCCTGCAGGAGATTTGAGAGAATCCAGAACAGGTTACAAAAGAGCAGACGTCATTATGGTCAGCAAATGTCCCGATGAACTGACGGAAGAAACCAAGCAATATTATATTTCCAGAATCAGACCGGATCGTACCCAAAAAGTATTCTTTTCATCCATCGGGTATGACGAAAATGTGTACGGAAAAGAAAAAATGCTTCCCGACAACAACCTTAATTATTATGATATTCTGTTAATTACAGGAATCGCCAATCCGAAGCCCTTGTTGGCGCATTTAGCCAAATTTTCACAAAGAGTAAAACATTTAAAATTCAGAGATCACCATAATTTTACGGATGATGATATAAAAAAAATCATTGCTGATTATAAAAAATTAGGTGAATACAAATTGATCTTAACAACTGAGAAAGATTATGTTCGTTTGAAATCCTTTGATTATCTTAGAGACATCGTTTACTACTGGCCTATTAATGTAGTGATCGATAAAAAAGAGGAATTCAACCAAATCATCTTAGATTATGTTAGAAAATAGTAAGCAGACCGCTGATTTCATTAAAAATATTATTCAGGACATTCCTGATTTTGCGATTGTTTTAGGATCAGGATTGGGGAAACTTCAAGACGAGGTAGAAGCTATTCATGTGTTAGAATACAAAGACATTCCTAATTTTCCTCAAACGACCGTTGTAGGTCATGGCGGAAAATTAATCTACGGAATTCTTGAAGGTAAAAAAGTATTAATGATGAGCGGCCGTTTTCATTATTATGAAGGTCATTCTATTGAAACAGTTACTTTTCCTATCAGAATTTTTCATTTATTAGGAATTAAAAATCTTATCCTTTCTAACGCTTGTGGCGGTGTAAATCCAAATTTCAGCGTTGCAGATGTTGTGATTGTAAAAGATCACATCAACATGATGCCCGAACATCCGCTTCGTGGTAAAAATATAGATTCTTTTGGTCCTCGTTTCGTAGATATGAGTGAACCTTACAATAAAAAAATGATTGCTGTAGCAGAACAGATAGCATCAGAAAATAATATTAAATTTCAACAGGGAGTTTACGTTGCTTTACAAGGTCCCACTTTTGAAACTCCTGCCGAATACGGAATGATCAAAGCCATCGGTGGCGATATGGTCGGTATGAGTACCGTTCCCGAAGTCATCGTTGCCAAACATATGGGAATGGATGTTTTCTGTGTTTCCATCATTACAGATCTTGGCGGACCCGATATTGCTTTTGCCGTTTCTCACGAAGAAGTATTAAATGCTGCCAATAAAGCAATGCCGAATGTTATTACATTGGTAAAAGGTCTGGTAAAGAACTATTCATAGAAATTCTCAATCTCTTAAATTTTTGCTAAATAATACGAAACCAATCTCGAATTGAGTTTCATTGTTTAGATTTGCATTAAATGTAATTGAAAAAATGAAAAAGTTATTATTACTATTGATGATGGGTATTTTTGGATTAGGTTGTTCTCAAAAAATACCAACGGTTCTTAAAACTAAATTTTCTAAAGAAGCTTTAAGTCAAAAACTGGAAAATGAAGAAGGTAAAAGTGTTACGATTCAACAAATTCTTGATCAGCATAAAGGTAAAGTTTTAGTGATCGATTTCTGGGCTGGATGGTGCAGAGATTGTTTAAATGCACTTCCAAAAGCTAAAGAATTAGAAGAAAAAAACAAGGATAATATTGATTTTGTGTTCCTTTCCTTAGACCGATCAAAAGAAGGTTTTAATAAAAGCCTTGAAAGATTTGAGATGAAGGACAAAGAAAATTACTGGTTCTCTTCCGGATGGAAAAATGATTTCAATAATTATATTGACCTTAACTGGATTCCAAGATATATGGTGATCGATCAAAAATCTGTGATTGCAAAATATTACGCTATTTCTCCCGAAGATCCTGAAATTCAGACAACCATAGATAAGCTTTTAAAATAAGTTATGATTGTAAGAAAAGCTACAGAACAGGATTTAGAAATACTTTTAGAGTTTGAACAAGGTGTTGTTTCTTCGGAAAGACCTTTTAATGAAACTTTAAAGGAGGGTGAAATTCACTACTATGATTTACATGCTCTTATTCTTTTACCAGACGCTAATTTAGTTGTTGTTGAAGAAAATAATGAGATTATCGCATCTGGATATGCTTTAATTAAGCAATCCGAAAAAAATTATAATAACTTCAAAGAATATGGTTATCTCGGTTTTATGTATGTAAAACCTGAGCACCGAGGTAAAGGAGTCAATCAATTAATTGTAGATGCACTTATTTCTTGGGTAAAAGATAAAGGAGTTTCAGAAATCAGGCTGGATGTTTATGATCAAAATGAATCTGCCGTAAAAGCTTATGAAAAAGCAGGTTTTGAACCACTACTCCTTACAATGAGATTGAAATCATAATAATTCGATCATTAAAAATAAATGAATCCATATCTTTGTGATATGGATTTTCCTTTTCCCCTCCGCAAAATTATTCATGTTGATATGGATGCATTCTATGCTTCCGTGGAGCAGTATGATAATCCTGCATTGAGAGGAAAACCTATTGCTGTAGGAGGTGAACATCGTGGTGTCGTTTCTGCGGCAAGCTATGAAGCAAGGAAATTCGGCGTACGTTCTGCGATGTCTAGTAAAATAGCAAAAGAAAAATGTCCGCATCTAATTTTTGTTCCTCCCCATTTTGCGCGGTATAAAGAAGTTTCAAAAAAAATTCGGGAAATTTTTCATGAATATACCGATTTGGTAGAACCTTTATCTTTGGATGAAGCCTATCTTGACGTTACCGAAAACAAAAAAGGAATAGAATCAGCGAATCAAATAGCGAAAGAGATTCGCCAGAAAATATTTGAAGAAACAGGGCTCACCGCTTCTGCCGGAATTTCCATCAATAAATTCTTAGCAAAAGTTGCTTCAGACATTAATAAACCGAACGGACAAAAAACCATTCATCCTGATAAAATTGAAGCTTTCCTTGAGGAATTGCCTGTCGAAAAATTTTACGGCGTAGGGAAAGTTACAGCTAACAAAATGTTTAGTTTAGGCATTTATAAAGGAAAAGATTTAAAGAAAAGATCTGTCGAAGATCTTACAAGAATGTTTGGTAAATCTGGCGGATACTACTATAATGTTGTCCGTGGAATTCATACTTCCGAAGTAAAACCTCATCGCATTCAGAAAAGTGTTGCGGTGGAAAGAACCTTTTTTGAAGATCTTTTTGATGAACATCAGATCAATGAAAAATTGGAAAGTTTAAGCGCAGAACTTCATCAAAGATTACAGAAAAATAATATTCTCGGAAGATCTTTAACTTTAAAAATTAAATATAAAGATTTCTCATTATTCACAAGAAGCTTTACAAAAGAAGAATATTTTACTTCACCCGAAGAATATTTTAAAACATCAAAAAAACTTTGGGAACTTCGCCCGTTTGATAAAGCCGTGCGACTGTTAGGATTATCTCTTTCTCATCTTAATACAGAAGAAAAAAAACAGGTTTCCGTTCAACTAAAAATCCCGTTTCAGGAATTTGAAAATCAATAGTGAATAATTTTCACTAACTTGTATTAACCAAATCTACAATACATGAACCAAACGATGATTCAGTTTTTCCATTGGTACTCGGAAGGAGACGGAAAATTATGGAAAGAAGCCGAAAAACAGGCCAACTATTTATCAGAATTAGGAATTACATCAGTTTGGCTCCCTCCCGCTTATAAGGGAACGAATGGAGGCTACTCTATTGGATATGATGCTTATGATCTTTTCGATTTAGGAGAGTTTGATCAAAAAGGAACAACCCAAACAAAATACGGAACCAAAGACGATTACACAAAAGCCATTAAAGCTTTAAAGAAACAAAATATCCAGATTATTGTCGATATTGTTTTGGGTCATAAAGCCGGTGGTGATGAACTGGAAAAATTCAAAGCCGTAAAAGTTGACGAAAATAATCGAGAAAAAGTAATTTCTGATATCATTGAAATAGAATCGTATACCAAATTTACGTTTCCGGGAAGGGGGAAAAAATATTCTGATTTTGAATGGAATTTCACCTGTTTCAGCGGTGTTGATTATGCCGAAGGTATGGAATCCCATATTTTCAAAATACAATCTGAATACGGAAACGATTGGGAAGAAATGATCGATGATGAAAAAGGAAACTACGATTATCTGATGTATAATGATGTTGAACATCGCAATCCACACGTCAGAGAAGAGCTTAACAATTGGGCAAAATGGTATTTTGATCAAACTGATTTCGATGGCGTAAGACTCGATGCTTTGAAACATATCTCTTTTGATTTTTATAAAGAATGGCTCACCCTACTCCGCTCCAATTCCGGAAAAAACATCTTTGCTGTAGGCGAATATTGGGCTCCGGGATATTTGGCGTTGCTTCAAAAATATATTGAAGTTACGGAAGGTGCCATGAGTTTATTTGATAGCTCGTTACAAAATAATTTCCACACCGCATCTAAAGAAGGTGGCGATTATGACTTGAGAAGAATTTTTGATGAAACGCTTACTCAGGCTGATCCGCTTCATTCGGTAAGTCTTGTTGATAATCATGACACACAACCTTTACAGGATTTGGAAGCTCCTGTTGATGAATGGTTCAAACCTCTCGCCTATGCTTTGATTTTATTGAGAGAAAATGGTTATCCATGCATTTTTTACCCCGATTTATTTGGCGCTCATTACGTTGATAAAGATAAGGAAGGAAATGATCAGGAAATATTTTTGAATAAAATTGATGGTATTGAAGAATTATTAAAAGCCAGAAAAGATCATGCTTACGGCATTCAAAGAGATTATTTTGAAGATGCCAATTGTTTGGGCTGGATTCGTGAAGGTGATGATGAACATCAAGGCTGCGCAGTAGTTTTGAGTAATAAAGAAGCTTACAATAAACCGATGGAAATGGGCGAAAAATATATTGGACAAATCTTTTACGATTTTCTTGGAAGGTCTGAAGAGAAAGTAACCATCGATGAAAAAGGATTTGGAAATTTCCCTGTTCCAGCGGGAAATGTGAGTGTCTGGATTCCTGAATAAAATTATTAAACACGAATAACACTACTATTTTAAGCACTAATATTCACAAATAAAATCTGTGTCATTTGTGAAAAGAATTTGTGTTATTCGTGTTTAAAAATAAAACTAAACTTTTCGGAGTTCCAGCATAGAAGGCTTTTCGGAGGATTCGGATAGAGTTCCGTTTCGGGCAAATTCTGCCCAAAGAGCTCTTAATTTCTGTCCGTTTTCGTGAATATATTTCCAGGGAACATCTTTTAATAATCCTGAAGATTTCCATGCATTTTCATTTCCAAATAACAAGGGAAGGTCAAATGCATGAGCAGCTCCGAAAAAATTATTAATCAATTTTGAATGAATTCTGAATAGATAGATATTTCCTCCCGCTTCAGCATAATTTTCAGCAAAAGTCTGAGCGGGTTTTCCATAAATAATTTCTGTCGTTGCCCGAATCGCTTTATTGAGAATTTTTTTTCCAAAGCCTTGATTAAGATATTTATTCATCGAGTCGGAAGCTTTAATATAAAATGAAGTTTCATCATCATTTAAACCAATCAAAACATCATATTTTTTAGCACTTTCTTTCCATTTTTCCATAGACTCTTCTTCCCTGCACAAAGGCGGAAAACCATATTGAGATCCGAAAGGCATGGCTGCTTTTAATCCATATTTAAAGAAAGAAGGCACAAAGTTTTTGTAGTTTTCAACAATCTCTAAAAGATCTGTTTCGGCCGTAAATCTTTCTGTTTTTTCTAAAAATTCGGTGAGCATTTTTTGGCGATTATTTCTAAGTCCCAAAGGTGCACTTTGAATAATTACTCGTTGAAAAAAATTTTCCACACCATCAGAAATCATCAAATGAGCAATCGCATCTCCGCCGGAAGACTGTCCCAAAAGAGTAACATTTTCAGTATTTCCACCAAAATCATTGATGTAAGTTTTGATCCATTTCAACGCTTCAATAATATCAAACAATCCTAAATTAGCAGGTCTTTTTTCACTTCCGCCTAAGAAACCGAAAAATCCTAATCGATAAGAAACCGTGACCACAATAATGTTTTGTTCTTTTACCCAATCGGTAGGATCGGCAGTTGACAAATCACCACACCCTATTTCATAAGATCCACCATGAATCCAAACAACAACAGGTAATCTTTTATTCTGATCAATATTTTCTGGTCGATAAATTGATAAATATTGTGTTGATTCTTCGACATCAAAAAGATCGAGATCTATTTTCCCAATCATTTTTTCTAACAACGGACTGATATTTTGCGGACAAACCGGGGTTCTCTCTGGGAAGATAATTTCCAAATCCGACGGCTTTTCAGGAATAGGTTTTTGAAACCTTTCAGAATGCGCGTAACGAATGCTTTTGGCTTTTAAAATCCCGCTTTCTTTTATAGCTAAAATTTTCCCGAAAGAGGAATGAAAAGTGTGGGTTCCAATATTTTGTTGTGTTGTCATTTGATTTGGGCTTTAAATAGATTTTAAGCTTATTTCAACTACAATTTACAAATTTTGTTTTTTTGTTTAATATTTTTAAACACAAATATCACAAATTTTTAAGCACGAATTTTCACTAATAGAATTTGTGTTATTTGTGAAAAGTATTAGTGAAATTAGTGTTAAAAAAAACTTAGTTTAACATCTTATATTCACTTGGAGAAACCCCAACTTTTGTTTTGAATAATCGCGTGAAGTGCTGTGGATATTTAAATCCAAGATCATAAGAAATTTCGCTGATGGATTTTTCAGGATTGAAAATCTGTTCTTTAGCAACATCAATCAATTTATTGTGAATAAATTCCTGAGCAGAAATTCCCAATTCTTTTTTAATAATATCTCCAAAATAGTTTGCTGAAAGATTAAGCTGTTCCGCAAAATAATTAACCATCGGAAAACCGAAGTTTTTAGGTTTATCAGATTTTAAATATTCATCTAAAAGATTTTCAAACTTCCCGATAACTCCCTGATTGACATGATCTCTCGTAATAAACTGACGATCATAAAAACGCATACAGTAATTTAAAAACAATTCAATATTGTTGACAATTAATGATTTACTGTGTTTATCAATTGATTGTTCTAATTCGAGCTTGATATTTTTAAAACATTCTAAAATGATCTCACGCTCTTTTTCAGATAAATGCAATGCCTCATGAACGTCATAAGAGAAAAACGAATACTCTTTTATATTTTTCCCTAAATTAGTTCCTTTAATCAGATCAGGATGAAATATCAATGCAAAACCTGCGGGCTGAATCTGCTTTCCTTTATTGTAAATTCCATACGTCTGCCCAGGTGCAATAAAAACTAATGTTCCTTCCTGATAGTCATAACTGTTTTTCCCGTAAAACATGTCTCCACACATCACGTCCTTCAAAAAAACGGTATAAAAACCAAACGTTCTTTTGTGCTGACTAATAGGATCAGATTTTGAAAAATCAATCACACTTACCAACGGGTGCAAGGTTTCCTGATTGGCCATTTTATTATATTCCGAAACACTGTTATAGATTTCAACCTCTTGATCTTCCATGAATTCCATTTTTAATCTTATTCAAAATTACCACTTTCTTTCGTACCTTTTCTCTTGTCCGTAAAAATGGTAAGTATTTCAGTAAATTATATAAGTGTAGTTCATCTAAAAGTATCGACTTTTGCATTGTTATGGAAACATTTAATACTACTATTTTTCCTAAAGGAGAAAAGGCGCCTTCTGAATATTTTTCAGGTGGAATTGCATGGGTACAGATTTTAAAACCAAATGCAGACGAACTTAACTGCCAGATCGGGAATGTAATTTTCGAGCCACGCTGCAGAAATAACTGGCATACTCATAGAGGCGGACAGATTTTAATTGTAACTTCAGGAACAGGTTTTTATCAGGAAAAAGGAAAGCCTGCTCAGGTTTTAAAAGTAGGAGATGTTGTGAATATACCTCCCAATATAGTTCATTGGCATGGTGCAGATCCTGATAGTGAATTCACCCACATTGCTATTAATCCTAATACACAAAATGGTATTGTAGAATGGATGGAGCCTGTAACTGACGAAGAATACAACAATTTATAAACTAAAACTTAAATAAAAAATCAAATGAGCACATTCACAGTAAAAGCTTTCGCAGCAGAGTCTACGACGGCAGATTTAAAGGAAATGAATATTGAAAGAAGAGATACAACACCCAACGATGTAGAAATTGATATTCTATATTGCGGCGTTTGTCACTCTGATCTTCATACGGCAAGAAACGACTGGGGCGGAACGATGTATCCGGCAGTTCCGGGGCACGAAATTGTAGGGAGAATTACAAAAGTAGGAAGCGACGTTTCTAAATTTAAAGTTGGAGATTTGGCAGGTGTTGGTTGCATTGTAGATTCTTGCGGACATTGCGATAGCTGTAAACAAGATCTTGAACAATATTGTCTAAACGGATTTACAGGAACTTACAACGGAAAAGACAAGCATTTGGGAGGTCATACTTTCGGAGGATATTCTCAAAAAGTGGTTGTAGATGCTGATCACGTTTTAAAAGTACCTGAAAACTTAGATCTTGCAGCAGTTGCACCTCTTCTTTGTGCAGGAATCACTACTTGGTCACCTTTGAAACACTGGAACGTTGGTCCAAATTCTAAAGTTGCCGTTGTAGGTCTTGGAGGATTAGGTCATATGGCTATTAAATTGGCAAAAGGTTTGGGTGCTGAAGTTACTTTATTCTCAAGAACTCCTGGGAAAACGGATGATGCAAAACAATTAGGAGCTGATCATGTTGTAATTTCTACAGATGATTCTCAAATGGATTCTGTAAAAGGTAAATTTGATGTAATTATCGATACGGTTCCGTATGTACATGATATAAATCCTTATGTTTCTACCTTAAATATTAATGGAACTTTGGTTATTGTTGGATATTTAGGAGGTTTAGAGCCTTTCTTAAATACAGTTCCTATGATCATGGGAAGAAAATCTGTTGCTGGTTCTGTGATCGGTGGTATTGCTGAAACTCAGGAAATGCTTGATTTCTGTGGCGAACACAATATCGTTTCTGAAATTGAAATGATCAACATGCAAGACATTAACGAAGCATACGAAAGAATGTTGAAAAGCGACGTGAGATACCGTTTTGTAATTGATATGAAATCTTTGTAATTTCTTCTTATATAATTTAATTAAGACTCTCATTTTGGGAGTCTTTTTTTGTTTTAGGTTTTGGCTGAAGCCAGACTTGATTTATTTAATTCTACAAATGGGCTAAAGCCCATTCCTATTGATGGTTTGAAGATCTTTAGAAAAAAGTTTTAACTCAATTATTCACATTTATATTTTCCGTCCATATCTTTAAAAGCCCATTCTGCCATTTGGTGGATGACAGGAATTAATCCTTTTCCGGACTCACTCAATTCATAAGTTGCATGAGGTGGAATGACTGGTTTAGCAGTTCTAATAAGCAATCCGTCCGCTTCCAATTGTTTTAAATGTTGAATCAACATCTTTTCGGTCACTGCTGGAATGCAACGTTTCAGTTCACTGTATCTTTTATCTCCATTTGAAAGATGGTATAAAATAATGGGTTTCCAAAATCCACCGATTTTTTCCATAACGTAGGTTACCGGACAAAGATCGAGTGCATATTTTTTATTTTGCTGAATAGTTGAGCTTTCTTTAATAGCTGTCATTGTTACATACTTTAGGGTAAGTACTTGTATAAAAGTAAGTACAAATATACCTTTGTTCTCAGAAATAAAAAAATATTTACACATGAAAATTATAATCACAGGTTCATTAGGAAATGTAGCAAAACCATTAGCTCAACAATTAATTGCAGAAGGTCATGACATCACTGTAATCAGCAGTAATGAATCTAAAAAAAGCGAAATTGAATCTCTTGGAGCAAAAGCATCCATTGGTTCTATTACAGACTTAGATTTTTTAGTTGAATCTTTCGAAAATGCAGATGCAGCATTTTTAATGACTCCTCCAAACATGGGCGGAGCGAATATTGTTGAAAACACCATTAATGCAGGAAAGAATTATGCTGAAGCCATTTCAAAAACAGGCGTTAAAAAAGTTGTTATGTTGAGCAGCATCGGTGTTGAATCTCCTGTAGAAAACGGACCGATCAAAGGTCTTCATTTTATTGAAAAATTTTACAATGAATTGGAAAATACGAACGTAACTTTCCTGAGAGCAGGATATTTTTATATTAACTTTTTTAATGATATTCCATTAGTTCAAAACGCAGGAATTATTGGTGCCAATTATCCTGAAAACGCACGTGTTCCATTAGTTCATCACATTGATATTGCAAAAGCTGCGGCAGAGGAATTAGTGAAAAATTCTGAAGGTAAAAATATAAGATATATTGTAAGTGATGTTCGTCCAGCCTCTGATTTTGCTAAAGTTTTTGGAACCGCCATCGGAAAACCGGAATTGCCTTGGATTGAATTTAAAGACGAAGATTCTCTAAACGGAATGCTTCAGGCAGGTCTTCCTCAAGAAATGGCTGAACTATATACTGAAATGGGAAGAGGTGTAAGAACGGGTATTGTTCAAAAGGATTTTATTGAGCATGGTTCGCTTGTTGATGGAGAAATTAAATTGGAGGAATTTGCAAAAGAATTTGCTTCCAAATTTTAGTAATTATTTTCTTTTGTCTTGAAACAAAAGAAGCAAAAGTTCAAGACTTGGAAACTTCCGCTAAAAATTAAAAACTAATCCTAAAATTCCCAAAACTTGCGCGAATTCAATATTTACTCTTCGATTCTAAATTTGTCTCGCGCTTCAAACAGTGGGAATTTTTTAACGGATTAATTTTTAATTTTCTTAACGCTCCATTTTCCTATGTCGTTTTATAAACAAGTTTCGGCGAGCCTTTGGCTCGCCGAAACTTTATATTTATTCTAATCTTGATATTAAACCAAATCAAAAATTATTTTTTATCTTTCAGAGTCTCTTTCAATACTTTGAATTTCCCATCAATCGGCTGAGTAATTTTTAACCCTAAAATTTCAGCAACTAAAGGATAAACATTCACGTTTGAAAACTCATCAATCACAACGTTACTTTTAAATTCTGATCCCCAGGCAAAGAAAGTAGCTTTCATTTCAGGAACAAGTCTTGGATTATAACCATGTTTTCCAACCGATGTTTTTTTGCCTTTTTCTAAAAATATCTTCGGAGCTTTCGGAATTAGAAGAATTTGTCCAATTCTGTTATATTGATCATCTTTAGTTCCAAAATGAAGATATTTAGGTAACTTTTTATCTAAATAAACTTCGTAATCATCCGTTTTATTAGCTTTCATTTCTTTATAAACAGTTTTAACTTCGGACGGATTTTTCACTACCACTCTCAATAATGTCTGAGAATTATAAAAGTCAAATCTATTTTTATCCAAAAGCAAGGCTGGAATTTCAAGAGGAGTTCCACCATCAACTTTTATCATTCCATGATCTGAAACAAAGATGAAATTGACATTCTTTAATCCTAAGTCATTTACTTTTTGAACCAAATCTCCAATCGCTTTATCAATTAAATGAACAGCATCTTCCGTTTCTTTAGCTTCTGGACCAAAATGATGTCCGCTTCCATCCACTTCAGGAAAGTATAATGAAATAAAATGTGGCCTTTTATCCATCGGTAATTTTAACCAATTAACTACTTTTTCCACTTTTTCAGAAGGCGTAAATTTTTCGTGATACGGATAATAATAGGTTGGTCTTTTTCCGCCTGCATCACTTGCTGAACCTACCCACATTAAAGAAGCTGAAATCATTCCTTGTTTTTCGGCTAATCCCCAAAGTGGCGTTCCACCATACCAACTTCCGTCTTCTGCATTTTTTCTATCACTCATTGCATATGATTCTTTTCTTTTATAGTCGTAAAAAAAGTTATCGATCAAACCGTGATGAGAAGGATATAATCCGGTAATCAAACTCCAGTGATTCGGAAAAGTAATACTCGGATAACTCGGAATCATTGCCTTTGCCTGAACGCCTTCATTTGAATATTTTGAAAGATTTTCTGCGTTATATTTTTTAGCATAGTCATATCGAAAACCGTCTGTAGAAATCATGATAACATAAGGTTTTGTTTGCGCCTCAACCGTATTATATCGATTCGGAATAACTATTTGAGCAGTATCAACAGGTGCTTTTTGAGCAAATATTGTTAATGACATCAAAAGCATGAAAAATTGTAATCCTCGCTTCATTATAAAAATTTTCGGCAAAGTTACAGCCTGTAAGTTTTACAGAAAAGTTTTATGGATTAAAAAAAATTTAAATTTATTGCTTAAAAAGACACAAAATAGTATGTATTCTTCCTAGAACTCAAATGAATCAGTTTTTGATCTATTAATTTTCCTCTGCTTAATAATCTGATAAACCGAACCTGTGATGAAAAGCACAAAAATAACAAGCAAAGTTTTCCCAATCAGAGGATCATTTATATCTTTGGCTAAAGGATGCCCAATCGGAATTCTTGTAAGTGTTTCATTTACCGTAGGAAGCATCGAAAGAAGAAAACTGAACGCCATAAGAAAGTTTTCGAAATAACGAGCTTTGTTATTTCCCCCTCTTTTGCTGTGAAGATAAAATGCAACTGTTACAAGAACCAAAATTATTAATGATAATGCATGTCCGGCATTAAAACCCCCGTGTTTAGAAATTCCTAATGCCGTAAGCGAAGTGATAATGGTAAAATAAAAGTATATTTTGCCCGTAATATGCTCCAAATTAATTTTACCGAATCTAATAAATGATATTAATGCTGATACAATGGCAACAACGCCAATTATTGTATGAAAAATCCCCAAGTTTGATAATCCCATTTTAGTATTTTTTTGAATTTGTAATGTTTTAAAACTGAATGTCATTATTGACTCAGCAAAATTGTAACAAATTCAAAAAAAGAACTTTGCGAATCAGTTCAATTATTTATCATTTTGGTTCAAACGGTATTTTGTAGGCGAAATATTATATTTTTCGCTAAAACTTCTGGTGAAATTTGCAAGATCATTGAATCCGCATTCAAAGGCAATTTCAGAAATACGTTCATCAGAAATAGAAAGTAGCTCGGCAGCTTTTTCAAGCTTTTTGGTTTTGATATAATTGGCGGGTGTGTCATTGTATAGCTTCGTGAATTCACGCTTAAAAGAAGAAACACTTAAATTATGATGCTGCGCCAGTTCCTCAATCGTTAACTGTGAAAACAAATGAGCTTCAATTATTTGTTTAAAGGTATACGTGGTGGGCGAAAAAAGTTGTGATAATATAATTTGTATAGCTTCTACATTGCTTGTTTGTGAAAGTAAAAGTATAATTTCCTTTAATTTCAGGACTAAAATATCTTCATTTACCAACGAAGGATTTTCGAAATAAAATAATAATCCTTCAATGTATTTTTGAATTAAAAAATCATTGTTTATCTTTTCAATTGACTTATTTGAAACTATATTTTTTTGTGATTTGAGCAATAAAGGCAATTCTTTATCATAAATTTTCTTGAGTATATCCGGGTGGAAATTAATAATTAAAATCTCATTATTATTTTCCAAATTTTCATTGCTAATTTGTTTATCGGAGTTTATGCAGTTTTGGAATAATGAATGTTTCCCGGGAAGATTTATTTTTTCGTCATCTAGTTTGTACTGCATTTCACCTTCCAGCATGTATAAAAAACAGGCATTATCTGTAATAGGAAAATCAAATGTAAAAGGCGATTTTAAAACCAATTTGTGCAATAAAGGTTTTCCGAATAAGTCATATTTTTTATGGTCGATTATCATATTCCTATTTTAATTTACATCTTACAAACTTCATTAAAATCAATAGCTTTATCATTGTAAAATATGAGTAAATTTATTTAAATACTTTTAAAAATAAAAACTTCTGGATGATTTTCAGAAGTTAAAAAGTACTTAATTTTTGATATAATAATTTATCAAGCTTTAGTCAAAGTCAAATTTTTTTTGAACCTTTTTCCATTTATAAATTAAAAATCCTGAAAACCGTATGATTTCCAGGATATTTATAATTTATAATATTGACTGTAAATTTATTCTTTAATTAATTTCTCGTAAGATAAAGTGCCGTCTTTCAATTTAATTTCGAAATAATAACTTCCTGTTTTTAAATCAGCTACGTTAATATTTTCTCCGTCTATTTTTACAGATTTTAATTTTCTTCCTGTTGATTCGTAAATATCAATAGATTTGATTTTATCAGCATTTTTGAAATTCACAGTTTCCTTTGCAGGATTTGGATAAAGAACTACTTTTTTGCTTTCCAGAGCCAGATCGTTGGTTCCCAGAGTTGCAGTCATGTTTAATGTAGTATAACCTCTATTGGTTCCACTATGCTGTGATATAGTAGTTGAATTTCCTCTTGCAAAGAAAATATTAACAGAACCTGCAGAGTTTGCAATTGCAGTGTCTCCCGATCCACCAGATAATGATCTTGTAGCAACAACTGTTCTGATTCCTCCTGATGCAGTATTAGATGTTTGTGTCCAATCTTGCGACGCATCCGCTGTAGGTGGTACACCTATTCCGCCAAAGGTATAATCTCTATTAGCAGTCGAATTATAAATAAATCCATCTGCGCCTGATGCCATCCCTGAATTTCCGAAACCTATTCCTAAATAAGAGGTATCTGCACCCGTAAGTGTAAGGGTAGCTAAAGTTGAAGAAGTATCCAACTTTACAGTCATTCCTGTAGATCCGAGACTTACCGTCCCAGAGCTAAACTGTGCTCCTACAGCGCTTGCAAGAGCTAAACTTAATGTGAGTAAAACTTTTTTCATATGTTAATTCTTTAAGAGGTTGATAATTTCTTTGTTGTTTGTTTGTAGTGCATATTCAAAAGGAGTCATTCCCATTGAATCTTTTTTAGATTTATCTGCTTTATGTTTCAGCAATAATTCTATAAGTTCTTTATTTCCGAATTTCACAGCCCAGAAAAGAGGTGTAGATCCTGTGGCATCCGCAATATTTGGATCGGCATTTTTATTTAATAAATACTCAACCAAATCTTTATTATATTTTACAGAAAGTCCCGCCAAAGCAGTTCCTTCCTGGCTTTTATAATTGATATCTTTCACGTTATCCATCAAAAACTTAGCCACTTCCGTATTGCCTCTGTAGCAAGCTAAAATCAGAGTAGAAAAGCCACCTTCATTGGTTTCATTGATGATATTAGGATTTTTTTTCATCAAATCTTTAACCTCAGCTACACTACCGCTTCTCGCAATATCAAAAATTGATTTTGCTTTTTCCTGAGCTGATACGAATGAAAAACTCAGAAAAATACTTACAATTACTATTAAATTTTTCATTGTTTTGATAATACATAATCATACTTAACATTCACGTTCTCGGCAACTTTTTTAGATACCATTTTAGGAATTGTTACATTGTGATCTGCAGGTCTTGCTACAAAACCTCCCTGCATATAAATTTTCCCGTCTTTAGCATAAACTGTTGCTGATGAACTAACCGCTTTATCTACGCCATGGAAATTAAGTTTTCCCTGTACAGTATATTTTTGTGGTGATGCAGAAAGTTTAGTTTTATCAAAATTGACAAGCTTTCCCGTAAAAGTTGCTTTCGGATATTTTGCTGATTCGGCATAATTTTCATTGAAATGCTCTTCCATTAATTTTACTGTGAATTTATAATTCTTCACAGCAGAAACAGAAGCAATTTCTCCGGTATCGGCATTTAGAATAACGATGTTGTTATTATCTTTTGCGCTTACATCTTCAAATAACGGAACAGAAGCTTCAAAACTTACCTGTCCTGTTTTTGAGCTGTATTTTTGAGCCAATGCAAGGTTACTAGACAGTAACGATACAATAATTAATACTAGATTTTTCATTTTTCTATTTTTTTAATTTT
This sequence comes from Chryseobacterium sp. SIMBA_038, assembly GCF_046535115.1. Classification (NCBI taxonomy): domain Bacteria; kingdom Pseudomonadati; phylum Bacteroidota; class Flavobacteriia; order Flavobacteriales; family Weeksellaceae; genus Chryseobacterium; species Chryseobacterium sp. SIMBA_038. The sequence continues at coordinate 248,444 of NZ_JAWRXH010000005.1, forward strand.
CAATAAGTCCATCGGCTTTCCATTTAATGAAAATATTGATTTGTGATTGTGATAAAGATCCGCCCTGAGGCATTTTTTGAGAATCCCCGTTTTGTCTTTGTATTCTATTTAAAATACCATCAATATTGGCTTTCACCTGATCATAATTAGTAAAAGGTTTGTAAGAAGCAGAGCCTGTAGCAGAATGACAACCAATACAATTGGCTTCAACAACAGGTTTTACATCTTGTGTATATCTTACGGTTTCTGTAATCGGCGTATTATCAGAGATTTCTTCATAGGTTCTGCTTTCACAAGCAATTAATAAAACTGCTGACGATAGTATGTATAGTATCTTTTTCATATTAAAAAACTCTATAAAGATTAAACCCAAAGAAAATCTGTCCTTTTTCCCATTTTCCGGCTGCATTGGTAAGATATCCGATGTCTGAATTAAGCTGAGAATTACTGAATACAAGCTGGAAAACGTGTCCCCCGGTTTCTATGTCCATTCCTACTGATAAAGGATTTTTATAGACACTGTGATTGTCAAAATTCACAAAATATTCTGCGTTGATAGAGATCCTTTTAGAAATTTTGTATCTACCTCCCAATCCTGTTAAAAATTGGTTTTTATCTTCAATATTTGGTTCATAAAGATTCTTGTGCACATAGGAAGGTGTTAACTGCAAAGATAAATTCTCATTAAATCTTCTTGAAATCAGAGCCTGTGTAAGATAAGAAAGCCTGTCACTGAACTGTAGATGCGGATAATTATCTTTATCAAGATCTGTGTTAAGCGCCAAAACATTATACCCTACAATATCTACAGGAAATTTGTCACTTTGTTTCACAAGACCATATTTGGCGGCTAATTCAAAGGTTTTCCCGTTTGTTTCTCTTGAAAGACTTAATGAAATATTGTCTGTAACGCCATAAATTGCACCTAACTTGGTAGAAGCATCATCAAGGCCAAAGAAGTTTTTGAAACCTGTACTGATGTCCCCAAAACGGTGTGCAACTACAATATACCATTCATTTTTTGCTGTAAGTTTGGTAGATTGTGCTGTAACAACCTGTAATCCTTTGAAAGCCGGCTGTGAAGTGTCTGTGTTTGTTTTGATGGTGTCAATATCTTTCAACAAATCTTCCTGAGAAAAGGCAAGACTTGATGAAAGCATCGACAAAAATAATAAAGTTTTTGTCATATAAATTTTTTAGAATTAATCAGACAAACTTATAGAGTTATGAATTCAAAAGTGTGTGATAAAAGTCACCGAGTAAATAGTTTTTATCAATCGTAATATTAAAACAATTAAACATTATTTATTAGAACTGACTAACATTTTCATTTACAGGTATTTTGATACCCTCTTTCGTTTGGGTAATTTCGCCTTCATTTTCAATTTTTTTCAAAACTCGGCTTACAACTTCTCTGGAAGTCCCAAGATTATTGGCGATTTCGCGGTGCGTTAACTTTACCGGATTATTTCCTGTTAAAGAAATCTGTTGTTTAATATAACTTAACACTCTTCTGTCGAGTCTATGAAAAACGGCTTCATTCACCATATTCATAACATCGGAAAAGCGTTTGTCATATTCGTGATAAAAAATTCTGTTGATCTCCGGAAACCTGATCAACCATTCATGTACGGTAGAAACCGGAACCAAAAGAATTTCAGATTCTTCTTCCGCAACAGCATAAACCCGGCTTATGTAATCGGTAAAAATAGAGGAAAAGGTCATCAAACAACTGTCGTTCGGCCTTATGTAATAGTAAATTAATTCTCGACCGTCGTTTAAAGAAAAAACTTTTACAGAACCTTTTATTACGAAAGGAACATATTTATTCTTCTGTCCGTCCCGAACAATTTCTGTCTTTGCTTTTACATTCGTAATAATCCCGTGTTTTTGTAGTTCGGTTGAAAAATCAGCACCCAAAAACCCAAATTTATTAAGTATAAACTGATTATCTATCATATCCATTATATCAAATTTAAAACAAATATATAAAATTGTAGTATTGATATGATATGTTATGATTAAAGTTTTAAAACAATTATTAAACTTAGAATATTTTAAATTATTTAGGCTTAATAATTAATTTTCCTTATCAAAATTTTAAAGTTTATAATAAAAAAAATGCCCCAATAAATTGAGGCATTCTTATGTATGTTAAGAAAAAATCTTACGCTTGTACGTTGTTTCCACCTAATACGAAAGGCTCAACTTCTTTGATCTCTCCGAATTGTTGCTCGTAGTTAGTGATGTTTTGTTGAAGAGCAGCTAATACTCTCTTAGCGTGAAGTGGAGCAAGAATAACTCTTGAACGCACGTTCGCTTGTTGAACACCCGGCATTAATTGGATAAAATCTACAACAAACTCAGATGGAGAATGGTTTACTAGAGCAAGGTTACAATATACCCCTGAAGCTACCATTTCGTTAAGTTGGATGTTGATGTTGTTTGGATCTTGATTTTGATTTTGATTGTCCATGTTTTCTTTAAATATTTTTTTGTTTAAAAAGTTTCAGGCCTCTAATTTAAAATTTAAACTCGAATCCTGAAACTTTTCTTTACTTTTTAGTTAATATCTTCGAATTCTTTTTTAGAACCTACGATAACATTCTGATACTCTTTAAGACCTGTACCTGCAGGAATTCTGTGTCCTACAATTACGTTCTCTTTAAGACCTGTTAAGTAGTCTACCTTACCAGCAACTGCTGCTTCGTTAAGAACCTTAGTTGTTTCCTGGAATGATGCTGCAGACATGAATGACTTAGTCTGAAGAGCCGCTCTTGTAATACCTTGCAATACAGGCGTTGCTGTAGCTGGTAAAGCTTCTCTTACTTCAACTAAAGCCTGATCTTCACGCTTCAATTTAGAGTTTTCGTCTCTTAATTCTCTTGCAGTAATCATCTGACCTGGCTTGAATTCTTTAGAATCACCAGCTTCTGTTACTACTTTAAGACCGAATACTCTGTTGTTTTCTTCCAAGAAATCAAATTTGTGCTCTAAAGCTCCTTCAAGGAATTGAGTATCACCTCCATCAACGATAGATACTTTCGTCATCATCTGTCTTACGATAATTTCGAAGTGTTTATCATCAATTTTCACCCCTTGTAGACGGTAAACTTCCTGAATTTCATTTACCAGATATTCCTGAACCGCCGTTGGACCTTTAATTCTTAAGATATCGTCCGGAGTAATTGAACCGTCAGAAAGTGGTGAACCAGCTCTTACGAAGTCATTCTCCTGAACCAAGATCTGGTTAGATAATTTAACTAAATAAATTTTTCTTTCACCAGTTTTTGCTTCAACGATAAGTTCACGGTTACCTCTCTTGATTTTTCCGTAAGAAACTACACCGTCGATTTCAGTAACAACCGCTGGGTTTGAAGGATTTCTAGCTTCGAATAATTCGGTAACTCTCGGAAGACCTCCGGTGATATCCCCTGCTTTTGCAGATTTTCTTGGGATCTTGATTAAAACTTTACCAGCCTTAATTTTTTCACCATCGTTTACCATTAAGTGGGCTCCTACCGGTAAGTTGTATGCTTTCTGCTCAACACCTTTAGAATCTACCACCTTAAGAGTAGGTACGGCTTTCTTATTTCTAGATTCAGAGATTACTTTCTCTTCAAATCCTGTCTGTTCGTCAATTTCCAATTGGAATGAAATACCCTGGATGATATCTTCATACTCTACCTTACCGGCAGTTTCTGCAATAATTACCGCGTTATATGGATCCCATCTACAGATAGTATCACCTTTCTTCACTTTATCACCTGGTTTCACAGCTAATATAGATCCATAAGGTACGTTAGCGATCATCAATGGAGTTTTAGTTTCGTTATCAGCAACCAATCTAAATTCCGTAGAACGAGAAACCACTACTTCAGCAGTGTTACCGCTTTCGTCTTCAGATGTAATTGTTCTTACATCGTCCATTTCAACGATACCGTCTCTTCTAGCTACGATTGATGGGTTTTCTGATACGTTACCTGCAGTACCCCCTTGGTGGAAGGTTCTCAATGTTAACTGAGTACCTGGTTCCCCAATAGATTGTGCACCAATTACACCTACTGCTTCACCCATATGGATTACTTTACCTGTTGCTAAGTTTCTTCCGTAACATTTCGCACAGATACCTTTCTTAGTTTCACAAGTTAATGGTGAACGAACTTCAACTGCTTCTAATCCAGCTTCTTCAATTCTCTTAGCTAATGGCTCATTGATCACCTGATCTGCTGAAGCAATAAGCTCATCACTTTCAGGGTCATAGATATTATGTAGAGAAACTCTACCTAAGATTCTTTCAGAAATTCTTTCAACGATCTCATCATTTTTCTTTAAAGCAGTAACTTCAGTACCTCTTAAAGTACCACAGTCTGTTTCAGTAATGATAACATCCTGAGCAACGTCTACCAATCTTCTCGTTAAGTAACCCGCATCGGCAGTCTTAAGTGCGGTATCCGCAAGACCCTTACGAGCACCGTGAGTAGAGATAAAGTATTCTAGGATCGAAAGACCTTCCTTAAAGTTTGCAAGAATCGGGTTTTCAATGATCTCCGCACCAGTAGAACCGGCTTTCTGCGGTTTTGCCATCAAACCTCTCATTCCTGATAACTGACGGATCTGTTCCTTAGAACCCCTCGCCCCAGAATCAAGCATCATATATACAGAGTTGAACCCACCTTGGTCGGTTTTCATTCTGCTCATGATCATTTCAGTTAATCCTGCGTTTGTGTTTGTCCAAACGTCAATTACCTGGTTATAACGTTCTGTATCTGTAATTAGACCCATGTTATAGTTGGCTCTAATTTCATCTACAGTAGAAATTGCTGTAGCAACCATTGCTTTCTTCTCAACAGGAACTACGATGTCACCTAATGAGAATGAAAGACCTCCTTTGAATGCATTTGAATAACCTAAGTCTTTCATTGCATCCAAGAACTTCACAGTTGTAGGGAAATCTGTATCATCAAGGACTCTACCGATAACGTTTCTTAATGATTTCTTCGTAAGAAGTTCATTAATATATCCTGACTGTTTAGGAACGATTTGGTTGAATAAAATTCTACCAACAGAAGTTTCAATTAATTTAGTTGAAATCTCTCCGTTTTCTTTAACAGGTAGTCTACATCTAACCTTAGCGTTTAGAGAAACTTTTCCTTCTGCATAAGCGATTTCCGCTTCTTCAGGAGAATAGAATGCAAGACCTTCACCTTTTACTTTCATATCTTCTGTAGAGCTCAATTCTTTAGTCATGAAATATAGACCAAGAACCATGTCCTGAGAAGGTACCGTAATTGGAGAACCGTTTGCAGGGTTCAAGATATTTTGAGAACCTAACATTAATAACTGAGCTTCAAGGATCGCTTCAGGTCCTAACGGTAAATGTACCGCCATCTGGTCACCATCGAAATCGGCATTGAAGGCCGTTGTTACTAACGGGTGTAGTTGGATTGCCTTACCTTCGATCATCTTAGGTTGGAAAGCCTGAATACCTAGTCTGTGCAAAGTAGGTGCTCTGTTTAGTAAAACAGGGTGACCTTTCATTACACCTTCTAAGATATCATATACTACTGGTTCTTTTCTGTCAATAATTCTCTTTGCAGATTTTACTGTTTTTACAATTCCTCTTTCAATTAGTTTTCTAATGATAAACGGTTTGTAAAGTTCCGCAGCCATATCTTTAGGAATACCACATTCGTGAAGCTGTAAGTTTGGACCTACAACAATTACCGAACGAGCAGAGTAATCTACCCTTTTCCCAAGTAAGTTCTGACGGAAACGACCTTGCTTACCTTTCAATGAATCTGAAAGTGATTTCAATGGTCTGTTTGATTCAGATTTTACTGCAGAAGATTTTCTTGTATTATCGAATAATGAATCTACTGATTCCTGAAGCATACGCTTCTCGTTTCTCAAGATTACTTCAGGAGCTTTGATCTCCAATAATCTCTTCAAACGGTTATTTCTGATAATAACTCTTCTATAAAGGTCATTTAAGTCAGAAGTAGCGAAACGTCCTCCATCCAATGGAACTAATGGTCTTAATTCTGGTGGAATAACAGGAAGTACACGCATAATCATCCACTCCGGTCTGTTGATCATTCTAGTGTTAGCACCTCTCAATGCTTCTACAACGTTCAATCTTTTAAGAGCTTCAGTTCTTCTTTGCTTAGAACCTTCGTTGTGAGCTTTGTGTCTCAAGTCGAAAGACAAAGCATCAAGATCAATTCTTTTTAACAATTCTTCAACCGCTTCAGCACCCATTTTGGCGATGAATTTGTTCGGATCAGAATCATCAAGATATTGATTTTCTACAGGAAGAGTTTCCATGATATCAAGGTATTCTTCTTCCGTAAGGAATTCTTTATCATCAAAATCAGAACCATCTAATTTCTTAGCGATACCTTGCTGAATAACAACATATCTCTCGTAATAGATGATCATATCTAATTTCTTAGATGGAATACCTAAAAGGTAACCGATTTTGTTCGGTAAAGAACGGAAATACCAGATGTGAGCGATAGGAACCACCAAGTTGATGTGTCCGATTCTCTCTCTTCTAACTTTCTTCTCCGTAACTTCTACTCCACAACGGTCACAAACGATCCCTTTGTAACGAATTCTCTTGTATTTACCACAAGCACATTCGTAATCCTTTACAGGACCGAAGATTTTTTCACAGAACAAACCGTCTCTTTCAGGCTTATGCGTTCTGTAATTAATAGTTTCCGGTTTTAAAACCTCCCCTCTAGAATCCTGTAAAATGGATTCCGGAGAAGCTAAACCGATGGTTATTTTATTAAATCTACTTGATTTATTTTTATTTGACATTTTTTAGATTTTAGATTTTGGATTATAAATTTTGGGTTATAAATTCTGAACTGATTCAAAATTCATTCGTCAAAATTTAAAATTATTCCTCAAGTCTTACATCAAGTCCAAGTCCTTGTAACTCGTGAAGTAATACGTTGAAAGATTCTGGAATACCTGGTTCAGGCATTGCTTCCCCTTTCGCAATAGCTTCATAAGTTTTTGCTCTACCAATCACGTCATCCGACTTCACAGTCAAGATTTCTCTCAAGATGTTTGATGCTCCAAATGCTTCAAGAGCCCAAACCTCCATCTCTCCGAATCTCTGACCTCCGAACTGAGCTTTACCTCCTAACGGCTGTTGAGTAATCAATGAGTATGGTCCGATAGAACGTGCGTGCATCTTATCATCTACCATGTGACCCAGTTTCAGCATGTAAATAATACCTACTGTAGCCGGCTGTGTAAATCTTTCTCCGGTACCACCATCATAAAGGTGAGTGTTACCAAATTTAGGAAGACCTGCTTTTTCTGTGTACTCAGTAATTTGATCTAATGTAGCTCCATCAAAGATTGGTGTAGCGAACGTCATCCCTAATTTCTGACCAGCCCATCCAAGAACTGTTTCATAGATCTGTCCGATGTTCATACGAGAAGGTACCCCAAGTGGATTCAATACGATATCTACTGGTGTTCCGTCTTCTAGGAATGGCATATCTTCTTCACGAACGATTCTTGAAACGATACCTTTGTTACCGTGACGTCCTGCCATTTTATCCCCTACATTCAACTTACGTTTCTTAGCGATATAAACTTTAGCCAACTTCATGATACCTGCTGGAAGCTCATCTCCGATAGAAATTGCGAATTTCTCACGGTTTTTAACCCCTTGGATATCGTTGAATTTGATTTTATAATTGTGAATTAATTGTTTGATTAATTCATTCTTATCGTTATCTACAGTCCAATCTGCACCGCTTACATTTACGTAATCTTCAACTGAAGTTAATAATCTATGAGTAAATTTCACACCTTTACCGATGATCTCTTCATCAAGGTCATTTTGAACCCCTTGAGAAGTTTTCCCGCTTACAAGTGTATTTAATTTTTCAATTAAAGTATTTCTTAGCTCATCAAACTTAGCCTTGTAAGTATTTTCAATCTCTTCAAGTTTAAGTTTTTCTTCAGTTCTTTTCTTTTTGTCTTTAATATTTCTAGAGAACAATTTTTTGTTGATAACAACACCTCTTAGTGAAGAGTCTGCTTTCAATGAAGCATCCTTAACATCACCAGCTTTGTCACCAAAGATTGCTCTAAGAAGTTTTTCTTCAGGAGTTGGGTCTGATTCTCCTTTTGGAGTAATCTTACCGATCATAATGTCACCAGGCTTCACCTCAGCACCAATTCTGATCATACCGTTCTCATCAAGATCTTTTGTAGCTTCTTCAGAAACGTTTGGAATATCTGCTGTAAGTTCTTCCATACCTAATTTAGTATCACGAACTTCAAGAGAATACTCATCCACGTGGATTGAAGTAAACCAGTCTTCACGCACAACTTTTTCGTTAATTACGATCGCATCCTCAAAGTTGTAACCCTTCCAAGGCATGAACGCAACTACTAAGTTTCTACCAAGAGCTAATTCTCCTTTTTCAGTAGCATAACCGTCGCAAAGTACTTGTCCTTTTTGCACTGTTTCACCAATTCTTACGTTTGGTCTTAGTGTAATCGTTGTACTCTGGTTAGTTTTTCTAAACTTAGTTAAGTTATATGTTTTAGTAGCAGATTCAAAAGATACTAGATCTTCGTCATCGCTTCTTTCATATTTAATAGTAATCTTGTCTGCATCTACATACTCAACAGTACCGTTACCTTCAGCATTAATCAAGATTCTTGAATCTTTCGCAACTTGCTGCTCAAGACCTGTACCTACGATCGGTGCCTGTGGTTTCAATAATGGAACTGCCTGACGCATCATGTTAGATCCCATCAACGCACGGTTCGCATCATCATGCTCCAAGAAAGGAATCAATGAAGCTGAAATACCAGAAATCTGGTTTGGTGCAACGTCGATAAGGTTAACCTGAGAAGGCTCAACTACAGGGTAATCACCATCTAGTCTTGCAATAATTCTATCAGTTTGGAATTCTCCCTGATCATTCAACTCAACGTTTGCCTGAGCAATTACTTTATCTTCTTCGTCTTCTGCATTAAGATAAATAGGATCAGCATTAAGATCTACTGTACTGCCTTCTACTTTTCTATATGGAGTTTCGATGAAACCTAAGTTATTAATTTTCGCATAGATACCCAAAGAAGAGATCAAACCAATGTTTGGTCCTTCCGGAGTTTCAATAGGACAAATTCTTCCGTAGTGAGTATGGTGAACGTCACGCACCTCGAAACCTGCTCTTTCTCTTGATAAACCACCAGGCCCTAGTGCAGAAAGTCTACGCTTGTGCGTGATCTCTGATAGTGGGTTGGTTTGGTCCATGAACTGAGAAAGCTGGTTGGTACCAAAGAATGAGTTAATAACTGATGTTAATGTCTTAGCATTTACTAGATCTAAAGGTGTAAATATCTCGTTATCTCTAACGTTCATTCTTTCCTTAATCGTTCTAGCAATTCTTGAAAGACCTACACCGAACTGTCCTGCTAATTGCTCTCCAACAGTTTTAATTCTTCTGTTAGAAAGGTGGTCAATATCATCAACCTCAGCTTTAGAGTTTACCAACTCGATTAAGTGTCTTACAATCGCAATGATATCTTCTTTTGTAAGAACCTCAGTTGTAGTTGGGATATTAAGACCTAACTTTTTGTTTAGTCTGTAACGTCCTACTTCACCAAGTGAATATCTTTGCTCAGAGAAGAATAATTTTTCAATAATTCCTCTTGCAGTTTCCTCATCGGGTGGATCTGCATTTCTTAACTGACGGTAAATATACTCTACTGCTTCTTTTTCAGAGTTCGTAGGGTCTTTTTGTAATGTATTCTGGATGATAGAGAATTCATTTGCATTTTCTTTGTGAATCAAGATAGATTTCACACCTGCATCAAGAATAAGATCTAAATGTTCTTTTTCAAGAATAGTTTCTCTGTCTAGGATGATTTCGTTTCTTTCGATAGAAACAACCTCTCCTGTATCTTCGTCTACGAAATCTTCGAACCAAGTGTTCAATACTCTCGCAGCCAATGTTCTTCCTTCAACTTTTTTAAGGGCAGCTTTAGAAACCTTCACTTCTTCCGCAAGGTCGAAGATCTGAAGAATGTCTTTATCAGATTCGAATCCGATAGCTCTTAATAAAGTAGTTAATGGTAATTTTTTCTTACGGTCAATATACGCATACATTACGCTGTTGATATCCGTAGTAAATTCCATCCAAGATCCTTTGAAAGGGATAATTCTTGAATAGTAAAGCTTCGTTCCGTTAGCGTGATAAGTCTGTCCGAAGAATACACCAGGTGAACGGTGAAGCTGCGTAACAATAACTCTTTCAGCACCGTTGATGATGAAAGAACCACTATCCGTCATATAAGGAACCGGGCCTAAATATACATCCTGAACCACAGTTTGGAAATCTTCGTGCTCAGGGTCTGTACAATACAATTTAAGTCTTGCTTTAAGAGGGACTGAATACGTCAATCCTCTTTCTACACACTCATTGATAGAATAACGTGGAGAATCTACCAAATAATCTAAAAATTCCAAAACGAATTGGTTTCTAGAATCGGTAATCGGGAAATTTTCTTGGAAAGTCTTGTGCAGACCTTCTTTTTTTCTGTCTTCAGGAAGCGTATCAAGCTGGAAAAACTCTTTAAACGACTCTAATTGGATATCCAAGAAGTCTGGAGTAATAATTTTTCCTTTCGCTGAAGAGAAATTAATTCTCTGATTCCCCCTAGTTGTTGATGTTGTTTTACTCATAAAACTTTTAAAGAAAGGGTTAAAAAATATTTTGATTTATACAAAAAATATCAGAAAAAGACTGTCAGATAAAAGAGGCAAGATAAAAGACATTTGATGTTTGGCGCTATCAGAAGTGGTCTTTAATCTTAATTCTTTATTCCTATACTCTAATTCTAACTGCAACGCTGGTATATCTTTTCACAGCGTAATGCAAAATATTTTTAAATTTTACTTTTTGAGGCAGAAATTACCGCAATATCTACAAAATTAAAATCCCTTTCATAATTACGAAAGAGTTGATATTTAATATATTATAGATTCACAAACAATTATTAGCGCCAAAAGAGTTGGCAAAGATACAAAAACTTATCTATATTCACAAATAAAACTCTTTCATTTTAAAGCAGTTAAAAAATTCACACAAATAAAAAAGGCCGCCCAAATTGGACGACCTCACCTTATTACTAAAACTATCTCAAGAAATTATTTTACAATAACTTTATAAGATTTTACTGTAGATTTAGTCTCTATTTTGATCATGTACATTCCTGAAGGTAATGAAGAGGTAGAAATCTCTGCATTTCCTTTGAAAGTACCTGTTTTTACCAATTGTCCCTGAGCTGAGAATATGGTGAAAACTCCTTCCTCAGAAGATTTTACGTTAAGATTCTCACCTGCTTTTACAGGATTAGGATATATTTTGATGTCATTTGCAACTGTAGCAGCTTCGTTAGTCATAACCGCAGCTTTTTTCGCTTCCATACCCATTTTTGCAGTCTTAGCCAATACAGCGTAAGGCGAAAGTGGAGAATTCGGCGCGCCTCTTCTTACAAGATCTGTATCTACAACTGCCTGAATACCATCTGTATCAGCGTCGCTTATTTTTGAAATAAATCCTGCTCCAAGGTCATCAAAAACACTTTTGCTGATTGCGTAAAGGTCATATTCAATTCCGTTAGATTTTAAATCAACAAAATCCGGTTTATCATCTCCGTCTGTGTTCATTAAAGGATATTTCATCACTCCTGAATCCGGTGAAGTTTCTAAAATATCGGCAATACCATTAGTTCCAACCGCAACACCAGCATCAATAACTCCATTATGATCAACATCAATCTGATTGATTACAGAAGTTGGAATACCTGATTCGAATAAGTCTAAAATTCCATCATTATCAGAATCAAGATCCAAATAACTTGAAATACCGTCTCCCAATACAGGAATCACGATAACGTCTCCATCTACATCATCATCTTCGAATCTTCCGGTGTGATTAAGATCTTCCAAAGCATCAGGAATACCATCGTTATCAGAATCTCCGTCACATGCATCTTGAATACCGTCGCCATCTGTATCTATTGTAGAACTCTTATCGTTGTCGGCAACACAGCTTTTTGTATCACAAGCATCCGGAATACCGTCACCGTCTGTATCGATGTTATCATCTCCACCAGGGCAAATGTCTCTACAATCCGGAACACCGTCTCCGTCAGAATCCAATTCAACAAATACATTATAGATGTAGTAATTAATACACTGACAGATTTTTGCTGTATGCTTAATTGAAAGTCTTATTCTGTTGAATGGTTTTGTAGATTTAAATCCTACAATTGTTTTTCCTCCTGAAACAGTAATTAATTTTAAATCATTATTTACCGTACTTTTTTGCTCAACCAAAGTATTTCCGTTGTATAACTGAACAGAAATTACTCCAAGAGAACTCCAATCCGTAGAAATATTCTTAGAGATCGTAAAACCTGCAAATGTTCCTGCCGGATACGTTGTTCCAACAGATTCTACTGCAAAATTTCCTGTGATATTATTTTTATTGGAAGGAACTGAGAAAGTAGCATAATTTGATGCATTAGAATCTACTATATTTTCAGGATTGTAAACTCCTAAATAAGAAGTTGAAGTACTCCAAGTTCCTGTCCAAGGCTCACGTTTTCCACAATACAATCCTCCATTTGGAAGATTTCCACAAAGCAAGCTTCCTTTGTACGGAGCCGTTCTGTTACATTGAAGATATTGAGTACAGTCACAACTTTGAGGTTCTTCAAAAGCATAATACACTTTTAAAGCTCCCATAGAAGAGCAACCTGAATTTTGAGAAATCTTTAATCTTACTTCATTGAAAGGTTTCGTTGTAATGATTGAAAGTTTTTGTTTATTTCCACTAAGACTTAATGAAGAAACAGTCATACCTCCAACACCGTCATTATAAGATTGAGAATCCTGTAACTGACCAAACATGTAAGTTTCTATCACAAGATTATCAAGCATTCTTTCTGTTAGAACTGAATTTGCGTTTGCTGGAGCAATTACAAAACCGGCTTTATTTCCCGCAGGATAATATTGGCTTTTATCGAAAACTCCAATACTGAAATTCCCCATAAAACCAGAAGGCAAAGTAATTGTTCCGAAAGAACTTTTACTTCCGTCACTGATCTTATCTCTATCCGTTACAACAGATAAAGGAGAAGTCATATTGCTGCTGCATGAGATATTGGTATCAGAATCTACAAAAGATCCGCCGCCAATAATATCATCACAAACACCATTGTTTTCTAATTTGATATTATTTGAATCACATGTAAATGCATAATACACATTCAATGCGTTACAAGAAGTACTGCTTCCTGATCTTAATAATCTTACTTCATTAAAAGCTTTAGTTGTTTTAAAATGTAAGAATGATCTGGCTTTTCTTCCGCCATATGCAGGAACTGACAACAGAGAACCCGCCGCAGATGTTTCCTGAAGAACACCATTTTTGTAAGTTGCAATACTAAGAGCATTCAGTACTGTAGAAGTAATAGCACTGTTCGCCATATCTACATTAAACCCCGTAACCGATCCTGCCGGATACGTAGTATTGTTATTAATAATGGAAATACCATTACTGGATGTGTTATTTAATAAAGTACCTAAGCTTGCCCCATTATCCGTATCTGAATCTATTACAGAATAAATATTGGTTGGATTAGATGCCGCAACACACTGTCCGTTTTGTGCAAGATAGGCTCTAATCCCCATTCCTCGGATAGGTTTGTAGTTCTGAGCAAATGCATTGCAGACAAACAGCAACATTGCCATAAGTGAGATAATTTTCTTCATTTTTTTTAATTTTTTGTGTTAAATTTTATACTAATCGTTACTATAAGGAGTTCTGATACGATTATTTTGAATAATATCTATTTATGTTTTAATTTGAAATTAAGTGGTGTTATTTGAAAAAACCACCCTTTCGGGTGGCCTTTGTGTAGAAACTTTTTAAAAATTATTTCACAATAACCTTGTAAGATTTCACAACTGATTTAGTTTCTACTTTAATGATATACATACCCGTAGGTAGTGAAGATGTATTGATTTCGGCATCTCCAGAGAATTTGCCCGATTTGATTAATTGCCCTTGAGCCGAGAACATTGTGTATGTTCCGTCTTCTTTAGCACCTGAAGATTTGATGTAAACATTTTCACCAGATCTTACTGGGTTTGGATATACTTTAATATCATTCACGACAGCAGAAATATCTGTTGTAGCTTTTGCTGACATTTTAGCTCCGGTTTTTGCAAAAGATGCGTAAGGAGAAAGTGGAGAATTTGGAGATCCTTTTTTAATTAAATCATTATCCACAACTGCCTGAATACCATCGAAGTCTGCATCATTTATTTTAGAAATAAATCCAGCACCAAGATCATCCAAATTATCTTTTCCGATAACATAAAGATCGTAGTCTGCATTGTTTGATTTTAAATCTACAAAATCAGGTTTGTCATCTCCGTCTGTGTTCATTAGAGGATATTTCATTACTCCTGAATCTGGTGAAGTTTCTAAAAGATCTGCAATACCATTGCTTCCTGTTGCAACACCAGCATCGATAACTCCATTATGATCTGCATCGATTTGATTGATTACAGAAGTTGGAATACCTGATTCGAATAAATCTAAAATTCCATCATTATCAGAATCTAAATCTAAATAACTTGAAATTCCGTCACCTAAATTCGCAATCACTAATTTATCGCCATCTACATCATCGTCTTCAAATTTCCCATTGTGGTTAAGATCTTCCAAAGCATCTGGAATACCGTCGTTATCAGCATCACCATCACAAGCATCAGGAATACCGTCGCCATCTGAATCAAGAACCGGAGATTTGTCATTTAATACAGAACATCCTTCTGCACAGTCAGGAATACCGTTTCCGTTGTTGTCAATACTGTCATCACCGTTCGGACATTTGTCGTTACAGTTTGGAACTCCGTCCTGATCATCATCCAACTGAACAAATGCATTGTGAATATAATATTGTTGAGCTAGAGTAACTCCGATTCCCGGATTAATCTCGATTTTCATTCTGTCAAACGCTTTTGTAGAAGTAAATCCTACATAAAACTGATTGGTTGCAGAAGTGAAAAACTGTCCGCTGAACAATCCTCCAGAAGTTCTGGATTCTGTAACAGTTGTTCCTTTATAGAAAGTAATTGTAATATAATCTAAAGCATTAATTGTAAATAAATTAGCACTTTTTGTCAACGTAAAACCACCAAAAGTTCCTGCAGGATAATCTCCAGTGTTACTTTTTACAGTAAGTCTTACCGTTGGAATCAAAAGATTGATCGGTGAGAAATTTACAGTCGCAAAATTTGAAGTATTTGTATCTACAACATTTCCTGTGTTTGTAATATTTGTTAATCCGAAAAGAGTTCCGGAAGCGCCCGTCCAAGAAGCACCGGGAACAATATCTCCTAGTCTTGACGTTCCGGAAGTCTGAATATTTTCGTTACAGTCGCATCCCTGAGGTTCTTCAAAAGCATAATATACTTTTAAAGCTCCAAAGTTTACTCCGACAGTTTGTGTTATTTTAAGTCTAACCTCGTTAAAAGGTTTTGTAGCAGTAAGAGATATTTTTTGTTTATTGGAACCAAATCTTAATACTTTAATGTTAATAAGTCCCCCTCCATCACTAAGGTTTTTAGAATCTTGCAATTGCCCGAATAAATAAGTTTCAACAGTTATGTTTTTTAAGAATTCTGCGCTTAAAAGTTTTCCCTGATCATCAGGCTCGATTACAAATCCTGCTTTATTACCAGCCGGATATACCTGATTTTTATCTAAAACTCCAACAGAATAAGATCCTAATAATCCTGCAGGTAAAACAATTGATCCGTAAGAATTTTTGTCTCCGTCACCAATTTTCTCTCTGTTGTTCACATAAGAAAGTGGAGCTAAGAAACTGCTGCTTCCAGATACATTTCCGTCTACACCGCTTCCTGCAATGATGTCATCACAAATTCCATTATTATCGGTCGGAACTTTAGCAGGATCAAAAGCAAAAGCATAGTACACATTCAATGCACCGAATACAGAAAGTGCGTTTACTTGATATAATCTTACTTCATCAAACTCTTTTGAAGATTTAAAGTGTAAGAAAATTCTTGTTTTACTCCCTCCAAATGCAGGAACAGAAAGCAACGTTGTATTTGTTGAAGTTTCCTGAAGAACCCCAGCTTTGTAAGTGCTGATTCTAATTCCGCTTAGAAAACTTGCCGTGATAACGCTTGTTCCTAAATCTACATTAAAACCGGTAATATAACCTGCCGGATATGTTGTGTTTGTGTTTTTTACCGAAATACCGTTTCCACTTACCAAAGTAGCAAAGCTACCCATACTTACACTGTTATCAAGATTAGAATCGATAACAGGATTCATGCTTCCATTGTAGCATGCTAAACAAATTCCGCTTCCGTTCACAGGTTTTGCTTCTACACCCATCCCTCGTATAGGCGTGTAACCCTGACCAAAAGCCATTACAGATACTACAAGCGTCATTAAGAACGCCGTAATTCTCCCGAATAATTTTTTTGTCATTTTTCTTGTTTGTTTTTGTTAATTATTGTGTTTGTTTTTATAATGTCTGCCAAGCAAAAGCGCCCCCAGTCTGTTTGCAACCATAAAAGTTTCCGGTAGTTCCTGATTTCCCATATACAATTGTACCTTCGTTACTTGCGTTGCAATCAGCTGCTACTGGCGGAGTTATTCCTTTTAATAAAACACCTTTACTTACTTCCAAATCAGCAATATTAGTAGCACTCGGCGTCATGTTAACTCCCACATCAGTAATTGCTGTACCGATTACTCCTGAACCAGAAAAAGTATGAGTTGTATTTGCATAAACTGTCTGATTTGGAATAACAGCATTCGCACCAAATCCAAATCCAATAGCTCCTGCCGCACCACTTGCCGTGTTGGCATTACCGAAAGTATAGTTATTTGATGTTACGCTATTTCCTGTACCAAAGGCAAAACCACCGGAGTTTACGTTAGAATTTCCTACGTTAATTCCGCTTACATTAGCACTTGATGTTCCATTGTTATTTCCTAAAACAACGGTATTTGAATCTGTAGCAAAATTGGAATTTCCTATTACTTTCGCACCATTTAAAGCAGAGTTTGAAGCACCGATTGCTACTCCAGGAAAATTAGCAGCCTGAGCAGCAACCGTATTTCCTCTACCTAAAGCTATGTTTGATGAAGAGGTATTAGAAAATGTATTATTTGATCCCCAAGAGAAAGAAGCATATGGAGCAGAAGTATTTGAATTCCCACCATTTAATGTTCCGTTAGTATCCAAAATACCTTTCACATTATTACCTGTAGCAAAAACTAAATTCTGAACATCCGTTGTTCCTAAGAAATTACCCGATGCAATTGTAGCTCCCAAAGCAGCTGAAGTAGCTGTTGTACCTGCATTTCCTAAAACTTTCCAGTCATTTGACTGTGTCTGAGTAGCAGGAACCCAATTTGTACCATTGAAAGTTAAAACCTGTCCTGTAGTAGCAGTTGATGTAGTTCCCAGCGGAGATCCGTTGATTTTTACGACTGTTGTAGCACCTAAAGTTCCCGTAACATCTCCTGCTAAAGCTAACGATGAAGCAGAAAAATAAGCCGGAGCTGCCGCTGAACCTGTATTATTTCCAAAAATAGAATTCGCAGGAGCATTAGTAAGATTAAATGCCAATGAAGGATTCGTAGAAGGGTTTGATACAGTTGTAGTAAACAATGGAGACAAATTTCCGGATGAAAAACCTGTTAAAGTACCTACATTGGTTCCTTCTGACGTTCTTACCCATTTTGTTCCGTCGAAATAGTAATATCCAGCAGCTGTTACATTAATGGTTTGACCAGTCGGTCCACTATCTGCAACAGTAACATACACCATTGCTCCGCTTTGAAGAGAGGTATAATTTTTTGCCCTTAATTGATTCCCAGTTAATCTTGGAGCAATAATTCCATCTAAAAATTTTGAATTGGCAGGAGATCCCACAACATCTAGTGTTGCCTGAGCCTGACTAGTATTAATGCCAACTTGCGCAGTCGCCAGAAATCCTGTAAAGGATAACATCGAAATAACGAATAATCTGTTTTTCATTTGTAATGATATTTGTTGTTTTTTGTATGTTTTCTTTAAAAAATAGCAGATCGATAACCTTTCCCCTTATTTAAAAGAGAAAAACCAATATTTGATATCGTTAAAAGTCTGATTAAACGGAGAGTCCGGAAGAAAGTCTTGTAGAAGAACTTTCAGAAAATATTTTATCCGGAATCTTTAGTAGTAAAGTATACCCAATCCCATTTTTGGATATCTTAAAAATTTTAAAGTCTACATTATAAGTTAAATTTATTCTTTCTTTCAGTTGATTTTGAGATGAAAATACATATTCTAAAACGTCATTATTATCACATTCCGAATAAGACATTTTCAGCAGGTCTTTATTTGAGTCCTTACAATGGTAAGAAGTGAATATTTTTTCAAAAAAATTATCAGAAAGTTTATTTTTTTCTTGATAAACAATAGAAGCATTTATCTTCTCAACACTATTATTAAAGTGATTAAAGAGTATATTTCCATTTAAAACATTTTTATTAACAGAAATATCACGAGCAAAAGATTCTTGCTGAGGGATGCCGGAGATCTCGTTACACGGTTCGATTACCGTTAACAATGATCCAGCTTTAAGATTCCCAACAGTTAGTACAATAATCCCACAATTAAGGAGAATAGTGAAATAACTTTGGAAAAGAAAGTAGTTTCTTTTCAAATTAGTGCGTGTGTTTTTTTCGTATGCAAATATAGTATTTTTTCAACTTAAACAATGTTTTATTAGTAAAATAATTATAAAAACAATTAATTTAACTTATATTATTTATAACATAGCTTAAATTTTTATTAAATAAATAATTATAATTAATTATAAATATTCATCAAATAACAATATTTGATTACTTACATACATGCCACATAATTTTTAAAAGAATAAAATGCACAAAAAAAGCCTGAGCAAATTGCCCAGGCTTATTATTTTCAGTGTAAATTGAATTATTTCAATTCTACTTCAGCACCAGCTTCTTCTAATTGCTTCTTAAGAGCTTCAGCTTCGTCTTTAGAGATACCAGTTTTGATTGCAGCAGGAGCTCCATCTACGATATCTTTAGCTTCTTTAAGACCAGCACCAGTTAAATCTTTTACCAATTTAACGATAGCTAATTTAGAAGCACCAGCAGCTTTAAGAATTACGTCGAATTCAGTTTTTTCTTCAGCAGCTTCTCCACCACCTGCAGCAACTACTACAGCAGCAGCAGCTGGTTCAATTCCGTACTCATCCTTAAGGATAGTAGCTAATTCATTTACGTCTTTTACTGTTAAGTTTACTAGCGTTTCAGCTAAATTTTTTAAATCTGACATTGTTGTAATGTTTTTGTTGATTATTTTATTTAATTTTTTGAGTCTAATTATTCAGCACTTGGAGTTTCTTCCGTGCTTTCTGCAGCAGGAGCTTCTGGAGCCGCCTCAGCAGGAGTTTCTTCCACAGCAGGTGCAGCAGCTTCTTCAGCTTTAGCTTCTACAGTTTCAGGTTTGTTTTGAAGAGCAGAAACAACTCTTTGAATTGGAGATTGAAGTAATCCGATGATTTCACCGATCATTTCTTCTCTAGACTTGATGTTAGCAAGTGCATTTAAGTTTTCGTCTCCAACGTAGAAAGTTTCCTGAACAAAAGCAGATTTTAAAGCTGGCTTCTCTTCTTTCTTTCTGAACCCTTGGATTAATTTCGCTGGACCGTTTGCAGTCTCAGAAACCATTAATGCAGAGTTTCCTTTAAAAGTCTGGAACATTTCAGAGTAATCTACTCCTTCAATCTGCTCCATTGCTTTTTGTAAAAGTGTATTTTTTACAACTTTTACTTTGATATTTTGTTTGAAAGCCTGTCTTCTGAATTCTGAAGACTTAGCAGCGTTCAATCCGTCTAGATCTGCTACGTATACTACTTTTGCATCCTGAAGCAAGTCTTTGATCTCTTGTATTGCTACAACTTTTTGGTCTTTTGTCATTGTCTTAAGGATTTATATTAGTTAACAGATTTAGTATCAATTGCAATACCTGGGCTCATTGTAGAAGACAAATAAATGCTTTTTACATATACACCTTTAGCAGCAGTTGGTTTCATTTTGATCAATGTAGAAATTAATTCCTGAGCATTTTCTCTGATCTTGTCAGCATCAAAAGATACTTTACCAATACCAGCGTGGATAATACCATATTTATCTACTTTGAAATCAATTTTACCAGCTTTCACTTCAGTTACTGCTTTACCAATTTCCATAGTTACAGTACCTGATTTAGGGTTAGGCATCAAACCTCTTGGTCCTAATACTCTACCTAAAGGTCCTAATTTACCCATAACAGCTGGCATAGTAACGATAACGTCAACATCCGTCCAACCATCTTTTATTTTTTGTAAGTACTCGTCAAGACCCACATAATCAGCACCAGCCGCTTTAGCTTCAGCTTCTTTATCCGGAGTTACAAGAGCTAATACTTTAACATCTTTACCAGTTCCGTGAGGAAGAGATACAACACCTCTTACCATTTGGTTTGCTTTTCTTGGATCTACACCCAATCTTACAGCGATATCTACAGAAGCATCAAACTTTGCAGTGTTCACTTCTTTTACAAGAGCTGAACCTTCTTCAAGGTTATAGATTCTTCCTTTTTCTACTTTGCTTAAAGCTTCCTTTTGCTTCTTCGTTAATTTTGCCATTTCTTTAAGTTTTAAGCGTTAGTTGGTTTAGTTCCTGTTACTCTTAATCCCATAGATCTAGCAGTACCTGCAACCATAGAAAGAGCTGAATCCATTGTAAAGCAGTTAAGATCTGCCATTTTATCTTCAGCAATTTTTTGAACCTGAGCCCAAGATACAGCACCTACTTTGTTTCTGTTTGGTTCTCCAGAACCACCCTTGATCTTAGCCGCATCCATTAACTGGATTGCTGCAGGAGGAGTTTTAATTACGAATTCAAAAGATTTGTCTTCGTATACTGTAATTACTACAGGTAAAACTTGTCCTGGCTTATCTTGAGTTCTTCCGTTAAACTGCTTACAAAACTCCATGATGTTCACACCTGCAGAACCCAATGCTGGACCTACTGGTGGAGAAGGGTTGGCAGCGCCACCTTTCACCTGAAGTTTTACCATTTTAAAGACTTTTTTAGCCATTTTTCTTATTTTTAATTTGAATAATTAATGAGTTTGGAAGCATTTATTATTCAGTAGGTTACCGCACTCACATAAAGTAAACCTACTTTTCGGACTGCAAAATTATGAAATATTTTTGAAATAGCAAACGGAATGACTTGATTTTTAGTAAGATTATTTAAAAAAATTACACTTGCTAATAATTAAGTCAAATAAAACACGATCCAATAAACCAAAAACCCTCCTAACTGATATAGTAGTATAGAAGGGAACACAAAATAGAAAAACTTGATTATATATTAAAGAAGTTTATTAATGATTAATCGGGAACTTCCCTTACTAATTTTTAGATCACCAAGATTTCCCACCATATTATTAGTTCCATATGTTAAAAACTGTAGTGAAACTTTTTGGCCAACCTTTAACCAAATCGTGGCGTTACTTGTTAAAAAATATAAATTACTATTTGGAGGCATGGTTATAGAAGGATTTTTATTACCTCTATGAATTACCGTACTTGTTGTTGCCACTCGTCCTGTATCTACATACAAAGCCGTAAAAGCATCGCCCGAAGTTCCGTCAAAAGTCCCAGATCCGGTTCCAGGTGTAGTAAATCCGCAAACACCGTATAAAAAGTAGAGTCCATCTTTTGGAACAGTATATACTCCGGTTGTAGAATCGTATGCACTTTGAGGATCATATAATTCATCTAATTTCAATGTTGTAAATTCATTGTCATTCCAATCATTTGCAGCATTTATGTCGGTTCCTCCTACAGCGTTTAACATTCTATTTCCACTGTCTGATGCTGAAAAAGAATCTCCTCCTGCTACTTTTATTAAGCCATTTGGGTCTGCTACTAATAATCTGTCACTGGAAATTCCTACAGAATTATTTATATTTCTAATTCTTAAGTTACCATTGGCAATATCCAGACTTTGCGTAGGATTTGTAGTGCCAATTCCCACAGTTATTGTACCTGTACCTAAACCTGACGATGCCAGAACTGAAAAGTCGTTTGATTGTTGAACAACACTGGGAGCACCAGTTATTGGGTTATCCTTACTTCCGTCAATATGAAATATACCTTGAGGATTTGTAGTATTAATACCTACCTAAGCATAATAAAAACCACTTATGCATAACAAAATAATTGATAATTTTTTTTTCATCGTCTTATGATTTATTTTAAAGAATCAAAAGTAGAAATGCTAAATATTTAATCAAAGTAAACATTGCTAAAATCTATTTAAAGGCTAACAAACAAAAAAATTGAGTAGTAAATTTAATAACATAAATCACCTTAAAATGAAATTAAAACACAATTAAATTCTCATATTAGTGAAAAGCAAATAAATAATAGAAAAATAATAGAAAATTATAAAAAGTAACGAGATATTTAAAAAGTTAATAATAATTCTTAAATTAAGGATAGAGATTAATAATTTTCTTAAGTATAATTATTTAATTATTAAGTAGAAATTGATTAAGGATTGCATAAAACAAAAAAATACCACCAAGAGGTGGTATTTAATTTATAATATAAAAAGTACTATTTAATTATACTTTTTCTACTTGCATAAAGCTTAACTCCATCGGAGTTTTTCTTCCGAAGATCAATACAGAAACTTCAATTTTCTTTTTATCTTCAAGAATTTTCTCAACTGTTCCATTGAATCCGTTGAAAGGTCCGTCAATTACTTTAACGTTTTCACCTACAATATAAGGAATTTCAACATCACTGGCGAATTCTGAAAGCTCATCCATTCTGCCTAACATTCTGTTTACCTCAGATTTTCTCATTGGAACAGGATCTCCTCCTTTCGTTAAACTTAAGAAAGAAATAACTCCGGGAATGTTCTTAATAGCATGAGGAATTTCACCCATTAGATCAGCTTCAACCATCAAGTACCCAGGATAGTAAGGTTTCTCTTTAGGAACTTTTTTTCCGTTTCTAATTTGAATAACCTTTTCCATAGGAATAACCACTTGAGTAACGTACTGCTCAAAGCCTAAACGTTTGATTTCTGTCTCAATATAGTTTTTCACTTTATTTTCCTGTCCGCTGATTGCTTTCAGCACATACCATTTCAATTCGCTCATTATGGGAAAATACTTTTTTAGTTGAACACGTTAATTAGCATTCCAATTATGTTGCTAATTGATTTAGAAAACAATTCGTCAACCCCAAAGGTAAATAATGCCAAGATTACTGTTGCAATAGTTACGACAATTGTAGACGACTGCAAGTCAGACCATTTTGGCCATTCAACTTTATGTCTGAATTCGATATAAGAACCTTTTAAAAAATCGATAAATGAACTCATAATTTATATTTGCACGGGCACAAGGATTCGAACCCTGATCAACGGTTTTGGAGACCGGTATCCTACCATTGGACGATGCCCGTAGATAAAAAGCTTCCGAGAGTTTCCTTTCGGAAGCTTTATTTATTTTAAGATGATTAGTCTAAGATTTCAGTAACCTGACCTGAACCAACTGTTCTACCTCCTTCTCTGATCGCAAATCTAAGACCTACGTTAAGAGCGATTGGCTGTAACAATTCTACAGTGATCTCTAAGTTATCACCAGGCATTACCATTTCTACTCCTTCTGGTAAGAAGATCTCACCTGTAACGTCAGTAGTTCTTACGTAGAACTGAGGACGGTACTTGTTGTGGAATGGAGTGTGACGTCCACCTTCTTCCTTAGAAAGGATATAAACAGAAGCTTTGAATTTTTTGTGTGGTTTAACAGAATCTTTCTTAGCGATTACCATACCTCTCTTGATGTCAGTTTTTTCAATACCTCTCAACAATAGACCTACGTTATCTCCAGCTTCACCTCTGTCAAGGATTTTTCTGAACATTTCAACTCCTGTAATAGTAGAAGTTAATTTTTCTTCACCCATACCGATGATATCAACAGGATCACCTGTATTGATAATACCAGCTTCGATTCTACCAGTTGCAACAGTACCTCTACCTGTAATAGAGAATACGTCTTCAATTGGCATCAAGAATGGCTTATCAGTATCTCTTGGTGGTTGCTCGATCCAAGTATCAACAGCATTCATTAATTCTTCAACACTTTTGAACCACTTGTCTTCTGTGTTAACAGGAGTAGCAGTAGCTGCAGTAAGTGCTCCTAGTGCAGAACCTTGAATTACTGGAGAGTTATCTCCGTCGAAATCGTAAGTAGACAATAAGTCTCTAAGTTCCATTTCAACAAGCTCTAACAATTCTGGATCATCTACCATGTCAACTTTGTTCATGAAAACAACGATTCTAGGTACATTTACCTGACGACAAAGCAAGATGTGCTCTCTAGTTTGAGGCATTGGTCCGTCAGTTGCAGCACATACTACGATTGCACCGTCCATCTGAGCAGCACCAGTTACCATGTTCTTTACATAATCCGCGTGACCTGGACAGTCAACGTGAGCGTAATGTCTATTTTCAGTTTCGTACTCGATGTGAGCCGTATTGATAGTAATACCTCTTTCTTTTTCTTCTGGAGCAGAGTCAATAGCAGAGAAATCTTTTTTCTCAGCAAGACCTTTGCTCGCTAATACAGCAGAAATTGCTGCAGTAAGTGTAGTTTTACCATGGTCAACGTGACCAATAGTACCAATGTTCAAGTGTGGTTTGTTACGATTAAACGTTTCCTTTGCCATGATGTAAAATTATTTATTTATTGTTTATTCAAATTTTCGGTGTGCAAATATAATGAATTTTTAAATATCAAAACCTTTTTATTTAAAAAAATTTAAACATTCAAATTCAAAGAATTACAAACCCTATATTTCTATGTATTGAGACTGCAAATTTACACAAATTTCTCGATTGAAAAAATCCTAACAACCGATTTCTAAGAAATCTGAAGTATCTGGCTAATTCTGAATAATTTATGAGAAGTTAAAAAATCATAACGTTAAAATTTTATCGTAAAAAAACCATATTAAACCTTTTCTCGTAGATAATATTAAACCCATAAAAATTAATATTATGAAAAAACTATTACACCTTTGTCTGGCTCTATTTACTGTCACGACAATATTTTCATGCGACGATTCCGATGATAATATGATGATGGCCGAAGAAAATGTAAAAGGACCGGATGTCATGGTTTACGGATTAACAGGTACGAATGAACTTGTCGCTTTTAATTCTAACAATCCTAAAATGTTCACTTCCAAAACAGCTGTGGCGGGAATTGTTTCCGGAGAAAAATTGTTAAGTATAGATTTCAGACCTGCAACAGGCGAATTGTATGCATTATCAAACGCAAGTAAATTATACATTATTAATACTTCTAACGCATCAGCAAGAGTGGTGAGCTCAACAGCATTTAGTCCTGCAATTTCAGGGCCTATTGCTTCTATTGATTTTAACCCGACCGTTGACCGTATCCGTTTGGTAAGCAGTACAGGACAGAATCTGCGTCTGCATCCGGAAACAGGAGCACTTGCAGCTTCAGATACCAATATTAGCGGATCTGGCTCTCCATCAATTACGGGAGTTGCCTATACCAACAGTAAAGCCGGTGCTTCTTCTACTGTTTTATATGATATTGATGTTACTTCAGGGAAATTATTTAAACAAGATCCTCCCAACAACGGAACATTGGTAGAAGTGGGAAGTTTGGGAACTACATTTACAGGACAGGCTGCTTTCGATATTAAATATGATAACAGCGTTGCTTTATTAGCTTTAAATAACAATCTTCATTTATTAGATTTAAATAACGGTAAGACCACCAATATAGGAATGTTACAACAACCTATCATTGACCTTGCGATTCCGACAGAAGCAGTGGCCTATGCTATTGACAATACTAATAATCTTCAAATATTTAATCCTAACAGTCCAATGCCGGTTTCAAAAGCGGTGGCTGGATTACAAAGTGGAGAAAATATTTTAGGAATTGATTTCCGTCCTCTGAACGGACAATTATATGCATTAGGAAGCTCAAGCAGAATTTACACTATTAATTTAGGAACAGGCGCCGCAACAGCAGTTGGAAGTTCTCCTTTTGCTACTTTACTTTCAGGAACAGACTTTGGATTTGATTTTAATCCATTAGTAGATAAGATACGAGTAGTAAGCAACACAGGGCAAAATCTTCGTTTAGATCCAGTTACCGGTGGAATTACAGCAGTAGACACGGCAATTAATCCTGTCGGAGCAATGATAGGCGCAGCTGCTTACACTAATAATTTTGCAGGAGCCACTGCGACTACCCTATTTGTTATTGATCATAATACTGATAAATTATATCAACAAAACCCTCCAAACAACGGAACTTTAGTTGAAACGGGAGCTTTAGGAATCAATATTACGAGTGCTAACGGTTTCGATATCGGAAGTATGAGTCAGAAAGTTTATTTAATGGCTTCAGTAGGTTCATCAACAAAAATCTATTCGGTGAATACAACAACAGGAGCTGCAACTTCAGTTTCTGATTACCCAAATGCTGTAAAAGCTTTTGCAGTTGGGCTAGGATTTTAAATTCATAACAAATTATTTTGATACTAAGAAGCGCGGAAAACAAAGTTTTCCGCGCTTCAATTAATATATATAATGATAGAAAAATTAAATCTGTTCCGATTTTTTCGTTCTGTTAAAAATCCAGAAAATAATCGGGAATATCAATAATGTAAGTACTGTTGCGGTTATTAATCCTCCAATAATTACGATGGCTAAAGGTTTTTGAGATTCTGAACCAATTCCTGTAGACAATGCAGCAGGTAAAAGTCCGATCGAAGCCATTAATGCAGTCATAATTACAGGTCTTGTTCTGGATTTTACTCCACTAAATATGGCTGTATCTAAATTTAATCCGTTCTTGACGTTCTGATGGAATTCCGTAATCAAAATAACCCCATTTTGAATACAGATTCCCAAAAGAGCAATCATTCCAACTCCGGCTGAGATTCCGAAATTCATTCTTGTGACGTGAAGCGCAATAATTCCTCCAATCAATGCAAAAGGAACATTCGCCAATACCAAAAGAGAATCTTTCATGTTTCCAAAAAGGATAAATAAAAGGAAGAAAATCATCACAATGCTTACAGGAACTACTTGCGCCAGTCTGTGTGAAGCTCTTTGTTGATTTTCAAATTGACCTGTCCAGCCTACAGAATATCCGTCCGGAAGTTCAATATTAGCTACTTTTTTCTGAGCATCGGCAATTGTACTTCCTAAATCTCGGTCACGAATCGAGAATTTCACTCCGATGTAACGTTTGATATCGTCTCTGTAAATAAATGCAGCTCCATTATCTTTAACAATATTACTGATCTCTTTTAAAGGAATTTTTGCGCCGTCCTGTGTAGGAACCATCAATGCAGCGATGTCATTTTCATCTTTTCTGTATTCCTGAGAATAACGAAGTCTGATTGGGAATTTTCTTTCGCCATCAAACATTTCTGATGCCGTTTTTCCGCCGAAAGCCATTTCCAGGACAGCTTGTGCGTCGGCGGGCATTACTCCGTAAGCGGCCATTTTATCTCTATCCAGCACAACACTTACTTCGGGCTGACCGATATTTTTAATAATTCCGGGATCTTTTACGCCGTCAACATCTTTAATTTGCTTTAAGACCTCGTCGGCCAATCTATCCAATGTCTGCAAATTATCTCCGTAAATTTTAATTCCATTTTCGGCTTTAAAACCGGCAACTGCTTCTGCAACGTTGTCAGAAATGGGTTGAGAATAATTAAAAGTGATTCCCTGATAATTTCTCAATTTTTTATCGATTCCTTCAATTAATTCTTCATAACTGATGTTTCGTTTCCATTCTTCTTTAGGTTTTAAGTTGACGGCAAATTGTACAAAACCAAATCCGTTGGGGTCTGTTCCGTCGTTACTTCTACCCGTCTGTGCCAGAACATCCGTCACTTCCGGGAAGCTCATAATGTCTTTCTTTAAAAGATCGGCTGTTTTTAATGATTCTTTTAATGATGAACTCATCGGCATTTCTGCAGTGATCCACAATGAACCTTCATTTAACTGAGGTAAAAATTCTGTCCCTAAAAATTTTCCTGAGAATAAAGTCACCGCCAAAAATGAAATAGCAACAATTAAACTCATTTTTTTATATTTAAATGTAAAACTGAAACCTTTTAAAACAATTCTGTCCCAGAAATTAACGAAAGGGTTATTTTTTTCTCTAACATTTTTATTTAATAGAATATGTGAAAGCACAGGAACTAAAGTCAGTGTAAAAATCAAAGCTCCAATTAATGCAAAACCTAATGTAAAGGCCAGCGGTGAGAACATTTTACCTTCCACTTTCTGGAATGAGAAGATGGGAATTAATGAAGTGATAATAATTAATTTTGAAAAGAAAATCGCCTTTCCTAAGCCAGTTCCGGTTTGCTTGATCCAGCCAGCTTTTGCCATTTTATTGAACTTTTCAGGACCGTATTTTTTTGCTTTATGATCGAGCATGACAAAGATTCCTTCCACCATGACGACGGCTCCGTCAATGATGATTCCAAAGTCAACAGCTCCCAGGGAAAGTAAGTTGGCACTCATTCCCGCCAGTTTTAAACATAAAAATGCAAATAATAAGGATAAAGGAATGATGATGGAAACAATTAAAGTAGTTCTCCAATCTGCCATGAAAATTAAAACGATTACTGTTACCAGTACAATCCCTTCCAGTAAGTTGTGCATTACGGTTTCCGTGGTAAAATCCATCAAGTTATCACGGTCGTAGAAAGTGACCATTTTGACATCTTTTGGAAGAATCTTTTCGTTTAATTCTTTAATTTTAGCTTTAACTCCAACCAAAACTTCACGCGGATTTTCGCCTTTTCTCATCACGACAATTCCTTCAACGGTATCTTCGTGGTTGTTTAATCCTGCCTGCCCTACTCTAGGCATTGAACTTTCATGAACTTCGGCAACGTTTTTAACCAAAACAGGGTTTCCGCTGTCATTTTGGATGGTAATATTTCCAATATCGGCAACAGATTTTACCAATCCGATTCCTCTTACAACATAAGCCTGTCCGTTTTTTTCGATAACATCACCTCCGACATTTAAATTGCTTTTGGTAACCGCATCATAAACCTGAGACGGTGTCAGATTGTACTTATCTAACGCTCTCGGGTCAATACTTAATTCAAAAACTTTATCCTGACCTCCAAAAACATTGATATCCGCAACTCCGGGAACGCCTCTCAACGCACGGTCGATCACCCAGTTTTGTAAGGTTAATAATTCTCGGGAATCTTTCGTTTTACTCTCCAATGTATATCGGAAAATCTCTCCGGTTGGCCCGTAGGGTGGCTGAACTTCTGGGTCTACCTCATCAGGAAGGCTGACATTTCTTAATTGGTTATTGACCTGATTTCTGGCAAACATGTCATCCACCCCATCATCAAACAGAATCTTTACAATGGAAAGTCCAAACATCGTTGTACTTCTCACACTTGTCTTTTTCTGAACCGGGCTCATCGCCAACTCGATAGGCGTTGTGACGAAGCGTTCTACCTCTTCTGCACTTCGGCCATTCCATTGGGTGATGATTACAATTTGGGTGTTGGTAACGTCTGGGAAAGCTTCAATCGGCATATTTTTGAAACTTATAAATCCCGCAATCGCTAAAATAGCAACCCAAATAAAGGTAAATGCTTTATTTTTTAATGAAAAAGCAATTATATTTTTTATGAATTTATTCATGATAGATTTATTGTGACCTAAAAAAGTCGTTGAAAGAAATTTTGGTTCTTCTTTTTTATTTTTAACGCAAGGTTCGCAAAGTTTTTTTTAAATTGTTCTGCATATTTCCGTTCGCAAGGACGTTTCACTCAGCAAAGACGTATTATCTTATTTTTAATATCTATTTATTGAACCATTAAGGATAATTTAAGGAGTTAAGGGTTATTAAGTAATTCGCAAGCGAATTGGATAAGATTCAATGTTTAAAAATATCTTTAGATGTTTTTCTTAACTAAACTTAACTTCTTAACTCTACATAATTATAATTCTTAATGTTTCAAATTAAAACTCAAAATAAATTTTAATTATTCAAAGAGCGGTAAATCAATAATTGATTATTGGTGATTACTTCTTCACCCTCGGACAAGCCCTCGGAAATGTAGGTAACGTCGCCAACCTGTTTTAAAACTTTTACTTCTTTCACTTTTAAATCTGTTCTCGATTTATAGATCACCACAAAACTTCTGTTATCATCAAAAATTACCGCTTTGGAAGGAACTGTAAGCGCCATATTGTTTTCTGAACTTGAAATTTTTATGGTTGCTTTACTTTCCGGGATCAATAATCCGTTGGCGTTATCCAGAACAACTCTTGCCTGCATTGTATTGGTTTGAGGATCTATAATTTTGAATATTTTATCGATTTTTCCGTCAAAAATTTTATCGGGGTAAGATAATGTAGAAACCTGAGCCGGCATACCGAGGTTAATTTTATCAATATCAGATTCATTAACATTCATGATTGCCCACACATTGGTTGTATTGGCAACATCAAAAATATTTTCGCTTCTGTCGCTTCTCAACTGCATATCTTTATTGATGTTTTTTTGAACAATATATCCGCTAATTGGCGCAGTTACACTGTAAAGATTTCCTTTTTTAACATTATAAACCGTACTCACTGCGTTTGATCTTTGCATTTGATCCTGCGCTTTTTGAAGCTGACTTTTTGCTTCCAGAACTTCTCTTTCTGTCGTCAGCTTTCCTTCATACATTTCTTTTGCAACGCGAAGGTTATTTTGAGCAACAACCAAATCTGTTTTTGCATCGCTGACATCTTTTTGAACATCTGCCAATTCTGTACTTCTGATGGTTGCCAACACCTGTCCTTTTCTCACATAATCTCCCAATTCAACATTTACGCTCATGACATTTCCGCCTACCAAAGGGTAAACATCAATGTAGCTATTTTTGTCAGCAGATATTTTTCCGTAAAAACTGTAATTATCTTCTATGTATTTTTTCTCAACTTTTGCTAAAGAAATAGATTTCAGCATGGTGTTGCTCAGTTCAAATCCTTTTTTGGCCTGTGGCGCTTTTTCTTCCTCTTTTTTAGAACAAGATAACAGTGACAAAGCCACAAATACAGCAATTATATATTTTTTCATTTTAATAGAAGATTTTCGTTTGTACTAGTTGATTCAATTGTTCTGCGGATTGTATGATCTCGTTTTTCATATCGTAGATCTGAAGTGCGGTCTGTCTGTAGCTTTCCATGAAATCTGTAAATTCTATGAGACTTACATTTCCGTTTCGGAAGTTTTTTAGCATTCCGTTGTAGACAAGCTCGAGATTATTGAGATCGGTTGTTTTGATTTCTGCCAATTGGTCATATTGACCTTTCCAGGTTTTGTACGCAGACTGAACTTTAGTTTCAAGATTTAATTTCTGATATTCTGCATTTTTCTGATTTTGTTTGATCGCATAATTTGCTTTTTCTATGTTCCCCTGATTGCTTTTCCACAAAGGCAAAGGAATTCCCACCATCAGATTGACTTCATTTCTAAAAGTTCCGCTGTTTTGATCCCACTGCGCTCCGACATTTAAATCAGGTACATTCAAGGATTTTTGCCATTGAGAATAGAGTTTGCTATTATCGATCAGTTTTAAATTATATAGATAATCTGCATTGTTTTCTACCGCTTTTCTCTTTAATTCCACCTCATCCCCGAATGGTTGGGCAGCTAGAACTTCTTTAGCTTCCGATTCCGAAAGTTGTGGTTCGATATCTTCTGTAACTCCGGTTAAGACTTTTAGATTTTGTTCAAATTCAAGAATATTTTTATTGATCCCGATCTTATCATTATTTAACTGAATAACGATGCTCTGCAATCTCACCTCATCTTTTAGCGATACATTTCCTTTTGCCGACTGTACTTTGTAAGCACTCAGCAAATCATTCATGTATACTAATTGCTTATTGGTGTTGTCTAATTTTAATTGTTCATAGTAGAGATTGTAGTAGGTTGTATGAAGTTGCGTTTTCAACTCGACCAACAATTGAGAAAACTGAAGTTGAGCAAGTTCTTTATTAGATTTTGCAAAAGCAATTTCGTTTTTCTTTTTACCGCCCATGTAGATCAACTGGGTTACTTCTGCGCCTTTTGCCTTGCTTACATTAAAGGCTCTTTTATCTTCAGGATTGTAAGCATTGATGTATCCGCTTAGTTGTGGAAGTTCCCAGATCTTGGCCTGCAAAATATCTGCGTCGGCCATGTTGATGTTATATTGTTCGGCTAGCAGCTGAAGATTATTCGTCTGAAAAGCATTTTCACAATCCAGAAGAGACATTTGCTGTTGTGCCGTCATTAGGGAAGAAATGACCACAAACAGCCCTGCAATTTTGTTCATTCTCTCTGTTTTCATACCACAAAAATGCCCTTGCTCGATTAAAACGACCTTAAAGGAGCCTTAAAAAAAAATTAAATTTGGTTTTAAGAAGTGATTTTTACAATGAATTATTAAAGAATTGATGGAAAATATTCTTTGTTTTTGAAAGATTTAGACTAAAAATTATTTCATCTAAATTAAAAACGTAGTTATTAGTAAATGTTAAAATAAGATCCTTCGACAGGCTCAGGATGACATCGCTAATACTAACATTTTTTTAGTATTTAAATAAAAACTATTTTTTAAAGATTACACTGAATTGATTTGTCTTTTCAGAAGGTGCTGAATAAAGAATTTCGGCGCCGTGGTATTCAACAATTCTTTTTACGATACGAAGTCCGAGACCGGAACCGGAAATATTTTGAGAATTATTTCCTCTCATAAAAGCTTCAAATAATTTTGGACGATCATGTTCCTCGATAATATTTCCTGACGAAACTACATCAACCGTAAGATCAGTATTGGTTTCAGTTATTAAAACATCCACTTCCATATTGTCGGAATAGACTGCTGCATTTTTAAATAAATTGATGAATACAATATCTAATAAAGATTGAATTCCGGGAATAGTAAGAAGTGCATTTTCGGAAGTGTTTTCAGAAATTAAAAAATCCATTTTAAGGTTGGGATAGCTTTTTTCTACCGCTTCATAGGATTCAAATATAACTTCATCAATCCTTACTTCTTCATACAAAGTCTGAATGTTTTCTTTATCGAATTTAGTTAAAATCAACAATGAATTTGTAAGATCCGACAGCTGGTAAACATCTTTCTGAATCTGTTTTAAAGAAGACAGCGTTTCGGGAGAATGCTGTTGTAGTTTAATTAAATTTTCCAACTGAAAAGCCATTCTTGTAATCGGTGTTCTGATTTCATGCGAAGCACTTGCCGTAAAATCTCTCTGAGACTGAAAAACATCATCCAACCTTGCAATCATCGTATTAAAAGACTTCGCAAGAATACTTATTTCGTCATTTGAAGGCTGAACGGGAATCTGTGTCGTTAATTTATGTGCCGTAACCTCCGAAATCTCTTTATTGAGGTCTTCCAAAGGGCGAAGAAACTGTCCCATAAAATAATAACTAAAAAAGCCGATGAGCAACGTACTCATCACATAGGCCGCGATCAAAAGGTATTTCAGATATTCTAGTTTTGATTTTCCGTTGGTATCGAAAGCACTTGTAAGAATATAATAGTTTTCACCATTAATACTTTTCAACGCTGCATATATTTCAGGCTGCGTTTTTTCGGTGTAAATGGTTTTTCTTTGATCTAATTCTTTCAGTAAGGCATTGTCCCAAGTTACATTCCGGTCTTTTATTGTACTGTAAATTAGTTCCTTTTTGCCGTTAAAGATCAGAATTGTTTCATTTAAAAGAATATTATCCGAGTTTTCATTAAAAAAGACAGGCGCTTCCTCTTCAAAATCTTTAGACTTCGAAATAAAATGCGAAGTAAACTCTAATCTCTGCCTAAATCTTTCCTTAAATTCATCTCTCCTGAAATCATTAAAAGACATATAAATAACCACCATCACAATACCAAAAAGTAATGAAAAAGCAATGCTGAGATTGAGGGCGATCTTTCTTTTTAAAGACATTTACAGTGAACTTAGATAATATCCGAATCCGGAACGTGTATGAATTAATTTAACTTTAAAATCTTTATCAATTTTCTTTCTTAAAAAATTAATATAAACCTCGACCGTGTTTGTATTTGTATTGAAATTATGTTCCCAAACATTTTCTGTGATCTGTTGCTTAGAAACTGTTCTTCCCTGCGCTTCTGCCAGATAAGCTAATAATTGAAATTCTTTTAAAGTAAGAGCAATTTCATTTCCGGCGCGGAAAACTTTCTGTTCGGTTTTATTGATAATTAAATCATCTATTCTAATAATATCCTGATCTATATTATCTGAAGGTGTTTTTCTTCTCAATAAAGAATTCATACGAAGAAGCAGTTCCTCAAACTGAAAAGGCTTTACTAAATAATCATCTGCAAGCCTCGTAAACGCATCTTTTTTATCGGAAAGATCTCCGTAAGCAGAAATGATGATAATCGGGGTGTTTTTATCGAAAGAACGGATGGTTTGACAAACATCCAGTCCGTTTATCTTCGGAACATTAATATCCAACAGATACAGATCATATGTATTGTTTTTGATCTGACGGAGAAAAGTTTCGCCATCGTAAATTTTATCACACGTAAAATTGTTTGATTCTAAAAACTTACAAAGTTCTGCAGAGAGAATAAGGTCGTCTTCCAATAAAAGAATATTCATCAATATATATTTTACACGAATTTAACGAAAATTTTTATGATTGTGAAGGAATTGAAATGGGTAGAGGGATCTTTAATTAAATTTTAAGGTTGGGCATTTGGATTGAAAGCTTCAATATTTTTTTGACGCAAGGTTCGCTAAGTTTTTTTTTTTAATTTAATACTGTTGATGTTTCGTTCGCAAGGGCGTTTCACTCAGCAAAGTAAAATGGATCTAATTTAATAGGGAAATATTTTTATAAGTTTTGGTTAAAACCAAATTGGAAGATTTTAATTTATTAAATGGGCTAAAGCCCATTCCTATTGATAGAACTTCATGTGTAAATAGATTCATTATAATTTGAACCATTAAGAATATTGAAGGAGTTAAGTTTAATTAAGATTAAAATCGTTTTGATTTTTTTAAGTGGAATTTAAAAGTTAAACTGTAGAGAGATGCTTTCAGAATGGCGAAGTTTATGCTTTAATTAGATTTTTTTTCTCAAAATCATTATTTGATATAGAAAAGTTTTAAGCAAAAAAAATCCCGAAGTGAATTCGGGATGTAACGAGAGCCAACTACGGGACTTGAACCCGTGACCTCTTCCTTACCAAGGAAGCACTCTACCGCTGAGCTAAGTCGGCCTTAAACAAAAAAATCACGCTAAAGATAGAGTGATTTTTTTTGAGCGAAAGACGAGGGTCGAACTCGCGACATTCAGCTTGGAAGGCTGACGCTCTACCAACTGAGCTACTTTC
>NZ_JAWRXH010000099.1:0-290 GCF_046535115.1 Chryseobacterium sp. SIMBA_038
CTATTACCTCCGATCTCGATGCAAGCCTCATTTCCTGAAAAATGAAGATTGTAGGGTTTAGATAAGCCTTCTCTCAAGTTGAATGGATTTTTATTTGCTTCATAAACAGTTTCTTTGGGAAGCAATCCATTGGTTTTTTCTCTATGGTGCTGATCACAAAGTAATGTGATTTCATCGGCAACATGTCTTTTAACTTGCGCCCACTCTTCCATGTGCTCGTACTCATATAGAGGCATTCCACAAATTACACAACCAAAACCACATCTTTGTCTAACCTCTCGTTGTATTGG
>NZ_JAWRXH010000100.1:0-290 GCF_046535115.1 Chryseobacterium sp. SIMBA_038
GCTTCGTTCTTGCCAGTCGCTCAATTCGGTCTCCATTGTCGGAAGGTGCTGCGACGGCTTTTCTTGATGAGCAGGGCAGGCACGCCGTCATGTGTACCCCAAGGCGCAAGAGATTGAGTCACGCGGGACATGGCCTCGACGGAGGCACCTTCGCCAATCTCGCATCCCGGTAGTACGGAACCCGCGCCGATCGTTACGTGGCGGCCTAACCGCGCGGAAGCGATGTCGACACCTGGACGTTGTTCGGGCGGTACCAGCCAATGGCGCCTTCGACAGTCTCGAGGAAAGTC
>NZ_JAWRXH010000101.1:0-290 GCF_046535115.1 Chryseobacterium sp. SIMBA_038
GTCATAAGGTGAGTTGAACGAAGGATATTAGCTGCCAACCTATGGAATAGTTTGTTTTTGTCCTCTTCACGACTAAGAATCATATTTGCTGACAGGTTAATCATTGCCATAGGGTTTTTAAGATCATGAGTAAGTATATACCCAAAGGTATCTAACGCACTATTTGCACGGATAAGTTCTCTGTTCAATTTGAAGATTTCTCCTCCTCTTTGGGTAATTGTCTGTTGTATAACGTATGCTATTTTTTCAAGAAATGCAAGCTCTCTTATTTTCCAGCTTATAGCCTTCCC
>NZ_JAWRXH010000102.1:0-286 GCF_046535115.1 Chryseobacterium sp. SIMBA_038
TTTGTTAACAAAAATTGAGCTTTGGAATACATTGCTACTGCAGCATAGTAATTAGCTTTCCACTTCTCTGAGGTTTTAGTTTCGGAAAATGTATGAAAGAGAGTATCATAGTCACTGTCTGTCTTGGCATTATTGAGCTGCTGGACAGACTGCTGTAAAGCTTCATCCGAAAAAGTCTGAGCACTTACCCAGAAATTAGTCACGAAAAAGCCTAAAATAAATAAAAGTTTATTCATAAAGGGGATATTTGTAGCAAATATAAAAAATTATTAACGTTAAATTAAAG
>NZ_JAWRXH010000103.1:0-285 GCF_046535115.1 Chryseobacterium sp. SIMBA_038
GTGGTGAATTCCACGGGGGACTCTGAGAGGGCTGAAGTAAGAATGGCACAAGTAGAAAGAACGTTCACGCGAAAGGAATACCTCAACATGATGAAGCAACTTCTGTCACGGGAAAACCTTCTGACAGCATTAAAGAGAGTGGAAAAGAATAAAGGAAGCCACGGTGTGGACGGTATGTCAGTAAAATTCCTACGTGAACATATCATGACCAACTGGGACTCCATCCGCCAGCAGTTAGAGGATGGTACCTATCAACCGCAACCAGTCCGAAGGGTCGAAATCCCG
>NZ_JAWRXH010000104.1:0-284 GCF_046535115.1 Chryseobacterium sp. SIMBA_038
CTGCATTCGACGCGTGGCGCGAGCCGCTGCGCCCGTTGTCTGATGCGGATATCGAGGCAGACCTTGAGCGTGCGCTCGAGGACATGGGCCTCGTGCTCGTTGAGCCGGTCAAAATGGATGGCTCGTGGCAGGACACCAGGGTGTCAACAAGCAAGAGCATCAAGGCTCTCAAAGGTGCGTATAAGGCGACGTTGGTCGATGGCAAGGCGAACGGCTACATCAAGAACTTCGACACGGGCGAAGATCGTGCATGGCGGCCGCATGGCATCACGATGAACTCCGAG
>NZ_JAWRXH010000105.1:0-282 GCF_046535115.1 Chryseobacterium sp. SIMBA_038
GTCTCAGCGCCTCTACTCCAATTCCGCCAACAGTGTGAAAAAGATTTCCACCATCCAACAAATAGCCCTCTGTTTTGAAATCAAGGCCAGATTTTGAATAATATTCTTGATAAACAAATACCGCCGAATTTTCTCTTGGGCGCAACTCCGTCTCCAACCACGAATGATTGACTTTTATACCGGTTCCAGGATTTACTCGCTGCAAACCATTCAACCTAGAGCTCAAGAGTCTTACCTTCGAATCGTACTCGGCCGCCGACGAGTTATGCTTAACATCAATCC
>NZ_JAWRXH010000024.1:0-471 GCF_046535115.1 Chryseobacterium sp. SIMBA_038
CCAGGTAGTACTGGAGAAGGATTAATTGTTCCGGGATTATATGCTATTAGAAACTCTGCCGGACAGGTATTTCCTACACAGGAATATAGTGCTACGTTTACATTGCCAAGAGCATATGGACAGATATCTTTAGGATACCAAGATACTTATTTCTTGGAAGGTACGGGAAGCGTTGATAAATCATCTAACTTACCGAGCGGTAATAATGTTTATTTCTATCCATCCATTTCAGGATCTGTAGTGTTGTCTAATCTAATCAAGCAAGATTGGCTTTCTTTCCTAAAAGTGAGAGGAAACTGGGCGCAGGTTGGTAAAACAATAGATAATTACAGATTAGCAGATACTTATAATATCCGAAGTCTTTATGGCAATCTTCCAATTGTAGATCCAAACAGCTTTAAAAATAATCCAAATCTAAAACCAGAAAGATCTACAGAGGTTGAAGTAGGTTTGGAAGCGAAGTTCTTAAAT
>NZ_JAWRXH010000106.1:0-282 GCF_046535115.1 Chryseobacterium sp. SIMBA_038
GTATTTCCCTATTCTCAAGTCCAGACTCTCGCAGAACGGCGGCACGCTTTCGGGTGGCGAACAGCAGGTGTTGGCGATCGCCCGTGCGCTGTGCGGCCGGCCGAAGCTGCTGTTGCTGGACGAACCGTCCGACGGTGTGCAGCCGAATATGGTCGAACTGATCGGCGAGGTTATTCCCACCCTGTGCCGCCGCTCGCAGCTCGCCGTGCTCCTGGTCGAGCAGAACCTCGATCTCGTGCTGCGCAGCGCACAGCGCTGCATCGTGCTCAAGAACGGGCGACT
>NZ_JAWRXH010000107.1:0-282 GCF_046535115.1 Chryseobacterium sp. SIMBA_038
GGACAGATGGGTTTCAATCCGCTCGATGCGTCCCGCGGGGTGCGGATACGTGGCGGGCCGACTCAATGCGCGATCGAATTGCATCGACTTTCGTCGTGCGTTTCCGCGGCCTAGCGCAAACGGTACGTGAGGCGTTCGGGACATGGTGGACGGATCGGTATGGCGGGCGCGCGCGTCGTTGCCGCACCGCGCAGGTTGGATTCGAACGAGAACGGCACGTTCCCGTCTGCTCGATTTTGTCGGATCGGTGTGGCAAGCCACACACCACCGCTTGACGGACTC
>NZ_JAWRXH010000108.1:0-281 GCF_046535115.1 Chryseobacterium sp. SIMBA_038
ATAAAAATCTCACCGGAATTAATATCATACAATCGTGTAATCAAGCTGATAATGGTAGATTTTCCGTCTCCGGTTGCTCCAACAATGGCTACAGTTTCTCCCGGATGTACTTTAAAATCAATTCCTTTAAGAACTTCCTGCTTCTCATCATATGCAAAACGAACTTCTTTGAATTCAATTTTACCGTCAAAATGCTCTTTCTCTACCTTTCCGTTGTTTGGCATTGCATAGTATTCATCCATCAAACCAAGAACTCTTTCAGCACCAACAATTCCGCGTTG
>NZ_JAWRXH010000006.1:0-277640 GCF_046535115.1 Chryseobacterium sp. SIMBA_038
GGCGTTCCTGTGATGGTGTAGGTAAGGTCTCCGTTTCCGTTGTTAAAGTTACCTGCTGCCAGCGTTGCCGTTAAACCTGTCACTCCTGTAGAAGTTACGGTCTGCCCGTTGTGTGCTCCGCCATTTCCTCCTGTATAGGATATCACAGATTGTACGTTTGAAGCTGCAACTCCGTTTGTCAGGGTTCCTGTATGGGTGGCTCCGTTACAGTCTAAGCTTGCAATAGTACCTATCGTCACTCCTTCTCTTACGTTTACGGGAACGTTACAGATTTTACCATTAATATTTATTTTTAGATAAGCGGTACCGGATTGATTAGGTGTCCCTGTAATTTGATAAATTACTCCACCGAAGCCATTGTTGAACGTTCCTGGTACTAAGGTAGCCGTAAGCCCGGTAACTCCTGTAGATTGTACTGTTTCTCCGGGGTAATTGCTGCCATCTCCGCCATTATAGTATATTCTGAACCATGCATTAGTAGCACTAGCTCCGCTGTTAATTACTCCGTTTACTTCAGCGCTGCTACAGTCTAAGGTAAAAGCAGAAGATTCTATTGTTCTATAAAATGTACATGTATTACCATTTACATTGATAGGAAAAATTGCCGTACCGTATGAAGAAGGCGTTCCTGTAATGGTATAGGTAATGGTACCGTTTCCATTTTCAAAATTTCCGGGTAATAAGGTAGCGGTAAGCCCTGTTATTCCAAAAGACGGTACTACTTCTCCGGCATAAGGACCACCGTTTCCGGAAGTATAAGGTATTTTAGTATTTACATTTGATGCTGCCGGCGTTCCAACAGCTAATGTACCATTATGTATAGCATTACCACATTGTAAATCGCCTATACTGCCCGGAACTTGTGGGTCTACGACTATTCTTACAGTACATGTCTGGCCGCCAATATTAATGTCAAAGCTGGCAGTTCCTTCGGAAGAAGGCGTACCTGTGATGGTATAGATAAGGTTACCGTTTCCGTTGCTGAAGTTTCCGGGAGCTAGCGTAGCTGTTAATCCTGTAACGCCTGTAGATTGTACGACCTGTCCGTTATGAGCTGAGCCATCACCTCCTGTATAAGAAATGGTAAAACCTTGACCGGCAGCCTGAACACCTGCGATCAACTGACCTTTAACAGTCGGTTTCGTACAGTCTAAACTTAGTGTAGGTTCTTCAGGTTCGCAGGTAGTATCACTTAGGCAGTTACTCCATCTGTTAGTTCCCTGATATAGTCTTACACAATCATTGGTGCTGTCATAGATAATTGTTCCCGGGATTACGTCTCCCCCTAAAGGGTTCAGAATATTGTTGACATCAGAATTGGTAGGTAATACCAATCCCATATTGTTGGTCGTTGGTTTATTGATATCTAAGGCTCCTCTGGGGGAGGGAGTTCCTATACCAATTTGCCCAAAAGACAATACCCATGTAAAAAGTATTGCCAGTGCTAATGTTTTTTTCATCTTATTTTTGTTTTGAGTTGAATAGTTCTCTTTTTGTATTCTTTGCAGAAGTATTGTTTGCTGTTTTCATAGCAGCGGTTGTAGAAAATCTGATGCAATTGCTCCACTGATCTGTTTTTTTATAATATTTTACACAGTCTTGAGCGCTGTCGTAGATAATCGTTCCGGGAACCACGTTTCCTCCCTGTGGAGTAATGATATTTCTCACATCCGAATTGGTTGGAAGTATCAGTCCCATATTATTAGTATGATCATTTTTGTTGATGTCTAATGCACCTCGAGGATTGGCAGTATTCATACCAACCTGCCCAAAGAGAATTGAGCCGATGCACAGAAATCCTGTGATTATAATTTTTTTCATTTCTTAGATTTTTTATATTTTTCTTTGTGAGTTTAAAATCATATCTATAAAAAAGACCGGCTTTTCTTAGAAACTGAATGAGAATTATTCAGTCAATATGATTTTTTATCTTTCTGTTTCTATACATGGTTTTGAGTTGATGTATCATCTTTTTTATTTTTTTTATCATTCCTTTTTAGTTTTTAGTGATAAATTTTATTGTGTTTTTACGGCCTTCAAAAGCAACAAATATGAAGAGGGACAATTATGCTATAGAAAATTTCATTTTGTTTGTTTTGGGTTTAATTGTTTGTGTTATTTTTTCTTTCCTTAATGTGTGTTTAGAATCGTATCTCAGAAAATAACCGGTTTTTTCTTCGAAATAGTTTGTGTGAGAATTCTTGTACAAATGTACTGACAGAATAGCCGATTTAAGCTACTACGTAGATGCGACTAGTCTGATAATTAGTTATTTATATGGATTTTTAAGTAGAATTGCAGTAAGCCGCAATTCTGTTTATTTCTTTGTATTTTGATCGAAAAACAAAAAAAAGCCTGTAAAAATTACAAGCTTTTATAAGGAGGAATAAAAATGTTTTATCTGTAAAAAAAGGAATGTAGGATTATTGTTCCATCATCCATTTGTTAAGGTCTATCTCCGAAGGAAGATTTAATTTTTTTCTGAGTCTGTACTTTCTGGTTTCTACCGTTCGAAGGCTTATATATTCATAATCCATGATCTCCTTGCTGGAAAAATTTAATTTTAACAAGGCACAGAATTTTAATTCATTAGAAGTAAGATTTGGGTATCGGATAGACATTTTTTCATAAAAATCGGCGTAAACTTCCTTAAATCTGGTAAGAAACAGAGGATCGTTGCTTTGGGCGAGATGTACTACTTCATCAAATGCAGGATTCAGTTTTTTCTTTAATGTATCGGCTTCCCGCGACTTTTCGATGATGACTTTATTTTTACGTTTTTGCTTTTTAATATATGTTTTGGCAATGAAATATCCTGCGATCAGAAAACCGGCAACAATACCAAATATCAGCAGGTATAATTTAGATTTTTCTGTTTTTTCATGCTGATCTTTTTGATGTAAAGCTTTGTCGACGTGAATATGAGTGACTTCTTTTTCTTCACTGATGATACTGTCATTTACTATTGTATATTTTTGTAGGAATTCTGAAGATTTATCGTTGTTATTTAAAGAGCTATAGGTTTCGGAGATTAATTTATAGGTCATTCTTTGGCCATCCTTGCTTTTCATTTTTTCAAAAATTTCAAGTGCCTGCATATAATAGCCTAAAGCTTTCTCGTACTCTTTCTTTTCTGTGTATAATCTTCCGTAGTTGAATAATATCCTTCCTTTCTGATAGACAGAAGATTTATCAACGATGGTCATTGCTTTATCCAAATAGTATTTTGTGGAATCAGGCTTTTTTTCATCCAGATTTCGGCTTGCAATTGTGATATAAATAAGAGGTTCAGGAGAAACTTTTAAGATTTTTCTTTCCATGCTCATCATAGAGTCCCGCATTTTTAATGCTTCAAAACATGCCATTTTCCAGAAATAACCAAGATATAAACGTTTTTTTTGTTTTTCTTTATCAGATACCTTCCAGGCATATTCTACGGATTTATTAAAACCTTCAAGAGATTGCTCGTATAATGCTAATTCAAAATAATTTCGGGCAGAAGTCCCATGAAATTTTGATCTGAGTTCCGGGCTTTTGATATGATCTATATCTTTTTCAGCTTGGTTTAAATAAGTTAGACTTTCCTTGTTTTGCTTTTGAGAAGATAAGTAATTAGAAATATTGAGACGGGCTGCAAAAGCACCCTCTTTATTGCTTTGTTTTTGGTATTGAGAAAGAGCTTTCTTATTAAAAGCAATAAGTTCCTGAATCTTACCTTCCGCACGGTATTTTTCCGTAATAGTTTCAAGCTCATCCAAAGTATAAGTTTGAGATTTAAATTGAGAAATGATGAGTATAAATAAAATATATACTAATTTTCTGAATTTTTTTTGAAACATATTCGTGATTTATTTAACGAAGATAAAAAATTTACATAAATATATGTTGACCATTAACAAAAAAATCGCCCTGAAAATAGGACGATTTGATAATTTTTTTTCGCAGATGTGTTTAATTTCAAATGTGTTTTAAGTTTTTAATAAAAGGAAGCAGGTATGTTAATTTTAAAATCGGGATGAATAAACATACCTGCAAGCCTTTCTAATTTACTTACTTCGAAAAAAAACTTCACAAAGACTAAATTTGTAAGCAAATTTTAATAAATCGGATTATATAATATCTTAAAAAATAAGAGTGTTTCTTGAAAATCAATAGGTTTTAAAAAAGGTAGTAAGCTTACTTGTAGTTCACTTACTACCAACCCTTATTATAAATAAACTTGTAGTTTTTTCTTTAAAAAAGAGGAAGCAAAATTTAATAGAAAACGGGATGAGTCTTTATATTAAATATTTGCATTCCTACTTCCACTTCACTCTAATTAAGTTGTAAATTATTAATAAAGTAAAATTTAAATAACCTTATTATGTCTTTCTATTAATTTTTTAAACTTTATAAAATAGTGAGTGTATTATTTGGGTTACACTCACTATTTAAATCCTTATTAAGCTAAGGAAACAAAATTTGTGTTTTTTGAAATACTAACTTGAATGTGGTACAAATGTATAGTCTATTTTTGAATAATGTAGTACTGCAAATTTACTTGATGTAATTAAGTATTTGATTATTAAATGATTGTGTTTTGTTAAGTAGTAGTTTTGACGTAAGTTAAAATAACGGTTTTGAGGAGTTATTACATAAAAAGTCACAAAAAAACCTTCAAAATATTTCATTCAAAGGTTTACAAATTATTTTTTAACAAAGAAATTATAGTTCCATCATCCATTTATTAAGATCAACATCAGACGGAAGGTCTAGTTTTTTCCTAAGTCTATATTTTCTTGATTCAATGGTACGAATTGAAATGTTTTTATACTGCGCAATAGTTTTAGTAGAAAGATTTAGTCTTAAAAAAGCAGAAAATTTTATATCATTTGCCGAAAGATTAGGATATTTTGTCGTCAAAGTTTCATAAAACTCGGGATATACTTCCTTGAAGCGGGTCAGGAAAAAAGGATCGTTGGTCATGGCGAGTTTAGATAATTCCTCAAAAGCTTCGTTAAGCTTGCTTTTTAGCTCATCCGTTTCATGCATGGTCTCGATGATTATTTCCTCGGCCTGTTTCTGCTTTTTGATGTATCTTCTTGTAAGAAGGATAAC
The DNA here is from genome assembly GCF_046535115.1 of Chryseobacterium sp. SIMBA_038. NCBI lineage: Bacteria > Pseudomonadati > Bacteroidota > Flavobacteriia > Flavobacteriales > Weeksellaceae > Chryseobacterium > Chryseobacterium sp. SIMBA_038. Next base: position 5,098 of record NZ_JAWRXH010000006.1, read on the forward strand.
GACAATAATTGCTGCAGCTACAACTCCGGATATTAAAATAAAATATTTTAATCTTTCGCTTTTTTCTTTCTCATTTTCCTGGTGGATGATCTTGTCTACCGGTATTTTCAAGGCTTCTCTTTCAGATTCAGCAATGCTGTCGTTGATGTTGGAATACATTTGAAGGTATTCATTCTTTTTTTCAATATCATCAAGAGAATCATAGGTAATAGAAATCAGTTTATAAGCGTTTTTAATATCACTTTTTCTCGAAATCTGTTTAGAAATGGCCAAGGATTTAAGATAATAATCCAAAGCTTTCTGATAATCTTTTTTCGCAGTATGCAGTTTGCCAAAAGTAAGAAGAGTCATAGATTTTTGATAATGACTAAAATCACCACTCATTTGGCTGGCTTTGTTTAGATAATATTCAGCAGAATCCGTTTTTTTATTTTTAATAAAATTTTCAGCCATATAAACATACGTAAGAGGCTGAATGGAAATCTTTAAACGTTTTTTCAGTGTAGAATTAATAGAATCTGTAGCGCGAAGTTCTTCAAAATTGGCTATTTTCCAGGTATAATAAAAGTATAAAAGTTTTTCTTTTTCCTTTCTGTCAGGGATTTGTTTCGCAAAATAGATTGAAGTATCCAGACTTGTATTAGATTGATCTAAAAGGCCTAGAGAAGCATAATTTCTGGCATATTCTCCATACATTCTTGCGCACAGGGTAGGATTTTTTATTTTTCTTAATTCTGTTTCTGCGCTCTCCAGGTATTTCAGACTTTCTTTATATCGGTGAAGATTCCAGAACAGGCCGCCGATATTAATATAAGCCGCTATTATGCCGTCTTTATTGTTTTGCTTTTCGTAGTTTTTTATGGCATCAATATTAAGTTCTATACTTTTCTTAATATTACCTTCAGTTCTGTATTTCTCAGAAAGGCTGTCGAGCTCTTTTATAGAATATATTTGTGCATTATAGTTACTTATACATAATAGAATGAGAACATATAATGTTTTTTTTAAGTAAAATTTTAAAAACATGACTTGTGGTTTTGCAATACAAAAGTAGTTTTTATAGTATATTATTGTGTAATTTATAGATATAATTTATTATTATTTATTTGTTCTTAATATAAATTGAATTGTTTTTATCTGATTTTTAGACATATTTTAAAATTTAAAACAAAAAAAAGAATGCGAATCACTTAAAATTGAAAATCAAGATTGAGTGTCCGCATTCCTGTACAAACTTTATTTTTAAAAAAACTTATGAGACAATATTGTTCATTTTACATACAATTATTCATCTTTTTAAAAAAAATAGAATGCAGGTTCTAAGACTTAATTCTAGATCATGAATCAGATCCCTGCAACTTCTATTTCCACTTTACTATTACTATGAAGATGTTTTTTTTCTAACTTTTTTTAAAAATAGGGCGCAAATAAACAATGTAAAAGGGGGATGAATTTTTAACATTGATAAATATTTGCGCTTCCTATCTCCACTTAATAATTATATGTTGTATGATTGGTTACAATTTTAAATAATGGCATTTACATTCAGTAAGGCATCATTAAGGTAAAAAATAGATGTTTGATTTTTCTACAGACCTTGCGATCGGGGGAAAACACTAATAATAAAACACAAATAAAAAATCAATACATTCTATATCTAGTCTTTATGGCATATACTAAATTGTGTTTTTTTAAGGATTGTCTTTCATTACTGCTACGCCTTAAAAGAATGCAAATGCCTGTTTGAAAAATGTTTTTTCCACTTGGTAACCGTATTTCGGCTGAGCTTGAAATGGTTGGCCAATTGGGTATTGTTTAGGTTGTTTTTATGTTGATAATCAAGTATTTCCAAGATTGTATTTTCGTCGTAAGAACGGTGCATCTGGTTAAAAACGAGGGTTTCTTTATCTTTAATTCCGAAAATAATATTGTTGAGTTTAATTACATCAAGCATTGAAAGATCTGCTTTTTTTAAAATGGTTTTGCATTGATCCTCTTTGTGAGGATGATCTCTTGCTATAATATCATTATAGATTCTTTTGTAGTTTGGGATTACTCTTTCCATTTTGTGTTGTTTTTAATAATTAGAATGTATTTTTATTTTTTTTCTCAAATTCGTGGTTTCTGTATTTTACGGTCCATCGGTGAAGGGTTGTTTTTGGGATCCCGTATTGATCTATTATTTCATTCATGTTTTTTTCTCCGGACTGTATTAATTCTACCAGAAAATCTATTACTTCTTTTGTATAAATATTTTTTCTAAATTGCGGCAGGGCACTGGTTTTTTCCCTATCTGCACTGTAAGCATTACTTGGTGGCGAAAAAAGAATAAGATGCTGTGAGTATATTCTGAAAAAATCGTATTCTAATAATTTGCTCCATTTTAATATAACATCTGCTTCGAGGCTTTTAGATTCATACATTTCTTCAATTTCTTCTTCCGTACAGCTGAAAAAATTGCATACTCTGGGAATTTCTATTTCGGATTCAGTAACTCTTTGTCTAATTAGATTCCCTACATCGATATTTTTAAAAGACTTCATAACATTTTATTTAGAGTTAAAAAACTGTTTTTGTTCCTGTAAAACTTTAAACAAATCTATGGAGTGAAGATTTAAAATGGTAAAAATGAGGTGTTAATTGGTGTTAATAAGAGGTCTTTTATTCACCATAAAGTGTTAATTTTATTTTTGTAACAATTTTGTTTTTAGTAGATTACATTTTTATGAGTATTAATTTTCTCTTCGAATAAGAATGTTTTCCAAGTACTACAGAATTATTACAAATTGTTTATTTTTTTAGTTTTACAGACGAAAATGTTGGTAAATTATGGGAGTACCATAATTATTTTATCTAATTATTTAGCGTTGAGAATTATCATTAAAAACAGTTTTTTTTACTATATAAATTACCTTTAATTGTATTTTATAATCTGATTTTTACTATCTAAAGATTGAATTTCTCATTTCCGAATTTTGAATAAATTAAGTGATTTTTACTGGCTTTTTTTTTCTAATTTAGAGTATGTATCGGACTGTAATTTTCTATTTAATATCATTTTTTTTCCTGTATTCATGTCATTCTCAGAATGATAATGAGTATTTCTATCAGCTTGATAAAGAATATACAGCACTTAACAATGATCGCGAAAAAATTTATGGTTTATACATTAAAGAAAACGAAAAATATAAAAAAACGCAGGATTTAAAATACCTCATCAGTAGTAAGTATATCGAGATGTTTCTTTATCCTGATAACAGATCCAAAAAAATATCTTTGATCTACGAATTATTAAGAATTAATAATGATGAGTACGATTATATAACCACAGCCTGTAACTTTAATCTTGCTCTTGAGTTTGAAGAAGCATCTCCAAAATTATGCTTACAGTTTTTAAATGCCGCTATAAAAATCGAAGAAAAATCTGATAAAAAGACCTTTTTACCGCATTTGTATCACATGAAAGGAAGATGGTATTTTAACCACAATAATTATTATCAGGCCAAACTTTATTTCGGAAAAGGGTTGAACAGTCTCTGTAGAAAAGATACTTTATATATCGCTTCTATGTATAATAATTTTGCTTTGTGCGACCAAAGAATGGGGAGAATAGACTCAAGCATTAAATTATCTTTATATGGTCTTAAAATACTTCAAAACAAAAAATCATTAACGGAAGGTGAACTCTACTTCATTAATTTAATGAAAGGGAATTTAGGCTCATTTTATTTTATTAAAAAAGATTATACGAATGCTATAAAATATTATAATGAGCAAATTGAATTTCAAATGGCAAAAGCTAATAGAAATCCATATATCATTATTAGAAATTCAGCAGAATTGCTTCAAGTATATAAATATATGGATATGCCATTGAGCAGCAAAAAACTTATTGAAAGGGTTGTAGCAACTCTGCCTAAATTAGAAAGTACAAAGGATGGAATAACGGCATGTACACTACTTCAGAACTATTACGCTGAGAATAATGATTTTGAAAATCTCAAGTTATATTCCAAGAAATTGGAAATGTATAATAATTTATTTTACAAAGAAACAGTTCGGGATTTAGATGCTGTCTCAGATATTCTTAACGGTTATATTATTAAAAATATTAATCAGGAATATGATTACAAAATTGCAGATCAACGGAAAAAAACAGCTTTAATGATCATTTTGGCAGTTGTTGTCATCATATTTTTTATAAGAGCCATTATTAGAATAAGAAAGAGAAATAAGGAAGAAAGGCGCCTGCTGGAAAGCCAGAATACCCTATTGGAAAATGATAAGGAAGATCTTGAAAAAGATATTGAACTTCAGAAAGGAAAAATTAAAAACCTGCATCTTAATCTTAATTTAAAAATAGAAACTGAAAAAGCATTTTTAGAAAATCTGAAGAAAATAAAAAAATCTAAAAATATTAACGGGGAAGAAACCGTTAAGGATTTGCTTTTCAAGATTAATAATCTTCTTCAAATTGATCAGAAAAACCATGATTTTATTGGCGAAAGTTCTGAAGAAACCAAACAATTCATGCAAAAGATCTCGGAGAGATTTCCTTTTTTAACGGAACACGAATTAAAGCTTTGCGTCTATTTCAGGTTAAATTTATCCTCCAAAGAAGTTTCTCTTTTAGAAAATATTACTCCGGGAAGTGTGAGAGTGTATAAAACGAAGATTAAATATAAAATAGGTCTGGTTAAAGAAACAGATTTAAATGTTTTTCTGAATTCAATAAAATAATATCTGGTATAATTAAAAAATTTGCGTTCTTCGCTGAGTGAAACGCCTTTGCGAACGAAAAATATTCTCAATCATTTCAAAAAAAGTTTGCGATTCTTTGCGTTAAAAAAATGTTAGGCGTGAATATTCGAAAATAATATATTTAAAGTTCATAAATGCTACGAAAATCATTATCTTCAAGCTAGAAATAAAGCCATGAATGAAAATGTTTTAGGTATTGTTGCAGGTGTGCTTACCTCAGCTTCAATGATTCCCCAATTGATAAAAGTCCTGAAAGAAAAAAATGTGGAAGATCTTTCACTCGTTATGCTGTTGGTGCTTATTACCGGTGTTTCTTTGTGGGTATGGTACGGAATTATGAAGGACGAACTGCCCATTATTTTATCTAATGCTTTTTCTGTTCTTGTTAATCTAAGCCTTCTTGTCTGTTACTTTATTTACAGAAAATCTTAAGATTTAATATTTTACAAATCAAGTATCCATCTTTGAAGATCTGTTTCGGCAGGAAGCTCCAATTTCTTTTTAAGCCTGTATTTCTTTGTCTCTACTGCTCGTACGGTGATGTTTTCGTATTGGGCAATTTCTTTACTAGAAAGATCGAGTTTAAGATAGGCACAGAATTTTACATCGTGATTGGTAATATTTGGATGCTGAGTTATTAAGCTTTCATAGAATTCCGGATACACTTCTTTAAAACGGGTCAGAAAAAAAGGATCATTGGTTTTGGCTAACTTTGTGACCTCATCAAAAGATACATTGATTTTCTTTTTAAGTTCATCTGTTTCAATAGATTTTTCTTCAATGATCTCTTTGCTTTTATTATGCTTCTGAATATATTTTCTTCGGATAAAGTAGCCAATTATTAAAAACAGAATAACAAGAGTACAAATTACCAAATAGAATTTACTCTTCTCATCTTCTTTTTCCTGAATAGATTTTTCTACTGCAATACCAAGCGCTTTTTTTTCATCACTTACAATTTTATCGCTTAGAAGAGAATATTTAGAGTAATATTCCAGCGCTTTTTCTTTGTCATTAAGGAAATTATATGTTCTTGAAATAGCTTTGTACGCCTCTCGTATATCTGTGCTGCTATTCATTTTTTGCGAAACGGCAAGAGATTGAAGATAATAATCCAACGCTTTTTCATATTCCTTCTTTTCAGTATACAGATTTCCGAATGTTATTAAGGCCATTGCTTTCTGGCGGATCGGGTATTTTCCTGTTGAAGCCAGCGGAAGGGCTTTATTAAGATAAAACTCAGCAGAATCCAGATGTATTTTTCTTGAAACATACTGATCTGCAATTTTTACAAATATTAAAGGTTCAGATGAAATTTTCAAGCACTTTCTCTGCATCATATGCATAGAATCCAGCTCATTCAGATTATCGAAATTATCCCATTTCCAGGCGTAATTATAATATAAATAATAATTTCTTTGTTTTTGGGAAGGGATTTTCCATGCGTAATTAATGGCTTTGTCAAAAATTAAATTAGATTGTTTTAGTAATTTCAACAATGCATAATTTCTACCATATTCACTGTATAATCTTGATTTTATGATAGGATCTTTTGTTTTTTTGATTTCTTTTTCAGCTTTATCCAGGTATTCCAGGCTTTCTTTATGTCTGTTGAGTGTACAGAGAAGGTTTCCTATGTTGATATATGTACTTGCAATACCTTCTGAATTTTTATCATTTTCATAGTGTTTAAGGGCTTCTACATTAAACTTCATTGCACCTTCCAGATCACCTTTATTCTTGTACTGTCGGGTAATAGTATCAAGCTCGGCTAAAGTATGATTTTGCGACATATACTGTGTTGCCAGTAATATGGTGAAAAGATAAAGTGCTTTTAATATAAAATTAATAGAGAAGTTCATGAAAAATTATATTAAACAAAAGTAAAGATTAAAAAAATACTTCATATAAAATTAATGAAAAGTTTCAAATTTTTAAAATTCATAAAATAATTCTAATAAAAAAGCCTGTTTTTTACATACTTCAATTATACTTCTGTTAGCTTGTAATATATTGATTTAAAGTAATTTACAATAGAGTAGTTAAATTGTAGTAGGAATTTTTACTGCCGTTGGTGGTAGATTTGCAACAGAAAATTTATCGCAAACAATCAAAAATATACCGGTCACTTTTTTTTGATTACGATTCTAAAAACACACAAAAACAAATTTAAAAACAGTAAAAATGAGTAAGTATATTATTTTATCTGCTATACTATGTTCAGGCCTTGCTTTCGGGCAAGTAGGTATAAATACCCCTCATCCTAAGGTTACCCTTGATATTAAAGCTAAGGATTCAGTGGGAATATCCACAGCTCCTGAAGGATTGCTTATACCAAGAGTCGACAGAGAAAGAGCACAGTCTATGTCCGGAATGCCAACTTCCACTATGGTCTATGTAAATGATATTGCAACAGGAACACTAGCAGGGACAGCTGCAAATATCGATACAACAGGATATTATTATTTCAATGGTACTCTCTGGACGAAAGTTGATCAAAATACCAATCTATATAATACCAACGGATCTCTCACAGAAAACCGAACAGTAGATCAGGGTGATAAAACATTAGCATTTACGGGAACTGCAGCCAATGCATTTTCTGTTGACGGAACCACTTTTTCTGTAAACGCAGCCAATAACAGAGTAGGAATCGGTACGGCTACTCCTGCCCAAACATTAGACATAGAAGGAACGGCAAGGCTAAGCCAGGCAGTTGCTGAAAATAATTCTACACAGCTAAATAATGCAAGACCATTGTATGTAAATACAACAACAGGTCAGGTAATAACTTCTCCGAGAGGTTTTACAACAGTATCAGGTGGATATAAAGCGGGACAAAACTATACCCTCGCCAATATTCCTAACACAAATACAATAATAAGAGTACGTTTCGTATGCTATGTAGACGACAGCAGCGCAACCGAAAATAATGAATCTGAGGCGTATACCTATGGAGATTTTACCATACTGGGAAGAGGAACTTCCAGCAGGATCAGCTTTATTGATCTTAATATAAAAGACAGTGAAGGAAATCCCAAAACGCTGATCGCTAGTGATCCTACAACAATAAGCTGGGATAACAACTCTCAGGGAGTAACCTCTTTAAGACTGAATCAGACAACGGGGGAGTTTACAATAGAAAACTCTACTGATAAAATGACATACTTTTTTGAATCTCTAGGAGGAATATAAATGCTAATTACAAAGAAAATGAAAAATTTAATGCTAATCTCTTTTTTATTCTTAGCTCATGCTGTCGGTTTTGCACAAATAGGAGTGAATACTGTTGAACCTGAATCAACATTTGATATTAAGGCTAAAAACTCCACAGGAAACTCCACAATAGCTGAAGGTATCTTGATACCAAGAGTTGATAGAGAAAAAGCACAGTCAATGACCGGAATAAAAACGTCTACAATGATTTATGTAAATGATGTTACCACAGGAACTCTATCGGGAACTGCAGTGAATATAGATGCTGTCGGATACTATAAATTCGACGAAAATTTATGGACTAAGTTTGATACTGATCATGATATGTATAGTATTGACGGAGCATTGCTAGGAAATCGAATAGTGGATGAAGGAGCGAATAGATTAGCATTTAATGCAACAGGAACTAATGCATTTTCTGTAAATCAAAAAAACTTATCTATAGATGCTGCTAATAATAGAGTGGGAATAGGCACTTCAACACCCTCTCATAGTCTTGATATAGAAGGAACGATGAGGTTAAGCCAGTCTGTTGCAGGAAACATACCAGGATGGGCTTATTATGCAAGGCCGCTTCATGTAGATAAAGATAACGGACAAATGACGATACCTCCAAGAGGTTTTACAAGTGTGGTGGGCGGATACAGACCGGGAAGAAATTTCAACCTTACTGTATTACCCAATACAAATACGATAGCACGTGTACGTTTTGTCTGTTATGTGGATGCCAGTAATAATTCAAATAATGAAATTGCCCAATCTTATACCTATGGTGAGTTTACGATAATTGGAACGGGGCCATCAAACCCGATTAAGTTTGTTGACATTAATATTAAAGATGCTTATGGAAATTCCAAACCATTATTAACCAGTAATGGAACATCTATTGGCTGGGACAATTATGTACAAGGAACAACCACTTTAAGACTTAATCAAACAACCGGAGTATTTTCGATAGCAAACCAATATGATGTAATGTCTTATTTCTTTGAGATTCTTGGAGGAACATAAAATAGGATTGAAGAAAAAATTAAATTGATGGTCACATATTTTACTATGCCAAAGTTTATTTCTTTATCACATATTACGAAATAACTCCACTATTTGTTTAGTTTTTTATTGATTTTTATTCACTTCATGATTACTGCATGTATGTTATTAAATTGAATTAAATCAACATGTTATGGGGTTTGAGTAAAATTGCAGTACTCATTTTTTCGCCTATTGGTTCTACATTTGCAACGTAATTTGGTGAGAAAATAAAATTTTAATTGAATGCGAGATTTTAATTAATTTTTTTTCGAATTCAGATCAAAATAAAATACAAATTTAATATAAACCTTAAAGATCTGCTTAACACCAGCTCTTTAAAAATTTCTAAAAGCAATAAATCAGATTTTAATGCCGATAGAAAAAACAATTAACACTAAGACAAATGAAAAACAAGATTACCTTAACAATTGCCCTTATTATTGGTGGTATTGCCCAAGCGCAGGTTGGTTTCAACACCCAAACACCAAATGCAACCCTGGATGTTGTAGCTAAATCTACTACAGGTGCTAGTCCAGAGGGGTTATTGGTTCCGAGAGTAGACCGACTAAAAGCACAATCAATGACGGGAGTTACAACTTCCACAATGATTTATGTAAACAGTATTGCTAACGGAAGTACGGGAGGAACTGCAGCTAATATCAATTCTGTAGGTTATTACTATTTTGACGGAACGGTTTGGGTTAAAATAAACACAGGAACTTCCGCAGACACAAATATTTATAATACAAACGGAAATCTTAGCGGAAATCGTACGGTAAATCAAGTTGGTAATACATTGGCATTTACAAGTACAGCAACTACAGGAACGAGTCATTTCTCTGTTGACGGAACAACATTGAATGTTGATGCTGTAAATAACAGAATCGGTGTTGGTACAGCAACTCCTGAAACAGCAGTTGACATCAATGCAGCCGGAGCCGGATTTCAGCATACCAGCGGAACGGTAAAGCTAAGATCTTATCTGGGGACTGATTTTGCTTCTTTTGGTACAGTTAGTAATCATCCTTTGTCCTTTGTAGCTAACAGTGGATATCGTATGACTATTGCTACCGACGGAAAGGTTGGTATTAATACACAGAAACCAAATAATCTTTTAGATCTGGGTGCGGGTAACGGAAAAAAGCTAGCAATTTGGAACAGTGCTGCCGGTGATGATTTTTATGGATTTGGAAATGCTGCCAATGTTCTACAGTTATTTGCAGGAGCCCCGGCTACTGGAAATGCGTTGATGACATTGAATAAGAATGGGAGAGTAGGCGTTGGAACAATTGATCCTCAAGCTAATTTCCATACAATTGGAACGAGAAGATTTGAGAATGCTGCTGCGGGTTCAGTTACTGCAGGTTCAGTATTAACTGCAACAGATGTAAATGGTACTGCAGAATGGAGAACACCGGCCACTGAGGTTGTAATTGGTGTATTGAATGTAGCAACAGGTTTAGATATTCCTTTTGCAGGTGATGGAAATTACAAATATGCAGGAAGATCGATTACTTTACCTCCGGGAAAATGGGCGGTTACAGTTACCCAGCTTATTAGAGTAAGTGGGGTACTTGATGGTGATGACTGGATGTATGTTAGAAGTAGTTTTGGAGAAGGAAATCCTGCAATAGGAGCAACTCTTGGAATTTCTGGTGATGTAAAATCTCCGAGTTTGATGAGTTTTAAAGTACAGGGACCTGCAGTAGCTGGGCATGCTCAACAATTTGATGTTGCACAGGGTACGATTTTTATTGATAATTCAACGACTGCGGCTAAAACATACAGATATATTGCAGGAAATACAGTTACAGGAGGAAGTCCTAATGCCGCTACAGTTATCAAAAACTTTGCAGGGACTTGGGCAGAAACCGCAATTTACGCTACTGCAATTAAATAATATGATAAAAAACACTAGGTGAAAAATATTTTGTTGTGTTTGTGTATAAAGATAACAGATTGATAAAATTTTCTTCTGTTATCTTTTATCCACAAAAAAGTAACTCCCTCAGTTACATTTTATTTAGATGAAAAAAATAAATGAAGACGGTAAATGCGGAAAAATTAGAGTCACTTTACATGATGTAGAGTGACTCATTTATATTGATGTGTTTTATAAAAATGAATTTATTCCTGTAATACAAATTTTGCCAAAGGAGCCATTCTTGCTTTATTAAGGCTTAATGTATTTCCGTTTATAGAATAATTATGATTAGTTGTAATTGTTAGGTTTTCAAATCTTCACAGGTTAATCTTGGTTGAATGTGATAAATATTATTTCATGTTTAATTTCAAAGGATTCTCCAATGTTGTATGATCTTACAAAAGTCCAGTCTTCTTTTCAGATATGTCACATATTTTACTATGCCAAACTTATTTAGAATAATTTATTTTCGATAATAACTCCACTATTTGTTTAGTTTTTTATTGATTTTTATTCACTTCATGATTACTTCATGAGTGTTTTTAAGTTACTTTAAATCAGTGTATTGTGTTTTTGAAGTGAAATTGCAGTACTCATTTTTTCGCCTATTGGTTCTACATTTGCAACGTAGTTTAGTAAGAAAATAAAATTTTAATTAAATGTGAAATTCTAATTAATTTTTTTTCGAATTCAATTCAAAATAAAATACAAATTTAATATAAACCTTAAAGATCTGCTTAACACAACAGCTCTTTAAAACTTTCTAAAAGCGATAAATCATTTTGGTGAAGAAAATATTCAACATGATTTTAATGCCGGAAGAAAAAATAATCAACACTAAGACAAATGAAAAACAAGATTACCTTAACAATTGCCCTTATTATCGGTGGTATTGCCCAAGCGCAGGTTGGTTTCAATACCCAAACACCAAATGCAACCCTGGATGTTGTGGCTAAATCTACAGCAGGCACTACACCGGAAGGGTTATTAGTTCCACGAGTAGACCGACTAAAAGCACAAACGATGACGGGAGTTACAACTTCCACAATGATTTATGTAAACAGTATTGCTAACGGAAGCACTGGCGGAAATGCAGCAAACATCAATGCGGTAGGTTATTATTATTTTGATGGAACGGTTTGGGTTAAAATAAACACAGGAACTTCTCCGGATACCAATATTTACAATCAAAATGGAAGTCTTACAGGAAATCGTACTGTAAATCAAGTTGGTAATACATTAGCATTTACAAGTACAGCAACTACGGGAACGAGTCACTTCTCTGTTGACGGAACAACCTTTAATGTTGATGCACGAAACAATAGAATAGGTATTGGGACAGCTACACCAAACAATATTTTGGATTTAGGAACATCTGCAGGAAAAAAATTAGCAATATGGAACAGTACTGCAGGAGATGACTTCTATGGATTCGGAGCAGCACAAAATGTATTACAGCTTTTTGCAGGAGTTCCAACTACAGGAAATGCGCTAATGACATTGAATAAGAATGGAAGGGTAGGTGTTGGAACGGTTGACCCGCAAGCTAATTTCCACACGATTGGAACAAGAAGATTTGAAAATACTGCTGCCGGGACGGTAGCAACTGGATCTGTATTGACCGCGACGGATGCAAATGGTACCGCAGAATGGCAGGCTCCCAGAAGTCAGACTGTAATAGGAAATTTAGGAGGTGGTTATAATCTTCCTTTCGCTAAAAGTACAGATATGAGATATACAGGTTCATCTGTTACTTTGCCACCCGGGAAGTGGATGGTTACCGTTACGCTTCTTATAAACCCTGGCGGAACTTTAGCTGCGGATGACTGGATGTTTGTAAGAAGTACATTCTCAGATCAAAACTTAACGACAGCAGGGCAGATAGGAATACAATCTGCAGACGTTATCAGACCTACTTTAATTAGTTTTCAAATTGCAGGACCCTATACTGGAGGGCAAAAATATAACGTTGCAACTGGTGCTATTCAGATCAATAATACTTCTGGAGGAAATAAGACTTATAGATATGTTGTTGGAGGTACGGAAGCTAGTAGAACGGTAGCAGGTGCTCAGTTAGCAGGTGTTGGCGGTAGTTGGTCAGAAAACTCGATTGTTGCTACGGCAATTAATTAAATAGATAAAAAAACACTAGTTGAAAAAATAATTTTAGTTGTGTTTGTGTATAAAGATAACAGACTGATGAAATTTCTTCTGTTATCTTTTATCCACAAAAAAGTAACTCCCTCAGTTACATTTTAATTTAGATGAAAAAAAAAATTAATGAAGAAGGTAAATGTGAAAAAACACTAATATTATGAAGATGGTAAATGTAGAAAAGGCACAAGGATTCTTGTGAGATGAAAAAAAAAAATTGATGAAGACGGTGAATGCAGAAAAATTAGAGTCACTTTACATTATGTAGAGTGACTCATTTATATTGATGTGTTTTATAAAAATGAAGTTATTCCTGTAATACAAATTTTGCCAAAGGAGCCATTCTTGCTTTATTAAGGCTTAATGTATTACCGTTTACAGAATAATTATCAGCTGCCAATAAAGCTTTTGTGAATAATTGTTCGGTTTCCAGATCATCACAGGCCATCATGGTAGACATTCCTTGATTGAATTTGATGCGCATCATTTCAGGTTTGATTTCGAAAGTTCCGCCAACGCCGTTGCATCCGCCATTTCCTTCGTATCTCATTTCTTTCATATTTAATGAAAAATAAGGATTGCTTTTAGGATTTTTAAGAGCGATTGGTTTACCGTTGATTTCTGTGAGTCTCCAGGTTTTTCCTGTAATATCATTTGATGTTGTTGGAGGAGTAGGAGGCATAGGTTTGCTCATACACGATGCCAAAAACATCACCAAAAACAGACTTGCTAAATGATTATATAAAAATTTCATAGTTTTAATTTTAATGCGTGATAATTTTTAATACGATGCCATTTTAGTGGAAGCTGGTTGTTGCTTTTCCTTAGTATGATGGAACAGAACCATATCAACATTCTTTTTCAGGAAAGTAATATTCCCTCTGATGTTTGAATATTGATACTCTGCATTGGAAGCAGTATACTCGGGAAGGTCTTCACTTTTTTTCAATTCATAAGTTTTGCCATCCAGATGTACAGTCATTGTGTTTTTAGAATTGTTGATCGCAACTTCCATTTGATCTCCGTAAGTATCCGTGAAAACATCTTTGGTGATGTCATCCGTATTTACGGGTTGTATAGTGTTGGTAAGGGTTTCTGATTCTTTTGCAGAGTGCCTACACGCTGTTACCGAAAAGGCAATGATGCCGAAAATAATGATTTGTAATAATTTTTTCATAGTGATAAGTGATTTGGTTTTCCATGAATTAAGTGTTAAAGTGTTATAAATTTACAATTATTTTTAATATAAATATGTTAATTTTACATAAATTAATTAATAATTTTTATTTTAGAGTCTTTTGTAAGCTTGTAAATTGTCGATTTCATTTTCTGTATATATCTAAAAAAGGGAGTTTTTTAAGAACTCCCTTTTGTTTTTTTATGGTGCAGTGATTTGATCGATCGTGAAAAATGCTTTAGTTGTATTACATATTCCTGCGGGGCATGTTGTTGCATTTCCTTGGCTGGAGTAAGTTGATGAACCCATCATATAATCCAGCTTATAAAAAACTTTGTCGTTTCCGTTAGTCGTTGTCCATGCGTAAAGACGATGCTCAGGCATTCCTGCAGCATAAGTTTCAGCATTTCCCCAAGATGGAAATGTAGAAGCTGTTTGTGCTGTGGCAACGATAAGTCCGGCTCCGTCAATTCCACCATCTCCTGCCCAAACTCCGGGAGGAAGTCTTAATTGATTTTGCTGGTTTCCGCCAGATCCTCCCCACAGCCAATGTTCGTTTGCTATAATATCTACACTGGCAGCACTATTATTTCTGATTTGTATATTAACGAAAGAAAAGCCTGTGTCAGTAGGAATAAAGGTTCTTATCGAAAATTTACCATCAGGGGTTGTGATAGAAAGACCATATCCTACTCTTCCGTTTTCGTTGGTTGCTACTAAGGGACCGATCACTGCTATGTTTTCAACATTTGCCAACGTGTTGGTTCCGCTATTGTTTCCGGATGATGTGTTAAAAACTCGCCATTCGGCACCATTCCAGAAATAATATCCTTGGCTCAAAACCGGCCCGGTATTATAAATAAGCAGACCTGTTGCGTTAGGGTTACCGCTAAGTTGCATGGTTGAAGATGTTAAGCTGATTCGGGGTCCCAATATTCCTTTATTTGCAGAACTGATGTCTAAAATAGCTGAAGTGTTAGGAGTTGTAGTACCTATTCCGGTGCTTCCTGTAGAGGTGACGATAAAATCGTTGGCTTGTTGAGCAGCTGAGGGAGCGCCTGTTGCGGGATTGTCTTTTGCTCCATCCACGTGTAGTGAATTTTGAGGATTCGAGGTATTAATACCTATTTGTGCAAATGAGAGAACTGACGTAAACAGCAATCCTGCTAATGTTAAATTGTTTTTCATAGTTACAGTATTTCGTGGTTGTTATTGTTTTTTTTTGGTTTGAATTTGTTTGATTCAAATAATTATAACAAATGTTAAAAGGAATTAATGTTGTCATAATCGATAAAATCATACAAGAAAACAAATCACTTATTAGTTATTTATTTCTGAACTAAAATTAAATAAAATATTGATATAATCTTAAATTATAATAAAAATATTAATGATAATTAATATTATGTGTTAAAAAATTAATTTAATTGCGTGAAGTTTATTAATATTAGTATTCTGTGAAATCGCAAATTTTGAATAATTACAGCGTTATTTCAGGTCTGAAATTTTCAGAAAAAACAGTATTCATCGGTTTTCAGCTTATTTAAAGGAGAGTTAAATATTGTTAATATGTGTAATTATCATAAAATTTGTTTGAAATGTATTCAAACTAAGAATTACATTTGTGCCTTGAAAATGAGAAACTACATCGTATACTTTTTGACCAGCTTATTTCTGCTATTCGTAGTGGAAAGTAAGATCAATGTCAAAACGTTGAAAAACGATTATAACTCTCATACTTCTCATAATTTACCCAAAAGAGCAAACCGCTTAAACCAAACCTACGAAAAGCTTTCTATGCAGCAGGCTCCGGATGATGCAAGTAATGCTTATTCCTTAGAACTTGCGGAAGACGACTTCCAGTTATCGGATACGGTGCAGTCTATTGTATTTTTTGCAAGTGTTTTTACGCTGGTTTATATTTTTGGGTTAAAAAGTTTCAAAAAATTAAAGCCCGCAATTCACGGCTATTTATCTGAATTTTCTTCAGTTAAAACATTCATTCTGATTCGTTCTATCAGAATCTAAAATTTCATTTTTCGATTAGTTTTCTGCTTTTTATTTTAAGCAGAAGATGTTCTGCGTTGTGCTGTAGGTGAGCTCACATCGCCAAAATACTCATTACCACAATTTTTCTATTTAAAACATTAACGATTTATATAAACTCTAGTATTATGATGAAAAGAGTTGTCTCAAGCTTCGCGCTTGGCAGTCTTTTGTTGTTCGCAAGTTGTAACAGCAAAAAAGAAGAAAAAGAAGAAGTTACAATCTATCCGGTTACAAACCCCGTGAAAATGGATACTGTAATCAGTAAAGAATATGTAGCGCAGATTCAGTCTGTAAAAAACATTGAAGTTCGTGCACAGGAGAAAGGTTTTCTTGAGAAGATCTTTGTAGACGAAGGTCAGTTTGTACATCAGGGTCAGACATTGTTCCGAATTATGCCAAAATTATATCAGGCAGAATTATTAAAGGCGCAAGCTGAGGTAGCACAAGCTACTATTGAATTAAAAAACGCAAGTACATTAGCCAACAACAACATTGTTTCTAAAAACGAGAGGTTAATGGCAAAAGCTAAGCTAGATGCAGCTAGTGCAGAAGCTAAATTGGCTCAGATTCACTTGTCGTTCACGGACATTAAAGCTCCATTCTCAGGAATTATCAACAGAATTCCTTTGAAATTGGGAAGCTTAATTGATGAAGGTGATTTATTAACATCTCTATCAGATAACAACGATATCTACACCTATTTCAACGTTTCCGAACCGGAATATCTGTCTTACCAGACAAATGTTGCATCAAGAGGAAGCAATCTGGTTTCTTTGGTGATGGCAAACGGAGATGTTTTTCCTCAAAAAGGAGAAGTTCAGACCATCGAAGGAGAATTTGACCGCGAAACAGGAAATATCGCATTCAGAGCTAAGTTCCCGAATCCTAATAAATTATTAAGAAACGGCGAAACAGGAAAAGTACAAATGACTTTACCGCTTAAAAATGCTTTAATTATTCCACAAAAAGCAACCTACGAAATTCAGGATCAAAAATATGTTTTTGTAGTGGATAAGAACGGGGTAGTAAAGTCTAGAAATATCAAAGTGGCTTATGAGCTTCCGGATGTTTATGTAGTTGGTTCAGGACTTGCTGAAGGAGATAAAATTCTTCTTGAAGGAGTTCAGAAAGTAAAAGATGATCAAAAAGTTCAGGTGAAGTTCCAGGATCCGAAAAAAGTTCTTCAATCATTGAAATTAAAAGCAGAGTAGGACTCTATAAATGAAATTATATGTTTAAGAAATTCATTCGCAGACCTGTTCTGTCTATCGTAATCTCATTGATTATCGTATTTATGGGAGTCCTGTCGCTGGTAAAACTTCCGGTGACGCAGTTCCCTTCAATTTCTCCGCCTAAAGTAAACATTACTGCAGAATATCCCGGAGCCAACAACGAATTGTTGATCAAATCCGTAGTTATTCCTTTGGAAAGAGGTCTAAATGGTGTTCCCGGAATGAAGTATATGACTTCTGATGCCGGAAATGACGGGGAAGCTTCTATTCAGATCGTATTTGATTTGGGTACAGATCCAAACGTTGCGGCAGTAAACGTTCAAAACCGTGTTTCTTCGGTGGTGAATAAACTTCCGCCATTGGTAGTGCGTGAAGGTGTGAAAATTACCCGTGAAGAGCCTAACATGTTGATGTACATTAACTTGTATAGTGATGATCCTAAAGCTGATCAGAAATTCCTTTTCAACTACGCAGATATCAACGTAATGTCTGAATTGAGAAGGGTTGGTGGAGTAGGTTTCGCTGACATCTTAGGAACAAGGGAATATGCCATGCGTGTTTGGCTAAAACCTGATAGAATGACTGCTTACAATGTTTCATCCGATGAGGTAATGGAAGCATTGAATCAGCAGAGTTTGGAAGCGTCTCCCGGTAAAACAGGAGAAAGTTCAGGAAAACGTTCTCAATCATTTGAATATATTTTAAAATATCCGGGTCGTTTTAATAATGAAAAAGACTACGGAAATATTATCCTTAAAGCAAAACCGGGAGGTGAGTTTGTAAGATTAAAAGACGTTGCTGATATAGAATTCGGTTCTTCCATGTATGATATTTATTCTACATTAAATGGAAAACCTTCTGCAGCGATCACTGTTAAGCAATCGTATGGTTCCAATGCAAGTGACGTTATCAAAAATGTAAAATCTTTGATGGCAGATCTTCAGAAAAATAACTTCCCGAAAGGAATGCATTACGACATCAGTTATGACGTTTCCAGATTCTTGGATGCATCGATTGAAAAGGTAATTCATACGTTGTTTGAAGCGTTTATCTTGGTGGCGATCGTAGTATTCCTATTCTTAGGAGATTGGCGCTCTACCCTGATTCCGGCGATTGCGGTTCCCGTTTCATTGATCGGTACGTTTGCCGTAATGTCCGCCTTCGGAATTACGCTGAACATGATCTCGCTTTTTGCCCTTGTAATGGCAATTGGGGTCGTCGTCGATGATGCGATTGTAGTTATTGAAGCCGTCCACGCCAAGATGGAAGAGAAAGGTCTCTCGCCATTAAAAGCAACGGAAGAAGCGATGCATGAGATCAGTGGGGCAATTATCGCGATCACTTTGGTAATGGCATCTGTATTTATTCCGATTGCGTTTATGTCTGGTCCGGTTGGGGTATTTTACCGTCAGTTTTCAATTACAATGGCTTCTGCAATTATCCTTTCCGGAGTTGTAGCATTAACGTTGACACCGGCTTTATGTGCTTTAATTCTAAAAAATAACCACGGAAAAGCTAAAAAAAGAACTCCGATCACTATTTTCTTAGATAAATTCAACAATTTATTTACAAAAGGAGCAGGGAGATATGAGAAAATGCTGAACAAAACAGTAACGAAAAAAATGGTAACACTTCCATTATTATTGGCGTTCTGTTTATGTACATTTTTCTTAAGTAATTCTCTTCCATCAGGGTTTATTCCGAGTGAGGATCAGGGGATGATCTATGCGATTATTCAGACTCCTCCGGGTTCTACACTGGAAAGAACAAACCAGATTGCCAAAGAATTATTGAAAGAATCTGAAGATATTGACGGCGTACAGTCTGTTTCTTCATTGGCAGGTTACGAAATCTTGACGGAAGGTACAGGTTCAAACTCAGGGACTTGTTTGATCAACCTTAAAAGTTGGGAAGACCGTAAAGAATCCGCCGCCGAGATTATAGAAAAGCTTGAACAAAAGGCTAAAAATATTCCAGGAGCCAATATAGAATTCTTCCAACCGCCATCTATTCCGGGTTATGGTGCCGCAGGTGGTTTCGAACTTCGTCTTTTAGATAAAGCAGGAAGTGGAGATTATCAGAAAATGGAAAAAGTAAGTAATGACTTTGTTAAGGAACTGAAAAAACGTCCTGAATTGGGTTCTGCTTTCACATTCTATTCTGCGAGTTTCCCTCAATATATGTTGAAAATCGATAATGATTTGGCCGAACAAAAGGGTGTTACGATTGAAAATGCGATGGATAACCTTTCTAATTTAATAGGTTCCAACTATGAAACCAGCTTCATCCGTTTCGACAGACCTTATAAAGTAATTGTTCAGGCAGGTCCGCAATATCGAGCGTTGCCGAGTGATTTATTAAAATTGTATGTTAAAAATGATAAAGACCAGATGGTTCCGTATTCAGATTTCATGCATTTGGAAAAAGTTTATGGTTTGTCTGAGATCACGAGACATAATATGTACAACTCTTCTGAGGTAAGTGGTACTCCTGCGCCGGGTTACAGTTCCGGACAGGCGATTGCAGCCATTCAGGAGGTTGCCGATAAAACGCTACCAAGAGGTTTCGGTATCGACTGGGCAGGTATCTCAAAAGATGAGGTTAGCCGTGGAAATGAGGCTATTTATATATTTTTAGTGTGTTTAGGATTTGTTTATTTAATTCTTGCTGCTCAATATGAAAGTTTTATTCTTCCATTACCAGTAATTCTTTCGTTACCGACAGGTATTTTCGGGGCATTTTTATGCTTGAAATTATTAGGATTAGAAAACAACATTTATGCTCAGGTGGCAATGGTCATGTTGATCGGACTTTTAGGTAAAAATGCCGTATTGATCGTAGAATTCGCCGTCCAGAAGAAGGCTGAAGAAGGAATTCCGGTGGCGCAGGCTGCAATTGAAGGAGCTGCGATCCGTTTCCGTCCGATTTTGATGACATCATTTGCATTTATTGCAGGTTTGATTCCGTTGGTAATGGCAACAGGGCCGGGTGCAACAGGAAACCGAACGATTGGGACAGCCGCAGCAGGAGGTATGTTAATCGGAACTATTTTCGGATTAATGATCATCCCTGGATTGTACTACATTTTCGGAACAATTGCCGAGAAATCTAAATTGGCAAAATATGAAGAAGAAAATCCTTTAACCGAACAAACTGAACCTTACAAACACGATGGAAAACATGAAGACTTATAATAAATATATAGCAGCCATTGCTTTATCGCTTGTTTTAGCAAGTTGTAAAGCACCGATGGCGACCGTAATAAAAGATGAGGTGAAAGAAAATATCCCTCAAAACTTTAATCAGGAAGAGCAACAAGACGCCAATAATAATAGCGGAACAACACCTTGGAGACAGTTTTTTACTGACCCGAATTTAGTTTCTTTAATTGAAACAGCTTTAAAGAACAATCAGGAGCTGATGATCACTTTGCAGGAAATTGAAATTGCAAAAAGTGGTGTTTTAGCTAAAAAAGGAAGATTAACTCCAACTGTTTCTGCAGGAATTGGAGCCGGAGTTACTAAAGCCGGACGTTACACAAGCGAAGGAGCCGGTGATGCATCAACAGAAATCGAGCCCGGAAAAGAAATGCCGGATCCGCTTGGTAATTTTGAAGGTGGCTTAATGGCCAACTGGGAAGTTGACATCTGGAAAAAGCTTAAAACAGAAAAAGAATCAGCCGTAGCACATTATCTGTCTACGGTTGAAGGAAAAAACTTTGTTCTTTCAAACTTAATTGAAGAAGTAGCTGATAATTATTATGATTTATTGGCGCTTGATAATCAGTTGGATATTATTCAACAATATATCAAACTTCAGCAAAAAGCGTTGGAGATTTCTAAAATTCAGAAAGAAGCGGCGGCGGCAACTGAATTGGCAGTGAAGAAATTCGAAGCGGAATTAGCCAAATCAAAAGCTTCAGAATATACAATCCGTCAGAGTATTACTGAAAAAGAAAATCAGATCAATGCTCTTTTAGGAAGATATCCTCAGCCGATTGTAAGAACGAAGGAAAGTTTTATGTCAACAATTGCTCCGACTGTTTATACGGGAATTCCATCACAATTATTGGCGAACCGTCCGGATATCAAACAAGCTGAATTAGAATTAAAATCATCAAAATTAGATGTAGAAGCAGCAAGAAAAGAGTTTTATCCTTCATTGGAAATTTCTGCAACATTAGGATTGGAAGCTTTTAAACCTTCTTATTTAGTGAAGTTGCCGGAATCTATTGCTTCAAGTCTGGCAGGAGAATTGGCGGGACCGCTTATTAATAAAAGTGCAATTAAAGCTAATTTCCAAACGGCTGATGCAAGACAGATCCAGGCTTTGTATGAATATGATAAAACAATTCTGAATGCATATCTGGATGTGGCCAATTTAATGTCAAAAGTGAAAAACATAGATCAGTATTATCAGCTGAAGTCTCAGGAAACAAAGGCTTTGGATGAATCTATCGATATTGCGAATCAATTATTCCGAAACTCAAGAGCAGATTATCTGGAAGTTCTTCTGAACCAAAGAGATGCTTTGGATGCCAAAATGGAACTGGTTGAAGCAAAACAAAAACAGCTGAGTACAGTTGTTGATATTTATAAGAGCTTAGGCGGAGGCTGGAAGTAATTATAAATCCTTAATGTTTTAAAAAAGAAAAGAGGCTGCCCATACGGAACAGTCTCTTTTCGATTCTAAACTGAAAACTTTAATAAAGAAAGGTTCTTTTACAAGAACCCTTCAAAATTTACCTGCAGGAAATGACCACAACTAAATTGAATATTTCAATGGATATTAGTTTTTATATGAAAAGGTTATTAGTTTTTTTAACAAAGATTAATTTTAAAAACCAACCTTCCTTAAAAGAAAATTCCCAAGAAGGAAGGCGGTATTTTACTGTACAATCATGAAATTATATTTGTTTTCTTCAAAACTTATATTTGGTGTTTTTGTGTGTTTTTACCCTTCTAATGTTTTTTTGTTTTTACAATCTTACTGTACTTTCCAGTTGTTCCCATTTAAAATCTGAGGCCGAAATTATCATCTTGAATCGATTAAAAAAAATACTTGTTGTCTTAATTTATAAATTTATACGTCCTAATTTATGAATTAGTTGTATTTAATGTGTTGATTAATAATGTGTTGTTTTGTAAAATGAAAATAATGCTCATGTTGGTATTAATTCAATAATCAATGAGAAAAACTACTCAATTTTATGTATTTTTGATCGAAATTAGGACACTGAATGTTCATCGGGGTGACAAAAAAAATATTTTTCATACTTTTTATCGTTTTTTTTAAACTTCTTCTGTCCCAGGAAGGCTATAGTGATTTTCAAAAATTGAGACAAAAATTTGAGAATCTTGAAGAGAATGATGCAAGAGCTTTTCCGTTTCTTCAACCTTATATTTCTAAAGCAAAAAAAGAAAAGAACTATAAAGAATTGGTTCAGGGATATAAAGACGGTGTATTTTATTCTACTGAAAATAAGATTAAATTAATATATTCAGACAGTATGATTTGGGCGGCTAATCAGTCCAAAGACGGTGACCTGAAAAGTATAGCTTATCTTGAAAAAGGAATTATATATTATTACCATTATAAAAAATTTCAGCAGGCACTTAATGAATACCTCAAAGCTTATGAATATTCTAAAAATACAAAAAATGAATATCTGAAATATCAGAATTTATATCATATTGGTGTTGTAAAAAGCTATTTGGGATATTATCAGGATGCCTCAGAATTATTCAAAAATAGTCTGGAATATTATGACAGGGAAAAATCCAGATCCGATCTTGGCCCGAATGCAATTTATAATAATAAAAAAGGGTATTTGAACTGTCTTCATCAGTTAATTATTTGCTACAGACATTTAGAGCAATATAAAGAAGCAGATTCTGCCATACAAACCGGACTTTCCGAAGTCGGAAATAATCCTGATTATGCTCAGGAAAAAGGATATTTCCTTCTGTCTAAAGGTATTTCTGAATATAGGAATAATCAATTTCAGTCTGCATTATTAAACTTAAATCAGTCACTTTCTTCAATTAAAAAAAGCCGGGATTTTGCCCGACTTTCGCTTGATTATTTTTATATTGGAAAAACGTATTATAGTTTAAAAAATGCTAAAGAATCGATGATATACTTTAAAAAAGTTGATTCTATTTTTAAAGAAAATCAGTTTATTCTTCCGGAATTAAGAGAGAATTATGAGATCTTAATTGATCAGAGTAAAAAAGAGAAAAACCAAACGCAGCAATTATATTATACCACCCAACTTTTGAAGGCAGACAGCATTATGTCTAAGGATTTTACTTATTTATCTCCAAAAATCCATAAAGATTATGACACAAAAACGTTGTTGGATGAAAAAGAAAAGTTGCAGAAGATTAATTATTTAGGAACGATTGTAATTATTGTTCTCATTATCTGGGCAATTGGAATGGTTACTTTATTCACTAAAAGACATAAAAAAGCGAAAGAAGTAAAGAAAAAATATGTTTTATTGGAAGAAAAATTCTCAGTTCATCAAACTGAAAATGTTCCTAAAAAACTGGTTTTCGCTGTAGAAGAACGAAAATCAACTCTTAATGAAAGTAAAGTTGAAGAATTGCTTCAAAAATTAAAATCATTTGAGGATAAAAAAGAATTTACCCAAAAAGGGCTTACTCTGAGCAAATTAGCAACTCAATTGAATACCAATTCTAATTATCTTTCTCAGGTTATCAACGACTGTAAAGGAATGAATTTCAATAAATATTTGAGTGAATTAAGAATTAATTATATCACCAATTTACTATTCGAAAACAAAGAATATCTTAAATACAGCATTGAAACTTTAGCCAAAGAATGTGGTATTGCATCAAGACAAAACTTCTCAGATCTTTTCTTTGAACTGAATGGAATTCGCCCGACGGATTTTATAAAAAACAGAAAAGAAGAGTTGGATAGTAAAAATAACGTGTAGGGATTAGGTCTTTTGTTTTAATTTTTTATTCCTTATATTTATTATTGCCAACTAATTATCACAAAAACCAATCACCATGAAAAAACTCCTTTTAATCATTCTGGGAATTATTATTGTTTTAATTATAATTCTATTCATTAAAACTTTCACTTATCCTTTCAAAAAAAATAGTTCAACAACTACAAAAGAATGGAAAGTTGTAAAAAACGATTCCGCTGTTCAGAGATTTTCAAATGGACTAAAAATCGCAACAATTTCTACAGGAGAATTGGGTGATTTTGATTATTCAACCTTTGATACATTTAAAGAATATTTAAAAAAATCCTACCCCGAAATTTATCAAAATACTGAAAACTATGAAGTTAATAAATACGGATTAGTTTTTAAACTAAAAGGAAGTCAGCCTAATCTCGAACCTATTCTATTTCTTTCTCACATGGATGTTGTTCCTCCCGGAGACGCGGATATTAAAAATAAGGAAGAAAATGTTTTCAAACCTAATGATAAAGCTTTACCACGGGTTACAAAAGTTGCAGAAGATTGGGATTATGCGCCATTTTCAGGAGCAGTTGCCAACGGAAGAATCTATGGAAGAGGTACAATTGATATGAAAGGAATGCTTTTCTCCTTAATGGAATCCATGTCGAATACAATTAAAAGTGGTCATATTCCGAAACATGATATTTATTTGGCGTTCGGTTTTGATGAAGAAGTGGGCGGACAAAAAGGGGCGGCACAGATTGCAAATCATTTCAAAAAACAAGGACTGAAATTCGATGCTGTATATGATGAAGGTGGATTGGTGTTAGAAAAAGGAAGTGTAAAAGGTATCGACTCAGATGTTGCCGTGATAGGATGTGCAGAAAAAGGATTTTTATCCGCTAAAATCAAAGTAAAAGGTTTGGGCGGTCATTCTTCCATGCCTCCCACAGAAAGCGCCATCGGAAAAGCTGCTGTCATTATGCAGAGGTTAGAAGACGATCAGATGAAACCAATTATTACGCCTTTAATTAAAGAGTTTTTCGATAATATCGGAGGCTCGATGCCTTTTGCTAATAGATTGGCTATTTCAAATCAGTGGTTGTTGCAGCCGTTACTTTTGTCTCAATTGACAAAAAATAATACAACCAATGCTTTAGTTCGCACAACAACGGCTTTAACAATGATGAAAGGCAGCGACGGAACCAATGTTCTTTCCCCAGAAGTAGAATTTGTGGTTAATTTCAGACTGCTCCCGGGAAATACGGTTAAAGATGTAAAAGAACATATTGCAAAAGCGACAAAAGGCTTTGATGTTGAAGTAGAAGAGATTGATAACACCCGTGAAGCTTCTGCTGTTTCACCAACAAATACCAAAGCTTTTAAATTGATAGAAGCCGGAATTAAAGAAATTTACCCAACTGCAATTGCTACACCTTATCTTACAGTTGGTGGTACGGATGCCTATAAATATCAGATTGTAAGTAAAAATATTTACAGATTTATGCCGATTAAAATAAATAATTCTGAACAACAATCTATCCACAGTACAAACGAATATATCAGCATCGAAAACTATCTTAAAATGATTCATTATTTTGAATTTATAATGAAGAATTATGATAAGTGATAGCCGTATGCTTTAGGCTTTAAGCAGTAAGCTTTAATATACTTTAAGTTTAAATTTTTCATGAAGTTTGTCATTCCATAGGAATCTCAATAATTACATTTAAAAGCTACGTCTAGATTCCTCCGGAATGACAAACTTTGATAATAATCTTTGTTAACTTTGCTGAGTAGAACGCCTTTGCGAACCTTAAAAGCAGATAGTAGTCAAAAAAACTTAGCGCCCTTTGCGTTAAAAAAACGATTAAAACGAATACCCACAAAAATCTTTCAACTAAAAAAATAACACGTCAAGTTTTGTCGCATTACCGCTATAGCTTTGTCATATCAAAATACAGAGTTATGGAAATGTCGTTTTATTTAAGTTTCAATGAATTTCAAAATCGCTATTACGATAATCTTGAAAAATGGTTCGAAGAATATCATAATACAAGCGAAATAGACTATCTGAAAAGCCTTGCAGAGTTGTACAGTCCTTATCTGTACTACAATTTTGCGAGCGACAGATTACAGTCGGATGCATCTATTCAGATTAAAGATTGCTTCTTTCCATATTATGAAAAAATTGGACTTTCGTTTTGTACAAGTTGTGAAAACGGGAAACAGATAAAAAACGGAATGAATCATGTATTCGAGTGGAAAACGATCACCATGATGGAATATGCACAACATATTTTAGATAAAATCAACAGGTATTTTTCAACGAATAGCATTTCTCCAAAAACAGAAAATGTGCTGGATTATATGAACGATCACGAGATCGTCACTTCTAAAGAAGGAGCGGGATATTGCGTAAATTATAATCAGCATCAATCAACAATTCCTTTCTTGAAAGCGTATTTACCTTGTTACGGACAAACGGTTAACATCGCTGTGTACAGAGATTTTATGTTCTCTATTGTTCAGATTGCAGAGTTTATTGATCAAAAATTAAAATCAGTACAGGCTTTTGAAAATTCTATTTACAGCAAAGCGAGATCAGAAGCGAAATTCAGAGTGCAGATGAGTCATCAGTTTTTGACAATCTGTAATTAATAATTGAAACCAAAACATTCATATATAGCTAAATTGTAGTTTGAAAAAAGTTAGTAGATTTTTCAAACAGAAATCCCAGTCAATTTGATTGGGATTTTTTTATTTATCTATTGAGCTAAAGTATTTTTAAATAAAAAAAAGTCTTAAGTATGAAACTTAAGACTTTGATTTGCAGAGAGGAAGGGATTCGAACCCTCGATACAGTTACCCGTATACTACCTTTCCAGGGTAGCTCCTTCAACCACTCGGACACCTCTCTATTTGAGATTGCAAAAATAGGCTATTTTATTGAACTGACAAATTATTAATTCAATTACTCGGTGATTTCTCCACATAAACTTTTCGCGAAATTATCGGCAAAAGTTCCTGTGTAACTCGGATTATCAATTAAATGCATTGCTTTTGTGATCGCACTTTCGGCGGTAATATCATTTCCGCTGATGGCTCCGATTCTTGAGAAAATATTACTGTTTTCATACTTTCCGAATGAGATTCCACCTGAAATACACTGACTTACAACTACAATTTCAGTTCCGTTATTTCTGATTTCCTGAAGCGTTTCCTGAGTTTTTTCACTGCTGAAAATAGTTCCTGATCCAAAAACCTGAAGAATTAACACCTTCATTTTCGGTATTTCTTTGAAATGACTTAAATGCATTCCCGGGAAAATTCTCCAGAATAAAATATCTTCTGAAATATGTTCATCCACATGAAATTTTACATCAGGTTCGCAACGATATAGATTATCTTTAACGATATTTAAGTGAACGCCGGATTGTCCCAAAATAGGGTAATTCGGACTGGAATAGGCATCAAAATACTCCGCAGAATATTTCAATGTTCTGTTTCCTCTTAATAATTTATATTCAAAATAAATGGCAACTTCCTGAATGACAGCTTCATCATTTTCATACAAACTTGCGTAATACAAGCTCGTCAAAAGATTTTCTTTAGCATCAGTTCTCAAATCTCCGATGGGAAGTTGAGAACCGGTAAATATTACGGGCTTTTTCAAACCTTTTAACATAAAACTCAATGCAGAAGCGGAGTAGGACATGGTATCTGTTCCGTGAAGAATCAAGAATCCGTCATAATCATCGTAGCTTTTAAGAATATAATTGGCGATGATTTTCCATTCCTGAGGTCCCATATCCGAAGAATCTAGCGGTTTGGCAAAAGGATGAACGAACACTTCACATTCCATCAACTTCATTTCGGGCATTTTTTCGAAGATATTTCCAAAATCAAAAGCACGAAGGCTTCCGGTTTCGTAATCTTTCTCCATACCGATGGTTCCTCCGGTATAGATGAGCAGGACTTTTCGTTTCATGTAGTACTTTTATTAGAATTTCACCGCTGTTTCAGGTTCGTTCCTCAAAATTACGTTAATTTGCAAAGATTTGAAAATGAATGGAAGATTTAGCGAAAACTTTTGAGTATTTAAAACAATTTTTAACGGACGAAAGATTGAGAAAGATCGAGCATTTTTCTCCGGAAAGTTCTGATTTTGTGCTTCCTGTGATGGATGATGTATATCAGTTCAGAAATGCGGCGGCTATTATAAGATCGGTGGAAGCGTGTGGTTTTCACAAAGTTGTCGCGATGGAAGAGGAAAATGTATTTGATCCGAATCTCACCGTAACAAAAGGCGCAGAAACTTGGGTTGAAGTTGAAAAAATGCCAAAAAACATTGATTCTTTACAAAAAATTAAGGATCGAGGATATAAAATTCTGGCTGTATCCTTGGAGAAAAATGCCGTGATGCTTCCTGATTATCAAATTACAGAACCCATTGCCTTAGTTTTCGGAACTGAAATGGCAGGAGTTTCGGAAGAAGTAATTGATTTTGCCGATGAAACGCTGGCTATTCCGATGTTTGGCTTTACGAGAAGCTTTAATGTATCGGTGGCGGCAGGAATTTGTATGTATGAATTAAAACAAAAATTGATTAATTCTAACCTCGATTACAAATTAAGCGACGAGAAATTATTGAAAATGAAAATCCGTTGGGCAGTAAATTCAATGCAAAGCGGACAGCAGATTTTTCAGAAATATTTGAGAGATTATAATCTTGAAATATAAGTAAATAAAAAAGCACAGAGCGGATCTGTGCTTTATGTTTATTTGAAAAATGAATTATTCAATATTTCCCCAAAAACTCCAACTCATTCCATTATAAAAACACACCAGTTTTGCTACGGGATCGTAGCACATCATCCCTGCTGATGGTGATTTTACATTGGTTGCAGGATCAATGATTTTAGGTAAGATTAATGCTTTATCATTTGATTCTAAAACTAAAACTCCTTTAGCCGTTGAATCTGGTGCTCCAATGATGACTCCTGCTGATCTGTCTTGTTCAGTTCCGACAAGTAATGTTTTTGAAGCACCTGTCTGACCTGTAAGCTCGATCCAATTGGCACCGTTGTAATATTTTACTTTTGAAGAAGCTCCGTCAAAAACAAAAGTTCCTGCTGAAGTGTCTGTCATGTTGATATTATTGGCTACCTGAGGAAGTATAATTCCTTTTGTAGTTCCTTCAGGAAAATCTACCAGTCCGCTACCGTCTATAGATTCTTTCTCTATACCTATTTGAGCGTTCGCAAGAGCAGATACAAAAAAAGATATAATAAATAGATTTACTTTTAAATTCATAATTAATTACATGTTTGGTTAATACAGCTCCATTGAGTTCCGTCATATATTTTTAGACATAAGTCGTCTGTGTCGAATACGATCATTCCGTTTACAGGAGTTGCAATTGATTCTTCCGGATCAGGAATTCTTGTGATTACAAGGCCTTTATCATTAGATTCAAGAGCTAAAAATGCATTGTTCATATCTGCAGGCCAGTTTGCTGTACTTTTTGAAGCTCTTGTTGAAACACCTATTTTGGTAATTTCGGGAGTTCCTGTTGCGCCCGGTTTGTAACAAGGGCATGCGAATGATTTTACAACATTTGAATAAATAAGACATCCTCCGGGTGGAGTTACCACAACATTATATTCTGCAGCAGAATTATCTGTTATGGGAATAGAATAATTACTGTTAGTTCCTCCAGAAATAGGAGCGCCATTTTTATACCATTGATAAGTACCTAAACCGGGTGTTACAGATAAAGATAGTGATGAACTTCCCGTGGTTCCTGTACAAGGTCTTGAACTGGGGCTGTTAGCTACTGCAATAGTAACAATAGGAGCGGTTCCGAATCCTGAATAATATCCTCCAAATCCAGCAGCACCACTGGCTCCGACTAATTCAGCCTGAATGGTTCCTGCGGAACTTACTCTTACGTTTTTAATGGTTGCTGTTCCTCCCGCTGCGGTGGCAATGTTATATCTGTAACTTCTCCAGTTAGCATTTCCCGGTACGGCTGTACCTGCTGCGACAGTTGCTGCAAGCGCGGTTCCGCCTACCGTTACAACGGGGATATTTGCTGTTCCGCTTGCGGCAAGTACCGCAAGTTCTGTATTGTCATATGAAGTTGTTCCAATCTGTTTAGCATCCGGAATCATATTTACTGATGTCTGTCCGAAACACGAAAGCGGTGGAATAAACATAAAACTGTTGGTATTAAGCGCAGAGCTTCCGAATATTTTATGAAAAACATAGACTGCTTTATTTGTTTTCAGGTACATGTTTTTGTTGGTGAAAAAACTGGCCGGAACGATTTGATAATCTCCAATATTTACTAATGTATAACTTGGAGTGGTGTTGGCGTTCATGGTTATTTTTGTATTGGCTTCCGTAGCGACTACAATTACTCTTTCATAAGCTCCGCCATTTCCCTGCATGACAACATATTCGTTTCCTAATTGCTCTACAGGAACCAATTGGTCTACACCAAAGTCACGACTGTCTGAAAGTGTTCCGGTTTCAACACTTCCTTGTTGCATTAGCCCTCCTACGGTAACAGCGATATTTTTATCTGATGATATTTTAGCACCTAGCCAGCCTCTATCTTGTAAACTGAGTGCATTAAGTTTTACTTTGGCGTACAGTACAAAAGACTGTCCTTTTTGTAAGGTTCTTGTAAAAGTAGTTCCTGTTAATGGTGTCGCACTGGCTCCGTTAATAAATTGTGTCCCGGAATCAATATTAGATATGGTAATAACCGTATTATTTTCGGTAGCCATCATGGAGACCATGTTTCCCACTTCAGGAACATTCGTTGTAAATTCGTTGGGTGTTCCGCCCCAGAAGAAATTTTTCCCTAAAGCTACTTTTCCTTTTGTAAGAACAGATCCTGCCTGAGAACCGGATAATCCTCTATAATTGACGAAAAAATCATCAGCAGAAGTAAATAACAATCCTCCAATATTGGCAGGGATTATCGTTCCGGCTCTGGTAGTTGCTACCGTCATGGGAGATGATCCCGGCGGTAAAACTACGTTTGATGCGTTGATGACCGCAATTCTTACAGGAGTAGTGTTGCTAAATGTTACAACACCCGTCGCAACGTTAGCGGTTGTTGCTGCATTAATATTATAAACAGACAGTCTTGGAATGGTAGTTCCATCGGCCATTCTGATATTTACCGTAATATTTGTTGAAGATGGAGTAGAAAGATAGATATACTCCTCAGTTATGGTAGTTGTATCATATGCTCCAAAAATAATGGGCTGTAAATAATGGGTGTTATCGAGTTGTGAGAAAAATAATTTAAATATAAAAAATGCTAAAAATAAATAAATACGCTTCACGATATGTTAGTTTAATCGCAAAAATATTAAAATAATACTAAAATATTCAATTATTAGTGATTAATTTTAAGTTAAATAATTCCAGGCTGCAACAAATATTCCTGCAGTTTCCGTTCTCAATCTCTGATTTCCCAGTGAAACAGCTTTAATTCCTTTTTCGGCTAAAAGCTGAATCTCTTTATCAGAAAAATCTCCCTCGGGCCCAATTAGAAAAGTAATATTATCTAAATGTGGAATTTCCTTTAATTCAATCCTTTCTAAATTTTCATTACAATGTGCCACGAAAGTCTCTTCTGGATTAATATTTTTCAGAAAATCAGGAAGTTTAATTAAATCATTAATTACAGGAAAATGAAATCTCAAACTCTGCTTTGATGCGGCAATAGCTTGTTTTCTAAGTTTTTCAATATTGATATTTTTACGCTCCGTTTTCTCAGTCTGTAAAATAGTGATATCAGAAATCCCCATTTCTACGGCTTTTTCTACAAAAAACTCAATACGGTCAATATTTTTCGTTGGAGCAATCGCAATGTGAAGTTTCGGATTAAAATCTGGCGTATCATTTTTAATTTCAGAAACCTCGATATTGGCCTTTTTGCCTTCGATCATTAATATTCCAGATGCTACATTTCCTTTTCCATCGGTTACGTGAATTTCTTCACCATCTTTCATACGAAGAACTTTTACGATGTGCTGTTGTTCTTCGTCATTAATTATTGCTTTTCCGTTACTGATTTCGCCAAAAAAAAGTTTCATATATTGATATTTAAAATCTGCCTGAATTTTATTTACAAGTGATTATTAAAAGGTAATTTCATTATCGCTTAAAAATGCCACACCGGTTTTTATCGTGGTATAAATATCACCTTCACAATCTCTGTATGAACATGAGTAAATTTCTTCAATCCACTTATTATTCATAAAAATTAAATTCAAATATTCGTTTTTTCTTAAATTATTTTTGATGGATAAAAAATCTCCTTCTTTGGGTTCGTAAGCAAAACTAAATACATTTTCTGAATTAATTTTCTCTACGATCTCTTCCTTTATATTTTGAACATATCCAATTTCTGAGCTTATCATTAAATAATCTTCGTCTTCAGATTTTTCTGTTACTTCATTTTTTCCTACAATAGTTTCTAAAACCCAGTAATATTTTGAGTTCTTTTTAGATTGTGTTCCAAGTATTTTTTCTTCTAACAATATTTTCATAAATCGTATTTTGCGGTTGCGGAAGTTCTTAGATCCGTAAATTCACCTCGCTCAAATTTTAATTGAGCAACCATAGCGATCATTGCCGCATTATCGGTCGTATATTCAAATTTTGGAATGTAAATATTCCAGCCTAATTTTTCGTTATTGTCCTGCATCGCTTTTCTCAACGCAGAATTGGCAGAAACTCCACCAGCAATGGCAACTTCTTTTATATCTAATTCTTTAGCTGCTTTTTCAAGTTTTGCCATCAAAATTTCAATGATTGTTCGCTGAACAGAAGCACAAAGATCATTTAAATTGTCTTTAATGAAATCGGGGTTCTTTTTAACTTCTTTTTGTATAAAATATAATACAGAAGTCTTAATTCCGCTGAAAGAATAATCGTAATTCTCTAATTTTGGTTTATTAAATTTAAACGCATCAGGATTTCCTTCTTTCGCTAGTCTATCGATAATTGGACCTGCCGGATAATCTAAATCAAAGATCTTTCCGATCTTGTCAAATGCTTCTCCTGCTGCATCATCAATCGTTTTTCCGATAATTTCCATATCAAAATAATCCTTCACCAAAACGATCATTGTATGTCCGCCGCTTACCGTAAGGCATAAAAACGGAAACTTTGGCGGCATAGGATTTGCATCCTCGATGAAATGTGCTAAAATGTGTGCCTGGAGATGGTTTACTTCAATCAAAGGAACGTCCAAGCTCATTGCTAATGACTTAGCAAATGAAGTTCCTACGAGAAGAGAACCCAAAAGTCCGGGTCCGCGAGTAAATCCTATAGCAGAAATAGCATTTTGTTGTATATTTGCTTTAGTTAGAGATTTTTCAACTACGGGTATTATATTTTGCTGATGCGCGCGTGAAGCTAATTCAGGGACAACACCACCATATTCTTTGTGGATTTCCTGATTCGCGGCGATGTTTGACAGAATAGAATTTCCCTTGATGATAGCTGCTGATGTGTCGTCGCAAGACGATTCAATACCTAAAATTATAGAGTCGCTCATAATAATGGCAAAGTTAGAGAATAATAACGAGAATGAGAATAAAAAATCAGTAGCTGGAAACTTAGGTGATCAGGTACACAAGACTGTGGAGGATGTTGAGGGAGTTGTGAAGGAAGCAGTTAAAGAAGCATCTGAGCTGGCTTCGGATGCCATTCATCATCCTGTTGAAACTGCCGGAGAATTTGGGAAACAGGCAGTAAAAGATGTCACAAGTTATACTTGGTGGGCAAAATTGTTGTTGATTCTTTTTTGGCTGGTATTAGGTCTCGTAACTGCAATTGTTATCATTATTAATCTTCCTGCAACCAAACAATGGGCTGCAGATCAGGCTTTACAGATCGTAAATCAGGATTTTAAAGCAGATATGTCCACAGAAAGTGTGGAAGTGAATTTTTTTGGAAATGTAAAAATTAAAGGTTTAAAAATTAAAGATTACAAAGGTTTTGAATTTATTAAAGCAAAGGAATTTACCGCCAACTCAGATTGGTTTTCTTTGGCTACAAATATTGGTAAACACAATTCTTTAAGCTTTAATTCTTTAACCCTGAAAAATGCAGATGTTCAGGTAATTACTTATAAAGGCGACAGTATTTCAAACTTTATCCGCTTTACACAATTGTTCGACAGCGGTAAAAAAAGAGATCCAAGCAAACCTCCTTTTCAGCTGAATTCCAGATTACAAATTATTGATTCTAAAGTTTCTATCATTAATCAAAACTCGCCTGGTGAGCCTGGGAAATGGTTAACAGCAACAAAATTCAATCTAAAAGCTCCGAATGTTAAAGTAAACGGAACCAATATTTCTGCGTTGATCAATAACATGTCCTTCGTCACAACAAGATGGGGGAAATCTCATTTTGTAGATACTTTTTCTACGGAACTTTCGATGTCACAGGATTTTCTTTTGCTTAAAGATTTAACATTAAATACAGATCACACACTTTTGCAGGGAGATATTAAGTTTAATCTTCATAAAGGTTCGTGGGCTGATTTTGCCGACAAAGTACGTTGGGATATGAATCTTAAACAGGGAAGTCAGTTGAGCGGTTATGATATCAGTTATTTTGTAACGAATTGGGATAATTTTAAACCATTCAATGTTTCCGGAAAAATGACAGGACCATTGAATAAATTTCACCTTGAAAATTTCCTGATCAGAAATCCTGATGTAAATATTGCCACTCAGACGATGAAGGTTAATAATTTACTGAAAGGTAATTTTTTAATTGAAACCAATAATCTTTCAACAGATTTTACATACAAAGACCTGAAAGCAATGATGCCTTCATTTATTTCTAAAAAAATGAAGAATTTCGCTGATGATTTTGGGAAATTGAAATATAACGGAGCGGCAAGAGTTACTCCGGAACAGGTTTATGTGCCGACCGGAAATCTAATGACAGGAATCGGACAGGCGAAAATTACCAAATTTTCTCTTACAGGATACAGCACGCCTGTTCCAAAATATTCGGGATATGTTGAGGTGAATGATTTGAACACTTCCGTCATTACTAAAAACAAATTGGTTGGATTAATTTCAGGAAAATTTGATATCAACGGACAGAGTTTCGATGTTAATACGATGCGTTTGACTACAAAATCGCAGATCACGAAAATCGAAATCATGAATAAAGAAATTAACAATCTTTATTTAGACGGTTTGTTGGATCACAAAAAATATAACGGACTTATCACAATTAATGATGAACAGGCAAAAGCAACCATAAAAGGGTTAATAGATTTCAGTACTCCAAAGATTTCTATGAATGTAGATGCTGATGTTGATCATTTAAATATGAATTATTTCACGGATAAACCGGGAAGTCAGATCGTAAGCGGAAAAGTTGTCGGTAAAATGGCAATGACTTCTATTAGTGATCTGAATCTGGATGTTGAAGCCAGTAACATCAATTTTGCGACAGCGACTCAAAAATATGTCATTCCAAATGCTAAAATAAAAACGTTCTTGGAAGCGGGCGGTCGTGTCATCGATGTTGATGCTCCGGGAGCTGTGAATGGGAAGATTTCTGGAAAATATAATTTAGCCGATCTCGTAGGAATGGTCGAAAATGGTATCGGAAGAATATTAGTAGGTCCTCCACCGAGAAAATTATACAGAGGACAGAATTTTGCCATGAACTTTAATGTTCAGCAAGGTTTGGTGAGCTATTTTATGCCAGATCTTAAGCTTCCTCAGGGAGCTGTAGTTGATGGGCAATATGATGGAAATTCAAATAATTTAATCTTAAATCTTGATGCTGCTTCCCTGAAATATATCATGACCAAAAAGGTTGAGATTACAGAAGCCGATAAAGCTTTAGCGGAAGCAAATCCTGCCTATAAAATCAATGATAGAGATAATATTACCAGAGATAGCGCAATGGTCGACAGCGTCATGGTGAGAATTAATACAGCTAATCTTGACGAGCAGATCTACGCAAAAATAAACAGGGTAGAATACAACAAAAACATATTAAAAGATGTCACGTTAAGCGGTAGAAATGAAAATAACAGTATTCTTCATTTAGCAACAAAATTCAAGCACGGAAGTCCGGAAGATGAGCTTAGTGATCAGTTGAAAGAGTATGCTATTAATGTTAATCAGTCTACGAATGCTGGTGGAGATTTTGTATTTAAATTTGAACCTACAGAAGTTAAATTTAATGAAGTTACTTGGGCGATAGATACAAGTCCGGAACTCGATCACTCGATTACGTATCGTAAAGCAACGTCTGATTTTGATATTAGAAATTTAAAGATTTATTCGGATAAAAGTTCACTGTTTATCAAAGAAGCTCAGTTTAAATCTGCTAAAGATTTTTATGTAGATGCAGATATTGAAGATTTTGCGATCGAAAAGCTTCTGGAAATGCAGTCCGGTGGTAATTCAATGAATATTAAAGGTCTTGCCAACGGAAGTGTAAAAATCAAAATGGATAAAAGTACGCTTCAGCCTTTGGTAGATCTTACGGTTGACGATATCATGATGAATGGAAATGATATGGGAGATCTTACCATTTCAGCGACAAATGGTTTTTCATTGAATGTGTATGATGTAGATATAAAAGTAACGTCGGCCGGAGTGCTTGGTGGAAATAATTTAAATCTTACAGGAACTGTTAACAATAATACTTCTTCGCCAACGATTGATTTAACAGCAGAAATGCGCGAATTTGATGTGTCTTTTGCTCAGCAGTTTGTACAGTCAGTTTTTGGAAATTTAAGAGGTAAAGCAACTGGAGATCTTAAAATCAGCGGAAAATTAAACAACCTCGATTACAGTGGAGATATTGCTATGAAAAGTTTTGGTTTAAAACTTTTATTCACGGGGGTAGATTATTCATTTGATGATACGGTGATTCCTTTATCTAAAGGATTGGCGGTACTTAACAATATAAGTGTTCACGACGGAAGATCAAATTCACAAGGGACGATTTCCGGAGCGATTCAGTTTGAAACGCTTTCTTCAATGGGGGTCAACCTTGTAATGAGAGCCGATAATTTATTAATGCTGAACACCACACAAAAAGATTATGATCTGTTCTGGGGAAGAATTTACGGACAGGGCGATCTCTATGTTGACGGACCGGTTTCGGGATTAAGTATTTCAACACCAAATATGAAAGCTTTGAATGGAAGTACATTCACATTCAATTCAAGTTCTACTTCAAATGTTGAAGAATTTAAAATGCTAAGATTCCTGAAAGAGGGAAAAGACGGATTAATCACACTTGAAGAAAAGAAAAAATCCGGAGCCAATATGAATATCGATTTCGATCTTGATGTTGATAAAGGTACCACGGTAAACGTATTGATTGGCGATGATGTGGGAAATATTACCGTAAAAGGTATTGCTGATAATTTGAGGTTCCAAATGAGCCGACAGGGAAATATTGCAATGAACGGAACCTATAAAGTAGATAACGGAACCTTTGTTTCTAAAGCGATTCTTAACAAGACTTTCCAAATTGCAAACGGAAGTAGCATCCGTTGGGATGGTGACGCGATGAAGCCTGCTCTAGATATTAAAGCCAATTACGTTAGAATGGTTTCCAATGCAGGGGAATATTTAAATATGGGAAATATACAGCCGATCAGTATTTTACTTCAGGCTAATATTACGCAGTCTCTTATTGATCCTAAAATTGATCTGAATGTTTCGGCATTGGACGTTTCGAGTCAGGTGAAAGAAACGCTGGCTGCCAAAATGAGTCAGGAAGGAGAGAAGGTTTTACAGTTTGGTTCGGTTCTTTTGTTAAATAGTTTTAACGTTTCAAATACAGGTGGAGTAGATGTGGATGTTGCCGGAGTTGCAGAATCGTCCGGATATAACTTGCTTTTAAAGCAATTAGGTTCGGTTCTTAATGCAATGAGTAATGAATTCCAGATCGACCTTAATTATGTAAAAGGAGACCAGAATTCCAATACGGGAGACCGGGCAAATGCAGGGGTTAGCTTTGCGCTTTCGCCTAGAATCAAAGTAAAAACCGGGCTGGGAATTCCTTTAACAAAAACCGAAAGTACGGAAGCAAATTACCTTTCCGGTGAAGGATCTATTGAATATGATGTGTCTAAAAAGAACGACGGAAGCTTAATTTTAAGGGGATATTCCAAGCCAAGTAATATTGGAATGGGTGTTGGAGCAGGAACTAACGGTTCTGCTAATCAAGCCTATGGAGGGGGTGTTGTATGGAGTCGCAGCTTCAATTCTTTGTTCAAAAAGAAGAAAAAAGATAAAAAACAGACCGAGTCGAAAACTGAAATAAAAACAGATTCTGTAAAAACAGGGGGCAAATAATCAGAATATTTTAATGATTTTTATCATACATGTTAATTATTGTTAATGTTTGATATAATTTTCATGGTTAAATTATTTTTCCTAAATTTGCAAAGAATACATAGAATTTTTAAGGAAATTGTAATTTAACTAATATGAACTATCAACTGGACGAAATAGACAAGAAGATTCTTGACTTCTTAGTAGAAAACACAAGAATGCCCTTTACTGAAATTGCTAAGCAAATGGATGTTTCTGCGGGTACAATTCACGTAAGAGTGAAAAAAATGGAGGATGCAGGTATTATTTTGGGATCATCCCTTAATATCGATTATGGTAAGTTAGACTATCATTTTACAGCTTTTATCGGAATTCTTTTAACGAAATCAAACCGCACACAAGAGGTATTGAAAGAGCTTACAAGCATTCCAAACGTAATCGAAGCGAGCGTAATTTCAGGAAAATATAATATTTTCTGTAAAGTAAGAGCTAAGAATACGGACGATGCTAAGAGAATCATTTATCAGATCGATGACATCCAGGATGTTATGAGAACTGAGAGTATGATCTCTATGGAAGAATTCTTAAGCGATAAAAATAGATTGATCAACGCTATTTCTATTTAATCAAATTTTAAACGAATTACTATAAAAGAACTTATGAAATCTCTCATAAGTTCTTTATTTTTGTACCTATGGAAGAATACAGTTACTTTGACGAGGATCCGAAGAAAGGATGGGGCTTTATTTTGGCATTTGCCGCTTTGATGTTATTTACGGTAATGGGATTGGGAATTGATGTAGATGAATACCTGCAGCATGAGTTTCTTAATATCCCAAGATGGTATTTTTACGTGATCTTTTCGATTGATGCATTAATGATGATAAGTCTGGTGCTGATGTTCTTTTATAGAAAAATAGGAATCTTTGTATTCCCCGTGCTACTGGTTCTGCATTTCTTTATGCACAACTATTATTTATCAACGTTTTTATACACAGATGTTACCAATCTTTTCCTTTTCACAGGATTTGGAATGCTGGCGATTATCCCGAAGTGGAAGTTTTTTAAATAATTTTATTTGAAGCTATTTGACTACGTCGAACAGCTAATTTATTTTATTATTTGAAGCTGTTTCCCGCTTTCCACTGTATCTTTTTTATTACGGCCTCCGCTTCGCTCCGGCCGCAACAAAAAAGGATGTCGTTACAATCGGGGCTAGAGTTACAGTCGTTTATTTAAACATTTGGAAATAACCATAAAGTTTGTCATTCTGAAAGAATCTGGGCAAGAATTTTTCCATTCTATTTTCTAATACGATGTCGAGATTCTTTCAGAATGAAAAACTTTGAAAATATGTAGGAGAAAATAAAAAGCTTAAGCAGGTTTGCCGAAAAAAAAACTAGACTTTAGTCAAAAAATAAAGCGGATAATCCAGCTTGAACGTTTCGTGAAAAATCACAAAATCATTTTGGGTATAAAAAGTTCTGTTTTCAGGTGTTGTTGTTTCAACATAAATCAGTTTGTTTTTGTAATACTCTAATGATTCTTTTAAAAGCTGAGTTCCAATCCCTGTTCCCTGACTTTCCGGAACAATTGCCATTAACCATAAATGCACAAAATTTTCTTTAGGATGAAAGTTTTTCAGCAATTTTTCTCTTTTTAAGACCTTAAATGTGTTTTCGATACCAATGCAGGTGAGTACTAATTTAAGCTCAAGAATAATTCTTTTAAGGCTGAATTTAGCATTGTCAAGATATAAGATGCAGCCTTTATTGTTTTCGCTTAAAAATATAGTTCCATATAAAATTGACATGTCAAACTGATATTCCATTAATGCCTTAATTCTTTTTTGCCTGTTGCCTGAATTTTTCACAACATAATTAATCGAATTTGGAATCAACACATCAACAAAAGCCTGACATAAAATATCAACTACTATTTCCCTGTCGCGAAAACTTGCTTTTTTCATGCTAAAATTAAAATGCAAATAAACAAAAAAAGCACCCAAAACTGGATGCTTTCATTTATTCTTAAAAGAAAAATTATTTCTCTAAAATTCTTTTCACAGCTTCTTTCACGGCTGTAGCATCGATTTTATATTTTTTCATTAATTCAGCAGGTGTTGCAGATTCTCCGAAAGTATCATTTACAGCAACAAATTCCTGTCTGGTTGGTCTTTTTCTAGCCAACATTCCGGCAATTGATTCTCCTAAACCACCAATATAGTTATGCTCTTCAGCAGTAACAATCTTTCCTGTTTTTTCAACTGATTTTAAGATGATTTCTTCGTCCAAAGGTTTAATGGTGTGGATGTTGATCACCTCACAAGAAATACCTTCTTTTTCAAGCTCATCTGCAGCTACAAGAGATTCCCAAACCAAGTGACCTGTTGCAACAATCGTTACATCAGTTCCTTCCTGAAGCATAATTCCTTTTCCGATCTCGAAAGGCATATCTTCCGGAATGAAAACTGGAACTACCGGTCTTCCGAATCTTAGATAAACAGGACCTTCAAAATCAGCAATAGCTAAAGTTGCCGCCTTAGTTTGATTGTAATCACAAGTATTGATTACTGTCATTCCCGGAAGCATTTTCATCATCCCGATGTCTTCCAACACTTGGTGAGTAGCACCATCTTCACCCAAAGTAAGACCTGCGTGAGAAGCACATATTTTTACATTTTTATCAGAATAAGCTACCGACTGACGGATTTGGTCATACACTCTTGAAGTAGAGAAGTTAGCAAAAGTTCCCGTAAAAGGAATTTTTCCTGTAATGCTAAGACCTGCAGCAATACCGATCATGTTCGCTTCAGCAATACCGATCTGAAAGAATCTTTCTGGTGCTTTTTCAATGAATTTCTCCATTTTCAAAGAACCGATAAGATCTGCACAAAGTGCTACTACATTAGGGTGTGTGTCAGCAAGTTCAGCTAATCCAGCTCCAAATCCTGAACGTGTATCTTTTTTTTCTGTATATGTATATTTCATGAGGATTTCTATTTTTTATAGAATCATGTAACCTTGCGGTTTCATTTTGTTCTAATTATTAATTAAAGATTACTTATTATCAATTACTTATAATTAATAATCTGCCGGAGCTTCTAAGTATAATTCTTTCATTGCTGTAGCCAATTGATCATCATTAGGAGCTTTTCCATGCCAAGCATGAGATCCCATCATGAAGTCTACACCGTTACCCATCTCCGTATGAAGAATGATTACAACTGGTTTTTCTTTTCCTGTCTCAGTTTTTGCTCTCTCTAGGATGGCAATTACTGCTTCAAGATCATTACCGTTTTTCTCTTCCAAAACGATCCATCCGAAAGCCTCCAATTTTGCATGAAGATTTCCTAATGAAAGTACGTTGTCTGTACTTCCGTCGATTTGTTGTCCGTTATAATCAATGGTAGAAATAATGTTATCCACTTTTTTAGCAGAAGCATACATCAAAGCTTCCCAGTTTTGACCTTCCTGCAATTCTCCATCTCCATGTAAAGTATATACTAAAGAGCTGTCTCCGTCTAATTTTTTACCTTGAGCTACACCTAAAGCTACAGAAAGTCCCTGACCAAGAGATCCGGAAGCGACTCTGATTCCCGGAAGACCCTCATGAGTAGTTGGGTGTCCTTGCAATCTAGAATCTAATTTTCTGAAAGTACTCAGTTCTTCAACTGGGAAAAATCCGAATCTTGCCAAAGTAGAATAGAATACCGGTGAAATGTGTCCGTTTGAAAGATAAAAATGATCTTGATTTTTCCCCTCCATTGTGAAAGGAAGGCTATAGTTCATTACCTTTCCGTAAAGCGCTGTGAAAAATTCTGTACAACCTAAACTTCCGCCCGGATGACCTGAATTTACAGCATGAACCATTCTTAAAATGTCTCTCCTGATTTGTGTAGTAAGAGATTTCAACTCTTCGATACTTTTACTCATTATATCTGATTTATTTACACGCGAATTTACAATTTTTTAATGGCTTACAAAAATGTAAAAATCCGAGCCTAAAACTCGGATTTTGAATTATTTAAATATTTTATTGCTTTAACAGCCTTTGATGATGGATGTTGACCGTTTTATTAAAATATTATTAATCTTTTTTTAACTTAATATTGTAACAGAATCTTTGCTATTGATTTTTTTAAATCTTCTAATCTCAACAACGTAATTTTTTCATCAGTAGGGGCGGGCTTTAGCCCGTTCAAATCAAAAATCTATTCAATTGGCTTTAGCCAAAACTTAAAATTTATTTCTTTCTAATCAACCAAAGCCCAAAGAAAGTCAACAGTCCATTAATAATCAACAACTCCAATCCTATTTTGAAATCTCCGAAAAGAGTAGCCTGATATTTATCGATAAAATAAGAGATAATCGGTGCTGCAATACAAACGTAAGGAACCAATTTATCAACTACTTTATATTTAGTGAAAATTCCGAAAGCAAAAAGTCCTAGAAGAGGTCCGTAAGTGAATCCTGCCAATTTAAGAATTAAACCAATCATGGAATTATCATTAATAATTTTAAAGATAACAACCATAACTAAGAAAGAAGAAGCAACGATCAAGTGTACATTTTTCCTGAATTTTTCTTTCTTTTTAGTATCCCAAGGCTTGTCTTTCATTCCGACAATATCAATACAAATTGATGAGGTAAGCGCCGTCATAGCACCATCTGCACTTGGAAATAAAGCTGAAATTAAAGCGATAATAAATATAATTGAAATAAATCCTGGCATATGATTTAAAGCCACTTCAGGGAAAATTTTATCTCCGAAAATATCTTTTCCATTCAATAAAAATTCTTTTTTAGGAATTCCATCTTTAATGATTTCAGTGATGTGGCCGCCTTCGCTTTGTCCAAAAAGATATAAAAGTCCGCCCATATAAAGAAATAGTGAAATTACTCCCAACAAAATAAAACCAAGCGTTACCATATTCTTCTGAGAATCTTTCAGCTTCGTTACAGAAAGGCTTTTCTGCATCATTTCCTGATCAATTCCGGTCATAGTGATGGTAATAAATGCTCCGGCAAGAATTTGTTTAATGAAAAATCCGGGAGAATTAATATCGAATTCAAATATCTTCGTGTAGCCTTTGTCGCTCATTGCTGTTAAACTCTGTCCAACACTTAGATCTAAATGATTCAACATATAAACAGTACAGATGATCAATCCTAAAAGCATGCAAGAAGTTTGTAAAGTATCTGTCCAGACAATGGTTTTCACACCTCCTTCATACGTATAAAGGATAATCATGATTAAAATAATTAAGGTCGTCACAATAAAAGGAACTCCTAAACTATCTAAAATAGTGATTTGAAGAATATTAACAACCAAATACAATCTCGCTGTTGCACCAACCAATCTCGAAACAATGAAAATCCACGCTCCCGACTTATAGGAAAGTTGTCCCATTCTTTGCTGAAGATAACCATAAATGGA
The DNA here is from genome assembly GCF_046535115.1 of Chryseobacterium sp. SIMBA_038. Taxonomy (NCBI): domain Bacteria; kingdom Pseudomonadati; phylum Bacteroidota; class Flavobacteriia; order Flavobacteriales; family Weeksellaceae; genus Chryseobacterium; species Chryseobacterium sp. SIMBA_038. Next base: position 49,391 of record NZ_JAWRXH010000006.1, read on the forward strand.
AGTTAATTTTAACCGATAATATAAAGGAAGTAAGACATAAGCAACCACAATATATCCAATAAGATAACCTAAAGTGATCTGTAAATAAGAAAAACTGTCTTTTCCAACGGCGCCTGGAACGCTCACGAAAGTCACTCCTGAAAGTGAAGTTCCGATCATTCCAAAGGCAACAAGCATCCAATTACTTTTACGGTTTCCGATGAAGAAACTCTCATTATCACTGCCTTTTCCTGTTTTATAAGCTACCCAAAGGAGTAGGGCGAAATAAATGATAATGATGGACAATAATATAAGTGGAGACATATTTTATTCGATTAAAATTTTACAAATATAGTTTTTTTATGGTGTGTTAAAAAAGAAAAAAAACCTCTCAGTATTGATAACGGAAAGGTTGATTTATTTTCTGTGTTTAATTTAAAACTAATTAACTAAAACATCCTGAAGTTCTTCACTTTTCTGGAAACTAGCCTTAGCAAACGGACAAAGCGGAATGATCTTCTTGCCATTTTGCCTTGCGAATTCTACCGCAGCCAAAAGCATTTCTTTACCAACGCCTTTTCCGTTGTGTTCTTCGCCTACCTCGGTGTGATCGATGATGAATCTTTCTTCACCCGCCCAAGTGTAAGTCATTTTTCCTGCTGAGATTCCGTCTATGAAAGCCTCAAAACTTCCGTGTTTTTCGTCGTTGGTTTGTTTTACTTCTATCATATTATGAAAATTTGGTTTGAATTTCTATATCGTGAGTTAATATTTTGTGTACAGGACACGCATCCGCTATCAAATGAAGTCTTTTCATCTGTTCTTCGTCAAGATTTGTGCCTTCAAAGCTGATATTTCTTTTGAAAACACAAAGTTTTGTCAAAGGAAAATTTTCAAGTTCTACTTCTACATTTATTTTTTCAACGTCCCATTCTTTTCGGTCGATGTACATTTTTAATGTAGCTGCGGTACAGCTTGCTAATGATGTTGCTAGGATTTCAAAAGGATTAAAACCTTTATTCTGTCCGCCTTTATCTACAGGTTCGTCCGTGATCAGTTGGTTTTCACCAGCTGTTACTTCGGTATAATATTTTTCTTTTCCTAAAACTGCTTTTACGGTTACTCCCATTATTGTTGTGTCTTGAATTTATAACTTAATGCTCCGGATGGGCACAGGTCTATTTGATTTTTAAGTTCCTGAGGAGTTGCATTTTCAACTTTTATCCAGGGTCTTTCTTTTGGATTATAAACTTTTGGAAGAGTTTTCACGCAAACTGTTGAATGGATACATTTTTGAGGTTGCCAGATAACAGTGATTTCTCCATTGATGTATTCGTGTGTTTCCATACTAATCTTCTTTTAATGATCTTTCAATTCTTTTGTCGGGAACGAGCCATAGCAAAGCAGAGGCGTAATAAAAACCTATTGCAATATAAGGATAAAAAAACGAAGTCACGATCCCTGAAATGTAAAAAATAATCGACATGTACTCTTTAAATTTAGAATGTATTGCTTCTTTTATCTTCGAGTTTTCACCTTCATTTTTTATAATTAAATTTTCCAGAATGGTATACGCAATCCCGGCCATTATCAATCCTATGCCATAAACTGTTACTGGATTTTTTGCAAAATGGGTTTCCCCGATCCACTCTGTTGCTACGGGCATTAATGAAAGCCAGAACAACAAATGAAGATTGGCCCAAAGAATACTTCCGTTCACTTTTTTTACAGCCTGAAACAAATGATGATGGTTGTTCCAATAGATTCCGATATAAATAAAACTAAAAATATAAGCCAAAAACTTTGGAATAAGAGGTTTCAAACTTTCCCAATTATTTCCTTCCGGTACTTTTAATTCAAGCACCATAATTGTAATAATAACAGCTAAAACGCCGTCACTGAAAGCCTCTAATCTTCCTTTTGTCATTAGTTTTTAACCTGAATTTTAAAATTCTCAATTTTTTCCTTTAATTCTTTAAGCATTTCCGGATTGATGACACCGCTTTCCAAATCGAAGTTTTCGTAAAATTTAGAAAGAGAAAAAGTATCTTTAATATCAGCTCCAAAGTTTGGAAAGAACGTTTTTGCTGTATTCATCACATTTCCGCCACCGTAACCTCCCGGAGAAGTTGACATCAAAAGCATTGGTTTATTCTGAAAAACTTTAACGTTAATCCTTGAAGCCCAGTCGAAAACATTTTTAAAAGCTGCACTGTAAGACCTGTTATGTTCAGCAAGCGAACAAATAATCACGTCGCATTCTTCTATTTGCTTTAAAAAGTTGTGCGCTTCATCCGGAAAACCTTTCTTTTCCAGATCAACAGAAAAAGTAGGCATCGTGAAATTATTAAGATCAATTAAATTAATTTCTTCATCCTGAAAATCTTTCAAAACAAATTTTACTAATTCTCTGTTGATCGAAGTGGAAGAGGTGCTTCCTGCAAATGCTAATATTTTCATTATTTAATACTTTCTGTTATTTTTGTGGTGAATCTTGTTTTACTTTTTCCTGATAATCTGCTTCTAATTTTTCAAGTTTTTGAAAATAGACTTCTTTATCTGCAAAGAGTTTAGGATTGTAAGTATCTCCTTCTTTTCGTTTTGTGTGCAAACCAAACTGACTTCCATGGGAAGCTACCCAAATGTCAAAATTCACATTTTTCATCGCTTTAAATGTATCACCATAATCTTTCTGAATCGTTTGATACGTTTTTACGTCAGAGAATTTTTTGTCATCAATAATGATCGAAGGCAAATTGGCAATTAAAACTTTATACGTTTGATTTTTATCTTTGGTTTCGAATAAAAAACTACATGATCCTTTTGTATGTCCCGGATGATGAAGTAAAGTCAGGGTCGTATTCCCGAGTTTTATTTTAGCATTATTTTTCAAAAGATAATCTGGGGTTACAGGTTTAAATGTCACGCCATATTTTCCCAATTCATAATCTGATTTTCCGCCACTTTTTAATTCTTCTGCATCTTTTTTATCCACATACAATTTAGCGCCTGTTTCTTTTTTGATGTCAGCCATTGCTCCCATGTGGTCAAAATGAGCCTGTGTCAAAGTCAGAATTTTGATGTCTTTATAATTAAAACCAAGTTTTTTAATGTTATCCTTGATCATTGGAAGTGAGCCCGCTAATCCTGTGTTGATAAGAATATTTCCTTTATCGGTAACAATCAGGTAAGATGCCAAATCGTAAGTTCCTACATAATACAAATTGCCTGCAATTCTGAACGGTTCATAAGGTTTTGACCATTCTTCAGGATTGTTTTTAGGCTCATTTACGGTCTGGGCATTACTTAAAAAGGATGTAATTATTAAGAATATAAGGATTATTCTATTCATTTATTTAGGATTTACGGATGAAAATTCTGAGATTTTAAAGTTTATTTTCTGTTTAAAATAGCTTTAGGAAGCGGCACAAATTCATGCTCGTCACCAGGAACTAAAGGAAAAGCATCGTGATTTTGGTCGTTCCAATTTACTTTTGCTTGATCGATTAATTCTTTGTCTGAATTTACAAAATTCCAGAATATAAAACGCTCTTCGTCAAAAGGTTCTCCGCCGAAAAGATAAACAGTTCCGTTTTCGCTCATCTCGAACTCACAAAGTTTGGTTTCTTTTGCGATCATTAATTGCTTTGAACCGTAAGAATTTCCGTCTGTAGTAACTGTTCCGTCCAAAACGTACATCGCAGCTTCTCCGTAAAGATCTTTTCCTATGCTGATTTTTTGAGCCGTTTTAGTTTTAATTTCAATAAAAAATAATTTGCTGTGAACAGGAACCGGAGATGTTCTTCCAAAAGCTTCTCCTGCAATTAATTTATATTGAATGTCACCTTCTTCCCAAACCGGAATTTCATTCGCTTCAATATGATGAAAAGTCGGTTCACTTTGTTCTAAATGTTTCGGAAGTCCTACCCAGATTTGAAATCCGTGAAGTTTTTTATCGGTATGTCTTAAATATTCCGGTGTTCTTTCTGAGTGTACAACACCTTTTCCTGCAGTCATCCAGTTTACTGCGCCTGGTTTAATTTCAAGAGCGCTTCCGATGCTGTCTCTGTGGAAAATTGATCCTTCCAAAAGATAAGTTAAGGTTGAAAGTCCGATATGTGGATGTGGCGGAACATCAAGATTTTGATAATCTTTCAATTCAGAAGGTCCCATGTGATCGATGAAAACGAAAGGCCCAACTGCTCTTTTTTCACGGAAAGGCAATAATCTTCCCACTAAAAAGTTTCCTATATCTGCTGATTTTTCTTCTATAATAAGTCCGATGTTTGACATGGCTAAAGTTGTTTTTAAGGTTTGTTTTTCGTGTCATTGCGAGGAGCTTTGCGACGTGGCAATCTAAATATTTGTGAAAATGAGATTGCTTCGGCACTTCGTTTCTCGCAATGACGAAATTAGTGCGTTGTTTTTAATAACACAATTTATAAAGTTAGTAAAAAAAAAAAATTACTGAAGTTTAAGTAAAGTTTAAATCTTACTTAATCCGCCAAGTACCCAAATCTCCCCAAATTGTAATCCTCAAAAGCCTGCATAATTTCTTCTTTTGAATTCATTACAAACGGGCCATGTGGATAAATAGGTTCGTCTAAAGGCATTCCGCTGATGATTAATACAATTGAATCTTCAGATGCTCCAATGGTGAAATTTTCGCCTTCATTTTGGAATAATACCAAATGATCTGATGGCGCTTTTTCTTCTCCGTTTACAATAATGCTTCCTTTAACAACCAAAGCTGCGGTATTAAAGTTTGCAGGAAAATTGAAATCTGCTTTTCCTCCTGTTCTTAATTTTGCATTCATCATGTGAACCGGACTGTAAGTAAATGCAGGTCCTTTATGATTGTTATATTCTCCGGCAATAATTTCTATGAATCCGTTGTCGCCAAGATCAACTTTTTCCATATCGGAATTTTTGATTGCCTGATATTTTGGACAACTCATTTTGTATACTGAAGGAAGATTTACCCAAAGCTGAACCATTTGGAAAATTCCGCCTGTTTTTGCCCATTCTGTTTCATGATATTCTTTGTGGAGAACACCTTTTGCAGCGGTCATCCATTGTACATCTCCTTCACCGATAATTCCTCCGCCTCCTGCGCTGTCGTGATGTTCAACTCTGCCTTGATAGGCTATGGTTACGGTTTCAAAACCTCTGTGAGGATGTACACCGACTCCTCTTGGTGTTTCTGTTCCGTTAAAATGAAATTTTGAGTTATAATCGAGCATAATGAAAGGATCCATTCTTTTCATATCTAATCCTTGTACGCTCGGAATAAAATTATGCACCCTAAAACCGTCACCCACAAAATGTGCAGGTTTTGGAGATACTACGATTTCTACTTTTTTAGTTGCCATAATACTGTTGATTTTATATTAGCAAAGTTATTAAAGTTGAAAATCAGATGCATTGATGTGTGATAAGTAGTTGGCTTGTTCTGAAGTTAAGAGATGCGAAAATGGGAGATGTTGAAATATCATTTTTTTGTATTATGACAAACCTCACAGGTTTTCAAAACCTGTGAGGTTTATTGTGTGGAAAGATTCGAGTCTAGGTCCCTGTGGGATGACAAACTTTGCGGTTACTCGAAATGTCAAATACTGGGCAAATACCCTAGCCCCGATTGCAGCGAAAATCCTTTTTTGAAAAAAAAGATTGTAGCGGAAAGCGGGAAACAGCTTCAAAAAATATGTATAATTTTAATCTTCTTTTGATTTCATGTTTTTTCCGTCAGAGACATGAAGTCTTCTGAAAACAAGTCCGGAAATGATGGTTAAAATTCCGACAGTGAGAAATGTATATCGAAAAGCGTTGTGAATTTCTCCTTCGATTAAATCTGTATTTTCAAATAATTTTAAGACAATTAAACCAAATGCGATCCCAAAACCAATCGCAAGTTGTTGATTGACGGATATTAATGAGTTTCCGCTGCTTGTTTGGAAATTTCGCAAATCTGCAATGGAAATGGTGTTCATTGAGGTAAATTGAATCGAATTGAAAAATCCCAAAACCGCAATAATCGGTACAAACCAATATAAAGAAGTGTGAATATTCGGAATGGCCAATAAGCAAATTAATGTTCCGATGATGAAAGTATTGACCATCAATGTTTTTCGATAACCGAAAGTATCTAAAATTTTAATGACATAAGATTTTCCAAACATGGCAGTTAAAGCCATCGGTGCGATAATCCAGCCGGAAGTTACCGCAGATTGTTTGTACGCAATCTGAATCATTAGCGGTAATAATAGTGGTATTGCACTAATTCCTACTCGCGTCGCCAAGTTCCCCACAACACCTACACGAAATGTTCTTACCTGAAAAAGATTTAACGGAAAAATAGGATTTCCACCTCTTTTTGCATGTCTGTAGTAATAATACATGAATAAAAATCCTAAAATAAACACGACTAAAACGGGCGTTGTATTTTGGAGATCTCCAAAAAGTTCTAATGAAATGGAAAGTAGGAGAGAGGCTGCTGCAAAGATTAAAAAGCCCTTTAAATCGAAATCGGGAGACTCAGATTTGTAGTTGGGCATGTATTTGACGCCTAAAATAATTCCGATGATACCGAACGGGATGTTAATTAAGAAAATCCAGTGCCATGAAAGATAATCTACCATGTAACCTCCAACCAACGGACCTAAAACAGGGCCAATTAGTGCAGGAATGATGGCGAAATTCATGGCTTTTAATAATTCATTTTTATCGAAAGTTTTAATTAAAGCTAATTTTCCGACGGGAGTCATTAAACTTCCTCCAACACCCTGAATTACTCGGGCAATCACCAAATGCGTAAGATTTTGAGAAATAGCACAAAAAAACGAACCCAAACTAAAAAGTACTAATGAAAAAATAAAAACTTTTCTCGTCCCAAAACGATCGGCCAAAAAACCGCTTGCCGGCATAAAAACCGCTAACGTAAGAACGTAACTAATGATTGCGTTCTGCATGTTAAGAGGAGATTCCTGCAGGTCTTTTGCGATGGAAGGCAGGGAAGTATTCAAAATTGTGGAATCCAGCATCTGCATGAAAATCGCAGTGGCAAGAATCAGTGGAAGGATTTTTTTTATGGATGTTTTGGGTTGTTCACTTACTTCTGACATATGATTTTTACTGAAAATGAAAACTTTCCAGATTTGTTTTAGTTCAAAGAATTGTTCTTTTTTAAAGCAATATTTATTCCTTAATGAGGTTTTTAAACAAAGATTTTATGTAAAATAATAAACTAAGTCTAGATTCCTTGGGAATGGCAAATTTAGAATTGATTTCAACAAAAAAGTCTTGCGATATTTCACAAGACTTTTTGATTTATTTTCTAGGCTTTTCTACTCCTTTCCACTCGTCACCAGCTTTTCTGTACTGGCTTAGTTCGTAAGTTTTGAAATCCGTTGTTTTGTATTCAATGTTATCAGTATTCTGTTCAAAAGGCATGATGTAGTAAAAATCTACATCTGTTTTATCTGTTTTAGTTCCTTTTTTAACTGAAGGTACATATTTAGAGAATTTGTAGCTTGGAAGATATTGCTTCACTCTTGCGTAGAAAGCTTTGTTTTCTTTCTCTTCAGGAATGATATCTACAATATTGAAATCATCTTTTTTCTTATTGATCCAAAGATAATAGGTTTTCTCTTCTTGAGTTTTTTTGTTCAAAGAGTTGAATGCAAATAATTCTTTAGGTACCAATTCCTTGATTTTTTCAGGATCTACTTTTGTGAAGTATTCTCCCTGAGAAGGATCAACATACGTCTCTAAGTTTAACATTAAGACATTGTTGTTCTCGAAATTTTTATTTTTAAAATATTGATTTAAAGATAATTCTGCTGTTGCTCTTAGTTCTTTACCTCTTGCATCCAGTTTTTTTGTTGGATTTTGAGGATTTACTTTTTTCACAAACTCATACAACACTTTAGGCTTAACATCCTTAAGGTGTGGATACGTTTTTAGCTGTTCAGCTTTTGCAAGCCAATAGAATTGTTGATAATAATCATCCTTTTCATTATCCTTTACGCTTTTGTATGTTAAAGCAAGTTTTTTTGAGTTAAGATATTTACCAAATTTACCCTGACCAAAGGTAAAAGTTATAGATAATAAAGCAAAAAAGATAGTAATGTTTCTTCTCATTTTTATAAAATTGATTTTTCGTTTTCCAAATATAATTATTTATTAGATAATATTTTTGATTGTCAGTTAAATTATATCAATTTATTATTAGTTTTTCAAAAGAAAATCCTGTATCGCTACAGGATTGATAAATTTTATTGTTAGGTAATAGGATTCAGGGCTTAGGAATTAGGTTTTTAGCTTACTGTTTTAAATTTTATTTTCCTAAACCCTAAACCCTAAACCCTAAACCCTAAACCCTAAACCCTAAACCCTAAACCCTCTTATTCATATGACGTTTCGTGAACTTTTACAGATCTTCCGCTTGGATCGTTCATTTTTTTGAAAGCTTCATCCCATTCCAAAGCAATTGGAGTTGAACATGCGATAGATGGAACAGATGGAACCGTGGCTGCAGCTGTTTCACTTGGGAAATGTTCTTCAAAAATTGTTCTGTAACGATATTCTTCTTTGTTTTGAGGAGTGTTTAAAGGGAATCTGAATTTTGCATTCGTCATCATTTCGTCAGAAACCTCTTTTTCTGCAACTTCTTTTAAAGTATCGATCCATGAATAGCCAACGCCGTCCGAGAACTGCTCTTTTTGTCTCCAGGCAATAGATTCAGGAAGTAAATCTTCAAAAGCCTTTCTTAAAACCCATTTTTCAATTTTTCCTTCGGCAACGTTGATCATTTTATCTTTTGGATTAACAGCCATTGCAATATCCATGAATTCTTTGTCTAAGAAAGGTACGCGACCTTCAATTCCCCAGCTCATCAACGCTTTATTGGCTCGCAGGCAATCGTAAAGGTGAAGTTTTCCTAATTTTCTTACCGTTTCATCATGGAATTCTTTTGCGTTCGGAGCTTTATGGAAATACAAATATCCACCGAATAATTCATCAGAACCTTCGCCGGAAAGCACCATTTTTATTCCCATTGATTTAATAACTCTTGCCAAAAGATACATCGGTGTAGAAGCTCTAATGGTTGTTACATCATAAGTTTCCAAGTGATAAATTACATCACGAACCGCATCCAGGCCTTCCTGAACAGTGAAATTAACTTCATGATGAATTGATCCGATATGTTCTGCAGCTTTTTTTGCAGCAATAAGATCGGGTGAGCCTACCAAACCAACAGCAAAACTGTGTAATCTTGGATACCAAGCTTCCTGAGTATCGCCACTTTCAATTCTTTGTCTTGCAAATTTTGCGGTAATTGCGGAAATAACAGAAGAATCCAAACCTCCTGAAAGAAGCACTCCGTAAGGAACATCACTCATTAACTGTCTGTGAACAGCATCTTCAAGTCCTTTTCTGATTTTTGAAATATCAGTTTCGTTATCTTTTACATTGTTAAAACTTTCCCAATCTCTTGTGTACCACTGTTGAAGTTCAGTTCCATCCGGGCTGAAAAGAAAATGTCCGGGTAAAAAAGTTTCAATAGTTTTACAAACTCCTTCCAAAGCTTTTAGTTCAGAAGCTACATAATAGTTTCCGTTTTTGTCCCAACCTTGATATAATGGACAGATTCCCATATGATCACGGGCGATCAGATAAACATCATTTTCTATGTCATAAAGAGCAAAAGCGAAAATTCCATTTAGTTTTTCGATGAAATTTTTTCCATATTTTCTATAAAGAGCTAAAATAACTTCGCAATCTGACTGAGTTTGAAATTCATAATCAGGAAATTCTTCCTTTAATTCTCTATGGTTATAAATCTCTCCGTTTACTGCTAAAACAACATTTCCGTCTTTTGTAAATAAAGGCTGCTTTCCTGAAGTAGGATCTACAATAGCAAGTCTTTCGTGAGAGAAAACTACTTTTTCATTTTGAAATACGCCACTCCAGTCCGGACCTCTGTGACGAATTTTTTTTGACATTTCTAAAACTTGAGGTCTTAATATTTCGGTTTTTTGTTTTGCATCAAACAAACATACGATTCCACACATTTTTTATCATTTATTTAAAGCAAAAATAGAATTGTAATTTAAAAATAACAACAAAAAATACATAAATGTGAAAAACTTTAACTTAATAAATTGTTTAACGGTAAAATATTAATTAAATATACTAGTTATGGCGATTTTGATTAATATTTTTCACATCTACATATTAATTCATTATTACATACGAAATAAAAATGAAATATTTATTAATCTATGTTAATTAATTATACGAATTTTTGCCCTTACTTTGTGGCTCGAAATAATTTTTTTTCATCATTTGTGTTTTTACCTTCTTGCAATCCCATTGCAAGAAGGTTTTGTTTTATTGGGATCCTAGTAAAACGCCTGATACATTCCACGAACTGAAACTTGTTCCTTCCGTTGGTCCCTGAGGTATTTTTACCTGAATGGTATGCTTTCCTGCTTTTAAATCTCCAAGAGGAATAAAGTTTGGATTGGTAACCGTTCCCGGGCACCAGTTTGATCTGCTTAAGTCTGATGATGAAAGTCCGTCCGGGAAATTTCCGGATGCAGGATTGTAAAGACGGTAAGATCCGCAATCTGATCTCCATGGAACAAAAGAAAACGTCATTTTTCCGTCGAGGAAAATAGAATTGGCTTTAGGAACGAATTCGTCTCCGTTTTCCCAACCGCCGTGGCCTGTAGTTGTATATCTTAACTGTGCATTTTTCAAATCTTTTTGTAAAGTAAATTCTACAAAAAGTCCTTTATCGTTATTGAACATGGTGGAATAATCCTGTCCTGCCATTTCCATAATGTTGAGTGTATTGAAAAGTGGAATGACCGTGTTATTTTTATTCACAGCCTGATCGCTTTTGTGGATTGTTATTTCCAAACTCACTTTGTGACCACCTTTGTCATAATTACCAATAAAAGTACCGATCCAAAGTTCTTTTTCAGAGAGAGAAGGCTTCAGTTCTGTGATATCCTGACGATAAGGTGTAATTGTTTGCCACGTTTTTCCTTTTAACTCAAGATGATTGAATTTTTGAGTTCCGAAAGCTGTAAAAAATCTCATCATTTCGGTTGCAGGATTATAATTTTCAGTAGAAGTTATACCATAATACTGCTTTCCGTTGCCGTTGTCATAAAGAGGAAGTGTTTTTGCTCCTTTTTCTAATCCGTCAAAGAAAGATTGTGATTTATCCTGTGTAATAAAGAAAACAGTTCCGGTTCTGTCGTAAGCGTCGCCGTTGGACTGTTGCTTAAGTTCAGCAAAAATAAGTTCACCTTCTGAGATTTTTGGGAACTTAATTTTTTTAAGTATAATTGTTCCGTTGGCGAATCTTTTTATTTGTTCGTCTGATTTTGATTCATCAGAAAAATTAATGGTTTCGTTTTCAAAAACTTTTAAGGTCGTAAATCTGCTTTTCCAAAGAAGATCTTTATAGCCTAATAAATCCGTAGAATTTATGGAGCCTTTTAATAAAGTTTCAATATCTGTTTTCTTAACTTTTTTAATTGAATTGGCTGTTATCACAGAATTTTTATTACGCTCAACTTCCAACACCAATCCTAAGTTTTGACCTAAAGTTGACGGTCCACCTTTGATTTTTAAATCATTCGTATACCAAACTTCAATGGTGTTTGAATTGATTTTTGTAACCGCTTTCTTGCAATTATAACCTAGAATTTTTTTCGTTTCGTTTGTGAATTCAAAAGTTTGTTTTCCTACAGATTCTACATCAGAAGTTGAAATAATTTCGTTGGGCTTTAAAAATCCATAAGAAACAATAGTATTTGAAGGTTTTTCGATTTTCGTTATTTCAAAAGGATAATCGCTTTTTTGTTCTCTGATTTTATTATTTAATATAAAATTTTCCTTTTCATTAGCCCAAACTAAAGTCGGAGTTTGATCGGTCAATACTTTTCCGTTATACGAGCTTATGTATTGGATTTCATATGTTTGAGCAAACGTCAAACAAAATAAAAAGACAGTAAAAAAACTTGATAAAATTCTTTTGTACATAATAGAGTAGGTTTCTCACAAAGATAAAATTTAGTTAACATAATATCAACTTTGTGAATTTTGAAAATAGCTTTTGATGAATAGGTATGAAATGACAATGTGAAAGTTACATGTCAATAAAAAATATTAATTTTTTAAACAAATTTGTATGATTTTTATTTTTGAAATTTTAATTGAAAACAACAAAAAACTACTCCAAAAAATAGAGTAGTTAATGTATTTTGATAATGTTAAGCTAGTTTTTAAGCAAGTCTCTCGATCAAAGCCATGTAGAATCCGTCATAACCTTCGCTAGGCATTACTTTTTCTTCTTTAACCATTTTGAAATCTGCATTGTTTTTCAAGAATTCTTCAACTTGCAAGTTATTCTCAGAAGGTAGGATAGAGCATGTTGCGTAAACCATTTTTCCTCCTTTTTTAAGAATTTTAGAATAATCCTGAAGAATTTGCTGTTGTTCTTTTTTAATTCTATCGATAAAATCTTGGTCGATTTTCCACTTACTGTCAGGGTTTCTTTTCAAAACTCCCAGACCTGAACATGGCGCATCGATCAATAACCTGTCAGCTTTCTCGTGAAGACGTTTGATTACTTTATTGTCAGCGATCATACGCGTTTCAATGTTGTGAGCTCCGGCTCTTTTTGCACGACGTTTTAGCTCAGCTAATTTCCATTCGTAGATATCTAGAGCAATAATTTGTCCTTTATTACCCATCAAAGCAGCTAAATGAAGTGTTTTTCCACCTGCACCTGCACAAGCGTCAACAACTCTTTGTCCTTCTTTTACATCAAGGAAATATCCGATTTTTTGTGAAGTAGCATCCTGAACTTCAAATAATCCGTCTTTAAAAGCAGTTGTAAGAAAAACATTCTTTTTCTCTTCCAATTGTACTGCATCTGGATAATTTTTTACCGTGTAAGAAACAATATTATCAGATTCTAGGTCAGAAATAAGTTCTCTTGGTGTAGTTTTTAAAGCATTCGCTCTTAAAACGGTAGGAGCGCGCTCATTCAGAGCTTTCATTTCTTTTTCCCAAATTGGACCTAATTCTCTTTCCAATGTTTCAACCAACCATTCAGGAATAGAATGCTCAATTGCTTTGGTAGGAACAGTTCCTTTTTTAAGCTTAGTGGTGATATCAGCGATTTTTATTCCTTCAAATTCTTCAAATCTTTTATAATTTGTTTTGCTCCAAAGTAAATATGCGATGATTAGTTTGTAAATATTATCAGGTTTTACGCCTTCTCCCATATAATATTCCAGACGTTTTTTCCAACGGATGATATTATAGAAAATCTCAGAAACAACGGCTCTATCCTGGCTTCCCCATTTTCTGTGAGCTTTTAAAAGTCTTTCGATTACTTTATCGGCGTATTTATTTTTCTCGAAAAATGTTTCTTGTAAAGCATCGTGAATTCCGATCGCTAAGTTTCTGTGAATAAGTTCCATAAATTGCTTCTCCTGTTTTGAATCTGCAAAAATACGAAAATTATAAATGGTATTAGTTATGATTTATAAGTTATGAATTATGAGTTTTTCACGACACAATAACTTCCATCTCTCAACTTCAGCTTCCACCTGATTAATTATAAAATTTTACCTTTGCAAAAATTAAAAAATATGAGTGATACTGTACTTTGCCCGAAATGTGGTTCCGAATTTACCTATCCAAGCGATAACATGACGGTTTGTTCCCAATGTTTCTACGAATGGAATCCTGAAGAAGCAGCTTCTGAAGCTTCAAACGAAGGAAAAATCCTTGATGCTAACGGAAATGAATTACAAGACGGTGATTCTGTAGTTGTTGTTAAAGATCTTCCTGTAAAAGGAGCTCCAAAACCGGTAAAAGCAGGAACTAAAGTGAAAAATATTCGTTTAAGACCAGACAGCGACCATAATATTGATTGTAAAATTGATGGTTTCGGTTCAATGGCTTTGAAATCTGAATTTGTAAAGAAAGCTTAAGTTGGCTTAATAAATATAATAGGAATGCGTCTTTAGGGCGCATTTTTTATTGATAAAACACAAAAAAAGGAAAGAATTGGACAGTGTTATCTTTCGAAGACTTAATTGCAGAGTCTGCTAATGTCCGCCTAATGGATGAAAGAGAATTAACCAAAAATTTCCTTATGCTGTGGTACTACAAATCTAAGAAAAAGATTAATAGATTGTGATTTTTTTTATCCACAAATTGATAATAACTGTTAGTAAATGTGGTGATTATGTTTTTTAGAAGCTATTTCCCGCTATCCACTCATACTCCTCGCGCCAACGCCCCCAACTCCCAAACCCTTCAATTCTCCAACCCTTACTGCGGGGTAACCGTTGCTATCTGGGCTAGGGTGGTAGTCGTTTTTTCAATTTTTGTCATTGCGAGGAGCGAAGCGACGAAGCAATCTCTTAATAATCTTAACCTCTTAACAAAAAACTTAATGGTTAAATTTTAAAACAATCGGTATATTTAATCAAAAGAAATAGTAACCGGATTTTCCAACTTTCCATCAGTATAAACAATAAGCTCTTTATCTTTCATTTTCAACTTATTCCAATAATGATTTCCAGCAAATCGGCTTTCTAAAACCTCTGCTTCAAAACCATTTTCAGAAATTGTAACTTCTTTCGGATAATAAGAAAATTTAGAAAGTTTTAAATCTGAAATTTCACTTTCATTAAAAATATTCACTTCCCCAAAAAGCTTTGCAACATAAGAATTATAAGGATTTCTATACGTTTCTTCCGGACTTTCATTCTGAATTAATCTTCCTTCCTGAAGAATGACAATCTGGTCAAGCCAAGGCATAATATCCTGTAATTCGTGAGTCGAGATAATCAAAGAAATATTATGTTCTTTCACGTATCTGAACAGCTTTTCACGAAGTTCAATCTTTCTCGGAAAATCCAGATTACTGAAAGGTTCATCTAAAATTAAAAGCTTCGGAAGTACAGAAAGCGCTCTTGCAATAGCAACTCTTTGTTGTTGACCGCCACTAAGATATTTAGGTAAAATAGTTGCAAATTCTTCTAATCCAACAACTTCCAGAAGTTCGGTTACGGTTTCTTTTTTCTTTTTTAAATCAATATTAGAAATAAATTTACCCACATTATCCGCTACGGTAGAATAAGGCATCAGATCAAAATTCTGAGCTACAAATTTCATTTCAGCTTCACCGGGAACTAAGTTTCCTTTTGGCCCGAAAAGTTTGGTCTCGTTAAAAATAATTTCACCACTTTGCCAGTCGAGAAGTCCGTAAATCAGGTTTAATAATGTAGATTTTCCACAACCGCTTTCCCCCGCCAATGCGATGATCTTTCCCTCTTCAAACTTAATGTTGAGGTTCTGAAACAGCGGTTTGTCTTTGGTATGTGAGAAGTATAAATTGTTTATTTCTAATAGCATATTACAAATGTAACGATTTTAGGAAAAAATAAAATATTTTATTATATTTACAGGTAGAATAAAAATATATCAAAAATGAGAAAAAAACTGTTTTCGTTAGCTATTCCTGCTCTTTTTACTGCGGTTGTAGTGGTTTCTTGTAATAAAGACAAGCCTCTTACAAGTGAAAGTAATGAAGTTGCAACAACTAAGGATGGTAGCCAATTTACGTTGGATACTTTAAACAGTAAAGTGGAGTGGAAAGGATATAAAGTCTTTAAATCTGAAAATACTAGTCATTTCGGAACCATAAAGTTTGAAAGTGGTGATGTTACAGTAAAAGATGGTAAACTTGAAAGCGGAAAATTCGTTGCTGATATGAATTCTTTAACATCAGTTGATTTAAAAGACGATGCTGATCAGTTAGGAAAATTAAATGGTCATTTGAAAAGCGGAGATTTCTTCGAAGTAGAAAAATTTCCCACAGCTTCTTATGAAATTACAAAAGTTACTCCGGCTGCAGAAGGTGATTATAACACATTGTTAGATGGTAACTTAACCGTGAAAGGAATTACAAAACCAACTCAGTTTAAAGCCAATGTTTCTGTAAAAGATGGAGTAGTGAGCGTTGCAACTGAGCCTAAGGATATTAAAAGAGAAGAGTTTGGCGTGAAATTCCAGGCTCCTGCTGAAAACGGAGTCATCAAGGATGAGGTAACTCTTCAGATCAACGTTAAAGCTTTAGAAAAAAAATAATTTTTTTATTTAAGTGAAATAAGTGATTGAAGTCTGCCTCCGAAAAGAGGCAGATTTTTTTTGGTTCAAATAAATTATTAAACTTAAAAACCGTATTTTTGCAAAACATTTTTGAAAGTGTAGAATAATGATAGAAAAGATAGAAGAACTACTTGTTGAAGTAAACGGCTTTAATGCTACATCTAGAGAGGAGATAGAGAACTTCCGAATTAAGTACAATGGTAAAAAAGGTGTTCTGAATGATTTTTTTGAAAAATTTAAAGAAGTACCGAATGACCAGAAGAAAGAATTCGGACAGAAGATCAATACTCTAAAGCAAGCGGTTGCTGTAAAATTGGAAGATTTGAAAACATCGTCTGAATCTTCTATTATTTTAGAAAAAGAAGATCTTACAAGACCTGCTTTTCCATTGGATTTGGGCTCAAGACATCCAATTAATGTGGTGAAGAACAGAATTATCGAGATTTTTAAATCTATCGGATTTGCTGTTGCAGACGGACCGGAAATCGAAGACGACTGGCACAACTTTACAGCCCTTAATCTTCCTGAATACCATCCGGCAAGAGACATGCAGGATACTTTCTTTATCGAGCAAAATCCAGATCTTTTGTTGAGAACGCATACTTCTTCTGTACAGATTCGTTACATGGAAGAAAATCAGCCGCCGATCAGAATTTTATCTCCGGGAAGAGTATTCAGAAATGAAGCAATTTCTTCACGTTCGCACTGTATTTTCCACCAGATTGAAGGTTTATATATTGATGAGAATGTAAGTTTTGCAGATATGAAGCAAACGATCCAGTTCTTTACGACTGAACTTTTCGGTAAATCTAAAATCAGAATGAGACCGTCTTATTTCCCGTTCACTGAGCCAAGTGCTGAGATTGATGTATATTGGGGATTAAACTCTGAAACTGACTACAGAATTACAAAAGGAACAGGTTGGTTAGAAATCATGGGTTGTGGAATGGTAGATCCTGCCGTTTTGAAGAATGTAAATATTGATTCTGAGAAATATTCAGGATACGCATTTGGAATGGGTATTGAAAGAATTACGATGCTTCTTTACCAAATGAGCGATATCAGAATGTTCTTCGAAAATGATATCCGAACATTAGAACAGTTTAAAACTTTATAATAAAAATTAAACCTCCGACAACTTCGGAGGTTTTTTTATAGAAAAATATCTATAACCCAACCGATATATATCTACGCTATTTAAAACAATAATACACTTGATGTTGGTATCTTTGTATCAACAAAATGAGAAAAAAAAATTATTTTTTTGCACAAGTGAATGAAAACAAAACCTCCGAAAATTTCCGGAGGTTTTTTGTTTTTAATTACTGACCTTAGAAACAAAACGTAATTAAAAACTGATTATTGAAAAACTTATACAGTACTTATTATTCTTAAAAGATGCTTCAACGCAGCTCCACATGACATTGGTTCGGAATAATACATAATTAAACAGCTTGTATTAAAGATGATATTAAGCCTGTTGAAGCATCAATCTAACTTTTCATATTCTTCTTTTTCGTCCAGGTTTTTACTCGATTATAGTCTAAAAAGTAGGTCAGCTTTAACGAAAAATTATTCACCATTGGTTCGCTGAAGAGTGTATCATAATTTTTCCCCACATTTAATCTTGAGATTTCAAGATAATTTGAAGTTGCATTTCTATATAATAATGTCAATTGGCTTCCCGGCGCAAACCACCACGAAAATCTTAAATCTACATTCCAGGCATTGTAAGTTCCATCAAGATTTTTGGTGAAATTGTTGATTTCGGCTAAACTTCCGTCTTGATTTAAAGTATAAAAGTTTTTATAGGTAACATCTGAAAAATAATGTCTGAAAGTCAACGTTAAAGCCATTTTTTCATTAAAAGTATATTTTGAGGTTAAAGCATTTTCGTACGTATTTCTTTGTCTTCTTCCAATGAAAATATCTGTGTCACTTTTTCCTGCAAAACCTGTTTCATTGTTACTGAAACTTGGATTAAAACTCCAGTTTACATTAAATTTATCCGAAAATCTGTAACGCAATCCGAAATTAGTGAAAACCTGATTTCTTCCTTTTTCATCAAATGCGTAATAATCCACTGTAAAATTATACTGCAATTTTTTTCTGCTGTCACTTTCAAACCAAACCCAAGAATCAAAATATCCGGGAATTTTGAGGTGTCTTCCAAATGTTCTCGGTTCGTAAATATCGTTTTGCCCGAAAGGAGTAAACTCAATACCGCCACCGAAAACTCTGAACTTTTTATCAGTAAAACTATTGTTGTTATTGAAAACAAAATTTGAGTTTAAGAATGGTTCAATTCGATGAAAATAATTTAGATTAAAATTCAAGTAAATATTGTTGAATTTCTCTGTCGGCTGTAAAATTCTGTAACCATACCAAGCATTATAATTCGCAAAATTGGTTTTGGTTGAAAATCCAAGATCATTGATGTCCCAATCTTTTGTTGTAGCATTTCCGTTTAATGAAAAACGGTGTTTTCCTGCAATTTTTTCAACTCCGGCTTCTGCGCGACTTCCAAATTTTGTTCCTTCATCCATCACCCAACTTCCCTTCAGACTTCCGAAAGTTTTATAGGTGTTTTTCTTGTTGATTAAATCCCAAAGAATCCCTGTAGAATTGGCATCCCGGAAATCTCCCTCTCTTGTTACATTGGTGTTCACAAGGGAAACTGATGAGTTTCCGTTGAATCTCTGATCAAAAACCAAGACGTTATAATTTGTCCACGGTTCTACAACTTCTTTTCTGGTTTCGCCCGTTTCATTATTTAAAATAGTGGCTTCCATTTTTTGAGTTATTCCATTAAAAAAGCCGATTCCCAAACCTTTTTTTGTTCTTCCTGAAATTTTAAAAGCATTGAACAATTTTACTTTTGCAGGATATTCTAAGACTTCCTCGTTTTCATTTGTTGTTGGATATCTTGAAGGCTCTCCACCGACTCTTCTTGAGTAAAACATTCCGCCTTTGCTGAACAATTCGGTTCCTTCAGTGAAAAAAGTTCTTTGCTCGGAAAATTGCTGCTCGAACGGACTTAAATTTAAAATAGAATTATCAAAATTAGCCTGTCCAAAGTCCGGAATTAAGGTCATATCAAAAGTGAAGGCATCATTAATTCCATATTTTACATCCATCCCACCATTGAAATTTGTTGTGGTTTTTCCGTCAAAACTATTGACGTAACTTGAAAAATAAGGTGTAAAAGACAATCTGGTAGGAGGATTAATATTTTCGATTCCTTGTAAAACTCCGTCAAAAAGTGTGTAAGAGTTTTTAGCATTATCTACAAAATTCCAGTCGTAAAAAGTTTTTGTCCGCTGAATTTTTCTAAACATATTCATTCCCCATTCCTGAACATTATTCTTTGGAAACCTCAATTCGGAGTAAGGTATTTTTATTTCAACTGCCCAGCCTTTATCGTTGATTTTTGCTCCACTGTACCAAATGGAATTCCAGGTATCATCTTCTCCGTCAGTCGTTAATTTTGCATCATATTGCACGCCTGCTGCGGTTACTACAAATTCCAGACTTTGCTGTTTGTCATTGTATCCATTTAATGCAAGCCCAAAAAAATCATCATTGCTTATTCCATCTCTTTCCGTTAATTCCTTTGCAATCTTTTTAGGAGTGGGATCGTACATTTGAGCAGCAAAATAAATTCCGGTATCATCATATAAAATTCTGACTTCGGTTTTTAAAGAATCTGGCTGAGGTTTTCCATTATTTGGATTTCTTTCAATAAAATTTGTTGCAATGGGAGCGTTTTGCCATTCTGCATCATCAAGAATTCCATCAATTTTTGGTGATGATGAGGTTTTTGTGATAATAATTTTTTTCCTTTCAATATGATCATCTTCTTTTTTCTGAGAATACGCTATCAATGAGTGAAATAGTAAACAAATGATCAGTAATTTAGTTCTCATGTTCTTAGTGTTATAAAATCAAGACAATCTAAAAAGAGAATTTATTACATCTAAAAACAAAAATGTCTGTAAAAAATTTTTACAGACATTTTCAAAATTAAAAAAACTAACTATATTTTATTTTGTGAATTTCAAAGGATATTTCACATTTTTAAAATCGTCAATACTGGCTTTTAAAGAGCCTACAGCCAATTCTGCCTTCAATAACATTGGGACATGATTCGCATCATTGGAAACCCACATTGTCACGCCTTCTTTTTCTTTGAAAACTCTTCCGCTTTTTACAGACGGAATAATTTTTAAACAGTTAATGGTACCGAATTTTGTTTTTAAATTCTCTGTTCCTGTTACTTTTAACTGGAAAGGAAACATTTCATCATCAATCCAAACGTTCATGTTGATTACTGTTCCGACTTTCAATTCAGCTGGGCTTTTGCTTCTTAAATAATAGAAACAGGAAAGCATATCCTGAACTCCTTTTACTGATTTTATGACTTTAGATCCGTTTGCAGGAGTTTTTTTATCAGTTAAAATTAAAGTTTGATTATCGTGATTGAAAACAGTTTCAAAATGCTGTGTATATCCACCTTCTTTTACGTTTCTTACATAGAAACTTGGAAGTCCGGTTTGTACGTTGATAAAACTTTCATACAAATCTTCTACTTTAAAAAATGCTTTTACAGCACCCGTTGTAGAGCCAGTTCCTTTTACATAAAGATGCGGAACTCCTTGATAAGTAGTTGTTTTTGTGGTTAAATTTGCGGTTCCGGCATTAAGAAAACCATAATGGATTCTCAAGGTTAAAGATTCGCCGTTTGCGATATTATCTATCTGAGCACTGCCCAAACAGAAAATGAATAAAGTTAAAATATTAAATATTTTCTTCATACTAAGAGCATTAACAAAAAGGTTGCCAAATTTAAAGTTTTTATTTTTTTAATGATATTTGATAAATCTCAGCTTTTTATTTAGACTGAATTAAATATGCTTAGCATTAAAATTAGTAAATTTGCAGCTATACTTATAATTAAATTATCTTATTATTATGATAACTACTGATATATTGATCATAGGAGCCGGACCAACTGGACTTTTTGCTGTTTTTGAAGCAGGTTTATTAAAAATGAAGTGTCACATCATCGATGCACTTCCTCAACCTGGAGGCCAATTGACTGAGCTTTATCCTAAAAAACCTATTTTCGATATTCCGGGGTATCCGTCGGTGAATGCAGGGGAATTAATTGATAATTTAATGGAGCAGATTAAGCAGTTTCAACCTGGTTTTACATTGGGAGAAACGGCTGTTTCTTATTCTAAAGTTGATGATGAGTGGTTTGAAGTTGTTACGAATAAAGGAACCGTTCACAGATGTAAAGCAATCGCAATTGCAGGTGGATTAGGAACTTTTGAGCCTAGAAAACCGGCATTTGAAAATATTGCTGATTATGAAGAAAAAGGTCTTGAATATTTCGTTAAAGAACCTGAACATTTCAGAAATAAAAAAGTAGTGATTGCCGGAGGTGGTGATTCTGCGCTGGATTGGAGTATTTTCTTGTCAAACGTAGCAAGTGAAGTTACTTTGATCCACAGAAGAAACGAATTCAGAGGAGCTTTGGATTCTGTAGAAAAAGTACAGGATCTTAAAAATCAAGGAAAGATCAAATTGATAACTCCAGCTGAAGTTACAGGAATTAAGGGAGACGGAAAAGTAGAATCGATCACTGTTGTAAAAGATGGTGAAGAAGCTTATGATCTTGAAACTGATTACTTTATTCCATTATTTGGATTGACTCCAAAATTAGGAGATATTTCTAAATGGGGCTTAAATATCGAGAAAAATGCAATCGTTGTTAACAATGCATTAGATTATCAAACAAATATCGATGGAATCTACGCAATTGGAGATATCAACACCTATCCGGGTAAATTGAAGTTGATTCTTTGTGGTTTCCACGAGGCAACGTTGATGTGTCAAAGTGTTTATAACAGACTAAATCCAGGTAAAAAATACGTCTTAAAATATACAACCGTAAGTGGAGTAGACGGGTTCGACGGAAGTCGTAAAGAAGCAGAAAAGGCCGTTGTGAAAAAAATTGATTAAA
This sequence comes from Chryseobacterium sp. SIMBA_038, assembly GCF_046535115.1. Lineage (NCBI taxonomy): Bacteria > Pseudomonadati > Bacteroidota > Flavobacteriia > Flavobacteriales > Weeksellaceae > Chryseobacterium > Chryseobacterium sp. SIMBA_038. The sequence goes on from NZ_JAWRXH010000006.1 coordinate 71,610, forward strand.
TTTGTTGCCAGTTGACGGTTATTGGTTGTTAGTTAAAACGAACTTTTACCATCAACTAAAGAAGACAATCAACTATCAACTAAAATGAACGATATTAATATAAAAATCACCGACAGGGACGGTGTAACTCACGATATTGTTGCTCCTACGGATATGTCCATGAACTTAATGGAAATCATCCGTTCGTATGAATTAGCAGAAGAAGGAACAATCGGAGTTTGTGGAGGAATGGCGATGTGCGCATCATGTCAGGTATACGTGATCAGTGATCCGGGACTTGTAGAAATGGGCGATGAAGAAGATGCAATGCTTGCAGAAGCTTACCATGTGAAGGAGAATAGCAGATTGGGTTGCCAGCTGCATATTGTTGAAGAAATGGAGGGGCTTGAAGTGGAGATTGCTCCTTATCCTTAGAAAAGTTTTAACTAAATAATAAAAAACTCTCGAAATTTTCGAGAGTTTTTGCTTTATAGATGAATTTAATCTTGTAATTATTTTACAGGCTGAAATTTCGGATGTCCCACTTGCCATAAAGCAAACGCATAGATATCAGAATATTCATGGAAAACGACATCTTTATCACTTGTAAAATGTCCGTTTTCATAATTTACATATAACAGAACAGGTTTTCCTGAACCTGAATTTTTCTGCAAAATTGCAGCAAATTTACCAGGTTCCCAAGGAGTAATTCTTGAATCGTTCATTCCGGTACGGATGATTACAGCAGGATACTTTACTCCTTTTTTTACTTTACTCTGAGCATCCATTTCCATCAAATTTTTTGTATCCTCTTCATTTTTTAGGGTTCCCACTTCAGGAATTTGGTTCGGACCATTGGCGGTAGTTTCTGAACGAAGTGCATTCGTCATACCAACTTCAGCAATTGCAACAGCAAAAAGATCCGGTCTTTCAGTTATTGCTCTTCCGATAAGAACTCCACCCATACTTACTCCATTTCCAATAAGTTTTGAAGGAGAAGTGTATTTTTGAGCAACTAGATATTCTGAACACGCAATAAAATCTTTCCAAGTATTTGGTTTGTTTGCTTTCATACCTGTCTTGTGCCAGTTTTCGCCTTTTTCACCACCACCTCTTACATGCGCAATAGCAATAACTACTCCTTGTTCTAATAATGCAGTTAATCTTTGGGAAAATCTTGGTTCATAAGATATTCCGTAACCACCATATCCAGTAATATAAGCAGGAGAGGAGCCATCCATTTTCATGTTTTTAGGGTAAATAATAGAAAGCGGAACCATTACTCCGTCGTGACTTTTTACTTCAATTTCTTTTACGGTGTAAAGTTTGTTATAATCTGGATAATTTCCGTCAGAGCTAAGATATTTACTCTTTACCGGAGCGCCTTTTTCGGGGTTATAATCATAAATAGTTAATGGAGTAAGCCAATTCACATTCTCACAATAAATATTGTCATTTTCATGCGGATTTAATGATAGCGACGAGTTTACACCAGATGGTAATGGAACCTTTTTAGTGTCTAGAGTTTTGATATTTACCTGATATTTATCTCTAGTAATACCATTACCTAATGAATAGTATAAATAGTTTTTAGAAGTATGAATTGCAATAATCACCGCATCCTTACTTTCAGGAACTACTACTTTTGCATTAATGAAATCAGGATTTGCTAAACTTGTAAGCGTAATTTTATAATTGGGAGCATCTTTATGGGTAAGCAGGAAAAGTTTATCATCAGAAATATAGATATCGGTAATGTCATCTGACGCTTTTACGATCTGTTTCCAGTTGATTTTTTTATTTTTTAACTCTGAATATGGCGCAACAAAAATTGGACTTTCGGATTTTACAGAGCTTAATCTCAGAATAATATATTTATAATCATCACTAAATGTTATACTTGTAAACTGTTCAGTCAAAGCATTTAATTCAGGATAATCTACTCTTGAAGCTAATATTTTATCATTTTTTACATCAGTACCAATTTTGTGAAGCATTGCTTTCATGTCTTTTAAAAGCATGTTGCTGTTTGGGTCACCAGTACTCATTTTAGTATAAATGATAGACTTGCCGTCTTGTGTAAATTCAAAATTAAATTCACTCCAGATCGGATCAATGGAATCGTTCAGCAATTTTTTTGTATTAAGATCTAATATTTTAAGCTCACAAATCTCACCACCAGATTTTGATAATAATAAAGCAATCTTTTGTGCTTTTAGGTCAACAGTGAAATTGGTTATTTGAGTTCCTTTTTTGATTTTTTCAGGATCAAATATTAAAACTTCTTTTCCTGTAGAAATGTCTTTTGAGTATAATTTTGAAAGGTTTTCTCCTTTTTTTGTTTTTGTGTAAAAATATGAATTTTGTCTTTGTATGATAACACCGAAAGAATCTCCGCTCATATTTTGAATATCTTTCATTTGTTTGAAAAGATCTTCACGATGAGGAATTTTGTCAATGATAGTATTGCTAAAATCAGATTCAGCTTTGAACCAAGATTGTACAGCCGGACTTTTAAGATCTTCCAGCCATCGGTAATTATCTGTCATTTTAGTTCCGAAATAATCATCTACAACAGGATGTTCCGGCGTTGCGGGATAATTATACTGAGCGGAAAAGAATTGGCAACAGATTAAGCCTGTAAACAAAAGTTTTAATTTCATATGAATGTGTTTTTAATATTTCTTACTAAAGAGATATAGTTTATTATTAATGCAAATATATTAAACTTAATCTTTTAAAATTCATACTAATTAAATAAAAAAATATCCAAAATCAAACGACTTTGGATATTCAATATAGCAATTGTATTATTTTATTTCTGAGGAATATTCGCTAAAATATCTTTTAGGAAGCTCCAGAATTTCTGTGTAGAAGGGATATTTGCTCTTTCGTCAGGAGAGTGAGCCCCTCTGATTGTTGGCCCGAAACTTACCATTTCCATTTCTGGATAATTTGCTCCGATAATTCCACATTCTAAACCTGCGTGACAAGCTACAACTTGTGGTTTTTCTTTAAATTTATCGATGTAGATTTTTTCCATCAATTGAACGATTTCAGAACCTGGTTTTGGTTTCCATCCCGGATAAGAACCGCTGAATTCTGTATTCATTCCTGCTAATTCTGCTACGGATTTTAATTGTTCTGAAACAGAATCTTTAGAAGAATCTACAGATGATCTTGAAAGGTTTAAAATCTTCAATCCTCCTTCTTTTAACTCAACTCTTGCCACGTTGTTTGAAGATTCTACTAAATCTTTAACATCCGGACTCATTCTGTAAACACCGTTGTGAAGAGCTTTTAAAGTTAAAATAATCTTCTTTGAATCTTCTTCTGAGATTGCTTTGTCTGAACTTGTTGAATTTTCAATATTGATATGAAGAGCAGGTTCAACCGTTGCAAATTCTTCTAGAATCTCTTTTTTAAGACCATTTGTAATTTCTTCAATAAATTCTTCAGCATTTCTTACAGATACGATAGCTACACCTTCTCTTGGAATAGCATTTCTCAATCCACCACCGTCGATAGAAATCAACTGAATATTTTCTTTTGCTAAAGCTTTATAAAGTAATCTTCCTAAAATAACATTCGCATTTCCAAAACCTTTATGGATGTCCATTCCGGAGTGACCGCCTTGCAAACCTTTAACTTCAATTCTTACAATCTGGCCATTTGAAGCTTGTGTTTGATAGTTTTGAGAAATCGTAACATCAATTCCACCTGCGCAGCCGATGTCAATTTCATCGTCTTCTTCTGTATCAAGGTTTAATAAAATTTCACCTGTTAATTGTCCTGGTTTTAGACCGATTGCTCCTGTCATTCCAGTCTCTTCATCGATTGTGAAAAGCGCTTCCAAAGCCGGATGCGGAATGTCTGAACTTTCTAAGATCGACATAATAGTAGCAACTCCTAAACCGTTATCAGCTCCTAAAGTTGTTCCTTTTGCCTTTACCCAATCTCCATCAATTTCCATTTTGATTCCTTCAGTTTCGAAATCAAAACTAACATCATTATTTTTCTGACAAACCATATCTAAATGCGACTGTAGCACAATAGATTTGCGGTTTTCCATTCCTGCAGTGGCAGGTTTTTTAATAATTACATTGCCTACTTCATCAACCGTAGTTTCCAATCCTAGACTTTCACCAAATTCTTTAATGAAAGCAATTACTTTTTCTTCTTTTTTTGAAGGTCTTGGAACAGCATTAAGTTTGGAGAAATTTTTCCACACTATTTGCGGTTCTATATTAGATAATTCCATGAAATTTTATTTTTATCAAAATTACGAAATAAAAAATGCTCCCGTAAATCTGGAAGCATTATTTTTATTAGAAACTAGAACTTGTTTAGCATCCACATTCACCATAAATTGATATTGTTTCAACAGTTCCGTCTGGTTTTTCAATAGTCAATGTGCCTTGAAATAACAAAGCCTCTTCACCTTTTATTTTTTTACCTTTTACAGAGATCTTGTAATCGTCAATTTCAATTTCTTTGCTCAGTTCTTCATCAGATTCCATATCGCTTGAAGAGATAAGATTCATTGCTAATCTTTTACCGTCAAGTTTCATGTAAGCTGTTTTTCCTGCGTCATCAGCATAAATGTATTTTTCTGCTTCAAAATCTGCTTTATTTTTGGCAAAATAGCACGAGCATTCCTTAATTTCTTTAGGAAAAACAATAGTTTCAACTAAAATTTTACCCGAAGAAGTTGTCATTTTTACAGAATCCTGAACAATATTCAGTGAATCTTTAGCTGTCGAACTCGAAACTGTTTCTTTGTCTTTTTTACAAGCGATCAATAAGAACGCTGAAAAGAAAATAATTAGGTATTTCATTGTTTGTGATTTATATTATTTATCCTCTGCCTCTTTCTAGAAGAACCATCATTAATAATGAAAGAACAACTAAACTTTCGTCTTCGTCGTCAATATCGATCATTCTGTCAAGCTGAAATCTTCTTCCGAAGAATGAAGGCATTTTTTTTAGTTTAAAATATTCTTTTCCGTCAACTCCTCTTACAGTGTAAGCCGGATTAAGGAAATATCCTGTAAACATACCAATAATTGGGATCTCACTTACCATTCCGTCGAAGAATTTTGTCCATGCATTATCCTCTGTTACAGTGAATTTTGGCTGATCGTTTGAGTCTAAAATATTATAAGTAGATTTCCAGATAGAACGCATTCCTTTTCTTGCCAATCTTCCGTAATTTTTCTTGTCAATTAAATCATTTAAAGAATAAGAAGAATTAAAATCGATCCATTTATTCGCCTGAATTCTGAAAAGCTCTTTTGATTTGCTTTCGTCATTGAAAATGATCACATCTTCTTTCAATTTAAACATTTTTTGACGAACGTAGGCAACGGCATTTCCATTTTTGTCCGTAATATTGAAGTCACTGGCTAATGTTGTGATCTTGAATTTAAAATCCAGTGGATAATTTAGGTTGTTAAGTACCATTTAGTTTATTTTTTTCTCAGATTAATATTAAGTTTCCAAAGATAATTTTTTTATTGGAATTATCTCTTGATTTAGCCCCCGTAAAACTACGGAAAATCATCTTTTTGTATTATTTTTGTAGTTATGGATTACCCTAGTAAAGTTTTGGCAAAAGCAGTGGATGAGATCTCTGGATTACCCGGGATCGGCAGGAAAACAGCTTTACGTTTAGCATTACATTTATTGAAACAACCTAATTCCAGAGCAACGACTTTAGGAAATTCTCTGATTAATCTTGTTAACGAAATAAAATACTGCAAAGAATGTCATAATTTCTCTGATTTTGAGATTTGTGAAATCTGCAGCAATCATAAACGAAATGACGAAGTTATTTGTATCGTTGAAGACGTTCGTGATGTTATTGCTATTGAGAATACAGGAAAATATACAGGAAAATATTTGATTTTAGGAGGGAAAATTTCACCAATGGAAGGTGTTGGACCGAATCAGCTAAATATTCCGAGTATTGAAAAGAAACTTAATGCCGGACAGGTAAAAGAATTTATTTTTGCATTGAGTGCAACAATGGAAGGCGATACTACTGCTTATTATATTTATAAGAAATTCAAAGGTTTTAATGTAAATTTTTCAAGCATTGCAAGAGGAATTTCAGTAGGAGACGAGTTGGAATATGCTGATGAAATTTCTTTGGGAAGATCGATTATCAATAGGTTGCCTTATAATGAAGCAAACTAATAAATTATTTCTAAATTAATTTTAAAATGATCTCGGTAATAATCCCAATGTACAATGCAGAAAAAACGATTTTTAAGGCGTTATATTCTGTTAAATTCCAGGCATATGATTTGGGAGAATTTGAGATTATTGTGATTAATGATGGTTCTACTGATGAGAGTGAGGTTTTAGTTGAAAATTATATAAAGGCAAATCCTGAAGTTAATATTCAATTGATTAATCAAACTAATAGTGGAGTTTCAAAAGCGAGAAATACAGGGTTGAAATTGGCAAAAGGAGATTATATTGCTTTATTAGATTCAGATGATGAATGGTTACCGAATAAGACAGAAAGACAAATGCTTTTTTTGAAAAATCAAGAAGTTGATTTTATCACAGCTTTAAGAAACGGAGAAAAAATTTGGTTTCCTTATAAAATAGGAGAGAATAATTTAGCCAAAATGAGTTTACGAAAACTGCTTTTAAGAGTAGATGGACAAACTTCTACCGCGATATTTAAAAGAAAAGTACTTGAAAATACAGGTTTTTTTGATGAAAATCAACGGTATTCAGAAGATGCTAATTATTGGATGAAAATTTCCAAGAATAACAGAATGTATATTTTAGCAGAAGAATTGGTTTTTACAGGTGGCGGAAAGAAATCGTTTGGAGTTTCCGGTTTATCTGCCAATCTTCCGGAAATGGAAAAAGGTATACAGAAAAATTTACGTGAAATGTATGAAAACAAAAGAATAAATTTTATTGAATATATTTCTTTTTTCTGTTTTTCAAAAATCAAATTCTTTGTTAGGATTTTAAAAACAAAAATATGATCTATAAAATATTTTGGGCATTAAGAGCTGTGTTGTATGCTCCGTTTTTCGGGAAATTCGGTTTTCCTGGATATTTGGGCAAGCCATTGTTTTTAATGGGAATCAAAAAAGTTTTTATAGGTAAAAAAGTACGAATTTTTCCTCATTTGAGGCTGGAAGTTCATCGTTCTGGAACAATTCATATTCAGGATGATGTCGTTATTTCGCAAAACGTACATATTACTTCTGCCGGAAATTTGGTGATCGGCAAAAGTTCATTAATATTAGCCAACGTATTTATTACCAATATCGATCACGATTATGAAGAGATTGGTAAGCACGTGGTGAAGCAGGAATATCTTTTGAAAGATACAGTAATAGGAGAGAACTGTTATATTGGGATGGGTTCTGCAATTATGGCGGGAACTGTGTTGGGAAAACAATGTGTTGTGGGTGCAAACTCAGTAGTGAGGGGAGAATTTCCCGATTATTGTGTCATTGTTGGGGCTCCGGCTCGAATTGTGAAAAAATTTAATCCTGAAACGCAAAAATGGGAAAAAGTCAATTAATCATATGATGAAGATTTTAATCACCGGTGGAGCTGGTTTTATAGGAAGTAAGCTGTCATTAGAGCTTACAAAGAAGGGACATGAGGTAACGGTGTTGGATAATCTTTCGTCACAGATCCATGGAGAGAATCCATCGGAAGACTCGCCTTTGTATAGGAGTATTTTAAATAAAATCAGCTTTATTAAAGGAGATGTTACAAATCGTGAAGATTGGGAAAATGCGATTGAAAGTCAGGATGTAATTGTTCATTTGGCCGCTGAAACGGGCACTGGACAATCAATGTATCAGATCGAAAAATATACTGAGGTAAATGTTTCAGGAACAGCAAAAATGCTGGATATTTTGGTTAATAAAACTCATCATGTTAAAAAAGTAATCATCGCATCTTCCAGAGCTATTTATGGCGAAGGAAAATATCTTCATCCTAAGCTGGGATTGGTTTATCCAAAGCCAAGAAAAGTTGAAGAAATGAAAAACGGTAATTTTGAAGTAAAATATTCTGACGGACAAGTTCTTGAAGCACTTCCGACTGATGAAGAATCAAAAATTCATCCGACATCAATTTACGGAATTACGAAACATAATCAGGAGCAAATGGTGATGACAACCTGCGCTGCTATTGGGATTGAGCCTGTTTCGTTGCGATTTCAGAATGTGTACGGAGAAGGTCAGTCTTTATTGAATCCTTATACCGGAATTTTATCCATCTTTTCATCTCAAATTCTTAATGGAAATGATATTAATGTCTTTGAAGACGGTAAAGAATCAAGAGATTTCGTACATGTAGATGATGCGGTTGAAGCAACGATAAAGTGTATCGAAAATGATGATGCGAATGGTGAAATTTTTAATGTTGGAACAGGAGTTTCTACCGCTGTAACTGCAGTTGCTGAAAATCTGCGAAAATTTTACAATAAAGATTTTGACATCAATGTTTCTGGACAGTTTCGTTTGGGAGACATTAGACATAATTTTGCGGATATCAGTAAAATTAAATCAAAGCTAAATTTTCAACCAAAAATTTCTTTTGAAGAAGGAATGTCGAGGTTTACAACTTGGGTATTACAGCAGAATATACAAGATATAAAGTTCAAAGAATCGTTGGAAGAAATGAAGGTTAAAGGGCTTTTAAAATGATCAGCTTAAAACACAAAAAGATACTTTTCTTATCGGTTAGCTTTTTTAAATATGAAAGAGCTATTGCGAAAAGATTGACTGAACTAGGCGCTGAGGTTGATTTTTATGATGAAAGACCTTCCAATTCCAATTTTTCAAAGGGAATTATCCGTTTAAATAAAAGATTGTATCAATCTCAGATTACGAAGTATTACAATACGATTTTAGACGAGATCAAAAATAAGGAATACGATTGTTTTTTATTAATAAAAGGTGAGGCGATCCCAGTTTTTTTTCTTGAAAAAATCAAGGAATTAAATCCTGAAATGGAAATGATTTATTATAATTTCGATCCATTAAAGGAATATCCAAACCTTATTTCAAATCTCAAATATTTCGACAGAAAAATTACGTTTGAATATAATGATTCTGTGAAGTATGGATTAAATTTCCGACCACTTTTTTATTTAGATGAATATAAAAATTTAAATCAAAATTCCAAGGCTTTTGAATATGACATTGTATTCATCGGAAGTGCTCATACAGACCGTTATATCGTAGGAGAGGAGGTAAAAGCCAAGGCGGATGCTCTTAATTTAAAGACTTTTTTCTATTATTATGCAATGGGAAAAATGGCTTTCAGAATTAAAAAACTGATTGATAAAAATCTAAAGAAGTTTGATAATAATAAATTAAGCTTCGAAAAACTGACTCACCAGCAAATCATCGATTATTATCAGAAATCAAAGTCAGTACTTGATATTAATAAACCTTTTCAATATGGTTTAACGATCAGAACGTTTGAAGTTTTGGCTTCAGGAAGAAAACTGATAACAGCGAATACAGATATTAAAAATTATCCTTTTTATAATTCTAAAAATATATTAGTTCTTGATCGTGAAAACATTCAATTAAACGCTGAATTCTTCAAAACAGGGTTTGAGCCATTAGATAAAGAAGCACTGCATATGATGTCTTTAGATTCTTTTATTGAGTGTTTATTTATCTCGAATCAGGATGATTATTGGAATCAATACAGATAAAAAATCAATTACAGTAAATAAAAAAAATAACTCTCGAAACCGAGAGTTATTTTTATATGTAAAAATATTATTTGCTTATTTAGCCGGTGTCGCAGGAGCGTTAGCCGGAGTAGCTGTTTTAGAAGCCGGAGCAGATTTTGCAGGTGCTTCTTTTTTAATTGATTGTTGAGCAGGAGCCGCTTGTGTTGGCTTTCCTGTGATTACAACGCTTACAAGGATAAGAGCGATAATAATTGCGCCTAAACTCCATGTTGCTTTTTCCATGAAATCATTGGTTCTCTGTACTCCGAACTGTGCAGAAGATGCACCTCCGAATGTACTTGAAAGACCTCCACCTTTTGGGTTCTGAGCCATAACAACGATTACTAATAAAATACTAGCAATCATAATAAGAACCATCAATAATATAAATATAGTATCCATTAATTTGATATCTTTTTGAATGGGCAAATTTAATCTTTTTTTACCGAATGACAAAGAAAGATGTTCGCAAATGTTAATAAAAATAAAAAACGACAACAATTGTTGCCGTTTTTTATATGAAATAGGTTGTTCTTATTTGAAATCAGAATCTTTTGCCTGATTGATCTGGTAAGACTGTACTGTTAAATTAATATCCATTCCGCCCATATTCTGAGTGATCGTGAAAGGTAATTTAACTCCAGAAACATCCTTGTAATCTGCATAGCTTGTCGGGATAGAACCTCCTTCTCCAGCTTTTACTTCACCAGTTTTTAAACCAGTTTTTACGCTGTAGTAATACGTTTCTTTTGCTCCTTTTACTACGTAAGAATCTTCGTTGTTGTATTTTTCGATTCCTGCAAGTTTGTACTCAGCAGATTTTGCAAAAGCAAGTTCCGGGAAAAGTTCAACATCTTTCGACATATCAGCTTTTTGCTTGTCGCTAAGAGGAGCTTTTTTTCCTTGAGCTTCCATGTAACCGTCTTTTCCGTCAAATACAATTTTTTGAACTGTATTTCCCATCATGCTAACATTCATCGCCATTTTTCCGTTCTTTCCCTGGATCATTTTCATGCTCATATCCATTCCCTGAACTTTCGTTGTAGCATCAGAAGAGATTGAAGTGATCTTTTGAACAGCAGCCAAACCTCCGATAGCATTGATGTATTTATCAGCAACAGATCCAATTGTTACGCTTGCGTCAACTTTCTGAGCAGTAGGTTTTGCAACAGGATTTGCATCTTTATCGAAGTATTTTACAGGATAACCTAATTTTTCCAATCCTTCAGAAATATCAGAAGCTTTACCAGCGATGAAAATTCTGCTTTGGTTTGGTAAAATAGTAGCTTTTACAGCATTTGTTACGTCTGCAGCAGTTACTTTATCAATTGATTTTAAATAATTAGTATAAAAATCAGAAGGAAGATCCTGAACTTTTTGGTTTAAAGCAAATCTGGCGATCGTTTCAGGCTTCTCTAAAGACATAATGAAAGATCCTTTCAATTTAGCTTTAGCATTTTCCAATTCTTCTGGTTTTACGGTAGAAATAGCGTTAAGTTCATTCATGAATTCCTTAACCGCTTTGTCTGTAACCTCATTTCTTACACTTGCTTCAGCAGAAAAATCCGGTGAATATTTACTTGCAGTCATGCTAGAATAAGCTCCGTATGTAAAACCGTTTTTCTCACGAAGATTCATGAAAAGTCTGGCTTCACCACCACCACCTAAAATATAGTTGGCCATTGTAGCAGGGAAGTAGTTCGCGTCTTTCATTTTCAGCGTGTTCAGGTTGTTTACAGAAACAACAGACTGTACAGCGGAAGGAACATCCACAACATTGATCTCTGTTTTAGCTACGTTAGAAGCCGGTTCTAGAGCTGCAAATGTTGTATTTGATTTTTTCCAGCTGCTGAATGCTTTTTCGATCAAAGGTTTTACCTGATCAAATTTTACATCACCAACAATAACTAAATAAGCATTGTCTGGAGAATAATATTTTTTGTAAACGTTTTGTACGTCAGCTAATTGAATTTTGCTGATAGATTCAACGGTTTCAAATTCCCCTCTTGAAGTATTTTTTCCATACATCAAAGCGTTTGAAACTCTATTTGCGATAGAAGAAGCGTTTTTCTCATCAGATTTCAATCCTTCAATTGTTCTTTCTTTTGAGTTTTGAATTTCTTCAGCCGAAAATTTAGGATTGATAATCGCATCAGCCATTAAACCTAAAACTTCAGGGAAATATTTTGAAAGTGAATTTGCAAAAGCTCCGTTTGATGAGAAATTTAAGCTAGCTCCAAGGAAATCGATTTTCTTGTTGAATTCGTCTTTGCTTAAATTGGTCGTTCCGTTTTCAAGCTGTTCTGCCATGATTGAACTTACCCCGGAAACAGTTCCTTCATAATATGGAGGTCTGTCCATAGAAAGGTTAGCGCTTACTCTTGGTAATTTGTTGTTTTCAACCACCATCACCGTAAGACCGTTGCTTAACTGGAAAGTTTTTGGCTTAGCAATGTTGATCGCAGGAGTTGGCCCCGGCTTCGGCATTGCATTAATATCTATTTTTTGTGCAGAAAGCATTCCTGTGAATAAAAATGCTACCGCTATATATGTTAATTGCTTTTTCATTTGTAAAAAATTATTTTTTTTCAGGAACGTAGTTAATAACTACTCTTTGGTTAGGATTAAGATACTTTTTAGCGGCATTCTGCAGGTCTTCTCTTGTGATACCTCTGTAGATGTCTATTTCTTTGTTGATTAAGTTGGTATCTCCCATCAAAACGTGGTTTGTTGCCAATGAAGCAGCAATCCCCTGAATGCTCGAATTCTGATTTACAAACTGATTTTCAAACTGATTTTGAAGTTTCTGATAATCTTCCTGAGAAATTAAAGTTGTCTGAAGTTTTTTGATCTCAGCATCGATATCTGTCTGTAATGTCTGCTTAGTCGTTTGTCCCATTGGGATCGCGAAAAATGCAAAAATTCCATAATCTTCAAGACCTTGGTTGAAAGCCTGCACCTGAAGTGCTTTTTTCTCCTGATCTACTAATTTTTTGTATAAAACTGAAGATTTTCCACTGCTTAAATAAGAAGAAAGCATATCTAAAATATAAGCGTCTTTTTCTTTGTTAGCAGGTGTTCTGTACGCAAAAACATACGCAGGAAGCTGAATGTTAGGATCTGTAGCCGTAACTTCTTTTTCCTGAGTGATAGGAGCGTCTTTCGGGTAATCTTTTGGATACAAAGTTCCTTTAGGAATCGCTCCGTAATATTCCTGAATCCATTTTTTAGTCTGCTCAGGCTTAATGTCTCCTGCAACTACCAAAGTAGCGTTGTTCGGAACATAGAATTTTTTATAGAAAGCCTGGAATTCTTCTAATTTAGCAGAATTCAAATCTTCCATAGAGCCGATTGTTGGCCAGTTGTATGGGTGATTCGTAAATAGATTTTTCTGTACTGTTGTGAATAGATTTCCATAAGGCTGGTTATCCATTCTCAATCTTTTTTCTTCTTTTACAACCTCTCTCTGAGTATCTACCCCAACTTGGTTAATAACAGCATGACGTAATCTCTCAGACTCCATCCAAAGACCCAATTGTTCGTTGTTTGAAGGGAAAGTTTCGTAGTAATATGTTCTGTCGTTCGTTGTGTTGGCGTTGTTTTGTCCTCCGTTTGAAGAAACTATTTTGAACCAGTCACCTCTTTTGATGTTTGGAGTTCCTTCAAATAAAAGATGCTCAAAAAAGTGAGCAAAACCCGTTCTTCCTTTTACTTCATCCTTTGCACCCACGTGGTACATTACCCCTGTTGTAACTACCGGCGCCGAATTATCCTGATGAAGAATTACGTGAAGCCCGTTTGGTAGGTCATACTCTTCGAATTTAATTTGTTGTGCATTCAAAGCCATTCCGAAGAAAGCCACTGCAGCAACAGAAAGAAGTCGTTTTTTCATAAAATAGAAATTGTTTTGTCAATTAGTGTTAAAAATACTTCAAATGTTACATGTAAAATATGATTTTTTTTGAATGAAATAATGATTTATTTAATAGATACAGATGATCAATCTAAAATTTGAATTCTCCATATAATACACTAATTTTGTGTTCCCAAAATTTTTTTGCAGTATGGATTATCTGAAAGGACTCAACGAATCACAATATGAAGCCGTTACCACATTACAAGGACCTCTGATGGTGCTTGCGGGAGCGGGTTCCGGAAAAACGCGTGTACTGACGATGCGTATCGCTCATTTAATCACGAATGGAGTAGACCCTTTCAATATTCTGGCGCTTACCTTTACCAATAAAGCTGCAAAAGAAATGAAAGAACGTATTGCAAAAGTGGTCGGACAAAGCAATGCAAGAAGTCTTTGGATGGGCACTTTTCACTCTGTTTTTGCAAGGATTTTGAGAATTGAAGGTCATTACTTGGGCTATCCTTCCAATTTCACGATCTATGATCAACAGGATGCATTAAATGTTATCCGAAAAGTGATCAAAGACATGAATGTAGATGCCGATTTATATAAACCGAAAAAGGTTCAGTCAAGAATTTCGACTTACAAAAATAACCTGATCACGGTAAAAGCCTATTTCAACAATCCTGAATTGGTTGAAGCTGATGAAAAAGCTAACATGAAATTCATCGGACAGATTTATCAGAAATATGTTGAGCAGTGTTTCAAAAACGGGGCAATGGATTTTGATGATCTATTGTTGAAAACCAATGAATTATTAACTCGTTTTCCGGAAGTTTTAGCAAAATATCAGGACAGATTCAGATATATTTTGGTAGATGAGTACCAGGATACGAACCATTCTCAATACCTTATTGTTAAGGCTTTAGCTTCAAAATTTGAAAATATTTGTGTGGTTGGAGATGATGCGCAGTCTATTTACTCTTTCCGTGGCGCGAATATTTACAATATCTTAAACTTTAAAAAAGATTACACAGACGCAGTAACAGTTTCTTTGGAACAAAATTACCGTTCAACACAAACGATCGTAAATGCTGCGAATGTTGTGATTGCTAAAAACTTACAGCAGTTTAAGAAAAATGTTTTCAGTGAAAACGAACTGGGAGATAAAATTAAAGTCTACCGTTCACTTTCTGATGCTGATGAAGCCAATTTCGTTGCCGGAAATATCTGGGAATTAAGAAACAGAGATCAAAGAAAATACAGCGATTTCGCAATTTTATATAGAACCAACTCTCAGACGCGTGCTTTTGAAGATGCGTTGAGACGTAAAAATATTCCGTACAAAGTGTATGGAGGTCTGTCTTTCTACCAAAGAAAAGAGGTTAAGGATTTGATTGGTTATCTTCGATTATTGGTGAATGAAAATGACTCGGAAGCGTTGATGAGAATCATTAATTATCCGACAAGAGGAATCGGGGAAACGACTCAGAATAAGTTGATTGTATTTGCAGATTCTCAAAATATTCCGGTATCTAATGTTTTAGATAATCTTCCGATTTATGCACCACAATTAGGTTTTAATAATGGAGTTTTAACAAAATTGAGTGATTTCTGGTCGATGATCAAGGCATTTCAAGTGTTGTTAAAAGCGGAAACAGCCTACAATGTTGCAATGGAAGTTGCCAAACGAAGTGGTTTGATTAAATTTTTAAAAGACGATCAAACTCCGGAAGGAATTTCACGTGTAGAAAACGTTCAGGAATTAATGAACTCGATGCAGGGTTTCATTGAAGAGCAAATGCAGTTAGAAGATGGAGATCCAAGCTTACCGAATTTCCTTGAAAATATTGCTCTTTCGGCGGATACACAAAATAAAGATAATGAGGATGAAATGGTTTCTTTAATGACCATTCACCTTTCAAAAGGACTAGAATTTCCGGTTGTTCACTTAGTTGGATTAGAAGAAAACCTTTTCCCGAGCTTTATGAGTTCCGCGACCAGAGAGGATTTGGAAGAAGAAAGACGTTTATTTTACGTTGCCTTAACGAGAGCTGAAAAACAGGTATTTTTCTCATATGCAGTTTCCCGTTTTCAATGGGGGAAAATTACGGATGCAGAACCTTCAAGATTTTTAAGTGAAATTGATGAAGAGTTTATTGAATTCGTGAATCCTGTTATGGAAAAACGTTTCATTAATAATACTGGTGTAAAATCAAATATTTTCGATGAACATCCTTCTGAAATGAAAAGTTTCAAAAGAGTTGAAAAGAAAAGTATTGAAAAAGCAGAAGGCTCAAAACCACTTGCAGAACCAAGAAAATTGAAACCTGTAAGTACGGCTAAAATCATTAATCCAAGCGGAGCTTCTTCTCAAGATATAGTGGTAGGGGACAGTGTAAGACACGATCGTTTCGGTATCGGACAGGTAACTTTCTTGGATGGTACAGACCCGCAAAATATCAAAGCAAAAGTAGTTTTCATGCATGAAGGTGAGAAAAACTTGATTTTAAAATATGCTAAGCTGACGAAAATATAATTCGTCATTGAGACGAGCAAAGCAATCTCAAAATAATCTCCCACAGATTACACAGATTTGCACAGATGATTGCGTATAATCTTTAAGTTTAATTAATTAAAAATATACATAAACATCTGTGCAAATCTGTGTAATCTGTGGGAAAATAATATATTTTAGTAAAAAATTAATCCTCAAATTTCCATCTCACAAAAGCTTCCATCGCCTCATATTCAGCAAGTCCTAAATCGTCATAAGCTTTTGCAGTTTCGCGATTACGATCTTCAGCGCGTTGCCAGAATTCCCTTGCATCATCACCAGGAAAAACAGCTCTGTCTTTCTGACTTTGATGTTTAAAAATAGCGTGTTTCTTTCTCTCTAATTCCTGTGGACTGATGGGAACGGCCATTTCAATTTCATGGGTTTCAAATTCATGCCACGCGCCTCGATACATCCATAACCAGCAGTCTTGTGCCCAACTTTCGGTTTTGCGTAAACGTTTTAATGCTTCTAAAATAATATTAAAACAAACAATATGCGTTCCATGAGGATCTTCAAAATCTCCGGCGGCAAAAACCTGATGAGGTTGTACTTTTTGAAGAAGTTTCATTGTTAATTCAATATCCAAATCGGTAACCGGATTTTTTTTCGTTTTTCCGCTTTCGTAAAAGGGAAGCGACTGAAAATGAATATGATCATCCTCCAAACCGCAATAACGGGCTGCAGCAATAGCTTCTCCTTTTCGGATCAAGCCTTTAATGGTTTGAATTTCAGAAGTATCTACCTGATTCGGTTTTTTCTGATCAATAAAGGTGCGCATATTTTGATACATTTCCTTGAGCTTTGCGCTATCCATTCCCATTTTTTCGGTAAAATCAACGTTAAATTCAATAAAACGTAAGGCATCATCATCCCAGACAGCAGTATTTCCCGAAGTTTGATACGCGACATGCACATCGTGTTTTTGATCTACCAATCGAATAAAAGTTCCGCCCATCGAAATAACATCGTCATCAGGATGTGGAGAAAAAATAATCACACGTTTTTGAGATGGTTCGGCTCTTTCGGGACGTTGAGAATCATCGGCATTGGGTTTTCCGCCAGGCCAGCCTGTAATGGTGTGTTGTAATTTATTAAATATATGAATATTGATATTGTAAACAGGGCCTTTTTCAGTGGCTAACTGTGCCATTCCATTATTATTGTAATCGTCTTCTGTTAACTTTAAGACAGGCTTTTGTAAGTGATTGGCAAGCCAGATAACGGCTTTATGAATCAATTCATCAGTCCAAACACAATCTTTTACCTGCCAAGGAATGTCAAAACGGGTAAGCTCCGAAGCGGCGGGTTGATCGAGAATAAATTCTACATTATTTGATAATTGGAGATAGGTCGCGGGAACTTTTCCTGAAATTTTTCCTTCTACAGCTTTTTTAATAATGGAAGCTTTTTTGCGACTCCAAGCCATCAGAATGATTTCTTTAGCTTTAAAAATTGTTCCGATTCCCATTGTGATTGCTTTCGTTGGTACAAAACTTTTTCCACCAAAATCTTTTGCAGCATCTCTTCGGGTAAGATCGTCCAGCGTGACAAGACGAGTTCCTGAATTGGGTGCAGAGCCGGGCTCATTAAAACCAATATGTCCGGTACGTCCGATCCCCAGAATCTGAATGTCTAATCCGCCAAGTTCTGCAATTTTCTTTTCATAGTTTAAGCAAAATTCAGGAATATCTTCTAAAGGTAAAGTTCCGTCAGGAATATGAATGTTCTCTTTTTCTATATCAATATGATCGAAAAGATTTTCATTCATAAAAGTGACATAGCTCTGAGAAGCATTGGGAAGCATTGGATAATATTCGTCAAGATTAAAAGTGATTACATTTTTAAAGCTTAAACCTTCCTCTTTGTGCAATCTTACCAATTCGTTATAAACTGCAATTGGAGTAACTCCGGTTGCCAAGCCGAGTACGGCAAAAGTATTTTCTGCCTGTCTTTTCCTAATAATATTGGCGATACGATGAGCTACATTAATGGAAGCAGATTTTGGATTTTCGAAAACTGAGACGGGTAATTTTTCAAAACGAGTCTCTTCGAGTAAATTTAATTTTATCATATTATGTGTGATTTAAGAGTAAATATAATAAGTTATTATTAATCAGTGTATTAGCATTTTTACATCATGTTTAAATGAAATGATTAATTGTCATAAGATCGGTTGGTGAAATACTATTTTACTCTTTAAAAATTAAATTGACGGTGATTTTTAGATGGAAAATTTATTTAATGAATTTAAGCAAGAAAAATTTTTATAATTTAAAAGTCTATTAATTTTGTAGACTAATAAATATGATTTACATTTGCTCCTCAAAAAACATAAATTATTAATTATTTTAGAAAGTCTATGAAAAATAAAAAGACAATTTTTTCAGTTTCCGTGCTTTTTTTCTTGGGAACTTATACATACGCGCAACAAAAAGATACTTTAAAGACGGGAGATGTAGAGGAAGTGGTAATTCTGGGATCAAGAAGTGGTGCGAGATCTAAAGTTGACAGTCCGGTTCCTGTGGATGTATTTAATGTGAAAGAATCTTCGGTTATTCTTCCGCAAACGAATATTTCACAGATCTTAAATTCGGTTGCACCATCTTTTACGTCCACGATTCAGACGAATGCGGATGGAACGGATCACTTAGATCCGGCCCAGTTAAGAGGACTTGGTCCGGATCAGGTTTTGGTTTTGGTGAATGGAAAAAGAAGACATACTTCAGCCTTAGTGAATGTCAACGGATCGCCAGGAAGAGGAAGTGTAGGAACGGATTTAAACTCAATTCCATCTTTTGCATTAACCAGAATTGAGGTTTTGCGTGACGGAGCTGCCGCTCAATATGGCTCGGATGCGATTGCCGGGGTAATCAATTTAGAATTGAAAAGAGATACCGGAAAATTAACCGGACAGGTAAATTACGGAGGAAACCTTACTTCCACAGCCAATGATCATACCGGAGATTTTGACGGACAGAATATTCAGGTTGATCTTAATTACGGAAATAAAATTGGTAAGAAAGGTGGTTTTTACAACATAACATGGACTTCACAGTTCAGAAATCCGACTTACAGAGCAGGAACAGAAAGTGGAACGATTTATAATGCTTACAACGCCATAGAACAACGTGCTTTGAATAATGGCGTGAATCTTTCTTCCCTTTTTACAAATATCGGAAGTACACCAAACTCTCAGCAAATTATTAATTCTATTCATCAATATGCTCAGGGTGTAAATTATTTTTCAGCAGATTTTCAAAATCAGATACAATCTGCCACTACAATCTCTGCTTTACAGGGACTTTTAAATACAAATGTAACGGATCAGGAATTGGCCTACAGAGGGCAGGATAGAAAAGATTTCAACATGCAGGTTGGTCAGTCTAAACTTAGTAATCATCAGTTATTTGCCAACATTGAAATTCCAATAAATGATAACTGGAAAGTCTATACTTTTGGCGGTTACAGCTACAGACAAGGGACTTCCGGAGGTTTTTACAGAAAGCCGAATCAAAGCAGAACGTTTACAGGATTGGCAGCCAACGGATATTTGCCACAGATCGGAACTGATATTCAGGATTTGTCGCTTTCTGCAGGAATTAAAGGGAATTGGAGTGGTTGGAATATTGATTTAAGCAATACTTTCGGGCAAAATTCATTTGATTATACTATTCAAAATACAGGAAATACATCGTTGAGATTTGCTTCACCAAGTGAATTTAGCGCGGGTGGATTGAGATTTTCACAAAATACAATCAATCTAGATTTTTCTAAAAAATATGATGTTTGGAGTGGAATTAATGTTGCTTTCGGAGCAGAACACCGTTATGAAAATTTCAAAATTACAGCAGGTGAAGAAGCGTCATATGCAACCTATGATGTAAACGGAAACGTTTGGAATGGTAGCTCTGCAAGACCAACAGATTTCTTCGGAAATGCACTTCCGGGAGGGTCGCAGGTTTTCGGCGGTTTCAGACCTGAAAATGCAGTAGATAAAAATAGACAGTCGGTTGCAGGATATGCAGATCTGGAATTTAATTTCACAGATTGGTTATTGGTTGATGCAGCAGCGAGATATGAAAATTATTCCGATTTTGGTTCTACTTTTAACTATAAACTGGCTTCAAGGATTAAATTAGATAAAAATTTAAATTTCAGATTTGCAGGTTCTACAGGTTTTAGGGCTCCGTCGATTCATCAGATTTATTATAATGTAACCTCTACTTTGTTTACAGACGGGGTTTTAAAAGAGGTTGGAACTTTTAGTAATGATTCAAAAGTTGCTGACTTATTAGATATTCCAAGCTTAAAACAGGAAACTTCAAAGTCTGCAAGTGTAGGTTTTACTTATAAAATTCCTGCTGCTAATTTAACGTTTACAGCAGATGGATATTTTACAAGAATTGATAACAGAATTATTCTTACAGGACAGTTTGCGAGAGCGTCAGTTTCTCCTCAGGCACAGGCGGCTATGGATGCGGCCGGAGTAAATGCCGTTCAGTTATTTGCCAATGCAATTGACACGGAAACCAAAGGTTTGGATGTGGTTATCAGTCATAATTTAAGGTTTTCCGGAGTGAAATTGGATAATAATTTTGCGATCAATCTTAATCAGACTAAAAAAGTTGGAAATATACATTCCTCAGGTTCTTTACAGGAAACAAATTTAGAAAATGTATATTTTTCTGAAGCCTCAAGAATTTATCTTGAAGAAGCTGTACCAAGGGTAAAAGCAAGTTTATCAAACCAGCTTTCTTGGGGTAAAACAATTGTTTATTTAAGAAATACTTATTTCGGAAAAGTAACAAGTCCAGATATTATTGATGCCAACGGAAACGGAATTGTTGAGACGAATGAACATCAGCAAATCACTCCAAAAATCATCACGGATCTTTCTGTTGCTTATCAGTTTACAAAAAATGTTGGACTTACTTTAGGGGTAAATAATTTGTTTGATATTTATCCTACAAAAAATCTTACGGCATCTACCAATAACGATCAGTTCATCTATTCGCGCTCTACATCGCAGTTTGGTCAGAATGGTAGATATCTGTTTTCAAGACTTAATTTCAATTTTTAAATGTTTTTTTAGCTTTCTATTATTATTTATTAGGAACGGATTCTTATGGGAATCCGTTTTTTATTGATAAACTTGTTTAAACTTATTATTTTAACCACAAAAGGAACAAAAGATTAAATATATTATTTATTTAAGTTCATGATGAACAGCAAAGAAGAACACATAGTTTTTAAAAATCTATGATTTTTAATCTTTTGAGGGCTTTTGTTTTCCAAAACAGTTAAATTTTAAATAGCTCAATCATTGCTTTTGTACCTTTTGTGGTTAAAATAATAAGTTTAAACAGGCTTGATTATTCGTAATTTGACATAATTGAAAGATCTTAAAAAAACAGTTATCCATTTTAATATTAGAAAAAAATGATTTTTAAAGGTTAAAATATTTAAAGTTAAACTATTTTTGCTGTCCGATAAAAACGACAAAACAAATAATGAAAAACTTCAATTTTTATTAAGAATGGGAACTTTTTATAACAATGCGGTATGTGATATCTACATGGGAAAGGGTGCTGGTGCCAAGCTCATGCAGGATATTAGAAATGCTAAGAAAAACGTGAAAATTGTTTCTCCCTATCTTTCTCCTTTTTTAATTAAAGAACTGATTTTTCTTCATTCCAGAGGGATCAATATTAAACTTATTACAAGTGATGAGATTGAAGATTTTTATGGATATGAAAAAAATATTCACAAACTCATCATTCAAAACAAACACGTTGATCAGAAAGCAAAAGAAACGAGAGATAATTTGGAGAGTTTGTCGGGAACTCTACTCTTTGCGATGATCGGGCTGGCGGTCGTTTTGTTTCCCTTAATGTATCTTTTGAAAGACTTGAAATATGGACTCGGTTTCATCATTGTCGTTCTGATATTTTTTGTAAGAGATTCTGTGGTTAAGAAAATTAAAAACACCAAAGTCTATCATTACACCTATAAACAGCTGTTTCCTTTCAAAGTTTTTGTTTCTCCAAATAATGGAAATTCTTTCAATAAAACGTTTATTCACAGTAAAATTTACGTTATTGATGATGAAATTGCCTATTTAGGATCTCTTAATTTCACAGGAAGTGGCGTAAAAGAAAACCACGAAACAAGAATAAGAACCACCGATGTTAACGCTGTTCAAAAAATTATAGAAGAAGTAAAAGATTTATTTTTTAATTCAAATCTGGCGGAAAGAGATATTCAGTTTTGGGGAAGTCAGCTTTATGATGAATCTGGAAATTAATTAGTTTTTCTTTTGTGAAACAATAAAATTTACCATTTCATCATCAATTTGATGTAAATAAGTTTTGTCAGTCGTTCCGAATCCGTGCATTCCGTCTTTTACGATAATTAAAGAATTTTGTACGTTGGCTTTTTTGAGCTTTCTACTGAGCTTTTTAGACTGTTTTAAAGGAACTACTTTATCTTTATCACCTTGCACAATTAAAGTCGGAACAGCGTTATCTGCGTACGTTATCGGAGATACGCTTTTGAAATATTTTACAACTTTTCTTTTTTCTTTTTTAATATCATATCCGGAAATTCCATTGACAAGATTTTCTCTTAAAGTCACAATTTTGTTTGAAAATATTAATCCAACGAAAAAAACGGGTACTTTTCCGATTCGGGTATGAAGAAGTGTATTAAGATCTGCCGGCCCGAAATTATCAACAACATAATTAACTTTTGCAGAATAAGGCACTAACTCTGGGCTTCCAACAAATTCATTATCTTGCGTATAAGCGGCAAGCATAGAAAGATGAGCGCCAGATGAAGCTCCGAATAATCCGATATTGTTGGTGTCGAAATTATATTTTTCAGCATTTTTTCTCACCCATCGTATTGCGTCTTTAGTATCCTGAAGTGGTAATGGAAAATGAATATTTTCGTTTAATAAGGTATAATTTATCGCAATTACTGCATATTTTTTTTCAACCAATTTTAAAAACATATCTTCAATATAAGTCTCAGATCGTATGGTTTTATCACCTTTTACCCATCCTCCTCCGAAGACGTAAATTACAACGGGAAGTTTGTCTGATGATGCATCTTTTGGAGTATATATATCCAATTTCATCTCATCTCCGTTTGCATTGGTTTTGTAGACAATATTTTCAGAAACGTTTGTTTTTTCCGGCAACAGAGTACTTTTTCCGGTTTTCGGTTCAAATGGAAGCTGAGAAAAACCTAACGTAAATGAACTTAAAAATAAAATAAAAAACAGGTTTATTGAAAACCTGTAGATTGATGTATTGTTTATGATTGATTTCATATAATATTTTTTGAAAGAGAGTGCTATTTTACTAACTCTTCAAAAAGTTTACCAAAAGTCTTTTCTAAGTCTTTAGATTTCCCCGGATGAGGTCTTGAAGTTTGAACAACAGAACTTCTCACAGCTGTTAACCAACGGAAACGTTCTGGAATTTCAAATTGTGCAATAGGTCCGCCATCTTTATCGCCATTTGCTATTTTTTGGAAGCTTTCCAGATTTTGAATGATATCGTCATAATCCAACTTGCTGTGCATTAGTTTGAATTTATCGGGACATAAATAATAATCTACCTTGATAAACTTTTCTCTTTTTGAAAACATAACGAGCCCGATATTGAAAAACTCTTCTCTCTCAACCTTCGGTACCAAGCGTATTACAGCGTATTCGTAAATTTTATCCTCTTGCATTTTTGGCTTCGTTTAAAAAGATTTCAGAATTTTCTAATCGTGTTTTCAGGAAGTTGAAATAAACTTCACGAATTTCTTCAGGCGTTTCATCGGCGTCATTCCAATGCAGCCAATCTTCAGGAATCAAATTAACGATTTCTCTGAAAATGGTATCATTCAAAACTTCTTTTGCGAACTTATCGGCTTCATCCAACATTTTTGCCTGTGGAAGCAAAACATGATCTTTTACATATTTGAATGGAGTTTTCGCAGCCATGTCAAAATTCTGCCAAGAATGGTGGAAATAAAATGACGCACCGTTGTCAATTACCCACAATTCTTTATGCCACATTAAAAGATTGGTATTCTTAAAAGTACGGTCGATATTGGTAATAAATGCATCCAGCCAGACGATTTTTGAAGCCAAAAGCGGATCAACTTTTATACTCGAATCATAAGTGATCGAACCGGAAAGATAGTGCAGTCCTAAATTAAGTCCCTCAGAATTTTTCAATAAATCCTGAATTTCTTCATCTGCTTCTGCTCTTCCAAAATCTACATCGAGATTGATAAAAACCAGTTCAGGAATTTTTAATCCTAAAACTTCTGTTATTTTTCCTCCTAATAATTCAGAAATCAACATTTTAACGCCATGACCTGCGCCACGGAATTTCAAAACATATTTAAAATCATCATCAGCCTCTGCCAAAGCCGGAAGCGAACCTCCCTCGCGAAGTGGCAGAATATAACGCATTACGGTTACCGTTCTTAAATCCAACATATCGCAAAAATAAGATTTTACTTTGTGTTTAGGTGTATTTTTAATATTTTTAAGTGAAATATAGGTAATCAATAAAATATATAGTTTGTCATTCAGAACGAAACAAAGTGGAGTGAAGAATCTAAACGAGAATATAGATTTCTCATTCTTCGAAATGACATGCTGCTAAAATCGAAAATCTCCGATTTTCTTGCGCCTTAAAACGTAATTAAAATAAAAACTTTGCGCCTTTGCGATTAACCAACAAATAAATAGAACAAAATCAAAACATGAATATTACAAAACAACAAAATATAATCATTCAAAATCCTGAAACCAGAGAATTTCTTGCAGACGCATTTTATCCGGAAACAGATGAAAAATTACCGTTAGTCATTTTCGTTCATGGCTACAAAGGTTACAAAGATTGGGGAGCATGGGATTTAATGGCTGAAAAGTTTGCAGAAGCAGGCTTTTTCTTTGTTAAATTCAATTTTTCCCACAACGGAACGACGGTTGAAGATCCTCATAACTTTGCTGATTTGGAAGCTTTCGGAAATAATAATTATTCTAAAGAACTATCAGATTTAGGTGTTGTGATTGATCATTTTGTTAAGCATCCAAATGTGGATGATCAGAAAATAATATTGATCGGGCATAGCAGAGGAGGAGGGATTTCTATTATTAAGACTTTTGAAGATGAAAGAATTAACGGATTGATCACTTTGGCGAGTGTGGATACATTAGAACGTTTTCCGAAAGATGAAGCATTAGAAAACTGGAAAACGAAAGGAGTTTATTATGTGCTGAACGGACGAACAAAACAAGAAATGCCTCATTATTATCAATTTTTTGAAGATTTTGAAAAAGATGAACATCGTTTTGATGTGGAAAGAGCAACGGAAATGGCGAAAGCTCATGTCTTAGTTATTCACGGAACAAATGATGAAAGCGTAAGTGTGAAAAGTGCGGAACATCTTCATATTTTAAATCCAAATTCTGAATTATTTTTAATTGAAAATGCCAATCACACGTTTGGATCAAAAGAACCTTGGGAAGACGAAAATCTACCAAAAGAATTGAATACAGTTGTTGAAAAATGTATTGAATTTATCAACGATAAGATTGTCAATGAATAAAGAAAGGAAGCTGGAAGCAAGAGGTTTGAAGTTTTCATACTGTGAAAATTAGCGTTTCAATTGTAACCTCCATCTTCCTGCTTCCAACTTAACTTCCTTTCTAAATTATTTAACTAAAATTTTCCAAGCTTCATCAATTTTACTTTCCAATAATAATTTCTGAGCATTTTGATGAATATTTTCGTCTTCATGACAGTTTTCAGAGGGTAAAACCTCAACGTTAGCAAGCATTCCCAGATCGTTTCCTGTAAATACTTTACTGTATTTTATGGCATCAGGAAGAAGATCAAAGCCAATTCCTTTTGTTACCAACGGTTTTGGAACTTCAAAAAGATTATTTTCATTATTTCTTGAATACCAGTTTCCGCCAAGACGAGCTACCATATCAAGTTTTTTCTGATCTAAATTTCCTTCTTCATTCAAATATTCTTCTCTGATGTGGATTTTCTGAACCTCACAAATAACTAGATTTCCTGCGCCACCCTGATCTCCTAAAGATTTTATTTCTAAAACTTTACATTCAAAGTTGACAGGACATTCTTCAATTAATTGAGGTTGAACAAGATCCGCGTCTTTCATGGTTAAGCCAGATTTGATGAATTCATTTACTCCGTCACCATATTCTGTAGAAGCTAAAGAAATTTGCTGTACAATCGGGAAATTTACGGTTCCGATGACCACTTCCGGAACTTCTAAAACATTTTCTAATGTGTGTTTTGTTGTATTGTCACGAACCCTTCTAGATGGTGAAAAAATCAATATCGGAGGAACCGTACTGAACATATTAAAAAAACTGAATGGAGATAAATTATGATGTCCGTCTTTATCCACCGTTGAAGCCAATGCAATCGGTCGTGGTGAAACGGCTGTCTGCATAATGGTTTGTAATTGTACGGAAGATAATTCGGATGGGATTACTGTTTTCATATTTAATATTTATTAACACTTAAGTTAATTTAGTTTTTATAATTCCGCTTTAGCAAAGAGCACTTAAGTTTTCGAAAATCTACGATTTTCATTCTTTGGGAAGTTCTTTAAAGATTTTGGAAGCAAAAGAATCACATCCGTCATGATAAAGATTGACTACATTAAAATTTACCAAAATAGAGCGAGGTGCTTTTAATAGATTCATGTAATTCATAGTTTGGGCTTTATGAATTTGATGAATTTCTGAAACGGATTTTAACTCTAAAACAATTAAGTCTTCAATTAAAAAATCACATTTTAATTTACAATTAACTTGTTCTCCTTTATAAAAGAATGGAATTTCAAGTTCACTTTTGTATTTTAAACCTAATAAACTTAATTCTTTTTCTAAACATTGATGATAAACTTGCTCATATAATCCGGGACCGGCTAATTTGTGAACCTCAATACAAGCTCCAACAACTTTGTAAGCAAGTTCGTTGATGAGTTTTTGTGTAATCATAATTTTAAAAAATGAAAATCGTAGATTTTCGAAAACTAAAGTGAACTTAATTTTCTCATTATCATTTAACTTAATTGACTTAAGTGCTTAAAATGTTATTATTTAGTAGGAATAATTTTTCCACTTACTTCACCGAAACCAACTCTTACACCGTCTTTTTCAGACCAGGCTTTCATTGTTACAGTGTCGTTATCATCGATGAACTTTCTTTCTTGTCCGTTGCTTAATTGGATTGGGTTTTGACCTCTCCATGTCAACTCAAGCATAGAACCGAAAGATTTTGGATCGCTTCCTGAGATGGTTCCACTTGCATATAAGTCACCAACTTCAAGGTTACAACCGTTTACAGTGTGGTGAGCTAATTGCTGCGTCATGTTCCAATACATGAATTTATAATTGCTTTCAGAGATTAAGTTTTCTTCACCGTTTTCAGGCTGTAAGTAAACCTCTAAATTAATATCGTAATTTTTATCTCCTTCAAATTTTAAATAATCTAAAACTTCAGGATCTTGAGTAGGAGAAGCTGTTCTAAAAGGCTCTAAAGCTTCCAACGTTACAACCCACGGAGAAGCTGATGAACCAAAGTTTTTAGCTAAGAATGGTCCTAGTGGAACATATTCCCAAGCTTGAATGTCTCTTGCAGACCAATCGTTGAAAATAATCATTCCAAAAATAGCGTCTTCCGCTTCATTTGTGGAAATACTTTCGCCCATGTCTGTATTTTTATTAATGATGAAAGCCATTTCTAATTCAAAATCTAATTGTTTTGAAGGTCCGAAAACTGGTTTTTCTGCATCAGCAGGCTTCGTCTGACCTTTTGGACGGTTAATATCCGTTCCTGAAACAACAATTGATGAAGCTCTCCCATGGTATCCTACAGGTAAATGTTTCCAGTTTGGTAATAATGCATTGGCAGGGTCACGGAACATTTTTCCAACGTTGGTAGCATGCTCAATGCTGCTGTAAAAATCGGTGTAGTTCGGAATGTGAACCGGCATCATCATTTTCACTTTATCCAAATCATAGAAAGCGTCTTCAATGGTTTTCTGATCTTTAGACAAGATAGAACCTTCCAGTAATAATTCCTGAATTTTTAAACGAACAGCATTGGTAACAGGTTTTCCCAGTTCAATAAATTCGTTTAAGGTATATGCTTCAAAAACATTGTCTTCTAATCCGTCAATGTCTTCAAAATAACTAAGGTCATACAATGTCGCAAGATCAACGATCTGATCTCCGATTCTTGTACAACATCCGATATATTCTTTGTTAAAAACTGCTACTCCGAACGGAATATTGTGTATTGAAAAGTCCGAATTGGAGGAATACTCTACAAATGATTTCATAAGATTTGAATTTAGTTTAGATTATTAAAAAGATTGCTTACTTCGACAGGCTCAGCATAAACTTATGCTATGCGCAATGACGAGTGTTCTTCCAAGATTTATATTATTTTTTTGAATACGATGCTTCATCGATCCATCTGTCTTTTGTGTTGACATCGATAAGATACAGGATCTCTTTTTGTTTTGTAAGCAGTAAAGTTTTGGTAACCGGAATGGGAACTCTTTTATTTTCAAGCATATTTGCTCTTAAAGAAATGATGTTCTTTTTTCTGATAATATCTCCTGTGAAAACATTTGAACTGCTTTCTCCGGTAGCTTTATCATCAAAAACTTCTACATAAGTAGCATTTTTTCCTTTAATAATAATAAAATCCCTTTCTGTATGGTCTTCCGCGTCTTTAATTAAAACAAATTTTTTGTTGTCTACGCTTTCATTTTCCAGATGTTGATTAATGCCTTTTTTTTCTTCAAGGATGGTAAGAATTTCATTCATTGATCCGTATTGAGCTTTTAAACCCAATGCTCCCAAAAATAAAATCCCGATAAATAATTTTTTCATATAATGTGTTTATAAAAAAGTTTTGCCAAGACTTTGAATCCTGACAAAACTTGTAATTGTATTTTTTAATTAAAGATTACCTCTTTTCTCTTGCTCTCTCTCTAATGCTTCGAACAATGCCTTGAAGTTACCTGCACCAAAACTCTGTGCACCGTGTCTTTCAATAATTTCGAAGAAAAGAGTAGGACGGTCTTCAACAGGCTTTGTAAAGATCTGTAAAAGATATCCTTCCTCATCATGATCAATAAGTATACCTAAATCCTGTAATTTCTTTAGATCTTCATCGATATGACCAACTCTTTCAGGAACCATGTCGTAATATGCTTCCGGTGGAGCAGAAAGGAACTCTACACCACGTTTTTTAAGTTCAGTTACTGTATGAATGATGTCTTTTGTAGCTACAGCGATGTGTTGTACACCTTCTCCTTCGTAAAAATCAAGATATTCTTCTACCTGAGATTTCTTTTTACCTTCTGCAGGCTCGTTGATCGGGAATTTTGCAAATCCGTTTCCGTTTGACATTACTTTAGACATCAATGCAGAATATTCTGTGTTGATCTGTTTGTCATCAAAAGAAAGAATGTTCACAAATCCCATTACTTTTTCGTACCATTCTACGGTAGGAATCATTCTGTCCCAATCTACGTTTCCAACACAGTGGTCTACATATAATAAACCTGCATCTTCCGGCTGATAAGCACTTTCCCACTTTTGGTAGCCAGGCATGAAAGGACCTGTGTAGTTTTTTCTTTCTACAAACATGTGAACAGTCTCTCCGTAAGTGTAAACTCCGGACATTCTTACTTCACCATGCTCGTCTGTTAAAGTTACAGGCTCTAAATATGGTTTTCCACCTCTTTTTGTAGTTTCTTCGAAAGCTTGGTAAGCGTCATCTACCCAAAGTGCCAATACTTTTACTCCATCTCCGTGTTTTTTTACGTGTTCGTTGATTGGTGAGTCAGACTTAAGACCAGTCGTTAAGATAAGTCTAATTTTTCCTTGTTGAAGAACATAAGATGCACGGTCTCTTACTCCTGTTTCAGGACCAGCGTATGCTACAGACTGAAAACCGAAAGCGGTTTTATAATAATGAGCAGCCTGTTTAGCATTTCCTACATAAAACTCAATGTAATCTGTACCATTAATTGGTAAAAAATTCTCTGCTTGAGCAATTTTTTCGGCAAATGTAAGTGTTGACATATTTTCTCTTTTACTTTTATTTTATAGGTATGCAAAATACAAAATTCCTTGAAACCTTAAAAATATTAATGTGGAATCCTTGAAGATAGTTAACATAATCATAAAGAAGAGTTCATTTAAGTATATTTAAGTTTCTTATATCACGATTAGGTTATCTACATTTGTATACACAAAGCAAGTGGAAAAAAAATATTTCGAAAATGTGAAAGCCGTAGATCTCTACGGCTTTCATTTTTTTATGTTATTCAGTTTTCTTATTTAATCTTCCTGCGTCGGGATTGTAGTTGTCCCATATTTTCCAGATGTTGTCTATTTTTTTGATGAAATAAATCTGTGTATTGAGTTGATTTACAAAATGTTCTTCGCCTGTTTCTCCAACTTTAAATAAAAGATTCCAGAATTCCTGAGATTCTAATATTTTTTTATCCGGTTCATCGGTTACAATATGAATGTCGAAAACTTCAAAGTTTGAACGGTTATTTTTTGTTACTAATTGAAAATCTCTTTCACATAATTCTCTGCTAAATTGTGATGCTCTTTCCAAAAACGGCGAATCATCAAAAACTAATGGTTTGAATAATTCTGTTCTATGATTGGGGAAATTCTTATAAAATTCAAAAACGGTAGCACAATATTCATAGACCAATTGTTTTAAAAATGCCTGATCATCGGAATCGTTTTCCTGTTTTTTCTCTTTTACAAACTGTATATAAGCGTTCAGATCTTTGTAACCTAAAAAAATACATATTTTATCTAAAGTCTTTAAAAATCTTAAATCATTATGGGTTTTATCCTGATAATCATTTTCGAAAAAACGTTGTAAGGTAACATGCGAAATAGTGTTTCCTATTTCGAATTTTTTTCCGCCCTTCATCTCTTCAGATTCCGACAGCTCATCTTTGATGATCTCAGAAAGAATTATATAATGGCTTCTTTTCCATTCGTCCACATTCCCTAAAACTGAGTTTTTTACTTTAGAATGTTTTATGACTTCCTCCCTTATCGAATTATATATAGTCTTCAAGTTTCTGATTTTAAAAAGGTTTTTATCAAATATTCTGCCAAAACCTTAAGGCATTTTTACCATTTCTTTATGTTAAGTTAAAAGTACGTTTTTTTTGCATTAAATAAAATAAATC
The DNA here is from genome assembly GCF_046535115.1 of Chryseobacterium sp. SIMBA_038. Lineage (NCBI taxonomy): Bacteria > Pseudomonadati > Bacteroidota > Flavobacteriia > Flavobacteriales > Weeksellaceae > Chryseobacterium > Chryseobacterium sp. SIMBA_038. Next base: position 103,035 of record NZ_JAWRXH010000006.1, read on the forward strand.
AAAGAATAATTTGAATATTAACGTTATTAATGTTTAAATCTTTCAAAAGCTGCTCTTTCCAACATCTCTCTGTCATCGGGATGTGCAATACTGATCAATTCCTGTGCTCTTTGGCGTAGATTTTTCCCGTAAAGATAAGCGGTTCCGTATTCCGTAACCACCCAATGAATGTGACCTCTCGTAGTTACAACGCCCGCTCCCTGTTTTAGGAAAGGAACAATTCTGGAAACGCCTTTTTTAGTTCTTGAAGTGATGGCAATAATGGGTTTTCCGTCTTCGCTCAAGGCAGCACCTCTCATGAAGTCCATTTGACCGCCGATTCCGCTGTACTGCATGGTTCCGATAGAATCTGCGCAGACTTGTCCGGTAAGGTCAATTTCAATGGCAGAATTGATCGCAACCATTTTGTTGTTTCTCATGATGTTGATCGGGAAATTGACATCACTCACATCTTTGAAATCGAACACGGTATTATCATCTACGTAATCGTACAGCTTTCTTGTTCCGAAACAAAAACTTGTGATCGTTTTGTTATCGTGGTAACCTTTATATTTATTGTTGATAACATCACTTTGAATTAAATCAATCACTCCGTCGCTCAACATTTCGGTGTGAACTCCAAGGTCTTTATGATTTCCTAAACATTTTAAAACTGCATCAGGAATAGTTCCGATACCCATTTGTAAGGTTGATCTGTCGTCAATTAATTCAGCAACATTTTTCCCGACAAGCATTTCATCAGGTCCTACTTTTGAACCATAATCTACTGTCTGAAGTTCTTCTTCATGCCAAACCAATTTGTGAATTCTGCTGATGTGGATCATTCCGTCACCGTGGGTTCTTGGCATTAGAGGATTTACAATTGCAACAACCAATTTTGCAGTATCTACTGCCGCTCTTGCAACATCTACCGAAGTTCCTAATGTGCAAAATCCATGTTTGTCTGGTGGAGAAACAGTAATTAAAGCAACATCCAGCGGTAAAATATTTTTTCTGAAAAGAATAGGAATTTCACTTAAAAAAATAGGAACATAATCTCCATTTTCGGAATTAACCGCATTTCTCACCGGAGTAGAAACAAATAATGAATTGACAAAAAAACTGTCTTTATATTCTGGTTTGGCAATTTCTACAGCTCCTTGTTGAGTGATAGAAACCATCTCTACATTTTGAAGTCTGTGGGATTGTCTTGCCAATTCATCAATTAAATAATTCGGAGTACATGCACTTCCATGAAAAAACACTCGGTTTCCGCTTTTGACGGTATAAATTGCTTCTTCTGCGCTAATATAATTATACATATTAGAGTTTTTAATTTTTATCTCTTAAAGATAATTAATATTGTATTTATTTGCTTTAAAAATGGCTGTGTTTTTTTCAAACATTTGTCATATTCTAGAAAAAAATAAGAACTAAATGAGCATTTAGTTCTTATTTTTAGGGTTAATATTTTGAATATTTTTCGAATAAAATTATTCTTCCAACCAAGAAGTTTTGTATGAGGGATCTTCCACTTTCATTGCTTCTTCCGTAATTTTCAAAGGACGGAAAGGATCTACCATCACCGCATATTCTTCAGTGAATTTTTTACCAATACTTCTTTCCATAGCTCCTGGGTGGGGCCCGTGAACGATTCCTCCCGGGTGAAGTGTGAAATCCATTAAATCGATATGATTACGGCTCATGAAATCACCTTCTGTGTAGAATAAAACCTCATCAGAATCAATGTTTGAATGATTATAGGGTGCAGGAATTGCCTGTGGATGGTAATCGTACATTCTTGCACAGAACGAACAAACCACAAAATTATGCGCCTCAAAAGTCTGATGAACTGGTGGCGGTTGGTGAATTCTTCCTGTAATCGGTTCGAAGTTCTTAATATTAAATTTATAAGGATAGAAATAACCATCCCAACCTACAACATCAAACGGGTGCGTTGCATAGATGAAATCAGTGATTTGATTTTCTTTTTTTACTTTAATTAAAAATTCTCCTTTTTCATCTTTTGGTTCAACGAAAGTCGGTGCGATGATGTCTCTTTCGCAGAATGGTGAATGCTCCAAAAGCTGTCCGAATTCGTTTCTGTATCTTTTTGGCGTGTAAATCGGAGAGTGACTTTCCACAACGAAGAAAACGGTGTCGTCAGAGTTTAATTCAACCTGATAAATTGTTCCTCTTGGAATGATCAGATAATCACCAACAGAAAAATCCAGATTTCCTACAAAAGTTTTCAAAACCCCGCTTCCGTTGTGAGCATATAAAAGTTCGTCACATTCTGCATTTTTGTAGAAATAATCCATCGATTTTCTTGGTTTTGCCAATCCCATTTTCAGGTCATTGTTCACCAAAAGTATCTTGCGGCTGTCCAAAAAGTCGTCTTCAGGAGTTACATTCATTCCCTTAAACATTCTTGGCGTCACGTTTTTGTCAACGGCGATTTTCGGAGTCACATCTTTTGGTTCCCCAATAGACTTTATCTGAGTCGGACGGTGAATATGGTACAACAAAGAGGAGATTCCATGAAAACCTTCCGTTCCGAAAAGCTGTTCGTAGTAAAATTTATCTTCCGGAGACTTAAAAATAGTATGTCTTTTTGGTGGGATTTTTCCCGACTGGTTATATCGCATTTTACTTTTATATGTAGTTTCTCAAATTTAATAATTTTTCATGAATTGTTTTTAAGAATATTTTTCATAGAGTTTTGCTGTTCTAAAAATAAATGTTAGTTTTGTCTAACAATTTTAATTTCATGAAGCGAATATTATTTTCTGTCATATTTTTTTCGAGCTATTGTTTTTCACAGGAAACGGATAGTTTGAATATAAATCAATCAAAAAAGGTTGATTCTGTAAAAATTCCACAACGGGAAGAAAGAACAAAACTGATCGATGATGTTGTGATCACCGGAACCATAAAACCAATCAGCAGATCTAAAAGTCCGGTGGCAGTGGAAATTTACAGTCAAAAGTTTTTCCAGAAAAATCCGACTCCGAATATTTTCGAAGCTATTGCCATGGTAAATGGCGTAAAACCTCAATTGAATTGTTCGGTTTGTAATACGGGCGATATTCACATCAACGGTTTGGAAGGGCCTTATACGATGATTTTAATTGATGGAATGCCGATTGTAAGTTCGCTTTCTACCGTTTATGGTTTAAGCGGAATTCCGAATAGTTTGATTGAAAGAGTTGAGGTTGTAAAAGGCCCGGCATCCTCTCTTTATGGTTCTGAAGCGATGGGTGGAGTGATTAATATTATCACTAAAAATGCTTTGACCGCTCCGAAATTGAGTGTTGATCTTATGACGACAAGTTGGGGCGAGAATAATCTGGATCTTTCAACAAAATTTAATTTTGGAAAAAATGTTGCTTCATTATTAAGTTTAAATTATTTCAGTTTTAATGAAAAAATAGATCAGAATAAAGACAATTTTACAGATTCGGCTTTACAAAATAGAATTTCAGTTTTTAATAAATGGAATTTCCAAAGAAAGGAAAATAGGATGGCGAGTTTTGCGCTGAGGTATTTGTATGAAGACCGTTTCGGCGGTGAAATGCAGTGGAATAAATCTTATAGAGGAAGCAATGAAGTGTATGGTGAGAGTATTTATACCAATAGAGTAGAGGCTTTCGGGATGTATCAGTGGCCGATGAAAGAAAATATTATTACTCAGTTTTCGTATAACTTTCATGACCAAAATTCTTTTTATGGAAGTAATCCGTTTGATGCGACACAAAAAGTAGCCTTCGTTCAGACATATTGGGATAAGAAACTGGGAAGTCATGATTTGATTGCGGGAGTTACTTACAAAAGAACTTTTTATGATGATAACACACCCGGAACTTTAGCGGGAGACGGAGTGACAAATGAGCCGATGAAGTCACCTATTTTGGGAGCATTTATTCAGGATCAGTGGGAGATTAATGATAAAAATACGTTGTTGTTGGGTTATAGATATGATTACGATAGAATCCATCATTCTGTGCATTCACCGAGGTTTGCATGGAAATACTCTCCCAATCCTTATCATACGTTGCGTTTTAATTTTGGAACAGGTTTCCGAGTGGTGAATTTATTTACAGAAGACCATGCGGCTTTGACGGGTTCCCGTGAAGTGGTGATTAAAGACAATTTAAAACCTGAAAGATCTATCAATGGAAATTTAAATTATGTTTGGAAAATTCCTGCCGGAGATAAGTTAATTAATTTGGATGCTTCTGCGTTTTACACCTATTTCAGCAATAAAATTGTCGGAGATTTTGATACTGATCCCCAGAAAATTATTTACGATAATCTTCATGGTTATGGTATTTCAAGAGGTGCTTCAATGAATGTAGACTTCAGTTTTAGCTTTCCTTTGAGTGTTAATTTAGGAGTGACTTACCTTGATGTTTATCAAAAATTTGATGGAAACGATGAAAAAGTTCAACAGTTGCATGCTCCAAAATGGAGCGGAACGTATAGTTTGACCTATAAATTCCCAAGTAATTTGGTGATAGATTTTACCGGACAGTTTTATGGTCCGATGAGATTGCCCGTTTTACCGAATGATTACCGACCGGAATATTCTCCGTTTTATTCGTTAGCGAATATTCAGGTTTCTAAAAGTTTCAAATCAGGATTTGAAGTGTATTGTGGAGTGAAAAATATCTTCAATTTTACTCCAAAAGATCCTTTGATGAGACCGTTTGACCCGTTTGATAAGCATGTTGATGACCCTATTAATAATCCTAATCATTATACTTTTGATACCACTTACGGATATGCTCCGATGCAGAGAATCAGAGGGTTTCTGGGTGTAAAATATACTTTGAAATAGTAATGTCAATATGTAAGAAATATTTAACCACAAAAGGAACAAAAGAAATGATTGGAAAAAAAAATGATAAAAGTTTACAAAATGTAAAAGTTCTTAGGCTCGATTGTTTTGTAAGCTTTTAAGTATCTAAAAACGACTAAAAATCTTTTGTCTCTTTTGTGGTTAAAAAAATTAAAGTAATGAAAAATTTCATAATATTTTTATTTTTAATGTTTGTGCCTTGTCTTTGTCTCTCGCAGATGAAGACAGGCACTTTTTCTGGCTTAGAAATTTTACAAAAAGAAACTCCAAAACCTACAATTATTCACCTTTATACAGATTGGTGCTCCGTGTGTAAGATCGAATCTTTTCAGTTAAATAAAAGCAAGGATCTGGTTAAAATGATCAATGATAATTTTTATTTTATCAATTTTGAAGCTGAAAAAACTAAAGATAAAATTCATTTTCAGGGAAAAGAATTCAATTATTTGCCTAATGGAAATTCCGGAATACATGAATTGGCGTTGGCTTTATCTAAAAATAAAAAGCAGCCTGTTTATCCGCTGTGGATTATTTTAGATTCAAAACAAAACTTGGTGTATTATCATGAAGGAGAGTTTAAACCTGAAATGATGAAACAGAAATTGTTGGAAATTTCTGCTTTGTAAAGTTTTTTTGGAGAATCACAAAGGCGCAATTTCTTTTAATAACTATCTGTTTCAAGGCGCAAGGATTTTATCTGCGATAAAATTTAAGAACTCGAAATATTACAGAGTTAATATAACATAACGCTTGGTGAAAATCTTTGATTTTCTTGCACCTTAAAACAGTATATCATTTCATTCTTTGCGCCTTAGCGTTTACCAACTTATATTTCTTATTGATTTAGCGGATGATTATGCATAAAGTGAATTCTTAAAAATTCAAAAAAATCTGCGAGAGAATTTTTAACATTAATTTTTATCCAACCATAATTTCACAAGCTCAGAATGATCTTTCACCCATTTCTTAGCGGTGACTTCTTTGTCTTTACTGTCTTCCATTTTGGTTAAAAGATCGGCCATATTTTCATCATCAAAATGTACTTTAGAAAAGAACTTTGCCAATTCTGGGTGATCTTTGGCAAAGCTTTTTCGGCTGTAGGTTTTAATCTGTTCTGCTTCTCCAAATGTCTTTTTGGGATCTTGAAGAAACTTAAGCTTTATTTTTCCAAACATCCAGTGAGGTTGCCACCCCGCTACAACAATCCATTCTTTACGTTTGATCGCATTTTGCAGTTCGGTAATCATGGCAATGGTGGAGGAGTTGATTTGTTTATAATTCAGCTGATAATCAATAATGGCTTTATCTGTTCCTGATGTTAAGCCTGCTCCTTTTTCAATCCCAATGATTCTGTGATTGAATTGATCCTGATGTTGATTTAATTCTTCTATCGAATTAATCGGAACATATTCAGGAACTACCAAACCTATTCGTCCGCTGTCATAATTTGTTCCAAGATTAATTAATTCTGGAAATTTTGCAACTTTTGTAGCGTGAGTATAAGGTAACCAAACACCCATAAAAAGGTCGGTATCTTCATTATTCATCGAAGCCAGAATCATATCTGTTGAAGCTTTCTGAATAATTACGTGATATCCTTGTTCATCTAAAATAGCTTTGGCAACGTGTGTCATGGCGACATCTTCTGCCCAGCCGTCAACCATTCCGATGGTTATATATTTAGAGTTTTTTATATTTCCACATGAATTCAATACGCCCAATAGGGCTATTAAAATTGGAAAAAATAAGTATTTTAATTTCTTCATCTTATTGTTTTTTCTTTACAAATCCTTGAGTAATTCGGTCAAGAATAATGGCTAAAATCACTACGGATAATCCACTTTCAAATCCTAATCCGATATCCAGATTATTAATTCCCTCCAATACTTTTTCACCTAAACCGCCTGCAGCAATCATTCCAGCAATAACGACCATGGATAATGATAACAGTATCGTTTGATTAATCCCTGCCAAAATAGTTTGCATGGCTAAAGGAAGTTCTACTTTAAATAAAATCTGACGGTTCGTAGCACCAAAAGCTCGGGCTGCTTCTACAATATCTTTCGGAACAGCTTCAATTCCCAGTGTCGTTAATCGTACTGCTGGAGGCATTGCAAAAATAATCGTTGCAAAGGCTCCCGGTACTTTACCAATACTGAAAAATAATACAGCAGGAATTAGATAAACGAATGCAGGCATTGTTTGCATTAAATCCAGCATCGGACGGATGATTTTTGCAGCCAATTTGCTTTTAGCAGCCCAGATTCCCAAAGGAACAGAGATGACCAATGCGGTAATGGTTGCGACAAAAATTAAGGCCAGGGTTTCCATGGTTTCTCTCCATAATCCCATTAAAAATATTAAAGTAAGTCCGGCCACGGTCATAATAGCGATACCTTTTCCGGCCTTCCACCATGCCAATAATGTAAAAAGGAGAATGATAATATAAAAAGGAGTGTTTACCAAAGCCCATTCAATCCCCATGATGGAGGAGTTTCCTACATGTTTTATGACATCGAATACAGGTTTCCCGTTTTCTGTGAGCCAATTGATTGCAGTTTCTACATATTGACCAATATCTATAGTTTTATTCATTTTATTGATTGTTTGCGATTTCTTTTAATTCTATGATCTCTTCTTCGTTAAACTTTGTAGCTTCTATCACGAGGGATAATTGACTGATAAGACCCAAAAACTTATTGTTTTCGTCCACAACAGCAATGGAAGATTTACTTCCGGAAATTAGCGGTAACATTTCCTCAACAGTAGCCTCCGGAAACACAGAAGGAACATTGCTATTGATTACAGATTCCACCGTAGGTTCTTTTCTTCGGGCAATCATCATAATATCGCTGAGCGTTACAAAACCAAGAAATTTATTTTGAAAATCTACTACAGGCAAGTTTTCCAAACCGGTTGCTCTCATTTTTCTCAGGGCACCTTCAGGACCGTCTTTTCTGAATCTTACTACTGTAGGTTTATCAAACATCAAAGATTTCGCAGTAATGATTGTTTTACGGTCTACTTTTTCCACAAAAGCTTTTACATAGTCGCTGGCAGGATTGGTTAAAATATCTTCGGCAGTTCCTATTTGCTCTATCACGCCGTCTTTCATAATGACGATACGGTCTCCAATTTTAATGGCTTCGTCTAAGTCATGAGTAATGAAGACAATGGTTTTCTGCAATGTATCTTGCAATTCAAGCATCTGATCCTGCATTTCAGATTTGATTAAAGGGTCGAGGGCGGAAAAAGCTTCATCCATAAGCAACACTTCTGGATCGTTCGCCAAAGCTCTTGCTAATCCAACTCTTTGCTGCATTCCTCCTGAAAGTTGAGAAGGAAACTGATTTTCAAAACCATTTAAACCTACAATGTCCAATGCTTTCTGCGCTTTTTCATCACGGGAAGCTTTACTTTCTCCTCTAATTTCCAGTCCGAAACCTGCATTGTCTAGAATATTATGATGAGGTAGCAGTCCAAATTTTTGAAATACCATACTCATCTCTGTTCTTCTTACTTCCAGAAGTTCTTTGTTATTTTTATCGGTAATATTATCATCATTGATGTATACTTTTCCTGAAGTAGGCTCATTCAGTCGGTTAAGGCAACGCAATAAAGTAGATTTTCCACTTCCTGATAGTCCCATGATGACAAAGAATTCACCTTCGTAGATTTCAAAACTTGCTTTGTTGATTCCAACGGTACAACCCGTTTTTTCAAGAATTTCTTTTTTGGAAAAACCCTTGTCTAAAAGTTCCTGTGCTTTTTCTTTGTTTTTGCCAAAAATAATCGTCAGATCTTCAACTTTAAGTTTTACTTTTCTACCGTTTTCAATTTTTTCCATATTCAGAATTTTTTGATTAATAAATGATATAAGAAATTGTACATTAATTAATGATTATACGTTTAATCTTAATTGTTCTGCTAATGGCGATAGTACAAAATAGTCTGTAATAGCTTTTAATGATAAAAACTTTTTACAATAAAATATGAGCATAAAAACCTGTAGCCTTATGTTTATATTTTAAATATTTCAAATAGATTATACTCTAGAAAAAGAGTGAATCATGTAAAAAGAAGCTAATCTTTTAATGAGATTCTACAAATAAATTACTGATGATGTAATTACAGATATGTGTACTGAACAACTTAGATTTCTACATTTCATCAAAATGCAGGCCAGCATAAAAAAGCTGTGTATCAATTTCTTATGACAGTGCAAATTTACGAATTATATATTAAATGGATTTTTTAAGGCCTAAAAAGCTGGTTTTAAGCCTGATGATGGAATGAAAAATTCATGAAATTTTAGCTGTAAAAATTTAGCTAAAAAAAAGATTTATATGAAGAATTTAAGTTTTTAAAATAAAAAATTATCTCTGTAAAAGATGAAAGAAATTACTCAAAACAACGGCAATAATTCCTAAAATTGCGGGCAATGCCTGAACGAAAAATATTCTTTTAGTTGCAGAAATAGCACCATAAATTCCGGCAATAGCAACACAACTTAGGAAAAACAGAGAAACATTGGTTTGCCATTTCGGATCTTCAATTAATAAAGACCAGATTAATCCTGCAGCCAGAAAACCATTGTAAAGTCCCTGATTAGCGGCCAACCCTTTTGTAGGTTTGAACATTTCTGCGGGTAAAGCAGCTTTGAAAACTTCCTTTCCTTTTGTTTCCCACGCAAACATTTCCATCCAAAGAATGTAGATGTGTTCTATTGCGACTAGGGCGATCAAAATTTTTGCAACGATGTCCATGATTTAATGTTTTTTAGAATTGTAAAACTAAAAAAATAAAGTTAAGTTTGAGTACTAAATTTTACAATGGAAACTTTCAAGGCACATTTAGATAAATTCATTACGATCAACGACGACGAATTTGCTTCTATCATTTCTTTTTTTCAAGTTCTGAAAGTGAAAAAGAAAGAAAATCTGATGCTTGAAGGCGATGTCTGTAAATTTAAATATTTCGTATTGGAAGGATGTCTGAGAAAGTTTTTTATTAATGAAAAAGGAGTAGAGCAAACCACGGAATTTGCTATTGAAACCTGGTGGATGTCGGATACCTTTGCTTTTGAAAAACAGATGAAATCAAGCTTTAATATTCAGTCTGTGGAAAATTCCAAAATTTTAGTTATTGATTATCAATCTCAGGAACTTTTATTGGAAAAACATCCTGTTATGGAACGCTATTTCAGAATGGTGTATCAAACTGCTTATGCAGCGGCAGAGAAAAGAATCCGCTATATTTATGAGATGACGAAAGAAGAATATTATGTGCATTTCAGCAGGTTGTATCCTTGGTTTATTCAAAGAATTCCACAATATCTGATTGCTTCCTTTTTGGGTTTTACTCCGGAATATTTAAGTGAAATCAGAGCAAAATTACGTTCTTAAACCAGTTTAAGATTTTTACAATTTAGAAGTCGCAACTTTGCCCTGTTAATAAAAACAAGAATTATGACAGGCAAAAAAGATTTTCAATTCCCGCAATTATTTTTAAGGTTAGCCATCTCTGTGACAATGCTTTCCGCAGTTGCCGACCGATTCGGATTTTGGGGTAAAAACTCAGCTTGGGGAAACTGGGAGAATTTTGAAAAGTATACCCAACAACTCACTTCTTTTCTTCCTGAAAGTTTAAGTGTATTTTCAGCCTATTTCGCTACTTTTTTAGAAATTCTATTTCCATTATTATTACTTATTGGATTTAAAACAAAGATTGCAGCTTATGGCGCAGGTTTTTTACTACTCATTTTCGCTTTATCGATGACAATGGCTTTAGGAGTTAAAGCTCCTTTGGATTATTCTGTCTGGGTAGGAAGTGCAGGCGCGTTTTTATTGGCAAGTCAACATCAGTTTTCATTAAGTATCGACGAATTAATCAAGAAAAATTAATCAAATAAATATAAATAATATGAGCGCAAGAGTAAACATCGCGACAGCAGAATCAGCAGCTTACAAAGCAATGATGGGATTAGAAGGATATCTTCAGACGATTTCTCTAAACCACATTCAGAAAGAATTAATTAAAATCAGAGCTTCACAGATCAATGGATGTGCTTTCTGTTTGGATATGCACACAAAAGATGCGATGAAATATGGCGAAACTCCGCAAAGAATTTATCTTTTAAATGCTTGGAGAGAAGCTTTGGAGCTTTACACAGAAGAAGAGCAAGTATTGTTGGCAATGACGGAAGAAATTACTTTAATCAGCCAAAAAGGTCTTACAGAAGAAACATATTACAAAGCAAACCAGTTGTTTGATGAAGCGCAAATCGCTCAAATCATTATGGCGATCGTGACAATCAACGGTTGGAACAGAATTGCAATAAGCACGCACATGCCGATTGCAAAATAAATTTTCAAGAATAAGTTATTTACCAAAAAGCGCTTCCCAATGTTGAGAAGCGCTTTTTCCTTATTATGTAATTAAATTTATTGCTTACAATTCAGTTGCAGAACGTTTGCATTCAAAGGTTGTTCTATTTTTCGTTCTAATTTTTGGTCATTCAAGGTCACGTAAATTTCCATTGAACCTGTTCCAACATGAAGAGACAAAATATGTCCTCCAAAAGCATTGAATTTGTCATCAGTCGCAACTCCATGAACGTGGATTGACGGACCTTTTTCGTTCCATGCGATAGAGCCTGTGAGACTTCCCATTTCCACTTTGTTGAATGTTTTCGGATTAAATTTTTTAGCATTAAAATCATAAAATCCAAAAGTTACATCCGATGCAAAACCAATTCCTGTAAAACTTGCAGACGGAATATTTTCTGTTTTTGCCAGATTTTCAATGTTGGCAATTACGTCATCACCTTGTCGAAGTACCATCAGATAGCCTGTTGGTGTTTTTATATAACGACAATTTTCTTTTTGTTGTGCGGATAAATTATTCATAACTAAAACTGTAAATAATAAGATAGTAGTTTTTAATACGTTCATAATCAATAATATTTAAATTTTATAATGAAATTTTTACACCAAATCTTTAATAAATCAGTTTTAGATTAAATTTCTTTCAATTCAGCATTAATAAAATCCAATTCTTCCTGCGAAAGATCGAAAGACATTGCTTTTGCATTTTCAATGGCTTGTTGAGCGTTTCTTGCTCCTGCCAAAACCACTGTTATTGAGGGTTGTAAAGTCGTCCAACGCAAAACTAATTGTGAAAGAGTCGCTCCTTTTTCCTGAGCAATTGGTTCAATTTTCTCTAAGAATGTTTTTACTTTATTAAGATCAAACTGAGAAAAATATTCGTTTCTGTGGTCGTTGTCTTTTAATTTGTCTTCTTTGAAATATTTTCCTGTCAAAAGACCTCTTTCCATCGGACTGTACACGATAATTCCTGAATTGTTTTCCAAAGAATAGGGAACCAAATCGTTTTCAATCGCGCGGTTCAACATGCTGTATGAAACCTGATTACTTGCTAAATTCAAGGTTCTGTTAGCCTCCTGCATTTGCTCAACACTATAATTGCTTACTCCGGCTGAAAGAATTTTTCCCTGTTGAATCAGTAATTCCATAGCTTCCATGGTTTCACAGATACAAGTCGTGCTGTCCGGCCAGTGAAGTTGCAGAAGATCGATGTAATCTGTTCCGAGTCTTTTCAAACTTTCGTCAACTTCTTTGATAATATTCTCTTTTGAAGCTAATTTGTAAACCGGAAGCGTTTTTCCGTCATCGTTTGCATCGAAGAAAAATTCTCCTTTTCCATTGTTGCTTCCGTCCCAAACCAAACCGAATTTCGTCAATAACTGAATCTTTGAACGGTCTTTTCCTTTGATGGCTTCTCCGATCATTTCTTCACTCAGCCCAAAACCATAGAAAGGGGCGGTGTCAATAGAAGTTACGCCATGATCCAAAGAAGCATGAATAGAATCTATAGAGTCTTTTTTCTCATTTCCACCCCACATATTTCCACCGATCGCGAAGGCTCCGTGCGTAATGACGGATAATTCGAGATCTGTGTTTCCTAATTTTCTATATTCCATTTTTTTTATCTTGATTTCTAATTTGATTTAACCACAAAAGGCACAAAAGTTTTGATACCCAATATATTTTGGATAATAATTTTCCATTTAGTTTGTCATTCCGGAGGAATCTAAACTTTCAGATAAACAGAATTTATTACGTTGTCTAGATTCCTCCGGAATGACAAATAGAATGTTGATATCGGTTGAAATTATTTACAACTTTTGTGGTTAAAATATTTAACAATTATTTATTTAATTCCTTTAAAATAGCCTCACCCACACTTTTTGCAGATTGAGGATTCTGTCCTGTGATCACTCTTTGATCCGTCACTACATGATTCTGCCAAAGTCCTGATTTTTCAAATTTCGCTCCTCTTTCTTTTAATTTATCTTCTAATAGGAAAGGAACGACATTCGTTAATTTCACTTCAGCTTCTTCTTCATTGGTAAAAGCGTTGATTTTTTTACCGTCAACTAAATATTTTCCATCGTTTAATTTAATATTAACCAAACCAGATGGTCCGTGACAAACTGCAGCTACAATTCCTCCGTTTTCATAAATTTTTGAAGCGATAGTTGCTAATTCTGTATTGTCTGCAAAATCCCACATGGCTCCGTGACCTCCAGCGTAAAAGATGGTTGAATAATCAGCCGGATTTACTTGTGATGGAGTCAAAGAATTGTCAATTTTACTTTTGTCTTTACTTTCCCAAAACTCTTTGTTTACGGGATCTTTTAAATCAAATCCATCAACTGGAGGAGTTCCACCTTTTGGACTTACAAAATCTATTTCGTAACCTGCTTTGTGCAAAACTTCCCAAGGATGCGAAACTTCTCCAAGATAATATCCTGTACTTTCGCCTGTATCGCCTTTTTTGTCATGACTGGTAACGACAAATAAAATTTTCTTTTTCATATTTTTTGATTTTTTGGTTTGAGCTTGTAAGAATCCTATTGTGAATAGGGCAAGGACTAGAAATACTAATTTTTTCATGATTTATATTAATTGTATTGAGGTATTTTTTTTAACCGCAAAAGAATCAAAAGATTTCAATATGTTATAAGACTTTCAAAAGTGAACAAAATTAAAAACATTACATTTTGTTCGTTTTCATATTTCTTTTTTTTCAATCAATTCTTTGTCTCTTTTGTGGTTAAAAAAACTATACTCGTTTATATTAAATTTTTAAATAATGTTAGTTAAATAAATCTGAGGTTTTTCCTGCAATTTTTCATCTACCAAAGCTCCAAAAGCCTGAATATACGGTTGTTGATTATGTTGAGTTAAACCTTCCTGATTTTTCCAAATTTCATAGAAAACAAATTGGTTTTTATCTTCAATTCCCTGATGTAATGTGTACAATTCGTTAGCTTCTTCTTTTCTGGTTTCTGAAACCATATTTTGAAGAACTTCCAAAACTTCTGTTCTGTGTTCTTCTTTGGCTTTAATTACTGCGGTAAGATAAATTTTCATTAGGCTAATTGTGGTTTTAATTCTTGTTCAAAAATGTTGGTAAGATGTTCTTTGTAGACTTTCATATCACGTTCTATATTTGCATTTTTTTCTACATCGTGGAAGTGAAAACTTTCCATTTTTTCTAAAGAAACAAAGGCATTCATTCTATGGAAACCAAATAATGGTCCATTATCTACACTTGTTTCATTGAAAAATTCTCCAGGAAGCGTAAAAGCAGTTTCAGGTGCATTCCAGCTTGTGGTTACCATGTATTTTCTTCCGCCCAGCATTCCTCCGGTTCCGTAATTGATCTGTGGATTGTCAGAAGTTCTACCGTCACTCATATAAATTCCCTTGGCGTGACCTGCCGTGAAAACTTCATCAATATATTTTTTCAATCCATTAGGTAATTGGAACCACCAGATTGGAGTGTGATAAATAATAACATCCGCCCAAACGAATTTTTTAACTTCTTCATTTTTATCGTAACCTTCGTCTACCGTTGTGATTTTTACTTCTACATTTTCAAATTTTTGTAGAACTTCCAACGTGCTGTCTGCGATTGTTTTATTATATTTTCCTCCAGAATGTCCGAAGTTTTGTCCACCATTAATGATTAATACTTTTTTCATTGTTGTATGATTGTTTAAATTTTACTCTGCAAAGTTAGGTTGGGATTTTGTATAATAAAAATAGTATAAATTATAGTGAAGTATCAGAATTGTGATGGTTTGAGTTGGGAGTTAGCAGCTGGAAGATTGAAGTTATCCAGCACGAAAATTTCAATAACAGAATTAAATCGAATTTCCAAATAATTCAAAAAGTACTTTATCACTATCTTAACCGGAATGGCTTTCATCTCCCAACTTCTAACTTCCAACCTAATGAAACTTCCCATTTCATGTTCAAATATCATACTGATTTTAAACCTGTTTCTAAAATTTCTCACGTAATTTTGTTTGAATAATTTGAATGAAATAGGATGCAGATAGCAATTTTTAGCGATGTACATGGAAATCTTCCCGCGTTGGAAGTTGTATTAAATGATATTGGACAAAGAGGAATTCATCAGAAATTCTGTTTAGGAGATTTGGTTGATTTTGCACCATGGGGAAATGAAGTGATTGAAAAGATCAAGAACCTGAATATCCCTTGTTTGATGGGAAATCATGATGAAAGAATTGCTTTCGATATTCCCGTAATTCCTTTGATTAAGCATTCTGAAGAAGAAACTGCTGCACGATTTTTAGCGATTGATCATTCTAAAAAATACATTACAAAAGCTAATAAAAAGTATTTGTCGGAATTGCCATTTCATTTAAAATTAAATTATAAAATTGGAAAAAAACATTGGAACATTCAGTTGATGCATTCAAGTTTAGAAAGTAATGATACCTATTTGTATGAATCTGAAAATGATGAGGTTTTTACTAATTTATTAAATGATTCTCAGTCGGATATTATCATTATGGGACATACTCACTTGTCTTTTAAAAAATATTTTAATGGTAAATGGGCGATTAATAGTGGCTCCGTTGGTCGATCAAGAGAAGAAAACAGATTGGCTTCCTACGTAATTTTAACATTGGATGAAGATCATATTACTCCTGAAATTATTCAGTTGGAATATCCGCTTGAAAAAGTTGCTCAAAAAATCGAAGAGAGCGAAATTCCAAATTATTATGCTTCATTTTTAAGAAACGAAAAACTATCAGTATTCTGATTATTTTGTAACTTTGTATCATGAAAGTAATAAATGAATTGTAAATAATCAATTCGCTTTGCTTGTCAATTTTTTTAGCTAAAGAATTTCATAATTCACTTTGAAGCAAATTGACTATTCACTAAATCAATACAATTATGGTAAATTTAGAATGGTACAGAACTTTTAAAGCAATCTACAAAACCGGAACATTAACGGGAGCGGCAGAAGCTTTATTCATATCACAACCTGGAGTAAGTCTGCATTTAAGCTCCTTAGAAGCTTATGTTGGATATAAATTATTCGACAGAACCGGAAGAAAAATGCATCCCACAGAAAGAGGAAAAGTATTATTCAATGCAGTTTCCGATCCGTTGACAAAACTCGAGGATGTTGAGAAAAACTTCCAAAAATCTACCGAAAAAACAACTCCGACGATAAGTGTAGGCATGTGTTTTGAAACTTTTCAGACCACTTTGGAGCAGTATGTTTCTTCCTTACCTTTTAATTTAATCATCAGTTTTGGAGAATATCCCGAGATGCTGGATCAGTTGGATAAAGGAATTTTAGACCTTATTATTACGCCTAAAAAAGGAATTTCTCCTAATATTCAGCATGAAGCTTTTTCATCTGAACAGATTATTTTGGTGGGCGGAAAAGATGTAGATACAGAAAGTTTCAAAAAAGTATTAAAAACAAAAGATAAAGAACAGATTGAAAGTTGGTTAAGGGAAGAAAAATGGTACGGAACAACAGGAGATATGGAACATCTTTTCCAGTTTTGGACCTTGAATTTTGGACATAAACCGGATTTCAGAGCAAATTATATCGTTCCTAATTTAAATTCAATCATTCGTTGTTTAAAAGGCGGAAAAGGATTGGCTGTAATTCCCGATTTTTTATGTAAAAATGAAATTGAAAGCGGAGAGGTGAAATTGATCTGGGAAGGTGAAAAAAAATTAGAGAATACCTTGTATTTTGGATGCCGTAAAAAAACGAATTATCAATCAGAAATTGCTCATATTAAAGGATTATTCAGACAGGTAATGAGTAAAGATGAAGCTTTGGCTATTTGATTTTTAACATTAAACTAAAATTTTATAAACTCATTAAATTTTCATAAAATAGAAAATTAGAGGTTCGATTAATAATTAACAGAAAAAACCTGCACAAGGCAGGTTTTTATCAGTTATAGATGAAATATAAATTATTCCTTAATGAATTTTTTGCTTGTATTTTCCTTACCTCCAATTAGGTTTAAAAAGTAAATACCCTTTTCAAAATTTGCGGTATTTATTTTTGTAATTAGCCCTTCTAATTTTTGAGTATGGATGATTTTTCCTAATATATCAGTAATGGTAACTTCCATAGAAGGTGTGAAATAATCAAGCTTTAAAGTAATATTATCTTTTGCCGGATTGGGAAACACATTAACTGTTGTAGCATCTTTCACAACCTCATTAGTAGCCAGATTATCTTGTACAAGTTTTACGACCCAAATATCATAATCTCCATGATTTCCACTTACATCTCCATTGGTTGAATTTGAGCTTCCAGCAATGACGTAACCGCCATCTGTAGTTTGAATAACAGAGGTAGCCTCATCACTTCCTGATCCTCCTAAGCACTTTTGCCATACAATATTTCCTGTGGTGCTTAGCTTTACAGCCCAATAATCATAAGAAAGAGGTGATTCTCCAGGACCTGTACTTGAAGGAGCATGATATCCTGTTACCTGACCATCATTTGAAGTGGTGCTTCCTACAGCCAAATACCCACCATCAGCGGTTTGAATGATAGAAGAAGCGTCATCTACCTTAGTTCCTCCTAAAGCTTTCTGCCATTGAAGATCTCCTGTAGAATTTAATTTTACGATCCAGGAATCGTCGCTTCCATGATTTCCTGTTACATCTCCATCATTAGAAGAAGCGGAACCAGCTACAATATAGCCACCGTCTGAAGTCTGTACAATAGATCTCGGTAACTCTTGATAAGTTCCTCCAAAAGATTTTTTCCAATAAATAACCCCTCCATCAGTATTTAATTTTAGGATCCAGTAATCTTTACTACCATGATTTCCTGTTACATCACCATTGTTGTTTTCAGCATATCCGGCAACTGCATATCCACCATCGCTGGTTTGAACAATACAAGTAGCCCTGTCATCTCCCGTTCCTCCTAAAGATTTTTTCCATTGAACATTTCCATCAGAATTTATTTTTACGATCCAATAATCTACATAACCGTTATTTCCCGGTACATCGCCATTGTTTGAAGAAGAATTTCCTGCAAATATATAGCCACCATCTGTCGTAGGGATCATTTGATTGATAACATCATAATTTGTTCCTCCGAAAGATTTTTGCCAGTAAATAATTCCGGCATCAGAATTTAATTTTAGAACCCAGCCATCTGTAAGTCCATGATTTCCTGTTACATTTCCATTGTTTGAATCAGAGGTTCCTGCAACCACATATCCGCCATCAGCAGTTTGAACGATAGAACTCCCATAGTCAGTTCCTGTTCCTCCTAAAGATTTTTGCCATTGAAGATTTCCTGTTGAATTTAATTTTGCAAGCCAGTAATCCTGACTTCCGTGATTTCCTGTTACATTCCCATTGTTTGAATTAGATGCTCCGCTAATCATATAGCCTCCATCGGCAGTTTGAATGATAGTGTGTGCTCTATCGGAGTTTGTTCCTCCTAAAGATTTTTGCCATTCTATAGCTGGTGCCTGTGCAGTAATAGCATTTGAAAAAAGGATACCTATAAAAGGTACCATTTTCTTGTAATTGATTTTCATGGTTTTATTTATTGAATTTAGAGGCGCAAAGATATAATTTATAAATGAAATAAGATTTTTTATTGTTAATGGAAAATACATACCGAGGTTATAAAAATTAAAATCTAAAGTAAAATTGGTAAGCAGAAATTCCAAAATTTTATCGGAAATTTGTTAGACATCATATTAGTAAAATTAAAATAAAGATTTATGAGTCAAAAAACATATACAGGACAGCCTGTAATTACATTAAATAACGGAAATGATATTCCGGCTTTAGGCTTTGGTGTCTGGCAGATTGATGACCAAAAAGTGTGTGAAGATACAGTGATTAAAGCTATCCAAACGGGATACAGAATGATCGACACGGCTTCTATTTATCAAAATGAAATCGGAGTTGGAAATGCCATAAAAAACAGTGGAGTAGACAGAGAGGATTTATTTATCACTTCAAAACTTTGGGTTCAGGATACTACTTATGACAAAGCGAAAAGTGCTTTCCAGAGAACATTAGACAGATTGCAGCTGGATTATTTGGATATGTATCTTATTCACTGGCCTTATTCGGATTTTGTAGGAGCTTGGAAAGCGTTGGAAGAGCTGTATCATGAAGGAAAAATAAAAGCAATCGGTGTTTGTAACTTCACGGTTGAGAAACTGGAAGAATTAAAAGCTAATTCAAGTATTCTTCCTGTGGTTAACCAGATTGAATTACACCCAATTTTCCAACAAAAAGAATTGCAGGTTTATAACAGAGAAAATAATATCGTTACCCAACCTTGGAGTCCACTTGGAAACGGAAATGCAGAACTTTTAAACAACGAATCTTTAAAAGCCATTGCTGAAAAACATAATAAAACGGTTGCTCAGGTTATCTTAAGATGGCATTTGCAGGAAGGTTTCTGTGCGATTCCAAAGTCTGTGACGCCGTCTAGAATTGAAGAAAATTTCAATGTTTTCGATTTTGAATTATCGGAAAGCGAAATGAATATTGTTCGTTCTCTAGATACCAACAAAAGAATATTCTTTGATCCAAAAGATCCGGAATGGGAGCAGAAAATGCTGAATTCTGTTGCGGATATTTAATATTTCATTCTCGCAGATTTTATAAATTTTTAATATAATTATCTATTCAATCTGCGAGATATTTTAAAAACGAATCCATGACTGCAGAACAATTCATATCAAAACTTTCAACATTCAAAGATGAGAAAGAGATTGACAAAGTTGAAAAATTCTTCAAAGGAAATGATGGAGTTACAAAGCATTTTGGTGTAAAATTCGGTGATGTTTTCAATACGGCGAAGGAGTTTTCCGGGATGTCTTTATTGGAAATAAATCATTTATTGGATAGCGATTTCTATGAAGTGAGAATGGGAGCGGTGAGTATCATGGATTTTCAGGCTGGAAATAAAAAAACATCTGCCGAAAAGAAAAAACAGCTTTTTGATTTATACGTTCATCGTCACGATCGCCTTAATAATTGGGATTTTGTAGACAGAGCCGCAAGAAATATTGTTGGTGAATATCTGATAGATAAACCAAGAGATATTTTATATGATTTAGCGAAATCCGATGATCCTTGGGAAAGAAGAACGGCAATTGTGGCAACTCATGCTTTTATCAGGAAAAATGATTTGGATGACACTTTTAAAATCGCTGAAATTCTTGTTCATGATTCAAATGAATTGATTAATAAAGCGGTCGGAAGCTGGATAAGAGAAGCCGGAAAAAAGGACAAGAAAAGATTGTTGGATTTTCTGGAAAAACATGTAAAAACAATGCCTTCATCTACATTTTCATATGCAATTGAAAAACTCGATCCGGAAACAAAAAAATATTATAAAGAACTGAGGAAGCAATAGTTATTGCTTCTTTTTTTTGATTTTTAGTTGAAATTATTTTTAAATTTTGTAAAATTTGATCTAACTTTACTTTAAACAAAAACTAAAACCAAAGCCATGTCAAAAAAAGAAAAAAAACCAACTTCAAATGCGTTTCCAGCACCTGTTAATGATCAGATCGAAAATCATCTAGATGAAGCTCCGGCAATTGCATTGGGAAATGTTTATCAACAGGCTGCACATTCTACAGGAATTATGTTTGAAAATGCAGTGAATAATCAGAACCAACAAAATATTCTTGGTCAAGCTGCAACAACACAAGGAATTATGCAGATTTACAGCTTAGATACGGCTGCAGATGCTGTTTCTGTTGAAAAAATGTTGAATGAAAATGAAGTAGATCACTATCATGTTCGTGTTCAGAAAAATAAAAAATAATATTGAAAATTGAGGAATCTCATTATAGCGGTATAAAAAGTTTAATTAAAATTGTTTTAATTTTGTAGACTTAAAACATGTAATGTTAATTATGAAAAAATTTATTCTGCCATTAATACTATTTTCCTTTTTTGGTTGTAACAGTAACGATGAAGATCAGAATATCAGCAGTAAAGCTTCAATTATCGGAAAGTGGTATATTGAAAAATCTGAGATATACCGATCTTTAAATCAGCAGATCCAGACTTCTTTCTCAACGGATTGCCAGAAAACCAGCACGCATGAATTTACTTCTTCCCACGTTATTTCGATTTCTTTTGCCCAAAACAATAATACCTGCGAAAAAACAGATGCTGTAGCAAGGAAATATACGTTCGATAAAGGAAATGGTAAATTCTGGTTTGAAGGTGAGGAAAATTATCCGTATTTCGTGATTCAGCTTACTTTAACTGATATGGTTATTGAAGACAGAACTCAGGATTTTGACGGGGATGGTATCAAGGACGTATTAAGACGTTTTTATAAGAGAATTAATAATTAATTAAAATAAAAACTCCTTTCATACCGAAAGGAGTTTTGTTATTTGGAAAAGTATTATTTAGTTAAATCTAAGCCTCCAAAATTCCCCGAACTCATCATCAGGAAAACACCGTTAGTTTTATCCAACGTTTCCCAATAGGCGTGAAGTTCTTCAGCATTGGTAAATACTTTTAGATTTTCGTTTTTAAATTTTTCTTTGATCAAATCAGGTGAAATCGGATCCATTCTTTTGATCTTTAAAGCATCTTCAGAATAGAAAACGATCGCTTCTTCCAATCCGTCCATTGCGTGATCATATTGTTCTAAAAATATAGGATTTAAACTTGAATAGGTATGAAGTTCAAGAAAACCGTATTTTTTTTCATTTTTAAATTGCTCACAGAAAGCTTTTACAGCGGCTTTTACCTTGCTTGGTGCATGTGCAAAATCTTTGTAAAGCGTTCCTTTGTCTTCTCTTTCTACTTTTTCAAGACGTTTTGAAGCGCCTTTGAAACTCATAATCGCATCATAGAAATCTTCATCCATAATTCCCAACGTGTGGCAAATATGTCTTGCACCTTCAAGGTTCAACAAGTTATGCGCTCCAAAAACAGAAAGCGGAATATCTCCCATTTCGGTTTTTAAATAAACCTGTCCGTTATTGATCTCGTATTCAGGAGTTTTATAAGGTATTTTTCTGAAATAATTTTCAGCTGCTTCCACAACTTTTACGACCTCAGCATCTTCTTCGTTATAGACCAAAACACCGCCCGGAATAATGCTTGCAACGAATCTTCTGAACTGTTCTATATAATCATCAAACGTTTTGAAAACATTGATATGATCCCAAGCAATTCCGCTCATTAAAGCGATATTGGGTTGATACAGTAAGAATTTTGAACGTAAATCGATAGGAGAGGAAAGGTATTCATCACCTTCCAACACCATAAAATCGTTATCCTGAGTCAGTTTTACCATACAGTCAAAACCTTCTAACTGAGCACCCACCATGTAATCAACATCTTTCTGATGAAAATTTAAAACATGAAGAATCATTGATGTAATTGTGGTTTTCCCGTGAGAACCTGCAATAACAACTCTGGTTTTGGTTTTAGACTGTTCGTAAAGAAATTCCGGATACGAGTATATTTTTAAACCCAGTTCTTTTGCTTTTGCTAATTCGGGATTGTCCTGATGAGCATGCATTCCGAGAATTACGGCATCAATATCAGAAGTTATTTTTTCCGGAAACCATCCCAATTCCTGAGGAAGAATTCCTTTCTTCTCAAGTCTTGATTTTGAAGGTTCAAAAATAGCATCATCCGAACCTGTCACCTGATATCCTTTGTCTTTTAGCGCAATAGCAAGATTATGCATGGCACTCCCGCCAATAGCAATGAAATGGGTATTCAACTTATTTACTGTTTTTTAACATTGTTATTAATGATCTCCTGGAAAGCATTTGTAATGTTGTTCCAGTTTGTTTTATAATTTGACATTACCAGACTTGCATCTGTTTTACTGCCTTCATTTGGACCTTTTTTAACATTAATAGAAGTAGATACATTGTCGTATATTTTTTTACGGTCTTCCTGTATTTTTCTAAAATTGTTTTGAGATAGAATGTTATCTAACTTTTTTAGATCCTCATTGGTGATTTTAAAATCCTGTTTAATCTTTTTTCCCTGTCCTTCAAAAGAGTAATGCGCATTGTTTTCTTTGATAAGAAGATTCTCATAAATCGGGGCAAAACCACCGCTTTTAGAATAACTTATGTCAAAATCCGAATATACTTTTTGGCTGTTACAAGAAACTAATACTATGATTGCGAATAAGATCCCTATTATTCTTTTCATATTTTAATCTACTTTAATTATCTGAATCCTTTTGTTCTAATTTTTTAGCTTTAAGTTCTTCATCATAATTGTGTAGGATATTGAAATCTTCTGTCTGCTCAATGGCAGTCATTATTTTCAACAAAATTTCCGGTGCTTTTTCGTTATCATAATCGATATCGAGAGGTGCTTTAAACTCCATGGTAGGTTTTACGCCTGTTACCTTTACACGGAGACCTTTTTTATCAAACGCTCTTCTGAACCCATTAATTTTAATAGGAATCACAATAGGGCGCTGATTTTTAACCAGTTTTGCCGTACCTCTTCTTCCTTGCGCAAAAGCCGATGTAGTACCTTGAGGGAAAGTAGCTACCCAGCCATTGTCTAAGGCTTTCATAATATTATCAACCTCTGTAAGATCTACCATTCTGTTGACATTCTGGCCTTCAGCTCTCCAGGTTCTTTTTACGGTTACGGCGCCTGCAATTTTAAAAATTTTTGGAAGAATACCTTTATTCATGGTTTCTTCGGCGGCAACGTAGTAAAAATCGATCTTTGGATTAAGCAGATAGATCGGGTTTTTTATACTGTCTAAATATCCATTATTTACAGCACAGAAAGCGTGATACATTGCTGCCACGTCTGCGAAATAAGTCTGATGGTTACACACGAAAAGTACATTGGAATCGGGAAGATCCACAAGGTGTTCCGTGCCTGTAATTTTTAATTTATTAAAGCCATTGAATCTTCTGTAAGAGACAATTCCTAAAATAAAAATGATTAACCTTTTTAAAAAATAAGGAGTTCCGAATGCATCGGTGAAAATATTTTTTTTTGCCATCTATCAATAAAACACAGTTGTGCAAAGTTACATTTTTTTCAACAATTGACTGAATTCACTTAATATCATTGCCGTAGCTCCCCAGATGATGTATCCGTTGAAATTAATGACCGGAACTTCGTGTCCGCCAGCGCTTGGTAAAGCCATTATTTCCGGCTTATCGGGAAGGTTTAGGAAAGACGTGATAGGAAATTCAATGGTTTCTACCACTTCGGTATGTTGTAGGATAAATTTTGGGTCTTTTTTGGTATAAGAAATATACGGATAAACATAAAAATTACTTGGCGGAATGTAGATCGGAGACATTTCCCGTATGATTCTTACATAATGCTTTTCAATCCCAATTTCTTCTGCAGTCTCGCGAACGGCGGTTTCTGCAAAATCTTTGTCCATTTCCTCACGTTTTCCACCTGGTAGAGAGATTTGTCCGCTATGTCTGTCTCTTTCGTTTTCAGTTCTTAATATTAATGGAAAATACCACTCATCGTCTTTAATGTACAAAACAATATTTACGGCAGCGAATTTTGGATTTTTAGCTAATACCTCGTCATACGTGAAAACGGGACGTGAAGGAGGTGAAAAAAGACCATGAGCATGTTCTCCCGGAAGTTCAACACTTTTAATTTTTCGTAATAAATCTTTTCCAAAATTTTCCATAGCTCAAATTTAGCAATATATACTGAAGAAAAGAAGAGGCAAAAATGTTAATTAATGATAAAAGGACGAAGAAATATGTAACGAATAGTTCATAATCAATAATAAATTCAAATGAAACAATCCCCGTATTTATACGTAATTACTTACAGTGATGGCCTATAAACTGTAAACGGTTACAAACACGACCGTAATTAGTGATTTTGAAAATTTGCCCTTTTATAGTGGTTCGCCCCATTGCTTTAGCGTCTACCTTTGTCAGACTATTAACCAATTAATTTTTATTAAGATGAAAAACTTTATAACAGGTATGTTTACACTAATGGCCATGGGTTTTACTTTTGCACAAGCAAATATTGATGTAACAACTCAAACTGGAAACTGGAACGTTGCTACCGTAGACCAAACTGGTCTGGTGAATGTCAATACTCTAAATCAGGATGGAAATCGAAATACTGCCGATATAGATCAGGTAGGAGCTTTCAATACCAACACCGCAGAAAGTATCGGAAACAGAAACTCAATAGACGTAGATCAATTGGGAATTGGAAACTCCAATGAAGTAAGCCAAACAGGAAATAGAAACTCTGCTACAACATGGCAGGTAGGTTTAATGAACACTACGGAACAGACTCAGGTAGGAAGAAGAAATGAAGCTTCTTCAATTCAGTTGGGTAGTGATAACTTTGCGTATCAACTTCAGAGTGGCAGAAGAAACGAAGCTTCTTCTATTCAGCTTGGGGATGATAACACAACTCTTCAGGTACAGTTAGGCAGAAGAAATGAAGCTACAGGAGTACAGGTTGGAGACGGAAATATTCTTATACAATACCAAGATGGAAATGATAACGTAGCAATGCATGGCCAAGTAGGTGATGATAACGTTGCGGTTTCTGTTCAGGAAGGTAACGATAACACTGCGATGGGATTACAATGGGGTTCTGATAACCAATTGTATCAACAACAGGACGGAGATAACAATACAGCTATCGATCTTCAAATGGGAGATAACAACTACGCTGCAATCAGCCAAAGTGGTGATTCTAACATCCATTTAGGAGCTCAGGTAGGAAACAACAATACAATCATGGTTAATCAATCAAATTAGGGAAAGTACATTACAAATCTCACTTAAGGAGGAGCTGCGGCTTCTCCTTTTTTTTGGTTAAAATTTTTTGATGATTTTAAACGTAACCATAAACCGTGATTTTTCAACTGTAACGGGTAGGTGTGTTTTATAGGGCGCTGTAATCCAGTAACTTTAATAAAAATTAATACCATGTTTAAATTAGGGCTGAGTGTATTCGCACTTCTCATTTTCTTGTCTGTGAAGTCACAGCAGGTAGATTGGGATCGGATCAACAGCAATACAGTTCTTAACGTTATTGCCGGACAGAATCCTGATCAGATGATGTCTTATTCCAATGTCATTCAGATTGGTGATGCGAATAATGCTGAACTTTCTCTTAATGCTAAAACCAATATTTCTGTAAAACAATTGGGAGATTATAACAGCCTTTACTTTAATAATTCATTTACTGATACTGAAACCAAAACAGCTATTACAACCCAGGGAAACAACAATATTATTGATGTTACGGGAAGCAACAGTATTTCGGACGGCCTTCAAATACAGGTGAAAGGAGACAATAAAACGATATTCATGAGAAACTATTAAAACCCCGATGATGAAAAATTTTTATTCTTTGATTTTGTGTTCTTTTATTTTCCTGTCTGTTTCGATAAGCGGACAGGAAGATAAAAAAATCAATGCAAAAATTGAGAGTAAAATAATGGAAGGGCAGATCAACCTAAAAGGTGTAGTTACCAACTCTACCGCAATCTATAAAGAACTCAATTATCTTTTGGTTTCCATTAAAAAAGGAAGTGGTGGAAATCTTTCAAACAATCAACAAAGCGGGAAATTTTCTATTAATCCTAATGAAACAAAAGTGTTGTCTGAGATTAATGTTAACCTTGAAAAAAAAGATGCGTTAAAAGTTTTTCTTTATGTAAAAGATGAAGAAACTCAAAAATTAATCGCCAAAGACAGTCTTGAGCTTAATAATGATTCATTTAAAAAGAAAGTCAGCAAAGTAGAAGAAGATGTTGTTTTTGAATTAAAAGGATTAACCATCGATGAAACCAAAAGCAAAGTAGGAAAAGATTTTTATGATTTTTTTTACCTTCAGTACAGTCAGCTTCCTGATAAAAGTAATTCTGCTATTACCATTTCTGAACTTCCCGGCCGTGGAACCAACGGACAGATCAATGTCGAAATTGATGATAAAGTAGTCTACAGTTTTATGACCAATCCAAGTGAAGATTATCTTAAAGAACAATTAACTAACAGTTTAAAATACATAAAAGAATTTAATGCAAAGAAAAACCTTATAAAAAATGAATTTATATACTAAAAACGTCCGCCATGAAAACTTTAATACTCATTTTGATCTTTTTTGCAGGGATTTTCCTCGGGAAGTCTCAGCAACTCGTCTACAAGCCGGTAAATCCTGCATTTGGGGGAGATACATTTAATTATCAATGGCTTTTAAGTTCAGCAAATGCCCAAAATCAATTTGATCAAAAAAATGATTACAGTGATCTGCTGGGAAATTTGAATTCTGTTGACGGTTTCAGTCAAAGTCTTAACCGACAGGTTTTGAGTGAGCTGTCCAGAAAATTGTTTGAAGATCAGTTCGGAGAGGGAAGTATACAACCCGGAAATTACCTTTTTGGGTCTATGTACTTACAGGTTACGACTACCGCTCAAGGACTTTTAATAAATATTTTGGATACCAGCACTGGCGATCAGTCCGAGATCGTAATTCCAAAATAGAATAAAAAAAAGTAACTAAAAAACCAAACTTACCATGAGAGCTTACACTTACACCAGAATTTTTTTCTGTGCCGTCATGTTGTGTGTCATACAGGCGTGCAGCTCGTTATTCGGATTGCCGTCCAATCCCGAAAAATCTACGATGGGAGAGAACACGTCTTACACCGCAGAATTGAAAAATTTACCCTTACCTAAAGAAAAAGTTGTTATTGGTGTTTATAAATTCAGGGATCAGACAGGGCAATACAAACCTTCTGAAAACGGAAATAACTGGAGCACCGCTGTTCCACAGGGTACCACAACCATTTTGATCAAAGCTTTGGAAGACAGCAAATGGTTTATCCCGATCGAAAGGGAAAATATTGCCAATCTTTTGAACGAAAGACAGATCATCAGATCCACAAGACAGGAATATTTAAAAGATGCCGAAAAAAACAGCCAGGCCTTACCACCACTTTTATACGCCGGAATTCTTCTGGAAGGTGGTGTGATTTCCTATGACAGTAATATTATGACAGGAGGATTGGGCGCCAGATATTTTGGAATTGGGGCTTCAACTCAATATCGACAAGATAGAATTACAATTTATCTTCGGGCTGTTTCTACGTTGAATGGCGAAATTTTAAAAACAGTTTACACCTCAAAAACAATTCTTTCAACAAGTGTCAACGGAAGTTTTTTCAGATATATTGATACTGAAAGATTATTAGAAGCTGAGGTTGGAATGACTCAAAACGAACCCGTTCAGCTTGCCGTATCCGAAGCCATCGAAAAATCTGTGAAATCATTGATTGTTGAAGGTATCAGAGATAAAATCTGGGGAAAAGCTGTAGATAATACAGTAGATTATCAGGCTTTGATCGATAATTATAACAGAGAACAGGAGCAAAACCAAAAC
Source organism: Chryseobacterium sp. SIMBA_038 (assembly GCF_046535115.1). NCBI lineage: Bacteria > Pseudomonadati > Bacteroidota > Flavobacteriia > Flavobacteriales > Weeksellaceae > Chryseobacterium > Chryseobacterium sp. SIMBA_038. Next base: position 131,667 of record NZ_JAWRXH010000006.1, read on the forward strand.
AGAGCCATCGGAAATAAGTTTCCGGATAACCAAAGAGCGAAATTCTCGATTTTGGCTCAGGCTGAAGGACAAAAAATTAAAGATGATTACATCAATCCTAAAATGAATATTGGCGGAAAATTAGGCTTTAAATATTTTGTTAGTCCAAGTTTCAATGTTGAGGTTAACGGAAGTTATTTCACATTGGAAAATCAGAATATTGTTAAAAGAAATTATTTCGTTCCTGAAGTTAATCTCGAATTTTTAGTTTTCCCTAAATATAAATTCACGCCCTACATTTATGGCGGTCTTGGAGCTATGTATTCTGAGTTTAAACCTAACTATAAAGGCCAGGTAGGAGGCGGATTAGAATATCTGATTGATAAAAATGTTGCGGTAAGAGCTTCAGCACAATATGATTTAGGTTTTAAAGATAATTGGGAAGGTTTGGTGAATGGTAAAAGGAAAGATCAGTCGATGCGATTTGCGTTGGGAATCAACTTTTACATTGGTAACAAATAAAAACATAAACTATGAAAACTTTAATACGAATTATCAGCATAATCATCTTTTCTGTTTGTTTACTTTCCTGTAACGAAGAGCTTGTAGATCAGGCTCAGACAGGAATTTTAAAAGGAAAAGTGGTGAAAAGAGGAACAAACGAGCCTATTGCCAATGTGAAAATTTTCACGGCGCCAACAACGCAGACCGTTTTCAGCGGAACAGATGGTTCTTTTGAAATAGCAAATATGCCTGTAGGAAATTATTCTGTAAAAGCAGAATTGTCCGGTTATCTTACCAATTTTCAGGCAGTTAATGTGCAAAACCAGAATCAGGTCGTAACCGTAGTTTTTGAAATGGACGATGACGAATCATTAAATTCTCCACCCACAACACCTGTGTTACTAAGTCCGGTAGACAACGCGGTGAACCAGCCTTTGAGTGTGGAATTGACATGGAACGCCACCGATCCCGATACGGCGGATGTTTTGAAATATAGTTTAACAATTAAAAATAATCTTGACACTAACGTGATTCAGGTTAATGATTTGACGGCGAAACATTATTCGCTTTCAAATTTGAAGTTTGGTGTAAGTTACTTCTGGCAGGTGTCTGTTTCGGACGGCATTCACCAGCCAGTTTTAAGTTCAATCAGTAAATTTACCACCAATACGGTTCCGTCTAACCGTTATCATTATGTTCAGAAACAAAACGGAAATTTAGTGATTATCTCAAGTGATGCAACGGGAAATAATTTCCAATTCACCAATTCGTCCTACAACAGTTGGCGACCGAGAAAAAATAATAATGCGGGATTAATCGCTTTTTTAAGAACAGAAGGCGGAAGCGCACATCTTTACACGGCAAATCCTGATGGTTCTAATTTATTTAAAGTAACATCGGTTCCTGTAGCGGGTTTTAATAATTTTGAAATGGATTTTTCCTGGAGTACAAACGGACAGGAGCTTATTTATTCAAATTTCAATAAATTATATAAAATTAATAAAGACGGAAGCGGATTGACGCTCATCTACACAACTCCCGACGGAAGCATGATCTCAGAATGCGACTGGAGCTATGATGGAAGTAAAATTGCCTTAAAAACAAATGATTTCAGTGGTTATAATGTGAAAATTTATATTGTTGATATGGTCGGAAGCGTTGTAAAAACCATTCTCACAGGAGTTGCCGGAGCTGCCGGAGGTCTGAATTTCTCCGTCGACGGACAATTGTTGCTCTACACAAAAGATGTTTCTGCCTATCAGGACGGAAGTGGAAATTACCGCCAGCTTGATTCGCGAATTTTCATCTATAATTTAGCAACCAATGCAACAACTGATATTTCTACCGAAAGCGATAAACCCTTAGGAACAAACGATCTTGATCCTAGATTTTCGCCCAATAATGCACAAGTTATTTTCATGAATACTTCTAATGATAACGTTTCTCAGAAGAACGTTATGACTATTGATCTGAGCAGTTCTATGACAGATCTTATACGAACTGCTCTTTTCAGTAATGCCGAAATGCCGGACTATGAGTAACTGAATTTTAAATAGTGAATTGTGAATTGTGCTTCGCAAGTGAATGCTGAATTTTAAAAATTGACAATTCACATTTCACAATTATTGACTTGCGAAGCAAAATTCACTATTCACCTTTCACCAATCAAGCCTAGATTTTTTTCATATATTAAAAAATTCCAAACCCCGTAAGGTTTGGAATTTCTGGTTAATTAGTTTTGGTTAGTGATCAGTCGATCATATGATTTTCTAGTGCGTATTTTACAACTCCGACGGAGTTTTTTACGTTTAGTTTAAGGAGAATTCTTTTGCGGTGCGTTTCTACGGTATTGATGCTGATGAATAGTTTTTCGCAGATATCTTTACTGCTGAGGCCGTCGCAAATGAGTTTTAAAATTTCCATTTCGCGTCTTGTGAGAGGATCTTTGATTTGAAGTCTTTTTTGAGCCTGCTCACTGCTGATGAAATTAATCATTCTGTCTTTCGCGTGATCACAAATATAAATTTCGTTAAGCAAAAGCGCCTGAATAGATTTTATAAACTCGTCGTATCTGCTGTTTTTATCAAGATAGCTTTTAATTCCTTTATTGAAAAGCTTTCTTATATCTACAATATCATAGCTGTTGCCAATAATGATAATTTTTATGTTTTTATTTTCTGATGTTATGCTTTCTACAGATTTATAAAGTTCCGTAAGCATAAGCATGTTTGAACTTATCATGAGAAACTCGGGTGGATCCTTTTTTAATTGTACTGATAGAGCTTCGTAGCAATTGAATACATCAATAGTATTAAAAATCTTACTTTGAATCAGTAATTTTGATAAACCTTCGGTATATAACACCGGTTCATCAAAAATGGTTAATCTGGGCTTCATCATGGTTAGTTTTGTTTATATAAAAATATAAAAAATTATTTACATTTTAAACAAAATAATCATAATATTGTTCTTTTTTTTAACAATAATTATAGTAAAGTTTAATTTTATTGATTATTCGTTAAATAATTCTCTTTTGGTGGAGTTTTTGTTTGAAAATTTAGAGTTATTGTTAGATAAATCTAATGTTCATCGTATTTTGAAGTGGTTGAAAATATTAATAAAATTATTTAACTAACACGATAGGGATATGTTTTACAGGAAAATTTACTGAGTTAGCAATGAAACAAAATTCATTTGCCTTATGATGAAGCTCTTTTGCTTTTTCAATCATCGATTCTTCTGTAATTATGACGGTCGGATTGAGCGTAACTTCTCTAAAATGTCCACTTCCGTTGGAAGTTTCTTCCATAATCCCAGTTGCGTTGTCGGTGTAGTCTGTAACAATAATTCCGGCTTCTGAACAAAAATGCAGATACCAAAGCATATGACAAGACGATAAAGACGACAGAAAAAGATCTTCAGGATTATGTTTTGTCTTATCTCCACGGAAAGCGGGGTCGGAAGAAGCTTCAATAATAGCTTTATTTTCTACGGAAATTGTGTGGCTTCTTTCGTAGCTTCTATAATTGCTGGTTCCTGTTCCTTTATTGCCTGTCCATTGGATGGTGGTTTTGTAGTTGTGATCTTTACTCATTGTGTAAATTTATTTTGTTTCAGCTTAAAAACAAAAAAGTATTTACTAAAATTAAGTAAATACTTTTATAAGATTAAATGAGATTTTTCAGATGAAAAATTAATTCTTCATAAGCTTCTTTACAGCTGTTTTTCCGTTCTCAAAAGTGATTTTTGCAAAATAAATTCCTTTTAATAATTCTGAAACATTTGCATTGTTGTTTTTTAAAGTTTTAACGATTTTTCCATCTGTAGAATAGATCTCTATTTTATTTACTTTTTCTTTTGATTGGTAAACGAGGTTTTGTTTAACGGGGTTTTCAAAAGAAATTTCTTGGTTGTTTTTTACTGTTTCCGCAGTAGATAATGTGACATTATTAAGCAAATATTTTACAATATTATTACTTCCATTAGCTATAATGTTATTGTCATTAACGATCATGTCTCCAATAATACCCAAATCAGGATTGGTTTCTGAATAATAATTGAAGCTAGGATCTATTGAACCATTTTGATTTAATTTAGAAATAAAATATCTCACATCACTACCTTCGTTCATTCCTCCGATATAATAATTGCCATCTTTTTCAATAATACTCAGAATCCATGTAGTAAAAGGAAGAGAAGTAGGATCAAAATTAAAGGTGTTATCCAATGTTCCGTTAGATTTTATTCTTCCAATTTCAGCATCCATATTAGAATAGACGATATTGTTATTGCTGTCCATATAAGCACTGCCAACATATCCGTAAGAAATTGTATGACTCATTATTCCGTTATTTCCAAAACTTGTAAGAGGCTGTCCGTTGTTATTGTATTTTTCAATTGTTGTACCGCCTAAGACTATAACGTTCGATTGATTATCTAGAAATATAAATTTTCCATCGGCAGTTGTAATAAATCCATTATTTCCAAAAGTGGTATCAATACTTCCGTCTTCATTTAACCTGTAAATTACTTTATAATGAAGATAAGAAGGTGAATTAGGATCAAGCGCTTCTCCATAAAGAATGATTTTATTGTTTTGAATAAGTAGCCCATAACCACGAACATTCATATCTGAACCAACATTATTGATCTCGGTTGTTCCATTAATACCAAATGCGGTGTCTAATTGTCCGTTAGGAAGGATTCTGGAAATAGCTGCGTTTGAATCATCGAAGCCAAAAATAACAAGCTTTCCGTCAGTTTGTTTTTTTAATTGGCTGTCATTGGTTGCATAAGGTAACTTGAGCTCTCCGTTGTTTCCAAAAGAAGAGTCTACAGCTCCGTTCGTGGTAAGTTTTGATAGGAAAGATTCGTAATTTCCTGAAGTTGGATTGTCTTTACTGTAAGTGAAATAAATACTTCCATCCAGATTTTGAGTCATTCTAGACCATGAATTGTTGTTCGCGATAGGGTATATTCCGTTTGAAGCGAAAGAAAGGTCTTTAGAAATAATTTGCGCACATACACTTTGGACTACCAAGATTAGTCCTAGTAATAGATTTTTTTTCATTTGTTTGTTTTTTTAATTTTATAGTAAATTGAGTCTGCAATTTTACTAAGAGAATTTATCTGTACAAAAATAATAAGTGTTACATATGTATTACATGGGTTTAATTAACTGATTAACAGTTTTTTATTTATATGAAAACAAAAAAATTAATTCTTCATCAATTTTTTCACAACTGTTTTTCCGTTCTCAAAAGTGATTTTTGCAAAATAAATTCCTTTTAATAATTCTGAAACATTTGCATTGTTGTCTTTTAAAGTTTTAACGATTTTTCCATCTGTAGAATAGATCTCTATTTTATTTACTTGTTCTTTTGATTGGTAAACTAAGTTGTGTTTAACAGGGTTTTCAAAAGAAATATCATTGTTACTTTTTATAATATCCGTTGTGGATAAAGTTCCGGTATTAAGCAGATATTTTACAATAAATCCGTTCCCTCTTATAATAATATTATTGTTATTAATAATCATTTCTTCCGCATCAGAGTCTGTTTCTAAATAATCATTAAAAATAGGATCTGCCGAACCATTTTGAGTAAGTTTTGAAATTAAATTGTTTGGATAGCTAGCTCCTCCAATATAATAAGCTCCGTCTTTCTCGGCAATACTTTGAATCCATGAACCTCCGTTCAGACCAGAGTTTATATTTGAATTGTAATTAAATGTATTATCTAAAGTTCCATCCGGATTTATTCTAAGGACTTCATCATCAGAGTTTAATGAGAAAACAATTTTATTGTTGCTATCAACAAATATAGTCTTAGTACTGCCGTAGCCATAGCCGCTAGAATTGAGTAACGCTACCATTCCATTATTTCCAAAACTGCTTAGTGGCTGCCCGTTTGAATCAAACTTTCGAATAAAACCGCCGTCACTACTGAAGCAAATGATATTAGATTGATTATCTGTTCTTACGAATGTCCTGCCTGCAGGGGTGCCTTGCGTAGCTACATACCCATTATTACCGAAAGTGCTATCTATGTTTCCGTTGGCATTAAGCCTGATAATTACATGTTGATGTTGTATATTTTGACCATAATTGACGGCATGAACAAGAATTTTTTCATTCTGTAAAAGAATTCCAAAGGATGCATAGTTTTGATCAGTCACAAGGGAAGGGATGATTACTGTTCCGTCCGTTCCAAAAGTGGGATCCAACTGTCCGTTGGTAAGTATTCTTGATACTGCTATAGATTGTGTATTAGTGAAACCAAAAACCACCAATTTTCCATCTGTTTGTATTTTAACTTCATTCAAATAGCTATTATAGGGTAGCGGAATTGTTCCATTGGTTCCGAAGGAGTGGTCTAAAACTCCATTGGCTGTAAGTTTTGATAAATAAGATTCGGATACATTAATTATGGGGTAAATATTTACATTATGAGTAAAATAAATCCCACCAACAGAATCTTGAGTCATTGACCAGGTAAGATTTCCGGGCAGTGTGTATATCCCGTTTGAAGCGAAAGAAAAATCTTTAGAAATAATTTGTCCAAAAGCAGTCTGTACTGCAAGAAGCAGCACAAGAAATAAATTTTTAGTCATTCTGTATGTGTGTTTTAAGACTGCAAATATAACAAAAAAACCTCCAGACAAGCTAGAGGTTTTAAAATTTTGTATTAGTTAGAATATCCTATCAATTCTTCCTTTTTCGAATTGTAAATCTTGTATTCTAAATATTTAAAAGAATCCCTTGGGATGATGGTTACCCATTTTTTATACTTGATAAACCATTTCATCTGGATGCTTTTAATACCTTTTGTAAGGTAAGCTTCCACGAAAGGGTGTACGTGCAGATAAAGTTTTCCTTTATCCTTTTGTATAATATTTCTGATGGTTTCTTCCATTCTTTCCACAATAACGATCGGAGCGATGATTTCTCCGTCTTTATTCGGGTTATCTTCTTTTGTTTCGATCTGTTTTTCCTGACGGTTTCTCTGTCTGGTAATCTGTATCAATCCAAATTTACTTGGAGGCAGGATCTTGTGGCGAGCTTTGTCGCGCATCATTTCTGCTTTCAGATGTTCAAAAAGATCTCTTCTGTGATCGGGGTTTGGCATATCTATGAAATCGATAACGATGATGCCGCCCATATCACGGAGACGCAATTGTCTTGCGATTTCTGTTGCTGCCATTTTGTTCACGTTCAGAGCGTGTTCTTTATTGGCTGCGTTTCCGGTTGTGATGTTATTTCCGGAGTTCACGTCAACTACGTGCAGTGCTTCTGTGTGTTCTATCACAAGGTAAGCACCTTTTGAACTTGGAATATTTACGTGTTTTCCAAAGCTTTGTTTAAGCTGTTTTTCTACGTTATAATATTCGAGGAGAGGGATGTGTGAATCGTAAAACTGAACAATGTTTTTTCTTTCCGGAGCAATTACTTCTACGTAATTTTTCATTTCTTCCACCATTTGCTCGTCATCACAGATGATGCTTACAAAATCTTGGTTGAAATTATCTCTCAGAATAGCCGAAGCTTTGTCTTCTTCGCTTAAAACTTTAGACGGAAACTTGTTTTTCTGGATGTTTTTAAAAGTGCTTTCCCATTTCTGAATCAGCTGATTCATATCATTATGAAGGTCGGCAACTTTTTTTCCTTCTGCAACAGTTCTTATGATAACGCCAAAACCTTCTGGTTTGATGCTTTCAATAAGAGTTCTCAGTCTTTCTTTTTCCTCATAGCTTTTGATCTTTTTGGAAATAGAAACTTTATTGTCGAAAGGTATTAAAACCAAAAAACGTCCCGTTAAAGAAACCTGAGTTGAAATTCTCGGTCCTTTTGTAGAAATAGGTTCTTTGGTAATTTGAAGCAGAACAAGATCGTCTTTAACGATTACTTTTTCTACTGTTCCGTTTTTGTCGATTTCGGGTTGTATCTCGAAACTTTTTAAACTTGAAGTACTTTGTTTTTTAGAAATAGTATCTTTTAGAAACTTTTTGTACGTAAGATACTGCGGTCCCAAGTCCTGATAATGCAGAAACGCATCTTTATCGTAACCGATATTTACGAATGCTGCATTAAGGTTCGGAGCCAGCTTTTTTACTTTTCCTATAAACAAATCTCCAACTATAAAATCACTTTTGTCCTCTTCCTCATGAAGTTCGCATAGTCTTCCGTCTTCTAGCAGTGCGATCTTCGTAAAGTCGCCTTCATGCGAAACTATTAGTTCTTTCTTCATTTTGTTGTAAGATAAAATTATTAAGATGTTGTGAAATTGGTGTGGTTTTTATCAGGATGATTAAGTTTTTAAATTTAGGAATTAAATCAAAACCACCGTACTTTATTAATAAAAATAAAAGTGACCACTCCTGATTTTGCACAAAATCTTATAGTTGTTGCAAAACAAAAATATAGTCGGTGAACTTTAAAAAAATAAAACCACCAACTATATTGTTATATTATAAATCTCGAAAAAAAGAGATTATTTTTTCTTGTGTCTGTTCGCTCTTCTTCTTTTCTTTCTCTTGTGAGTTGCAACCTTGTGTCTTTTTCTTTTCTTTCCGCTTGGCATAATTTTAATTTTTTAGTAACTAGTTAATATTCAGTTAATTTCTTATTTTACTGTAACTTTCGTTTTTACTTTCTCAACAAAAGATTTTGATGGTTTGAAAGCAGGAATGTTGTGTGCAGGAATTTCAATTGCAGTGTTCTTAGAAATGTTTCTTCCTGTTTTTGCTGCTCTTGTTTTAATGATAAAAGAACCAAAACCTCTTAGATAAACATTGTCTCCATTATACATAGAAGTCCTGATCTCCTGCATAAAAGCTTCTACAACTTTCTGTGTTTCATTCTTTTCTGTTCCCAACTTATTTGAGATGGTGTTTACCAATTCTGCCTTTGTCATTTCCTTTTTAAATTTTAAATTTTAGGTGTGCAAATTTAGTTAAAAAAATTGAATACTAGCAAATTAGTCACGAATTATTTTTCGGTAAAAGGTTGAGATTTTAATGTTTACTATATATTATGTTTGCGTTAAGATAGTATTACATGCTGGAATTGTAGTATCCATTTTCTACGCAGAAGCGTATCAGATGGAGTTTTGTTTTCAATCCGAGCTTTTCCGTAAGCCTGTTTATGTAGGTGTCGATAGTCCTTGTACTGAGATTTAATTTTTCTCCTATTTCTTTGTTACTGAAGCCTTCATAACAGAATTTCATCAACTGAATCTCGGTAGAAGAAAGTTCTCCCTGGCTTTTTTTCTGTCTGTCCATGTACTCCTGAACGGCCAATGGCTGCTGTTCCCACTCTTTGGAATAAGCTTCGTAATCAAATGTATTGGATGCAATTTGGCCTTTAACAATATCTTTTATGACACTGCTTTTTTTCTGACAATAAAAAGTATTTGGGATTTTTGAAAGGATTTCCGCCATATCTTCCTGATAAGTCCCGGAATAAGTGATGATTGGCGTCTCAGAATTGCTTTTTCTGATGTATTTTATGGCTTCGATTCCGCTTAATACCGGCATAAAAAGTTCAATAATGAACACATCTTCCTGTCTTCTGTAAATCCTGTTTACAAGCTCGTGGCCGTTGTTACAGTCATTGAGAAGCATATAAAAAGGGTTTTCCATAAGGGTTTTGATCATTATTTTTTTAAAATAAAAATCGCTGTCTGCAATAGAAAATCGTACGGTATTAGTTAATAGTTTACTCACTTTAATATCGATTTGGTGTAAGATATTTAAAATTTAGAGGCCTAATGTATGAAAAACTAATTAAAGTGAAAATTAATCTTAAATTAAATATTATGACAGTATTTTTTAACTAGATAATTTAAATATTGTGCATAAATTTTTTTTTTTATATTTTCACCTGCCAAACAAATCACAAATATATGTCTTCGAATAGGGAGAAAAAATTAAACAAATCAGACGTTAGAATAGGCATTTGGAAGTTTGTTCTATCTTTTGTCGTCTTATCAGCCGTTTCTTTCACCAGTGTCTTTTTCTTTTTTAAAAGTTATGACACCCAAAGGGAAGGAATTAAAAAACAGGCAGACGAATACCGCGAATTACTTACCCGCAGCGACCTGCTGAGGACTCATGTAGACAGCATTTTATACAGAATGAACCAGCTTGACATAAGCAAGGTTGATAATGATATTTTCCTTAAAAACTATATCATGGACAATGTACGGGATGCCAAAAACATCATGGGAAAAGACAGTGCAGACAACTTTAAGCATTATTCTATTCTGATGAAACAGTTGGAGCCTATACTGGCTTTAAAGACTCAGATTGTTACTGTTTCTTACAAGGAACAGATCGCATTGAGGGATTTAAGCGAGTGCCGAGGCAAGATCGGGATCGCAAATAATGAATTGAGACTGGATCCTACAAGGAAATTTACCGGAAGTAGAAAAAGAAGATAAATACAGAAATTATGCAGGGACAAATCACATTATCAAAAAAGGAAAGGCATTATCAGTTTCTTTATTTAGTACTTATGCTTTTCGCGGCACTTATTTTTCTGGGAATTATTTTTTTGAAAGGTTTTGAGTCGCCGTTTTCCGATGAAGACGTTATTTCTGTTCAAAATCTGGAACAGAAAGCCAAATTCGATCAGCAGCAAAAAGTTACTCAAAGAGTTTTAGACAGCACATTTACGCAAATCAACAGACTTACCAATGAGGTTCCTCAGCCTTTTGAGGAAAATAATATTATGAACGGTATCAATGATGTTGCTAATTCTTTTGAGAATGCCAATGTATTAGATATCAGAAAAGAAGCGTATCCTCAGATCGCCAAGTTTTACAAAATGTTCTTCGACGATAAAAAAGTTATTTCAAGTAAAACTGAAAACATAAAGAATTTTGAAAAACAGTTTGACGAATGCTCAATCGGTTTTAAAGAAAAGAAAAGTCAGCTTTTTCAGCGTGAAAATGCTTTAAAGGCAAGAAACCAATAACCAAAATTCAAAAAAAACATTAGGAACAAAACACATCACAATTATTAACTATGAATTATTTTCAAAAAAACAAAAAGAACATTATCATTGGTGTTATTGCAACTTTGCTCATAGCAGCCCTGGTTGCATTGTGGTTGCAGAAGAAAGTCATACACTCCGCCGATGACATTGTGGGAGTGGTGTATCCGTCTTCTCTAAAGGTAGGAGATACACTTTTATTTGAAGATAAAACCCAGTTCGCAAAAACCAAAAGATGGAATTTCGGAGACGGTACAACTTCTGATAAAAGCACAGGGTTTCATTTTTACAATAAACCAGGATATTATTCGGTAACGCTTATCGTGGATAATAAATATTCTAAATCTTTCCCGGTAATGGTTTCTGCAAGAGGAATTCCGAAACCAAAGGATACGTTGAAGATTAAAACCTTAATCGATGCGCCATCTCAGGCAATGAATTTTGAAAATGTACAGTTTCGTGCAGTTTCAGATGCAAAACAGTTTACATGGAAATTCGGTGAAACAGGAAACATAGATTCCAAAGACAAAATGGCAATCTATTCTTACAAAAAACCGGGTGATTATGTAGTTACCTTATACACAGACGAAAGTCCTGAGCCTATCTTGCATCACATAAAAATTCTTCAGGGTTATGACGCTTTGGAAGAAGAAGTGAGCGTGGAAGATGCTTATGCTAAAATTGATAACGATTTTAAATATCATTTACAGCAGATCGCGAACGGAAACAGCTTCAATACACACTACAATTATCTGTTGAGAACCTATCTGTGTAACAACGAAAATACAGTGGTGAAAGTAAACGACAGCAAGGCAAATAATTTTTACATGTATTGCGCAGGACTTCAGTTTGACAAAAACAACGTCATCCAGACTGTAAAAGTGAATTTTGATGATACGCAGAACTGTGTAACCAAAGTTGACATTAATCAAAGCAAATAATCGTCCTTTCGGGCGCACCAATCATAAAAGATAAATTAGGATGAGAAATAAACTTCCTCTAGCAGCATATTACATCGGAGTTTCTGTATTATTGACGAGTTGCCAGGTAAAACTGCCGTCGAAAAAAACTCCGGAACCTTCACAATACGGACAGGTTGATAACTCACCGGTTGTCAATGGTTTTCCTAAAAAATCAGTGCCGTGGATCGCTATCTCAGACAGATCCAGAAATACGGCCTATCTTGATAAAAGTGATGAAAAATCATATAAAGAAGTTAAGTTTTTAGAGCCTTTAATGGTTCTGAAACACCGTGACGGAATGGTAAAAGTAGCAGAATATATTCCTGATGCTTTAATGAAAAAAGTTTCGTCTAAACAGATCAAAACTTACGGCTGGATCCCGGAATCCGATCTTCTTCTTTGGAGCAATTCTTTAAAAAGCGAAAAAACAGGTTTTCCTGTGAGAGTAGCGGTTTTGCCGAGCAACAGTGATGTTATTAAAAGCTCTGAGAGATATTACAAGAATGATTCGATCATGGTATTTAATTCGCCAAGTCTGATCGAACAGGCAAATGTTAAGATTCCGAACGGGCAAGTCGTTTACGTCTACAAACAGGCCGAAAACAACAAAAGATTTCTTGTAGGCAAAAGACCATCGGTTGATATGGATAGTATCAGCACGAGCCTGTATGGATGGGTGAGCTCAAATGTAATCTCGGCATGGGGTGAACGTTCTGCTGTGAAAATGAAAAATACAACAGGAGTTTCAGAAACTGCTTTAGGTTTGCATGAAGGTTCTCCGGGCGGAACTGATGTTGAAAACAGAACTGCCGTTCTTCTTACCGACGTCAACAAAAGAACGCCTCTTGAAAATATTTATCCTGTAACATTACCTTTAAATGACGCTCCGACGGCGGATTCTAAAACAAAGTATTTCACCAACATTTTAGATTACAGTAAAAACTATGTTTTCAATGTTTTAGGCGAGCCGATTTATTTCGATCGTTACAGAGAAATTACAGAAAAAAATAAAAAGATCAATATTGTTTTTGCTTTAGACATCAGTGGTTCGAACGCGCCGTATGCTCCAATCGTAAAATCGTTATTACAGGATCTTCAGCTTAGATTTGAAAAACCATCTTATTTCAATAATGTGAAATATGGAGTTGTTTTGTTTAAAAATAATTCTTGTGGAGACAATGTAGCAGTATCAAATTTAAGTACAGATTACAGCAAGATTACAACATTCATCGACCAAAAATCGAATGAAATGAATTGCCCTAGCAACAGCGGTTACCAACCTGTAAATGAAGGTTTGATGGCTGCCGGAAATCTTCTTTCAAACGTTCCGGATGAGACGAATATTGTGATAACTGTTGGAACTTCAGCCAATCAGGGCGGAAATATGTACGGAGTGATTAATTCTCTTACTCAGGCTCAGGCAAGGTTAATTATGTTCCAGACAAGTGCGAGATCATCAGATACTTACAATGATTTTGTATTGCTTTCTGAAAATGTTGTCACCAACACTGCTAAAAATATTGCTGAGCTTAAAAAACAGAAAATCATCAATCAGAATGATGTTTTAACGAAGAATAATTTTAGTCTTGTAGAAGGAGATGAAGGATTTTTCTCATTAAATTATCCAAAACAGAGTATGTCTCAAGGTTTCGTTATTTTCCCGAAAAAAGGGGATATCGCAACGCCGGGCTATCTTAAAAAATCGGTTGACAGCTTGATCGCTCAGGTTACTTTAGATAATGAAACTTTAGATAAATCATTAAATGATTATTTCCACTCTTCAGTTGGAGCGGGAAGAACTGATGTTGATTTAAAATATAAATATCTGTATCCTGGACTTACAAATCCGGTTCCTGCAGGAATTGCAGCACAGTTGATCAATTACGGAAGTCCGTTTTTGGTGAAAGGTTTCATTCCGAAAGAATTAAAAGAGTTTAAACCAGGCCTTGAAAAAGGTATTTTGATCTCAGAAACGGAATATGACAATCTTAAAGCTTTCTACACTGAAGTTTATCTTAAAACGGGTGCTGAAAGAGCAGATTTCAATCAGTCAAGTGCAATTAATGAATATATCAGGTTGCTTAAAAAGTATAATCCTACCAATAAATTTTTGGATAAAAGCGATTTATACGAACAGCCAATGTCTTATGCAGTGGGTGTAAGTACCGGTTTTGATAATTCTGAAGAAGAATTAATGTCAAAATACAAGCTGAAAGGTTGGAAAAAATCTAAGATTATTACCAATGAAACGGCAAGAACTTACTTCCGTCATTACAAAGATCTGGCAGACAGAATGCTTACGCACAGAAACAATCCGGCAGTAAAAATTCAACAGAACGGACAAACATTTTATTGGTTAAATGAGTACTTCATGCCAACCATGATGCCCGTTGAAGAACCCGAATATACTAAACATTAATAATGTATAATATTGAAAAGCAGAAATTTATTTCTGCTTTTTTTATTTTTTAACGTAAATTTTTTATCTTTATAGAACCCAAATCACACAAATATGTCAGATCAATCATCACCTCATGACGGCAAACACTTTGTCGTTCAGAAAGGCAAGGCTGAATGTAATCAGGGAAATCAGTTTCCTCAGTATAAAGTCACGGCCCATAAACAGCATTATTGGAATGATTCTGAAGGAAGTGCAGATTATCTTGCTGTAACAGAAGACGATCTCCAGTTCAATCCTCCCGGGCCAAGTTTCGGTCAGTGTAAATTAAAACCCAGTTCAGGTGGGTATTTGCCATGCTCGTATTCTCCAGCCGGAAAATGGCAGAAAACCTACGACAAAGTGAAAGTAATGGACAAAAAGATCGTTACCGAAGAATCAGAGCTGCAATGTGTTATAGGAGGAAAGATCACGATAAAAGACCACGGTCAGCGTGGAGAAATGAGCAAGCAAAATGTAAAAAATGCAGATGCAAAAAGCGTTCAGCACATCAATCCGCTTGTTAAAATAGACGACTTCAAGGAGACTGTTGAAGAAAGTGAAATAGATGCTTATTAACTCTTAAAAAACTTTCTGATATGTCTAAACAAGGAGTTTCAAAAATATCCGGAAATCCTGCTCCAAAAGTAGGAGAAAAGACCCTGTATTCAATTACGGGATGGTATCCTTCGACACCAAAAAATAAACAAAATCCGGCATTAGTAACCTGGGAGTTATTTAAAAAACGTTCCAACGGAAGTTTTACCACCACCAACATCAAAAAAATAGGCGATGGAAATTTTACTTTTGGTGAAGTAGCCTCAAAACATACGTACCGCCTGGAAGCATATCTTTATGAACCTGAAGGTAAAGGTTCTACAACAATTGATATTACACCACAGCCTGCCGGAGTTCCAAAAATTAATAAAGTTGAATTACATTATGTTGATGATTCAAAAGGAGCAGTTTTTAGCTATACCGAAAAATTGGTTTCAAAAGCTCAGTGTGTAAATCTTACAGGTGAAAAACTGTTATTCACGCTTTGGGAAGATGATGCAAAAGGCGAAGGACATAACTCAAACAACCTTTTTGTTGACAGTAAACAAGGAGTTGTTGGGAAAAATGGTGTGGCAGCTGCAGAGTTTGTTTTAACGAAAGCTTTAATGCAAAAAGCAGCAAAAGGAGAAACAGATCCCGAAAAAATGGAGTTTTACGTAACGGTAGAATATTATAAAAATAAAAAACATGCTACTGCTAATATCGACGTAAAAAATCCCGAACATAAACCTAAACCTGTAGAACAGCCAAAACCTGCTCAAAAAGCACCAGCTCCTGAACCTCAGGGTAAACAACCTCCCAAAACAAAAGATTCGCCTGTAGGACAGGAACCTGAAGCTAAAGCAGAAACTAAAGGGACAGCTGAACCTCAGAAACCTGCTACTCAGCCAAAGCCTGAAGGTAAAAGTACCAGTGTTGTAGATAATGTGAAAGTAGAAGGTCTTCTGGATGCTTATTTTGCTAAAGAAGAATTTAAAAAAGAAACTTCAGAAGCTGCGGGACAGCATCAGTATACATTCCAAAGCAATAATAACAATATTGATAAAGATAAAATTGCAGGAATCATTAAAACCAGAGTTGATGATTTGGTTAAAAATGATAAAAAATATGCTAAACTTGAAGATATCAAAACTGCACTCACCCAAACTTCTTATAAAAAAGGTGAAAGTATTTCTGTAAATTTATACAAACTTGGTCCTGAATTCGTAAGAATCAACAATGCACCTCTGGAAGAGGAAGTGTATGTGGTTGCCAGAACGATGTTACTGGATGGTAAAGAGGTAAGTATTAATATCAGAGAAAAGGATGCAATTTTAGTAGAAAAAGATGCAAATTTACCGGTTTTAGAAGGTGTAGAAAATGGTAATGAAATTACAACCTTAAAAGTTACCGTACAAGATGGCTTAGCAAAAGTAAAAATAAAACTCCGTCCAAAATCTGATGAAAATTTAGTTACTTGGAAAGATAAATTAAGCGGAATAAAAGACGGAACTTATACTTATAAATTCGGAAGTAATGGAAATAAAACGGCAACTGCAGAACAGAAAAAGAAAATAGCAGGCATTGTTGCCAATAAAATTAAGGATGAACTTGAAAAAGAGAAAAAATTCCCGAAAATAGAAACCATCGAAAAAGCTTTAACCAATGAAGTTTATAATAAAGATGAACAAATTACTTTCGATGTCTATAAAAGTGTGACAGAATATCTTTGGTTAAAAGCAGAATGTACAGGAGATGTTAAAAAGCACGACGGAGAATTCCTGAAAAAAGAGGGCGCTTATTTTGAAATTGGCAAGAAATGTGAATGTGAAGCAAGAATCAGAGCGTTTATGAGAATGCTTAGAGTAGGCGAAGGTACAGAAGGCGAAAAAGGCTACACGACGCAATATAGCGGAACACAGTTTACAGATATGACCAAACATCCTGAGAATGTGATCACAGCCGGGGCTTATTCATCTTCAGCAGCCGGAGCTTACCAGATAATGAGGTACACTTGGTGGTGGCTGAAAGGAGAACAACTAACCAGCGACAATAAAAAAGCAGGAGTCTATGAAGAAGCTCATGATTATATTAAAAAATATTCGGTGCCCGATTTTACTGCAGAATCACAGGACAAACTTTGTATTTTGATTCTTAAACATAAAAGAGCAGGAAGTTTACCATTGATCACCAAGAATCAGGTAAAAGAAGCACTGGAACAATATGGAAGTTATGAATGGGCAAGTTTACCGCCGGGAAGATACGGACAGCCTGCTCAGACAATGACTGCCGCTTTAGAAAAGTATGACAAGTTTTTAAAAGAAGAATTGGCTGGGACTAGTGATTTACACCTTAAAAAAGGATTTTTAAAAGAATTCGGAATTCAATGTAACTGCGGAAAGATCGGAGGAAGTTCAGAATGGCACAATCCTTTGGACAGTATGCAGTTAAGAGGATGGTATTCAGATACACAATGGTCGCCAGGGAAGAGTGATTACCACGGAAGAACAGGCGGTAAACATGATGGTTTAGACCTGTATGCTCCTGTAGGAACGCAGATCTATGCTTGTGTTGATGGTGAGATCACCTATTTAGAAGATCCCAACGGATACGGAAACAGGACGTTTTTAGAAGGTAATTATAACGGACAAAAATATTTTTTCATGTATTGTCACCTTTCAGAATATACAACGGGTCAGGTAAGTGCCGGAGATCCGATCGGAAAAACAGGACAGACAGGAAACGCGAGCGGACAGGCTGCAAAAATGGCTCACTTGCATTTTGAGGTCAGAAAAGAAAAGATGTCGAAACCGTCTTTTAATCCGCTTACGGAAATTACAGAATTAGGAACGGATGTTAACGTGAGTCCGGACCAAAATAACCAAACAGGAACATAAATGAAACGTAACGTAATTTTTTATTTAGCGCTGTATATGTTAGGGTTTTCATGCAAAGAAAATCGAAATCTAACAGTGAAAAATGCAGCAGCTGATATCAATGTAAAGAATGAAAATAAGTATAATATTCCTTCAGATTTAAAAATTCAAAGTCAGGAAGAAGTAAATATTAATGGTGATCCTGAAAAAGAAGTGATCATTACAGCATCAGATTCTGCAGCCGAAAATACGCATGAATTTTGGTTTAAAAATGGTAAAATCATCTATCAATTTACCTATCCGTGGGCTTCGATCAATAAAAAATGGCTCGTAGATCTGGATAACGATGATAAAAAAGAAATTGTAAGGGCTCAGGGATATGAAGACGGAGTAGATTATGCTATTTATGATATTGTTGATAATCAGCAAAAACCGGTTTTATATTTTAATCCGGTTCTTCAGGATAGTCGATTTCCCGGTGTCTATTTATGGGCTTATCCTAATGATATCACGGAATTGATCATCAATCCGCAAAAGGAATTACAGGTTTCTTTGGATAATAATTATCAAAGAGATGATGAGCATATTGTTCCGGATAATCAGAAAGAATTACCTTTTATATTCTTCAAAGGTCAGACAAAGCAGCCGGATATGAGGATCTCTAAAATGAATCAACCTCAATCTATGACTCTCGCTACAATAGTGAACAGTGTAAGAAATAACGGCGGGACATTCGCAAAAACAGCTCAGTCAGACAAACAGTGGATAGGCAATTACACAGGTCGTTTTCTGAGAATGAAAGAAGAATCTGGTGATCCTCGAGGCTGGGGGCAGATCTCGGTTAAAATTGATGGTAATTCAGCTAAATTTCAGCTAGACAGTTATGTTGAGAATCTTAAAAAAGATTTAATAATAATAAATACAACGCCGGATGAAATAACACTTGCTGAAAAAGATAATAAAAACTCGGCATTTACAATTTCTAAAAACAAAAGTAAATATGTATTGAAAAGCAGTTTCATTGATAAAACAGTAGGTGAAACAAGCTCATACGAACTGGAAAAAAAGTAAAATAAATAATTTTATTAAACCTAATTTTTTTAATAGATTCATAAAAAGCAGTGTGCAAATTTTGCATGCCGCTTTTTATTTTAATTAATCTTTAAATATTGATTTTAAAAGAATTTAGTAATGTAAAATTATTTTTTAGAAGAATATTTTTAACTAAATTGCTTAATATCAAAAAAAACAAAAACTATGATCGTTCATTTTATACTTCATGGGGAAACACTGGAAAGTATATCTGAAGAAATTAAACTCGAAAACCCTAAATACCTTAAAGAATATCACAATAAACGTTGTGCAAGGGAAGATTATATCCAGGATGAACTTATTCCGCGGAAAAAATTATTAATTCCTGAGCTAAAGGATATCAACGAATATAATTCAAAAAATGATGCCCCTTTCAAACATCCCAAACTGAATCCAACATTATCTTTTGATCCCGAAAATTTCAGTAAAATATTTGATGTAAATATCACGGAAGCCACAGAAAATGAAGATAAAAAGAAAAGTAATTTTATTTCTTTTACGGCTTCTTTAAAATGGGTTAAAAAAGATTCCAACGATCATATTTTCCACCTTTTTAAAAATAATTTTTATGATCAGGCCGGAAGCAAAATGGCAGATCTGGCAACAGAATCTATCCGTTCTTTGAATCCGATAGTCATTAAAACAGATTCAAAAGGAAAAGTTATTAATATTAGTCTGAAAAAAGAAACCATTGATAATTTTAAATCTATAAAGGAAAAACTGCTTGATTTTTTTCCAGATAAATATGCTAAAATCTACATTGACGAATTTGAAATGGCGGTTCTGGATCAGAGCTTATTCAATGAAAGAATGAAATATGATAGTTTCATTAAAACCTATTTTGCATCTGTAAGAAATGAATTTGTAAACGGAAAATCTTATGTTGAGCAAACAATCGGTGAAGAAAATATTTCTATTATAATTCAGCAAAAAGTTGGCGACGAAAGGCATGCCCAGGAAATAGATATTTTACAAACATTTCAGTCTCCCGATCAGAAAATTGATTATAACGGAAAATATACACTGTTTTCAGAAAATGGATTAATAAAAAATATTGAGATCAGATACATTATTTTCCAATCTGGAATCAAGAATGTGACAAGTTTAAAGATCCATGAAAAATCGTAAACTATCATTAATAAAGGGTTTTTAAAGTTTCGTTTTTATCAACGATCGTAGAATTACTACATCAAATCGTAGAATTACGACAAATTTTTAAAATTGTTTTCAAATGCTTTCAAAAAAAAATTAACCGTTTTATCTTTGTTAAACAATCACTGAATCACAAAATATTATTAACGATTAAAAATTTACTATCATGGCAGCAAATTCAAGAGGAATTTTAAAATTCAACGGAGGCGAAGGTCAAAAACTATTGAAGCTGAATTACAGCGTTTCAAGATCTACAGATGTATCTGGTAGAGTAGCGTCAGACCCCTCAAACGCAATCATTAAATTAACCGTAGAAGCAACAGAAAAATCAGACATTCTGGAAAGCTTACTAAACGGAAAGTACAAACCAACAAGCGGAGAAATTACTTTCAACAAATCTCACGAAGAAGGTACATTAATTACTTTGAACTGGGAAAACGGATACGTAATTCAGCATGAAGTAGACTTCGACGCGGTGGACGAAAACAGCATGTTGATCAGCTTTATCATAAGCGCAGAGAAGATCAATTATGGTAATTCTGCTTACGAAGGTCTATGGCCGTCTAGCTAAAATCTACACATAATCAACATTCATAAAAAAGACTGTCCCCTCAAGGCGGTCTTTTTTTACCATTACCAATATATCAATTTCAGAGTTTGAATTTTTTTATGTTTTTTTCAATATTTTAATTAAAAACTTACTTTTAAACTTAGCTGAGTGAAACGCCTTTGCGAACGAAGAATATCCTCAATTATATCAAAAAAATCTTTGCGGGCTTTGCGTTAAAAAAACATTATCATTAAAACAGATTTATATATTTTTTGTCTAAATGTTAACTATCTCACATTTAAAAGACATATCTAATATTATTGAAAAAAAACTAATATCTTAGTAAAGAATAAAAATTTTAACGATTGTGGATTAATATTTGTTTAAAATTTAATGAAAACATAATCAAAACATCACACACCAAAATCAGATATAGTATTAATTTTTGAGAAAAATAGTAAAATGGGAGTACTAGTAACCAACGAGACAGTAAAACAACTTTTTCATATTGCACAATCAATCGCGAGAGAAAATTATAATGCCACTTATGGTGGTCCGCATATTCTTCAGGCTTTAATGCACAAAGATATCGGTCTTAATGAATTTTTAAAAAACATAGATAAAGATCCGGGATATTTTTACGAATGGGCAGACGTCCGTATTGAAGATTATCCTAAAACCACGCACCTTCCCGATGAGGCTAAACAGGATGAATTTGTAGACAATATTATTGAGGAAGCAGATGATATTCGTTTGAAATTGGGGCTGGACGAGATCACTCCGATTTGCCTTTTAACAGCTATTGTGAAGCCGCAGGTTGTTTTTTCACTGCAGCAGTTGAAGTCATTACCGCTTAGAGAACACGAAATATTCAATTTATATAGAAAAGATACACCATTTGGTAATACTGAGGATGATGGAGTTTCTTCCTTATTTTCAAATGGCTCAGACTATTCCGATAATTCTTTTCCATCCATTAAAGCCTATTGTGTAGACAGAACGGCACAGGCCAGAAAAGGTGACTTAGAAAACATCATCGGAAGAGATAAAGAACTGAGAATGTTGGTTGAAATTCTTTGTAGAAGAACTAAGCCTAACGTAATTATCATCGGAGAACCTGGAGTTGGTAAAACTGCTTTGGTAGAAGGTTTTGCAACTGAAATTATCAAAGGAAACGTTCCCGAAATGCTTAAAAACGGAACGCTTTTAGAACTTGACACAGGAGCTTTACTGGCTGGAACTTCTTATAAAGGTGAAATTGAAGACCGTCTTAAAAAGATCATTACTGAATGTAAAAAGATCGAAAAAGCAATTCTTTTCATTGATGAAATTCACACGCTTTTAGATCCAAAAGGAAGCATCGGAAACGTTGCTAATCTTCTTAAACCAGAATTGGCAAGAGGAGAAATCACAGTAATCGGAGCTACAACTCAGGAAGAGTATAGAAAAATCATCGAACCTGAACAGGCTTTTAACCGTCGTTTTGAAGTATTAACGGTCAACGAACCGGACGAAAAAACGTGCGTTAAAATGATTGATGTTTTATTAGACGGTTACAAAAAACACCACGGAATTGAAGTTGAAAAAACTGCTCTTCCGGAATGTGTCCGTTTAGCAAAACGTTATGCAAAAGGTAAAAAATTACCCGATGCAGCAATTGATTTGTTAGATAGAACAATGGCGGCAATTAAAATGCTTGATGAACTTTCAGAAAAAGAACTAGAAAGCTGGAAAGGCATTTATGAAACCATTTTACAGGAAGAATATCTGGATGATAAAGACAAAGCAGACGAATTAATCTGGAACTATAATTTATTGAGAGATAAAATAAGTCCGATTTTGTGGGGTTCTTTAAGTGAGCAGCCACAAATTGACAATTCAATGCCTGTCGAGGAAATTCAGAAAATAATTGAAGAAACTTATGCTGAACTTTTACAGCACGCATCAAAGAAAAGAGAAAAAGTAGACCGTTTGGAATTGGCGGCTGTCATGGCTGCAAAAACAAATATTCCAATCGGGAAAATCCAGGCTCAGGAAAAAGAAAAACTTCTGAATATGGAAGGTCTTCTACTGAACAGAGTTGTCGGACAAGATCATGCTTTAAAAATCCTTTCTGACGCGATCGTTGAAAACCGAAGCGGATTAAACAAGCCCGGACAGCCAATCGGTTCATTCTTCCTTTTGGGACCAACCGGAACAGGGAAAACGGAATTGGCAAAATCAATGGCAGAACTGCTTTTTAATGATGAAAAAGCAATGGTTCGTTTTGATATGTCTGAGTTTAAAGAAGAACATTCGGCGGCTCTTTTATACGGTGCGCCTCCAGGATATGTTGGTTACGAGGAAGGTGGAATGTTGGTGAATAAAATTCGTCAGCAGCCTTACACAGTAGTTTTATTTGATGAAATTGAAAAAGCACATCATTCAGTTTTTGATGTCTTTTTACAGATCATGGATGAAGGAAAAGTGCATGATAAGCTTGGAAAAGAAGGAGATTTCAGCAACGCGTTGATTTTATTTACTTCAAATATCGGAAGCGAAGAAATTGTAAAACAGTTTGAAGAAGGAAAAGTTCCGCAATCACCTGCATTAATGCAAATTATGTCAAATTCAGGTAAATTCAGACCGGAATTTTTGGCAAGAATCACAGAAATTATTCCTTTTGCACCGATCACAGAATCTATTGCAGAAAGAATTTTTAATATTCAGTTAAAATCACTTCACGCATCGCTTCACAGGTTAGGAATGACCTTAAAAATTACAGATGAAGCCGTGAAAAACCTTGCCTTAGGAGGATTCAGCAGTAAATATGGAGCGAGACAGATTTCAGGAGTGATCAGAGCGCAGTTGGCAAGACCAATTTCAAAAATGATCGTGAGAGAAGAAGTAAAAGCCGGACAAACACTGAATGTTGATTGGAAAGAGGATCAATTAACCTGGAAAGTAGAATAAATAAAGTAAAAAGGCAGATTTGCTGTTTTTAACAGAGCAGCAGATTTGTCAAAAAATATAAACATGAACTTCAAAAATATTTTTTTAGGAATAATATTGATGAGTTCTTCACAATTTGTGAACGGACAATTTCTCGCTGCATCCGATACTTCGGAAAACAGCGTGAGGAGATATAAAAATATCATTAATTCAAACAAAGAGATCGTTGATTTTATTGAACATTCTCTTGCTCAAAAAGGATTACCGAAACATTTGAGAAATTTGGCTTTAATTGAGTCTCATTTTAACAGAAACATCACTTCCGGAGCCGGAGCGGTGGGCGCTTGGCAGCTTATGACCTCTCATGCCAATCAGTACGGACTTTCGGAGCAGAATCGTAATGATCTATATAAAAGTACAAAAGTCGCGGTGGTTTCTCTGACGAATCTTTATAAAAAATATAACAATTGGGTAACCGTCGTGGCTGCCTACAATTGTGGAGAAGGAAATGTTGCCAAAGCAATGCAGGCGGCAGGTTCTTCACAGTATCATATTTTTTATAAATATCTTCCGCAGGAAACCATTAATCATGTCAAAAAATATTTAAATGCATGTTACGCAACCGGAGAATTGCAGAGCGTTTTGAGCAACTATAATTCTTCACGAATGAATACTGTTTTCTTCGTAAATGGAGGAAGCCGAAAAGATAATTCCACGTTGGCGGAAACAGAGATTAATGCTGGATTTAATTTAAATGTAATTGCGGACGAGCTTGATGTAGATGTTGATAAACTTCTCTCATGGAACCCGGGAATTACAGAAGAACTTCAAAATAAGGGCGAAAGTATGTTGTATCTTCCAACAGATCTGATGCCTGATTTTTTATTGAGGAAAACGAAAATACTTTCCAGATCTATTAAAGAAGGAAAATGATATAAAAAACCAAACACCACACACCAAACCACAAAATAACACGGGGAGATAATGTTTAACCTATCTAAACGCAGATAATATGAAAACAGAATCACAAAATATACTGAACAGTCCTTCCTATCGTCCGTCACAGAATGCAGACGGAGTATCGGAAAGCCACCACGCCGGAATCAACAGGCTGGTGAAATTATCTTTGGTCATTGAAGGTAAAGTAATCAAGTATTACAAACACTTCAAACTGAAACAAAGCGCACAGCGTCACCATGAGTTTACGCTCACTTTGGCGCACGACACGTTAGGAAATAACCAAAACCATACCTTGGAAGAGGCTAATAAATTCCTCGGAAAACGTCTGACAGCAGTCATTTCATTCAAAGACATAGAAAACAGCCCTGAAAGAACTTTTGTTGGAGTAATTACAGGAGTTGGATTTAGTCAGGAAAAAATGAGCCTTGGAGATATTGTTCTGTCTGGTTTCAGTCCGACCATTTTATTGGACGGAGCCCGTCATATTCAAAGTTTTGGAGGCGATAAACCTGTCAATATGGGAATTATCGCTGAAGAAGTAATAAAACAGGGAATCGATAAAAGCCGTTTTGATATCAGAATTGATGCGAACGATTATTCTCAGATTATTTACAGCAGTCAATATGACGAAACGCATTACAATTATCTTGCGAGAATGGCAGAAGCGTATGGCGAACAGTTTTATTATGACGGTGAAGTCCTTCATTTCGGGAAACTTCCGCCCCAAAATAAACCAATCAAACTTATTTACGGAAGCAATGCCAACGATATTAAGGTTGAATTAAAAGCAAATCATACAAAGCCTCAATTTTACGGCTACAACAGCAGTAAAAATGAAAGATTAACGTCAGGAGCAACACCAATTCAGCATGTAAGCGATTTAGCAAAAACTGCTTACGAGCATAACGATAAAATTTTCAAGACTCCAGCACTTCAGGTCGCGCCGATTAAGGCATCAACTCATCTTGATGTTGAATATTCTCAAAAAAGTACCTCAGGAAGTGAAGCGGTAAATGTATTTTCATTATCAGGAAATACAACTGTTCCGTTTTTACATCCGGGTTGCGTGGCTGATGTTCAGATGAGAAAGGTTGATACGAATGAAAGTTCTTATTTCACCAAAATCATGGTAACGGAAACTACCCATGAAATTGATACGATCGGACATTATACTGGAACTTTTGAAGGAATAGCTTCAGACACAGGATTTTTACCAAAACCCGAATTCACGATGCCAAAAGCTGAACCGCAAATCGCAACCGTAATTTCAAATGCTGATCCGGAAGGACAGGGAAGAGTTCAGGTGAGATTCGACTGGCAAATGAATGATACAACACATTTCATCAGAATGATGAGTCCTGATGCAGGAGGAACAGATCAAATTAGCCAAAACAGAGGTTATGTTGCCATTCCCGAAGTTGGAGATCAGGTGATGGTGAATTTCGTTCACAGCCATCCGGACAGGCCTTTCGTAATGGGCGGAATGTTTCATGGCGGAGTTGGATTAGGCGGTGGTGTGGATAACAGAGTAAAATCAATTCAAACCAGAAGCGGTCACCGAGTGGTTTTCACGGAAGATGAAAGTATTATTATTACAGATAAATCCGGTAACGAAATTCACTTGGATACCACAGGAAGCAATATCACAATTACCGCTCCCGAAACCATGACATTGAATTGCAGAAATATGAATATCAATGTCGCTGAAAACATGACAACCAACGTCGGTGTGAATAAAATGGATACGATTGTGATGAATCACAGCGAAAGCATAGGTTCTATGAAATACGTTTCTACCGGAGCTGATTTTATTACCAACGTAACCGGAAAAATGACGGAATTTATTCAGGGAAATAAAGAATCTCATACAGATAAAGACAGACTTCGGGTAGCAAACGGACAAATTACTACGCAAAGCCAGGGAACTTTTGAGCAACATGCTGAAAAAGAAGTTCAGAACAACTCGGGACAAAAATCTAATAATTACTAAATCTTTTGTAAAATGGGCAAGGAATCTTACATAGGTGGTGATTATATAGAGACAACCGGAGGTGATGCCAAAGTTTTTGCCGGAAAAAGTATTGTAAACTCTTCTGCAGACAAATTTGCCCAAAAAGGCAAAGAAAAGGGGGTGAGCTACAACGTGAGTTCGGCACCTCCGTCACTGGGAAGTTTAGATCTGATTAAGATTAAGATCAATACAACTTTTGATATCTGTCATGATGAGGTCACGGATTTCAGCGATTTTAAAAACTTCTGGATATTGGAGGATAAAGGGAAATATTACCATTGGCTGATTCTTAGAACCAATACCTTAGACAAAAATAAACCTGATCCTTTACCGATAACGCTTGCCAGCACAGATAATTTTGTGTTCACAGCTACCTTTAAAACCAAGGGTTCTATGGCCTGTAAAATCAGGGTAAAGGATGGAAATAATAAATATATTTTTAAAGAACAGCAACATCCGAAAAAAAACAAGGATGAAGAACATGAATTAATATTTACCTGCGATACTAAACCCTATAAAGATACCATACAGTTTTTAGAAAACTTCACCCTTAATTTTGAATATTCTGAAGACGGAACCAATTGGATCCCGATGAAAAGCGTTAAATTTTGTCTTTATCTTACCTGGAAAGAACCTTTATATAATAATTTTGAAAGCCGTTCTACAGGAAATGATACGATGCAGATGAAATGCCAGGCCAATAAAAATCAAAAAAATATATTTGAAACTTTACTGTGGCTGGGCTGCAAAGGCGGAACAGGAAAAGGAAATTCTTCCAAAGTAAAAGAGGAAAACGAAGAAGCGGTTTTAGATTCTGTTTTTAAACAATTTGAGGGTTTAAAAATCCTGAGACGAAGAGAGGGACAGACCAGACCAGATAAAACACCCTATTTTTCAAAAGACTGGAGTACACAGGGACTAGGCTACTGGAGAGGAATTAGCTCTGAAACAGCAAACACGCTGACAGATCCTGCAGATCCAAGAGCTTACATGTTCTATGATGCATCTACAGGCGCTTATATTGAAAGAACCAGCAGGGTTATTTTAAAATATGGGGAATTCAGATGTGGAGAATGGACGGCATTTTTGCTCTACATTGGGCTTACACAGGGTATTGTTTTAGATCAATTTGCAATTTTTTCAGGAAATGGTCATGATAACAGCATTATGTTGAAGAAAGCCACTCATTTTATTAATTTAATATTTTTGGTTAAAGGATGGAATATCAAGGATCCTCAAGCTCCCGATTTGCCAGTTTCCACAAAGTATCGCGCGCAGGGAAATGCCAATCCGCTTCATTATTTTTCGGATCATGTCTTTACTTTGTTTGAAAGAAATGGGGTGAAAAAATACTACGATGCATCTTACGGTCTAAGATTCAAAACAGGGCAGAAAACAAGTAAGAAATTATTGGCAGAATATTCTACATCGGCTTTAACGGGGGTTTTGTATTTGAGAGAAAAAACTCCGGGAAAAGCAGAATATAAAACCATTACAACTAATATGGAACAACATTTGGTCATTAGTCTTTTTAAAGGACTTGGCGGAGCCCCGTATGTAACTGATGATAAAATAACATATACATTATGAAAAGGTTAATTTTTTTATTTTCATTTTTTATTATTAATACTCATTTTTTATTTTCACAAATAAAAGACAAAAATATGGACACGATATCACTTACAGATAATATAAAATTATACTCCCAAAAGAAATCCGACAATAATAGTATTGACTGGAGTTTGATTTTAAATGCCAATAATAATGAAAAGACTTTGATCAACAAAAAGAATCAAATTCCGACAGGAAATCAGTTTATTAAAGCGTCAAAAGATTATTTTCTGGATGTTCCTAAGTTAATTGACGGGTTTTCCTACAAAGATAATATCTACTTTTTTGTTTTCATAGAAAGGGCACTTTGGGTGTATCATTCAAGTTTGAATGGAGGAAATATTTCCAGAGTTAAAATAATGGATATGATTCCCGGATCTGTTGACAATTTTGGAGACGCCAAATTTTTTATAGAAAAATGTGAGGATGATAATGATACGTATTTTTCTGTAACGCACTCAAGAGTTGGAAGGCAAGTGATAAAGTTTTTTGAATTAGAGAAAAATCATTTTACCGTAAAAGAACTGGAGTTTTCTGAAACAGATACCGTTTTATCAAAGGAAGATCACGATATTTTTTATGATAAAAATCTAAAAAATGATAAAGAAGAGATAAAGAAAGTTCTCAGGAAAGTTCTCGTAAATAATTTAGAGGAAGAAGATAAATTTAATTATCTGGGAAATTTAAAAGGGACTAATGGTACCTACTTTTTGTATTCTGATAAAAACATTCATTTTCTACTCTTTACAAATAATTATGAATGGATTTTATCTAAATATAAAGAGAGGGTTTTAAAATAATCTTTCCGCTATTTTACTATATAATATTGCTCAATTCTGAATTGGGCATTTTTTTAGCTTTTTAAATTTTAATTATTTTTTAAATATTGATTAAAAAATATTGCCAAAAATCGTTAATTTAATCTTAAATAAATCTTAATATTTCCCGATTAAGTGTGAAAATTTGCATTAATTCAATATTAACAAATTACTATTAAATCCTTTTAATAAAGGAAATTTTTAATAATTTTAAATCAAAAGTCGTAGAATTACTACATCAAATCGTAGAAATACTACAAAAATTCAGATTGAGGTTTAAAAACTTTCAGGGTAGGAATAAGGAGTATATCTTTGCTATAGAAATCAATCACCAAATCACAAAATATTAACGATTAAAATTTACAAAACATGGCAGCAAATTCAAGAGGAATCTTAAAATTCAACGGTAGCGAAGGACAAAAATTATTAAAGCTAAATTATAGCGTATCAAGATCTACAGACGTTTCAGGACGTGTAGCATCAGACCCTTCAAATGCAATCATCAAACTTACAATTGAAGCAACAGAAAAATCAGACATTCTGGAAAGCTTACTAAACGGAAAGTACAAACCAACAAGCGGAGAAATTACTTTCAACAAGTCTCACGAAGAAGGTACATTAATTACTTTGAACTGGGAAAACGGATACGTAATTCAGCATGAAGTAGACTTCGACGCGGTAGACGAAAACAGTATGTTGATCAGTTTCATCGTAAGTGCAGAAAAAATCAATTATGGTAATTCTGCTTACGAAGGTATCTGGCCAGGAGGCACTAACTAACAGTTACAATCATCTTAGTAAAAATAAAATTGGTACAGAATAGTGCGCTCCTTACAGAGTGAGCTATTCTGTTTTTTTTTGAAAAATAAATTATTTCAGGTTTTTAAGATTTAAAATATTGTAATTCAGTTATTTTAAAGTTTTAAAACATTGATTAATTAAAAATTTATTTGATTTTTTATCGAATAAATTTTAGCATTTAAAACACATACACACCAATAACCAAAATCACAAGGCTATGTTTCAGGATGATAACACGCCAAAAACTTCGGCTTCCAAAACCGGAAAACCATCTGTAACCAAACAAATGGGTGAAACGGCAAAAACACAGGCTGTAAATAAAGCGACCCAGAAAATTCAGGAAAAAACAAACGGAAAAGTTCAGAAAGCAACAGAAACTCTTGCAACGGCTCAGGCGTACACAGGAATTGCCCAAAATGCTTCCGGAATGTTTATGAATCAGGTAAAACAGGCAAATATTCCGACTTTAGTTGAAGATAAAGTCTGGTCTAAACAGCCTACTTCCAAAATACACAACGCCGACGCAATCCCTGAAAGTCAGGTTTTAGGCATCAATCGCGTGGTAAAACTTGACATTATTATTGAAGGTAAGGTCATTAAACATTTCAAACATTTTAAATTAAAGCAAAATGCAGTCAAACATCACGAATTTGATCTGATGCTTGCTCATGATTCCTTAGGAAATGCAGAAAACCATAATTTAGAAGAAGCTCAAAACTTTTTAGGAAAACGAATTACCGTTATTTTTAAATATAAAGATGTTGAAGACGGTCCCGAAAGAAGTTTCGTGGGTGTTATTACAGAAGTCGGTTTCAGTCAGGAAAAAGGAAGTTTGGGAAATATTGTTCTTACAGGTTTCAGTCCGACAGTTTTGTTGGATGCTGCCCCACATATTCAAAGTTTTGGAGGAGGTCAGGAAATAAGCCTGAACAGTATTGCTGATCAAGTCATTAAAGAAGGGTTGGGACAAAATAAATTCGATTTCAGAGTAGATTCCCAACACGGAAATGTTTCTTACAGTTCTCAATACGAGGAAACTCATTACAATTATCTCGCAAGAATCGCTGAAGCGTATGGCGAACAGTTCTATTATGACGGTGAAGTTCTTCATTTCGGAAAGCTTCCGCCACAGGAACAACCCGTAAAACTCACTTATGGAAGCAGTGTAAATGATGTTAAAATAAAAATGAAAGCTCAGCACGTAAATCCCACTTTTTACGGTTACAACAGCAGTAAAAATGAAAAATTAACGACAGGCAATTCGAAAATAAATCATACTTCAGATATTGCAAAAAGAGCTTACGAAATTTCAGAAAAAACATTTCAAACGCCCTCGTTAAGGGTTGCTCCGATCAAGGCATCTTCTTTTATGGATATCGATGCTTCCCAAAAAGGAACGGCAGGAAGTAAAGCTTCTAACGTATTTGTAACCTCGGGAACAACGACAGTTCCGTTTTTGTATCCGGGATGCATTGCAGATATTGAAATGCGTAAAACAGATACCAATCAGACTTCTTATTTCACCAAATTAATGATCGTAGAAGTGAATCATGAAGTGGATGCAAGAGGTTATTACACAGGAACTTTTGATGCGATAGCTTCAGATACCGGATTTATTCCGCGACCAGAATTTCAGTTGCCAAAAGCTGAACCTCAGTTTGCTAAAGTGATTTCCAATACAGATCCGATGAATCAAGGACGCGTGCAGGTTCAGTTTGACTGGCAAAATGGCTCAACGACCACAGAATTTATCCGCGTAATGACTCCGGATGCAGGAAGTAGTGATAAAGTGAGTAAAAATCGAGGCTTTATGGCAATTCCAGAAGTTGGCGATCAGGTAATTGTAAATTTTGTTCATCAACATCCCGACAGGCCTTTCGTAATGGGCGGAATGTTCCACGGAGGAGTTGGCGGTGGTGGCGGACAAAATAATAATATTAAAAGTCTAAGCAGCCGAAGCGGAAATAAATTAGAACTAGACGACGGTGCAGGTTCGGTATTTTTAACAGATCAGGGTGGTGCGAACATGAAGTTTGACGGTGCCGGAAATGCTACAACCAATGCCAATAACGATAAAACGCTTTCGGTAGGAAATAACAACACCGTGAATACAGGAAGCAAAAACGTAATCAATGTCGGAAGTAAAGATGGTGGCGGAGCAAATTCTATGTTTTCTATGGATAATGCCGGAAATATTTCGTTGGAATGCGATACCAATATCACCATTAAAACAGGTTCAAGTTCAATCACATTAAACACCGACGGAACCATTATTCTCAGCGGGAAAATAATCGGAATCGGTGCTGAAGGAATCGGAATTGCGGCTTCTAAAGGTGTTGATGTTTCTTCTCCTGCCAACCATATCGGTGGCGGGCAAACGAAAATTGACGGCGGTGATGCTTTTATTAATTAAAATCTGATATGAGTAATTCATTTAAAATAAAAGAAAAATTCTCTGAACAATACACGTTGATCATCGATTCAGATATCAAGGCGGTGAATGTTCACATGACTTCCCGATCTCAGTTGAGATGGGATTTTAGTGTTTTAAAAGTGGATGAAGATTTTGTTGAGGTTAAAATCATCATGCTGGATCATATTTTACTCGAAGCCAATAATCCGTTGATTAAAGAAATTGCAGCATTAACCAATGCTTTTTCAAGGTTGTACAACGAATTGCATTTGAGAATAAATAATGATGGAAAAGCTGTTCAGGTTTTAAATATGGATATTATCCGCTCAAAATGGAGCCAGACAAAGGCTGAAATGGAAAAAATTGCCGAGAATAATCCAGACATCAAAAACGCTATTGTTTTAAATGATAACATTTTTCAGAATCAGGAGAAATTGATCGAAGGAATCCAGAATAACGAATTTTTTCTAATGTATTTCAATAAAATTTATGGGAAAAAAGTCCCGTCAAGTTTTAAAGATAATGCCTTGAATTTCTTCAATTCTGCCAACGTACATTGGAGTTTTAACCTGAAAAACAGTTCCAATCCACTGCTTTCTTCAGACGAAATGATCGTAGAACTTTCCGGTGAACCTTCTATTTTATTGAATATTGGATTTTATAATAGAGCATATGTTCAGTTCGCGAATCAGATTGACACGAGTAAACTCCAAACTTCATTAAACGAAAAAGGAATTTACAGATTTGATGAAATTACAGGAAGAATGATCGAAGCTTCTTTAACCAGAGAAGAAATCGCCGATCCTGAAAACCTTTACACAAAATTGAAATATACATTTTATAGTGACGAAATTTTTAAATATAAAATGTCCAATGAATACCTTACAAAAGAACAGTATTGATATAAAAACTTTTAGCAGAGGGTTTTCTATAAAAAATTATCATTTTGAATTTAGATTCAGACGTGATAAAAAAAATGATGTCAAAACCTTTTTTGTTTTCATTGAAAAAGGATATCAGAAAGAACAGCAGGAATTTATATCAAAAATTGGTTACGGTCTCGAGCATCAAACCATTAATAACAGAAATAAAATAACAGCCCATACAAGAAAACAAATCTTAAAAAAAGCATGATATGGGGAATAAAATTATAACAGAAAAAGATTTCTGGATGTGTTCCAGCGGAGCAATGCCCGCTCAGTTACAGGGAACCAGAAAAAGCAATAAAAAAAGTTCGGGAGATGTCTATATTACCGTTGCAGACACCGCAACAAGCAGTTGGATAGATTTCGGATGTACTAAAAATATGTTGTTGGCAGCGATTTTAACAGCAGTTGCAGTTATAGTTGTGGTCGCATTAATTGTTGGAACAGGAGGTATTGCCGCCATTGGTCTAATGGGAATGATGGCGATTGGTGCCGCAGCAGGATTTGCAGGAGGCGTCATTGCAGCCGTTGACGGAGCCTTAAAATGCGGACAAAAAAATGCAACCGCCAGAACTTGGGATGGAAGCAAAGATAATATGCTTCTTACCGGAACTCCCGCAATAACAGGTGATCGAACAATGGCTTGCTCTATCGGAGGAGTCGTAAAATTTGCCCCCGAAATCAAAAGCTGGACACATGCTTTGGCCTTGGGTGGATTTAATTATGTTACTCAATTGGCAGGATGTGCTTTAGGTGGAGCCGGAGTTGGAGCCGGAGGTTTTCTTGTTGCTGGTCTTGCGGGCGGCTCGCTAGCGTTCGCCGCACCCACTTTTTCCAGTGTATTATCGAATGTGGCAGGAAGTTTTACCGGAATTTGGGGAGGAAGTCGGGCTCTTTTTGGTTTAAATTCATTAGCCAACGAACATGCGTATGGAAATGTTCAGAATGCCGGAGATGCCGGAGAAGCTTTAGTCAATGGCGGTATTCCCGAAATTGGTATGGGACAGCGCATATTTTCAGGGCAGGCACAGCCTTCCGATTACCTTCTTTTCTTATATTTGTTAAACATAAGAGCAAAAGGTCCTAAACCTCCTGTAGAAGAACCAAATGCCGGTGGTGATAAAGATGGAAGCACACCTTCTGATAAAGAAGGGAATAATAATCCTAAAGATAAGGATGGAAATCAGACTCCTGAAGATGAAGGAGCAAATGGAAGTAAAGGGCAGGGGGAGAATAAGGCAAAACCTAAAGATGGAGATGAAAGAAATACTTATGAAAGTCCTCCTAAAACACCTGCAGAAAAATTAGTAGAAGCTACAGAGGCAAAAGCAAAAGAAATTGTAGGAAGTCAAAGCGCTTCAGAAAGAGGTCCTTGTCTGTCCGGAGTATATGATCCGGTTACTGGAAAAACTTTTTATGGTCAAAACTTTAAAACTAATGCTACAGGTAGAGCTGCTTATGAAAAATGGTTAACAGACCCTCCTGAGTTAGGCGGAGCAGATCCTATCATCAAACAAAAAGTTGCCGACTATGAGGCGAAAATTAAAAGTGGTGAAATCAAACCTCCGGAAACGGCTGATAACAGATTGGCGGCACATTCAGAAATAAGAGCTTATGATCAGGCTTTGAAAGCAAGAAGGGAAGCCGGTTTGCCTGTGGATGAAAATTCAATCAGAGAAATGGATCTTCATAATAGGGATCTTCAAAATAATGCAATTAAAAATAATGGAGGAACTCCTCCACCTAAAGTAAGATGTCCACACTGTGGTTTCTTAACTGATGGAATTAATACACACGGACATAATTAATAAATTATGATTAATAAAAATATAGAATTAAGACTTGAAGATATTGACGATCGTTTATTTACAAAAAATGATAGAAACGGTTATGCTGTATATTTTTTAGATCAAACTTTAACCCACCCGTTTACGGGAGAGATTTATGTGAAATTTAATGATACCATAGAATCCGAAGCTGAATATAAAAACGGCTATAAAAACGGAATTGAATACATCTATAATTCGGAAGGAAATTTAGAACAGACCAATGAAAATAGAGGAAATGTAATTTTCGGAATTTCAAAAGAGTATGATGAAGATGGAAATACGCTGATTGCCAGTATCGTCTATAATAATGACTATCTTAGATCTGTAGAATCTGTTGATAATAAGATTCAGGAAACAAAAGCTTATGATGATAAATTCGGGCAATCTTTACCGGAATATATTCAGAAATTATTGAAATTATCCAATGAAGAAGTATGTAATTATGAATTTAAAATCAATAATCCGTATTTAAATTATAAAGATTAATTTAAAAAAAACCAACCTCAAATATTTAAACATGAAAAAACTACTCTTAACATTTATCATAACAACATTTTCATTAATTACAACTGCAAAAGCTCAAACCAACGCTCTTGCAAAGACAACTTGGGAAGTTGAAAAAATAAACGCCGACGGAAGTGCTACTTTTAAAAAAGCAAAATCAATCAAATTTCCTGCGGAACAGCCTAAATTTAATTTTCTTCAATTTGAAGCAGATAAAAAATTCCATACCGGAACTTCATGTTTTCACATGATGGGAACTTATAATGTTTATGAAGATAATCAGGTCGAAATAAGCGAAGGCATGGCAGATATGGCCGGTGATTGCAAGGAGCCAAAAACACTTAATGGAACGTATCAGTTCAAAATAGATAAAGACCGTCTTGAGTTGACTCCAATAAAAGAATAAGCTTTACTATTCGTTTTGATGATTGTGAAGTGTAGATATTGGTATAATTTTAGTGTATCACGTTATCAGTAAAAACATACACAATGAAATTAAAATTGATCACAGCAACAATAGCAGTAACTCTAGCTATGGTAAGTTGCAAAAAAAATGAAACTAAACAGGAATCAGTTAAAGACTCCACTAAAAATTCTACAGTACAAACAACCCCAACTTTAATTGACAGTTTTAAACAAAATAAAAACGAAAAGGCTTTCTTAACAAGTTTATACAAAAAATTAGGACAGGAACCGAAAGATGATAAAGGAACACCTTACCGTTTGATTAAAACTGAAGAAATAAAACTTTACGGATCAGATAAACCTTATACACTCGCGTATGTTGATAAAATTGATGGCGCGATGTCCGGCTGGCCGTATAAAGAGCTTTTTATTCTGGATGATAAAGGTCAGATAAAAGGAAATTATTTAACCCAAAAGTATGAACCTGTTGTTGTTTTTGAAAATCAATCGCCTTTATTAATGATCACGGAAGAAACCTCCAAAGCAAATGGAATTCACCATTTTATCGGGATTAATAAAGATAGTATTAAAGAATATCTGAATACCAAAGAATGGACTATTCAAACAATTGACGGCAATAACTATTCACCCAAAATATTACCTTTTGAGCTGAAAGATAGTAATAATGATAAACAAAAAGACATTATTTTCTCAGGTCAAAAAAACAATAAACCTTTTACAATGTCTTTCGTTTGGGATCCTAAAAAAGAAGATTTTGAATTGGATCAATCCAAAAAATAAGTTCAATACATCAATAAAAAATACAAAAGACCGTCATACTTTGGCGGTTTTTTTTGCGTGTAAAATGAGATCAAAAGAAAACACTTTTTCTTATATTTGTTCATTATAGAAAATATGGAGGCAACACAAGATAAAAGGTTATTTCTCATCGATGCTTATGCGATGATTTTTAGAGGATATTACGCATTAATCAGAAGTCCGAGAATAACGAGCACAGGGATAGACACCTCAGCAATTTTTGGATTTACCAATTCATTGATCGAATTGATCAGAAGAGAAAGACCTTCTCATTTGGCCGTGGTTTTTGATGTCGGACAGGCAAGTGTAAGAACAGATGATTTTGCAGAATACAAAGCCAACAGAAGCGAAACTCCGGAAGCCATTAAGATTGCTATTCCATACATCCACAGAATTTTGGAGGCGATGCACATCCCTTATTTAGGGGTTGAAGGTTATGAAGCGGATGATGTGATAGGAACCATTTCGTGCAAAGCAGAAAAAGAAGGATATACCACTTTTATGGTAACTCCGGATAAAGATTTTGCCCAATTAGTAACCGATAAAGTTAAAATTTACAAACCAAGTTTAAAAGGAAGTGAAATTGAAATTCTGGGTGTTGAAGAAGTCAAGGCTAAATATGAAATTGAAGATCCAAAACAGGTGATCGATTTCTTAGCAATGATGGGTGATGCCGTAGATAACATTCCCGGATTGGAAGGTGTTGGAGAGAAAACGGCCATGAAATTCCTAAAAGAATTCGGAAGCATAGAAAATCTTTTGGCCAATACAGATAAATTAAAAGGTAAGCTTAAAGAAAAGGTAGAAGCTTCTGCAGAGCGCGGAATTTTATCTAAAAAATTAGCAACCATCATTTGTGATGTGCCTGTAGAATTCCATCAGGAGCAATATGATCTTGAAACTCCGGATTTTGAAAAAGCAAAAAAAGTTTTTGACGAAATAGAGTTCACAAGACTGTATGAAAATCTTTACCGTGCTTTTGCGCCTTCTCAGACAGAAGTTGTGGCTAAAGATGCTACAGCAAATGGTGAAGAAGTTCCTCAGCCAACAGAAACGCCTCAACAAAAAGTAGCGAAACAAATTGGTCAGTTAGATCTTTTTGCCAATTTTGAAGAACTGGATCAGGCTACTTCTACAAAGTCCAGCATTGAGCAGAACGAACATTTATATCAGTTTGTTGATAATTATAAGGCTCAGAAAATTTTAGTTCAAAATTTATTGCAGCAAAAAGCGGTTTGCTTTGATACAGAAACGACTTCTCTTAATGAATTAGAAGCCGAATTGGTCGGAATGAGTTTCTCCTATAAAAAAGGGTTGGCTTACTATGTTCCTTTGTCTGAGGATAAAGGCGAAGTATTGCAGACACTTGAAATTTTCAGACCATTTTTCGAAAAAGAAGACCTGCTTAAGATCGCCCACAATCTGAAATTCGATTATAAAATTCTAAAGCAATACGATATTACCGTTCAGGGAGCAATGTTTGACACGATGATTGCCCATTACCTTCTAAATCCGGACGGAAGACACGGAATGGACTATCTTTCAGAAGTCTATTTAAATTATAAACCTGTTTCTATTGAAACCATTATCGGTAAAAAAGGAAAAAATCAGGGAACTTTCAGAGATGCAGATCTTAGAACGCAGACCGATTATGCAGCGGAAGATGCAGACGTAACTTTCCAGTTGTATGAGTTGTTTGCCCCTCAATTAAAGAAAGAAAATTTAGAAGATCTTTTCTTCAACATCGAAATGCCGTTGATGGAAGTTTTAGCTAAAATGGAATTGTCCGGAATTTCTTTGGACGAAAAATGGCTGGCTCAGGAAAGCATCGATCTTGAAAATGATTTAAGACAATTAGAAACTAAAATATTTGAAATTTCTGGTGAAGAATTCAATATGAATTCGCCAAAACAATTGGGTGAAGTTTTATTTGAAAAAATGCAGCTTGATCCTAAAGCTAAAAAGACCAAAACAGGTCAATACGCGACTTCGGAAGATGTATTGCAGAAATTGGCTTCAAAGCACGAAATTATTCAGCATATTCTTGAATACAGAACCTATCAGAAATTAAAATCGACTTATGTTGATGCGCTGCCATCACAGATCGACAAAGATGATCGTGTTCATACCAATTTCTCACAAACTACGGCTGCAACAGGTCGTTTGGCAAGTGTAAATCCGAATTTACAGAATATCCCGATCCGAACATTAAGAGGTCAGCAAATTCGTGGAGCGTTTGTTTCAGCGGAAGGAAAGAAGATTATTTCTGCCGATTATTCACAAATCGAACTTCGTTTGATTGCTGAAATTTCAGGTGAAGATAATATGATCAAAGCGTTTCAGGATGGAGAAGATATTCACGCTTCTACCGCTGCGAAACTGTTTAACATTCCATTGGAAGAAGTTTCCAAAACCCAGAGAAGTCAGGCTAAAACAGTAAACTTTGGAATCATTTATGGTCAGGGTGCTTTTGCATTGGCAGAACAAACCGGTTTGTCAAGAACGGAAGCCAAACAAATGATCGAAGCCTATTTTGAAACCTATCCAAAGTTGAAGCAATATATGGCTGAACAAGTCAATAAAGCCCGTGAAATTGGTTATGTTGAAACTATTTTAGGTAGAAAGCGTCATTTAAAAGATATTAATTCAGGAAACTTTGTGGTGAGAGGTCACGCTGAAAGAAATTCAGTCAATGCTCCTGTTCAGGGAAGCGCGGCTGATGTTGTGAAAATGGCGATGATTAAAATCCAAAAAGAACTGGAAAAAGAAAAACTTCAGACAAAAATGTTACTTCAGGTACATGACGAATTGGTGTTTGAAGCTCCAATTGATGAGGTTGAAGTCGCTACAAATATCATTAAAATTGAAATGGAAAATGCCATTGAAACGCAGGTTCCGTTGTTGGTGGAGATTGGAGTAGGGAATAACTGGCTGGAAGCGCATTAAGAATATCCTCTTTTATATAAATGCTTCGACCTTGCTCAGCATGACATCGCTAAAAAATTACTGTTATAATAATGCAGTTGGTATCAAAGTTGTCATGCTGAGCGAAGTCGAAGCATTTTTATCATTAAATATTTTAACGAAAAACAAGAAACTACCAATCTTTAGAATCAATCTTATTATAAGCATTTCTAATCACAGCTTCAGGATCGACATCTTTAAATAAAAATCTCTGTTTTTTAAGGTTAAATGTTTTTGATTTTGAAGGCATTTCTTCATCCATGGTATTGATCACTTCTTGACTTAGCTTTCCTTTCAATACTTCATAATTAAGAGCCTGATGACTGCCTGCGCCCATATTGTAAGTTTCAATATAGGTAAGAATCAGGTCACTGTTTATATATTTAAATTTACTGAAAAGATTTCCGTTGGGGCCGGTTGCATATAAATTAATATTTAATTCATCTTTTTCAATGTTGATGTCTTCGGTGTCATAAATCTTGTATTGGCTTTCTGTATATTCTGCTGGGAAAACAGTTTCAGAGGTAGTATCTAAATGAAAGGTTTTATTAGAATTTTGTAAAATAATTAAGACAGTTCTTCCTGCTAAAGTATCCGATTTTTCTCTTAATACCAAAGCCATATCTGAAAGTCCGTCATTATTCAGATCACCCTCTGCTTCATATTGTATTTCGTAAGTACTTGAAACAAAATCGGATACTTTTTTTCCTGTTTTCGGAAATCCTGATAACGATTCTACTTCCTGATCTTTTATAATAGTTTCAGAGAGGTTTTTCTTAGTAAGCGTGTCGGTTTTCGGTTGTGTGGTCGTCTTTTCTTTTTTATGACAAGAATAAACTATAAACAGGAGAGAAATAAAAATGGGAATAAGTTTTTTCAAGGATATTATTTTGTGGTTTGCACAAATTTAGTTTTTATTTCTTTAAAATGTAATAAGATAATAGAAACGCAGCCCAAAACAATAACCGGGAAAATCGACTGCAAAATAGTGATATATATTTCTTCCTTGAACAAATAAGTACTCCAAGAATATTCTCTTTCTACAAAAATGCTATAGTTCCAGAATAGCCATAAAGTAACAAGAAGAATGAATTCTATTGCCATTTTCAGGTATAAATTTTTGAGTAACGATAATATTGAAAAAAGGATAGATAGGAAAAAGGCTGTCAGCAACGAAATAAAGAATGTGTCTTCAAAAAAACTACAGTCTAAACAGCTACTAGAAGTGTTATCTGAAAGTTTCCCCATTGACCAGTACGTCTGAAAAAATGTTGCAATAAATAGTATGAAAAATGCGATTCCATTCTTCTTTAAAAATGAGATGATCTTAGATTTTATGAAGGAAATCTTTCTTTTCAAATGTTGTGTTTTTATTAATTTCAATCTGAAATTTGATATTTCGTGTCTGTAACTAATTTTCTTTGGGATAAACAAATGGGATTTCCTTTCTCATTATATTTCCAACCAAGGTTTATAGCTTCTATTATTTTTTCTTTAATCATAACCGGAGTTACGCTTTTAATAAAGTCATCACCGTAACCATAAGACCTACCGAAATTAACATTTACAAACAGTAATTGTCCTTCATTTTCATACTGAACGGGTATTGAATATTCATCATTATGTGCTTCATTATGTGAGATTTTCCTTCTTATTTTCCAATTAAAAATCTCTCCGTTTACATTTATTTTTCTAAGACCTTTTTTTGAAATTGCCATATTGTTATTTTTGAAAAATTAATGATGATTTATAAGTATAATAATCTACTTGGAAAACTGAGATAAAAGTTTTGTTAATTCTAAAATTTTCGGTTTTAAATTATCCGAATATTCAATAGAAAAAAATAGAATATTTCTGTTATCTGAATCTTTTGCAGTCTTTACACTGATATTTTCATTTGTCATAAAGTTAAAATAAATATTTTTTTCAGTATCAGTTTGATGAAGTTCATATTTTAACTGTTCATAATCAAGATGGTGAAAAAAATCTAGCTTTTTAAATAAAAGGTTGATAACACTTTGAGAGTGTATATCAAAAATCCAAAAAACATATTGATTATTTTTTTTCATACCGATGAGATTTTACTCTTCTTTTAACTTATAAAATCCCTTTTGATAAGGCTCAAATTCTTTCCCTTTTATAATTTTCTAAACACTAAACTCAATTTTCCCAAGATAAACCAAGCTAAACATTTCATCTTCCACAGAAACAGGTTTTGCAATTTGTCCGCTGTTTAGGAAGATCAAAGAATTGATATCAGCTTTAATTTGGAGCTCATTGATCCTACTTACCAAAGTCGGAAGCCATTGATCTGCAAAAGAATATTCTGAAAATTTATCATAGATGTTATTGTTGGTGTCATCAAAACCATATTCAACAAAATCATAATCCAGCCAAATCGTATCTTGAGATTCTGCAAATTTTGAATTATGGGTTTCATCAGATTCTTCTTCTACATAAAACTCTTCATCTTCATTCACGAAGTCTTCAAAATCTTCTTCACTGCTAAAATTTCCTATCCAAAAATCTAATATTTGCGTATCCATACCTGTTTTATCTTCTTTTAATTTAATTGACCTCAAAGTTATGACAATATTTGTAAACCCTTCAACAGAAAATACGGCTATTAGGGATTCTTACCTGTATTGATTTTGTTTTTTGATGAAATTTTTATTGTACTCTTTTACCAAGTTCACTCTCATGAATTGTCTTCTCCAGCCTTGAAATCCTTGTCTTTTCCTGCTTGGCACTCATAATCCAATGGAGCATTACTTTTTTATAAGACGGCGCCTGATTATTGAAAAATTCCCAAGCTTTTGGATTGGCTTTAAACTGTTTTTCATAAATGGGATCGAGCGTTGCAATTTCTTTTTCGTGAGAATAAATGGCAGATCTTTCTTCTTTTCTTAGCTCAAATGCTTTTAAACCTTCGGGTTTCATCAATCCGGCTTTGGTGAGCTCTTCCACTTTTTTGATGTTGATAACACTCCAGATACTTGTCGGTTTTCTTGGGGTAAAACGGTTGCTGTAGCTTTCTTCGTCAATTGACCTTCTCACACTGTCGATCCACCCAAAACATAATGCCTGATCAACAGCTTCTGACCAGATCATAGATGGTTTTTTGGTTCCGACTTTATAAAATCCTACCAACAATTCTTTTTCAGTGGCGTGGTTTTTCTCAAGCCATTCTCTGAAATCATTGGGTGTGGCAAAAAAAATTGCGTCCATTTTTATGTTTTTTTTGACAGGTTATTTTCTA
The DNA here is from genome assembly GCF_046535115.1 of Chryseobacterium sp. SIMBA_038. Taxonomy (NCBI): domain Bacteria; kingdom Pseudomonadati; phylum Bacteroidota; class Flavobacteriia; order Flavobacteriales; family Weeksellaceae; genus Chryseobacterium; species Chryseobacterium sp. SIMBA_038. Next base: position 174,499 of record NZ_JAWRXH010000006.1, read on the forward strand.
TTGATTGTATTCTTTAATTTTCTGTTCCAACCTTTTTTCCAGATATTCATTTCCACCACGAAGTTCTGAGAGGATGATTTCCGCTTCGGCTTTATATTTTTTGATTTTTTCTTCAGACCAATGAGCGGGTGGTGGTTGAAGATTCGTAATTCTATCCGCCAACTTTACAGCCCAGACTTCTTTGGGAAGCTTTTTTATGCGGTTCAGACTATCCATCATTCTTTGATCTTTTTCCAGATTTGCATTTTTAGTTAACGCTAAAACACCTTCAGCAACAGTTTTACTAAAAGTATTTTCAAGTTCTTCATAGGTTGCTGGAGTATCTTCCAGAACATCATGAAGTAAAGCAATCTGAACAGCCAATTCACCATCAAAATTTTCTGTTTTTTCGGAAGCTAATAAGATTTCCATGGCAACATTACTCAAGTGAACAACGTAAGGAAGATCAGTTCCCGGAATGGTTTGGTTTTGATCTGTATGTTTTTGCGCTGCAAATTTTATAGTTTTCTGGTAAATATCCTGAATGCTCATGTCTGGTGATTGTTTTTTCTTAAAATAATTTACAATCGAATATAATCAATTTATATTGATCGTTTTTATATTTCAGGTTTCGGGCGGGAGCGAAGCTCCCGCCCGAAACCTGAAATATTATTCTCCATTAAAAATTTTCATAAGGTTTTCAATCGCATTTTCAGAATGCATTAACACCGTATTTTCTAAGGTTAATCTTGTAACTTCGGAAGCTCTTTCGAGCATTTTATTTTCATAAGATGAAATGGCAGTTTTTACATCTTTAAATTCGTCATTTGTTAAGCATTCAGCCAATTCGTAAGCATCTTGCATCGCCATATTCACGCCTTTTCCGGCATAAGGTGGCATTCGGTGAGCAGCATCGCCAAGCATTGTTATATTCGGAAGTGTTTCCCATTTTTGATTAAGAGGGTAGTGGTATTGCGGACGTGGAATAATCGAAATTTCATCACTTTCAAATAATTCCTGCCAGATTTCATCCCACGAACTGTATTCTTTTTTGAACCAATCAGCAACCTGTTGTTTTTGAGTGAAATCTATTCCGGAATTTTTTACCCAATGTTCGTCAGTGTTACAGCCAGTGTAGAAAGTCAAGGTTCCATCTTCTTTGGTACTGAACAATAAGGTCTGTTCATTATCCAAAGCGAAAATTTTACCACCCTCAACGAGCTTCCAAATTTTTGGAGAATTAGTCTCAGCATTGTAAATATTACCTTCAACCATGGTTACACCGGAATAAATAGGTTGAATATCTGTAACATAAGGTCGAATTTTAGAATTGGCTCCATCTGCAGCAATCACGATATCTGCATAGTAAGAAGTTCCATTTTTGAAATGTAATAACCAGCCTTCACCATGCTGTTCCATAGAAATAAAATGACTGTCCCAAACCACTGTATCAGATTGTAAAGATCCTAATAATATCTTACGGAGTGGAGCTCTGTCAATTTCAGGTCGGTCCTCGGAATGAGAGTTTTTCTCGGAATGTTCATTTAAATAAATATTCAGATTTTTATCTATTACTTTTAATTTTCCTGCATTGGGACGGTAATGTGCTTTGAAACCATCCATTAATCCGGCTCTACGAAGGGCTTCTAAACCTGATTCTTCATGTAAATCCAACGTTGCTCCTTGCACACGAACTTCTTTGTTGACATCTCTTTCATACACTTTTACTTCGGCATTTTTTAACTGTAAAAGTCTTGCTAAAGTCAATCCTCCGGGACCACCGCCGACAATGGCTATTTTTTTATTTTGTATTATCATAACGTTTAAATTATGATGCAAAATTACTTTTCAGGTAGAATTGAAAATTGTATAAATCGGTCGTTTTTATTTTGATTGAGTTCTTTTGGAAGAAATCCGGATAGTTTTTTGATCTCTTTGATGAAATGAGACTGATCTGCAAAATTCTGCTCAGGAAATAATTTCCCTTCTTTAATATGTTGAAAAGAAGCTCTGAATCGAAGAATTCCACAATATGATTTTAATGAAATACCAAATTGTTGATTAAAATAACGGTTGATCTGTCGTTCGCTCCAGATCACTTTTTCTGAAAGTTCTTTTACGGTTAATGCACCTTTCTCAGAATAGATCAGATCAAACAATTTCAACTTTCTTTCATCCATTTTTTGAGACTGAAGTTCTTGCTGTATTTTTTTAGATGCTTTTTGACAAAATTTTTCAAAATTATTTAAGTCATTGACCGAAAAATTCCAGAAATCAAGAGGTAACCTTTGGGCTTCATTTAATAGTTCTGAAACTGACGTATGAAGAATATATTCTGCAGCCAGTAAATTAAAACTTACGGCAAATATTTTAGTTTTTTCAGCAATTACGATTTGTTCGGGATGTGTACAAATTCCTAGTAAAACAATGTGAAAAGGTTCTTGTAACGACTGAGAAAAGATCAAATCAATCCTGCCGTCGGGGAGAAGAATAACTTCCATATTTTCTGACGGATTATCCAGCATCCAGAAGCTTTCGACAACATCTTGAAGTGAAGGGTCGGGCTGACTGGATTGGTAAATTAAACTGCTCATTAAAGCAAATTTACTTAAAAACTAAAATAGTATAAGGTTCATTCTTTTGTCCTGCCGGTGGGAAAATAAACCTAATGTGAAGTTTATTTTTGAAATAATCAACAAAAGTTTCTCCGCCGGGAATTTTTCCGGTTTCAGTTTTTTTGTAGCCTAAATCGGTTATTGTTTTTAAGTATTGATCATACTCATTTTTATTTTTAAACTGAAACTCAACTCGGTCTGCCGACTTTTCATTTGTATATTCAAATTTTCCGATCTTATATTGAAAATCCGCACTGTCGTATTCATATAAATTGAATTCTGAACTTTCAGTTTTGTCGTAATAAGAATATTTCATCTTTTTAATTTCAACTTTAAATGATGGCATATCCATTTTGTTGAATTTTTCTAGCTGTTCCAATGAAAAGGCCTGTCCAAATCCTTGAAAATGCAGAGTTAAAATTAATATAAGTGTTGAGAAAATTTTAAAATGATTCATGTGAAATTAATGTTTTAGGATTGGAGTTTATAGTGTTTTTATTTTGCTGATGTAATCATTTAATTGATCACTTTTAACTTCTATATCAGCAGGAATTCCTTTTCCAACTTCTTTATAAGGATATTTCGTGCGGTCAATTAAAGTTCCTGTCGTAATGACTAAAAACGCATTGTCCGGCAATTTAAATTCTGAATTATCTGAGGTTAATCCTTGTGTATTACAGCCTACGATTTTTACATTTTTCTGTTCTTTAAAACTGGCTACCACAAATTCTCCTGAACTTGACGTTTTCTTATTGGTTAAAATATAAATGGGTTTATTTTTATTCTTGATTTTAATATCCGAAATAGGAATCGCGCCTATTTTTTGTTTCCCGAAATAAATACCATCATTTTTACTCATAAAAAAACTTATCGCTCCAGAATTATCCATAGATCCTGATGCATTATCGGTATCTAAAAAAGGGCGAATTGATTTTAACATGGGAGAAAACATGCCACCTTCATTATTTCTAAGATCAATGATCCACAATTTTGGGTTGGCTTGATCTAATTCTTTCACCTTGTCAAAAAATGTCTGTACATATTCATTCCAATCATCCTGATTCATATTTCCGATGGCGGGTACCGTGATATAAGCCATATTCTTATCAATCAAACTATCTTTTGGATAAGGGAATTCCACGCCAACGTCTTTAAATCTTTTTAAATAAGCTTCAATGACTTCAGGTTCATAAAATTTTGAATGATGATCACCTAGTTTTCCAAGAATATCCCTAATGATAGGATAAGTTTCCCTAATGGTTTTCTTCTCGCTAGCTTGTTTGAGGTATGTTTGTTTTATTGTTGCCCAATCAATACTCTTTTTATTAACGGAATTCTGCTCCATGAGCTGAATGGCTTTTTCAACATAAGAGGTCGGAGTTTCCTGTGAATAGATTTTTTCTGTAAAAAGAAATAAGCTAAATAAGGTGAAGAGAAGAATTCTTTTCATAAGTATTGATTAGTTTTAATGAATCGAAGATACTTATAATATTTGTTTCGTTTGTTTTTCGATTTTGTAGATTAATATTTTATCTCTATCTGGAATTAAAGTTATGGACGACATTAAAATATTTTAGTCAGTAATTCTTTTATTTAAAACAGAGTCCAGAAGTTTAATTTGTTCCTGAGTAAGATTTTTTAAATATAATTTAGACGTTTCCAACATGAAATAATCTCTCATGAAAACAATTTCCACATTGTCTTTGTTAACATTAAATTCTCTTACTTGTTTAGGCTTTCTGGTTTGTTTTGTGTATTTATTACTTGCGGTTGAATAGACCAAATTGATCGGACGGCTCGGAATAAAATAGAAGCTTTTTGGAAATAGGAAAATAGAATTTTGATTGATCAATATATGAAATGTACACCATTCAAACCTTTGACGTAACATTCCACTTTTGGTAACAATTGAACCGGAAATGTTTTTAATTTCTTTAGAATCAGATTGTTTGTAATTGGTAAGAATATTTCTTTTTTGGATTGAAAAATAAGCGATTGAAAGTATTCCCCAAGTAATCGCAACTAATAAAATAGCAGGAAATTGAAATAATTGATCAAACATTTTTTAATTTATCATTTAAAATTTTTAATAAATCGTTCGTTTTGATATTCAAAATATCGGTTTGTATGATTTCGTGCAAAATAGGAAATTCAGAAGATAAATTATTGTTTTTTGTATTTGATTTCAAAATAATATTGATTTGCTCTGTGGTCTTAATTCCACGATAGTTTGTGGTAATTGAAACGGTGAATTTTGAAATATCTTCAAAGTTGACTGAAATATCTTTTCTTAATAGATTATAAATAATAATGTGTGTATTAGAAATAGTAAGTAATGGCTTTCTTCTTATTAATAAAAGAAATGAATAGGCAGAGCCGAAAAGGCAAAGTATAAAAGCAAAATGTGAAATAATTATTTTGAATAGACTCTTTCTTTGTAGATCTTCGTAAAAATATACAAAGGCAACACAAAATAGAAATGAAACTATAAAAAGAAATAAGTTGCTTGTTTTGTTAGAGTAAAAATGGAGATCCTTCATACAGTTGAAAAACTCATCGATTTTGAGTTAATAATTTTCAAATATATTAAATTCTACACCAAAGGCAACTTAAAATAAAAAGTACTTCCCTGATTCAGCGAGCTGTTCACACCAATTTCGCCATTTTGTTTTTCAATGAAATTTTTGGAAATCGCCAAGCCTAAACCTGTTCCGTTTTGATGTTCTCCGGGAACCTGAAAATAACGGTCGAAGATCTGGCGATGGTATTTTTCATCAATTCCGCTGCCTGTATCTGAGATGCTGAATGTTACATATGAGTCTGACTTTTCAACCAAGATCTGAATATTTTCATCCTGAAAAGAATGTTTGATTGCATTGCTAAGGAAATTATTCATCACCCAAACCGTTTTATCAAAATCGGCAGAAACAAAATTGTTTTCCTCTAAATTATATTGGAAATTAATGGAAATATTCTTTTGTTCAGCCAGTTTTTCAACATTTTTAATGGCGGTCTGAACAATGTTTTTGGGTGAACAACTTTCAATATGTAATCTGATATTTCCTGTTTCAACTTGTGATAAATTCAGGAGCTCTCCGGTAATATCCAATAAACGTTGTCCGTCTTCATTGATGCTTTTCAACAATTCTTTTTGCTGCTCATTCAGTTCACCGAATTTCTGATTTCCTAATAGCTGAACTCCCATTTTAATGGCTGAAATTGGAGTTTTTAATTCATGAGAAATGGTTGCGATAAAATTAGTTTTAGCAAAATCCAATTCTTTAAAAGGGGTAATGTTTCGGAGTAAAATTACTTTTCCGATGTATTTTTTCTCTTTTTCTCCTGTTTTTACAATGTTGATAGGAACGATTTCCTGTTCAAAATAATTTTCTTTATTATCAGTAACAATTTTTATTGGTTCTTTTACGGGATAGTCGATGTTTTTTAAAAGTTCTCTCACCAAATCATTGTTAATTGCGACTTCATGTGCTGTTTTCCCGATGATTTCTTCTTTTCTGAGATTGGTAATTTTTAAAGCTTCATCGTTGATCATGTAGATAAAATGATTTTCATCGAGCCCAATTACAGCATCGTGCATATTATTGACCAATGTTTCAATTCTTTTTTTATCCATCAATTGAGTAGAAAGGGTGCTGCTTTCATATTCCTGCAGTTTTTCAGCCATGATGTTGAAAGAATTGGCAAGATCATTAAACTCTTCACTTCCTTTAAAATTAACTCTTTCATTATAATTTTTATTGGCAATTTGTTTAATACTAAAAGTCAGTTGGTTGATAGGTTCTGCAATGGTTTGAGGTAAATTAAACAACAAAGTAAAAGCGATCAGAAAACAAACGGTTCCAATACTTACAATCCAAAAAGTAGCATTTTCTGCGGTGATAATGGCGATATCGCTCTTACGTTCAATGCCTTTCATATTCAGCGACATAATTTTAGCCAGATCTTCGCGGATAAGTTTTTCTTTTTCGTTGGTGGGCTGTTTTAAATAGCTGTCGAAATGCAGATTAAGATTTTGAGTGGCTTCTTTTTCGCCAAATTCAGTGAGATTTTTTTCCTGTAAAGCATTATTTTTTTTGAAATCTTTGATGGCAATCGCGCTGTCTGTACTTATTTTATCCAGCGCCAACAACATGTTTTTGGAGAATTCTAAACTGTTGTAATTAGCGGTAAGAATTTTTTCAGTATCCGATTTTAATTTATTGATATACACAGAGCCGATCACCGAAAGTAAAACGATCAGTAAGAATAAAAGACCTACGCCGAGGGTAAGTTTGGTTTTAATTTTCATTGTGTTTAAGATAAAATAATAATATCGATCTGTCGTTCATTCAATCGGTTCATCAGGGTGTAGATCCAACTGTAGCCGGAAAGTCTCTGCCAAAGCTTTGCGTGGGGTTTTCCGATGCATACCGTGGTGATATTATGCTCAACTACATAATCTAAAATTCCTTTATGCACGCTGTTTTCTTTTATTCGGATCACTTTTGCGCCCAATTCCTGTGCTAAATTAAAATTATTAATTAAATATCTTTGCTTATCTAAAGCTATTTTTTCAGGATTTTCGGATGGTTTCTGGACATATAAAACCGTCCACGGACTATTATAATAACTCGCCAATCTTGAGGTTTTTCGGATGATATTTTTGGCGATTTTTTCGTTACTGCTGATGCATGCGAGAAATTTTATAGGTTTAAAATTTTCGGTCTTAACCTCTGTTTCCACCTTTTTTTCAACGTGCGTGGCAACTTCTTTCAAAGCCAATTCCCGAAGCTGTAAAATGTGTCCGCTTTGGAAGAAATTATTTAAAGCGGTCTGAATTTTTTCCTTTTTGTAAATCTTACCTTCTTTGAGTCTCGTTAAAAGTTCGTCTGCAGTTAAATCGATATTCACCACCTCATCCGCTAACGCCAAAATTTTATCAGGAACGCGTTCTGAAACTTCAATTCCAGTAATTTTTTTGACTTCTTCATTCAAACTTTCAATATGCTGAATATTCATCGCACTGATGACATTAATCCCGTTGTCCAGGATTTCCAAGACATCCTGCCATCTTTTTTTGTTTTTTGAACCTTCCACATTGGTATGTGCCAATTCATCTACCAAAACAACTTCTGGATGTTCATTGATAATTGTCTGAAGATCCATTTCTTCAAGATTTTTGCCTTTATAAAAAGCAGATCTTCTCGCAATTTCAGGAATTCCGTCTACTAAAGCTACGGTTTCTTCTCTTCCGTGAGTTTCGATGTAGCCTATCTTTACATCAATACCATTTCGCAACAAAGCATGTGCTTCCTGAAGCATTCGGAAGGTTTTTCCGACACCCGCACTCATCCCAATATAGATCTTAAATTTCCCTTTTTTGGATTTTTGAATGAGCTCTAAAAACTGCTTTGCTGATGATGACATTGATTTTATTCTTTTTAATTTTATTTTTTGAAACATAGGTGTTGTTGGAAGCAGGAAGTTGGGTGTTGGAAGTAAATATCACATAACAATAACTTCCAGCATCCAGCTTCAGACTTCCTGCTTTTTAAAACCAAGCGGCTAAACTTGTCGTAATAAAAAAGTTTCCTTGTTTAAGTTCATCGTTCTTTACAAAGATCGCATCTTTTGACGTAAAACCTCTTGCCTCGGTACGGAATACGACATTCTTTAAGATCGCATAATCAACATTCAGAGAATATCCGTAGGTCTGAAAACCGTTGGGTGTTTTCGTGTTGATAATTACTCCGTTTTTATCGTTGTAATATTCCAGTCTTCCGGCCAGTGTCCATTTATTATCTAATTGATATTTCATTAAAATATTCGGACTATACCAAATATTATATTGTTCACTTCCTTTTAATTTCTGCTCGGCTCCGATGTCAAAACCTAGAACAGTCGAAAACTTTTCTGTCAATTGAAAACTTCCATACAAATCATGGAAATAACGCATTTTTTTCTCTTCTTTTGATTTATCATTTCCGATGAATGAACTGCTGTTTAATGTAATTTTTTCATTCGGTTTATAGGTTAATTGATGTCCGAAAGAAATGCTTTGATTACCTTCAGGTTTTGCGATGCGTTGCCATCCGTTCAGAACCAATCCGCTTACAAACCATTTTCCATTGTCTGAAGTGTAGGAAATTTTTGCTCCCGTTTCAAAATAAGGCGAATTTTCTGCGGCGAAACTCCTGGTCAGATTAATATTATCTTTTCCGATCGCGCTTTCCCAACCGATGTGAGAAGGCATTATTCCGGCATCGATCCATAAATTTTTGTTTTTGGAAATTTTAATTCCAATATTAGCCTCATTTACGTAACGTAATGCTTCCTGTTCTGCAGCCATATTGTCTTGAGCATAAGTTCCCGCCATCAAAGCAAAATTAGCGCGTAAATTTTCACTTTGATAAGCTGCTTTTACAAGTCCTAAATTAAGATTCAGTTCATTATGACGATTATATGAGTATAAAAAATTCTGACGAAGATGATTGGAAGGTTCATTAAAATCATACGTGTAAAATAGTTCAGCGTACGCCGAAAAAGTCACTTTATTGTTTGTTTTTAATGAATCTGATGTTTGAGCTTTTGAGAAAAATATTCCCAATAATAGACTTGTTATGATATATTTTTTCATGGTAGTGATAACCTTTTTTGACTTAGGAGCGTTAAGAAAATTAATAATTTTATTTTAATTGTTCCAAAGCAATATTTAGCTTTAAAACATTAATCTTTGATGGCCCAAAAAGTCCCAAAAGAGGTTTTTCTGTTTGATTATTAATAAGATTTTCAATTTTTTCAAGGGAAAGATTTCTTTCTTTAGCAATTCTTTTAGCTTGGTATAAAGCGCCTTCTTCAGAAATATCAGGATCTAATCCGCTTCCGCTTGCGGTTACCAATTCTACAGGAACTTTCGCCGTATTCATTTCTGGGTTTTGCATTTTTAAAGTGTCAATTCTTTTTTGAACTGTTTGTAAATATTCTTCATTACTTGGTCCTTTGTTGCTTCCTGCGCTTCCCGCTGCATTATAATCTACAGCAGATGGGCGACCGTGAAAATATTTTACAGATTTGAAATCCTGACCAATATTGGCATAAAATTTTTGTCCGTTATGGTTGATAATTTCTGCGTTTCCTTGGGTTGGTAATGCTTTTGAGCCTGCGTAAACAATGCCTAAATAAATTCCAACGATAACTAACATAACTAATGTTAACCTGAATGCTGATATAATATGATTTTTCATTTTAATTAAATTTTTTTGAATTAATTGAGGGATGATGGAAGTTAAAACGTTGCTATATTCACTTCCAACCTCCAGCTTCAACCTCCCAGCCTTTTAAAAAAACAAACTGATAAATAAATCGATAATCTTTATTCCAATGAATGGCGCGATAATTCCTCCCAAACCATAGATCAAAAGATTTCTTCTTAATAAAGCACTTGCCCCAATCGGTTTATAAGCAACCCCTTTTAAAGCCAATGGAATTAAGATCGGAATGATAATAGCATTAAAAATAATGGCTGATAAAATCGCTGATTCCGGACTGTGAAGATTCATGATATTCAATTTCTGAAGTGCCGGAATAAACGTGATAAATAACGCCGGAATAATGGCAAAATATTTAGCAACATCATTCGCAATACTGAATGTGGTCAACGTTCCACGAGTCATTAATAACTGTTTTCCAATTTCTACGATCTCAATCAATTTTGTTGGATCATTATCCAGATCAACCATATTTCCGGCTTCTTTAGCTGCCTGAGTTCCACTGTTCATCGCAACTCCGACATCGGCTTGGGCTAAGGCGGGAGCGTCATTCGTTCCGTCACCCATCATCGCAACCAGTTTTCCTTCCTGCTGTTCTTTTTTGATGTAATTCATTTTATCTTCAGGTTTGGCTTCTGCGATAAAATCATCTACACCGGCTTTTTCAGCGATAAATTTGGCGGTTAAAGGATTATCTCCCGTTACCATCACCGTTTTCACACCCATTTTTCTCAACCGTTGAAAACGTTCCTGAATTCCTGTTTTGATAATATCCTGAAGTTCAATAACGCCCCAAACTTGTTCATTTACAGAAACGACTAAAGGAGTTCCTCCGTTTTCAGAAATTTTAGTTGTTGCTTCCTGAGTTTCGGGAGGGAAAATATTTCCGGCTTTTTCAGTCAGTTTTTTAATCGTATCGTAAGCTCCTTTTCTAATTCTTGTGTTTTCAAAATCAATACCTGAAGTTCTTGTTTCAGCCGTAAAATCAATGTAGACAGGATTTGGAACAAGCAAGTCTTCAGATTGTAATTGGCTTAATTCAATAATAGATTTTCCTTCCGGAGTTTCATCGGCAACAGAACTTAATGCCGAAGCTTTTATAAATTCATTAATATCAATATTATTTGAAGGATGAAATTGTGTTGCTTTACGGTTTCCGATGGTGATTGTTCCTGTTTTATCCAGCAACAGAACATCAATATCTCCCGCTGTTTCAACGGCTTTACCACTTTTTGTGATGACGTTGGCTCTTAAGGCTCTGTCCATCCCCGCAATTCCAATCGCAGAAAGCAGACCTCCAATCGTTGTGGGTATCAAACAAACGAAAAGTGATATAAATGCCGCAATGGTGATTGGCGTCTGCGAATAATCTGCAAAAGGTTTTAAAGTAACTGTAACAATAATGAAAGTAAGGGTAAACCCTGCTAACAATATGGTTAAAGCGATCTCGTTAGGTGTTTTTTGTCTTGATGCACCTTCTACAAGGGCAATCATTTTATCTAGAAAAGATTCACCAGGTTTTGTGGTGACTTTTACTTTTATTCTGTCGGAAAGCACTTTTGTACCACCTGTTACGGAGCTTTTATCTCCACCTGATTCTCTGATCACGGGCGCGCTTTCTCCTGTAATAGCTGATTCATCGATTGTTGCTAAACCTTCGATAATTTCACCATCCATTGGGATCTGATCACCTGCTTCACAAAGGAAAATATCTCCGAGTTTCATTTCGGCAGACATTTTTAAGGCTGTTTCTACTTGGAATCCAGGTTTGTTGTCTACAATTAATTTAGCCGGAGTTTCCTCTCTGGTTTTTCTCAAGGTATCTGCCTGTGCTTTACCTCTTGCTTCGGCGATGGCTTCAGCGAAATTGGCAAATAAAACTGTGAAAAATAAGATAATGAATACTAAGAAATTATAAGTAAAACTTCCCTGTGTTTTGTCACCCGACAAGCTAAATAAGCTCACGATGAACATAACGATTGTTCCGATTTCTACCAGAAACATAACAGGATTTTTAAACATGATTTTCGGATTCAGCTTAACGAAAGACTGTCTGATAGCTTCGTTGACCAAATCTTTTTGAAACAATGTTTGTGATTGATTTTTCATTGATTTTAAATAATTTAAAGATTTAGGAATTTAGAGATTAAGAAATTAGATTGTCTTTGAGATTGATTTGAAAATTACCTTGATAGATTTAGCATGAAGTAATTTCTAAATTTCTCAATCTGTTAATCTCTTAATTCCCAAAATATTGAAGTTGTTCTGCAATTGGGCCTAGCGTAAGAGCGGGAAAGAAAGACAAAGCAGCGATTAAAAGAATGACTGCTAAAGTCATAAATCCAAAAGTTGCGGTATCCGTTTTCAAAGTTCCTGCACTTTCCGGGATGTATTTTTTCTGAGCTAAACATCCTGCAATCGCGATCGGACCGATGATTGGGATAAATCTTGATAACAGCAGCACAACTCCTGTTGAGATATTCCACCAAGGGGTGTTGTCTCCTAATCCTTCAAATCCGGATCCGTTATTGGCGGATGATGAAGTGAATTCATACAACATTTCACTAAAACCATGGAATCCCGGATTGTTTAATGTCTTGGCTCCAAATTCAGGGAAATAAGCCGTTAAAGCTGTTCCTACAAGAATTAAAAAAGGGTGAAATAAAGCAACGATCATCGCGATTTTCATTTCTTTAGCTTCGATCTTTTTACCCATAAATTCGGGGGTTCGTCCGACCATTAAGCCACTCATAAATACGGCAAGAATGATGAATATAAAATAGTTTAGAATTCCGACTCCGCAACCACCGTAAAAACAGTTGATCATCATCGCCAAAAGCTGATTCATTCCTGAAAGTGGCATCGTACTGTCGTGCATGGCGTTCACAGAACCTGTAGAAATTACGGTTGTCGCGATACTCCAATATCCTGAAGAAGCACTTCCAAAGCGGATTTCTTTCCCTTCCATCGCTCCCAAATGATTATCGGTTCCCATTTCTGTAATTAATGGATTTCCATTGGTTTCATTCACAATATTCGGCACGGCAAGTGCCAGAAAGCCAATGGTCATTACGGTGAAAATAGTCCATGAAAGTTTTCTTTTCTTTAAATAAAATCCTAAAGCAAAAACCAACGCAAAAGGAATGATCATCTGCGTAACCATTTCCGTCATATTGGTCATGTAATTGGGGTTTTCTAACGGATGCGCAGAGTTGGCTCCAAAGAAACCTCCTCCATTTGTTCCTAAGTGTTTGATCGCCACAAAAGCAGCAACCGGACCTCTGGAAACATCAACTTTCTGACCTTCAAGATTGGTGATATGGTCTTTCCCTTCGAAAGTCATCGGAGTTCCGTTGGCAGAAAGAATAAAAGCGACCACAATACTGATCGGAATTAATATTCTGATCATTGACTTTGTGAAGAAATCGAAGAAATTACCTAATTCTGTAGTCGTTTTTTCTTTAAATGCTTTGAAAAGTACGGCCATAGCAGCCATTCCGGTAGCAGCTGTTACAAACTGTAAAAACATTAAGTATAACTGACTTAAATAACTGACTCCCGTTTCTCCCGAATAATGCTGTAGATTACAGTTAACCAAGAAAGAAATTGCGGTATTAAAAGCCAGATCGGGCGACATATCCGGGTTACCGTCTGGGTTTAAAGGAAGTAATGATTGATTTAATAAGATGAAAAATCCGATGATGAACCAAACTAAATTGATGGCCAGCATGGCAAACATATTCTGTTTCCAAGTCATCTGACGGTTAGGGTTGATCCCTGAAACTTTATAAATAGCATTTTCAATCGGTTGAAAAATTTTATCTAAAAAAGTCTTTTTATAACCGTAAACATCAGCAATGTATTTCCCTAAGAAAATACCAATAACTAATGTGATTGTGAACATCGCTATGATGCCTAAAATTTCTGTATTCATGATTTTGATTAAAATTTTTCAGGTTTCGTTAAAACATAACAGATGTACCCAAAGGCTAGTATTGAAAGGATAAATAAACTCCACATAATTTTTTATATTTTGTCGAAAAAATCAACAGATTTGTATAAAAGCCAAAACAGTACTGCGAAAAGCAGTATTAAACTAATGAGCATCATGATGTTACAATTAAGGTTAATAAAGTAAAAAATACATACGATACAATCAAAAGACTGAATTTTGAATGCTCCCGTTTTTTGAACGTTTTTCTTGAAATTGTCATTTTTAGAATATTTTATTTATATCCATAATGCCAAAAGAAGAACCGTTTTGTCTAAATTCAAGGTAAATGCTTTGCTGGTAATGTATTGCGAGATTTTAAGGTAATGCCACAAAACAGAAAAGCCTATCAAAATGATAGGCTCGTTATTATAATGATAGGATGTTTTAGGCCGTAAGCAAAAGGCTGTAGGCAGATTTTAGTGTGAAAACTTCAAACTCTCAAACACTAAAATTCTCAAACCCTCAAACTCATCTCAGTTCGTACTCTTCCAATTTGCGATACAGCGTTGCAATACCGATTTCCAGCAATCTTGCGGCTTCCGCTTTGTTCCCTTTGGTGTATTGAATTACTTTTTGAATGTGCTCTTTTTCTAAAGATCGCATGCTCAAAGAATCTTTTTCTGTAGAAGTGACTTTTTCAGAGTAATGGGGAAGGCTTTCTTTGTCTAAAATGTTGTCGTTCATTAAGATTAAACTTCTTTCGATGGTATTTCTTAATTCGCGGATATTTCCTTTCCAGTCGTTTTTTTCTAATTCTTTATAGTATTCCGGGGAAACCTGAACGGAGGACAAATGCAGTTTGTTCGAAAAAATATCAATAAAATTTTTAGCTAAAACTTTTAAGTCTTCTTTTCTTTCACGAAGTGGAGGAAGGTTAATTTCGAAAACATTTAATCTGAAATAAAGATCTTCTCTGAAATGGCCCTGTTTTATTTCGTCTTCTAAATTCCTGTTGGTGGCGGCAATTAATCTAAAATCTGATTTGGAAACTTTGGTTTCACCCATTTTCATGAATTCTTTGGTTTCCAGCACACGAAGTAATTTTGCCTGAAGTTCGATGGGCATTTCACCAATTTCATCAAGAAATAAAGTTCCGCCATTAGCCTCCTCTACAAGACCTTTTTTATCTTTTATAGCTCCGGTAAAAGAACCTTGCTTGTGCCCGAAAAGCTCGCTTTCTAAAATTTCTTTGCTGAATGCTGAACAATTGATCGCTACAAAATTATTTTTCTTTCTGTCACTTCCTTCGTGAATGGCGTTGGCAAAAACCTCTTTTCCGGTTCCGGTTTCGCCTGTTAAAAGAACGGTTGCATCTGTTAAGGCAACTCTCTCTGCCAATTTTTTAGCCTGAATAATTAAAGGAGAAATTCCAATGATTTGATTGAATCCTTTTTGAATATTACTTTTTTGAACAATCTTGGATTTATTGTCTTTTGCTTTTTCCAAGGTTTTATAGACCAACGGAATAATTTTCTCGTTATCGTCACCTTTTACCAAATAATCGTAAGCTCCGTTTTTCATCGCCTGAACGGCATCCGTAATATTTCCGAAAGCGGTCATCAAAATGATTTCAAGATGAGGATATTTTGTTTTGATGGATTTCACAAGATCAACACCGAAAGCATCGGGAAGCCGGACATCGCTTAATACAACATCAAAATCGTATTGTTCGAGCATCGTCATTGCAGAACGCGCTGTGGAAGCTTCTTTTACGTTAAAATTTTCTTGGGAAAGGATCATTCCTAGTAATTTCAGGAGCTTGATCTCATCATCGATGATCAGAATGTTTCCGGACATGGTTGTAATTTTTGGAAAACTTAATGCAAACTTAGATAATTATTTTGGAAAAAAGCTAAGAAAGATGAGAAGGAAAAGATGGATTTTGTTGTTGGGGAGCCTTGTCAAGGTTTTAAACCTTGACAAGGCTTTTGGGAAGAAAAATAATTTCCAAGTTAATAGAAGAAAACTATTTGATATGATGACTTCATGACACTTTCCAGACAAAAGCCTAGCCGTGATAGTAACGGTTACCCCGCAACAGGAAGAGGGAGAGTTGAAGGGTTTGGTGTTGGGAAGGTTGGCGTGAGGAGTATGAGTGGATAGCGCGAAACAGCTCCTGAAAAAATAAGTAATTCATAATTAATTATCGTTACAATAGATGTAATAATAGGAAAAGTAGAAAGTGTTCTTTTTTGATTGCTTACATTTGTATACATTCCAATCTTAAAAGAATGAAAATGAATTTATATATGACCGACAAAAGATATAAGGAGACAATTCATACCGATAAAAATAATTACGAATATACTACCATAACTCAGGACGAAAATAAAGTAAGAATCTATACTCTGAAAAACGGGTTGAAGGTTTTTCTTGCTCAAAATTTTGATGCTCCGAGGATTCAGACCTACATTCCTGTGAGAACGGGCAGCAATAACGATCCGTCTGATAATACAGGGTTGGCACATTATCTTGAACACATGATGTTTAAAGGAACTTCAAGATTAGGAACTCAAAACTGGGAAAAGGAAAAGGTTTTACTAGACCAGATTTCTGATTTATACGAACAACATAAAGCAGAACAAGATCCTGAAAAAAAGAAAGAAATCTATACAAAAATAGACGAGGTTTCTCAGGAAGCAAGTCAGTATGCGATTGCAAATGAATATGATAAAGTAATTTCGTCATTAGGCGCAAGCGGAACAAATGCCCATACTTGGTTTGATGAAACCGTTTACAAAAATAATATTCCAAATAACGAGCTTGAAAAATGGCTGAAAGTCGAGAAAGAAAGATTTTCTGAATTGACGTTAAGACTTTTTCACACTGAATTAGAATCAGTTTACGAAGAGTTCAACAGAGCGCAGGATAATGATTCCAGATTGGTGAATTATGAATTGATGGATGCTCTTTTTCCAACACATCCAAATGGTCAGCAAACGACTCTAGGGAAGCCAGAGCATTTGAAAAACCCTTCTATGAAGGCTATTCATAAATATTTTGATGAATATTATGTTCCTAATAATTATGCAATGGTTTTCGTGGGTGATCTGGATTTTGAAGAAACAATTCAGCTTGTAGATCAGTATTTTGGAGCTATTCCTTACAAAGAATTACCAAAGAAAACTCCAATCATTGAAAAACCACTTACTGAAATCGTTGAGCGAATAGTAAAAAGTCCGACAACGCCAAGAACTCAATTGGCTTGGAGAACCGAGAGCTATGGAAGCCGAGAAGCGATATTAGCCGATATTGTAGCAAATATTTTAAGCAATAGAGGAGAGGCTGGATTATTAGATTTAAATATCAACCAAACGCAAAGAATGCTTTGGGCACAGGCTTTTTCGGTTGGTTTGAAAGAATACGGATATTTTTCAATTGTAGCCGTTCCAAAAGAAATGCAGACGTTGAATGAAGCCAAAGAAATGGTATTGGAGCAGATTGAATTACTGAAAAAAGGAGATTTTCCGGATTGGATGCTTCCTGCCATCATCAACGATTTTAAACTTCAAAGAATGAAAGCGCTGGAAACAGCTGATGGTCTTGCAACCAATCTTTACGACACCTACATCAAAGGCAGATCTTGGGAACAGGAACTGAGCGAGATGGATGAATATTCTACCGTTACCAAAGAAGAAGTTGTTGATTTTTCGAATGAATTTTTTAAAGATAATTACGTTATCATCAACAAAGAAAAAGGAGTTAACGATAAATTATTAAGAGTTGATAACCCAGGAATTACGCCGATAAAAATCAACCGTGAAGCGCAATCTGAATTTTTACAGGAAATTTTAGCAGAAAAAACAGGAGATATTCAGCCAGAATTTATTGATTATCAAAAAGAAATAAAAACGGATGTCGTTAAAGATAAAAAACTAAGTTTCGTTAAAAATAAATACAACGAAATTGCTCAGGCTCACTTTATTTTTCCTTTTGGAAGTGATCATGACAGAGATTTGGGAATTTCTACTCAAGTTCTTCAATATCTCGGTACGGAAAAATTTTCTCCCGAAGATCTTAAAAAAGAGTTCTTTAAAATTGGAGTAAGCAATGATTTTAAAACCTCTGCCGATCAACTTTTAATCTCATTGAGCGGATTAGAAGAAAATCTTGAACAGGGAATTGAATTGCTTCAACACTGGATGCATAACGTAAAGCCAGATCAGGAAATTTACAATCAGTTTGTGGAAACCATTCTTGAAAATCGTGAAGCAGTAAAGAAAGATAAAAACCGTATTATGACGGCTTTGACGAACTATACAAAGCTTGGAGAATTCTCTCGTTTTACAGATATTATTTCTAAAGAAGAATTGGAAAGTACCAATGTTGAGGTGTTTACAGACAAAATGAAAAAACTGTTTGATTATCCTTATCAACTATTTTTCTACGGGAAAAACTTTGAAAACTTTACTAATTATATTGAAAAATATATTGAAACGGCAAGTCTTCAAATTCCTGATCCTAAAAAATATCCTGAACCTGAGACGAAAGGAAATGTTTATTTCATGAACTACGACATGGTTCAAATGGAAATGAGCAAGATCGGAAGAGGAAATGAAGTCAACACCGCAAACTTTGGAAAAATCAATGTCTTCAATGAATATTTCGGAAGAGGATTGTCATCGATAGTTTTTCAGGAGATCCGTGAGAGCAAGAGTTTGGCGTATTCTGCATACGTTTCTTATGCTGCCAACGCAGAATCGGGACATCCGGATTATATTACGACATACATCGGAACCCAGCCCGATAAATTGCAGATTGCAGTTGACACAATGAGCGAATTAATGAGTGAACTTCCTGAAGTGCCAACTCAGTTTGAAAATGCTAGAAATGCAGCCTTAAAACAAATTGCATCAACAAGAATTACACGAACTACTATTTTCTTCAATACCTTAAGGTTAAAAAAAATAGGCATTTCGCATGATTTTAGGAAAGATATTTATCAGCAGATCCAAAATCTGAAATTTGATGATGTGAAACAGTTTTATCAATCAGAGATAAAACCTGTTCATTTCAATACGGCCATTATCGGGAAAAGAGAAAACCTGAATATGGAAGCTGTCAACCAAATGGGAGAGTTTAAAGAACTTACTTTAAAAGATATTTTCGGACATTAAAACGGGGAGCCACAAAGTGGCGACTTAACAAAAGGCAGGATGAAGTCCTGTCAAAAATATAATAGAACAATATCCAAAACAATATTCAAACAAAAAGAGGCTTACTAAAAGCCTCTTTTTTATGTCATCACACAATCACCATCGCCATCCTGAAAATGAGGATCAAAGCCGTTGGGAAGGTTTTTAATAAGTTGTTTGTGAAACATATACCGTCTTTCCATATTTCGTTGATGGATTTTTGGAAATATATTCATTGATTCTGCTTTTTTGTTGAATTCTGTTTGGTAGCTTGTTAAAGAATTAATTTTATTCTTTACAATAAAATAGCTTAAAAATGTAACAAACTGTTCCAAATCAGATGTTGAAAATAAATAGGATATTTTTAAATGACCGTCTCTTACAAACAAAAGCGCACAAGTCTTTAGCTCATTTTTCTTATCATAAATTTTTATCCAGAAATATTTAAAGCTTTCAGAATAACTGGAAAATAAATAGTTTTCTTCTTTATTTTTACTTTCCAAAACCCACGGATTTTCTATTGCCCAATTGAGTTCTTCTGCATTTCTGTTTGTATGAAATTTTGAGATAAAACCAGCACTTTCTGCATCTATTTTATCAAGAATTTCAAATTTGAAATCAGGTTTTTGGATGAAGCAGTTTTTTACTGAAATAAGAGAATTTAATACGGAATCTCCTAAGCTGAGAAGTGGCTGTAGATGCCCTGTTTTAGGCTTTTTTGACGGAATTATCGTTGCCAGATCTGTACGGAAATAATATCTTTTTCCAATTTTAGGTTGGATGTATTCAAAAGTACCCATTTTATTGTAGAGTCCTTCTGCTTCTTTCGTAAATTCTGTGAGCGCAAGATTCTCATTATATTCTTCAAATGCCTTTTGTAAAAGGGATTGAGCAATTCTTTTTCCTCTGAAATTACTGCTTACATATAACGTACTCAACCATGCATAATTAAACACTTTTCCATCAATGATAAAATTATCAGGAAAACAACCAATATAACCGGCTAAATTGTCATCGTCAAAAGCTAAAATAAGTAACGTTTGATCATCATTTGCCTTTGGATTATTGATGTGAGACTGAGCTCTGTGTGCTGTAATTGGCAGAAAATCGTATTTTTTGAAATCTCCGGATGATACAAATTCTCCCAATTGTTTTTTATTAAATGTCTTTAAATGTATCATTTCCTTAGAATTTTATTTTTATTTAAAATACCTTTTAATTGATAATAAGTAATTTCTTTTTTTAAGATCGTTTCTGCATTTTCTCCAGTTTCCATCGGGATTCTTTGCAGGTTTTTTGAAATGCTGTCGAGTTTTATTCCTGCGCTTCCGAAAGTGCAGAACATTTCTTTATTTTTAAATAATTCATCAAAAAAAGCTTTTTCAACGCCGAAATCTGTAAAAGGAAAAGCAAAACTTTCGTAGAGAAAATCATTGTACTTTAAATAATCAAACGTTTTGTTGGTCGTCTCTAATTTTTGATTTAATGACAATTCATTGTACAAAGAATGATCCCAACTGTGAGATGAAATTCCAAATCCTTTTTGATTTAATGATTTTAGTTGATCGAAACTTAAATAAGGTTTTTGTTCTTGTAAAAATGAATTGACATTAATTTCAAGTACGTCCGTAAGCTTGTCCAGAATTTCTGTTTTGTGATAGTTTAGCTGTAATATTTTCTGTTTGATTTCTGATTTCGAATCACTATTAAACTGAAGAATATTATAGACATCAGGATTTAAATCTTTATTTTTTTCAATTTCATTAATAATCAAACTTGCTTTACAACGAAACATCAAATTTTTATTATCAATGAAAGCCGGATTGATGAAATTGACAGCATAAATTCCTTTTCTTTCTAAAATTGGAACAACAACATCATAAAATTCCCTGAAACCATCATCAAAAGTAAGTAAGGCAATTTTCTTTTTAGGGTTGAAATTTCCGTTGATAAAATCCTTAAATTCTCCCCAATTCACAAACTGAAAATACTTTGATAAGTAATCCAGATCTTGCTCAAACTGCTTTACATTTTTATAGTTGATGATATGATTAAGATGAGGTAATTTTTCATCAGAAACACAATGATAGACAGGCAGACAATAGGGAAGAGGAAACGATTTTTCGAGATCATTTCCTGCAAAATTGGCTAATAAATTTATGATTTTCTCTTTCATATAATAAAAAAGAATCTATTTAAATTGATATTAAAAATTTAAATAGACTCTTAAAATTATCATTAAAAAAATTACTTTATTACTTTCATTTCATCGATAAGCCATTTAGAGTCGGCATATTTATCAATAATGAAAAGAATATATTTGGTATCAACCATGATATTTCGGCTGAAACGTGGATCATAATTGATGTCACTCATCGTTCCTTCCCACTGTCTGTCGAAGTTTAGACCAACAAGATTTCCGTTAGCATCCAAAACCGGACTTCCTGAGTTTCCTCCTGTTGTATGGTTCGTTGCAGTGAATCCTACAGGAACATCGCCTGTTTTATCTTTATAATTTCCGAAGTCTTTTTTGTTGTAAAGATCGATCAGTTTTTTTGGAACATCAAATTCATAATCTCCCGGAACATATTTTTCGATCACCCCTGCCAAATGCGTCTGGTACCCGTAAGAAACACCGTCTCTTGGCGTAGATCCTTTCACTTTTCCGTAAGTTACACGAAGTGTAGAATTGGCATCCGGGAAGAATTTTCTGTCCTTATCCGTAGCAATTTGCTGAGCCATGAACGTTTTTTGTAACGCATCAATTTTTGTCTGAAGAGATGTAAATTGAGGATCAGCAGTTTTCATATACGTGTCTCTTATTGAAACGTAAAGCTGATAAACAGGATCTTTTTTAATTGTTTTGATTAATTTATCCTGATTAGAGAAAGCTTTTTCAATATCTGTACTAAGATTGGCTCCATTCACAGAAGTTCTTCCCGTAATAATTGAATTTTTCGAAATATCTTCAATGACAGGAATGTTTTGAGCTTCATTTTTATACTTGTCAAAACCAGCAGGCAAGAATTGTGGTGCTGTTTTATTAGCATATAAAGCCAACAGTTTTGCAGTTACTTTTGCATCCAATTCTGCGCTGTAATCTTTGTAAAATGCAGTTAATTTCGTTTTAAGTTTAGTCAACTCTTTTTCATCCATTCTGCCGGATTCTACAGAAGAAATGTAAGTGTAATAATCACTTGCAAGCTTTAATGTTTCTGCATTTTTGATTACTTCTGTGTAGTAAGCATTATTTAAAGCAAAAGGAGCCTGATCATTGTATAATTTATTCAATTGGTCTAAAGTTGCCTTTACCTCATGGTTTTTAGACACTAAGGAACCCTCATACATTACTTTTTTCTCAACAGCGTTGGATTTTTTCAACCCTTCAACTTCACCGATCCATTTTTTCCAGTAATTGGCTACGGAAGCAAATTTTGAAGCATATTTGATACGCGTTGCATCGTCTGCACGCATTTTTTCGTCTAATGTTTTCAGAGCAACATCACGTACGGCAATTTTTGCAGGATCGATTTCTTTCATGATCTTTTCTACAGCAATTGCAGGAAGATATTCCGTTGTTTTTCCAGGAAATCCGAATACAAAAGTGAAGTCATTTTCGTTTTTATCTTTAATAGAAACCGGAAGATAATGCTTCGGAGTATATGGAACGTTATCCTTTGAATATTCTGCAGGATTATTGTTTTTGTCAGCATAAATTCTGAACATAGAGAAATCTCCCGTATGTCTTGGCCAAACCCAGTTATCGGTATCAGAACCGAATTTTCCGATGCTTTGTGGCGGTGCGCCTACCAAACGAATGTCTTTATATGTTTCGATGGTGTAAGCGTAGTATTTATTTCCGTAATACATTGGTTTTACAGAAATAGATTGAAAAGATTCTGTTTTTTGAGAATTTTTATAAACCTCAATATTGGTGTTGATCTTTTTGGTAAGATCAGGTTCTGTAAGGTTGTCCGTGCCTTCTAAAATTTGATTAGAAACATCCTTGATGTCTACAATAAAGTCTACTGTTACTCCCGGATTTGGAAGTTCTGTACTCATATTTTGTGCCCAGAAACCGTTTGATAAAAGGTCATTTTGTACGGTAGAATGAGCTTGGATCTGACCAAAACCGCAATGGTGATTCGTCAACAATAATCCTTTTGGAGAAATGATTTCGGCAGTACAACCTCCGTTGAACTGTACTACAGCATCTTTTATGCTTGCTTTTTGAGGATTGAAGATGTCTTTAGCAGAGATTTTCATTCCTAAATCTTTCATTTCCTTTTCATTGAGCTCTGTTGGGATCCACATTCCTCCGTATTGCTGTGCAAAAGCCATGGCAGCCGGCAAAAGAAATACAGATAAAAGTATCTTTTTTGTCATAATCAAAATTTTGCCCTAATTTACAAAGAAAATGGGAGATTTTGGTTATGAATTATCAGTTAAAAGTGATAAAATGGATAGTTAATTATTGATGATCGATAAATCATTAAAATGATACTGAATTTGTTATTCAATATTAATTATAAATGATAATTGTGCTTTACATTTTTAATCTAAATTTAAAACTGATAGGCAATTATTTTAGGATCGTTCATTAATTGTTTAATTAATGTTTCATGATGTTTATTTTTACCTGTGAGTCTCCAGGTTGTTGCCAGATTTCCTACGGTGTATTGCTGTCTTATCATCAAAAATTTCAAATTATTATTTCTGAATAATTCTTCACAATGCCTTATTTCATCGGAAGCTACAATGGCAATTTTATATTCTCTAATCTTATGATTGTTATCAATAAAAGTTTGAAGATAAGTAAGCGAACTTAAAATTAATAGGACCAAAACGGTTCCCAAAAAAGATAAATAAACATAGCCTGAACCGACGGCCATTCCGATTGAAGCGGTTGCCCAAATGGTTGTTGCAGTGGTAATTCCATCGATTTTATTATCTCCTTTAAAAATAACTCCGGCTCCCAAAAAACCAATTCCTGTAATAATATTTGCGGCCAAACGGTCAGGATTTTGAACACCTATTTTAATGGAAAGTATGGTAAACAGACAAGATCCGAAGCATACCAAAATAAAAGTACGCAAGCCTGCAGATTTGTTTCGATATTCTCGTTCTGCGCCTATGAAAACGCCTAAAAGAACAGAAATAAATATCAATAACAGCTCATTTTGAATAGAATGATCCTGTAAAAATTCCATTTTTTTAATTTTAAACTTCTATTAATAAAAATACAATAAAATCTTGATTAGTAAACATAAAAAAGACTGCCTATAAAGACAGTCTTTTGGTTGGCTGTTGAATTGAATTAATTTTTAATAAATTTCTGTGTTACCGCTTTATCTTTTGTAGATAATTTGATGATATAATTTCCTTTTGGAAGCTCAGAAACATTGATTGAGTTATTTTTTACACCTGATGAATTAATGATTCGTCCGGTTGTGTCATAAATCTCTGCTTTAACGATTTCTTTATCAGATTTAATTGATAAAATATCTTTTACAGGATTCGGATAAATGCTGAAAACATCTTTGTTTTTGTTGCTTTCTGAGGTTGCTAAAACAGTTTCATTTTGAATATTTGTTGTGAAAGTATTCGTAATAATCGGATGGTTGTAATCAAAATAGATTTTAGCTGTATTGCTGAAACTGTCTCCTAAAACCAGAGTAGATTTTGTTTTAATTTTGAAAGAAACATAGCCATCATTATTGGCATCATCAAAAGGAAGCTGAATGTTTTCAAAGATAAATTCAACCGTGTTTGGATTCGTAATTTTTGTTACAAAACTGTGACTTCCGTTAAGAGAAACGATGGATGAAAGATCAAATTTTGAAGCATCAATTTCGTCTTTTACAACGATGTTTTGGGCGTTCCCATTTCCGGTATTTTCAAATCTGATCAGATAATGAACATATTCTCCAATCTGTGTTTCGGCAATGGATGTTCCTTCAAGACAGGTTTTGTCATTCGGGTCAAATGAATTGACAACGGTTTGATTTAATGTAAATATATTATCTAAAGGCGTGTCGTCCGTAGCTCCGTTGACTTGTGCTGTATAATGAAGAACATCACCGCCATTCAGAGGAGGAGTTGCAGTTGGCGTGTTTAATTTGAAAGTTACCGTAATTTCTTTGGTTTCAAAAGGTAAAAGATTGGTGAAGTTCCAGTTTAAAATTCCGACTGTTTGTGAATTTGGAGTCGTTGTAGCATTTAAATAATTCATCACATTATCATTGAAATTGAAATTTAAACTTCCTGATTGTGTAGTTGTTCCTTTGTTTTTGTAAACAATTTTATATTTTGCGTCGAAACCGGGTCTTGCAGCAGTAAGCGGAATGGCAACAATTTCTAAATCGTTGTGTGTACCGTTTGCTGAAATGCAGAAATTCTGAGCCAAAGGACTGGTCTGTGTTGGAAAATTTGCTGTTAAACTAGAAGGAGAAATAGTGAAATAAGCAGGATTTTCAACAACAGGAGTAATTGTACTAGAGCCACTTAATACAGAAATTGAATAATTTCCCGAGCTGTTAGCAATATATCCTCCGGAATTGCTTCCATTTACAATATTAAACTGCTGAAATGTCTTATTTAAGTCATTTGCATCACACCCATTGTTATTAGAGTCATATTTTGTATTCCCTTGAATTGTGTAAGTAGTTCCGCCGGGAGCAAAAGAACAATAGCTATTCACTTCAACATTACCAAGACCTGACGATATTAATTTAGCAGATACCTGTTGAAGGTTATTGGTGTCACAGCAGACATAAGCCAAATTGGGCAAATAAGCTAAAGGAGCCGGACTGAAATTCAGAACAGGATTTCCGTTTTTTATATTGATATTGGTTAAAGAATTTCCCATTACACTTATTCCGTCCAACAACGTATTTTGACTTACATCCAGACTTGTTATGCCATTTTCACTTAGATTGAATGATTTTAATCCTGTAATTGGTGAAACATCAAGTGATGTCAGCGCATTTCCTCCAATTCCCAAATTGATAATGGCTGGTGTTCCTGTGAAGTTTAGTGAAGTAATATTGGTTGCGGATAAGCTTAAAGCTTTTAAATTAGGCTTATTTTGAATGTTGATTGATGTTATTAAAGGAGAGTTTAAAACTAATAAATTATCCAGATTATTAGTGTTTTGGATGTTTATTGAACTTAATAATGAGTTGTTATCAACATATAAATATTCCAAAAGACTGGCGCCGCTTACATTTAATGACGGCAGTTTTGTGTTTTTAATGCTGAAATGCTTAAGTTGGCTTAAAGGACTTAAGGTTAATGAAGTAAGATTAGGTTTATCAATAATGATTTTTTTTAAATTTATATTATTAGAAAAATTTAAACTTGTAAAATTTGTATTGGGAAAAACCCCGTCTCTTACCTCAACTTCTTCGAGTGCTGTAAGGTTGGAAATATCTGCACTGGCTAAATGAGCGTTACTTACAATGGTAAGTTTTTTTAAGGTGGGGTTTTGTAAGAAACTCAGGTTGGTAACGTATCCGCCATTGGTGACTAGGCTAAAAGTCTCAAGTTGAGTACAGCCTTGCGTGACGATTGTGCCTATGGCATTGTTGCCGATGTATAAGATTTTCAGGTTCGTCATATTGCTCACATTCACCTCGTTGATGTGGATGTTTCCCTGTACAGTAAGCATTCTTAAATTCGCAAAGCTCTGGATCCCTGTAAGGTTATAAATCTGGGTTTGGTTAAATGATAAGCTTGAAATATTCAAAGCTTCGCTTACCTGAATTTCTCCATCGTTATTGGTGTCGATTACGGTCATATTACCGTTGAGATCCTGTGCAATAAAATTCCATTGGTTCGCGGATACGAGTTTAGCCTTAAACTGAGGATCTGGAAAGTTAATAATTTGTGCACTGAGTGAGAAATGTGCTAGAATTAGCACAAAAAAGTAAATGTTTTTCATGGGTTAGTGATTTGGTGCGCTAAATATACAAATAAAATAGTATTGTGAAAAATATTTACTTTTTAATTTTAATTATTGAATAAAAACAATCTATCATTGTGTTTTATTTAAATTTTTATTGATTTTTGACTGATTTAAAAATTTTTTAGTCCACAAAAAAAGACTGCCTTTAAAGACAGTCTTGTATTTTATAATTTATTTTTTGAATTAATTCTTAATAAATTTCTGAGTCATTGTTTTATCTTTTGTGGATAATTTGATGATATAATTTCCCTTTGAAAGTTCAGAAACATTGACCGAATTGTCTGTTACACTTGCCGAATTCAAAATTCTTCCGGCAACATCGTAAATTTCTGCTTTTACGATTTTTTCTTTTGATTTAATAAACAAAACATCTTTTACAGGATTCGGATAAATACTGAATTGAGTTTTATCATTATTAATTTCTGATGTTGCTAATACATTCTGAACCGTTGTTGTATAAGTATTCGTAATAATTGGATGGTTGTAATCAAAATAAATATTCGCTTTATTACTGAAACTGTCGCCAAGGTTTAAAGTAGATTTTGTTTTAATTTTAAATGAAACATATCCGTCATTAGTCGCATTATTAAATGGAAGCTGAATATTTTCAAAGATAAATTCTACAGTATTTGGATTTGTAATTCTCGTTACAAAATTATGACTTCCGTTCAGTGCAACTAAACTTGATATGTCGAATTTAGATGTGTCAATAATATCTTTTACAACAATGTTTTGTGCATTTGCTGTTCCATTATTTTCAAATCGGATTAAGTAATGAACGTAATCTCCAACCTGAGCCTGAGTAATAGAAGCCCCTTCAAGACAAGTTTTATCATTCGGGTCAAAAGAATTGACAACTGTTTGGTTTAATGTAAATATGTTGTCTAAAGGCGTTTCATCAGTTCCGGCATTGATTTGAGCTGTGTAATGTAGTATATCTCCACCATTCAAAGCAGGAGTTTGCGTTGGAGTATTTAAAGTAAATGTAACTGTTATTTCTCTTGTTTCAAATGGTAAAAGATTGGTGAAATTCCAGCTTAAAACTCCTGTTGATTGAGAATTTGGCGCGAGTGTGGAATTTAAATAATTCATTAAATTATCATTATAATTGAAAGCAAGAGTTCCTGATTGCGTTGTTGTTCCCTTATTTTTGTAAATGATTTTATATTTTGCATCAAAGCCAGGAACTGCAGCAGCTATCGGAAAAATTAGAACTTCAAGATCATTGTGACTTCCATTCGCAGACATACAGAAGTTTTGGTTAAAGGGGCTTGTTTGTGTAGGAAAATTCGCGATTATACTTGTTGGCGAAAAATTAAAATAAGTTGGGTTTTCCAGAATCGGAGTGATTGTGTGGGTTCCAGCTTGTAATGGAATTGAGTAGTTTCCTGAATTGTTTGCAATGATGCTTCCAGAAATACTTCCATTAGTAATATTAAATTTTTGAAATGCTTTGTTTGGATCGTTGGTATCACAACCATTATTATTACTGTCATATTTTGTATTTCCCTCAACGGTATAAAAGGTTCCGCCGGGAATAAATGAGCAATAAGAATTGACAACACAGTTCGTATTTGCCGGTAATAAGTTGGTTGCATTTAAGATCTCAAAATCGTCTGCACAGATAAAAGCAAGGCTCGGGTTATTGGAGAGCGAAGAAGGTGAGTTTTGTGTAAAATTATTAATTCCATTTTTAATAAATAGAGACTGTAGATTAGGATTATAGTCGCAGCTGAAATTTTGTATTTTAGTATTGTGTGAAAGATCAAGACTTGCTAATAAATTATACGCACAATCGATTCCTTGAAGCTGAGTAAGTCCCGAAACATCCAAGTTGGTAAATTTATTAATGCTAAGGCTTAGCAATTTTATATTGGGTGCCTGTGCAAAAGAGATTGATGGTAGTTTATTATTAATTAAATTCAACCAAATTAATGCAGTATTGTTGTTAAAAGTAATGGACGTCAGATTGTTCCATGTTAAATAAGCATCATAAAGAGCAGTCAAACCGCTTAAGTCTATTGTAGTTAATTGATTTGTTGAAGCATTTAAACTTTCCAGTAGGGTATTTGATGATACATCTAAAGTCTGAAGTTTAGCATTGCTGCAGTTTAAACGTTTTAATTGGGTACAGTTTTGTAGTAATAAGCTAGATAAGTTCATATTACTGGCTCTCACATCCGTTAAACTTGTACAACCCTGAACATTGATAGAGGTTAGAGCATTATTGTCTTCTATTATGATATTATACAAATCAGTCAGATTACTCAAGTCGATTGATGATAAGGATGGCAATCCTGAAATATAAACGCTCCTTAAATTCACAAATTCTTTGATACCCTGCAAGGAGGTAATAGCAGATATTTCATTCATAATGGGATTCCAAGACATAGGCATATTGACGTGTATTTCCAGAACTTTATCGGCCTCACTTTTTTGTATTTCACCGTCGTTATTACTATCTATATCAATATAACCGTTAATTCCCATAGCTACAGGATAAGTAGTCGTTAAAAGGACATTTTTAAAATGGATATCAGGAATATTCACAATCTGCGCCTTAAGCCCAGAAAACAAAATCATAAATACGATTAAGTAGATTTTTTTCATGTATTATTAGTTAGTAGTTATTTTTTTAATTAAGTGGCAAAAATAAACCATTGAAAGTAAATCTCAATGGCTTATTATGTTAAATGTTTTCTGAAAATCTATTGTTTTTCAATCAAATCCAAAAACTGCTGTTCATCAAGAATCTCAATCGTTCCGATGTCTTGTGCTTTCTTTAATTTACTTCCGGCTTTTTCACCAACAACAAGAAAATTAAGGTTTTTAGAAACTGCCGAAATATTTTTTCCGCCGTGTTTTTCTACCATATCTTCTGCGGATTCTCTTGTGAATAAAGATAATTTTCCGGTGAAAAGGAAAGTTTTTCCGTCTAGAACATTAGATAAAACTTCATTCGTATTTTCTCCTTTTTCAAGCTGAACGCCGTAAGATTTTAAACGTTCAAGCATCAAAATATTTTCAGAATTTGCAAAGAAATCAACAATGCTTACCGCGATTTTCGTTCCGATATCTTCAACCTGACAAAGTTCTTCTGCAGTCGCTGCTTTTAGATCATCGATTGTAGCGAAATTTTTCACTAATTTCTTCGCAACCGTTTCTCCGACGTGTTTTATACCAATTCCATACAAAACTTTTTCAAACGGAATTTCTTTAGAATTTTCGATTCCTGTGATGATATTTTGAGCAGATTTTTCGGCCATTCTTTCCAATGGAAGAAGTTGTTCTTTTGTTAAAGTGTAAAAATCAGCAGGATTTTCAACTAATTTTTCTCTGTAAAGCTGTTCAATGGTTTCGCTTCCAAGATTATCGATATTTAAAGCTTTTCTTGAAACATAATGGATCATTCTTCCCACAACTTGTGGCGGACAATGAAGTTCATTAGGACAAAAATGAATGGCCTGATCAATAATTTTCACCAATTCTGTTCCGCATTCTGGACAGTTTTTAATGTATTCGATCTCTTTGCTTTCGGAAGTTCTTTTTTCTGTGTTTATGCCTACAATTTTAGGAATAATTTCACCTCCTTTTTCTACATACACGAAATCATTTTCATGAAGATCCAGTTTTTTGATAATATCTTCATTATGTAAAGACGCTCTTTTTACAATCGTTCCCGCCAATAAAATAGGTTTCAGATTGGCAACAGGAGTTATCGCTCCGGTTCTTCCGACCTGATAAGCAACGCTTTTTAATTCGGTCTCAACTTTTTCAGCTTTAAATTTATAAGCCATTGCCCAACGTGGAGATTTTGCGGTATATCCAAGCTGTCTTTGTTGTTGTAATGAATTGACTTTTAAAACAATTCCATCAATTTCAAAAGGTAAATTATGACGTTCTGTATCCCAGAAATTGATAAATTCTTTAACTTCATCCATTGTAGAACATAATTTTGCTTGTTGAGATGTTTTAAAACCCCATCCCTGCGCTTTTTGAAGCAGTTCCCAATGTGTTTCTGCAGGAACTTCTTCAGAAATATATTGATATAAAACCGAAGAAAGAGAACGTTTTCTCACTTCCGCACTGTCCTGCATTTTCAAACTTCCGCTTGCTGTATTTCGAGGATTCATAAAAGGGTCTAAACCTTCTTCCTCACGTAGTTTATTAAGCTTGTCGAAATTTTTTCTTGTTAAATAAATCTCTCCACGCATGAAAAACTGACTTGGAAAATCTCCTTTCAAAGTCAAAGGAATATCCGAAATCGTTCTCACGTTTGCTGTGATTTCATCTCCCTGAAAACCGTCTCCACGTGTCACCGCCTGGACCAATTTTCCGTTTTCGTAAAGAATGGAAATGGATGCTCCGTCATATTTTAATTCTGCTACAAATTCTACAGGGTCATCAATCGTTTTAATGATTCTTTTTTCCCAATCTTCTAGATCATCAAAATCATAAGAATTATCCAAAGAATACATTCTGAATTTATGCTGAATGGTCGGGAAATTCTTAGTTACAGCTCCGCCAACACGCAAAGTTGGAGAATTGATATCATTAAATTCCGGATACTGCGCTTCAAGATCCTGAAGTTCTTTTAGTTGAGTGTCAAATTCAAAATCTGAAATGGTGGCCTCATCAAGGATATAGTAATTGTAATTATGCTGATGCAGCTCTTCTCGGAGCTTTTCTATCTTTTGTTGAATGTTTTCAGGCATTGCTATTCTATCTTTTAAGCAAAAATAACTAAACTAATTGCATTTAAAAAAATAAGACAATTAAATATTGTGAGAAAATTAATATCGCGTAACATATTCCAACGAATTGATTTTGTTTAGAATAAATTTCATGTTAAAACTAATTTAACATAATGTTGTAATAAAGTTTAAAAAACGTTAAAACTCCCGTAAACAGACGGCTCATAAAGTCAGGATACCTTTGCACAGCTAATTTGAAGATATGAAAAAAGTAAAGATTGTATTAGGGTTATTGTTCTTGAGCTTTGGAACGTTTGCATATGCACAGACCACACAGGCATCTATTGTGGGAAAAGTTTTGAATGGTACTGCTCAGGAGAAAGTAAAAGTAACGATTATCAATGAGTCCACAGGTTTTAAAACTGAAACCGAAACCAACTCAAAAGGAGAGTATATTTTTAAAGAAATTCCTCTTGGCGGACCTTACACGGTGATCGTAAATGATGAGAAAAAAGAAGGCTACACGGTGAATTTTGGTGATCAGGTGACTGTAAATGTTGACTTGGCAAATAGAGAAAAAAACATCGAAGAAGTTGTCATCACAGGAAACCTGAAAAACAAGATTGGAAACTTAGGTGCTGCAACAGCCATTTCTGCGAAAAACATCGGGATTTTGCCTGTGAATGGAAGAAATTTCACCAACCTTACAGAACTTTCACCATTAAGTGGAAAAGGAGGAAATTTATCAGGACAGTTAGGATCTTCTACCAACTTTACGATCGACGGGATGACCGCGAAAAACCCAACATCTGCAGGAGCGACAACAAGCCGAAGCGGTGCGCCTTTTTCAATCTCGATTGAAGCGGTTCGTGAATTTAAAATTACAACCAACCAATACGATGTGACGCTGGGAAGAAGTGGTGGAGGAACGGTAAGTGCGGTAACAAAATCTGGAACAAACAAATTTTCAGGAAGTGCTTGGGAATATCTGAGAACAAATTGGCTTTCAAGTCCATATGATATCAGAGGAAATAAAAGAACGAATGATTTCTCAACGTCTCAGTTCGGATTTTCATTGGGAGGGCCAATTATTAAAAATAAATTACACTTTTTCGTAGCGTGGGATCACCAGTTGGATTCAAGACCGTTGGTGATTGCGGATGTTCAATCTAAAGAAGATGCATTAAGATTTGGGGTTACGAATGAAACGCTTAACCAGGTTTTAGACATCGGAAGAGCAAAATACGGTATTGGAAACTCGCCACAATTCGGGACTTTTGATAAAGTAAGAAATTCTGATGCCGGATTTTTACGTTTAGACTGGCAGATTAACCCTAAAAACTTGTTAACCATAAGAAATAACTTTACTTACGATTTAAATAAAAACGGGTTGGCAGATAACACAGCAATCAATTTCTTTGAATCTTATGGTAATGATAAAAACTTAGACAACAGTTTGTTACTGACTTTGAGGTCAAATTTAAAGCCGAATATGACCAACGAATTAAAGGCTCAATATTTATATACGCAACAGGATAGTTATCAGAATGACGAGTTGGGACATGCGGTTCCAAGAGGAATCGTAGAACGTGTGCAGTCGGTTATTGATGAAAAGAATAAGCCGACAACAAGTATTCAGTTTGGAGGACATCGTTTTGGACAGGAGGGCTTTAGAAATAATGTTTTCCAGATTGTGGATAACTTATATTACAACACAGATAAAATTAAATATACTTTCGGTGCAGATTTGATGTACACAGGTTCAAAATCAATCTACGGAAGTGAGGTTAACGGAAGATTTCATTTTGATGGGTTAACCAATTTTAATAACCTTGTTTCAAACAGGTTTTACAGAGAAGTTCCTTTGGTAGATGATACTTCTGTAAGATCTAGTATCTGGAATGTTGGTATTTACGGTCAGATTCAGACTAAAATTGCAAAAGGTCTGGATTTAATGGCTGGTTTAAGATTAGATTACGGAGGTTATCCGAAAGCTGAACTTAACCAAAAGTTGCTCGATGAAATGGGAATCAGAACGGATAATCAGATTAAATCATTTATTATTCAGCCAAGATTTCAGTTTGAGTGGAATATCAATGAGGGAAATAAAGATTTCTTAAAATTCGGAGCCGGAATTTTCTCTTCTGACATTAATAATTATATGGTAATTAATAACTTGGTTTTTGATGGAAAACATTTAGCAACAGTAGATGTTAATCCTTCAAAAATTGGCTTGACTCCTGACTTTGTAAACTATAGAAATGATTACGGAACGGTTCCTACACTTGCTCAATATCAGCTCCCAACGATCAATTATACAGGAGAAGATGCTAAAATTCCAATCGTTTACAAAGCAAATATTTCTTACACTCACTTCTTTAATGAAAGATTCAGAGCGGGAGTTGCGGGTTATATGGCTTTAGGAAGAAACAATTATTTCTATTATGACAGAAACATGCAGACAAATCCTTTTTTCACGTTGAATAATGAAGGTGGAAGAGGAGTATTTGTCCCTGTAAATACGATAGATCCTACAAATGGAAAAATTGATTGGAAAGAGGGAACGATCAACAAAAAATTCGGAAGAGTTTTGGAACTTGTGAGTGACGGTAAAGTAAATCAGTTCTCGTTCGTGGTTGACACAAGTTACCGTTATTGGAGAGACGGAGAAATTACCGCAAGTTACACATGGTCTGATATTAAGGACAATACGTCTTACAACGGAAACGTAGCGAATTCAGCGACATTGTCTACGCTTGTTCAGAGTGATCCGAGAGATTTGAGAATGACGTATTCGGATAATCAGTTCCGTAATAAAGTTGTGTTGTATGGTAACTCACCAACGATTGCAGGATTTACAATAGGTTTAAGATATTCAGGAATTGGAGGAACTCGTTTCTCTCTAACTTCTGGAGGTAACATCAATGGAGATTTCGTTGATACTAATGATTTGGCGTATATTTTCCCGAATCTTACTCAGCCTTTGCTTGATGATCCAGAGGTTGGAAAAGCGTTAAAAAATTACATTACCGATTACAATAACAATATTGCAGAAAGAAATGGTGGTAAAAACGGATTTTATGGAGTTTGGGACATTCGTGTAGCGAAAAAAATTAAATTTGATAAAATCGGAGCATTCGAACTTTCGGTTGATATTTTTAACCTAGCGAATTTACTTAACAAAGAATGGGGCGTAAACAAATCATACGGAAACACAGCATTGTACAGAATTGACAAGTTTGACCCGATTACAAAACAATTTGTGTATTCTAAAAATACCAGTGGTTTAGCACCTTTATCAGGAAATCCATACCAAATTCAAATTGGAGCAAAGTATAGTTTCTAAACAAAATATGTAATGGTGAATGGTGAATTTTGCTTTGCAAGTCAATTGTTAATTATAAAACATTTACTTTAAATTGACAACGAAGTTAATTCACTATTGACCATTCACTTTTAAAATTATTACCTTTATCTAAAAGTCTCACGGCTTTTTAATATTAATATCTAATTATATTATGAAAAATTTTATCTTAGGGTTAGCAGTTTTAAGCACAGTTTCAATGAAGGCACAAACCCAGATTATCGCACACAGAGGTTATTGGCAGACGCAACCTCCGACAACGGAAAATTCAATTAAATCATTAGAAAATGCCCAGAATTTAAAAATTTATGGAGCTGAGTTTGATGTGAGAATGACGAAAGACGGTGTTTTGGTCATCAATCACGATGAGCATCATGCAAAAATGGAAATTTCTGAAACCAATTTCAAGGATTTAGAAAAAGTAAAATTATCAAACGGTGAAAATTTTCCGACTTTAAAAGATTATTTAAAACAAGGAAAAAAAGACAAATCGTTGAAGCTGATTGTTGAAATCAAGCCAGATAAGACAAAGGAAAAAGAAGATGAACTGACAGCGAAAACGATCAAAATGATCAAAGACATGAAGCTGGAATCTCAAAGTGAATTTATTTCTTTCAGCTTAAATATCTGTAAAGAAATCAAAAAATTGGCACCTACATTTAAAGTTCAATATCTGAATGGAGAATTGTCACCTGAACAAATTAAAAAAGAAGGTTTAGATGGAATCGACTACCATTACAGCATTTTCGATAAAAATCCAACATGGATTTCTGAAGCGAAAGCATTAGGTTTAATCACCAATTCTTGGACGGTAAATGATACTGCGGTTTATGACAAATTAAAAGTTCAGGGAATCGGTTTTATCACGACAAACATTCCTGATCAATTAAAAAATAAGTAATCCTTTATTAAGGTTAAGTGTTAAGCAAATTGTTCTGAAAATAAAGCTTAAATTAATATTCTTAATGATTTCAATATCAATCAGCCTGTCTCTATTTTGAGGCAGGTTTTGTTTTTTAAATCAATTTATTTAAAAATTAAACATTCAAAAACCTCTTTAATAAAGGAAAAATTTATTATATCAAAAAAGGACAATAAAGCTAAGTAAATATAGTATGCTATTCATGTTAAAAATGCTTAATTATTTAACCTATTGTTAACCAAATGAGTGTGATTTTTGTTAATCATAAGTTAATATTTTGTTTAATATTTCTTTAATAAATGTTAAAGTCTTGTTAAGACCGTAATCATAATGTCGGTCTAATTTTGCGCAAACAAAAAAGGTATGCGTAAAGAGACACAAAAGTTGTTGGTTTTGTCACTGCTCGGGCTCGTCAGTGTCAGTCTGACCGCTCAGGAGAAAGCTAAAAGAGACACTATTAAAAACATTGACGAGGTTGTGGTAACGGCTTTAGGTATCAAAAGACAAGACAGATCTTTGGGATATGTTGCCGAAACCATTAAGTCCGAGGAATTATTAAAAACTCAGAACAATAACTGGTCACAGGCATTGGAAGGAAGAGTTGCCGGTCTGAAAATTCAAACAGCAGGAGCCGGGCCTTTGGGAAGTTCTACCATCAAATTGCGTGGTGATATTTCCATGAATGCGAGTGAAAATAACGCTCTTATCGTTATAGACGGTGTTCCAATGAATAATAATACAACAGGGACAGGTTTTTCGGCTTATGGAGCAGGTTCCAAAGCAGATTTACCCATCGACTACGGAAACGGAATCAATACAGTCAACCCTGATGATATTGAATCCATTACGGTCTTAAAAGGTTCTACAGCATCCGCTTTATACGGTTCCAGGGGAGCAGGTGGAGCGATCATGATCACCACAAAATCCGGAAAAAGCAAAAACGGAAAAATACAGGTTTCTTTAAATTCTTATTCAAGTTACGATACCGTGTTGAAATGGCCGGATTATCAGTATGAATACGGGCAGGGAACGATGCAGAAAGATGCCAACGGAAACTATTTTTATTCTTATCAGGTTTCGGCAGACGGGCTTAATACTGGGGGAACAAGTAGCGCTTTCGGACCGAAATTCGCGGGACAGTATTTTTTCCAATATGATCCGGCAACGGAAGGTCAAAGTGCAACCAGACAATTATGGCAGCCTTACAAAGACAATATCAAAGGTTTCTGGAAAACAGGAACAACATTTTCAAACAATATTTCACTAGAATCTTCGAACGAAACGACATCTTTCAGGTCATCTTTAACCTATTTAAAGAATGAATGGATGATGCCAAACACGGGTTTCGACAGATTTAATGCAGCTTTTTCAGTTGATCATAAATTAAGTGAAAAATTAAAAATCGGGATTAAATTTAATTACAATAAGACGAAGAGTGACAATTTGCCTGCAACGGGTTACAGCAACCAGTCGATCTCATATTTCATGATCTTTCAAAATCCGAATGTTGATTTATCTTGGTACGCACCGATCTGGAAATCAGGGAAAGATCAGGTTGATCAGATTCACCCGTTCAGTTCGTTTATTGATAATCCGTATTTGATTGCTTACGAAATGCTGAATGGAGTTGATAAAAATTTCATCACAGGAAACGTAAACCTTAATTATAAAATTACTAAAAACTTCGAAGTGTTGGTAAGATCCGGAATGGAATTAACCAACGAACTGCGTACTCAAAAAAGACCTTGGAGCTCAGCAAACTATCTTCAGGGAATGTATAGAGAACAGCACATCAGGTTGATGGATTTAAATAATGATATCTTATTTACCTATAAAAATAAATTCAACGACTTCGATTTCAGTGCATCGGTAGGAGGAAATATCCGTTACACAGAATACACTATGAATGATTATCTGGCAGACGGACTTCTGAAACCGGGACTTTATACAATGCCAAACGGAATTTCAAACATCAATAAATTTGCAAAACCAAGTGATAAACAGGTTAACAGTACGTATGCTTTGGCAACTTTAGGATATAAAAACAAAGCGTTCTTAGATCTTACGGCAAGAAATGACTGGAGCAGTACGCTTCCGCAAGAGAACCGTTCTTACTTCTATCCATCGGTTTCTACATCGTTCATTCTTTCAGATATTTTCAAGTTAACGTCTGATAAATTTAATTATTGGAAATTAAGAGCTTCATGGTCTACAGTTGGAAACGATACGGATCCTTATATGTTGATAAAATACTATAATAACAGTGATTTTTCAGGTTCTGTAGAATCTCCGGCGTTATATCCGAACCCGAATCTGAAGCCCAACATGATTACAAACATGGAAGCAGGGATGGATTTCAGTTTTCTTAAAAACAGGATTAATTATTCCATAACGGCTTATCAAAATAATTCTAAAGATCAGATTGTAAAAATTCCGACATTGTGGGAAACGGGTTACAGTAATAGAGTGATCAATGCAGGAGAGGTTAGAAACAGGGGGCTGGAAATGACTTTAAATACATATCCGATCAGAAATAAAAACTTTTCATGGAGCGTAAACGCCAATTGGTCGCTGAACAGAAATAAAATTCTTTCTCTTCCTGAAGAGTTCCACGGCGAGCCTTACACAATGGCAAGTGTAGGGGGAGTAGTGTACTACAACGCATTTGTAGGAGGTTCATTGGGTGATATGTATGGTTATGGATTGATGTATTCTCCTGATGGACAGGTGATTTTCAACGCGAGCGACGGTTTAACAGCAAAACCTACCCAAATGAAGAAGATTGGAAACGCATATCCGGAATGGAGAGCCGGTCTTCAGAATGAATTCAGATATAAAAATATTACGGTAAGTTTCTCATTTGACGGTCAGTACAAAGGAATGGCATATTCGCAGTCTCACCACAAAATGACCGAACAGGGTAAACTTGAACATACATTGATCGGAAGAGATAACCCCGGAGGTTTGATCGTTGGAGCAGGTGTTGTACAAAATCCTGACGGTTCATTCTCTCCCAATACAAAAGGAGTGTTGGCATCGGCTTATTACGCTGATTATTATAGAAGAGCCAACGTAGAAACGAATACTTTCGATACTTCTTTCATTAAATTAAGAGATGCCAGAATTTCATATTCTTTCCCGAAAACAGTGACCGAACAGCTTAAAATCACAGATCTGACTTTAGCATTATTCGGAAGAAATCTTTGGATGTGGACGAAGTTTCCATTATTCGATCCGGAAGCTGCAACGCTTAACGATAACCAGATCACTCCGGGAGTTGAGATGGGTCAGTTGCCGACAGCAAGAACGGTAGGTATTCAGCTTAATGTTAAATTCTAAAATTTAAAATCATGAAAAAATTACTTTTAAATATTTTATTAATTACAGGAATTGGTTTTGTTTCAGTTTCTTGTGACAGGAATTTAGATGAGGTTAACGTTGATGAAAGTAGAATCAATGAGCCTGTAGCTTCAAAATTATTAGTTCCGATTCAATACAATATGTCTGCAATCAATTATATGAGAGCAAACGATTTCACATTCGATATCATGCAGGTTTCTCTTGATTTTCCGAACGAAGGAAACTCTCTGAGCCGTTATTATGTAACAGAAAATACAGGTGCCGGTTTCTGGAATAACAGCTACAAATGGCTGATGCAGATCAGTGATATGAAAAAAGCGGCAATAAGAGATAATGATGTTAATTATCAAGCAATTGCAATGGTCCTAAATGCTTGGGTTTATTCAAATCTTACGGATACTTATGGTGATGTTCCGTTTTCAGAAGCTTCTAATTTGGATGGAGGTATTTCTCAGCCGAAATTTGATAAGCAGAAAGATATTTATATTCTATTATTGAATGATTTAAAAACTGCAAATTCACTTTTCGTTACTACAAAATTACTGACAGGTTCTGACCTTTTCTACAAGGCAGAATCCGACGCCAACGGAATTGTAAATTGGAAAAAATTCTGTAACTCTCTTTCATTAAGATTATTGACAAGAATTTTAAAGAAAAACGGTGAAGTAAACGTTAATGAAAGAATTCAGGAGATCATCAATAATCCTTTGGTTTATCCGATTTTCCAGAGCAATGCTGAGACTGCAAAATTAAACGTAACCGGAGTTTCCCCGCTTCTTCCTCCGATTGCCAGACCTCAGGATTTCACGACAGGAAGAGCTGCTTCTGCATTTTTTGTTGAAACTTTAAAAGCAAATAATGACCCGAGAATGGCTTTGTTTTTTGGCCAGGCAAAAGATTTGGCAAGTGTAAATATTGGGTATAAAGGTGCTCCGTCTGGTTATACTTACGGAACGGTATTTAATTATCAGCCGTCAAACATGAATCAGAATTTAGCAAAAGCTCCATTAAATATTTTGATTTATCCATATGCAGAATTACAGTTCACCTTAGCAGAATTAGCAAACAAGGGAATTATTCCCGGAAGTGCGCAGACTTTCTATGAAAATGGGGTAAAAGCAACCATCGAACAATGGGGTGCTGTGATGCCTGCTAATTATTTTACCAATCCGATTGTGGCGTATGATGGTTCTTTAAACAAAATATATCTTCAAAAATATGTTGCTTTATTCTTTGTAGATCAACAGCAATGGTTTGAAAAGAGAAGGACAGGTTTCCCGATACTTCCCAACAATGGAGGACTTTTAAATAACGGAGATCTTCCTCAAAGATTGATGTATCCTCCAAATCCAAAGGTTTTGAATACGGCTAATTATCAAACCGCAGTTCAGCAAATGGGAGGAGATAATATTAACCTTAAAACATGGTGGAATCAATAGTTATTAATTTAATCTAAAAATTAACCATAATGTTAATCGCTTAGTTAATCACACAGTTTGTCATTCCGTAGAAATCTAAACTAAGTTTTTCCAAGATTGTTGAGATCCTTTCAGGATGACAAAAAGAATGTAAAAGCAATGCTTTCTTTGCTGAGTAAAACGCCCTTGCGAACTTAAAAACGAGATTTTGTTTAAAAGAAACTTAGCGGACTTTGCGATAAAAATAAAACCACCTTAATAATTAAAATAAAATGAATATAAAATTTTTAATGCCCTGCTTACTAATTTCAGCAATGGCATTTTCTCAAACCTCTGTTTCAGGATATGTATTTGAAGACAGTAACAAAAACCTGAAAAAAGAAAATAAAGAAAAAGGAATCGAAGGAGTAGCGGTTTCAAACGGAACTCAGGTAGTTTTGACTGATAAAAGCGGAAGATACAGCTTACCAATTCAGGAGAATCAGACGATTTTTGTGATCAAGCCTTCAGGATATATGACTCCCGTAAATGGAAATAATCTTCCTCAATATTACTATCAATATAAACCAAAAGGTTCACCGGCAGATTTCAAATACAAAGGAACTGCGCCAACTGGAGAGATTCCGAAAGAATTAAATTTTGCATTAAACAAGCAAAACGAAAGCAAAAATTTCGACATTTTAGTTTTCGGAGATCCGCAACCTTACACGGAAAAGGAATTGGATTATTTCAAAAGATCTATCGTAAACGAGGTTAAAAATACCAAGAAAAATGCAGTATTGGGAATCAGTTTAGGTGACTTGGTTGGTGATAATTTAAGTTTACAAAAACCTTATGCATATGTAATGAAAGAAGTTGGTTTGCCTTGGTACAACGTGATGGGTAACCACGATATGAACTACGATGCAAAGGAAGATTTACTCTCAGACGAAACATTTGAATCTAATTTCGGACCAGCAAACTATTCTTTCAACTATGGAAATGTTCACTTCATTATTTTGGATGACATTTTATATCCGGATCCGAGAGATGGAAAAGGATATTGGGGAGGTTTCCGCGAAGATCAGTTGAAATTCGTGGAAAATGACTTAAAATTGGTTGATAAAAATAAATTGGTTGTCGTTTCTTTTCACATTCCGTTGGAGCATAAAAACGAAGATAATTTCAGAAATGCAGACCGTCAAAAATTATTTGATTATTTGACTCCTTTTCAAAATGCTCTGATTTTATCGGCTCATACACACATCCAACAGCAGATTTTCTACGGAAAACAAGCAGGTTGGAATGGTTCAAAAGATCTTCACGAATATAATGCAGGAACAACTTGCGGTGACTGGTGGTCAGGAACAACAGACGATGCAGGATTGCCGACTTCAACCATGAGAGATGGGACTGCAAAAGGATATTCTTTCATCAGTTTTAATGATAATCAATATAAAGTTAAATACAAAACAGCCGGAAAACCGGAAGATTATCAGATAGGTTTATATGTTCCGAAAGCAATTCCTCATCCGGGCAGAACTTCTGCAAAAATCTTGGCTAATTTCTTCATGGGAAGCAAAAAAGACAAGGTGGAATACAGAATTGACGGCGATCAGTGGGAAGCAATGGAGTACGACGAAACGCTTGATCCAAACTTTGTAATGTCAGTTTTCAAATGGGATGTTACTCCAAATCTTTTACCTGGAAGAAGACCTTCAAACCCTGAAATGTCAAAGCACATCTGGACGGGTGCTTTTCCTAAAAAATTAACATTAGGAAAACATAAAGTTGAGGTAAAAGCATTGGATATGTACGGAAATCAGTTCACAACAACACAGGAATTTGAGGTTCAAAACCCGATTCTTATTCCTTAGTTTTTTATTTTTTTTACTATACTTTCAAGAAACCGATTCCTTTTTGGAGTCGGTTTTATTTTTTTTTTAAATTTAAATACAAATCTGTCCTAAACACAAATGGTACAAATGTTTTTCACGAATAAACACAATTAAAAGGTGTGATATTATCAATAGAAACGGGCTTTAGCCCGTTTGTTGAGATTAACAATTTAATTGGCTTTAGCCAAAACTTAAAAATATTTAATTAAAATTTTTGTGGTTAATAAATTTGTGTGATCTGTGAAAAATATTTGTGTTCATTTGTGTTTCAATCAAAAATCCCTTTCGTAAATTTGCTTAAACGAATAAAATACTATCAAAATGAACATAAAAGGGAAAAGCGCCATCGTTACAGGCGGAGGAAGAGGTCTTGGTAAAGCAGTTGCTTTGGCATTGGCAAATGAAGGAGTAAATATCGGCATTACAGGTAGAAATGAAGAAAACCTTAAAATGACAGTTGATGAAATCCAAAAATTGGGTGTGAATGCATGTTATGCCGTTTTCAGTATGGATAATGAAATTCATGTAAAATCAGGAATTGAATCTCTGGCAGAACAATTGGGTGGAATTGATATTTTAATCAATAACGCAGGAATCGGAGACTTCGGAACAATCGAAGAAATGCCTTCTGAAACTTGGGAGCAAGTGATTAAAACTAATCTTTTTGGAGTATACTATGCTGCAAAAGCAGTTCATCCTTTTATGAAAGCAAAAGGAGAGGGAGATATCGTCAACGTAGCATCAACAGCAGGTTTGAAGGGCGGTCCGAATATGTCAGCATACGCAGCTTCCAAAGCAGCAGTCGTTTCTTTATCTCAATCTATGATGGCAGAATGGAGAAAACAAAATATCCGTGTCATCACATTAACGCCAAGTACAATCGCTTCTGATATGTCGATCCAAGGTGGATTAACAGACGGAAACCCTGAAACCGTTCTTCAACCGGAAGATTTTGCAGAATGGGTAAGAGATATTTTAAAAATGAACAGAAGAGCTTTGATTGCAAACGGTTCTATTTTCTCTACAAATCCATAATTTAGAAATAATTTTCATATCAATAGGAGCGGGCTTTAGCCCGCTTTTTTTATCCATAAAACATCTTGGCTTCAGCCAAAACATAAATAATTGTTTAGATCCTTCCAGGATGACAAAATGCTGTTAAAAGATTTGTGTTCTTTGCTAAGTGAAACGCCTTTGCGAACTTAAAAACATAAAGCTTATCAAAAGAACTTTGTACTCTTTGTGTTAAAAAGTAAACACTTCGACTCCGCTCAGTGTGACATTCCCAATGCTAACAGTTTAAAAACAAAAAGTAATAATTACTTTAAATCAAAAAAGTAGTTTTATTTTTGCAACAAATTATTCACATGCAAAATTATTTAGAATTCGATTTCAAGATTTCTCCGCTTCAGCCTTGGAGTGATATATTAATGGCAGAGCTTATCGAGATAGGTTTTGACAGTTTCACAGAAGAATTGGAGGGTATTTTAGGATATATTCAGAAAGATTTATTTAAGGAAGAGGAGCTTAAAGCATTACCGCTTTTCCAGAATGAAGACGTTAAAATTGAATATACTTTCAAGGAAATGCCTAACATCAATTGGAACGAAGAATGGGAAAAGAATTTTTCGCCAATAA
Source organism: Chryseobacterium sp. SIMBA_038 (assembly GCF_046535115.1). Lineage (NCBI taxonomy): Bacteria > Pseudomonadati > Bacteroidota > Flavobacteriia > Flavobacteriales > Weeksellaceae > Chryseobacterium > Chryseobacterium sp. SIMBA_038. The sequence continues at coordinate 218,729 of NZ_JAWRXH010000006.1, forward strand.
ATATCGATGATAAAGTATTGATCAGAGCAGAATTCCATGAATCTGTTCCGGGAATGCATGAAATTATCATTCAGCCTAAAATGTCTTTCGGAACGGGGCATCACCCGACAACGCATTTGATGATCCAACAGATGATGGATATTGATTTTAATGGCAAAAAAGTCTTAGATATGGGTTGCGGAACTTCTGTTTTGGCGATTTATGCCAAACAAATTGGAGCTGGAGATACAAAAGCGATCGATATTGATGAATGGTCAGTTGAAAATTCAAAAGAAAACGCTACAAGAAACAATGTCGAACTGGATATCGAATTAGGAACTGCCGAAAATTTAGGAAAAGAAAATTATGATATTATTTTAGCGAATATTAACCGAAATATTTTAATTTCAGATATCCCAACTTATGTTTCTGTATTGAATGATGGTGGGAAATTATTGCTTTCAGGATTGTGTTTCTTTGATGTGGACGATATTTTAGAAGTTTGTAAAGAAAACGGACTTGAATTAAAAAAGAAACTTCAAAGAGAAGAATGGGTAAGTTTATTGCTTGAGAAATAAAATACTGCAAAATATTAATATGAAATCTTTATTTACAGTTTTATTTTTATTAATCATTCAATTCTTTTCTGCACAAGACGAGGAAATTTCCTATGCCAACGGAATTTTTAATTTTGAAGAAAATAAAACTCAAAAAATATTCACAGATTGGACAAGAGTGAGACAATCACCAAAGGTCGATGCTCAAATTCTGGATTCTTTGTCAACCAATCAACAGGTTTTGATCATTAAACAAGATGAAACTATTTTAAAATTAGGAGAGCGAAGAGCAAACTGGTATAAAGTATCCTATCAAAAAGATGATAAAACCTCAGAAGGTTACATTTGGGGCGGAAATCTTTGTGTAGGTTACAGAAATAAAAACGGTTATGATTTTCTTTTTGGCTTAACGAAAACAGTTAATAAAAAAGACAAGCAATATCCTGAAATCATTATTAATCAAAATATCGCTGCTGTAAAAGTGATTGAAGAAAATACATTAATTGATGAAGTTTCCTTTGATACCGGTTCTGCAGAAAGTTTGAGCTATGGAACGTTTACGATTGAAAGTAATCATAAGCTCAATAATGTTGAATTAACCTTAAAAGCGATGGTTTCCGGCGAAGCTTGCGGGATTGCTAGTTATGACCAATATATTTTGTTTAAAAATAAAAAGTTGATAGCTCTTCCTCAACTTATGAATGTTGGCGATGCCGATGTTTATTATCATACCGAAGAATTTATTTTTCCAAACGATAAAGGTGGAATTCCAAATGCATTCATCTTTAAAATGGAAGAAATGGAAAAGGATGATAAAGACAGAGAAAAGAAAAAACGTGTTTCTAAAACTTATTTGTGGGACGGAAATTCTTATAAGTTGAAATAAAATTTTTAAAAAAATAAATATGAAAACCACTGTATATTTACGGTGGTTTTTTATTTTAGATAAAATATTATGGATTATTTTGTATACGGACTTAAGCATATTTATACGGATGATACTCATACGTATTGTAAATTTTTAGGATATTTTGACGATCCTGACAAAGCGGAAAAAGAAAAGCAAAGATTATTACATTTTCGCGGGTTTTCAGATTATCCCAACGATTTCTATTTGAAAAAAGTAGGATTGAATAAAATTCATTGGCAAAACGGATTTACGGAAGTTGTTGGAGAAATTGGAAGAGATTATTTACCGGAAGATGATTTTGTTCCTGATTATAGTCAAATAATTAAAGAACTAGATTTAAAGACGGTCTTTAAAATAAGCCATACTTATACAATTCATACATTTTTAGATGATGAACGAGAAATAGGCGTATTCTCTGATGAAAAAATGGCAAATGATGTTGTTCATTTCCTCAGACAAAAAGATGGATTTAATAAGTACCCGGATGATTTTATAATTAGTGAAATTTTACTGAATGATTGGCAATGGAGTTCAGGATTTGGATAATGTCTGAAAATTGTCTGAAAAATCACAATGAGTTTTTGAAGCTTTTCCCGCTTTCCACTATATCTTTTGCTTCGCTTCGCTACACAAAAGGATGCCGTTGCAATCGGGGCTAGGTTTGTGTTTATTTAAAGATTTGTAATAAAACAAAAAAACCTCTCAAGATTGAGAGGTTTCTGTGAGCGCGTCAGGATTCGAACCTGAGACCGTCTGCTTAGAAGGCAGATGCTCTATCCAGCTGAGCTACGCACCCATTAAATAATTTTGAGAAAACTATTAAAACAGTCGGGGCGGCAGGATTCGAACCTGCGACCTCCTGGTCCCAAACCAGGCGCGATGACCGGACTACGCTACGCCCCGATTAGGCCATCTAAAACAACGAATATTACCTTGTTTTTTGTGGGTGCAAATGTATAGTTTTTTTTTGAATTATAAAAATAAAATTTCAAGAAAATAGCTAACGTCTTAAAAATGAAACAATTTTTCTTTTTATTAACTTTAACCATAACTAATAATAACAATGAAATTTCAAAAATAAGTACTTTTAAAAGACTGCTCATTTTTATAGCAGTAAATAGCTTTTTACCTTTTTCTATTCAAAAAAATTAATATGATTAATAATTTTAAAGAGAATGTAGGAGCCAAAATTTTAAATGAAAGTTTTCAATTGAAAATTAATGAAAAAAGAAAATTCTTTAAAAAAAATTTATATTAGTATAAAACAGTATTTATAATTGATAATGAAATACCAAAACTTTAACTACACCAACAAGTCAGAAATCGAGCAAATGCTAAATGATGGCCAGAATGTTTCCGAACTTATTATCGGAGCTATAAATGGTGTCGACGATCAGCAGTGGTTGGAAGAGCTTTGTATTAACTATATTCTTAATGAAGATTTTGGCATTGCCCGAACTGCAATATATGGAGTAGGTGATATTGCAAGGATTTACCGTAAATTTTTAAATTTCGAAATAATAAAAGAAAAATTTGCCCAAATTCAGGATCAAAGATTGAAATATGTAATTCAGGATGTGGAAGATGATTTTAAAATATTTTTAAAAGAATAAAAAAGGCTTAAAAACAAAAAGACTCACAATTAAAATTGTGAGTCTTTTTGTGAGCGCGTCAGGATTCGAACCTGAGACCGTCTGCTTAGAAGGCAGATGCTCTATCCAGCTGAGCTACGCACCCATTGAATAGTTTTGAGAAAACTATTAAAACAGTCGGGGCGGCAGGATTCGAACCTGCGACCTCCTGGTCCCAAACCAGGCGCGATGACCGGACTACGCTACGCCCCGAATATAATTATAAGGTAAAGAAAAAATGCGGAGGGTAAGGGATTCGAACCCTTGCGACACTTTCGCGTCGACAGTTTAGCAAACTGCTCCATTAACCACTCTGGCAACCCTCCTTTTTTCTTTAATTTTTAATGATCGTTGTTCTGTTATTGCGAGTGCAAATATAGAATAGATTTCTTTATTTACCAAATATTTTTCAAGAAAAATTTGCGTATTTTTGAGCTGATAAATGATTAAAAAAATAGACTAATGCGTAAAACATTATATATCATCGGATTAAGTGCTTTCGTTTTTTCGTGTACTCCACAACAAAATGCGAAAAAAAGTTCTTACAAACCGAAAAGCCCAGTATCACAGCCAAAAACTGCAATAAAAACACAAACTCAGGAAAAACCGAAACCACAAATCACAAATGATCATGGTGTAGAATTTTTTACTACAAATATTGCGGATGCAACTAAAAATGATAACACCGCAAGTTACGGTTCTATCGTTTCAGCAAAACCTGCAGGATATAAAGTAGTGAAAACTTATTTCCCTGCAATTGCCCAAAACTTCAGACAGAGATATCTTATCTTACATTATACGGCGTTACCGGATGATAAATCAATAACTGTGCTTAGTCAGCAGGCTTTAAGTGCCCATTATTTGGTAAATAATACTGGAGATAACGAGATCTATCAATTAGTAGATGAAAATAAACGTTCTTATCACGCCGGAGTTAGCTCTTGGAGAAATGATAAAAACCTGAATGATACTTCTATCGGAATTGAAATTGTAAATGCAGGTTACACCGCAGATGCTACAGGCAAGAAATTATTCGTTCCTTTCAGTGATGATCAGGTGAAAAAAGTGGCTGCTTTGGCAAAAGATATTATTACAAGATATCAGATTCCTGCAACTAATGTATTGGCACATTCAGATATTGCGCCTACCAGAAAACAGGATCCTGGACCATTTTTCCCATGGAAAAAGCTTTACGATCAATATCAAATAGGAATGTGGTACGATGAAGCTTCAAAACAAAGCTATTATGATTTGGCGACATCTACAGATTTTACTGCAAAATACAATGATCCGGCATTTATTTCAAGTGTTCAGACTCAATTGCAAAAATTTGGATATGGATTAGATCTAAGTGGAAAATGGGACGATGCTACCAAAAAAACAATTGAAGCCTTCCAATATCATTTCCGTCCGCAAAACTATGATGGAATCATGGATGCTGAAACATGGTCGATATTACAAGCTTTAAGTCTAAAATACCCTGTAAAATAAATATAAAGCGCATCGGTATGATGCGTTTTTGCTATATTTAAAACTATAAAAATTTAAAAAATCTGTAATGGAAAATTTCAGAAAAGAAAGTGATCTATTAGGTGAACTCTATGTTCCCGTAGATGCTTATTATGGAGTTCAGACCCAAAGAGCGATTGATAATTTCAAAATTTCGGGACAATTGCTTTCTTCATATCCCGATTTCATCAGAGGATTGGCTTTTGTGAAAAAAGCTGCAGCAAAAACTAACTATGAATTAGGTTTGCTTGATGAAGAACTATATTTCAAAATAGCTGAAACTTGTGACGAATTAATTTCGGGGCAACTTCACGACCAATTTCCTGTAGACATGATTCAGGGTGGGGCTGGAACTTCGATCAACATGAATGCAAACGAGGTTATTGCCAATAGAGTGTTGGAAAAATTAGGTAAAAATAAAGGTGAATACGAATTTTGTTCGCCAAACGATCATATTAACCTTTCACAATCAACAAACGATGCATATCCTACAGCGATAAAAATGGGATTATTGCAGATGAATGTTGGATTGGTAGACAGACTTCAAAAAATTGTTGAAGCTTTCAGAGCGAAAGGAGAGGAGTTTCAGGATGTCATCAAAATGGGGAGAACCCAACTTCAGGATGCTGTTCCAATGACGATGGGACAGGAATTTGAAGCGTTTGCAGCTAATCTGGAAGAAGATATTTCTAAATTAAATAGCAACGCAGATCTTTTTGTTGAAGTAAACATGGGAGCTACAGCAATCGGAACAGGAATTAACGCCCCAGTTGGGTATGCAACACTTTGTGCTAAGAATTTAACGCAGATTACAGGTTTTCCAATTGTTTCAGCGCCAAATTTGGTTGAAGCTACACCGGATACAGGTGCTTATGTGATTTATTCTTCCGCAATGAAGCGTCTTGCCGTGAAATTATCAAAGATTTGTAATGATCTGAGATTGCTTTCTTCAGGGCCAAGAGCGGGATTGTTCGAAATTAATTTACCTCCAATGCAGCCGGGATCTTCAATTATGCCTGGAAAAGTAAATCCTGTAATTCCGGAAGTGGTTAATCAGGTTTGCTATAAGGTAATTGGAAATGATTTAACGGTGACTTTTGCAGCAGAAGCTGGTCAGTTACAGTTAAATGTAATGGAGCCCGTACTTTCTCATGCGATTATGGAGAACATTAATTTTCTTTGCAATGCTTTAGATACGTTGCGTGACAAATGTGTTGTCGGAATCACTGCGAACAAAGAAGTGTGCTTAAACATGGTTAAACACAGCATCGGAATTGTTACTGCCCTTAATCCATACATCGGTTACAAACAGTCTACCCAGATTGCAAAAGAATCGCTGGAAACAGGAAATAGTGTATACAATTTAGTGTTGGAAAAAGGATTGCTTTCACAAGAAAAATTGGATGAGATCCTTGATCCTAAGAATATGCTGAAACCTCATAATAAATAATATTTTCTGTGAGTAAGATCAACAAAACTGTCAAAGCATTACAAAATATAGCTCAGGATCCAAGCTTGCTTAACTTGGTGCTTAATGACAGAAATGTAAAGAAAAAAGAATTTCTTAAAAAATATTCTCATTTGGAAACCCTTCCTCAGATCAATCTTCTTGATCTGAGTGAAGGATCTTTTGATGAAACCATTGATTTGTGCTTTCTGGACGGAGGTTCAATTCCTACAGATTTAGCCTTGTTAAAGACTTTAGCAAAAGGAAAGAAAAGCTATTTTGAAATCGGAACATGGAGAGGAGAAAGTGTTTGGAATGTTGCAAAAGTGATTAACGATTGCACAACTTTTAACCTTTCAGAAAAAGACCTTTTAGAGTTGGGTGTAGACAAAAAGTATGCCGATCTTCACGGAATTATTTCCAAAAAAAATCCTGAAATCCTTCATTTAGAAGGAAATTCAAAAACCTTTGATTTCGGAAGTTTAAATAAAAAATACGACCTTATTTTCATCGACGGAGATCATTGCTATGAAATGGTGAAAAATGATACTGAAAAGGTGTTTAAACATCTTATGCATGAAAATACGGTAGTCGTTTGGCATGATTACGCCTTTAATCCTGAAAAGATCAGATATGAAGTTTTTCAAGGAATTTTGGATGGTTTACCTAAAAATTTTCATCAAAACTTATATCATGTAGCCAATTCGATGTGTGCGGTTTTTATTAAAGGTAATTTTAAAACCAAGGCTTTTGAAAGCTTACAGGAACCTGAGTTTTTATTTGAAGTAAATTTGAAAATAAAAAAATAGGTGAAATTTTTAATTATCATTCCTGCACATAACGAAGAAGATAATCTCTCATTCACTTTAAATTCTTTACAACAGCAAAGTTTTAAGGATTATAAAATTGTGGTTGTCAATGATGGTTCCACGGATAAAACATCCGAAATTATCAAAAAATATACGGATCAGGATTCTCGTTTTGAAACTATAAATCTTCAAAAATCTGCTCATCAACCGGGTTCAAAAGTGGTTAACGCTTTTAAAAATGGGTTAAAAACTCAAAATCTAGATGAGTTTGACATCATTTGTAAGTTCGATGCAGATATTATTTTGCCTGAAAATTATCTTGAAATTATAGAGGAATCTTTTCAAAATAATCCTAAAAGTGGATTAATTGGAGGACTTTTATACATCGAGAAAAATGGAGAATGGATATATGAAGGAAATTCAAATAAACATCACGTGAGGGGTCCGATGAAAGCTTATCGAAAGGAATGTTTTATCGAAATAGGAGGGCTAAGAGAAACCTTAGGCTGGGATAATATTGATTCTATTTTGCTTGAAAATTTAGGTTGGAAAGAAGTCGTTTTACCCGAATTACAGGTGAAATTAATTAAAGTGAAAGGCGCTGATTACACCGTAAAAGAATCTGATTATTACGGAAGATATTTTTATTTTCTGGGCTTAAAAAGATTTCTGGCTTATGTCGCATCTTCCAAAGAGGCGATGAAAAGCAAATCGATTCCATTTTTCTTCCAAATTATTAAGTCTTACGAAAACTGCAGATCAAAAAAACTGGAAATGAAAATCACGAAAGACGAACAAAAAGTTATCAACAACAAGCGTTGGGAAGCTTTGAAAAAGAAATGGTTAAAGATTTAGTAAAATAGTTAAGCATAAAGTTTGTCATTCCGGAGGAATCTAACCTCAATTATAAAAGGTATTGTAGAGATGCTTCCAGCATGACAAAGATGATATAGGTAAGATTATTGTTGTCGCAAGATTTTTTGCATTAAAAATATCAATAGGAACGGGCTTTAGCCCGTTTAACAAATCAAGAAAAATCAGTTGGCTTTAGCCAAAACTTAAAGTGAAAAAAATAGCCTACATAGAAATAGACACTCACGCAGAAATTGCACAGGATTTTATTGAAATCATGCAGGATTCGAATGAATTTGAAGTAGATTATTATTTTTCGCAAAGAATTAAAAATCAGATAAAAGAATCAAGAGAAAATATATTTCTGTCCGACAGTTCAATGATTATGGATCAGTTGAAAATTAAAAAATACGACCTGATTATTATCGGAACTGTTCATCGCTATTTCAACACATTTCAAGCTGTTACAAATAAATTTAATACGGCAATTATAGTTCATAATATTAATTTTACCAATATTTCAAAATCTGATTTAATTAAAAATATCTTGAAAAAAGATATGATTTACAGGTTGAAATTATGGTGGAAAGAAGGACTTTTCTATTCTTCAAAAGTATATAAGAAGGCGAAAAATTTGTTAGTATTAGATCAGGAATTAGCTTCTGAAAAATATAAATTTCTCCCTCTTTTTTACACTAAAAATGTTCAAAATTCAGAGAATAAAGTTTTAAAAATAGTTATTCCTGGCGGAGTTTCTCAAATGAGACGCGATTACAAAAGAGTATTTTCAAATATAAGAAAATGGGAAAATGATCTTAAAAGGAACTCAAATTCAGAGAACAAATTAATTGAATTTATATTTCTGGGAAAAGCTGACGGAAATGAATTACGCGAAATTATTGATCTGGAAAAATCTTTAGAACAAATTAATATCACCTACTTTTCAGAACGTATTTCTCAAAATGATTTTGAAAAATGGATGAGTGAAGCAGATGTTTTATGGTGTCCGATTCAACAGGAAACTGAGTTTTTCAGTCAAAAAGAAATCTACGGAGCGACTAAGATGACAGGTAATCTTGGCGATGCCATCAAGTATGGAAAATTGGCTGTTTTTCCTAAAAATTATCCATCAAAATTAGATTTCATTATTCCTGAGAACGATAACTTAATGGAACAATTTATCCAACTGAAAAATATTAACTTCGATTTTCAGAAAAATTATAACAAAAAATTGGTTCAGGATAATTTAGAAAATGTTTTAAATCAATTAATTACTACTTGATTTTGAAAACACTTTTTATAAATCTGATATTTAAATAATCCTCAATTGGGAAGATTTTCGTGAAATAATTTCCAATGTAAATCAATACTAAAACAACGGCTGGTTTGTAGATTAAATTGATGAAATTGTTATCAAAAGTTGGTAACACAATTGCAACGGTTATCGCTAAAGTACAGATAATCGACACAAAAATCATTTCAATTGTCAACGGAGAAACCTTGAAAACAACATAATTAAAAATGATTTTAATAACGTTGTAAGTTGTTAGTGAAATTGCTGTAGATAAGGCAATTCCAATCAATTTAAGGTCCGTGTTTTTAATGAAATAAAGATTCAGCCCAATCGTTAATCCTGCCAGTAAAAGCATCACTAAAATATTAAAACGATAGTATTTAGAAAGTGAAATAATATTTCCGTTGAATCCTGTTGCGAGATCAACTAAAACCGCAGAACCCCATATCCAAACTACGGGTTCATATTCTCTTAACATTGTCCCATTTTTAGGCATAAACTGCGTTAAAAAAGGAAATCCGACCATGATGCACGAAAACAAAACGGCACCTAAAAAATATAAAGATAAAGACGTTTTTTTATGAAATCTGTCCAGTTCTTCCATATCTCCGTCTGCCAGTGTTTTATTAATAATTGGCGCAGAAATATTGAATAATCCCAATTGCGGAATAGAAATCAAAGAAATCAAGGCGTATAAAACTGAGTAAATTCCTACTTCTTCCATTCCTAAATATTCACCAATCATAAAGCTGTTAATGGCTAAATAATTTCCAAAAGTTCCTAAAAATCCAAAAAAACTATAATTAAAAAACTCTTTCCAAAAATTATTTTTCTTAAAATAATCTGTGTTGAAATCGAGTTGTATTTTTTCTAGTTTATTCGTGTAATAAATGTAACCGAAAAGCATTAAAGTGAAAATTCCGAAGAAAAAAGCAAATGCAACTTTCTGTGAGAAAGCAAAATAGAAGAATAAACAAAATGCTCCTAAATTGGCTATTTTCGGAAAAAGATTATCAAAAATGTTAGAAACAACGATTCTTTTATAGTTGGAAGTATATTTATTAAAGATCGCGCAAAACGAAAGTATTAATATCAGCGGCAGAATCATTTCTTTGCTCTTCCAGGCTTCCGAGAGTTTGAATTTAGGATAAAAATAGGGGAGAACAAAAAATATTACACTGAATACAACAAAATTAATAAGAACAGTAAGCAAAGAAAGCGAAAGCATATTCTGTTTTTTACCATCTTTTTCTACAGTGTGAAAAAATTTCACATTAGAATAAGAAATTCCTAAAACAACAAAAGGAACCAGCATTTCAGCGGTAGGAAGGATGTAGCGCAATTTTCCGTAAAATTCAAAATCATAAGGGAAAATGAAAATTGCAGAAATTGTACCCAACAAAAAACCAATATAACCGATAATGGAATATTTGAAGCCTTGCCTTGCTACTACGCTCATAATAATATTTTAAAGGTTTTTAGGTATAAAAATAATGTTGTTGATGTATTCCGTTTTATTTTTTTCGTCGTTGGTGTTTTTTGTTAGAATTTCTTCAGTCAGTTTTTCAAGCTCAAAATTATGTCTGTTTAGATATTTGGCTTCATATCCCCAGCCTTCAACTTCGGAAATTTCATTCCAGATGGGTTTGTCGTGGTGTCTTTGTTCCATCTCAACCATCAAAGTTGGTAAAAACTGTTGAATGATTTTTTTTGCTCCTAAAAGCGTTTTCATTTCATTTCCTTCAACGTCTATTTTGATGAAATCCAGTCTGTTAAAATGTTCAATTGCAGCCCAGTCATCCAATTTGATGACCTTTACTTTTTCAGTAAAGCTTTTTTCTTCGCCCTTTTCTTTATATAAAATGTTCAGCGTTCCTCGGGACGCGATCATTTTACCATTGATGATAGGAACTTTAAATTCTGCAGTCGTATTTTCGTCAGAAAGTGCAAGCGGAAAAACGTTTATTCTCGGGAATAATCTTTTCAGGCGGCGGTACAGTTTTTTGTTGGGTTCAAAAGCATAAATATGGTTGTGATCCAACTTGTTTTCCAGCTGATAAAGGAAGGTTCCAACGTTGGCTCCGATATCAAGAATGACTGCTTTTTTGGGCAAATATTCTTTGATCCAGACCAATTCTGGTTCTACATTACGAGCCGAAAAATTATCTTTATTAAGATGGTTTAAGGTCTTAAAATATCTTTTTTTATAGAAATTCGGACTAATATATTGTAGTTTTTCTGCAATTCTTTGGTATAAAGACATCCTGAGTTTTTTGACGATCAGCAAAGATAAGCAAAAATGTTAAACTAATGTTAAATTTGTTTGATTGTAATGGCTTGATTATCAGTTGTGAAAATATTTTTTTCAAGCCTGTAAGTAACACCCAGTTTGTCATTCCGGAGGAATCTTAACAATTATATTTGAAAGCTAAATCTAGATTCCTCCGGAATGACAAACTGGGTGTTGATTTTTATTGAGTTAAAGAAACGGCGTATTCAAAAAATAATTAAAAGGTTTCATGACTTTAAAAATCTCTGACATGTTTTTCGCTGCATTTTCATCTAAAACTTCCTCGTCTTTTAAATTATAAACCACGATGAAACTTTTTAATTTTAAATATTCACCCATCGGATCTTCTTTTTCAAAACCTTGCGGAACTTTTTTCAACTTGTCGGCTTGGTCTAATTCCGGGAAGTGTTTTTTGAAATCTTTATTGTTGATAACTTTCATGAAATCGTCGCCATATAAAGAAATTTCTTTTCTTACTTCTTTCAAAACAGAGGATTCCGGCATGTAAATTCCGCCTGCTAAAAATGATTTTCCGGGTTCAATGTGAAGGTAATATCCGCCTTTCTGACTTCCTTTTCCCATTCCTAATGATGCTCCGAAATTGGTTTTATAAGGGATTTTATCTTTTGAAAATCTTGTATCTCTGTAAATTCTGAATAACGCCTTTTTTGGATCTAATTTTGCCAACTCTTCATCAAATCCTCCCATTTCATTGATCAGCTCTTCAAGAAAAGAAATTACATTTTGCTGAGATTCTGTGTAAAGATTTTTATTTTCATTAAACCATTCGCGATTGTTGTTTTTAGTCAACTTTTTGATGAAATCGAATGTTTTTGTAGAAATGGTAGCGGACATGTTTTTATTTTAAATCAAATTTAATTAAATCTCTTTTATACGCCAAATAATATATTTTTTTAATGATTCACAATTATTTAACTCGATAACAAATAATTTAATAATCGCCGTCTTGATTGAGATTTTGTTACATTAAAAATAAAAATTTTAGGTTTTTTCTGTTGAAATTTTAAAATATTTAGGGTTTTGGAAATTAAAATTATTAATTCCGTAATATTATATAAAAAGAAATCCAAATATTAATTGTATATTTGCAGAAATTTTATAATATTTAATGAATTTATTTACGGAGTCCAATTTAAGTCCTGACATTCTTAAGGCAGTTGGCGAACTGGGTTATGAAAGCCCAACAGAAATCCAAAAACAGACTATCCCTTTTATTCTTTCAGATATTCGCGACTTGATCGCACTTGCGCAAACAGGGACAGGCAAAACAGCAGCGTTTTCGCTTCCGATTTTGGATATGATTGACGATACGAGTCGCAAAATCCAATTTTTGGTGCTTTGTCCGACACGAGAACTATGTCTTCAGATTTCTAAAGACATAAAAAATTACTCCAAATACATGAAAGACATCAAAACTACAGCAGTTTACGGTGGAAGCAGTATTATGGATCAAATTAGATCTCTAAAGGATAAGCCACAGATTATTGTAGGTACTCCAGGAAGAGTTATCGACCTTATCAACAGAAAAGCATTAGACTTTTCTGCTATTCATTGGTTAGTTTTAGACGAAGCTGATGAAATGCTTTCAATGGGTTTCAAAGACGAATTGGAAACAATTTTAAGAGAAACTCCTGAAACAAAACAAACTTTCTTATTCTCTGCAACGATGAATAAAGAAGTGGAGAGAATTTCTAAAAATTATCTTACAAAACCACACCGTATTTCTGTGGGTTCTATTAACGAGGTTAAAAAGAACATCAAGCATGAATATTACGTTGTTGGGTACCGTAACAAAAAAGAAGCTCTTAAGAGATTAATTGATGCAAACCCTAACCAGTATTCAATTTTGTTCTGTAGAACAAGAATGGAAACTCAGGAGGTTGCAGATTTCTTAATGCAGAACGGTTACGCAGCTGATGCTCTTCACGGAGATCTTTCTCAAGCGCAGAGAGATACTGTAATGAAGAAATTCAGATTGAAAAATATCGATATCTTGGTTGCAACAGACGTTGCGGCGAGAGGATTGGATGTTGATTCATTAACTCACGTTATCCATTATTCTTTACCTGATGATCCTGAAGTATTCGTTCACAGAAGTGGAAGAACAGGTAGAGCAGGAAAAGATGGGATTTCAATCTCTTTAATCAAGCCTGAAGAAAGCAGAAAATTAAAGCAGATAAAATCTACAACTAAAATTGATATCGTTGAAAAAATTATACCAACAGGACAAGAGGTAATCAAAGCTCAGGTTGGTGGAGTTTTCGAAAAATTATTCACAGAACACGAAGATATCTTCGAATTTGATGACAGCTTGATCCCGGATCTTAATGCTTTCACAAAAGAAGAATTGGTACACAAATTATTGCAGTTCCAATTGAAAGATCTTGCATTGTACTACAAAGATAAACATGATCTTGTTGAGCAGAAATTCAGCTCTAGAGATGATGACTATCCTAGAAGAGACAGAGATAGAGGTCGTGACAGAGATAGAAGCAGAGGAGACCGCGATAACAGAAGTGGAGACAGAGACAGAGGAGGAAGAGAACGTGGTGGAAAACCAAGAAGAAAGAACGAAGATATGGTAAGATTCTTCTTCAACTTGGGTAAAAAAGATCAATTGAAGAAATTAGATGTTTTAGATATCATCAACAAAGCAACTACACCTGCGGGAGGTAGTAAGAAAAGAGCTGAAATTGGTGACATCGAAATTCTAGAGAAATTCTCTTTCTTTGAGATTGAAAAATCGTTTAAAGGAGAGCTTTTGAATAATATTGCATCAATGAAATTCAAAGGAAAAGATATGAGAGCTGAAGAGGCGAATTAATACTCATTCCAAACTATATAAAACCGGCATCAAAGCCGGTTTTTTTGTTTGATAATCAGGCATTAATGTAATGTTAACAAAACTTAACGTCAGATTGTTTCAGGTAAGGTGCTTTTTTAGGAAATTTGCACAAAATTATAAATACTTAAAAATGGGAATTGGTAATATTTTCCACGCTTTTCAACCGAAAGACAAAATCTTCTTTGTGCTTTTCGAAAAAGTAACAGAGAACCTAGTTGCAATGTCTGAAGAATTCAACACCGGTATCAAAGATTTCGATCTTAACGATGACTCTATGTTGAAGAAAATGAGCGACTATGAACACAAAAATGATGAGCTTACTCATGAGATTTTTGTAGAATTGGGTAAAAACTTTATCACTCCTTTCGATCGTGAAGATATTCACACGTTGGCTACTGGTTTAGATGATATCGCTGATTACATCTATGCTTCTACAAAGTATATTTTTCTTTACAAGTCTCCTGAATTGAAGGCTTATTCAGATTTCTCTTTACTGATCCACAAAGCTTGTCTGGAGATCCAGAACGCAATGAAGAACCTTAAAGGTTTCAAAAACATGGAGCAGGTAAAAGAAGCTTGTATCAAAGTAAATTCTATTGAAAATATTGCAGATGACCTTCTTTCTAATTCTATGGTAGAATTGTTTGAAACGAATGATGCGATCAATATTATCAAAGTTTCATCTGTACTTAATTATCTTGAAATAGTAACCGATAAGGCAGAAGATGTTGCCAATACTATTGAGAACATCATGATTAAATACGCCTAAACAATATAACAAAAATGGAATTTCCTATTTTACTGATAGTTATTATTGCGCTGGCTTTAATTTTCGATTATATCAATGGTTTTCATGATGCGGCCAACTCGATTGCGACTATCGTTTCTACAAAAGTTTTAACTCCATTCCAGGCTGTACTTTGGGCAGCACTTTGGAATTTTGCTGCCTTCTTTATCGCTGCTTATATTATTGGAGAATTTAAAATTGGTAATACGATTGCCAAAACGGTTAACGAGAACTTTATTACATTAGAAGTAATATTTTCAGGTCTTATTGCTGCAATAGCCTGGAACCTTTTAACATGGTGGTTCGGGATTCCTTCATCATCATCACACACTTTGATCGGTGGATTTTTAGGAGCGGCTTTAATGCACGCCTTTATGATGGATTATCACGAAGTTGTTGCTGCTCATCCTGAGTTAGGAATGTGGGAAACGTTTAAGACGGCTGCTTATCAGGTAACGACACAAAGCGTTGTTAAATTTGATAAAGTAATTCCTATTTTCCTATTCATTTTTATGGCGCCGATTATTGGGATGATTATTTCAATCATTATCACATTAATTATTGTTCATCTTTATAAAAAATCGAATCCGCATAAAGCAGATCAATCATTTAAGAGATTACAGTTGGCTTCTTCAGCTTTGTTCAGTTTAGGACACGGTCTGAATGATGCACAGAAAGTAATGGGTATTATTGGAGCAGCGATGATCTATTATCACGTGAATATGCTTCAGGATCCTGTTTATCTTAATATTCCTTCTGCAGGACGTTTCGATTATTTTGCACAACATTATATTTGGGTTCCTTTGGTTTCTTTCATCGCAATTGCATTGGGTACAATGAGTGGTGGTTGGAAAATCATTAAAACAATGGGAACTAAAATCACTAAAGTAACTTCATTGGAAGGTGTAAGTGCTGAAACAGCAGGAGCAATTACTTTATTTATTACAGATCATTTTGGTATTCCTGTATCTACAACACACACGATCACAGGTTCTATCATCGGGGTTGGTTTAACAAAAAGAGTTTCCGCGGTAAGATGGGGAATTACGGTAAGCTTACTTTGGGCTTGGGTATTAACGATTCCTATCTCTGCAATTGTTGCAGGAATTACTTATCTTTTGGTTACATTTTTAACTTAAAATACAAATTCAAATAATAAAAAAAAACTTTGTCCATTTGGGCAAAGTTTTTTGTTTTATAAAGCCCTGAAAAATCGTATTTTTGTTGAAATTATATGATTTTATGGAATTTTTAGACAGATACCAACAAATTGTTGCGGACGCCATTACCAAGTACACTTTTAAAGATAAACCTACGGAATTGTATGATCCGATGAACTACATTATTTCCCACGGTGGAAAACGTCTTCGTCCGATCATGGTGTTGATGGCTTGTGATTTATTTGGCGGTGATCTTAAACAGGCGATTAAACCGGCTTTGGCAATCGAGTTTTTCCATAACTTCACTTTGATCCATGATGATATTATGGATGAAGCCCCTTTAAGAAGAAATAAACCTACAATTCACACTTTACACGGAATCAATGTGGGAATTCTTTCCGGAGACGGATTGATGTTAAAGGCTTACAAATTCTTTGAAGACCTTGAACCCGAAATTTTTAAAGCTTGTATCAGAATCTTCACACATACCGGACTTCTTTTATGTGAAGGTCAGCAGTATGATATCAATTTTGAGACGCAGGAAAATGTGACTTTTGATGATTATATCAGAATGATTACGTATAAAACAGGTGTTTTAAGTGCATCTTCTTTCGAGATCGGATCATTGATTGCTAAAGCTAATTTTAAAGATGCTAAAGCAATTTTCAACTTCGGAAAACATATCGGGATCGCTTTCCAGATCATGGATGATTATTTGGATGTATTCGGGGATCAGGCTCAGTTTGGAAAAAAACATGCAGGTGATATTTATGAGAACAAAAAGACTGTTCTTTATCTAATGGCCAGAGAGCATGCAACCGACGAAGAAAGAAAAGAACTTGATTATTGGTATTCTAAAAAGACAGATAATATCGACAAAGTTTATAACGTTGAAAAGATCTTCAGAAGAACTAAAGTTGATGAAAAAGCCTTGCGTTTGATCGAAAAACACAACGAAATTGGTCAAAGCTACCTTAAAAAAATAGATATTCCGGAAGAAAAGAAAAAGCCGTTTATAGAACTGGCGAATTATCTTTTAAGAAGAGAGAGTTAAATTAGGTAATAGGATTTAGGGCTTAGGAATCAGTTCCTTTCAAACGGTGCAAGCTAAGCCCTAATTCCTAAATCCTAAACCTTATACAATGAAATTCAGGACTGAAGTTGAGATCAAAGAATCAGAGAAAAAGATAGAAATTGAAGATAAAATATTTTCAATAGGATCATGTTTTGCCTCTGAGATGTCTGATTTATTTTATGATGGTCAACTTCAAACCGTCAACAATCCGTTTGGGACTGTTTTTAACCCTTTTTCAATCAGTAATTCTATTAAGACGCTCCATGATTCTGAGTTTTATCATGAAGAGGATTTAATCACCTTTAATGATGAATTTATTTCCTTGGATCATCACACGAGTTTCGACACAAGATTTGTTCATCAGACCTTAGAAAAAATTAATTCTAAGATTGAAGAAGGAAATCAGTTCCTTCAAAATACCAATTGGGTGATTATAACTTACGGAACTTCATTTATTTATGAATTTATTCCTAAAAATAAATTGGTTGCGAATTGCCATAAAATTCCCCAAAAATTCTTCGAAAAGAGATTGTTGACTCATCAGGAACTCACAGATTCCATTTACAATACAATTTTAAATCTGAAAGATATTTGTAAAGATGATGTTCAGGTCTTATTTACGGTTTCACCGGTTCGTCATACAAAGGATGGAATGATTGAAAATCAGTTAAGTAAGTCAAAATTGATTACAGCTATTCATGAAGCCATTTTATTGTTTGAAAATTGTCATTATCTTCCGATTTATGAGATTTTAATGGATGATCTTCGGGATTACCGGTTTTATAAAGAAGATATGATACATCCGAGTTCTCAGGCGGTAAACTATATTTTTGAAAAATTCGGAAGCGCTTATTTTTCTAATGAAACACAGGAGTTTATCAAAGAAAATTTTAAAATCAATAAAGCTTTGGAACATAGAACGAACGATGATAAAGATCCAAAATATCTTGAGTTTAAAGAAAAACTAAACGAAAAGATAGAGGCTCAACGTAAAAAAGTTAAACATAAAATATTCTAGTTTTCAAATGATCGACTTTACAAAACTTGATTATTTAAAAGAGGGAAATGATAAGCAGAAAAGAGCTTACGAAGTTCTTACCAAATACAGAATTTTCGAAATATTAAGTTATTATTCCCCCATTTTAGCTGGAACAATTCCTATTGAAGTTGATATTGAAGGAAGTGATTTAGATATAATTTGTGAAGTCAAAGATGAGACTGAATTTCTGGAACTCTTAAATCAAATATTACCTCAAAATATTGATTTTACAATTGAAACGAATATAATTAATAATAATGAAAATTGCATTATTTTGAATTCTATGTTGGAAGAATTTCCCATCGAAATTTTCGGGCAAAATAAGCCGACAACAAAACAGAATGCTTATCGGCATATGATTGCTGAACACAAAATATTACAGGAAAAAGGAGAAGATTTTAAACAAAAAATAATAGAATTAAAGACGCAAGGAATCAAAACAGAACCCGCTTTTGGCTTGTTGATGAGCCTTGAAAATCCTTATGAAGATCTATTAAAATTTTAAAAACAATGATTGATACACATACCCATTTATACTCAGAAGAATTTGATGAAGATAGAAAAGAAGCCATTCAAAGGGCTTTAGATAAAGGAATTACAGAATTTTATCTTCCGGCAATCGATTCAGAATCTCACGAAAAAATGCTGCAATTGGAAGCAGATTATCCGAATCAGATTTTCTCAATGATGGGACTTCATCCTTGTTATGTAAAGCCTGAATCTTGGGAAAAAGAATTAGAAATTGTTAAAAATTACCTTGATCAAAGACATTTTCCTGCTATCGGAGAAATTGGAATTGATTTATATTGGGATAAAACGACATTAGATATTCAGGTTAAAGCTTTTGAACAGCAGATTGACTGGGCAATTGAAATGGATCTACCAATTGTAATTCACACAAGAGAAAGTTTTGATGAGACTTTTGAAGTTTTAGAAAGGAAAAAACATCCAAAACTCCGCGGAATTTTCCATTGTTTTTCAGGAGATTTAGAGCAAGCGAAACACGCCATCGATCTGAATTTCATTCTGGGAATTGGTGGAGTAGTAACCTTTAAAAATGGTAAAATCGATCAATTTTTAAATGAAATTCCTTTAGACAAAATTGTTCTGGAAACAGATTCTCCATATCTGGCTCCAGTTCCGCACAGAGGGAAAAGAAATGAAAGTTCTTATCTGGATTTGGTTGCCGGAAAACTGGTGAATATTTACGGGAAAGATTTTTCTGAGATCGATAGAATTACGACTGAAAATGCAAAGAATTTATTTAAATTTTAAATAGGATTTTGCTTTAATCTATAAATTCCGAAAATGAAATCACTTGGATGTTTAAGCAAAAGCTCATCTTCCAAAGCGAAAACTTTTTCTAAAATGGTTTCTTTTTCGGGATTTAAATCTACAAAATGATGAGCAATGTCTTTAAATGCGCTTTGTAGAATATTATTTCCATAAGACTTTTCATCTATAATATCGAACTTTTGATGAATAGCGGGGATAATGCTCTTAGAATCTACACATTCAGAAGGGTCAGCAACAATCATTCTCACAACACCCGAACCATAATATTTGTTTTTATAGATCTCAGTTTTAAAGATTTTTCTGAATTTTTTCGGAATCTCTTTTAAAGCTTTATTAATATATTCCAACTGAAGAGTAGAATATTGCAGTCTGCTGTTTCCTACAAACTCATTAATGATGATGTAACCGTCCGGTTTAAGGCTTTTTATCACCACATCGTCTAAGAACTGAGGAATGTTATCGAAATGATGAAGTGAAGCGTGAAAAAAGACTGCATCATATTCGTTTGGTTTAAAAGAATAGGTGAGTACATTTTCAGCGAAATAGAAAATATTGTTAAGATTTTTCTGATCAGATATTGTTTTTGCCTTATTTAATAACTCATCAGAAAAATCGTAGCAATGAATTTCCAGATTAGGATTAAGCTCTGCAAGTTTTATTTCATGACTGCAAACGCCGGTTCCTAAGGCCAGAACTTTTATTTTATCTTTGTTTTTAAAGAAATTTTGAGTGAGATATTCTTCGTAAACAACATTCTCATCTCCTGTGATCAGCTTATTCCATCTTTTTCTAACCTTAGGGATGATCCAAAAATTAGAAGTCTGTATTTCCTTTTCATTAAAAGCACTTTGCGTTCTTTTATAAGAATTTAAGCTCAATTTCGATAAAAGAAAAGGCAATCCTCTTTGATGAAATTTGATATAAATGTCTTTTAAATCTTCAATGGTAAACAGTCTCATGAAAATGAATTTTAGAATAAATCGACTTGTCTCTAATTCACAAATTTATTTATTTTTTTCTAAAGAAACTCTTATTTTTAGGCTTCTTCCCGGCATCTACTGCTGGTTTTTTCTTAGTATTGGCAGTTTGAGATGGTCTTGGAGTTCTTGCACCTGCTGGTTTATTATTAGAATCTCTTTTCTGTGCTACTAAATTATCTGTGTGGAAAGGATGATCTTTTACAATAGGAATTTTCATTCCGATCAGCTTTTCGGTATTTTTCAGGTTTAACAAGTCAAGTCCATCAACAAATGAGATTGAACTTCCTTCTGCACCCGCTCTTCCCGTTCTTCCGATTCTGTGAACATAGGTTTCAGAAACGTCTGAAAGCTCGAAATTAACTACGTATTTAAGCTCGTCAATATCAATACCTCTCGCTGCAATATCTGTTGCAACCAAAACTCTTGTTTTTCCTGATTTAAAGTTATTTAAAGCATTCTGACGGGCATTCTGAGATTTATTTCCATGAATAGCTTCCGTAGAAATTTTGCTCGCCTGAAGTTTTCTTGCAATTTTATCCGCTCCATGTTTCGTTCTTGAAAAGACTAAAACAGAATCAGAAATATCATTTTGCAAAATATGAGTAAGAAGATCCAGTTTATCATCTTTTTCAACAAAATAAACCGATTGTTTGATGGTTTCAGCTGTTGAAGAAACAGGAGTAACCTCTACTTTTACTGGATTATTTAAGATAGAATCTGCTAATTTCTGAATTTCAGAAGGCATTGTTGCTGAGAAAAATAAAGTCTGTCTTCTTTGAGGTAAAAGTTTAATAACTCTTTTTACATCATGTACAAAACCCATATCCAACATTCTGTCGGCTTCATCAAGTACAAAAATTTCAATGTTTTTTAAACTTACGATTCCCTGAGCAATAAAGTCAAGCAATCTTCCCGGAGTCGCCACCAAAATATCAACTCCTCTTCTCAGAGCAGTTTCCTGACTTCCTTGTTTTACCCCTCCGAAAATCACCAATTCTTTTAATGGAAGGTATTTTCCGTAAGCTTTGATGTTCTCTTCTATCTGTATCGCCAATTCTCTTGTCGGAGTCAGAATAAGAGCTTTTATATTTTTGTTTTGTACTTTATTTTTGGATAAATTTTGTAAAATAGGAATGGCAAAAGCGGCCGTTTTTCCGGTTCCGGTTTGTGCACATCCTAGAAAGTCTCTGCCATTTAAGATTTCAGGAATAGATTTTTCCTGAATAGGAGTAGGAGTGGTATATCCCTGTTCCTGAATTGCTTTTGCAATGGGGTCTATTAGATTTAGGTCTGTAAAATTCAAATGAATTATTTTTTTATTTAAAGTAAAAATTCCCTCAATGTGAAGGAATTATATTATGCAAAGGTAGTTTAAATATTTTTAAGTATATTACTTGACTTTGGTCCATTGCTGATTAAGTTTTAAATCTTCAAAAAACTTGTAAACTTCGATCAGTTTTTCGCTTCCTCTTTTCCCATAGTCTTCTACTTTTTTTGAAGTACCATCGGCAAAATTTACAGTTAAATTAGAGCTTGAAAGATCGGATACGTTTTTTTGTCCATAGTTTTCATTTAAATTTTTAACATCTAAACCATTTAATAGAGAAACTAATTTATTGTAATCTGCTTCTTTAATTGTTGCTTTAAAAGTTCCTTCACGCGGCTTTGAAAACTCATCTTTTGAAGGTGTTTTTGTAAAATTAAAATGCTCAGCTTCTAAAACTGCGGTTCTGTCAGGATTGATCGTCATTGAGTAAACCGGACAAAATCCGAAACAAGGTGTCGTTTTATATTCAATTGTAGAATATTGTGATTTGCTATTTTGATCATTTTTCACATTTTGAGAATTGCACGAAAATAATACAACAAATGCAAAAAGACCTAGTAAATATTTCATAGTTTAAATTTGATTGGAGTCTCTCAATAATTGTTCCAAAATAAATGTTTATTTAAAAATTAATCAATTGTTTATTTTGAATTAAAATTATTCTAATAATATTGAAAAAATGTAAATAAATTCAATAATTACATAAGGTTATTCTAATATAAGTGATATATATTTGGTATGAAAACAAATATTATAACTCATGAAAAAAACGATCATCTTATTGGCAGCAGTTTTAGGTCTGACTGCAAATGCACAATCATGGAATCTTACGGGAAATGCAGGAACAACTGCTACAGATTTTATTGGAACAACTGATGCCCAACCTTTGATTTTTAAAACAAATAATGCTGAAAAGATGAAGATCAACCCTGATGGGAGATTTATATTTTTTAACGTAAACACACCGGGGCAGCTTTGGGATAAAAATCTATTTTTTGGTGGCGGAATAGATAATGCAACAACTTTTAATAATGCAGTATTCGGAATGGGAGCATTTACGCAAAATACTGTCGGTGGAGGTAATACAGCGCTTGGAACCAATTCAATGTCATTGATGACAAGTGGAGAGATAAATGTATCTGTAGGTTTTAATTCGATGAGAAATACACAGGGTGGGTCTTCGAATGTAGCGGTAGGAATGAATTCATTAGAATATTTCCAGAACGGAAATGGGAATGTAGGAGTAGGAACTTCGGCACTGGGATCCGGAAGCTTGGTAGGAGATTCTAACGTAGCGGTCGGATTAAGCGCTTTAAGATACCTTAACAGTGGAAGCTCAAATGTTGTATTGGGAGCAGAGTCATTCAGAGCAATAAGTAAAGGTTCTAATAACATTAATGTAGGTTTTTCTAATGCCAGATATATAACTTCAGGAAGTAATAATATTTTTATTGGAAGTAATATAAATCCTTATAATACAACTTCTCCTAATAATGAGCTGAATATCGGAAATTGGATCGTAGGAAATAATGGAACAATAGGTATCGGTACTTTTACAACTCAGCTACCCGCTGATGGTATTGCGCCAGATGGTGAAAAGTATAAGCTTTTCGTAAAAGACGGTATCAGAACCGAAAAAGTAAAAGTAGATATTGCAGCTAGCAACGGATGGGCAGATTATGTTTTTGAAAAAGATTATAAGTTGATGTCATTGAATGATTTGAGTCAATTCATCAATAAAAATGGTCATTTACCGGAAGTTCCAACCACAAAAGAAGCAATCGAAAATGGTATTGAATTAAAAGAAATGAATATCCTTTTGCTAAAAAAAGTTGAGGAATTAACTCTTCACTTGATTCAACAAAATAAAGAATTGGTATCCCAAAAAGAAGAAATTCAAGCATTGAAAAAAGAAATAAGATCTTCAAATTAATTTTTTAAAACTTAAAATTATGAAGACAAAAATTTCTTTTATAGCATTTCTTATAGCTTTGAGCACAAACTTTTTGTCTGCTCAGCATGAGAATGATAATTGGCTGTTTGGTAACAGCAAATGGCGTTTTGATAATACTGCACCTAATGGTTTTACGCATACTACGAACGTAACTCCGGCTATAAGATATACAAGTTCTGTGATCAGTGATAAGAATACAGGAGAGCTACTTTTTTCTTGCAACGGATATAGTGTCTATAACAAAAATGGCGTTATAATGGATAATGGGAACGAAATGTTTGGAGCATCTAATACAACCTATCAGTATCAGTCATTTGGGAATCCATCAGATCAATCCTCAATTATACTTCCTGTTCCTGGTTCGGGATCATTGTATTATGTATTTTATATTAATGGAAACAGGTATATGAATGATCAAATCTATGTGCAGGCTCTCAATCCTACCACTAATTACGGTCTTAGATATGCCATTGTTGATATGTCTTTGAATGGCGGTTTGGGTAAAGTGATTTCAAAAAACAATATACTGTTTACTAATTCTGGAACTAATGCCCTTACCTCCACATTTGCGAGCGATGGAAGTTCTTATTGGATTGTAACGGCTAATAACGGCAATTATCTATCCTATAAACTGGATTCAAATGGGTTGAATACAGCTCCTGTGGTAAGCCCCGGAGTGAATTTGGGTTCATTTATTAAAATTTCACCTAATGCTAAAAAACTTTTAACACGAGAATACAAAAGTGTTTGGCTTTATGATTTTAACAATACAACAGGAAGTGTGACGAGTCCTTTTAATATTATTCCTAATGATAACTTTGCAGGATATTATGATGATGATAGTGGTGGGCCAAACAGTGCAGAATTTTCTCCGGACAGTAATATTGTATACTTTATTAGTGCAGGGGCTAATCTTTGTTTATATCCTACGTGTATTGGTAATATTAGCTGGTCTGGTTTATCAATGTACAATATCAGTACAGCAAGTTTAGTAGGAGTTGAAAATACATCGATTCATTATAAATTTTCATTGAATGGATTAACTGTCGGAATGCAACGTGCAAAAAATGGTAAAATATATTTAATATATAATGCTCTACTTAATGATACTGAAGGATATGGGTATAAGGAAGTAATATTTGGAAATACGATTCCTAATACCTCAAATTTTATATCTTATGATTGGGGAGTCATTAATACTCCAAATGTATGGAGCCCTGCAGTAAGCCCTTTAACTACGATAACACCACAAAAAGGAACTCGAAACGGATTTTCTTTTCCTCAGTTAATCCCAACTTCTGATGGATCAAATCCTTGTCCCGACGTTTTATATATTACAACACCGGTAACATCTTCTCAGGTTTTTCAGGCTGGAAAATCAATTTTTGCATCTTCAACAATAAATGATAATCTGAGTGTAGAATATAAGGCTGGCCTAAATGTTAATTTAAATCCGGGCTTCTTTGTGAAAGGGGATTTAAGAGGAAATTTTAAAGCATATATTAGGCCGTGTACAATTGCTAGTTTCAATAATGTAGGGCCAAACAATATTGAACCAACTTTTGCTAAGACAAGTACTATTGTAGCTTCAGAAGTTAAAATTTATCCAAATCCGGCCTCTACAGTTGTGAAAATAGATGCTGGTAAAAATAAATTAATGGGTTGGACGCTTTATGATCTTTCAGGTAAAAATATTTTGAATGGAAATGATCTTAGTGTTCCTGTTGAAAATCTTCCAAAATCAGCTTATTTATTAATGATTAAGCTTGATAACGGAACTACAGTTACCAAGAAAATTATTGTTCAGTAAAACACATTAATAATCAAGGAGAGAGATTTTTTCTTTCTCCTTTTTTAATCTATAATAATTCATAAAACTAATTTTTTAATCATGAAAAAAACTCTCATTCTACTTGCTGCTGTTTTAGGTTTACAAGCAAATGCACAATCATGGAATCTTACAGGGAATCCGGGAACGAATCCAACTACTAATTTTTTAGGAACTACAGATAATCAGCCTTTGATTTTTAAAACGAATAATGCGGAAAAATTTCGAATTACGGAAGGAAATAAAATAGTAGTTCAAGGTATCTCTACCATAGGTTCAGTTTGGGATAAAAATCTTTTTTTCGCAGGTGGTAATGATGCTACAACAGGAGTACTTAATACTGTTTTTGGATTTGGAGCTCTTACGCTAAATACAATTGGAGCTTCAAATACTGCTATTGGAGCTAATAGCATATCCTCTATGACAAATGGAAGTTATAATGTGGCAATTGGAGTGAATTCACTAAGATTATCTACTATTGGTGATTTAAATGTTGCTGTAGGTATGAAATCAATGGAAGGATTGGGAGAATATGTAGAAAATACTGCTATTGGTTATGCTTCATTAGCAAGAGAAAACACTATGGCTGGAGACAAGATCTCTTATAATACAGCTTTAGGAAGTAGAACGATGGCTTATTTAAAAAATGGGCAAAATAATATTGCTATTGGCTATAATGCTATGAAACTGATGAATTCAGGGAATAGCAATATTGCAATTGGTAACAATAGTGGTTATTCCCTTAGCAGCGGGAATGGGAATATACTTATCGGAGATAACGTAAATGCTAAAACTGCCACTTCAAACAATGAATTAAACATAGGGAATTGGATCATCGGGAACAATGGAACAATCGGTATCGGACAGTTTACGAATCAATTACCTGCAGATGGAATTTCATCTGACGGAGAAAGATATAAACTTTTTGTAAAAGACGGTATAAGAACCGAAAAAGTAAAAGTAGACATTGCAGCAAGCAACGGATGGGCAGATTATGTTTTTGAAAAAGATTATAAGCTGATGTCATTGAATGAGCTTAGCCAGTTCATCAATAAAAATGGCCATTTACCTGAAGTTCCTACCACAAAAGAAGCGATCGAAAATGGGATAGAATTAAAAGAAATGAATATCCTTCTTTTAAAGAAAATTGAAGAGCTTACGCTTCATGCAATCGAACAACAAAAACGCATTGAGGTTTTAGAAAAGAAAATGAAATAATGAGCTGTAAAAATTAAACATATGAAAAAATTATATATAACATTCATATTAGCTCTGCCGTTATTTTTGTTTTCTCAGGGAGAAAATGACAATTGGTATTTTGGAGCTTTTGCCGGTATCAATTTTTCGGGAAGTACTCCTACGGTATTATACGACAGCCAGGCAGTTACAAATCTGGCAAGTGCATCTGTGAGTGACAGTAGTGGGAAATTATTGTTTTACACGAATGGTTTGGAGGTTTTCAATAGAGAGCATCAGCTGATGCCCAATGGAAGTGGACTTAATCAAGAGTGTACTTATCAGATATCTATAGTTAAACATCCTACGAACCCTAATTTGTACTATATAATTAGTGGAGGTGTGGTTTTATCAGGAACTTTTAAAGCACGCTATACTGTGGTTGATATGTCTCAGGGAAGTTTAGGATCCAATGGCTTGCCATTAGGAGATGTTCTGGCCAATTCTACAGGTTTGCCAATGCTGGATCAATTTGGAAATGATTTTACAACAGCAAAAGGAGTAACTGTTGTACCTCACGCTAATAACTCTGCTTATTGGGTACTGATTCAGGACGGCACAAATCTGTATAGCTATTTATTAGACAGTAATGGTTTATCGAATACTCCGGTTGTGAGTAGCTTGGGAGCAACCACAGCACCGTCGAGCTTTTCACATTATGCTTATATTAAGGCATCAGAAAAGATTAGTTCTTGTAATAAGTTTTCCAATTATATAAGCGTCACTAGTCAGGATATCAATAACAATTATAATGAAGGTCGAATTTATTCTTTTGATAATAATACTGGGCATTTTACCAATGACTATTATCTTGTGATAGCTAATTTAGGCCCCATTTATACAGAGTTTAATAAAAATTCGGAAATTTTATATGTTGCAGCCTTAGATTTTGTTAAAAACGATGCTCCTATTTATGCGATTGATCTAGTGAATTCAACAAATACTAATCTCGTTTATAATAATGTAACACAGTTCCAGATACCCAACAATTATTTCGAAGGTATGCAACGAAATACAAAAGGTGATATTTATGTAAAATTTGGGTACAATGATTATATTTCAAAAATTATTAATCCTGATGTATTTGGAGGAAGCAGTTTAGATTGGGCAAACTTATACTTATTGCCGGGAATTGCAAGATCATTTCCACAATTAGTACCTAGTCTTAATGGAAATGAAGGTGGTGGAAATTGTGTTTCAAACATCACACTTCAGACCCCTGAAACCAACTTCATTTATACTTATCAGGCGGGAAATACGATCACAACGAAAGATAATTATATCATTGATAAAGGACGCGATATCACGATGAAAGCAGGGAATTATGTTAACCTTCTTCCGGGAACAGACATAAAACCGGGATCGAAATATCTTGCAACAATTGAAAGCTGCGAAATTCCATGTAACCCTGAAGCTTTGGGGAAAAAGAATGTTGAAAAAAACAATATGTTCTTGGATTTAAGGAAAAAAGAATCTAAAACTAACATGATAATTAATAACATCATTGATGTTTATCCAAATCCTGTTTCAGATTTCTTAACTATAAAATCAAGTGCAAAAATTGAAAAAGTAGAGATATTTGATATTTCAGGCAAGAAAATAAATATAGTATTGAGTGATAATAAAATAGATGTAAGAAGTATTCCATCAGGATCTTACATTGTTATTATTGAAACAAAAGAAGGAAAAACAACTAAGAAATTTATTAAAAAATAATAAGTTTAAGTTGTAATGAAAAAGGATAAACAGCAATGTTTATCCTTTTTTTATATTGTATAAGATATTTTCTTAACCGTGCAACTGCTTCCAGATCGCATCTTTCAATTCCATAAGACCTTCTCCCGTAACTCCTGAGAAAAATAAAGGTTTTTTATTTTCAGGGAATTCTGCAGAGATCTCTTTTCTAAGCTCTTCATCCACAAGATCGGATTTTGAGATAGAAATGATGAAATCTTTATCTAGTAATTCAGGGTTGTATTCCTGTAATTCATTTTCCAAGATTTTAAACTCTTGAAAATGACTTTCAGAATCTGCCGGAATAAGGAATAATAAGATCGAGTTTCTTTCAATATGTCTCAGGAAACGGTGACCAAGACCTTTTCCTTCCGCTGCACCTTCAATAATTCCCGGAATATCAGCCATTACAAAAGATTTGTAATTTCTGTAGTCTACGATTCCTAAATTGGGAGTTAAAGTCGTAAATGCATAATTGGCGATTTTCGGTTTAGCCGCAGAAACAGATGATAAAAGAGTTGATTTTCCTGCATTAGGGAAACCTACCAATCCAACATCAGCTAAGATTTTAAGTTCGAAAACAATGAAACCTTCCTGACCGTCCATTCCCGGTTGTGCAAATCTAGGCGTTTGGTTGGTAGAAGATTTGAAATGTTCGTTTCCTTTTCCACCTTTTCCACCTTCCATCAGGATGATTTCCTGACCGTCTTCCAGGATTTCGCCAACGATTTCTCCGTCTTCATTTTTAGCAATAGTTCCGATAGGTACATTGATGTAAATATCTTCTCCGTAAGCTCCTGTAAGCTGGTTTTTAGCTCCATTCTGACCACGTTCTGCCTTTATGTGACGCGTGTATCGAAGAGGTAGTAAAGTCCATTCATGAGCATTTCCTTTCATGATAACGTGACCACCACGTCCTCCGTCTCCACCATCAGGTCCTCCTTTCGGAATATATTTTTCACGACGAAGATGGGCAGAACCTGCGCCACCATGACCGCTTTTACAATGAATCTTTACGTAATCTACAAAATTTGACATAATTCTTTTAGGGTTTAGGCTTCAGGGATTAGGGAATAGATTTGAGCAATGCTAAATCCGAATCCCTAAATTCTAAATCCTTATTTTATTTTTTCTACTTCAGCAAAGAGCTTTTCAGAGATTTCGTTGATCTCGCCAACTCCGTTTACCTCCACATATTTTCCTTGCTGCTTATACAATTCAGCTACTTCAGCTGTTTTTGCATAATATTCTTTAATTCTGTTTTCGATGATCTCTACATTGCTGTCATCGGTTCTTCCGCTTGTTTCACCTCTTTTCAGCAATCTTTCAACCAAAATAGTATCTTCTACGATTAATGAAAGACAAACATCGATGTTGTCATTCAATTCATCTTTTACGATTTTTTCCAAAGCTTCTGTCTGAACTGCAGTTCTCGGATATCCGTCGAAAATAAATCCTGCAGCATCCGTTGGTTTTCTCAATTCGTCAATCAGCATATCGATCGTTACCTGATCCGGAACCAATTCTCCTTTATCAATGTAAGACTTTGCCAGTTTCCCAAGGTCAGTATCATTTTTCATGTTGAATCTGAAAAGGTCACCTGTTGAGATTTGTTTTAAATTAAATTTCTCGATCAGATTCTGAGCTTGAGTTCCTTTTCCACTTCCTGGAGGGCCGAACAGAACAATGTTTATCATAATGTTGAAGCGCTTTTGGCAGTTTGCAATTGGCTTTTGGCTTTTACCATTAGCTTATTTGCTTTTAGCCTTTAGCATTTTTAAGTTATTATTAAATTTATTTCTTTATTTTACTTTTTTAGGCTAAAAGCTATCAGCTAATAGCCAACAGCGTTTAATGGTTGATTTGTCCGTCAGATAACTGATATAAATTCGGAAGGTTTCTTCCTAATTCATCATAATCTAAACCATAACCAAGAACAAATTTGTTCGGAATTTCTTTTCCGATATAATCTAATTTGAAATCTTTTTTATAAACTTCCGGTTTCAATAAGAAAGAAGCGATTTTTACAGATTTTGGACGCTGTGTTTCGCTAAAATATTTGAAAAGGCTTTCAACTGTATTTCCTGTGTCTACGATGTCCTCTACAAGGATGATGTGACGGTCTTTTACGTCTTTCGTTAATTCCATTTTCTGGTAAACGATTCCTGTAGATTCTGTTCCTGCGTAAGAACTCATTTGGATGAAAGCAATCTCGCATTCACCGGGATAATGCTTCAAAAGGTCTGAGAAGAACATGATAACTCCGTTCAAAACACCAATGAAAACAGGAACTTCGTCCTTGTAATCTTCATAAATTTTTAAAGCTGTTGCTTTTACGATCTCCTGAATTTCGGCGTCCTCCAGATAAGGAACAAAAGTTTTGTCGTGAACTTTAATACTTTCCATAAAATTTTTAGTAGTTTGCAAAGTTACGGATTTTTGATGAAAGTTTTTAGCGTTTAAGACTAAGAGTGTTTTAAGCTTTAAGAGTTGATGATTTTATACTGTAATGTTATTTTGAATGGAGAAAAAGTGTGAAGAAGAATCTGTTTTGCAGTATTTTTCATAATGATTTTCCAATCTCTTTGTCATTCTGAAAGGATCTAAACAACATTTTTAGAATTGTAATATGGAAAGATGCGTGTCTAGATCCTTTCAGGATGACAAACTTTCTGAATGTTTCGAGATGCTGAAATGGCGACAAATACCCTAGCCCCGATTGAGTGAAAATCCTTTTTTGAAAAAAAAGATTGCAACGGAAAGCGGGAAATAGCTCCTGAAAATAAGTAATGAATAATGGGCAATGAGTAATAGAAAACTGTTTAAAATAAAAGAATATTTTAAAATTTCTTATCTTTGCGACTCACAAACCCAGAAAACGATAATGTAGGATATAATTTCTTTCAGATTTAATTGAACAATAACGAAAATGTTATTGAAGTTTAACCTTAATTAAGAAAGAAATCATGCTTTTTCTACACAATATATCTTTTGGGTTTCCTGCGGGGAATCTGCTTTTTAATTCTATAAACTTAACGATACAATCAAATACAAAATCGGCTTTGGTCGGAAGTAACGGCATGGGAAAATCTACCTTGCTGAAAATTATTGCGAATGAAATTGAACCTTTGGAAGGAAGCGTCAATATTCAGGGGGATATTTTCTATGTTCCGCAGATGTTTGGGAATTTTAATCATTTGACGATTGCCGAATGCCTAAAAATCGACAAAAAATTACATGCGCTTCAAAAAATAACGAATGGGGAAGTGGATGAAATGTATTTTGAAACTTTAAATGATGATTGGGATATTGAAGAACGCTCTCAAATCGCTTTACAACACTGGAAACTTGAAAATTTAGATGTAAATCAAACATTGGAAAGCCTGAGTGGCGGACAAAAAACGAAAATTTTTCTTGCGGGAATTCAGATCAATCAACCTGAAATTATTTTATTGGATGAACCAACGAATCATCTCGACTTGGAAGGCAGAAATCTGTTGTATGAGCTTATTGAAAAGGCAAATTCAACAGTTGTGATCGTCAGTCACGACCGAACTTTATTGAATTTGGTTGATACGATTTTTGAATTAAGCAATCAGGGAATTTCGACTTATGGCGGAAATTACGATTTTTATTCCGAACAAAAAGAAATTGAAAATGAGGCGTTGCAAAACGATATTCATTCCAAAGAACGTGCGTTGAAAAAAGCAAAAGAAAAGGAACGTGAAACTTTGGAACGAAAGCAAAAACTCGATGCGCGAGGAAAAGGAAAGCAGGAAAAATCGGGTGTGGCGAGAATTATGATGAATACGTTGAGAAATAATGCAGAGAAAAATTCTTCAAAATTGAAAAGTATTCATGCAGAGAAAATCAATGATATTTCGGGTGATTTGCGGGATTTGCGTTCGTCTGTGAGAAATGCGGATCAGATGAAAGTGAATTTTAATGATTCAGAACTTCATTCTGGAAAGATTTTGATTTCGGCAGCGGAAATTAATTTTAAATATAATGACGAAAACCTTTGGCAGGAAAATCTCAATTTTGAAATCAGAAGTGGTGACAGAATTTCTATCAAAGGTTCGAACGGTTCGGGAAAAACGACTTTGATAAAGTTGTTGTTGGGGGATTTGAAACCGTCTGTCGGGCAAATTTCGAAGTCGGATTTTAACTCTATTTATATTGATCAGGAATATTCTTTGATTGATCGAGATTCAACGATTTACGATTTTGCTCAAAAGTTTAACGATAATTCATTGCAGGAATCTGAAGTGAAAACTTTGCTGTCAAGATTTTTATTCGGAAAAGAAACCTGGGATAAAATAGGTGATGTTCTGAGTGGCGGTGAGCGTCTGCGACTTCTTCTGTGTGGACTTTCCATCAGCAATAAAGCTCCTGATATGATTATTCTCGATGAACCAACGAATAATTTGGATCTTCAAAATGTAGAAATTCTAACCAATTCTATTAAAGATTATCATGGAACTTTGGTTGTGATTTCGCACGATGAGATTTTTTTGAGGGAGATTGGAATTGATAATGAGATTGTTTTAGGCTAATCGCATATTTTATGTTTATTGTCATCCTATGTTTGTAAAATATTAATTTAAGGAAACATAGGATGATAAAATTTAATAATTCCCATAAAACTGCATGGAAATTATTTTTGCTTTTCGACGTTTGTTACCCATAGATCTTTCTCGAGATTATATTTTTTTGCAATATTTATATTTGGGACTGTCCAACCGAAACTGGTTTGTTTTTTATCTGCAATTTTGAGATTATAAATGCTGTTTAGCTTAAAAAAGTTTTCGCCATAAGATTCAGGACAACTGACGATAACTGGTATTACTTTATCATGATAGTTTTTCATAGTTGTGGAAATAATTTCAAATTCCATAACTGTTGCAAAAGCAATATATCCACAATTTGGAGTTAGAGAAACATTATTAACTAGTTTTCCTGTTATTTCGTATTTGTTTCCTTTAATTCTAGTTCTTTGTGATGAATAATCAGAGCTTATTAAAATAAATGCTAATATGAATATATGTGTTGTTTTCATGAAGATTCAAATAAATTATTACATTATAAACGTTCCAAAATCCATTGATAAATATCATTAAGAATATCTTCTCTGATTTCTTCATTTAATATTTCATGGCGCATTTGAGGATGCAGTTTTACATTTACATCTTTAAAACCATCAATCTTTAAATTCTCAACAGTCTGTGTAACTCCTTTTCCAAAATCGCCTATAGGATCATTCTGTCCGCTAATAAATAGAAGAGGGAAGGACTTGGGAATTGTTTGTGCCCAATTTCTTGCCGTCGCTTTTTTATAAATACTGAATAACGCATAAAATGCATTGTTGGTGAAGGGAATTCCGCAAAGTTCATCCTGAGAAAAAGAATTTCTGTTGGCCGGATTCAAACTAAGCCAGCTTGTATCACTGAAATTTTTATCTTTTTTGAATTTCTGATTATTGACGATCGTAAAAAGATTGTTGAAAAAAGTACGTTTGTGAGGCGTTATTTTATTGGCTAACGAAAAATAAGTTGTCACTAAATTAATACCTGCCAAAGATCCTCCTGTTCCCGAAATAATAGCACCCGCAAATTGATTACCCATTCTTTGCAGCAAACAACGCGTAATAAAAGAACCCATTGAATGTCCAAGAATAAAATGAGGAACATCAGGATATTGATCAATCAGGTGTTTACTCATCTTTTCTGAATCTGTAATCAATCTTTCATCGGGATTATTAAGTTGAAAGAAACCAATATCTTTTTTGTCTTTTACCGATTTTCCGTGTCCTAAATGATCATAAGTCAATACCGCAAATCCTCGATTGGCAAAATATTCTGCAATTTCTGAATATCTGCCACTGTGTTCCTGCATCCCGTGAACGATTTGTAAGGTTGCTTTTACAGGAATTGTTTCAGGATAGAATAAAGTGTAAAAGAGTTGGGTTTGATCGTTTATGGTTGTAGATAGGTATCCTGATTTTTGTGATGGTTTCATGGGGTGGATTTTCAGGGAGTAATCAAATATACAGAATTAATGAATTTTCTATTCATCCAATCTTGATGAAATATCCATTTGCTGATGAAGAATTCTGATGATTTCAATTTCCTCATTTTTAAGATTGATTTTGTAAAATATAAAATGAGATTTCACCCTTGAACGAAAATATCCTTTTCTGATTTCATTATAATCTTTTCCGGATGTTGGATTCTCAGATAAATACTCAATTTCATTCATGAGCAAATCAAAATAATGATCTGCCTGTTGTACTGACCAAGTTTCAAAAGTATAGAGCCAAATTTTTTCTAGATCTTTTGACGCTTCTTTACTAATTTTATATTTCATTTACTCAGCAGAATGTTTTTGATGAAGATTTTTCAAAAATTCTTTACGGTCAAAATTTTCAACAAAACCAGATTTTTCACCTTTTTTTAATTCGTTGATTAATTCTGTTTTCTTAGATTCTTCATGTTCGAACATTCTTAAAGCTGTTCTTACAACTTCACTTGCGGAAGAGTATTTGCCAGACTTAATCTGTTGACTTATAAAGTTATCAAAATAATCTCCTAATAATATGGATGTGTTTTTTGCCATTTTTTAAATTTTAAATCAAATATACCAATTCTTGGTATTTTAACAAAACTATTTTTCCATTGGAATATTTTTTTCTTTACAATATTTTTCGATTTCAGAATCATTTAGAAAATATTTGTCACAAAATTCATTCAATTCTTTTTCAGCACCTGAAATATATTTTTCACTTGCTGTTAATAATTTTTCTGTTTGCTCTATAAAGTTTTCAAATTCTCTGTTTATTTTACAAAGTTTATCTATTGTTTTAAAATCAAGATCTCTGTAAACAGCAGGAAATAATATCTTACTTTGATATGGATTTGCATTCAATTCAATTATTCCAATACCAAAAGATTGATTTAATCTAGACATTTCTTCATGTAGGCTATCACTAAATTCAAAAGCTACTAAATATCCATAATTTGCCCAACTTGAATTTGATACAGCTTGAAAATATGCTTTTTTAAGTTCGCTGTCACTATTAATTTCTCTTTTAAGTTCATAAGAACTTAATTTAAATGTATCTACACGATTAATTGATTTAAGAAAATTTTGACTTGCTTTCGTTTGAAGATTAAGAAATTTTATTCCAACCATATCTGGATGAGTCCATATTTGATTACTATCTTTTCCATTTGATTGCTCATGAAAAATAGTTTTTGAAAATGTCTCGGTATTTTTTAAAAAACTACTTAAAAGTTTATGTAGATTCCTTTCTTCGTAAACTTTTGTCTTTATTTTAATCTCTTCCTTAATTATTACTGAGGAAATCTCTTCATCATTTAATATTTCATCTTCAATCTGCTGCTCATTTTTGGCTAAATAATAATAGTAGATTCCGTTAGATCTTTTAATTCTTTTAACTCTTGAATCTCCACTTCTTATATAATCTCCAAGTTGAGCAGAGATTGTTGCTCCAGGAGTTTTGCCCTTTAAAAATTCATAATAATTTTTTTCAACAATATGGTTTAATACTTCTACATTATAAACAGGAATTATTAAATCTTCAAGACTTTTTAAAATAGCTTCTTTTACTGTCATTAGTTTTTTGTAATATGTAATAATTGATTTCAAATATAATATAATTAAATGTCAAATTTTTAAGTTCAACCCCACAATTTCCATCCACCCAAAAATAAAATCCACCACAAATTTGGTCACCCTATTTTTTAAAAGTAATTTTGCATGAATCTAAAAACAAAAGTAAAATATGTCAACTTACGTAGTTGTAGGTCTTCAGTATGGAGATGAAGGTAAAGGAAAAATCACGGATGTTTTATCTGCAAAATCGGATTATGTTGTTCGTTTCCAAGGGGGAGACAACGCAGGTCACACGGTTTATGTAGGTGAGGAGAAATTTGTTTTACATCTTCTTCCTTCAGGAGTTTTGCAGTGTAAAGGTAAATGTATCATTGCCAATGGAGTAGTGGTAAATCCTAAATCTTTCATTAGAGAAGTAGGCCAGATCGAAAGCAAAGGCCTTAGAACAGACCACATTTTTATCAGCAGAAGAGCGCATGTGATCATGCCTTACCACATCCTTTTGGATACTTACCGTGAAGAAGAGCACGGAGGAACTCAGATCGGAACTACTAAAAAAGGAATCGGACCATGTTATGAAGATAAGATCGCAAGAATCGGTATCAGAATGGTAGACCTTTTAAATCCTGAGATCTTAAGAGATAAAATTGAGAAAAACTTAAAAGTTAAAAACTCTCTTTTCGAAAAATATTACGGAAAACCGACATTAGACGTTGAAGAAATTTACAACGAATTTTTAGAGATCGGAAAACAACTTCAAGACAGAATCGTTGATACTGAAGTTGAATTGAACGAGGCTATCAGAGATGGTAAAAACGTTTTATTCGAAGGTGCTCAGGCGTTGATGCTAGATATCGACTTCGGAACGTATCCATACGTAACTTCATCTTCTCCATCTACAGGAGGAGTTTGTACAGGAGCTGGTGTTCCGCCAACTTCACTTAAAAACCTGATCGGTGTTGCCAAAGCATATTGTACAAGAGTAGGAAACGGACCTTTCCCTTCTGAATTGGACAATGAATTAGGAGAAAGCATCAGACAAATCGGAGGTGAATTCGGAGCGACTACAGGAAGACCAAGAAGAACAGGTTGGTTAGACCTTGTTTCTTTAAAGCATGCTTGTATGATTAACGGAATCAATAACTTAGTAATTACGAAATTAGACGTTCTTACAGGAATCGAAAACCTTAAAATCGTAACTCATTACAAAACTGAAGACGGAAAAATCATCGATTATTTCACTTCTTCAACTGAAAAATTATACAACTACGAGCCGATCTACCAAGATCTACCGGGTTGGAACGAAGATCTTACACAAGTAAGAAGCTACGACGAACTTCCTGACAATGCTCAGAAATACATCGAGTTTATAGAAAAGTATTTAGGAATCAATGTTTACTTAGTTTCAGTAGGACCTGAAAGAAGTCAAAACATCATCAGAAAAGAACTATTCTAAGGAATATTTTAAATAAATAAAAAGAGACTGTCAATTTTGATGGTCTCTTTTTTTTGTGTCATTGCGAGGAGCGAAGCGACGAAGCAATCTCTAGCATAAATAAATCACAAAATCATCAGTTTAAATCCATAAAATTGTGGTCAAAAAACAAAAAAAATCTCCCACAAATTTCACAAATACAACAAACACAATCATCTGTGAAAATCTGTGAAATCCGTGGGAGAAAAAGTCATTCAACGCAAAGGGAACTTTAAAAATCAATGCGTCAAAATATAAATTGGTTAATCAGTTTTTAGAATATTTGGCATAAGCTTTCGCTAGTTTTTCATCATATTTATTCAATTTGTAACCTCCGCCATTATAACCTTTTGCAAAATTTGCCCAGCTTTTATTTCTCAAATGAACTAAAAGTCCGTTTTTCTCAAGAAATTTCCCGAAAGCTTTCAAATGCTCGCCTTCATTAATTTCCATTTTTGATACGAAGTTAGCAGTATCAACATATCCGAGATTTTTCGCATGAAAACCCATAATCTGGAAACTTCCCCAAGAAGCAGAAGATAACGCTGCATCTTTGAATTTAGGATCGTTTCCTAAAGTCATTGCTTCATTCAGTCTGTCGTATTCCTTCACGCCGCCTTGATAGTAGATTTTCGTCCATTTTGGATATAAAACATCTTTATGATTGGCGTTGTAAAAAGTATTTGGATCAATTCCTCTTTTTTTCAATTCGTTCCAGAAAATGTGTCCTTCAAATAAAATTTTAGGTTTATTATTGATTAAAAATCCTTTTCCGCTGCTTTCTATTTCGTTAACGGCTTTTACGGCTGCCAATTCAAGATCGTATTGATTAGCAAAAGTAATCAGGTCACTTTCTTTCAAAAATTTATCGGCTGAATTTGTCGGAGCTGGGGCTGAGTTCTTCTGAAGCAAAACTGTCCACGTTTTCATTCCGACAATTCCGTCCACGACTAAAGAATTTTTTCGTTGAAAATCCTTCACTGCGGTATCAACTTCCAGAGAAAAAGAATCTGAAATTTTGATGTTATATCCTTGTTTATAAAGAAGTTCACAAAGTGTAGTGACTTCTGGTGATTTTGTGTAATATTTTAAAAGTTTCATGGCTGTTAGTTTTTTAGTTATAAATGATAAACATAATCTGTGTATTTTATTGACATAGGAAGCTGTAGCGTTAAGAAAATTAAAAATTAATCCGTTAAAAAATTCCCACTGTTTGAAGCACGAGACAGATTTAGAGTCGAAAAACAAATGTTGATTTCATGCGAGTTTTGGGGATTTTAGGATTAAGTTTTAATTTTTAGCGAAAGATTCCAAGTCTTGAATTTTTGATTCTTTTGTTTCAAGACAAAAGAATTAATTTACAGGTACTTTCGGCATTCTCTCACAAATCATCCCAATTAAAAAGTATGATTTAAATTTCACTTCCTCTCTTTGGAGTTTGTAGTCTAAATTCAGAGGATTGACGTTTACGACGCTGAAATTTTGTTGTAAAACAGCGTAATCATCAACTCTCAGTTCAATGCTGTATTCTCCGATCGGAATCATTTGGTTGATCATTCCGATTTCGTTAGTTTCTATCTCGAAGATCCTGTTGCTATTCGTGCCTTTGATGGAAATAGCGCATTTGTAAATCGGATCATTGTTTATTTTGTCAAAAACCCTGAACTGTACCATTGCTGAAGTTGGCTGAACCTGAATGGGAACTCTTATCGGAACAAAAATTCCGGGAACTCGTATTGGCGTGGCGACAATTGGAGTGATAGGTTTTACCGGAGCCACAGGCTGAACCGGAGTGGCAATGTGCGGAGTAGGAGTGATTGGTCTTAAATTTCGAACGCCACCTAAAGCACTCATATTTACTCTACTGTTGAAAGCTATATTTGGATTCATTTTTGGAACTTCGGTCACTGTTTCAAGGACAGGTTTTGAAGCAAATTCCATTGTGGATATTTTTGCGTTTTCTGGCGTGTCAGTTTTTCTGGATAAAGTATTGAGCTGGTCAGATTTTATGGTTCTAACGTTCGTTACGGCTTTCAGGAATTTCTGATTGTTATTTTTGTTCACAAAAAGCTGTTGTTTCATGATCAACGGACCGAAATAAATCAGTTGATTAGGATTATTTACCGTATCATTCGTGATGGATGGATCTAAAATTATTTTTAAATTTTTAATCAACATCATTGTTTTCGGGAATGCTGGAAGCTTAAAATCATTGGAAATGGTCTGCCCGTCTGATATTTTTTTAGCTTCATTCCATTGAAAAAGAGTAGACATCATAAAATTTTTGTTGAACCAGTTTCTTTTTAAATGAACAAAAGAATATTCTAGTTCTACGGCCAGAATTACGCTTTCATCATAATCAATGGTAAGAATTTCTGATGGCAGATTTTCATTGGCGTTTTTTGCTTCGGAATGCAAATTATCAAGCTCGGATTTTTCAATTCTCATACTGTTCCAACCCGATTCATTTTCCATAAAATCATATGGAATAAAATTAATATCGTGAATGGAAGAATTGCTGATCACATCCGTTTTTTCTGCTGCAGTAAAGGTATTTTTTGCATTTTGAGCCATTGCAACATACAGATCTGCTTCAGAAGTTTTATTGATCTTTCCAAGTTCTTTTTCAATGAGATCTTTGAAGCCTTTTACTTTCCATTCAGAAAAGGCAAGCTCTTTTATATTATTGAGATTGAGTAATTGGTCATTCCAGTTCTTTTTTTCTTCATCAGTATCTAAACTGTCAAATATTTCCAAATGAGAAGTGATTTTGTCGACCGCCATTTCATGGTTGGTTAGATATTTTTTATAGGCTTTAAATTCTTTAGTATCATTATTTTTAGCATCATATAATATAATGCTTTTGCTTTCCAGAATTTTATCTAAGTTTTCCTCAATATTTTTCAGGTTACTCTTGTCCAGAATATCTCTGTAAATATCAAATAAAGAATTGTTCGGATTCAGATCCCAGAAATTTGAAGAAATTGGTACAGAATTCAGCTCATAAGCCACGTTTTGTTTTTTAATGATAGAAAGCGATTTTTTCTGATCATCATTTAGTAAACTTTGAGGCTTTAATAATTCCAGTTCTTCGTTTTCATACACTCTCAGAGAAGGGCAAATCATCGGGAGATCATTCTCCATCGAGCTTTGAGACGTGTAAATGTTTCTAAGCTTTTGATAGACGGCAACAAAGTATTTCATGGTAATTGGTTTTTGGTTAATAGTTTTTGGTTGCTGGTTTTCAGTTTAAATCTTTGAGAACTTTGCTGAGTAGAACGCCTTTGCGAACTTAAAAACAGTTAGTTTTTCAAAAAAATCTTTGCTTTCTTTGCGTTTAAAAAACTTAAAGATTAGTTAATAATTTTATAAATAACCGACAGAAAAAAGCTTCTGCCGGTTATTCTATTGAGAAGGATATTATGATTTACCGTCTGTCCAAACTTTGATATCTGGGTTTGGATTTGGAGATTTTGGAACTACATGACATTTATATCCGATAATATAGATACCGTTTGACTGTAGTTTTTTGCCGCTCCATTTTGCATCAGTTTGTGAGTTTTGGTTTTCGTAATCGTGACTTCCACCAAAAACGAATGGTCCGATTCCCACTGCCGCTCCAGAACTGATTTTTGTGCTTGCTGCTTTGTACGCTGTACTATTTTCACTGAAATCCAACATTACGTCTCTTGCGATGATCAATTCTGTAACGATCATTGGCATTAATCCTTTTCCTTTACCATCGCTGATGATGTCTCCGTTTAATGATTGTGGAGAAGTTTCGTGAAGTTTCCAGTATTTTGATTCTACAAACTCTTCGCTGAACCATCCTCTTTCTACTCTTACTTTTCCAAGTTTGAATGAAATTTTAAGGTTACTAAAATCTGTATTCATCGATGTTCTCGTAGTGTTTCCGCTATTTCTTGCTCCGATACTGAATAATCCCATGCTAAATCCTGCACCCGCGCTCCAGTTGTGAATTGTTTTAGAATAATCGCTGTGTGCACTTCCTTCATACATTGAAATTGTCGGCCAGTTTTTAGATTCTTTCAAAGCATTTGCTGAGATTGGAATAGATGGAGAATAATTAATATAATCGATCACTCTTGTTCTCTGGCTGTTTCTGAATTCTGACTGAAGACGTTTTTTGATGACCAACATGTGTTTTTCTTCAATTTCGCTCAAATAATTCTGAATTCTTTCAACCGCTTCTTTGTAACCTAGAGATTGCCATGCTTTTAACGCTGCATCTTCTCTTTTTTTCATGTTTTTACCGTCGATTGACAGTCTTGCCATTGCATCAGGATCGCCATTGTCGGCATCTGTTCTTATGGTATTGTTGGTTTCTACAACATCATAATATTTCATTTGATACTCAATATATTTAGAATACATAGGAGCTACAAAAGTTTGGTGTAATTCCGGCTTGTTTAAATCATCTACCGGAGCATTTTCATCAAAATCAGGATTTTTTACTACTTTGATTTTGAAAAGTTTGTCTCTTAATTTTTCAAGATTTTTTTCAACCTTAGGATCCATTGGAGTGTCTACAACTACAGACCATTGCATCAAATCTTCGTATACTTTTGATACTCTTTTTGATGAATCATTAAAAATAGTCATCTGTCTTCCATTTCCGCTTGGTGTAAGTGGCGGCAATTGAGATGGGATTGCGTCTACCATTGCAGAGAACTGCTCCATTTGAAGGTATTTACGGAACTTGCTGTCTTTCATTGCGTTTTGAAATTCCTCTAAATTAGTTTTAGGATTTCCGTTAGCATCTAAGATTGGTTTCCCTGTTCCGTCCAATAATGGTTTTGGAGCCGGAGCGTTTCCGAATAAACCGTTTAATGCATAATCAAAAGTGTCTTCTGTTAATGTAAGTCCGATTGGGTCGAATGCGATAAAGTCATTTGGACCAATTGAATCCGGATCTCCACCGTTGGTTACAGAATCGTAAACTTGTTTTAAAAGCATGCTCATTAATGAGTTTGATCTAGCTTCTTGAGTTAAAGTTGGCATAATTATAAGTTTTTAAATTTTTTCTTGCTTACTCTTTTCGGTTTTCAGCATTCCCCGATTTCTTATGGTACAAATGTATTTCGGGTTGAAGAAGAAAGTCTCAGTGTTTTTCCGATTTTGAGAGTGTGGTTTTTACTATTTTTTATTTTACGTTGAATTTTTTGAATTAAAATGAAGTTATCATTGAAAAATAAAAATCTTATACCTCTTATTTTTAGACTGTTATTATTTTTAGCATAGTTAAATTTTAAGATTGTTATAAAAATTTTCAAAATATTGCAGTTTTAACAATTTTTTGGCAAATATTTTGATATTGAAACAATGCTTATCGATAAGAGCTACTAAAACTAATAATCACCTTATATTAACAGTTTAAATATTTTAAGTGATGAAACACCTAAACACTAATCAGGAATTTCGCTTCAACGAGATCCTATTCGAGCATCGTAACAAAGAATATGGTGCTTATGCTTTAAGAAATGAATCAGACAGAATACTAACCAAAGCGCTTTTTATTGGAGTGAGTTTGTTGGCTGCGATTTCAATTACTCCATTAGCTATTTCGGCTTTCAAAACAGATGCGCCAACAGAACAGCCGCCTAGTATTCATGAATTTATCCCTATTGATATAGTAGAGACTCCTCCGGTAAAAGTTACGCCAGTTCAGCCTCCTGCTGTGGTTCCAGAAAAGGTGAAAACTTATGATGATAGATTACCAGATCCTAAAAAAGTTTTGACTAATGAAAAGAAAGATAATCCGGAAGATAGAGTGAATGCAGTTGCGGGCACTCAGACATCACCAGGAAAAGAGGTTACAACACCTGCTTATGTCCCAACAGCTCCAACAATTGGAACAGGACCTGTGATTAATACTGCTCCGCCAACAATTCCTCAACCTGTTGATAAAAACAAGATTCTTAGCGGTGGAGAGCTTGCTGTTGAAGCTAATTTTGAAGGTGGAATTAATACTTTCAGAAATAAAGTAATAAGCAATTTTGACGGTTCAGGATTTGAAAATCAAGATGTAATGAAAACTACCATTACTTTCATCGTAGAAACAAATGGAACTATCTCAGGAATTAAAGCTGATGGTAAAGACGCTAATTTCAATAGCGAAGCTATCAGAACTATTAAATCTATCAGAGGAAAATGGGTGCCTGGGAAAAATAAACAAGGTGAATCAGTAAGAAGTTATTTCAA
This sequence comes from Chryseobacterium sp. SIMBA_038, assembly GCF_046535115.1. Classification (NCBI taxonomy): domain Bacteria; kingdom Pseudomonadati; phylum Bacteroidota; class Flavobacteriia; order Flavobacteriales; family Weeksellaceae; genus Chryseobacterium; species Chryseobacterium sp. SIMBA_038. The sequence goes on from NZ_JAWRXH010000006.1 coordinate 262,620, forward strand.
ATTTCCAATCTCAATGAAGTTTGATAATTAATATGATCATCCACAATTTGATATAATTTAAAAATCTTTGTGAACTTTGCTGAATAGAACGCCTTTGCGAATCTTAAAAGCATTAAGTAGTCTAGAAACCTTTGTGTGCTTTGCGTTAAAAATAACATTATTATTAAAAGCAGGCATTCAAAATTTTAAATACAAATCTTGACAGTTATCCACAAAAAGCTAATTTTTGTGGATAATTTTTTTTATACTTAAAAGGCTTATTAACAATATTTTAACTCAATTTTAGTTTTCGCCATTCACTAATAGCAAAGAAAAAAGTGTATTTTTGAAGCTTAAAGTTCTAATAATGGCAAAAATCATAGGTATCGCTAATCAAAAAGGAGGAGTTGGAAAAACTACAACAGCTGTAAATTTAGCCGCAGCATTAGGGGTATTAGAAAAGAAAATATTAATCATTGATGCTGATCCTCAGGCTAATGCAACATCCGGTTTAGGAGTGGAGGACGTTCAGTATTCTACATATAACTTGCTGGAGCACAGTGTTGATACAAGAACTTGTATCAAGAGAACAGCTACACCAAACCTGGATATCGTTCCTTCTCACATCGACTTGGTTGCTGCGGAGATCGAATTGGTAGACAAAGTAAATCGTGAGTACATGCTTAAAAAAGCATTGCAAACTGTAAGAGATGACTACGATTATATTATCATTGATTGCGCACCGAGTTTAGGTTTGATCACTGTGAATGCACTTACGGCAGCAGATTCTGTAATTATCCCGATTCAATGCGAGTATTTTGCTTTGGAAGGATTAGGAAAATTATTGAATACAATTAAAAATGTTCAGAAAATCCACAATAAAGATTTAGATATAGAAGGTTTGCTTTTAACAATGTATGACAGCAGATTGAGATTGTCTAATCAGGTTGTAGAAGAGGTAAATCTGCATTTCCCTGAAATGGTTTTTGAAACAATTATCAGCAGAAACGTAAGATTGAGTGAAGCACCAAGTTTCGGTGAAAGCATCTTAAATTATGATGCCGAAAGTAAAGGAGCAATCCAATACATTCAGTTGGCAGAAGAGGTTTTATTGAAGAACGAGAATTTAGTTAAGAATTAAAAAAGGCTTAAAGCCAAAAGCTTAAAGCTTAAAGCATAATATGAAGGACAAAAAAAGAGCTATGGGACGTGGTTTGGGAGCAATTTTAAGTGCAGAATCCAAGGCTACGGTCAATTCTGCTACTGATGAGGGAGCAGATAAGTTTGTGGGAAGTATCGTAGAAGTATCGATTGAAGATATTTATCCGAACCCGACTCAGCCAAGAACTTATTTTGATGAAAAGGCATTAAACGAACTCGCGCAGTCTATTAAAAACTTAGGCGTAATTCAACCAATTACGTTAAGAAAAGATGGCGAAAAGTTCGAAATTATATCTGGGGAGAGACGTTTCAGAGCAAGTAAGCTTGCGGGATTAACTTCTATTCCGTCATATATTCGTTTAGTAAACGATCAGGAGCTTCTTGAAATGGCTCTTGTTGAAAATATCCAGAGAGAAGATCTTGATGCGATTGAAATTGCATTAACGTATCAGAGATTGATGGACGAAATCGGTCTTACTCAGGAAAATTTAAGCCAAAGAGTAGGTAAGGACAGAAGTACTATTACCAACTCTATCAGATTGTTAAGATTAAATCCGGATATTCAGAATGCCATCAGAAGTGGTGAGATTTCTGCAGGTCACGGTAGAGCGATCATCAGTCTTGAAAATGAAGAAGATCAGCAGACTTTATTTAATTTAATTATTAAAGAAAAACTGAATGTTCGTCAGACTGAACAGGCTGCTGCTGCATTGAAAAATCCAAAATCACCGGCTGCCAAAAAAGCAACAATTGAACTTTCAAATAATTATAAGAGAGTACAAAAAACAATTGCTGATATTTTAGAAGTAAAAGTGGAGATCAAAGCCTCCGGAAATGGTAAAAAAGGTAAAATTGTTCTAGATTTCAAAAATGAAGACGAGCTGGAATATATTTTATCTCATATTAAATAAATGAAGAAATTATTTTTCACTTTTTTCTTGTGTCTGTTTGCTATTGCTTATTCACAAGTAAATCCTAACGATACAATTCGGGTAGAATACCATCCGAAAGACAGTATCTCTGCCGCAAAACCAGCAAAATCTGAAGCTAAAATAGTTGCAGATCTTGAAGGTGCGAACGGGCCAACCAAAAAAACATTAAAACTAAATCCTACAAGAGCGGGATTGTATTCTGCTGTTTTACCTGGATTAGGTCAGTTTTACAATAAAAAATACTGGAAAGTTCCTATCGTTTGGGGAGCTGTTGGTGCGGGTGTAGGAATTGCAATGTGGAATGACAAGCAATACAAAAAGTACCGAGAATACTACATTGCCAAACTGAACGGAACTCCAAATGAGTTTGTAGAGAGTCACCCGTGGCTCGACAAAGTTGCATTTGGAAATGCACAGGACAGATCAAAAAGACAAAGAGATTACGCCATCGCAATTACAGGATTAATTTATATTCTGAATATCGTAGATGCCGTGGTAGACGCACATCTTTACGAAAGCCGTCACGACCCGGATTTGACTTTTACTCCTGCGGTTATTCAGGATCAGTATGGTATCAATCCTCCAAAAACAGGGTTGAGTTTAAGTTATAGATTTTAATAATTAATATATAAACTGTTTTTAATTAAGCTCTTTGCTGAGTGAAACGCCTTTGCGAACTTAAAATATGCATAAAGATTTTAAAGTTAAAGCTTTGCTATCTTTGCGTTAAAAAAGAACAGATAAATAATAAAATATGAAAATAGCATTAGTTGGATACGGCAAAATGGGCAAAATCATTGATGAAATTGCTACAAAAAGAGGTCATGAAGTTGTTGCCAGATTAAAAGAAACTCCAACTGCTGAAAACCTTAATAATCCAGATGTTGTTATTGAATTTTCTTTGCCGGAAGTAGCTTATAACAATATTAAAGCTTGCCTTGAAAACCAAATTCCTGTGATCAGCGGAACAACAGGTTGGTTGGAGAAAAAAGAAGAAATTGAAAAAATTGCTGTTGAAAATAATACAGCATTTTTATATGGCTCAAATTTTAGTTTAGGAGTGAATTTATTCTTTGCTTTAAACGAAAAATTGGCTGATTTAATGAAAAATGTTGATGAATATTCTTGTCAGTTAGAAGAAATTCATCACGTTCACAAGCTTGATGCTCCAAGTGGAACTGCGATTTCTATTGCTGAAGGTATTTTTAAACATAATCCGAAATTCAACGCATGGAAACTGGAAGAAACCCAAGGAGATCAATTAGGTATTTTTGCTGTGCGTGAAGATGAGGTTCCGGGAACTCACAGCGTTTATTACAGAAGTGAGGTTGATGAAATTGAGATCAAACACACAGCATTCAACAGAAGCGGTTTCGCATTAGGCGCTGTTGTTGCTGCAGAATGGATCAAAAATAAAAAAGGAAATTTTACAATGAAAGATGTTTTAGGTCTTTAATTTTGTAACAAATTCCCTACATTGTAAACTAATTAGAGAATGATCAGCAGGGCTTTTATTACCTATTGCTCATTATCAATTACTCAAATTATAGATTAGGCAAGAAAAATTTATGAATTATTTTTTAACTTATACAGTATACGTCCTCATTTTATCTGTATTAATGGGACTTTCAACTTGGAAACTGTTCAAGAAATTAGGGTATAGTCCGCTTTTTGCGTTTGTTCCTTTTTATAACTATTTCATTATTTTAAAAGAAACAAAACATCCGAAATGGTGGGCTCTTTTGTCATATTTACCGATCGTTGGCCCGATCATGATGTCTGTTTTTCATATTTATTTAATGAAAAAATTTGGAAAAAGCCTTTTCCAGAATCAGTTGCTTACGGTGATCCTTCCATTTATTTATATGGCAAGTGTGAACTATTCCAAAGATGTAGAGTTAGAAGATGAAAACGAATTATTCTTAACTGACGAAGAGAAAAATGCAAAGAAAAAAGACTCTTTCATAGGTTCTATTACTTTCGCAGTGGTTTTTGCAACCATTATTCACTCTTTTGTAACGCAGCCTTTCGGGATTCCTACAGGATCTATGGAAAGAACGTTATTAGTAGGTGATTTCCTTTTCGTGAATAAATGGAGCTACGGTTACAGACTTCCAATGCGTCCTTTGGCAATACCTTTCTTGCAGGGAACTATTTTTGATTCGGGTGAAAAAGGAAATCCTAAAGATGATCCAAAATCTTATGTTGATGGAGTGAAGCTTCCTTATGAGAGAATACTTCAATTCAATAAACCTCAGAGAAATGATGTAGTTGTTTTCAACTATCCTCAGGATTCTGTACATACAGCGATCGACAGAAAAGATCCTTATGTAAAAAGATGTGTGGCTGCTGCTGGTGATGTTTTTGAAATGAGAGGTGGAAGACTTTTCGTTAATAATAAACCGGAAGTTGTTCTTGGAGATCAGGAAGTTCAACACGGATACACGGTAAACACAGGAAGTCAATTAGATATTCCAAGTCTTTACAATACCTATGGATTTTTGCCTGTAAGAGAAATGCAGACGGATAAAGGATTTATGTATGCTTTTCAGGGATTAACTGATAAAACGGCTGCAGAGATCAAAGCTCTTCCGAATGTGATCGACATGACGGAGAATATGTATCCGAAAGATTCTGCAACAATTTCATATAAATTAAATGCTGATAAAACGGCATACACAAAAAGTATCGACACTACACAATCTATTTTCCCTGTCAACAAACCTTGGAACCAAGATTGGTACGGTCCGGTTAGAATTCCTAAGAAAGGTGATGTTGTAGCAATCAACAAAGAAACTTTACCGATGTATCAGTGGATCATTTCTGAATACGAGCACAATAATTTAGAAAAGAAAAACGATAAAATTTTCATCAACGGAAAAGAAGCGAATCAATATACGATCAAGCAGGATTATTTTATGATGGTGGGAGACAACAGAGATGCTTCTTTGGATGCAAGATTCTTTGGTTTCGTTCCTGAGGAAAATATAGTTGGGAAGCCGATGTTTACATGGATGAGCGTTCAGGGAGTTTTTGCTGATGCAAGTTCTACGTATCAGGCTCCAAAAAAAGTTCGTTGGGACAGAATGTTTAAAGCGACAAACACTGGTGAAGCCAACAAAACTTCATATTGGTGGATCGCTGCGATGATTCTTATCTTATTCTTTGGATGGGAATACTTCATGAAATTATTCGGGAAAAAGAAAAAAACAGAAGAAGATTTATAGTTAAAATAAATTTAAAAATAAAATGAAGTATTTGAAAGAATACTTCATTTTTGCATTATGATTATGAAGAATGTATTATTACCGGTATTTTATTTACCGCCAATTTCTTGGTTTTCAGTTTTTTTGAATGCTGAAAATGATGTTTTATTTGAACAATTTGAAAGTTTTCCAAAACAGACGTACAGAAGCAGAACCAATATTTTTGGAGCAAACGGAAAGCTTACATTAATAATCCCAATCAGTCACACCGGGAATAGAGAGTTTAAGGATACAGAAATTTCTTATAGAGAAGATTGGAGAAGTCTTCACTGGAAATCAATCAAAACAGCTTATCAGGGCTCTCCTTATTTTGAATTTTACGAAGATAAATTGAAAAAGATTTATGAATTAGAGGAAAAATATTTAATGAATTTTAATTTAAAAGCCATCGAAATTCTTCAAAGTATTTTAAAAACAGAAAAGGCACACTCTTTGAATGTAGAATATATCAAAAATCCTGAACAGATCAATTTCAGAGAAAAATTCTCTGCGAAATCAGCTTCTGAATTCGAAATGGAAGAATATTACCAAACGTTTTCAGATAAATTTGGGTTTTTAAAAGACTTAACAATTTTGGATCTTATTTGTAACAAAGGACCAGAATCTTTGACTTATCTTAAAAATATTAAACAATCATATTAACATGAAATTGCTTTGTTTTTATAATTATTCTATAAAAGCAGGTTCATATAATATTTGATAATAAACAAACAACTACATATGAAAAAGGTATTATTAGCTGCTGTTTTTTTAGCAGGTTTTAGTTTCACTTTTGCTCAGGAAGCACAAGCGGTTAAAGCCAACCAGAATGAGGATAAAGACCTTATGACTTGGTATCACAAAGACTTTGCTACGTCAAAAGTATATGGTGTAAATACGGAAAATGCATATAAATATTTAGAATCTAAAGGTCTTAAACCTACAACGGTTGTTGTCGGAGTTTTAGACAGCGGTGTTCAGGTTGATCACCCAGGTTTAGTTAAAAATGTTTGGTCAAATCCTAATGAAGTTCCAAATAACGGAAAAGATGATGATGGAAACGGATATATCGACGATGTTCACGGATGGAATTTCATCGGTGGGAAAAACGGAGATATCGATGTTGATAATATGGAGGTAACAAGAGTTGTTGCTAAATATAAGCCCCTTTTCGAAGGAGATGATTCAGCTAAAAATAAAGCTAATCAGACAAAAATGCCTGAAGACTTCGCAATGTATATGAAGGCTAAAGAAATTTTCACCAAAAACAGTGTTGAAGGTAGACAAGCTATGCAAACGTACACGATGATCACTGATCTTATTCCTAATATGGTTAGATTATTAGGTGGAAAATCTGTAACAGCAGAAAATATTGCGGCTATCAAAGCTCCGGCGGATCAAAAAGATGCGATTGCTCTTAATGTTTTAGGTCAGGTTTCTCAAAGCCCTGAATTTAAAGGAAAATCTGCAGCCGATTTCGAAATAGGAATGAAAGAGCAGATGAAAGAAGCTCTTGAACATTATACTCCTCAAGCTCAGCAGTATGATTTAAGTTATGACCCAAGAAAATCAATCGTAGGCGATAACTATGATGATTATTCTGAAAAAAATTACGGGAACAATCATTACGAAGGTCCTGATGCTACCCACGGAACTCACGTTGCTGGTATCATCGCAGGATTACCTCAAGGAAAAGAAATTCAGTATGGTGTAGCTTCTAAAGTTGCTAAGATCATGTCTGTAAGAACAGTTCCAAACGGGGATGAAAGAGATAAAGACGTTGCAAACGCAATCAGATATGCGGTAGACAATGGAGCTAAAGTTTTAAATATGAGCTTTGGTAAACCGGTTTCTCCGGGTAAAAATGTTGTGTGGGATGCATTCAAATACGCTGAAAGTAAAGGAGTTTTATTAGTGAAAGCCGCAGGTAATGAAAATGAAGATGTTACCGAACATGTAGCTTATCCTACAAACTATAAAAACGTTACAGACGAAAAACCGCTTGTAAATAACGTAATTGTTGTAGGGGCAAGTACAAATAATAATGATGCTTTAAGAGCTGATTTCTCAAACTTCAATAAAAATAAAGTAAATGTTTTTGCTCCAGGTGAACAGATTTATTCTACCGTAACAAAAAGCGGATACAAATATCTTCAGGGAACTTCAATGGCATCTCCTGTTGTAGCCGGTGCGGCAGCTGTTTTATTGGCATACATGCCGGGATTAAAGCCAGATCAGATAATTGAAGCTTTAGTAAAATCTAGCAATCCAAGTACAACAAATGGTTTCAGTGATTTCTCTCAAGCCGGAGGAGTTATTGATGTAAAAAGAGCCGCTGAATACGCTTATACGAATTTCTACAACGTAAAATCTTCTGATGTAAAAAAGGCTACGAAATCCGTAAAAAAGACTGTTAAAAAATAACTTATCTACCTGTATTTAAGGTTCCAAGATAGAAAGTCCGAATTTTTCGGACTTTTTTTATTTTTATTATGCAATTTTGGCACGGTTTTTTATAACTTTATAGTAACAAAATAATAAACAACAAAATGAAAAAGTTACTACTTGCAGGGATGTTAGGAACATCACTTTTTGCAGTGTCTTGTTCCACAGTAAAGAAAGCTGAAACATCACAGAATCAGAGATCAGAATTTCTTAAGTTAAAAGGGGATTGGCAGATTGTAAGCATAAATTACGATAAAGGACTAAAAATTAAACCTTTTGACGAAGGGATTGATGCTCAGTGTTTTGTAGGAAGTCATTGGAGATTCATTCCAAATAACTACACAGGTGCTATTACCGTGAACGGTGGCGGAAACTGTGGTTCTGGATTTACTCAGCCTATAAAATTTGAAGTGAAAGACGGAAATACTTTTATGTTCAAAAAAATTGCTGATGGAACTAAAGCTAAGCAAAATTTAGCAGGATATACTTTAGATGTGATCAATCAGACTACAGATCAGTTTTCTTTAGAACAAAATGTTCCGTTTGACGGAAGTACAGTAAAAGTTGTTTACAACTTCGAGAGAGCTGGAATGAAATAATTATAAACATAAAAGATTAAAAAAGATGAAATTTAATAAATCATATATCGGAGGCCTATTCTTATCATCAGCATTGTTGTTGACAAGTTGTGAGGCAGTACAGAATTCTAATCACCAGCAGAGAGGTACAGCAGTAGGTGCTGCTTCGGGAGCTGTTTTAGGTGGTATCTTAGGTAACAATGTTGGTAAAGGCGGAAATGGAGCTTTAGGAGCTGTATTAGGAGGTATTATTGGTGGTGTTGCAGGTAACGTTATCGGTAATAAAATGGATAAGCAGGCTAAAGACATCAAAGAAACTTTACCGGGAGCTGAAGTAGAAAGAGTAGGGGATGGTATTAAAATTACAATGAACGAAAGTATTGTAACTTTTGCATTCGACTCTTCAAACCTTACATCTGTAGCTCAAACTAATTTAGATAAATTAGCTAAAGTTCTTGTAGATAACCCTGATACAAATATTAATGTATACGGACATACAGACAGCAAAGGAGCAGACGATTACAACATGAAGCTTTCACAAAGAAGAGCTGATGCTGTAAAAGCTTATTTGGCAGGAAAAGGCATTGCTTCAAGCAGAATGTTTGCTAAAGGAGAAGGAGAAAGCATGCCGGTTGCAACAAACGATACAGATGAAGGAAGAGCTAAAAACAGAAGAGTAGAGTTTGCTATTACAGCAAATGAAAAAATGATTAATGATGCTAAACAAGGGCAGTAATTAATTTAACATATAAATATTTTCTTAAAGACCGCTTCGGCGGTTTTTTTTGTATTTTTATGCAATTATTTTTTATTTTGAAATTGTTATTTTTGCAACTGAAATACCATAGATGAAGAAATATTTAAAACTACTTCGCGTAGAGCAATGGGTGAAAAACCTTTTTGTATTTGTACCCTTATTTTTTTCAGGTAATATCAAAAATGTAGAATTACTTACAAAAAGTATTTTCGCTTTTGTTATTTTTTCGCTGGCGGCGAGTGTTGTTTATATTCTTAATGATTATAACGACATTGAAGCAGATAGCAAACACCCTGAAAAACGCAGAAGACCCTTGGCCAGTGGAGCCATATCAAAATCAAGAGCAATAGGAATTCTTATTGGCTTAATGATCGTTGATATTGCGCTCGTATTCTTGGCACAAACTTATTTTCATGAAAATCTTTGGAAGTTTGCGACGATTATCGGGATGTATTTTGTCATGAATCTCGCTTATACATTCAAATTAAAACATGTTCCGATCATTGATATTTTCATTATTGCGACAGGATTTGTTTTAAGAGTTTTGGCAGGCGGTTATATTACTGGAATTAATATTTCCCAATGGGCGATTTTATTAACTTTTGTTTTGGCATTGGTTTTAGCAATCGGTAAAAGACGTGGAGAGCTTATCAATGCTCAGGTTTCTGGTAAAACAAGAAAAGCATTAGATGGTTATAATGTACAGTTTGCAGATATTGCACTTTCGATTTCTGTAACATTGGCGATCGTTTGCTATTTGATGTTTACGTTATCGCGAGAAGTTCAGGCAAGATTTCATGAAAGAGTTTTTTATACCGTAATTTTTGTTGTTTTTGCTTTTTTAAGATATTTACAGCAGACATTGGTGTATAACAGGACAGAATCTCCTACAAAAATTGTCTATAGAGACAGATACATACAGGTTACCTTACTATTATGGGTGGCTGCATTTTTAATTCAAATTTACTTTAAAAAATGAAGCCGAATTTTATACAAAAAGTCACCAACTGGGGCAATTTTCCCATAGTGGAAAAAGAAATGAAGTCTGAAGACAGCTTCAAAAAAATAAAAGATTTTGTCATTAATCATAATGAAGTTATTGCAAGAGGAAACGGAAGATGTTACGGAGATGCTTCATTGGGCGAACATATATTTTCTACTAAAAAATTAAATAAATTCATAAGTTTTGACCGTTTGAACGGAATTTTAGAATGCGAATCGGGAGTTTTACTTTCCGAGGTTCTTGAAATTTCTGTTCCGCAAGGTTATTTTTTATATGTAACTCCGGGAACGAAGTTTGTTTCTGTTGGAGGAGCGATCGCATCTGATGTTCATGGTAAAAATCACCACGCAGAAGGCTGTTTTTCTGAATATGTGATCGAGTTTAAATTAATGACCGAAAACGGCGACATCATCACTTGTTCAAGAGAAGAAAATATCGAAAAATTCTGGGCTACAATTGGCGGAATGGGTCTTACAGGAATCATTCTTACCGCAAAATTTAAGCTTAAAAATATAGAATCTGCTTACATCCGTCAGGAAAGTATTAAAGCAGAAAATCTTGATGAAATTTTTACATTATTTGAAGAAAGTGAAAGCTGGACGTACACCGTTGCGTGGATCGACTGTCTACAAAAAGGAAAAGATATCGGAAGAAGTATTTTGATGAGAGGTGAACATGCTTTTCAGCATGAGCTTCCTCAGAATTTAACCAAAAATCCTTTAAGGTTAAAGAAAAAACTACAGCCAACAGTTCCTTTTTACTTTCCGAATTTTGTTTTGAATTCACTTACGGTGAAAATTTTCAATCTGTTATATTATAAAAAACAGTCTAAAAAAGAAGTGAAAAGTTTCATCGATTACGAAACATTTTTCTATCCTTTAGATGCTGTTAATGAATGGAATAAAATTTACGGGAAATCAGGTTTCATCCAATATCAGATGGTAATTCCAAAAGAAACAGGTAAAGAAGGAATGAAAAAAATCCTTGAAACCATCGCAAATAGCGGAAATGGTTCTTTCTTGGCAGTTTTAAAACTTTTCGGAAAGAATAATCCTGATGCATACAACTCATTTCCGTTTGAAGGTTATACGCTGGCGCTGGATTTTAAAGTTAATTCAAAGCTGAAAAAATTGGTTGAGCAGTTAGACGGTATCGTTCAGGAGTTCGGAGGAAGAATTTATCTTACCAAAGACAGCATGAGCAGATCATCGCTTACCAATTATCTTAAAAATGTTCAAAGTTCCAAATTTGTGTCTTTACAGCACAAAAGAATCATAAATAATAATTCATAAATGATAGTTCTGGGAAGTACGTCTGAGGTAGCTCAGGCTTTTGTTGAAAAAGCTTTGCAAGAGGGCGAAAAGTTTGAAAAAATCTATCTTTTCACGTCTAGTAAAGAAACTACGGAAAGGTTTGCAAGACATATCGACGTGATGTTTCTACAGCAGTCTGAGGTTATAGAACTGGATCTGATGAAGGAAATTGATTATAATCAGTTTGATTATGTCAATTCAAATGTATTATTTTGTGCGACAGGATATTTGGGAGACGGAACGGAAGAAGGTCTGTACGACAATAAAAATACAGAGAGAATTATTGATATTAATTACTCAAAATTAGTTCCTGTAATGAATTATTTTGCCCAAAAATTTGAAAGCAGAAGATCAGGAACCATTATCGGATTATCATCTGTAGCAGGAGATCGAGGAAGACAGAGTAATTTTATTTATGGAAGCGCAAAAGCAGCTTTTACGGCTTATTTAAGCGGATTAAGAAATTATTTGTTTGAGAAAAAAGTTCATGTCATGACAGTAAAACCAGGTTTTATGGCAACAAAAATGACAGAAGGCTTACCTTTAAATCCAAAATTAACGGCAACTCCAAAACAGGCAGCGGCTTGTATTTATAAAGCATTCAAAAAAGAGAAAAATGTTGTATACGTTTTACCGATTTGGGGCGTTATTATGATGATCATCAGAAATATTCCTGAATTTATATTTAAAAAATTAAAGCTTTAATTAAAATGAAAAAATTGTATTGTTTTGATTTTGACGGAACCCTTACCTATAAAGATACCATGTTTATGTATCTTAAATTTTATGATTCTGCCAAGTTTCGGGTACAATTTATAAGACACATTCCACTTTTCATTTTATTAAAATTAAAATTGGCTGAAACTGAAAAAGTAAAGAAAAGTTTCATCGGATCTATCCTGAAAGGCCAGACTCAGGAGAAAATAGAGAAAAAAGCCAAGCAATTCTTTGAAGAGAACTATCCAAAGATCGTTCGCGAAAATGCGCTCGATTTTATTCAAAATATCGATAGAGATAATACACAAAGTTTATTGGTGACTGCCTCACTCGACATCTGGACAAAACCATTTGCCGAGGCATTACAAATGCAGCTTGTTTCCACGCGTGCAGAGTTTAAAAACGGAGTTTTCACAGGAAATTTTATTGGTAAAAACTGCAACGGAAACGAAAAATTAATGAGAATAAAAGAAGAAATAAGTAATTCTAAATACGATAAAATCATCGCTTTCGGAGATACTTCGGGAGATAAGCAAATGCTTAAATGGGCGAATGAAGGACATTACCAATTTTTTCACTAATTTTGGGTGAGTAAAAAAGTAAAAATGAATAAACTACTTATTGGGCTTTTAGCACTTTCTATGAGCTGTACAACTGCAGTTTCTCAGACTGATCAATCATCCAAAAAATCAGAACAAATGCAGAAAAAAGCAGAAATTCTTGTCTCAGAATCTCAGGGCGGAGCAGATCAGCCCGGATTTTCAATTATTAAAAATGAACAGGAGCTTCAAAAAGCGGTGAAAGGTGGTAACTCAAATCTTATCGTAGAAGCCGGAACTGAGCCTGCAATTAATTATCCAAAATTCCCAAAAGACAAAAAAGTAGTTTTATATAACTTAGGAATGTTCAGGTCAGGAGATCACAGAATTTCAGAAATTAAAAGTGTTTCTGTGAAAAATAATATTCTGTATGTAGAAGTTCCGTTTGTAGAATCAGGCGGTATGGAAATACAGGTGATTTCAAATCCTTGGGTATTATTTACCGTTCCTTCAGACTATCAATTCAATTCTGTAGAATTAAAATATTCAAAATAAAAATGAATAAAGTATATTTAGATAACGCTGCAACAACGCCTCTTTCGGAAGAAGTTATTGATGCAATGGTTGGCACCATGAAGATGAATTTCGGAAATCCGTCTTCAACTCACAGCTTCGGTCAGGAAGCAAAAATTCTTCTTGAAAATGTAAGAAGGCAGATCGCAGATTATCTTCACGTAACTCCGGCTGAGATCATTTTTACCTCTTGTGGAACAGAATCTAATAATATGATCATCAAATCCAGCGTAGAAAACCTTGGAGTAGAAAGGATCATCAGCTCTCCATTGGAGCACAAATGTGTTTCTGAGAGTATCTTGGATATGAAAAACAGAAAAGGAGTAGAGGTAGCTTACATTCGTCCTAACGAAAAAGGAGATCTTGATCTTAATAAACTAGAGGAATTATTAAAAGCTTCTGATAAGAAAACGTTGGTGAGCTTAATGCACGTCAACAATGAGATAGGAAATATTTACGATATTAAAAAAATAGCAGAATTGTGCAAAGCAAATAATGCACTTTTCCATTCAGATACAGTTCAGACAATGGCTCATATGCCATTGGATTTTTCTGATATTGCTGTAGATTTTGCTTCTTGCAGTGCCCATAAATTCCACGGTCCTAAAGGTGCCGGTTTTGCTTTCATCAGAAAAGCATCAGGATTAAAAGGTATTATCACAGGCGGACCTCAGGAAAGAAGCCTGAGAGCGGGAACTGAAAACGTTGCCGGAATTGTTGGTTTAGGCAAAGCATTAGAGATTTCTATTAAAAATATGGAAGCTTATGCAACTCATATGCAGGAAATTAAAGACTACGCAATTGAAAGATTGTCTGCTGAGGTTTCAGGCATTAAATTCAACGGAAGAAGCGCTGAAAAGGAAAATAGCCTTTACACGGTTTTAAGTGCTTTATTGCCCTATAAAAACCCTTTGATCGGACTTCAGTTGGATATGAAAGGAATTGCAATTTCTCAGGGAAGCGCGTGCTCTTCTGGAGCATCAAAACCTTCAATGGTAATGATGATGGTTTTATCTGAAGATGAGATGGATGGTTGTACGCCGTTACGTATTTCGTTTAGCCACATGACTACTAAAGCCGAAATTGATGCTTTGGTAAGTGCTTTGAAAGAGATTTCAAGCGATTACGCTATAGAAAAAACAAATGTTGAGCATAGATAGTCTTATTACTGAAAAGTAGTAATTTTGAATATCGAAATCAACGATTAAAAAGAATATAATATTAATTAAAAATAAAAAATAAAATGGCTTTAGAAATTACAGATAGCTCATTCGCAGAGATACTTTCAAAATCAAAAGAACAACCGGTATTGGTTGATTTTTGGGCAGTATGGTGTGGACCATGTAGAACATTGGGACCAATCATCGAAGAAGTAGCAACAGATTTTGATGGAAAAGCAATAGTAGGAAAGGTAGATGTAGACAACAATCAGGAAATTTCTATGCAATATGGTATCAGAAATATCCCTACAGTTCTAATTTTTAGAAACGGTGAGGTTGTTGATAAAATCGTTGGAGTAGCTCCAAAAGAGACGATCGCTGAGAAATTAAGTGCACACTTATAAAAAAATAAGTTTGATAATGAATGCCTTCCGTTTTTGGAAGGCTTTTTTTTACTAAATAATTTGTAGCTAAGGGAAAAAGTTGTAGCTTTGCAATCACAAAAAAGAAACATAGTTCTTTAAATTTACAACAACGAAAATTTGATCCGGTAGTTCAGCTGGTTAGAATGCCGCCCTGTCACGGCGGAGGTCGCGGGTTCGAGTCCCGTCCGGATCGC
>NZ_JAWRXH010000109.1:0-280 GCF_046535115.1 Chryseobacterium sp. SIMBA_038
TGTTTAAATCTTTTGTGGTGATTATCAAAAAAAATACTTGTAACCACAAAAGTCACAAAAGCTTTTATTTAAAACACTTTAGTTCACGTAAGTTAGTTTAAAATTATACTATATAGGAAAGTACACATAAGAAGAAAATCAAAGATTTTCAAAAGCTAAAGTGTACTTATTATACGTAATGTTTGTCACTTAAATAACTTAAGTGTTTAAATCTTTTGTGGTGATTATCAAAAAAAATACTTGTAACCACAAAAGTCACAAAAGCTTTTATTTAAAACAC
>NZ_JAWRXH010000110.1:0-279 GCF_046535115.1 Chryseobacterium sp. SIMBA_038
GCGGATTGCAGGGTTATACGATCGGCGTGCGCAAAACCACGGATGCGCAGCAGGCAACACAGGTCACGAACAACGGCAGCATGATCGGTTCGCTGAATGGCAACCTGAACATCAGTGCGGGCAAGGATCTGCATGTCACCGGCAGCACCATACACGCCGGAAACGACATTAATCTCGGAGCCACGAAAGTAACGATTGATGAGGCGCGAAACACCGCTACACAGAACGAGCAGCAGTCGTTCAGTCAGACGGCAATTTCTGCGGGCATAAGCAATCCCG
>NZ_JAWRXH010000111.1:0-279 GCF_046535115.1 Chryseobacterium sp. SIMBA_038
CTGATAAATATCTGGCAATGATTCAAGCCGTTATCATTGCTATCAGTTCTTTTATGTTTACTCATTTTTTAACCAATAAACTTCTCCCAAGAGCTTTGCGGGCAAAAAAAATGAAACGGTTTCTGATCCAAACGGTAATGGTTATTTTTCTTTTAAGTTTAATTTTTTCTGTTATTTTCACTTATCTAGAGGTTTCCCCCAAAAGGCAGCTTCCTCCAAACTTCTGGGATCACATTCCTTTTTTATGGAAAGGCTTTTATATGTCTTTACCCGCCTCTT
>NZ_JAWRXH010000112.1:0-279 GCF_046535115.1 Chryseobacterium sp. SIMBA_038
GTACGCTCATTAAAGGTAATCCCGAATCCATGGGAAAAATATAGGGCCTTTCCAGCAGTAAGATGTTGCTTTACTTTTGGCCAGTATTCTATTTGTGCGGCATCGCTCAGAAGATAGCAGATGATAGTTCCCTTTTGCAGAGCTTCCTCTATTTCGAAAAGCGTTTCACCCGGAACAAACCCATCTGCAACAGCCTTATCCCATGATTTTGAATTTTTTCTCTGGCCTACAATGACATTAATACCGTTGTCTTTTTGATTAAGTGCCTGTCCAGGTCCC
>NZ_JAWRXH010000113.1:0-279 GCF_046535115.1 Chryseobacterium sp. SIMBA_038
CCCATTTATCCGGGTCAGTTTTCAGTCAGCGGCCGTCTGCGCGCGGTGAAACACTTGCTTACTGCCGGACAAAGCGGACTGACTGAAAAACTGGAAAAACGTTACGGGAAAGGGGTTGTGCTGACCTCCAGCGGCAGTGCGGCACTGGTGCTCGCATTAACTTATTCGGGGGCCGGGCCGGGGAAAGAAGTGATTTTCTCATCCTTCAGCTGCCCGAATGTCATTGATGCCGTACTGCAATCCGGTGCGACGCCTGTGTTTGCGCAGCTGGATGAGCAT
>NZ_JAWRXH010000114.1:0-279 GCF_046535115.1 Chryseobacterium sp. SIMBA_038
GAAACAGAGACCCCAGTCCGTAGTAGAGAATCCACAGCTGAAGCAGCAACGGGGTGCCGCGAATCAGATTGCAGAATCCCCGCGCCAGCCACGCCAGCGGACGTGGCCCTCGTGCCTGCGCCAGCCCCAGCGGAATGGCCAGCAGGAAGCCCGCCACACTGGTGGAGACCAGCAGTATAAGCGTCAGCAGTATGCCTTTGCCGATCTCGCCGCGGTACTGGGCGACCCACTCCCAGTGCATCTGGGTGCCGATCGCCACCAGGATGGCGGCGACACTCG
>NZ_JAWRXH010000115.1:0-279 GCF_046535115.1 Chryseobacterium sp. SIMBA_038
GATTTAGGCGCTCAATAGCCAAACGGGAGATGTATAAAAAAGACGTATCGAACGGAGGCAGATTTTCGTATCCGTCCAATGGTTCGCTGGCTAAGCGGGTGGTATGGATCTGCATAATTGGTAAAATAATGCAAATAACTTAAAATTTGTCTAGTTACGATCACCCGTAGACGCGCTTGCCTGTGATTTATAGTATTGTGCAGTTCGCGTTGAACACACGGGAGTCGGAATGTTGAGACATGCCAGTACTATTTCGATAATTGTCGCAGGTATGTGTAT
>NZ_JAWRXH010000116.1:0-279 GCF_046535115.1 Chryseobacterium sp. SIMBA_038
TGTTTCATTTTCATGATTCCAGAAATCTAAAATCATTGTTTAAAAACTGATCTGTAGCATCTTCAATCTTGTAATCGCCAATTTTTGTTCGTCTCAATTGGGTCAGATAGGCTCCTACTCTCAGTTCCTGCCCAATATCATGAGCCAGACTTCTGATGTAGGTTCCCTTTGAACAGCCTACGGTAAAACTTATCAAAGGAAAATCTATTGTAATATCTTTAAGATAGTGAATTGTTGTCTTTCTGGACTTCATCTCCACTTCCTCTCCTGCCCTTGCCA
>NZ_JAWRXH010000117.1:0-279 GCF_046535115.1 Chryseobacterium sp. SIMBA_038
CATGTTGCGTAAGCGTAAGGTCCGCACGAAACAAATGCTGCTGCCCCTGCCGGCAGCATTGATCCAGGACATCTCGTTAGAGAATCACTTGGTACTGACGACCCTGCGCACCGGGCATGGCACGGCGCAGACTTTGGTCGCGCTGCTGCTCGTTATTTATACGACATTCTATCTTCTCGACAAGGATCGCTCTGAGGCAGACGTCAATCTGTTCCTGAAGGTCGAGGCAGCGCTCGATGCGTGCATCCAGCAGGCAACGGACGGCCTCCCGTGGCAGTT
>NZ_JAWRXH010000118.1:0-278 GCF_046535115.1 Chryseobacterium sp. SIMBA_038
CTGCCCGGTTCGAGTTCCGGTCTTACGGGCCGACTGTTCCCCGGGGCCGACTGGCCCGGCCCACGGCATCGGTTCGGGCCCTGTATCCCGCGTCCCCTCGCGCCGAGCGGCGGTCACACGGCCGCACCCACAACTTCAATCGAGCCTTAAGCGAGGCTTTAGTTGTGCGAGCGGCGAGCATAGGACTTTCGAATGATGTCCCGAAATGAAGGGTGACATAGTCCTTACTATGTTCCCCTTTAGTACTCCCGGCCAGGTTCAGCGGATCTGTCACCATT
>NZ_JAWRXH010000119.1:0-278 GCF_046535115.1 Chryseobacterium sp. SIMBA_038
AGAACCAATACAGAAGATTATAACCCAAATAAGGAGTCTAGATCCAAAGCGCAGATCTTCACAGACAGGGCTATCTACCGACCAGGACAGATGGTATACTTCAAAGTAATCAATGTACAACTGAACAAAGAGGTTGAATCCGTAGCTTCAGGATTAGCTCAAAAAATAACCTTATTGGACGCTAATAATCAGGAGGTTTCTTCACAGAAGTTTACAACCAATGAATTTGGAACCTATCATGGAAGCTTTACGCTGCCAAAAGGAAAATTAAACGGGGT
>NZ_JAWRXH010000025.1:0-463 GCF_046535115.1 Chryseobacterium sp. SIMBA_038
CGGCGGATTTTGAATCCGTTTTTGGCATTTTGTGGACTGCACTGGCAGCAGGTCTTTCGAGATATTTCAGCCACTAAGCACAATCCATGTGCCACATGACGGACGTTATTTGGTCCCACTCTGCGCCCAAACTGCGACCCAGCGATGGCCCGATTCCTGCCGGCCCCACACCTGCACCACTACCGGCAGGCTCGGACCTCGACCAGCTACCTACCCCGCCACTTAGTGCGTTTAGCCCAGCTAGTATCACCCTGCATGTACATTCTCCCGCCGACGCAATAAACTCGCACGCATAAGTGTGCCCCTATTGACTAACCTATCCACTCACCAAGGAGTCAAGTGCTTAATGCCAGTCTGTCGCTTGCAACAATTGAGCATGACTAGATTCTATACCTTTGACAAAAATCGAAGAACATACAACACATTTAAAAATCGTTAATACAACCAACTAAACTGAGCTTCG
>NZ_JAWRXH010000120.1:0-278 GCF_046535115.1 Chryseobacterium sp. SIMBA_038
CGGCTCACTATTTCGGCGAATTTCGCGGCTGATAGTGGAGGGAGAACGACTCAGACATCGAGCAATGGCTCGGAGGCTCAGGCCTTGAGAGAGACAAACCTGGATAGTGGCACGATCAGTAATGCTGAGTTCTGAGTATGACATGAGCGCAATACCTTACAGGGAAACTCAGGTGTTGCACTCAGAATCTGCGGCCAAGACCTATTGGAAGGAGATGATAGAAATTTGGGATGAGATTTTACCAGAAGTAAGAAGAATTAGTAGATATGAGTCCCCAT
>NZ_JAWRXH010000121.1:0-278 GCF_046535115.1 Chryseobacterium sp. SIMBA_038
GTCCAGCGTCCGTAATGCGCGTCTATCGCCCGCAAGACGGCGAGGCGACGCGGCACACCGTCTTCGTTCAGCCCGGCTCCCGGTTTCCGGTTTTCGAATGGCTGGACGAAGACGGCAAGCCCCGCATGTTTGCTGTCGAATTCCGCGCTGGGTGCGCCGAGGTAGCAGACAACCTCGGCGAATACATGATCCACCAGGAGATTGCCCAGCGGTCGCCGCTGATTCTGCCTTCTGGTGCTGGATTGAGAGACCGACATGCTGGAAACATCCCAGAGCCT
>NZ_JAWRXH010000122.1:0-278 GCF_046535115.1 Chryseobacterium sp. SIMBA_038
GGGATGGCTGGGCAGCGTCTCGACTTTTCTGCGATCGAAACTGATCGTCTTGCCAATCATTCCTCCGTTCATTGGCTTGCGTAGGCGCGCACTCTCGCCTGCCCGGCCATGACGCCCTTGTAGCTCGAGGAGCCGCAACGCTCGCTCCTTTGAACGGACACACTGATTCCGGACTTTTAAGCAAAATTTAATTCTGGCGACCTACGGTGGAATGGTCGTGTCATGAAATAGCCGTGTGGGCGGCTATGCGCAGTGCGTTCGGCACGGCGCGATGGGAG
>NZ_JAWRXH010000123.1:0-278 GCF_046535115.1 Chryseobacterium sp. SIMBA_038
GTTGCGGGTCCACGCTGCTGTCGCGTCTGCTGGCCGCCGCCGGAGAGCCGGCGATCTCGGAACCGGACGTGCTGACCAACGTCGCCTGCGTCGATGACGACGCCGAGCTCGCTACGTTGCAGCGCTGGGGGCCGAGCGTCGTGCGCGCCGCAGTGTCCGGGCTCGCGCTTGCGTACGGGCGGGCGCCGGTCATCAAGCTGCGGGCGCGCTGCAACCGAGCGGTCGAGGTGTTTCTGCAGGCCTTTGCACAGGCGCGCTACGTATTCATGTTCCGCGAT
>NZ_JAWRXH010000124.1:0-278 GCF_046535115.1 Chryseobacterium sp. SIMBA_038
CTTCTTCCAGACAAGCAACATACAAAAAAAACCTCTTAACCCCCCCTAAATATCACTCTGCAATACACCACCCACGACACATACAACCTAATAACTCACACACAAAACCACTCAACTCAAAAACTCATACCGCCCACTCTAAAACACAACTAACAAATCTGAAAAAAAATTATCGTTGGACCGTAATCCTGCTCGGTATTTGAGACTTCAACAGAGAACTTCTTCTCGGGAAACTTATCTTTTAAAACCAAACGCCATGAAACTGCAAAAATATCCTT
>NZ_JAWRXH010000125.1:0-277 GCF_046535115.1 Chryseobacterium sp. SIMBA_038
ACGTTACCGATTATCGCTGCCTGTTACCGCGGCAACGACCTGCGATGGCTATCCAGGGCGCCAGATGTGCCTAGAAAGTGGTTTCTCAAGCGCCGCCTAGACGAAGATAGTGAACCGCACCGGGAATCGTGGAGGCTGGTTGGTTTAAGTTAATGCGGACACGTCAGCGGCATTTCTGAGTTGCCTGTAGTAGTTTGCCTCAGCTTCAGCAGGCGGGATATAGCCGAGCGGTTCCATCAGCCGATGACGGTTGTACCAGGCGACCCATTCCAGCGTT
>NZ_JAWRXH010000007.1:0-242910 GCF_046535115.1 Chryseobacterium sp. SIMBA_038
AAATTAGTAAGTTTATAAACCGAAAATCCTCCTTAAAGATTTAAACCAAAATGTCTAAATTGGTTTGAAGACATACAATGGGCAAAAAAAATGCAAATTGGAAAAAAGTAGATAATTACAAAAATCCAATGTTAATAATATATTCATGTGAATCTGCTTATGAAGAAGAGCCAACAGGCAGATTCAGTTCATTTGCTAAAAAAGTTTCAATTCAACACCCTAATCTAACTGTTGTTGGGTTTGACGGCTATGTTGACTATGGCCAAAAAGGGATGAGTAGAATAAGTGAGCACTTACACACGGGTGATGGAAATGGTAAGATAGTTATCTATAAAAATGGAGCTATTATTTACAAAGGATTATTTAAAAACTTTTAAAATACATTTTATGAAATTTAATATCGTAGTGCTTTTTAGCATTTCTTCGATTATCATATTTTCTTGTAATAAACAAGTGAAAAATGATAAAATAAAAGAAACTAAATCAATTATTTCTGCTAAAGAATCAACTTTTATTACTGATTCTTTAAAAAATGTTTTAAACGTTGTTTTAAAAAATAATGATACAACAGAATATCAAAGACTTTATAAGGAATTTGTAACAAATGGCCATAAAAAAGATTTTCTTTACTATTCTATCAAGATGGGTGAGTTACATAACTATGGACAGGCTTTTATGAATACATCAGATATATTAGCTAAATATAATTATGACAGTAAATTTCCTCTTGAAAGCAAATTAACATTATATTACCTTTTAAAAGCATATGAAGTTAATAACGAAAATGCTAAAAGTATTATAAATGAGATGTATATTGATAAAGGATTAAAAGTACCAAGTTCAATATCTGTTTTAGAAAATAAATAGATCAAAAAAATAGAGTATTGGGAAATCAATGCTCTATTTTTAATAATGAAATTCACATGGTCAACTTGCTAAAAAATATCTTTCTACAAGTACGTATGCATATGTAGCTAATAATCCTGTTTCTTTATCAGATGTTGATGGAAGATAGTTTGATCAAGATGGACATATTATCAATACTTCCGGACAAACAATGGAAATAGTAGGAAAAAAATTGCTGAATAATTTTGTAGGACGTGATGCTGATGAAGGAGGAGGTGGAGATATAATAAATTTTAATAATGCTGCTGCTTTTGGTTTATTACAAGAAATATTAACTAAAGATGGAGCTATTGGAGAAATGTTTTCTTTAGTAGAGCAATTGAAAAAGGCTGGATTTAAAGATCCTGCAAAAGATAAAGCCAAATATATAGATAAAGATATTCTTTTACAAAATGTACCTGCTTTAGTTGAATTATTTAAAATAACAGAAGCAAGTTTTATAGAAAACCTCAATATCAATAGTCCTGCAGTTACTCATGGACAAATTGTAGAGATAAATATTAATAATATAGGTAATATTTTATCTTATGCTTTCACTCTTGGACACGAAATGTATGGGCATGTATTTGCGAATCGTTTTTTTAAAAGTAAATTTAGTGAAATAACAAGAATTTCTGAAACAAGTACAAGAAATTTCAATTTTTTTCAGGAAGTTATGGGAGTCCAATGGGAGATGTCGATGGGGGCTACGAGATATGGAAATAATACTGCATTTGAAGCGACGTCACTCTATTATGGTCCACAGGGAGTAGGACATGAACAGTCCGTAATAGATCGTGTTAATTCAAACATAGGTCGTTTGATGTATGAGTGGAGAATTATGTATAATATTCAAAAAAACAAATCAAAATAATATGTACACAAAATATTGTATTTTAATTATATTTTTTTTCTTCTATTCTGCATCTGGTCAGCTAAAATTAGAAGTTAGATTAATAAATTCAATTGCTAATGTAACCATTAGTAATAACTCAAAGGAATATTATGTTCTTCCAATAGATATATATCATTTACGGCCTTACGAAGGAGATTGTGGTTCCTTCTCTGATTATGAACCTGAATTTCCTAGTTTTAGTCTTATGGTAAATTTCATAACTACAAATAACAAAAGGGAAAATTATGTTTTGGGTTATAAACATTTTGATAATGTAGACTCTGTCAAAAAAGATATTGAAACAAAAAGAGCTATCTATCAAAAAAAAATAAAGATTTGGGGCGATAACAATAATATACAAGATTATGGTCTTGCACTAATTAATTATAATTTAAATAATAATTTGATCTATCTTAAGCCTTATGAAAAAAAATCATTTAATATTAAATTCGATTTGAATAATATAACGGATCAAGAATTAATTTTTTATAATTATATTCTTGATAAAACAAATAATTATAAATTTTATTTAAGTCTGTGTAGTTATAAGGATATTGATAGATATTTAACTCCTTCTCAAAAAAGAAAATTAAAAAAATATAAACTTTTCTCTGGTAGTTTGATAAGTAATATGTTAAAATGGGAATGATTAATAAAATTTCAAAAACATATTTTCTATTTTTTATAATTTTTATTATACCAAATCAATTTTTATCTCAAATAAAAATTGATTGGAAATTAGATTCAAAAATGGAAAATGCAAATATTTCAATATATAATGAAGGAAAAGAAGATATCGCAATTCCTTTAGATCAAAAATCTCTTCAGCCTTATTATAGTGATAACTATAATATTTCAGAAACTGATTGGCTTGATAATTATCCTTTTTTCGGATTAACTCTAAATATATTTGATAATGTTGATAAAAAAAATATAGAAACTCATTTAAGCTCACCAAATTTTGATGCATCAAAATTTGATAATTTAAAAAGAAAAACAGATTCTATCAAAAAAGAAATTAATTTAAAAATAAACAGTTGGAAAATAAAAAATAATATAAATGACTTAAGTAAAGCAAAAATAAATTATTATGTAATGAATAATTTGCTTTTATTGAAGACGAAGGAAAAAATTGAGTTTTCAATTCCGTTTAATTTATGGAATATAATAAATGAATATAATGGACAATTACAAGGAATGTATATGCTTGATAAAAAAAAGAAAAATACATCATTTTTGTCTATTAATATCCATAAAAATATTTACGCATTTATTACTGAAAAACAAAAGAGAAAACTTAAAAACTATAAATTTTTTACAGGGAAAATTGAAAGTAATAAAATAAATTTACAGTAGAATTTAAAAATGAAAAAATTACTGTTATTATTAATATTATCTTTTAGTACATTGTATAATTCACAAATTAAATTATATTTTTCTGTTCAAAAAAAAATAAATTTTGGAAAGTATTTATTAAAATTAACAATACTTAATGAGACAAATGATTTTTATGCTTTACCACTTGATAAAAGTGGTTTTAAAGCATATTATTCATCCGAATATTGTGAGGATCAAAATAATATTAATTCTTCTTATAGGTATTTCTCTCCAAGTATAATGATTAAAGAAACTTCTAAAAATGAATTTTTAGAGGCCTCAAGCAGAATGCTAGATATAGTCGATGATCAACATGATAGTTATATGAGAAAAGTAGAACTTAATAAAAAAGATAAAGAAAAGAAACTTTTCAATTGGATGTATAAAAATGACATTGATAATCTATTGTGTGCACAGAAAAATTTCTATTTGATAAATAATATACTGATGCTTAAACCAAAAGAGAATGTTAGTTATAATATAGAATTAGATGTCAATGAAATTTTGCGCTCTGAAATATCGACGACTTATGATTACTATATTCTAGGGTTTAATAATTACTCGCTTTCATTGGATATATGTATTGAAAAAAATATTTATTTAGATTTAACAAAAGAGCAAAAGATAAAATTGAAAAAATATAAATTGTTTAATGGTATTATAAAAAGTAATAATTTTTCCTTTGATGCATACAAGTAATAATGGGTAATGTTCCAAAATTAGTGATGAGAACATTTTCAAACACTAACTCATTAAAATTCAAAACAATAAATTTAAAAACTAGAGTATAAATTATCTACACTAGTTTATTTTTGTCGAAAAAAACATATTTAAATGATTGAGAACATTAATTAACATAAAAGCCACTAAAATTTATACAGATAAACTTATCAATTACAAATATTTAATTCCAAAGGAAATTCATGTAACTAAAAAGTACGCAACAAACGGAATTGAAAGAAAAAATCTAAGTATAAGAACCAACCTCAAAAGATTTGGCAGAAGAACGATATGTTTTAGTAAAAATATGGTGATATTAATTTCAATTTTGAAGATATATTTCTGGACTTAATCTTATTAAAATTATCAACAAATACATTCAATAAAGATAAAATAAACACCTATTTTATGATACTTTAACTTTAAATTAAATACTAAAACAAAATATAGAGCGTTTATCTTTCAATATTCAACTATTTAACAACTTTCATCCTTAAAATCTTTATGGATTCTTTATACAATTTTTATAAAAAACATTGTCTTATATACTATTATTCGTAAAAAACCATTTAGATTTGCATAATTAATATTAATAACAATAACTTATGAAGAAACTTTCTACTCTTTTAGTACTTCTTCTGTGTCTGATTAATGTAGGCTTCCTGTCGAAGGCCTATGGACAGGCACCTGCAACACTCCCCTACACACAAAATTTTTCGACAGCAAATGATCTTACCTTAACCAACGGAACTCAGCCAAACAAATGGGCTTACGGTTCCGCAGCAGGTAATGCAGCCAATTCACTTTATATCTCAAATGATAATGGAGTTACCAATGCTTACACCATCGCAGGTGCAGCAAGTACAGTCCAGGCTTATAGAGATATAACGATTCCTGCAGGATCTACTCTAGCTACGATTACATTTGATTGGAGAGCGTTAGGTGAAGTAACTTGGGATTATTTAAAGGTTTGGATGGTACCAACTACCTACACTCCTACACCAGGTACTTTAACAACTGCCGGATCCGGAAGAATCCAGATTGGTGCTGAGTTCAGCAATCAAGCTGCTTGGCAGAATTATCTTAATACGAACTTAAATATCAGTAGTTTTGCCGGAGGCACAATGCGTCTGTTATTTGAGTGGAGAAATGACGGCGGTGGCGGTACAAACCCTCCTGCTGCGATTGACAATATCAACTTGTTTATTCCAACTTGTTTCGTGCCGACACCAACAGCACCATCTGCAATTACTGCTACGACAGCTACAATTTCATGGACAGCTCCAACTCCGGTTCCCGCAAATGGATATGCTTATTATTTAAGTACATCAAGCACTCCACCTACCGCAGCTACGCTTCCTACAGGAGGTGTTGCTACAACAACTGCAAACTTAAACCCTTTAACACCTAATACTACTTATTACTGGTGGGTACGTTCTGTATGTAGCGGTACTGACAATAGTATTTGGGTTGCTGGTACAAGTTTTACAACAGGACAGATCCCAACTACAATCCCATATACTCAAAACTTCAATACAAATAATGATCTAGGATTTACAAGTATTGGACAAGTTAATAAATGGGTTTATGGTTCAGCTACAGGTAATGCAGGCAACTCTATTTATGTTTCAAATAATGGAGTTGCCAATGATTATACTATTTCAGGTGCTGCAAGTGTAGCACACGCTTACAGAGATATTACAGTTCCTGCAGGTACAACTATTGCTACTTTGGCATTTGACTGGAAATCTTTAGGTGAAACAGGATGGGACTACCTAAGAGTTTGGATGGTTCCTTCAAGTTTTATGCCTACTGCCGGAACTCAGATTACTGCCGGAGCTGGAAGAATTCAGGTTGGTGGTGAATTTAGTAACCAAACTGCTTGGCAGAATTATCTTAATACAAACCTAACGTTAACCAGCTTTGCAGGTACAACAATGCGTTTGGTATTTGAGTGGAGAAATGATGGTGGCGGTGGTACTACTCCTCCGGCTGCTGTTGACAATATCAACTTATTTATTCCAACTTGTTTTGTGCCTACAGGAATGGCTGTGCCTACGGTAACAGCAACGAATGCTACAATCACTTGGACAGCTCCAACTCCGGCTCCCGGAAATGGATACGCTTATTATTTAAGCACATCAAGCACTCCACCTGTTGCTGCAACAGCACCTACAGGAACTTCTGCTACAACAACGACAAACTTAACTCCATTAACACCGAATACAACGTATTACTGGTGGGTACGTTCTGTTTGTAGTTCTACTGATAACAGTATTTGGGTTGCCGGTCCTAGTTTTACAACAGGACAGATACCTGCAACTCTTCCATATACTCAAACTTTTAATACAAGTAATGATTTAGGATTTACAAGTGCTGGACAAACCAATAAATGGGCTTATGGATCTGCAACAGGTAATGCTGCAAATTCAGTTTATATCTCTAATGATAACGGAGTTACCAATAATTATACAATTTCAGGTGCAATAAGTACAGTTCATGCTTACAGAGATATTACGATCCCTGCAGGTACAACGATTGCTACTTTGGCATTTGACTGGAAATCATTAGGTGAAACAGGATGGGACTACCTAAGAGTTTGGATGGTACCTTCAAGTTTTATGCCTACTGCTGGAACTCAGATTACTGCCGGAGCTGGAAGAATCCAGATTGGTGGTGAATTTAGTAATCAGACTGCTTGGCAGAATTACCTTAATACAAACGTAACGTTAACCAGCTTTGCAGGTGCAACAATGCGTTTGGTATTTGAATGGAGAAACGACGGTGGCGGTGGAACTACTCCTCCTGCTGCGATTGATAACATCAACTTGTTTATTCCTACTTGTTTTGTACCTACAGCAATGACGGTACCAACTGTTGGAGCAACAAATGCTACAATTAGCTGGACGGCTCCTACTCAGGTTCCTGCAAGTGGATATCAATATTATTTAAGCACATCAAGTGTTCCTCCAGTTGCTGCTACAGCACCTACAGGAGCATCTGCTGCTACAACAACAAACTTAACTCTGTTAACACCAAATACTACTTATTACTGGTGGGTACGTTCAGTTTGTAGCCCTACAGACCGTAGTCTTTGGGTTGCTGGTCCAAGTTTCACAACAACTCAGATCCCTGCAACGATTCCTTATCTTCAGGATTTCACAGCTACTAATGATTTAGGATTTACAAGTGCAGGTCAAACTAACAAATGGGCATATGGAACTGCTACCGGAAACACTGGAAAATCTATCTATATATCAAATGATAGCGGTGTAACCAATGCTTATACAATTGCAGGTGCTATAAGTACAGTACATGCTTACAGAGATATTACAGTTCCTGCCGGAACAACGATTGCAACATTCTCATTCGACTGGAAAGCGGTTGGAGAAAGTACTTTCGATTATTTAAGAGTTTGGTTGGTACCTGCATCTTTTATGCCGGTTGCCGGAACTCAGATTGCTGCCGGAACTGGAAGAATTCAGTTAGGAACTAACTATAATCAACAAGCAACTTGGCAGTCATATTCTAATACAAACTTAAATATCAGTTCTTTTGCAGGTACTACTATGCGTCTTGTATACGAATGGAGAAATGATGGCAGTGGAGGTACTCAACCTCCTGTTGCAGTTGACAACATTGTAATTCGTATCTGTAGTAATACGACACCTGTGGTAACAGTAACGCCTGCTTCTATTACTTATAATTCTGCAACGATTACTTGGCCTCAGGATATCGGTGGTGCAAGTTATAGCATCAGATACAGACCTGTTGGTTCTACAGCGCCTTGGTCTACAGCGAGTGTAGCTGCCGTAACTACAGCAACTAATACTTATAACTTAACCGGATTATTATCTGCAACATTATATGAAGTAGAAGTAGCAGCTGTTTGTAATGGTACACCTGGTGTATTTTCACATAATCAGTTTACAACTAAATGTGATCCTACTCCACCAAATGTTACAATAAGTAACATTACAACAACATCTGCATTGATTACTTGGGCTCCGCTTGCTGCTAGTTCATCATATACATTAAGATGGAGAAAAGTAGGTACTACAGGATGGCCAAATGCTGAAATACCTTTACCATTAGCTCCTGCAAACACATATACACTTCAGAATTTAGCTGTTTATACTTCTTATGAAGTACAGATCGCAAACAAATGTGATGGAACTACTACACTTAACCCTTGGTCTAACCCGAAAGTATTTACGACTGAGAGAACATGTGACATTGCTCCTCCAGGATTAACGATTACGAACCTTACTCCTACTACAGCAGTTGTGGTTTGGGATCCGTTCCCGGGAGCGACTTATATCTTAAGATATAGAAAAGTAGGTATTCCGAGCTGGACAAACGTACCAGTTTCAACGAATACTCTTACATTAACAGGATTATTAGAATTAACTAAATATGAAATGCAGGTTGCAAATATCTGTAGTGGAACTCCAGGAACTTTCACTCCTCCATATTTGTTTACAACGCCAACAGTAACTTACTGTCCAATGTCTTCTACAAGTGCAGCTAATGAATTTATTTCAAAAGTAACTGTGAAGCCAAACGGTAAGCCAACAATGGAAAACATTTCAGTAGGATCTACTTATACAGATTATACAGCTGTTCCTGCTAAATTCATTGAATTAATTCAAGGTTCTACAGGTAACGAAATTGCTATTGAAAAAACTTGGTTAGGTACTAACAACAATGAAGGTATTGCTGTTTGGATCGATTTTGACAGAAACGGAACTTTCGACATTAACGAAAGAATCCTTGCTTCAGCTCCAAGTACAACGACTCCTGTTAAAGGAACGTTCAATGTACCAACGGATGCATTTGTTAGCTTAACTGATTACAAATATGTAGTGATGAGAGTAGCAATGCAGAGAGACGGTATCCCTGTAAACTGTACAAGTTTTGCAAACGGAGAAGTTGAAGATTACACAGTGAGAATTTCAAAACCAGGAGTTCCTAATGCAACAAACCAGACGGATATCATGATTTATCCTAACCCGGTAAAAACTGTATTGAATGTAAAAAATACAAGTTCAAGATCTAATTACAAGATCTACAATGCAGCAGGACAAGTAGTATCAGCGGGAATTATCTTAAACAACAAGATCAATGTAAGTAATTTGATCAACGGAGTTTATGTAATAGATATCGATGATGCTAAGGGTACTGCCCAAAAGAAATTCATCAAAGAATAATACTAAATTATCTTTAAAATAGAATAAGCTCTCAGAAATGGGAGCTTATTTTTTTTGTATTAATATTGAGAAAGTTTTAAATTTTAATCATAAAAAATCCCACTTATTAAAAGCAGGATTAGTATATTTTTAGCCTAAAATAATTTATTTAAGATAAGTTTCATAAAGATCATTTCTTCTGTCTTTCAAAATCTGAACAGAACCGTTGTAATGAAGATCTTTCAATAAATTTAAATCAACATCAACAATTAAAGTCATTTCCGTATTAGGAGTAGCCTCGCCTTTTATAGCATTTGATGGAAAAGGAAAATCCGATGGCGTAAACACGGCTGCCTGACCAAACTGGATATCCATATTATTAACTCCCGGTAAATTTCCTACACAGCCCGCGATGGCAACATAGCATTCATTTTCGATGGCTCTGGCTGCTGCACAATGACGAACTCTTATGTACGCATTTTGCGTGTCGGTAAGATAAGGAACGAATAGGATTTTCATTCCCTGATCTGCCAATATTCTTGGAAGCTCTGGAAACTCGACATCATAACAGATTACAAGACCAATTTTTCCACAGTCAGTATCGAAAACTTTTATTTCGCTTCCGCCTTTCATTCCATAATATTTTCTTTCGTTTGGCGTGATGTGAATTTTACGGTATTCGTCTACTCTACCATCACGATGAAGAAGATAACTCACATTATACAAATCATTATTTTCAAAAACAGGCATACTTCCGGAAATGATATTAACGTTGTAACTAATCGCCAATTCTGAAATTTTAGCCTTGATTTGTTCCGTCAGTTTAGCCAATTCGATCATACTGTCCCTTTCCGAAAGTTTATTAAATGGCGCTAATAAAGGCGTATTGAAAAGTTCAGGGAAAAGCACAAAATCCGATTTGTAGTCTCCCATCACGTTTACGAAAAACTCAACCTGTTCGTAAAAAGCATTAATATCTTTAAAATGCCTCATCTGCCACTGCACCAAACCTAAACGAATGATGCTATCCTGCATCGTATTTGGTTTTTTGCTGTAATAGACATTATTCCATTGGAGCAAAACGGCATTTTCTTTTGAAGATTCGTCTTCCGGAAGATATTTTTTTAAAACCTTGATTGGCAGAAAATTATTCGACAACTGGAAAGACAAAACGGGATCATAAATCTCTTTATCTCTTACTTTTCGGATATAATCTCTGGCTGAAAGTTCGTGACTGTGTTTATGGTAATTCGGGATCCTTCCACCCAAAACAATGGATTTAAGATTGAGCAGTTCACAAAGCTCTTTTCTGGCATCGTAAAGTCTTCTTCCCAGACGTAATTCGCGATATTCGGGATCAACGAAAACTTCTATTCCATACAAAACATCTCCTGTTGATAAGTGGGTATTAAAAGTATAATTTCCTGTGATATCAACATAGGTATGATCATCCCCAAATTCATTATAATTCACGATAATGGAAAGTGCAACCGCCGCCAATTTACCATCTACTGTGATACAAATTTGACCTTGGGGGAAAATTTTAGTCAGTTTTTCTATACTTCTTTTTGACCATATAGATTCAGACATTTGAGGATAAGCACGCTTCATTGTCACTACCAATTCATCGTAATCCTGAACTGTCAGTGTACGTGTGTCTATTTGCATATCATGTAATTTTACCTAAATTTAAGGAAAATTACCTAGAAACTATAATGGATTTGGATACTTATATAAAATACACCGATGAAAATAACACTGAAATTTCACAAAAACAGCTTGATCAATTTTCAGAATTTAACCGTCTGAGCTATGACAGTAAAACCAATGAACTTAAAAAAATAGAGCGTTTTTCAAAAAATTACAGAACAAAGGAAGTTGAACAATTAGGAGGCGAAGTTTATCTCTCTCCGGAAGATAATTTACCGGAAGTAATTACCAATCATATAGATATCGGATCGTTCGGTAAACCTTGGACGTTTCATTATAATAAAGAAACTAACGATAAGGGAGAAACTCAATGGGATTCTATTTTGTATCGTAACGGCAGTTTGCATGGTAAAGCTATTTCTGTATTTGATAATAGAAATAGAAAATTAGCAGGTTGTTCAATAGATTTATTAACGGGAACCAAAACGGATAAGTTTAAAAACTTTTATGGTGATCCCTCCGTTTTTGACTATGAATTTGAAAATGAAACAATTCCCTCAATTAAATTTACATATAACGAAAACGATCGTGTTGACGAAATTTTCTTTCAGGATGATGAGTTTTCAGTGAGAGATTTTCTTGATAATGATGAAATAGCGGCAAAATTTCCTTGGAAGGAGAATGAGTATTATCATGCTTTTGAGCCTATGCTTTTGTAAACTAAAAAGGAAAAAAATGATGAAAAAACTAATAACCATTCTCCCTCTTCTATTTCTTTTAAACTGTATCTCCAGAAATAGTGAAAGATATGTTTTAAGTGATCATACGGTGATATTAAAAGGTAAATTCTTTAGAATTGATAGTGCCAATAATATTTTCGTTTATCATTTTAAAAGTGACACTATTGAAGCTGTTTTTACAAGTTTTAATGATAAAGATTTTAAAAGTCCCAATTACAAAAAAATTAAACTTCACAAAAATTATACTTTAGTTCTAAACAGAGAAGTCAGATATGCAAATTGTTTTCAACCAGATTCTTCCGAAGAATCTTATACTGAAAATAATATTTTAGTTTGGAAAACAGGGATGAAATCTCAATATTTTGTTAGCTGTAGCAATATAACAGCAAATAAGATAAATCCAAGATTTACATTGCTTAAATATATTAATCCAAGTCCTAATAATTATTAATAACTGCCTATGTATCTCAAAAACTTATTGGCTTTGTTATTTATATCATTGATCATTGCCTGTACCCCTTACAAAATCAAAAATATTCATTTTAAATCTGAAACAATAACGCTTAATGCAAAAATTGACAGTATAGATTCAACAGCAAATTACTATCTATATTTCATTAAAAATGATACACTTAATGCGTATTTCTCTAAACCAAAGCTTTGCACTAATTCTTACAAAACCAATATTGAAATTAAAAAAACATATTCATTAACAGTAAAAACTGATGCTGCTAAAACTTACCGATATAAAAATCAAGGTAACTATGATGTCTATGTTGATGATACTTTTTCTAATACTGATGAATCTATACTAGAATTAGTTGATTGCTTAAATATTTACGGAAAAACAATTGAAAATTAATAATGAAAAATCTAACAGTTATAGTTCTAATTATCTCATTGATCTATGTAATCTTATCTTTTTATTTTCAGTCAGATTTCTTTTTAGAATTCACTCCTTTAATGTTATTTATTTTAATTCTCAACTTTTATATAATTCATCAGCATAACAAAAAAGCAATATTTTATATAATAAACAGTCTTATTTTATTGATCCTAATTTATTTTTTATGGATTGGAATAGTATTAAGACAAGACTGGTAACAAAAAAATCCTGCTCATAAGAACAGGATTTATATTTTAAATTAAATCAAGATTATTCCCACTCAATAGTTGCAGGTGGTTTGCTTGAAATATCGTAAGCTACTCTGTTGATTCCTCTTACTTCGTTGATGATTCTGCTTGAAACAGTATCTAAAAACTCGTAAGGAAGTCTGCTCCACGTTGCTGTCATAAAGTCGATGGTGTTGGCAGAACGAACAACCGCAGTATATTCGTATGTTCTTTCGTCACCCATTACTCCAACAGATTTTACAGGAAGTAAAACTACGAATGCCTGAGAAACTTTCTCGTAAAGGTCATTTTTATATAATTCTTCGATGAAAATATCGTCAGCTTCCTGAAGAATTTTCACTTTTTCTGCGTCTACAGCTCCTAAAATTCTGATTCCTAAACCTGGACCAGGGAAAGGGTGTCTGTGTACCAAATGATGAGGAATACCTAATTCTTCCCCAACCTTTCTTACTTCATCCTTGAAAAGCTCTCTTAAAGGCTCTAACAGCTCAAATTCCATTTCTTCCGGGAGTCCGCCAACATTGTGGTGAGACTTGATTACCGCTGAAGGTCCGTTTACTGACTGACTTTCGATAACGTCAGGATAAATCGTTCCTTGTGCCAAGAATTTAGCACCTTCGATTTTATGAGATTCTTCATCAAAAACATGAATAAATTCGTTTCCGATGATTTTTCTTTTTTGTTCAGGATCTTCAACTCCGGCTAATTTAGATAAGAATCTTTCTGAAGCGTCAACCAATTTAATATTCATATTAAAATGCTCACCGTAATTTTCCATTACTTTTACGTCTTCATTCTTTCTCAATAAACCTGTATCAACAAAGATACACTGCAATTGATCACCGATTGCTTTGTGAATTAAAACCGCTGCTACAGAAGAATCCACTCCTCCAGAAAGTCCAAGGATTACTTTGTTGTCTCCTACTTTTTCTTTGATTTCTGCAACTGTTTTTTCGATGTAGTTGGTCAGTTTCCAGTTTTTCTCTGCATCACAGATTGAGAAAACGAAATTCTCTAACATTTTACCTCCTTCCTCAGTGTGAGAAACCTCAGGGTGGAACTGTACGCAATAGATTTTCTTATCTTCATTAGAAATAGAAGCAATAACCCCAGATTTTGCGTTTAATTCAAAACCTGTCGGCAATTCTCCAACCTCATCAAAGTGGCTCATCCAAACTACAGAGTTTTGGGTAACGCCTTTTAATAAAGAACTTTCTTTAATGATATCTAAATGAGCTTTTCCGTACTCTCCTTTTTCGCCTTTATTTACTTTTCCGCCTAAAAGGTGTGCTGTTAATTGCATTCCGTAGCAAATTCCCAATACAGGAATTCCCTGCTCATATAATTCTTTTTCAACTAAATGAGCATTTTCTGCATTCACAGAACTCGGACCACCTGAAAGGATAATTCCTCTCGGCTGCTTTTCTAAAATAGTTTCTAATGGCGTATTGAAAGGTAAAATTTCAGAATATACACCCATCTCACGGATTCTTCTTCCGATAAGTTGGTTGTACTGAGATCCGAAATCTAATATGATAATACCGTTATTCATTTTTATAATTAATTATTAATGCTTTAGGCTATAGGCAATATGCAGTAGGCTTTTTTATTTGTAGTAAAGCTTACTGCCTATAGCTTAAAGCTTACTGCTAATTTTAAACGTTTTACAAAAAAAGACCTGGATTTCTCCAAATCTTTTTTCGTGATTTTTATTAAAACTTCCCGATGTCTTCTCTGTAGAAACTGTAATCGAAGTGTACATGTCCTGCATCTTCGTATACTTTCTTGCGGGCATCATCATAAGTTGCTCCTGTAGCCACAATGTTTAGCACTCTACCACCATTGGAAACGACTTTGTCGCCTTTCTTGATAGCTCCTGCGTATAACAGCTGGCTGTGTTTTACTTTATCTTCACCTACGATCTCGAAACCTGTTTCAATGTTTCTAGGATAACCTCCAGAACACATTACAAGACAAACAGCTTTTTCGTCTTTAAACTTAAGCTCGATGTCTTTTCCTTCCATACAGTCGTTGATAACGTCTAATAGATTGTTTTCCATTAAAGCCATCAATACCTGAGTTTCAGGATCACCGAATCTCATGTTGTACTCAAGCAAGTAAGTTCCTTTCTTAGTTACCATCAATCCGAAGAAGATGATTCCTTTGAAACTGAAACCTTCAGCTTTAAGACCTTTTACAGTAGGTTCTAAAATATTTTGTTCGAAATCTGCAGCATGTTCTGCTGTAAATTCCGGGCTTGGCGCCACAGATCCCATACCTCCTGTGTTTGGGCCTGTATCACCGTTTCCAGCTTTTTTATAATCTTTTGCAGCAATACAAGGGAATAGTTTCTCACCGTTTGAGAATGCAATAATAGAAGCTTCAAAACCTTCTAAAAATTCTTCAATAACCAAACGGATACCCGCGTCTCCATAGATTCTTCTGATCATGAAATCGTGGATCGTAGCTTCAGCTTCTTCCAATGTGTCGCAAATAACAACACCTTTTCCGCCTGCTAAACCACTAGCCTTGATTACTAAAGGATATTCCTGAGTTTGTACATATTCTTTAGCCTCGTTATATGAATCAAATACCACAGCTTTTGCTGTCTTGATATCATAGGTCTGCATGAATTTTTTAGAGAAAGCCTTACTTCCTTCAAGACTTGCTACTTTTTGATTCGGACCAAAAACTTTAAGATCATGTTTTTTAAACTCATCCTTCAACCCTGCTACAAGCGGAGCTTCCGGACCTACGATCGTAAGATCTACTTTTTCTTTAATGGCAAAATCTCTAAGTTCTTTAATCTCTGATAAATGAACATTTTTCCCTATTACATCGGTAGTAGCGTTTCCGTTTGCAAAAAACATTTTAGAAACTCTCGAGTCATTTTGAAGTTTAGCTGCCAAAGCAGACTCTCTTCCACCTTCACCTATGATTAATATTCTCATACTTTATTTAATTAGCTAGTCTATAATATTACAAATATATAATTTAAAATTAAAAAATTGAGAGATTAAGGAATTAAGAAATCACATGTGTAGTCTCTTAATCGCTAAATTTCTGAATCTCTTAATCTTTAGTGGAAAAAATGTCTAACACCAGTAAACATCATCGGAATGCCATGCTCATTTGCTGCTTCGATGCTGTCTTGGTCTTTTACACTTCCTCCCGGCTGAATAATAGCTGTGATACCCTCCTGAGCGCAGAAATCAACTACGTCACGGAAAGGGAAAAACGCATCAGAAGCTAAAACTAGATCTCCTGTGAATTTTCCTTTTGCTCTTTCAATAGCCTGTTGAGTCGCCCAGATTCTGTTCACCTGTCCGCCACCGATTCCGAAAGCCTGGATTCCGTTAGAAACAACAATTGCGTTTGATTTAACGTATTTCACTACTCTCTGAGAGAAAAGCAAAGCTTTCTTCTGTTCTTCTGTCGGCTGAGTTTCAGTAACCACTTTAATATCATCAGAGAAGATACTGTCGTTGTCCTGAACTAATATTCCGCCATCAACCTTCACCCAAGTCTGCTTGTCAGAAACAGGATTAACGATTTTTATAATTCTTAAATTTTTCTTCTTTCTTAAAATTTCCAAAGCATCTTCGTCAAAACTAGGAGCCATTACGATTTCTAAGAAAGTTTTGTTTAATTCTTCTGCTGTTGCAGCGTCAACCTTGTAGTTGGTAGCAACAATTCCGCCAAAGATAGAAATTGGGTCACACTCAAAAGTTTTTTGGTATGTTTCCAATGCTGAAGTTCCGATTGCAACTCCACAAGGTGTAGAATGCTTCACTGCACAACAAGCCATTTCTTCTTTGAATTCGTTTACCACTTTCCAGCAAAGATCCATATCACGAAGGTTATTGAAAGATAATTCTTTACCTCCCAATTGTTCGAAATCTTTCATTGCTCCGTTCTCGAAAGTAGAAACGTAGTAAGCAGCCGTCTGATGAGGGTTTTCACCATATCTCAGGTCAGAAACTTTTTTGTAAGATGCACTTAGATACGTAGGATAATCTTCTTCTAAAAGCATTCTTGAAATAGCCGCGTCATAAGCAGAAGTAAGATTGAATACTTTACCTGCTAGCCTTTTACGTGTTTCGATGTATGTGTCACCGTTTTGTTCCATTTCAATTTTTACTGCTGCATAATCTTCAACATCAGTAATTACTGTTACAGAATCAAAATTCTTAGCTGCTGAACGAAGCATTGACGGACCTCCGATATCGATAAACTCTACCTTTTCGTGTAATGAAATGTCTTTATTAACATTTTCAAAGAAAGGATAAAGGTTTACAATCACCATGTCGATCAAATCAATTCCATGTTCCTGAACCGTCTGCATGTGTTCTTCATTTGAACGAACAGCCAACAAACCTCCGTGAACTTTCGGGTGTAAAGTTTTTACTCTACCATCCAACATTTCAGGGAAATTAGTAACCTCGTCAATCTGAATTGGATTTAAACCAGCATCTTTCAAATGTTTGAATGTCCCTCCTGTAGAAATCAATTCGTAATTCTGGGCTTCCAAAAACTGTGCAAATTCTATCAATCCGCCTTTGTCAGAAACACTGATTAAAACTCTCTTTTTACTCATTTTACTTTCAATTTTTTACTTTTCACAGCTATTTCAAACTGTAAATCGGGTCTTTCACCTCCGATTTTACTTTATTTTACTTAGATTTTTTTGCTTTTTTTCGAAATATTTAAAATCTAAATGTGTTTTTTTATTCTGTTTGTCATGCTGGAAGCATCTCAACTATGTTTAGATTCCTACGGAATGACAAACTGATGTTATTTTTTTAACGCAAAGAGCGCTAAGTTTTCTTTTAATGTTGAATATTTTTAAGTTCGCAAAGGCGTTTCACTCAGCAAAAGTTTAATTAGTTTCCTAATACTTTATTGATCGCTATTGGGAAAATCTCATATTCAACTAAATGAACTTTTTCTGCAACCGTTTCGGGAGTATCATCTTCTGTTACTGCGAATGATTTCTGAAGAATGGCTTCTCCTTCATCAATTCCGGGAGTTACAAAATGTACCGTTGCTCCACTTTCTTTTTCTTTAGCTTCAATAACCGCATGGTGAACATGATGTCCCCACATTCCTTTTCCTCCGAATTTCGGAAGCAAAGCAGGATGGATATTGATTATTTTTCCGCTCCAGTTTTCACAAAACTCAGGTTTTAGGATTGATAAAAATCCTGCCAATACGATTAAATCTGTATTTTCTGGAATGATTTTGCTTAATTCGCTACTGAAGTTTTTTCCTCTCGGAATCAGAACGTTTTCTATGTTATGATTTTGGGCTCTTTCCAATCCGTAACATTCTCTGTCGGCAACAACCAAAGATACTTTTGCATTCTGGATTTCTCCACTATCAATGGTATCAATGATTCTCTGGAGATTGGATCCTGAACCTGAAACAAGTATAACTATGTTTTTCATTAATTAGAAGTTAGAAGTTAGAAATTAGAAATTAGTTTTAAACTAATCTCTAATACTAAATTCTATTTTTATTTAAAATTTCAGGTCTATTTTTTCGCTTCCTTCTGTGATTTCTCCGATTTCGTAAGCATCGTCCAAAAGGTGTAATACTTTTTCTGCGTGTTCTGCATTTACAACAACGATCATTCCGACACCCATATTGAATGTTCCGAACATTTCTTCACGTGCTACACCACCTCTTTTTTCTAATTCCAACATAATACTTGGAATCTGGATTTTTGAAGCATCAATAGTCGCACATAATCCATCACCGATAATTCTCGGAATGTTTTCGTACAATCCACCACCTGTGATGTGAGCTATACCGGCAACCTGTACTTCTTCAATCACTTTGTGAATATCTTTATAATATAATCTAGTCGGAACTAAAAGTGTTTCGTATAATGGTTTTCCTTCAAATTCTTCTTCAAAATTTGGGAATACTTTTCTTACTAAAGAGAATCCGTTTGAGTGGAATCCTGAACTTGGAAGAGCAATAATTTTGTTACCCGGTTTGATTTTAGAACCGTCGATAATCTGATCTTTTTCAACAATTCCTACACAGAA
The DNA here is from genome assembly GCF_046535115.1 of Chryseobacterium sp. SIMBA_038. Classification (NCBI taxonomy): domain Bacteria; kingdom Pseudomonadati; phylum Bacteroidota; class Flavobacteriia; order Flavobacteriales; family Weeksellaceae; genus Chryseobacterium; species Chryseobacterium sp. SIMBA_038. The sequence continues at coordinate 18,644 of NZ_JAWRXH010000007.1, forward strand.
TCCTGCAACATCATAATCTCCCGGCTTGTACATTCCCGGCATTTCAGCAGTTTCACCACCGATCAATGCACAGTTGTTGTCTTTACATGCTGCCACCATTCCTAAAACGATCTCAGCAGCAATTTCAGAATCTAATTTTCCGCAAGCCAAATAATCTAAAAAGAACAATGGTTTTGCACCGTGACAAAGGATATCATTTGCACACATTGCAAAACAATCTACCCCAATAGAATCGTATTTTTTAGAATCTAAAGCTACTTTCAGCTTCGTTCCTACTCCATCCGTTCCTGAAACCAAAACAGGATTTTTGTATCCTCCGATCTCGTAGAAAGCACCAAAACTTCCCAAATGATTCAATACATTTGAATTGTGGGTTTCACCAACCGCTTTTTTGATCTTGTCAACGGTTTTGTATCCTTCCTCTTTGTCTACTCCTGCTGATTTGTACGTGTTGCTCATGTCTACTTTTAAAAATTTATTTCAAACTTTTTATATCAATTTTAGAAAATAAAAAAGCCGACAATCTTGGTAGATTATCGGCCGTTATTTTATCTCAGAATTTCAGTGCCCACAGTTTTTCCTTTTATGGAGAAACATTCTTTGAAAGTGGACTGAATTTTCATCTTTTTTCTTTTTGCAAAGATATTAATTTTAAATTAATATTCAAACCTATTTTTCAAGGATCGATTCAATAGCCGAAATCTTCTGAATTTTTTCTCTTAACTCACTGTCTTTTTCTTCATTAGAAATCTTTTGAGCCGATTTGTCAAAATTATCATTAAAGAAAGGAAGTGTGAAGGTATCAACGATATTTCCTCCATGCGACGGAAAACGTTTTTCTGCTGCTTCCAAAACACCTAATCCTCCTCTTCCTCCAGGAGCTGTAGCCATCAATAACATTGGAACTTCATTCCAAACTGTTCTTGGTTTGATTCTTGAAGTCCAGTCGAACACATTTTTAAATGCTGTAGAATACGTCCCATTATGCTCAGAAAGTGCAACCAAAAGAACATCTGCATTATCGATTTTTGATGCGAAATCTTGCGCTTGCTGAGGAATTCCGCTTTCTACTTCTCTTTGATGTTTGTAAATTGGCATTTCAAAATCGTTCATGTCAACGATTTCTACTTCTGCGTTTTCGAATAATGTTGTGGCATACGTTACCAATTGTCTATTGATTGATGCATCAGAATTACTTCCTGCTACTGCTAAAATTTTCATTATATTTTTTCTGTTTAAAGTTTGCAAATTTAGTATTATTTAAGATAAGAAGGTAATTCCATCGGAACTTCCATTAAAAGGATTTCTGAATCATCTATTGCTTCGATGTTGAAACTTTGAGTATCCCAGATTCCTAATCCGTCTCTTTCCTTTAAAATTCTGTCGCCTACTTTTGCGCTTCCTTTTAATACAAAGGCATAAACGCCGTTTCCTTTTTTGTTAAGTGTATAATTTTTGCCATTTCCTTGAGTGAAATTGGCTAAATTAAACCATGCATCCTGATGAATCCAAACACCATCGTCATTTTTGTTTGGTGATAAAATCTGTTGAAATCCATTGATTTTTTCGCCTTCTTTGATGCTTTTCTGGTCGTATCTCGGTTCAACATTTTCTTCTTTTGGGAACACCCAGATTTGCAAGAATTTTACAGATTCATCTTTATTTTTGTTGTATTCGCTGTGCATTACACCCGTTCCTGCGCTCATCACCTGAATTTCGCCTTTTTTGATTACAGCAGTCGTTCCCATTGAGTCTTTATGTTCTAAATCGCCTTCCAAAGGAATTGAAATGATTTCCATATTTTTATGAGGATGCGTTCCGAAGCCCATTCCCTGAGAAACGGTGTCGTCATTCAATACTCTCAACACTCCGAAATGTGTTCTTTCCTGATTTTGATAATTCGCAAAACTGAATGTATGGTAAGAATTTAACCAACCATGATCTGCGTGACCTCTTGTATCTGCTTTATGATATACTGTTTTCATATTGTTAATTATTTATAGTACAAATTTACGGTGTGCAGACTGGGAAAATGTTGACGTAGGATAAGAAAGGTGAAGAGAACTTTTAAATGCCTTTTTTTAAACGCAAAGAACACAAAGAGTTTTTATTAATATTGAAAATATTTTTCGTTCGCAAAGGCGTTTCACTCAGCAAAGGTTGTGCGTTCTGTTTGTCATTCAGAACGGAACGAAGTGGAGTGTGGAATCTAAACTTATTTTGTAAAGTTGATTTTATGATAATGATTATTGAGATACCTGCGAATGAAAAAAAGGTTGTTATCGTGTATTATTAAAAGGACGACAAATACCGTAGCCCCGATCGCAGCATTTGTTTGAGCTCATTTTGTAGGTTTCGGCGGCGGCTTTGCCGCCGCCGAAACCTACAAAATAGCGAGTGTGGAGAGCGGGAAATAGCTCCGAAAAATGAATAATAAGTAATTGGTAATGAGTAATAATAGATTCTTCACTTCGTTCTGAATGACAAACATTATGTTCTAATTCCAATAATTGCTTATATATTTATTCTCTTTTCTCGACTTCTGCGGGGCTTCCGAAAATATGTTTACGGTGATTTTCGCCCCAATCTTTTAAAGATTCTACGACTGGACCTAATGTTTTTGTGTGTGCAGTAGGGAAATATTCTATGCTGACAGGATATGTATCTTTGACTATTCTTTCGACCAAACCGTTTTGTTCGAGTTCCCTTAATTCTTTGGCTAAAACTTTTGATGTTAACTTCGGAATGCTTCTTTCAATCTCTGTAAAACGTTTATTTCCGTGATTTAAAGAGATGATGATCTGCAGTTTCCATTTTCCATTGATAACATCTAAGGTGTCACGAACAGGCTTCAATGCCTGAATACAGTCTTTATGATTATGTTGTTTTTCCATTTTTTTCACTTTCCTTTAGGTAACTACTATACTTTGGAAAGTAAATTTACAATAATTTTGTCAGTAATAAAAACAAAAAAAGTTAAAACAAAATGGCAAACATTTTAAATATCCAAACCAGTATCAGCGGAGAAAACTCTGTAAGCAACAAACTTTCTCAGGCTGTTATCAATCAATTGTTAGAAAAAAATCCTGGCAGCAAAGTTGTTACCCGTGATTTGGCAGCGAATCCGATTCCGCATTTGGAAATTCATCATTTTAGTGCTTCAAGAGTTCCGGACGAAGACAAAAATGAGCACGAAAAAGAAGCTGGAAAATATTCGGAAGAATCACTGAAACAAATTCAGGAAGCTGATATTATTGTGATTGGTGTTCCTTTTTATAACTTCACTTTTCCTTCAACGTTAAAATCGTGGATAGACAGTATCGCGGTTGGCGGAAAAACATTCTCTTACGCTGACGGAACTCCAAAAGGTTTACTACAAAACAAGAAATTATATTTAAATTTTGCAATAGGCGGTGTTTATGAAAACGGACTGATCGAAAACATGGAGCATTATTTAAAAACGTTATTCGCCTTCATCGGGATTACTGATGTGGAAGTTTTCCAGTCTCAGGGAATGATGGTTCCTCAATTGAAAGATGAAAATTTAGCGAAAACGGTAGCGCAAATTGAAGAATTAGTGTAATTGAAATTAATGATGAAATTTAACCATTAAGATCAAATTAAGTTGTTAAGATTATTAAGTTTTGGCTAAAGCCAATCTGATTATAGTAAATTAAAAAGCGGATTTGAATTGATCCGCTTTTGTTATTGTAATTTAACCACAAAAGTAACAAAAGCTCTTGGGACTTTCTATATTAGAAACAAAAATTCACAAAAAAAGTAAAAATCAAAGATTTTTAAAAACTTATGTGTTCTTCTATATGTAAAGAATTTAACTTAAATAAACTTATGTGTTAAAATCTTTTGCGGTTAAAATAAAGTTTAAACAAGTTTATTTTAGAAGGCTTCTTTTATTTTAGAATTTTTCTTTAAACAGAAAAGTAAAACACAAATGATACCCATACAAACGATTAAAAACTGGAAAATAATATTGGTTTGATTGGAAAAATTACCCAAAACATTAGTGATAATTCCAGTTCCGATTTGGTTTGCTGCCATTAAAAATCCGGATACCAAAACGGACAACGTCGGAAATTCCACCGTTCCCCAACCGATAGATCCCGGGAATATGCTTCCCATAAAAAATCCGATCAAGAACATCATTAATACAACAATATTTACGTTTGGAAATAGTATTAATGATAAAAGTAATCCAGCGACGATTAAAGGAGAGAACAGAAATAAGTAAGACAAATCATTATTTTTTGAGAAAATTCCGAAAAGCAGGCGGTTTAAAGCTATTCCGCCCCAGAATAATGATAATCCCAAGCTCGCTTTGTTGTTATCCAATCCTTGATTTTTGAGAATTATCGCACCAAAACTCCCGAAAGTCCCCTCAATAAAGCCGTACAAAACGATTGCGATAAAGAAAATCCACAATTTTGAAGGAATTTTAAAATGCTTTGGAAGTTCGAAAAATGTTCCTTTTTCCAGTTTTAAAAATAAAACAAAGACGAAAATTATTGAAACTAAAACAAAGATACCTGCCGGAACGTACATCCAGTTTTTCACATTTCCAATTAAATTCATCATCATTGGAGAAGTTGAAGTTCCCAATCCGACTAAAAACTGTAATATTAAAATTGCGGAAGATTTATTCTTTTCAAATAAGCTTGCTGCTAAAGGATTCAAAGTCGTAATCGAAACTCCAAAACCTGAGCCTGTGAACGCTACCAAAATCATTAATACAGGAAAAAGCAAAGATTTATCATTCATAAAAAACTGGAGCATCCACAAAATTCCTGTTGAAATAATCATTAATAATAATCCGGCTCCCAAAATGATTTTCGAGCCGAATTTATTCACCAAAAACGGCGCTACCAAACATGAGATGATAATACAAATCACCTGCGGAATAAATAAATTTCCAAACTGCGATGATGAAAGTCCAAAAAGTGAAGCATCCGTAAAAGCCGTTCCTAGAGCCGGAAACACGACAAAATTAACTCCCGTAAAAAAGGCCAATAAAAAGATGATAATGATTTGGGCTATCCTGGAATTCATAATGTTAAAACATTGGTTTTAAGATGATCTCCCACTCTCAATGCCATTGCAATGATTGTCAGCGCAGGATTTACCGCACCACTTGAAACGAAAAATCCGCCATCGACAATATATAAATTATCGAGATCATGTGCTTTACAGTTTGTATCTACGACCGAAGTTTTCGGATCTAATCCCATTTTTGTGGTTCCGTTTTGATGGGCGGGTGAAGCGATATCCATACCTTTGCTGAAATAAATTCCTTTAAACAAAAACGATTTGAATTTTCCTGAAGCTTTTAATGCTTTGATCAATTCTTCTTTCAGAAATTCGTGTCCCTGTTGATTATTAGAAGTATAACTTATTTTAATTTGTCCGTTTTCAACCGTTACTCTATTATCCGGATCGGGTAAATCTTCCGAGGTCAACCAAAAATCTACGGCGTGTTCTGCCATTAATTCAAAAGTAAAACCCGGCGCGGCAATCGGACTGTCGGCTTTGATCTGATGTTCATCTGATTTCCCCAACATTTGAATGTGTCCCAAAGGAAATTCATAGCCTTTATTGGCATGGTAAAAATCATTAATCCCGAATGTTTTTCCGAATTTTGTGTGATTGGGCTCGGTATATAATGCTACCAAGGCAGAATTTTGATGAAACATATAATTTCTGCCCACCTGATCTGAAGAATTGGCAAGTCCGTTAGGGAATTTTTCACTTTTACTTTCCAAAAGGAGTGCCGCAGAATTGATTGCTCCCGCAGAAAGAATAACCAAATCAGAAGTCAGAGTTTTTGTTTCTCCGTTTTGTTGGACTACAATTTCGGCGATCTTGGTTCCTTCTTCATTTGTATTTAATCGCAACACTTTTGTATTGACCATTAATTCAACATTCGGATGTTCCAACGCTTTTGCCAAAGAACAAAGATGAGCGTCACCTTTTCTTTCCGCAGCATCAGGAAAACCATCAAAACGGTCTAATGTGTACGGTGCATTTGCAGTTTCGTGAGGTTTAAAATTTACTCCAATCGGCAATTCAAACGGTTGCCATCCATAATCAACCAACTCATCCACAACTTCCTGAATTCGTGGTTCGTGCGGTAAAGGCGGGTTTGGATAAGGCTCAGAATCAAAAGGTTCCGTAGGATCTGATCCTCTTTTGCCATGAACATGAAAAAGTTTCTCTGATTCAAGATAATAATCCTTTAAATCCTGATATTGAATAGGCCAAGCGGGTGAAGTTCCGCCATAATGGTGTATTTCTTTAAAATCTTCTTCTCTTAAACGAAATAATGCGGCACCGTAAAATTTGGTGTTTCCACCAACATTGTAATGCATTCCGGGGCGAAACGGTTTATTGTGTTTATCGAGCCATAAATCCGTGGTTGTATATCTGTTTTTCTGGAAAACTTCTACAGAATCCCAATTTTCTTTTTCTATAGGAACATAATCTCCTCTTTCAACAATGAGAATTTTTTTTCCGCTGTCTGCCAATCGATATGCCATTGTTGCGCCTCCTGCTCCACTTCCTATTATAATGATGTCGTACATTCTTTAAATTTAATCTATCTAAATTAGAGATTAAAAGCTATGATTAGCTTAATAAAAAATTAAAATTCAATAGATTATATGAATAGAAATTAGATTTTAGATGTTAGAAATTAGATTTATCTTCTGAGTTTACAATTCACATTGTTATTGTAGGTTTTGGCTAAAGCCTTCTTTTGGATTAAATAAGAAAGCGGGCTAAAGCCCGCTCCTATTGATGTTATTAAATTAATTTTCAAAAATTTGAAGTTTATTATCAAGATTCACTATTGACAATTCACTATTCACCTTAAAAATGTACCTGCTGAATTTCCTCTTCAATTTCCTGTGGTGTTTCGTCTTCTGATTTAATGAAAATCATTGTAACTACTGCTCCGATCAACATACAGACTCCTCCAACCACGACATAATCCATTGCCTGATTTCCGAAAATATTGCTTACAATCGGGCCTCCGAAAAGTCCGTTAATGATCTGTGGAATTACAATAAAAAAGTTGAAAATCCCCATGTAAACTCCCATTTTTCTTTGTGGAATCACTTCAATCAACATAGCATAAGGCATTGCTAAAATGCTCGCCCAAGCAAATCCTAATCCGATCATTGACATCCAAAGATGATTGACGTCTTTAATGAAATACATTGAAATCAATCCTAATCCGCCACAAGCTAAAGCAAGAGCGTGGGTTTGTTTTTTTCCGATCCATTTTGCAATTGGAGTCAATAAAAAAGCGAATGGAATTGCCCAAAGATTATACATTCCGAATAATTCACCCGTTAAATCTCCTGCGTTATTGAAGGCTTTGGAGTGAGTATCTTCAGGAGAAAGTCCAAAATGATGGGTTGCCAAAGCACTTGTCGTAAAAACCCACATCGTAAACAAAGCAAACCATGAGAAAAACTGAACGATGCCCAATTTTTTCATTTGAGTAGGAATGTTCGCAAAATCCTTGAAAATATCGCTGAATTTAGATTTTTCTTCTATCACTTCTTTTCCATCTTCAAACTCTGCAAATTCTTTTGGTGAATATTCTTTAGTTGTAATAATTGTGTAAAGTATTGTTATGATCAGCAATCCGGCTCCCACATAGAAAGAATAGATCACATTATCTCCTACAAAGCCCTCTGGAGCTTCATTTGAAACTCCCAATTTTGTCAGTAAACTTGGAACATACGAGCCTACAACTGCCCCAATTCCAATTAAAATAGTCTGAATTGAAAATCCTAACGTTCCCTGATGTTTTGGAAGCATATCGCCTACCAAAGCTCTGAAAGGTTCCATCGCAATATTCACGGAAGCATCCATCATTGCAAGGAAAATAACGGCCAATAAAAGTGCATTTGCTGCAAACATATGGGTAACAGTTGCGGCATTGGGAAGCAAAACTAGCCCAATCGCACATAAAATTGCACCGATTAAAAAATAGGGTTTTCTTCTTCCTAACGGGCTCCATGTATTGTCTCCCATGTGACCGATGATTGGTTGAACGATCAGTCCTGTAAATGGCGCAACCAGCCAGAACCAAGATAATTCGTGAACATCAGCTCCTAAATTGGCTAAAATTCTGCTCGCATTTCCGTTCTGTAAACCAAAAGCCATCTGAATTCCCAAAAACCCCATGCTCATATTAATGATTTGAGGCATGGAAAGATTCGGTTTAATTTTTTTTGACATTGTGTTTTATGTTTATTTTTTTGTTTTTAAATCCTGAATAAGAACATCTTCAATTGCAGTTTTTTCAGAAACCACTTTATCAGACACATCGTTTGGAATTGTCATTGAAAGTACATATTGTTTTACTTTCCAAGCTCCATTTATTTTTTCTACAACTCCGGAACCACGGCAGATCTTCATTTGAGTATCCAATACCTCATCAAACCAAGCCAATTTTCCATCTTTGCTGAAATAGATGTTTCTTTTTAATGAAGTAAAATTCCAGGTTTTCTTTTTATCGAAATAAGGTTTTGCCCAAATCATAAAGGCTTTTTTATCCCAAACTTCGGTTGCATCTGTTCCGATAAAAGTAGATTCATCTGCGAAATAATTGAAATAAGTTGTATAATCGGATTTTGCTGCTGCAACATTGAAACCGTCGAGCATGGTTCCGATTTCTGCTTTTTCTTTATCAAATTGGGATTGTGCTGAAATGGTTGTAAAGCTCAATACAAATAAGATGAAGGTGAATAATATTGTTGTTTTTTTCATATTTAAATTATTTTTTCTAATAAACCTAACAGATTTTAAAAACCTGTTAGGTTTGGAAGTTGTATCTAATTTTTTTAACGCACAGAGCGCAAAGTTTTCTTTTTATCTTTTTTCTGCATATTTTTCGTTCGCAAAGGCGTTTCACTCAGCGAAGTTTGAAAGAGAATATAAAATATGTTTAAGTTTATTTTAATTCAATAATCATCGACGTTTTTGCAGGTATTTTTAAGCTATTTTGTAATGAAACTTCCTTATCAGAAATCACATCTTTTCCTTTTGAAAAACCTTTTAAAGATTCTGCAAAATGTTTTAAATCTAATGTTTCTTCTTTTTCATTATTATTTAAAACCACCATCACGCTTTCTTTTTCATTATATCTAAAATACACAAAAACATTATTCTGAGGAACGAAATTTTTAGTTTTTCCGGAATGAATCACTTCTTTTCCTTTTCTCCAGTTCAATAATTTCTGAGTAAAGTCATAAAATTCCTTTTGTTCAGGCGTTTGAGCAGAAGTTTGAAAAGCATTTTGTTTATCCGATTTCCAACCACCCGGAAAATCTCTTCGGATATCTGCATCGCCACCTTTATTTTTGTCGCCACGCATTCCAACTTCGGAACCGTAGTAAATTTGTGGAATTCCACGAACGGTTGAAATTAAAGTTAATCCCAATTTGTACGCTTTCGGGTCATTATTAAAAATTTCATTCCATCTTTCGGTATCGTGATTTTCAAAGAAAACCATCACATTATTGATGTCAGGATAAAGGAAATCGCTTGCTAAACTGTTATAAATTCTGTTCATTCCCGTGTCCCAGCCTTCTTTTTCCTTCAAAGCTTTCGGCATGTCGCCGTACAGCATAAAATCCATCACAGACGGAAGGTTTGAGTTATAATTCGCCGCTTCTCCTGTTTTTGAACCCTTTTGCCAAGCTGAAATATAGGCAGCGGTATTCAGCCAAGTTTCTCCGACAATATTGAATTTAGGATATTCGTCGGTGATTGCTTTTGCCCATTTTGCCATCGCTTCTTTATCGTTGTAAGGATAAGTATCTACACGAAAACCGCCTAATTCGGCATATTCTATCCACCAAATTGCGTTTTGGGTTAAATATTTTAAGACTAAAGGATTTTTTTGATTAATATCGGGCATCGTTGTATCAAACCAACCGTCTAACGCTACTTTTTTGTCAACTTCAGAAGCATTTGTATCGAATTGTGTTGTTGTTTTGTAATTGGAACGTTTGAAACCCTTTTCCTCATCACTAAATAAATGAATCCAGTCTTTTGTAGGTAAATCTTTGATCATCCAATGTGAAATTCCCCAGTGATTGGTGACGTAATCCATCACCAACATCATGTTTCTTTTATTTAATTTTTGAGAAAGTTCTTTGTATTCTTCGTTAGTTCCGTAACGTCCATCGATTTTATATAAATCGGTTTGGGCATAACCGTGATATGAATACACTTTTTCATTGTCCTCATTTACCGGAGTTAACCAAACTGAGGTTGCTCCTAAATTTTGGATATAATCAAGATTGTTGATGATTCCGCGTAAATCTCCGCCATGACGGCCGTTTGGAAGACTTCTGTTTGCTTTTTCCGTCAAATTCGGGCTTGAATCATTTTTTTCATCACCATTTGCAAAACGGTCAGGCATGATTAAATACATTACATCTTTTGACGTAAAAGATTCTCTGTTGGCAGAGTTTGGCATCCTTTCTTTTAATTCATAAGTATAAGAACCAATATTTTTTTTGCCGTTTTTAATATTAATCTTAAATTTTGGAACATTGATTTCGTTGGTATTTACCGTTACAAAAACATAGTTAGAGTTTTCAACTTTTTGAATGTTTTTAGCCTGAACACCATCTGAAAGTTCGATTTCATTGTTAGCAATATCTTTTCCGTAGACCAAGATCTGGAGTTCGGGATTTTTCATTCCTTTCCACCAGAAAGCGGGTTCGACCTTGTCTAAAGGTTTTTGAGAAAAAGCTATTACGGCGGTTGAGAGCGCAATAATTGTGTATAATTTTTTCATTTTTTGTTTTTTTATTTTAATTAAAATAGGTGCTTTTATTTTTTAGCGCAAAGAGCGCAAATTTTTTTTGACTACTAACTGCTTTTAAGTTCGCAAGGGCGTTTCACTCAGCCAATGATAGCAATATTTAAAATTTATTCTAAATTTATCTACTTTTCTGAATATCCGATGCAAAATAAGGTTTCATCTTTATTCACTGGTGGAGTTCCTACTTTGTATAAAATAATTCCATTAGCTTTAGAAATAATATCCTGTTTCTTTTTACCAAATTCATCTGTAATATAGCCTAAAACTTGATTTTTTGTTACTCTATCTCCACTTTTCAGCTCACTGTAAAAAATTCCGGTTTCGGGAACTTTTATATAATCCTGCCGATCAAAAAGTGTTGGTTTTCTTTCGGTTTTAATCTTCGGTTTACTTTTTACATAATTTCCGGAAGATTCAAGCATATTGTAAACGACAGTCTTGATCATGTCTACATTTTCTTTCTGAACGGTTCCTAATTTTCCGGCTTCAATACTTAAAGCCGTAATTCCCTGCTGGGTTGCCTGTTTAAAAGCATATTTTGCAGGTTCTGTCGACGTAAGATTGTATGGATAAGAAACGATATGATCGATTTGAGACCGGATAGACAGATCGTGAGCTAATTTTGTATTTTCAGGGCTATCTTTTCTGTCGTAATAACATACAAAAGGCAGCAAATCTTCATTCGCATCTCCTCCGTGAATGTCTAAAAATATGGTAGAATTTGAAATAATTTCTTTCGTAATAATATTCGCGATCTGATCGGTTGGAGTTCCATTTGGCGAGCCTGGAAAAGCATTATTTAAATTTTTATTGTCTAACGGATTAATAAAAGGTGTTCTTTTCTGAAAAGCCTCAACATTGGCAATTGGAATAATGATTAAAGTTCCTTTTACCTGTTCAGGTTTGATTTCATTTAGTAATTCCTGAACGGCAATAATCGGTGGATATTCATAACCGTGAATCCCAGCAACTATACTGAAAATAGGACCTTTTTCTTTTCCTTTAATGATGGTTACAGGTAAATAGGTTTCTTTTGAATCACTTATAACGGTAAACACAGTATCTTTTCTGAAAATACCATTTTGTTTTATTATTTCGTTAATTTTCTGAGCCTTAGATAATGACAAAACACCCATTAAAAATACACAAATTCCTTTTGAAAATACATCCATAAAATTAAATTCTTCGTTCTTCATCATCATACAGCCTTATTTTAGAATTAAATATCTCCTAAAATGTTTTAGAATATATTATTTCTTCATCATTTTTATGATTTTGACCACTAAATATAGGATATTAAAATAAAAAAACTACTTATAAAAAGTAGTTTTAACAAAATTATTCACAATATGATTAATTGAGTTCTGTGTATTTATTATCGATCAACTTATTGGGTTTTAGATAAATCATATTATTTTGAAAATCAAGAAATACGTTAAACCTTTTCAGTACTTCGTTTCCTACAATATGCATTCTCGATCCGCTTATCATCCGGCTTTGAGACATCATCTGTGCAGGCACATTTTTAAGCTGAAAGTTTCCTAATGTGAAAGTCTGAAGATCCGAAGTAATAACCGGAATTTCATTGCCTTGAGCATCTTTCATCACTACTTTTTTAAGAATTTTCATTTTATCAACCGGGAAATTTTGTTCCTTTAGTAACGGGCCGTCGAGCATCAAAGTTCTCTGATAGCCTGTATCAAAAAGATACCAGTTTTTATTCTGAATTCCATCCTGTGAGATGGTACTTTCCGCTAAAAATACATTGTTGAAATATTTTATTTTAAGCTTAGAATAATCATCACCTTTCACATACTTCGGAATCTCGGAATGTACAACCATAATTCCTTTGTCGTAGTTTAGTTCAACAACCATTCCGTCGAACAGATCCCATCCAAATCTACCGTCTGTGCCGTGTCCTGTAAGTTCTGCCGGATATATTTTAAAGTCTTGGTATTGTTTATTTCCAATTTGTAGAATATTTACTCCGGATTTTAGAGATTGCTTAATTTTATTTTTTAAAGTTTCTCTTGTAAGAACAAGGTCGCTAGTTCCCGTATCAAAATTAAGGGTAAGAGAGTCTGTTTTGTTTAAAGCAGCTTTTATAAACATGGTATTCTGTTCATTGATCTGCATTTTAATTGTATCCTTAAAAACAGGTCCGTTTTTACTGAAATTTTTAGCCGGAAGACTTTCGATTCTTGTAATACAGGAGTCTTTTCCGTTCAAAAGAATGACAAAATCTTTCTTTTCTCCTCTTTTAAGCTTGATTTTTATGGAATCTATATCCGTTTTTATCTTAACTATTTTATTTGTTGAACTGATCTTGGAAACTGTGTAAGTATCTAATTTAATACTAGGATCAATATTCCATTCCGTTATCAATCCGTTATCTTCTTCCGATATTATGGCACTCGTTCCATTGGCTTTGATAACCGGAAGTTTTTTCTGTGCAGAAACAAAGCCGACAGATAAAACTGATACTATAATCGTAAAAATATTTTTCATAAAAATCATTTAAATAACGAATTTCCCTAAATAAGTAATAACAATATCCAATGATGTATTTCCGAGCGTAGATCCGTCATGAAAACAGTTATCGGTGGGTGCAATATAATAATGATAAGGCTTTTGCTCCACTCGTAACATCGGATAATCAGGAAATAATTTCAGGAAAAAAGAGGTTATATTTTTATTATTAACGTTATTTTCCTTCACATCTATTTTTTCCTTGATCATGTTGTAAGCCTGAATCATTGAAAGATTCATAAACAATAAATAGCGGGATTGCTGTCCCAAATTTATGGTCAGTCTGTTTCCGCATTTATGTGCGCTGTGTAGCGTCATTTTTTCAGAACTGTCCTTATGAATTCCTATATACTGAAGGTCTTCAACAGTATAATTGGCGGGCAATTTTCTCTTATCTAATGAAACAATTTCACTGTTAGGATAATTCGTTGCCAGACTCATGAATCTGAAAGGAACTAGTGAAATATTTTCAAGAAAATCATTCAATTCTGAGTTTAATTTTCCTACAGAATCACTGTTATTTCTAAATTTCTCCAAAAGATCAACTTCTGAATGAGCCGAATGCAGATCTAATTCATCAAAAATGTTTTGAATTTTCAACGGAATTTCTCCTGTAAAAACAGAATTATAATCTTTTTTATTTTGATTTTCACCATTAATTAATTTGATCTCCTCTTTATTAGGCGATCTCCAGTCTCTTTTCGGCAAATGAGCTTCGGGCTCGTATTTCTGTATAAATTTTAAATCTTTAAAAATAATTTCATTGGGAGACTGATGAGAATGGTGAATTGTTCCTGAATTAATTTTCAGTATATCATCCAAATTCTGCGAATATATTTTAATACCTGATTTTAATTGCATATCCTTTTAATATTTATTAAACATTCCAACATACACCATCGTAATATCAAAATTTTTATTTCCCAATGTGCTTCCATCATGAATAAAATTATCTGTTGGAGCAATATAATATTGGTAAGGTTTAATTTCCAGCCTCATGACGGGGTAATTGGGATAGAGCGCAAAAAATTTTTCGACGATATTTTCTGATGTAATATTTTCAGGATCTAACTTTTGAACATCTCTGTAAATTTGTTTCAATGTAAGATTTACAAAATATAAATACCTCGGCTCCATGCTGATATTGATGGATATTCTGTTATCCGATTTGTAGGCTGTATTGGGTGTGAAATACGTGCTTTTATCAATATGCAACCCTGTATATCGGATATGTTCTTTATTCAGAAAATGAAAAGTTGTAGTATGCATATCCGGCATACACCTTGTAATCCTATGAAATTTATAATTTTGATCTTCTGATTTTTGATTTAAAAATTCATTGATCTCGTTATTGATTTTCAGGGTTAATTTTTCATTGTCTTTGAATTTCGGCTGAACATCAAATAGAGACTGACATTCTTCAAACTTAAGCTCTTTAAACAAATCCTCAAGATTTTCGGGTATTTCACCAATCCCCAAAGTATTAAATATTTTACTTTCGGTTTTTGCTGTTGAAACTTTTTTAAATTCTGAATCCGTAAGTTCACGCCAATTTGCATCCGGTAAATAAGCATTACTGTAGTATTCTACCTCCGTTTTTACCTCATCTATAGGAATAACACCTGTATTTATTTTTATCTGATTTTTCAAATCTTTGAGATGATGATCAAAGATTTTGATACCTTCCTTTAAATTCATACCAGACTATACGCTTTTAGTTTATTTTTTACACTTCCGTTAATGGCAACCTCACCGCTCATTTCCAATTCCTGTACAATTTCAGTATAGGAAACTTTTTCAAGACCCATTTCGGCACATGATTCCACCGGAAGACTGTCTATAAGGTCATTTTGAAGAAAAGTAACAAGTTTGATAATATCATGACAATAAATTGTTGGATTATCAAAGCCATTATCGTTGGAATACCTATTTCCTAAGAAACCACCTCCACAAACATCATAAACAGGGCAATTCAGACATTTCTCACAAACCATGTCATGAGAATTTATGTAAATCTGGAAAAGTGTGTCATTAAAAATATCATCAATATCATTGGTATGAATATTAATATTATTCCTTGTAATGCCCTCATAACAAGCTCTGATAGAATCCGCAACTTCCAGATTCCCATTGGTTTCCAAAACAGCTACCCCGTTCAATCTTCTTCCGAGCATCTGATCACCTTCATCTTCTCCGGCAATCAACTGAATAAGTGTTTTGAAAAATCTGATGTTTGGCCTGTTGCTGTCCTGCTTCCAAATATTGAATAATTCTATGAGCCAATCTGCGTACAGTGTGTATTGGTAAGTATTAATTTTATCTTTTTCGAGACCGTCCGGAAGTTTATCAAAATGGCCATCCGGAAGGAGAATATTAAAGCTATTTACATTTAAGCCTTTGATTTCATCATAAAGTTCGTGAGGAGAGATTTTTAAATTAACAACCGACAATACACCATGTAATCCGTTATCAATTCCCAACTGAATAGCTTCCCGCACTTCATGATAAGAGCCTTTCCCGTTATGAAAAACACGATACTCGTCATGATATTTCTGAGGACCATCCATACTGATGCCCACTCTTATATTAAGATCATTAAAAAGTTGATACCATTCGTTATTCAATCCAACACCATTGGTCTGAATAACAAAATCAAAATGCACATCTTTCACAATATCTGTAAAAATCTGTATGCTTTGTTTATAAAAATCTTTGGATAAAAGTAAAGGTTCACCTCCGTGAAATACGATCTGTAAATAGTTTAAATTATTTTCTTTACAATATGTACGTAATTTTTCAGCAAAAACAGTTATTGTATTGACTGACATAAATTTAGGCTGTTTGAGATAAGTTTTATCTCCTAAATTATACATATAACAATACGAACAGTTAAGGTTGCACCTGCTCGCAACTTTTAGAACAAAAGAAGTAACCATATCTATATCAATAAATTAAAAAGTTCTCCGTTATTAGCTAACGAAGAACTATAAATTTTAAAAAATCAGTAAATCTAAGCTCTTAAGAATTGATCAACCTTATTGTAAGCTGCAGAAGCACCTGAAATTGCAACAACGTCACAATTGTTCGGTTGTGGACTGATAATTACCGGTCCGCCTCCAATACCAGTATTGGTGATACCTCCGAAGATCGCTTTGTAAAGATCTACATTTTCTTTCTCAGATGACTGAATAGATTTTTTTAGAATACTCTTTTGTTCAAGATTACTCGTGATAGTGAATTTCTTTTTCATAAAATTATTATTTGGTTATTAATTTACTTAATTCACCAAATATAGATAATTAATTTTATACTAAAAAATAAAATCACTTATTAATTTACTAATTTATTGGTTTAATTGATATCGCAAATCCACCACTTCGCACCATTTTGAAATCAATCTTTGATTTGTTTGTAATCTGTTTTTTGTAGATATTATAGCTTTGAGGATTATCAATATAGTCAGCATCTTTTCCATCTTCATAGATCGTTGCTTCATATTTTTTTCCTTTATCTAAGAAAGAAAAATCTACAGTATAATTGCGTTTATTTTCATCTGTAATACCACCAACAAACCAATTTTCTGTTCCTTTTGCTTTTCTGGCTGTGATCACATAATCTCCCGGTTCTGCGGATAAGATTTTTGTATCATCCCAATCAGCCGCTACATCTTTGATAAATTGGAAAGCATCCATATGCTTTTTGTAGTTTTCAGGTAAATCGGCCGCCATTTGAAGAGGCATATACATTGTAACATATAAAGCCAGCTGTTTTGCCAATGTAGTTTTCACAAAACGCTTATCTTCAGGGAAATAATAATCTAATTTTGTCTGGAAAATTCCTGGTGTGTAATCCATAGAACCACCCATCCATCTTGTAAATGGTAAAATTGTCTGGTGATCGGGATTGTTTCCTCCAAATGCTTCGTATTCCGTTCCACGAGCAGCTTCTGCGGAAATATAGTTCGGATACGTACGGCTTTCTCCCGTTGGGCGAACAGATTCATGAGAGTTAACCATGATTTTATATTCATTCGCTTTTTCAGCAATTCTGTAGAAATGGTTGATTGTCCATTGCGAATAATGATGTTCCCCTCTCGGAATGATATCTCCTACATAACCCGTTTTCACAGCATCATAACCATATTTGTTCATTAATTGGAAAGCTTTGTCTGCCCATCTTTCGTAGTTCGTTGCAGAACCAGAAGTTTCGTGGTGCATGATTAGCTTAATTCCTTTTGAATGAGCATATTGATTCAACATTTTAATATCAAAATCAGGATAAGGTGTGATGAAATCGAAAACAAATTCTTTTGAGTGACCGAACCAATCTTCCCAACCGATATTCCAGCCTTCAATTAATAAACCTTGGAAGCCATTTTCAGCCGCGAAATCGATATATTCTTTAACTTTCGTATTGTTGGCAGCGTGTTTTCCGGTTGGTGTTAATTTTGAAAAATCGGTTTGTCCGATACGAACATTTGATTCTGGTTGCGCGTATGCCCACTGAGATTTCCCGATGATCATTTCCCACCAAACGCCCATATATTTTGTTGGGTGAATGTAAGAGGTGTCGGTATATTTTGTAGGCTCATTAAGATTAAAAATCATTTTCGAAGCCATCACTTCTTCTGCTTTTGGTGAAACAATAATCGTTCTCCAAGGCGTAACAGAAGGTGTCTGAATATATCCTTTCGCCCCTTGTCTGTCTGCTGTCAAATGAGTTTTAAATTTGAAATTCTGAGCATCAACTTCTAAATGTGAAGCCGGATAATCCAAAACTGCAGCTTCCGCAACATTGATATATAAAGGATCTTTACCTTCTTTTTTCAGCATTAATGGAGACTGAACGGCATTTTTAACTAAAGACTGAGAAGCATTGGCATCAAAAGCCTTGTCCCATCTTGCAGGGATTTCAGAAATCTTTGTTTCCTGATATTGATATTCTTGAGAATCGTAATCTGCAACCATCCACCAAGCTTTCATATCTGTAGGGAAATCGATTTCAGAATCTTCCTCACGAATTGTGAAATAGTTTAAGTTTTTCTGCTGTGGAAACTCATATCTGAATCCCAACCCGTCATTAAACAACCTGAATTTTACAACAATACTTCTATCAGCCGACGCTTGATTAAGCGTAACTGCCAATTCATTATAATTATTGATATAGTTTTTCTTTTCACCAAGAACAGGCTGCCAAGTTTCATTTTTAGAATCTCTTTTTTCATCTGTTTTTGTAAAACCATTGTTAAGATCAAATTTTGCATCTTCAGGTTTTGCAATCTCCGAGGCAAATTTTATCGAAGTATCTTTAAATAACCTCAACCCTAATTTGGAATCTTCAACAACTGTTGCTCCATTGTATTTTAGGTTATAATAAGGTACTCCTCCTTTTAACTGGAAACTCATTTCAAACTTTCCGTCCGGCGATTTTAAAGATTGTGCATTGGCAACTCCAAACATCATTGAGAGCAAGAATGCTCCGATTGTCATTTTCTTCATAATAACTAATTATAAGTTTTAAAAATAAAGAAAGTGCTGCTAAAAAGCAACACTTTACTTTATAAATTCAATGTATATTAATCGTTTATTGTTTTATTTTCTAATTCACTGGTATAAAAGAAAAATCTCCAGTCATATCATTAAAGAAAACATTATAAGTGAAAGTAGTAGCCACAGGAACATTTCCTCCTCCTATAGCTGCTGTTCCAAAAAATTCCTGAGCTACTCCCCAACTTGTCGCCCAATCATGGTTTGCTCTAAATTTAAACTCTCCTGAACTTAACATTACATTTCTTTTTGTCCATACATGCGGATCAAAAGTAGATTGCTCTAAATCTAAATCAGTAGACCAACCTCCTACTGATGGACCAATTAATGAAATTTTGGTATAAGTAGTTGTTGGTGGAGATACAGACACTACACTATAAGTAAGTGCAGAAGTATTAACTGTAACTTTATAATATCCTGAACCAACAATTGTGATATTTCCTGATCCACCACTTGTACTCAACACTCCAGCAGAAGCTCCCATTCCATATTGAGGATCCCAAGCTCCCGGAGTTTTGATAATTTTAAATCCTCCCTGAGCAAAATAACCTGTATAGGTATAAACATTTGCGGTAGTCGTTTTTAAAAGCGGATAGATTTTTGTGTTTGAAACCACATTATCCCAAACTCCTGCAGTAGCGTCTCCAATAAGATACAGATCTGTAAATGTATAGACAGGACCGTTGATAAATGGTGTTACTTTTAGAGGAAGGATATTTGAGTAATGGATTTTTCCAACTGCCGTAGATTTTATTCTAGCTTCGATGTCTGTTGCAACAACAGAACTTACGCCCAGAGATAACACAATATTATTAAGGTCATTCCCAAGCATACTGTAAGACTTTGTACCAGCTGGAAGCTCTACAACTTTTGGACTTGCGAAATTTGTTCCTTTAAGTGCAAATTCCAATTGATTAGCAATTTGGATTGGCACCCCAAAATCTGAGTTTACCCAATTAAAAGCAACCGCTTCATTTGCAGATTGACCACCTAATAATATAACTGATGTTTTATTTGATGTAACTGTAGGATTTGTTCCATCATTTACCACAGCAAGATCTTCATCTTTTTCACAAGAAGCTACAAAAAATGCAATTACAAAAAGTGTGAATATTTTAAATAAATGTTTCATTTTAATGTGTTTTTAAGATTAATAACCTGGATTTTGAATCAAATTAGGGTTTGCAACAATGTCATTAGTTGGAATTGGGAACAGGTTTCTATAATCTTCTACTGCTTTACCATCTTTCATACCACCTTTCCAAGGCCATAAATATGAACCTGATGTAAATTTTCCATAACGAATTAAATCTGTTCTTCTGGTTGCTTCCCAAGACATTTCTCTTGATCTTTCATCTAAGAAGAAATCCGTATTGATTGATGCAACCGTATTTCCTCCAGCTCTTGTTCTCAAAGCATTTACGTATCCTAATGCAGTCGTAGCATCTCCACCACTTCCACCTCTTGTAACTGCTTCACCGTACATTAAATAAATATCAGCTAAACGATACAAAGGAATATCGGCATCCACAAAATTACCTGATGCATCTGACCCGGGGGCTCCACCAGCATATTTTATATTTTTATACTTAATAAATGCATAACCATCTGTGAAAGTTGCGATATTATTAATTTCTAAATTCTGACCAGCCGTATAAAAATTTCCTCTTTGATCATTTGGAAAACTTGCAAATAAATTAACAAGTGATTTTGTAGTTCTTAAGCCACCCCAACCTCCGTTGACACCAAATTGAGAAGCAGGCATTGATCCTCCAATCGCAGCATGTACCATAAAGGTTGAACCTCCATAAGTTTTTGTACTTGTGCCATCATAATTTACAGATAAAATAACTTCAGGATTACTTACATTATTATCTGCCATGAATAATGATCCGTAATTTGACTTTAATGAATACCCAGCATTAATTACTTTATTACAGTATGTAATACAATCTGTATATCTTGCTGTTCCTGAATAAACTTGCGCATTTAAATACAATCTTGCCAATAAAGCCCAAGCAGCAGCTTTATCCGCTCTACCATACTCGTTGGTTTTTGCATCTTTCAAATCATTAGCACAAGCTAAAAGTTCAGATTCAACATATTTAAATAATTCTGCTCTCGCAATTCTTGGAGGAGGAGTATTAATGATATCCGTGGTTTCAGTTACATTAGGTACATTTCCAAATAAATCTAAGGCATGATAATATGATTGCGCCCTCAAGAATCGAGCTTCTGCACGCATAAATTTTGCCTCTGTAAGGTTATTTCCTGTAATTCCGTTTGTAGAGAGTTTTTCGTCTGTCGTATTTTTGATAAATTCATTACTTACAGCTATTACATTAAATATTCTGTAATAAATTGCAGCAACAAACGGATTAGAAGCATTCCAAGTCATATTATGCATATCAGGAAGACCTGCATCTGCCCAGGCAATTACCGCTTCGTCGGTTGTCAAAACCTGCATGCTATACATTTGACGAAGATAGTTTGAAAATCCGCCATCGATTCCACTAATATCTGTATTTCCGTCTCCGTTATTTTGGTCACCTTGACCACCAATTGCTAACCCCGCATAGATTTTAGCCAAAGCTGGTTTATAATTATTAAAATCTTTATAAAGCACACTTGCCGTTAATCCTAAACTTGGTTCTCTTTCAAGGTCTTGCGTACAAGAACCTGCTAAGAATAGAGTCCCTAACGTAATAGACCCTATGATTATTTTTTTATATAAATATTTATTTTTCATGTTGATTAAAATTGAAAGTTAAAGCCTACTGAATACACTTTAGGTCTTTGATAGAATCCATTATCAATTCCACCAAAAACTTCTGGATCTATACCTTTATATTTTGTAATTACAAATACGTTTTGTGCCATTGCATTTACTCTTAGGTTAGTTCCTTTACCCATAAATTCTCCGGCATTATAGCCAATTGTAAAGTTGTCCATTCTCAGGAAAGATGCGTCTTCAATGAACATATCAGAGAAAAGTTGTGTAACAGCAAATTGTGTATTTAAAATACTAGCATTAGTGTTACTCAAAAAATTATTCGCCTGGATATTGGCAATTGAGCTATTAGAAGCTGAGTTATTATAGACATAATTTCCTAGCACAGCTCTTAATGCAGTGCTAAACTCCCAGTTTTTTACGCTCACTTTTGTTGAAAATCCTAAGATAACGTCTGGTGTTGGAGATTTGTAAAAATATTTATCATCTTCAGTAGATTTTCCATCACCGTTTCTATCTACATAAACACCCTCTAAAGGCTTTCCATTGCTATCATAGACTTGCTGATAAACGTAAAATGAGTTAATAGGCTTTCCAACACTTGTCGCCTGAATATAATTATTAATACCAGTAATTCCTCCTCCATAAATTTTATAAGAAGCATCTACAAACTGTGATAAACTTGTAACTTTAGGAGTAAATTTAGTTGCATTGAAATTAACATCCCAAGTTATATTATCTTTTTTAATGGGCACTAAATTTAAATTAGCTTCAAAACCTTTATTGGCAATAATTCCAACGTTTTTAACATTAAAATTGTTAAGATCTCCTGCCCAAGTAGGAACAAGTGATATAAGATTTTCAGATTTTTTGTCAAAATAGTCTACAGATCCATTAATTCTATTGTTTAAAATCCCAAAATCTAATCCAATATTCTTTGTTGTGGTTGTTTCCCAAACTAAATTTGGATTATAAACATCAGGACGTAATAATGTATAGAAATTATTTCCGAACTGATACTGTGAGGTACTGCTATTACTATAAGAATAAGATCCGAAAGCAGCATAATCTTTATTTGTTTCCTGTTGTCCGGTCTTACCCCAACCTGCTCGTATTTTTAAAGAATTGATGCTTGATACATTTTTCAAGAAACTTTCTTCATTAATTTTCCAAGCAACTGATACCGCCGGAAAATTCCCCCATAAATGGTCTTTGTTACCATTCCAGAATGTGGATGAACCATCCCTTCTTACAGATCCGTTGATAATATATTTATTTGCAATCGTAAAAATTCCTCTTGCATAAAATGATAATAATGTTCTTTGAGTATCTCCAGGTGTAGAAAAATCAGTTTTCTGTCCGTTTCCATAATAAGTAGGAGCTTCTGGAGTAATCGTATGTCTATCTTGATAAGCATAACCGGCAACAACATCTACATTAGTATCAATTGCCGTAATATTCTTTGCATAACTTAAATAAGATTCAAAAAGTTTCACTTTTATTTCCTGAGAATATGATCGATAAGACCCTAAAGTTCCTATTCCCAAAGCATAATCTTTATATGTATTTACAGATCCGTCACTTTTTGCATAATCATAAGATCCTAAAACCGTTAATTTTAAATCTGGAAGGAAATGTAATTTATAATCCAACTGTAAACTTGGAATGATTCTAAAGACAGATGAAATATCTCTTTTACCATATAATAAACCTAACGGGTTTTTTGTTCCATTTACATTTAATCCTGTAGCAGAAGCTGAATCAAGCCATTCGTAATATCCCCCGTAATTAGAATTTCCAGAATATATTGGTTGAGTAGGATCAAAATAAATAGATGCACCAATTGCTCCGGTGTCCGGAAATCTGTTTTCAGAAAAAGTTCCTTTGAAATTACCATTAACAGTTAAATGATTATCAAAGAATTTAGGTGAAAAATTCAAGCCTAATGATGTTCTTCTAAACTCATTTGTTCTTACAATCCCGTTTTGCTCATTATACCCTAAAGACACTCTATAAGGCAAACCTTTCACACCACCTGAGAAAGCAACGTTATTATCTGTTCCCCAAGCTTGTTGATAAATCTGATTCTGCCAGTTGGTATTAGCAGTACCTAGATAAGTTTTCTGAGTAGCTGTTCCGTAAGTATCTACAAAGCTTCTAAACTGATCCGCATCTAAAACATCTACATTACCCATTTTTGTAGAAACAGAAAAATTGGTATTGAAATTCACTTTGAATTTTCCTGTAGTTCCCTTTTTGGTAGTAATTAAAATAACCCCGTTTGAAGCTCTGTTACCATAAATAGCAGCTGAAGAAGCATCTTTTAGGATATCGAAAGTTTCAATATCATTTGGATTAATTAATGATAATGGATTTGTTGCGCCACTTAAGCTATTGAAATCAATCGGAACACCATCTATTACAATTAATGGATCATTATTGATAAAGGAAGAACCACCCCTTACTCTTATTGTAGAACCCGAACCTGGAGCCCCACTATTTCCAGTAATCTGTACACCTGGAGTTTTTCCTACAATCAATTGATCTGCTGTAGCTGCACCCCCGTTAAAATCTTTGGAAGTTATGGAAGATATGGATCCTGTCAAGTCAGCCTTCTTCTGCTTACCATATCCAATCAAAACAACCTCCTCTATCTTTTTCTCCTTTGTAATAGAGTCTTTTGTTTGTGCGTGTATCATTGTACTTGCCAAGAGAAAAGCAGGCGCAATTTTTAATACCGTTGTAAAATTTTTCACAATATTGTTTTTTTATATAGTTTGTTTTTTATAATAATTTTGACATATAGTCAGGCTTGCAATTTATAAAAAAAATAGAATTATCATAAATTTAATGAAAATTAAGATAAAATTATGTAAATTGCTTGAGTGTTTTAAACCAATTATCTGTTTTTCATTCGTTTACGATAAATTATGCAAAACATAATAACCTGCCACAGTTAACAATAAGTTAAACGTTGGTTTAACTAAATGTAATATTTCAAACTTCATAAACAATTTTAAAGCTTTTTAAACGGAGACTAGCAAGAGTTTTTGGGAGATAATCCGTATCTTTGCAGATAAAATTTTACTATAAATGTCAAACAGAAAGATGATTACGGCAGCTTTGCCTTATGCAAACGGACCGGTTCATATAGGACATTTGGCAGGTGTTTATATTCCTGCGGATGTTTACGCAAGATTTCAGAGAAGATCAGGAAAAGATGTAGCGTTTATCTGTGGTTCAGATGAGCACGGAATTCCTATTACCATCAGAGCAAAAAAAGAAGGAGTTACTCCACAAGATATTGTAGACAAATACCACGAGATCATCAAAAAATCGTTCTCAGATCTTGGGATCTCTTTTGATGAATACTCAAGAACAACATCTAAAAATCATCATGACACGAGTCAGGATTTCTTTAAAGTTCTTTACGAAAAAGGGAAATTTACAGAAGAAGTTTCTGAACAGTATTTTGACGAACAGGCTAATGAATTTTTGGCTGACAGATACATCGTTGGAACTTGTCCGAATTGTGGAAATGAAAATGCGTATGGAGATCAGTGTGAGAGATGTGGTACTACCCTTTCTCCATCAGAACTGATTAATCCAAAATCAATGTTAAGTGGAAATGTTCCGATTCTTAAAGAAACTAAGAACTGGTATCTTCCATTAAACGACTATGAAGATTTCCTTAATGAATGGATCATTGAAGGCCATAAAGACGATTGGAAACCTAATGTTTACGGACAAGTTAAGTCTTGGTTAAACGATGGCTTAAAACCTCGTGCCATGACCAGAGATCTGAACTGGGGAGTTCCTGTTCCGCTTCCAAATGCAGACGGAAAAGTATTGTACGTTTGGTTTGATGCACCGATTGGATATATTTCTTTCACGAAAGAATGGGCTGCGAAAAACGGAAAAGACTGGAAAGATTACTGGCAAAGTGAAAACAGTGATTTAGTTCACTTTATCGGAAAAGATAATATTGTGTTCCACTGTATTATTTTCCCTGCGATGATGAAAGCTCACGGAGATTACATTATGCCAACCAATGTTCCGGCTTTTGAATTTTTAAATCTTGAAAATGATAAGATTTCAACGTCTAGAAACTGGGCAGTTTGGGCTCACGAATATGTTCAGGATTTCCCTGGACAGCAAGATGTATTGAGATATGCTTTGCTTTCTTCTGCTCCTGAAACAAAGGATAACAATTTTACTTGGAAAGATTTTCAAACTAAAAATAACTCGGAATTAGTAGGAATTTTCGGAAACTTTATCAACAGAGTTGCCGTTCTTATTCATAAATATTACGATGGAGTTGTTCCTCAAGGTGATGTAAACGCTCCTGAATTACAGGAAATCAATAAATCGGCAAAAGAAATTTCAGGATTCTTAGAAAATTATGAATTCAGAAACTCTTTAACTGCTTTAATGAATTTAGCACGTTTCGGAAATCAATACCTTCAAGCAGAAGAGCCTTGGAAAACGATTAAAGACAATCCTGAAAAAGCAGCACAATCTTTATTTGTTGGAGCTCAGATTGCCGTTGCTTTGGCTCAATTGTGTGAACCATTTATGCCTTTCAGTTCTGAGAAATTATTGAATATGTTCAACGTTGAGAAATCAAACTGGAATGATGTTGAAACTAAAAATGTTTTAATTGAAACAGGCCATAAAATCAACGAATCATCACTTCTTTTCTCAAAAATTGAAGACGATGTTATTGAAGCTCAGATTCAAAAATTAGAAGACACAAAACAAAATAATAAAAAAACAAACCCTAACGCAAATCCTATGAAAGAGGAAATAACTTTTGATGATTTCACGAAAATCGATTTAAGAACAGCTACTATTATTGAAGCTGAAAAAGTTGAGAAAGCTGATAAATTATTAAAATTAACTGTTGATACTGGTGTTGACGTTAGAACAGTTGTTTCCGGAATTGCAGAAAGTTTTACTCCGGAAGAAGTGATCGGAAAGCAGGTTATGATTTTATTAAACCTTGCTCCAAGAAAAATCAGAGGAATTGAATCTCAGGGGATGTTGTTATTAACGACAAAACCAGACGGAAAATTATCTTTTGTAACTCCAGATGATTCTCATGTAGAAAATGGTATTGAGATAGGATAATCTTCAATATTTTAAATAAAGAAAGACGCATAGATTTATGCGTCTTTTTTGTTTTTATTGGTCATCCTATGTTTGCATTAGGAAAACATAGGATGACAAAATCCATTTATTTCTTAGTCAATTTTGCTAAATAAGAATCCTCATCCTGCATCACTTTTTCAATGTTGAAATCATTATTTTCAGCAGCATTTTGTAAGGTAAAAAAATCAAGATACAACCATTTTATCGGATTTTCTGATTCACCTTTATAATGAACAATATAATCTAACTCACCATAATATCCTCCTGCAGGAATATAAACTCCGCCATCATAATCTTTGTCGAACATGTATAAAATATCGGTGCTGTCGATGAGAATTTGACCGTTTTCATTTAACAAAGAATGAAGTTTTTTAAGGTAACTATCAATTTTCTCAAGGGTTTCAAAAATTCCGGTTCCGTTCATTAATAATAGGATCGTATCAAAAGTCTGATCTGAAAAATCAAGAATATTTTCACAAACTGCATTTTTGATTCCCCTTAACTTACAAACCTCAATAGATTTAGGAGAAATATCTAAAGCCAAGACATCAAGATTTCTTTCATTTTGAAGATATAATGAATGTGAACCCGCTCCTGCTCCAATGTCCAGAACTTTTCTTTGAGATAATTCCAATGCTTTTTTTTCAATTTCATTCATTTCTTCAAAATCTCTGAAAAGATATTCTACCGGAAGTTCATCCAGCTCGGAAATTGAAGTTTCAGTCTGCAGATCTTCAGGATTTTCATCGTGAAAATAGTCCCAGATCGCTTTACCCATTAAATCTTTCATGTCTTATTTTAATGAAGCAAAGATAAGGGTTTTGGAAAAGAAAGTTGAATTAGATAATAATAAAATAAAGCAAAAACTCTACAAAACAAATCTAATTTAATTGGCATAAATACTGTTCCTATTTCTATCACCATCATTACTATTTTCTATTTTCCCACTATAATCTTGCAAAAATATTTCCATAACTTGTAGTGTTTTAAACAGCATCATATCTTATGACAAATAAAGATTTTAATTATCAAAAAGGATATACTTTCAGTAAACATATTCCGGAAGATATATCGCCTTTTGATCGGGTATTTGATGTTTTCAAGGATTTGCTGACGCATACTTCGGGTGATATTGAGGAAGCTTTTGACTGGCTCGATATGCTTGATAAAGAATATAACATTTTCAACGATGAATATACTCTTGAAGATTTTGAAGCAGACTTAAAAAAACGCGGATACATCAAAGAGGAAGAAGATTCTAAAGACGGTAATTCAGGATCAGGAAAAGGTAAAAATATACTGACCGCCAAACTTGAAGCCGCTTTGCGTGAGTATGCATTGGATCAAATTTTCGGAAAACTCAAAAAAAGCGGTGTAGGAAATCATCGCACCACAAAAACAGGCGTTGGTGATGAGCGAGACGGTGAAAACCGTAATTTCCAATATGGTGATGATCTTTCTTTGGTAAATATGACCGAAAGTCTAAAAAACGCCCAGATCAATAACGGAATTTCAGACTTACGACTGACAGAAGACGATCTTATTGTAGAGGAAACCAAACATAAAGCGCAAATGAGTACTGTGTTGATGATCGACATCAGTCACTCTATGATTTTGTATGGTGAAGATCGTATCACGCCTGCCAAAAAAGTAGCTATGGCTTTGGTGGAATTAATCAAAAGAAAATATCCAAAAGATTCCATTGATATTATTGTTTTTGGAAATGAAGCCTGGCCAATCAAAATCAAAGATCTACCCTATTTGCAAGTCGGACCTTATCATACCAACACTGTTGCCGGGTTGGAATTGGCAATGGATATTCTTCGCAGAAAAAGAAATACCAACAAACAGATTTTCATGATCACTGATGGGAAACCAAGTTGTATTCAGCTTCCTACCGGAGAATTTTACATGAATAGTGTTGGTTTAGATGAAAAAATTGTCAACAAATGTCTCAACAAAGCAGCAGAAGCAAGAAAGCTTAAAATTCCGATCACCACATTTATGATTGCACAAGATCCCTATCTTCGTCAGTTTGTAAATGCATTTACTGCTCAAAATCAAGGGAAAGCCTTTTTAACAGGTCTTTCCGGTTTGGGAGAAATGATTTTTGAAGACTACGAAAAAAACAGAATAAAGAGAATTTAAATAAAGGCTGGATGTTGGAAGCTTGAAGATAGAAATTGATACATTATACCATCCAACCCTCAGAAATAATAAAATTTAAAATGAAAAACGATATTACATTCAAAGAATTAAAAAATTCAGGATACTTAGATAAAACGATCAATGAAGAAATTCAGGCTAATTTAATTGCAAAAATTAAAACTAAAGAACCTGTATTTGAAGGACTTTGGGGCTATGAAGATTCGGTGGTTCCACAATTGAAGAAAGCTATTTTGGCTGGACATCACATTAATTTATTAGGTTTACGCGGACAGGCAAAAACAAGAATTGCCAGAAGCATGGTAAGTCTTCTTGACGAATATATGCCGATCGTGAAAGGTTCTGAAATCAATGACAGTCCATTTCATCCGATTTCAAAATATTCAAGAGATCTTATCGCAGAACTTGGTGATGAAACTCCGATTTCTTGGGTGCACCGCTCCAACCGTTTCTTTGAAAAACTAGCTACACCGGATGTGAATGTTGCCGATTTAATTGGTGACATCGATCCCATCAAAGCAGCAACATTAAAACTCCCTTATTCCGATGAACGTGTTTTACATTACGGAATGATTCCCCGTGCCAACCGTTCTATATTTGTTTTGAATGAATTGCCTGATTTACAGGCTAGAATTCAGGTTTCTTTGTTTAATATTTTGCAGGAAGGTGATATTCAGATCCGTGGATTTCAATTGAGAATGCCTCTTGATATTCAGTTTGTGTTTACAGCAAATCCGGAAGATTATACCAATCGTGGAAGCATTGTTACTCCATTGAAAGACAGAATTGGCTCACAAATTTTCACCCATTATCCTAAAACAATTGCGCTTGCCCGACAGATTACGGAACAGGAAGCGGCAATTTCAACTCAAGATAAATCACAGATACAAATTCCTAGTTTAGCGAAAGATCTTTTGGAACAGGTTGCTTTTGTAGCCCGTGACAGTGAATATGTGGATGCGAAAAGTGGCGTAAGTGCAAGACTTACAATTAGTGCAATGGAAAATTTAGTAGCTGCAGCGAAATTAAGATTAATTGAATCAGATGCAGAAAAAACTACGGTTCGTTTGCTTGATTTCATGTCGATTATTCCATCAATTACAGGAAAAATTGAGCTTGTTTATGAAGGCGAACAAGAAGGTGCAGATTATGTCGCTAAAATACTGATTGACAAAGCGGTTATGATACAATTTGAAAACCTCTTTCCACGCATTTCTAAGCTAGAAAAAGACGGAATTAAAAATCCATACACTGATTTAATTAAATGGTTTAACAAAAACCATCTTGAACTTAATTATTCTGATACAAACGAAGAATTCTACGGCAAACTCAACAGTATCAAGCCTTTAGTGGAAGTTGTTGAAGAAAATACTTCTGAACTAAGCATTGAAGATCAAAATTTCTGTAAAGAATTAGTTTTATGGGCATTAACCATCAGTAAAAAATTAGATAAAGCTGAAAATCAAAATACTTTTACGTTTGATTCTACTGGAATTGGTCAGTTTTTGCGTAATTAAAAATAAGTTTAACCTAATTGGAAATTAACCACAAAAGACACAAAAGTTTTTAGTGCAAAATTAAAGTTTAATTATTTTTGAAAACAAAAGGGTACA
The DNA here is from genome assembly GCF_046535115.1 of Chryseobacterium sp. SIMBA_038. Classification (NCBI taxonomy): domain Bacteria; kingdom Pseudomonadati; phylum Bacteroidota; class Flavobacteriia; order Flavobacteriales; family Weeksellaceae; genus Chryseobacterium; species Chryseobacterium sp. SIMBA_038. The sequence goes on from NZ_JAWRXH010000007.1 coordinate 49,241, forward strand.
AAAGAATAAAAATCAAAGATTTTTAAAACTTATGTGTTCTTGTTTACAGTTTATATTATTAACTTAAATAAATAATGTGCTAATCTTTTGTTTCTTTTGTGGTTAAAATAAAAAGTTTAAACATTTCAGAAAAAAATAAAGAACCTCAGATATAATGTCTGAGGTTCTTTTTATTATTGATTTAAAATATTTTCTAAATTTCTATTCAATGGCATTTTTTTCCTTTTGTCTGTCAGCCTGAGATTCGTTTTCTGCAACTCCGGCTTTCCAGTAAGAATAGGCATATAATTCCTGTTGTGTCCAATTTTTTTCCTTTCTCAAATAAGAACGGATTTCTTTCACACTTAAAAATTCTGTTGCCACATATCCGAACTTTGAAGTTTCGGGAATTTCAACAGTTTTTACTACTTGAGTTAAATCACTTTTTCCATGAGGTTCAGAATTATAAACCCAGATAAATGTAATATCAGCATTAGTTTTTAGAATCTGTTCGTCTTCTTTTCCATGAACTTCGAGGATGCAGACTCCTTTTACAGTTTCAGGAAGAGTTTCCAGAATGGCACCCAAAACGGGAATTGCCGTGCCATCTCCGACCAACAAATACCAATCAGCCTGTGGACATAATTCTTTACTTCCCAAACGCATCATCACACCCAATTTAGAGCCCACTTCTGCTTCTCTCGCCCATCTGGACGCTGGTCCACCATCGCCATGGTCTACAAAATCGATGAAAATTTCATTTTTTTCAACATTAATTCCTCTGTGAGTATACGTTCTGATGCTTGGCGCAACCTCTTTTGCAGGATAAATCCACTGATGGGTTTCCTGATCCAGACTTGGAAAATGGATTTCATTCAATCCTTTTGGAGGAACCGCAATTTTATTATTATCACCAATTGTGGCATCTTTAAACAAATGAACATCAGGAGAATATAGATAAACCCTGATGTAATGTTCTGTAATATATTCTTTTCTAGCAACTTCGGCAATAATCTGCCCTGTTTGAATCTTCGTCATATGATTTATTTATTTTTACAAATTTAATTTTTATTTTGTCTAAATAAAAATAATTTAACAATAAATATAAAAAGTAAAGCTCCATTTTTATAATTAAAAACAGAGCTTTACAAGTGAAAAACAAGGTATCTTTATATTGCAGATCCGGCTGCATCTTTTATATCTTCCGCAAGCTGTTTATTTTCTCTTAATCTTCTTTTTGCTATTAATGATTTTCCTTTTAAAGCTTTAATAAATCGAACATATTGGAAACGCTCTTTTCCGAAATGATGGGTAAGAACATAAATTAAAATACCAAAACCAGCCAAAACAATGTAACCGAAAATCTTTTTATTGGAAGCAATTATCGCGTTAAGTTGAATCGTTTTCATATTGGCCGCGACATTTTGTGAAGTTACCGTCAAACCATCCATATAAACCGCCAAATCTCCCAAACTTACGACCTGAAACTGATATTGAAACCACGAAAATATCGCAGAAAAAAAGGCAACTGTAAGAAAAGTTCTCCAAACCAAAGCCATTCCGATTGCGGCCAGCATTTCATTTAATTCTAATTTATCCAATGTGTAATACCAAACCGAGATGAATAACGCTGTCATTCCAAAACCTTTTAAAAACATGGGTAAATACCAGTTTTCATAATTAAATTCCAATACCATCGAAAAATACATCACAATTGAATATCCCAGCATCGCGGAAAATCCTGAAAAGACATACATTTTTAAAGGTTTGTCTTTTTTAAACCAAAATACAGCGATAATTCCAGCCAAAATAATTCCGGGGATCATCAGGATATTTAATTTTGCATTGGTTAATTGGTCATACCCCAAAACTCCGACCGCAAAAATATTCTGAAGCGAAGTCGTTCCCAAAAACATTCCCAGACACAAAAGCATGAATAATCCGTGCATCACATTGTTTTTTGAAAACGTTTTAAAAGATAAATAAGGTCTTTTCAAATGCGTCTGTCTTGTCACCAAAAGCGTAAAACTTACAAAGGCCGCAATACTTGCATTAATTATTTTCGATGAATTCAGCCAATCCTGCTGCTTTCCGAATGCTAAAACATACGCCGAAAACATGAATGTTGATGTAAACAGAATAATGCTCAACCAATCGATATAATGTAAAGGAACTTTTAAAGCAAAATATTGATTATGCATAAAAATCCACTGCAACAGCGCCAATACAAAACATAAAATAGAGATAATGATAAAAAACTGCTGCCAGTTATATAAAATAGAAACCTCAACTGCATAATATGCCGCAATTTGATTCATCACAAGAATAAATGAATAGAAAACACCATAAAACATTCCTCGGTTTCCTATCATTGCCATTACCGGTAAAAATATTTCTATCGCAACAATCATTTTTAAAAAACCTAAAATCAATGAGCTTCCAATAATAACTGCCGGTTCTGAGGTTGTTGCATTAATGTAATTTAATATTCCTAAAAGAACCAAAACCAATGTAATTTTATCACGGATTTTGAATCTCATTTTTAATCTTAAAACAATCGGCATCGCCGCTCCCATCCCGATCGTTGTCGCGTAATTTGCGAACATATAATATTCCGAAAGCGCACCCGTTCCACCTACCATAAAACTTATATTTCCGGTGTAAACTCCACCAAGCGGCATCACAACTGTCATTAATAAAATGATCAATAACAGTTGTACAGGTTTTGGCACCCAATCGTGGTATAATCCTTTATTGTACATGATTTTTTTTAATATTTCTGTAGAGGATGGAAGTTTGAAGATGGAAGCCGGAAGTTTTTTCACGCTGCATCAACTTCCTTCTTCCCACATCCAGCTTCCTACCAAAAAACTATTTATTAATTTGAATATTCATATTCATTCCTGCGCTCAGTTTTTCTACATTTTCTTTGTTGTTTGAAGCTGTAAACTCAATTCTTACAGGAATTCTTTGCTGAACTTTAATAAAATTACCCGTAGAATTATCTGTCGGTACATTTGAATATCTCGAACCTGTTGCTGCTGAAATTGCGGTCACCACACCTTCAAATTTCTGTCCGCCCAAGGCATCTGCCGTCATCATCATTTTTTCACCGATTTTAATGTTCGGCATCTGACTTTCCAAAAAGTTGGCTGTTACCCATTTTTGTCCGTTTAAAACGATGGTTGCAACTTGTTGTCCCGGTTGTATTAATTGACCTTCAGAAATCATCCTTCTTCCCATTATACCGTCGTAAGGAGCTGTAATTACGGTATAAGAAAGATTAATTTTGGCCATATCTAAAGCTGATTTTGTTCTTTTAATTTCAGCATCAATAATTCCAAATTTGCTTTTTACTTCCGTTGTTGAGAGATTGGCAGATTGTTTTTGATTAATAAATGTTTCATAAGCCGCTTTTTGAGCATCATACTCCGTTTTTACCTGATCATATTGCTGTCTTGTCACCGCTTCCGAAGCCAATAAATTTTTATATCTGTTTAAATTTTGTTCAGCATTCCAAAGTCTTGCTTTTGCTCCTGCAATATTAGATTCCATCACATTCACGTTATTAGAAACTGTGTTTACAGAAGAACCTGTTGCAACGCGCTGAGCCAATGCATTTTGATAGGCAGCTTCTGCCTGTCCGATTTGTGTTAAAATTTCACGATTATCTAAAATAACCAACGTATCTCCTTTTTTAACTTTCTGATGTTCAATGAACTTAATATCTTTAATATAAGCTGAAACCCGCGTGTTGATCGGATTAATAAATTCCTCAACCTGAGCTGCTTCCGTATATGTTTTATCTCCAATATGAAAATATTGAGCAATCAGCCAATACAATCCAAAACCCACAATTGCAAATACAACAATATTTGAAATGATCGCTTTGATTTTATTTTTCTTTCTTTCTTTTTTATTGGCAGTACCTCCCGTATTTGCTGGAGCTTGCTGTGTATTTTGAGTATTTTGTTCCTTGTTTTCCATTGTTTTGAGTTTTAAAAAATTAAAGCGTTCCTGTAGATTTCAAAAGATTGTAATATTGATACAATACATTGATTTCTGCATTCGCAAAATCCAGTTCAGATTGTAGTTTTTGGTTTTGAGCATCGATCATTTCTGCCTGTACAGCCAATTGATTCAGATATTTTGCTTCCGTAATTTTATAGTTTTCTTCAGCTAATAATTTAGCATCATTCAGAATATCAGCTTGTTGAATTGATTCCTGATATTTTACATACGCAGCATTCACTCCCATATCAATATTTTGCTGAACCAAAGTCATGGCATCATTAGCCTGTGTCTTTTGCAGTTCTCCAAGCTTTACTCTTTCTTTCGTTTTATACAGATTATCAATATTATAGCTCAAAGAAATACCTGTTTGCCAACCTCCGGAATACATATCCAGAACAGGGTTTCTCGTGGTAATTGGTCTTTGCAAAGTATAACCTCCGAAACCTGCTATTGTAGGCATCTTATCTGTTTTAATGATTTCAATATTTTTATCTGCAACATCAATATTGGTCTTTGCAGATTTCATTTGTGGATTGCTGTTATGGGCTAAATCAAAATAATAATCCATCCCGATTCCTGATTCTTTGTTAGTTAAACTTTCAATCGGAATAATCTCAGTATCAGAAGGTAAACCTAAAGCGATGCTTAAATTATAATTAAGTATTTTCTTATTATTCGCTAACGTTAAAATTCCCTGATCTAAGTTTTTGATGGCCAATTCTCCTCGAATTACTTCGTTTCGGGTAACCATTCCCTGCTGATAGAACTTTTGAATATTTTTCAAACGTTCCTGAGCCAGCTTTTTGTTATTTTGAAAAACCGATTCCTGATTTAAAATTTTATAGACATCCAAATAATTAGAGATTACTAAAAATTTTACATCCTGTTTGTTTTTCTCTAAATCCAATTCTGATAATTGCTCACGAAGTCCAGCCAATTCAATAGACTTATTCACCAATCCACCTTTAAAAATCAGTTGAGTCGCCTGAACCGCGTAAGAACTTCCATAATGAGGCATCGGAATGCTCGTAGAGTTTGAAAAATCCTTGTCGATTGCCAAAACATTTCCCAAATAAAACTGACTTGTTGAAGCCGTAATTGTAGGCAGTTTTTGCAATTTTGTAACATTCGTATTTTGTTTCGCAATGTCGATATTCTGCGCCGAAACCTTTAATTGCTGATGATTTTGTAGCGCCAATTCGGCGACTTCATTCGCTGTCAGCTGTTTAGTTTCTTGTGAAAAAAACAGCGCAGGAAATAGTGCTATCACGAGTGATAGAGCTGTTTTTATATTCTTAACCATTTTACCTTGTTTTACGAGTACAAAGTTACGGCAGTGATGAAGTCAAACAAATGTTTGAGAATTGGAAAAAGATGTTCAAATGTAAGATTTTAGCTTTCGAACTGATTTCGATATTGGCTTGGACTTACCTCCAAATGCTTCTTAAAAAAGTGAGAAAATGAGTACTGATCACTAAATCCCAAGATCGATGAAATCTCTGAAACAGGCTTATTTGAAGAGTTTAGAAGAACTTTTGCTTCATTGATTACAATTAAAGCAATGATCTGGCTCGCCGACTTCCCCGTAATGGTCTTCACCACCGAGGAAAGATGTCTGGTTGTAATTGATTGGCGTTCGGCGTAAAACTCCACAGTTCGCTGTGTAAGATGGTGCTCGGAAAGCTCAGTCAGGAAATTAAAAACAATCTCTTCCTGTCTCGACATCTGGCTCATCGAATTATTATCTTCTTTAGAAATAATCCCCGCCATTTGATAGCAAAACACTGAGAATAAATGTTCTACCATTTCTTTTTTGTACGTCATTTCAGTGGGAGAATCCAGAATATATTTCAGAAAGTTGACACTTTTCCAAACAACATCCATTTCGTCCTGCAGAAAAGGAACGCCAATATTCATTTGTTGTCTAAAGTAACGATAGGTAATTAATCTATTGAATTTCAATGACAAAGCTGAAATAAAATCTCTTTTATAAGAAACCATTCTCGATTGAAAATCATCACTTACAGAAACCATTTCATACACCGTTTGCGGATCTGTTACCATGAACATATTGGCGGAAAGTTCCAAGTCACTGAAATGCTGACGAAGCTTTATTGTTCCCGTTTTAATGAAGATAAAAGCAGGGTTATCAGGTCGAAAAGGTTTATCGGCAGAGATCCTTTCGAAAATATTATGTTGCGTAAAAATCTCTACTCCAAACTTTTCTAAGACAGACATAACACAAATGTAAGCAATATGCTCTGCGATTACAAAATTTTATTAATTTAGTATTTTCCAAATTCCTATTATGAGAAAGATTGATTTACTATTTGCAGAATATGCCGAAAGCCATAGAAACTCAACCAATAAGCTGATCCACTGGATCTGCGTTCCTTTGATTTTCTGGACGATTTTAGGATTTATTTCTCTTATTCCGTCAATGTCAATTTGCTTTAGATATATCGGCTGTATCAGTTGTGTAAGTCTTTTTGCCATGCTTTTAGTAACCATATTTTACATGAGACTTTCTTTTTTAATTGGCCTGATTATGCTTTTTGTAATGACTTTAATGGAAAGTTTCGCTTATGGAATCAATATCCGTTTTAAAGAAAATTCATGGATTGTTTATCTTGCCGTTTTCATCGTCACTTGGATTTTACAGTTTGTAGGCCATAAAATTGAGGGTAAAAAACCGTCTTTCCTAAAAGATCTACAGTTTCTTTTAATTGGACCAATCTGGCTTCTAAGTTTTGTACTTAAAAAACTGGGAATCAAGTATTAAAAATCTTTTTTAGTTTGGAAGCTGGATGCAGGAAGATAGAAGTTTATGCCGTGTGAAAAACTTCTATCTTCAAGGCCTTTTTAATCTTCTAAAGCATAAACTGCAAAACTAGAGAGCCAATGATCACCACCATAATTCCCTTGGAAAAGGAGTGGAAGTCCGTTGTTTAAAAATACAGTTGCCGTTTTTTGGAATTCCTTTTTTAATGGATGATTATTGGGAAGAGATTTTGCAATTCCTTTCATACACCATGCTTTTGTAAAGGATAAACCAACCAAATGAACGGTTTGATAATCAGATAAATCGCTAACAACGGGAATTTTTTCGATATTCTCTAAACTTCGTTTTTCGTAGAAATTATTTAACCATTTTACAAATTCTTGTTGGGGAAGAACTCTTCTCATCAAATCTGCAATTTCCAAACTTGGCGAGAAGAAATCTGAACCGTCGGGTTCTAAATAAGCAGGTGTTTTGGTATTATTCAAGTAAAAATATTTTGCCCTTTCTATTAATTGACTTTCAAAAGTCTTATCACCCGTTGCTCTAGCCCAATCGAGTGCAAAAACCATTGCAAAAGCCGTATTCGGGTGAACTCCGGTTCTGTTTGGATACGTTTGTTTAGGCAAATAAGTCTTCCATGAACTTAAAATTTTATCCGTTAAAGGTTTTAAATTCTGATGCCAGATTTTAGCTTTAGGATTATCCCAAGTTGCTAATTCTTCATCAAGCTTAAGTACCCAAGCCCAACCATAAGTTCTTTCAAATGTTGTAGTTAACTCATATTTCGTGAAATAATCAGCTTCTGTCTGAAGATTTTCTTTTTGAAATGAGTTTTCAAGAATCTTTTCAATCTCTTTTGCATTCGCTAAATTAGGTTTTGCTTTCAGCAATCTGACCAACATCCAATGTCCATGGACAGAGCTATGCCAATCAAAACAGCCATAAAAACTGGGATGAAGATCTTTTGGAGCCAACGGAACTTCCTTTTCATTATTAATGATATGTGCCGTTTTATTCGGGTATTCCTGATTGATGCAATGAATGGGCTTATCCGCCAATTTCATCGCCATTTCATCAGTAAGTTTTGGAACTTCCTGAGCGTACATCAAAAATGGAGAAAATATAAATGCTAAAAGACTCTTTTTCATTCAATAAAAATATAAAATAATTTGATTTTTTAATGATTTAAACAAATAAAAACCTTCATAACTAAAACATTTCTATTAATTAACATCAATTATTGAAAATTTCTCATCAAATTGTAATTTCAAGCATAGTTTTTGATAAGAATTCATCAAAATTTATATATGAGAAAATTATTTATCCCTTTATTTTGCCTTACTCTTATCCATTGCAATAAACAGGAACCCATTCAAGTAAAAGCTGACTTAGCCGAAGTCCTTCAGGAAAAACCTTCTGATAAATATCTTCCGCCTCCTCCCCCGCCACCAAAAGAAGAAATCTCTAAAAATTACGGACCAACAGCTACTTCAATATCGAATACAACAGAAAATAAATCTAAAAAAAACACAGATATTATTTCAAAGAAAATAATCAAAAATGGCAATTTGATCATTCAGGTTGGAGATATTAAAAAAGCTCAGAACCAGACCACTGAAATCTTAAATAAAAATCAAGCTTACATTCAAAAAGAAGAATTCCGAAATACAGATACTGATGAAAACTTAAATTTGGTCATCCGCGTTCCACACAAGAATTTTGATGCATTGATCAATTCTTTCTCCGATGGAATCGGATCCGTTTTGTCTAAAAATATTTCGTCTGATGATGTTACAGAAGAATACACTGATGTTTCTATTAAACTCGCAAATAAGAAAATCTACCTTGAAAAGTATAGGGATATGCTTAAAAGTGCAGCAACGACAAAGGATATTCTTGAAATTCAGGAAAATATTCGTGAACTGGAAGATGAAATTGATGTTTCGGAAGGCCGACTTCGTTTCATCGATGACCGAGTGAATTATAGCACCTTAAATTTAAGTTTATATAAAGAAAAAGTAAGAAGTTCAGCCACTTCTAAAATTGGTTTTGGAAGCCGTTTTGGAGACTCAATTACGGAAGGCTGGAATAGTTTTGTAAGTTTCTTATTGGGAATTATTTCATTTTGGCCGTTCTTTTTATTAATTCCATTAATTATTTTCCTTTGGAAAAAATGGAAAGCGAGAAGAAAAAAATAAATAAAAATCCGAATATTTATTAATATTCGGATTTTATATTTTTAGTTTAAAACTTAAGCATTAAAATGATTTTTCACCGTTTCTAAAACTTGTTCATCAGACATTTGCTGTGCAGTATCTAATGTAATATCAAGATTTTTGAACTGAGCTGTATCATGTAGATAATGTTTCAACTCTTCCTGAATCTGTCCCGGGCCTGTAATATAAACCTCCTGAGAATTGGTTAATAAATGCTCTACTTCTTTAAAGAATTTCACTTTATTCGTTCTTTCAGCGTTGTTTCCTGCGTTTTCACTTGAATTTCCGTGTTGAATTTCCGCTTTTACCGGACTGCAAAGAAAAAACTTAAATGCATTTTGAGCATCATGATTTTTAACAACTACAGCTTTTTCGCTGTCGATCCAAAGCCCTGCTAATTTTTTTTCAGACATAATTTAATTTTTTGATGTTATGCTGATTAATACACAAGAATGATGCAAAGCTTACGTTAACGCATGTTAAAGTTATTTACCTAAAACGAAAACAGCCGGAATTTTATGAAGTTCAGGTTTTTGTTTCTGCCATTCTTTTATCGTTTTTGTTTTGATAAATTCATGTTCAGGATCATTGATATTGGCGGCGATACAAAGCTTTGTATTAGGAGAAAGAAATTTAGTTAAATCTTCAAAAAGCGCATTATTTCTGTAAGGCGTTTCCATAAAGATTTGTGAATATCCAGTTCGCTGAACTAAGCCTTCCAACTGTAAAATTTGCTTTTTCTTTTCGCCTTTTTCAATCGGTAAATATCCATTAAAGCTAAATTCCTGCCCATTAAAACCACTTGAAATCAATGCCAAAATAATTGATGAAGGCCCTGAAATTGGGATAACACGAATGTTTTTTTCGTGACACCATTTCACAATTAGGTTTCCGGGATCGGCAATACATGGAAGTCCGGCTTCGGAAAGTAATCCAAAATCCTGACCTTTCAACATTAATTCCTGAGCTTCTTTGATATCTTTATTTTCGGTGTATTTATCTAGTAAAAACAGTTTTAAATCTGACTGCTTTTTTTCAGGTGCAAAAAATTTAACAACTTTTCTTGCGGTCTTTTCATTTTCAACAAAGAAATAGTCAGTCTGCATGATATAGTCTTTCAAAACAGGCGAAAAGTGAGTAATAGAAGTATTTTCAGATAAATAAGCCGGGAGTAAAAAAAGCATTTTTATTAGAATTATAAGTTATTAATTATACGTTTGTTGCTAGTTGTTTGTTTTTAGTTGATGGAGAATTGCATCGCAACCTTTATCAAGCAATTGGAAAACGTTTTCGAAATCATTCATATCGCCCCAATATGGATCGGGAACTTCAGAATTTTTACGATCTGCCGAATTGTCTAAAAATAGTGAAATTTTTTGACGCTGTTCATCATTTTTAGTTTTTGAAATTACATCTTCATACACCCGATGATCCATACAATAGATCTTATCAAAGGTTTCAAAATCTGAACTTACAATTGGTCTTGATTTTTGTTTTGAAATATCAACTCCATGGTTCTCAGCAGTTTTTACAGCTCTTTCATCAGGATGTTCACCTTGATGCATTGAAATTGTACCTGCCGAATCTACAAAGAAATTTTCAGGAAGCTTTGTTTTCATAATTCCTTCTGCTAAAGGACTTCTGCAAATATTTCCCAGACAGACCATCAGTATTTTCATGCTATTGAATTTAAAGATTGAAAAATTTAACGCTTACAATATTTTCTTCTGACAAAACTAAATAAAAAATGAAGAATAAAAATTATTCTTCATTTCCTTTATTTTAATTAAAAATATTAATGTTTGATTCTTTCAGCAAGATCCTTAACGTATTTTTTAACTTCCTTGTCGATCTTGGAAACATCTTTGATCGTATCGCAGGCATACATTACGGTAGAGTGATCTTTCCCGCCCATTTCTTCACCAATTTTAGTGAATGTTGCGTTGGTAAGCTCTTTAGCAAAATACATCGCCAATTGTCTTGGAAGTGCGATCTCTCTTTTTCTTGTTTTAGATAAAAGCTGCTCTCTTTTGATTCCGAAATAATCACATACAACATCCTGAATATAAGGAATATTGATGATTTTTTTCTGGTTGGCAGCAATCTTATTGATTGTATCTTTTAATAATTCAAGGCTTAATTCAGATTTGTAAATCGTAGAATAAGCAATTACAGAATTAATAACTCCGATAAGCTCTCTAACGTTAGTTTTAGCTTCAGCAGCAAGGAAATCCAACATATCTTCTGTAAGAACAATCCCGTCTCTGCTTAATTTATCAACGATAATTTTCTTACGCGTCTGTAAATCCGGCGATTTGATTTCTGCAGAAAGTCCCCATTTGAAACGGGAAACAATTCTGTCCTGAATATCCATAATATCAACAGGAGCCTTATCAGAAGTAAGGATAATCTGTTTTCCATTTTGATGTAAATAGTCAAAAATGTGGAAGAAACTGTCCTGAGTAGCAGATTTTCCGGAAAGGAACTGAATATCATCAATAATCAGAACATCCACCATCTGGTAAAAGTTTGCAAATTCCGTCTGTTTGTGAGCTTTTGCAGCTGAAATAAACTGTTGAATGAATTTTTCAGAAGACAAATAAAGAACCACTTTATCAGGAAACTGACTTTTAACTTCCAGACCAACCGCCTGTCCTAAGTGCGTCTTTCCAACTCCATAACCTCCATATAAAAACAAAGGGTTGAAAGCCGTTGCACCAGGTCTTTTTGCGATAGATCTCGCTACCGTTGCAGCAAATTTGTTACTTTCTCCTTCAACATAATTATCGAAAGAAAAATCAGATTTTAAGTTAGAATCAATGTTTATTTTCTTGATTCCAGGAACTACGAAAGGGTTTACAATATTTGAAGAAAAACCCTGAGGCATTGTTTCCTGCATTTTCGGAGTAGGAACGCTTTTCCCTTTCATGTTCATTGTAACGGGCTTTTCTAAACCATTTGGTTTATTTTCCATTACAGAGTACCATAATTTCACTCCTTTACCTATATTTTTTTTCAGGGCAGCAGAAAGTAAGGATAGGTAATTATCCTCAATATATTCCTTGTAAAAATCACTCGGAACCATCAACGTAAGGTTGTTATCAACCAATGAAATTGGCTGAACCTTATCAAATAATAGATCGAAAGATTTCTCAAGTTTTTTTAGATCAGAACTATCTTCAGCTGCGTTAAGATTGTCACGCATAAACTGAAGGCACCTCTGCCATATCATCATTAAATTGTCATCCATTTTTATGCCCCGATTAATTTCTTGGTTAGTACTTTTTAGAAGGAAGACAAAGGTCGAATTTTTTATCTGATAAAAAAATTTTGGAGGTATTGATTATTTAAAAATATATTTGTATGTATAATTAAGCATTAAAAATGATACACACAACACACACAATACGAGTACGTTACGGAGAAACAGACCCGATGAAATACGTCTATTATGGTAACTACGCAGAATACTTTGAAATTGGCAGAGTTGAACTTTTTCGAAGCATAGGAATGTCATATGATGAGATTGAAAGTCAGGGAATTTGGCTCCCCGTTTCGGAGTATAAAATTAAGTATTTGAAGCCCGCTTTGTATGACCAAGAATTAGAAATTCATACCTTCATAAAAAAAATTCCGGGGGTGAAAATTGAATTTTTTTATGAAATTTACAATGCGGAGCATATTAAAATCACCGAGGCGTCTACCACTTTATTTTTTTTAGATGCAAAATTGAATAAAATTATCAAGTGTCCCGATGCTCTTATGAAACTTATTGAAGAAAACTGGAAACCGTAGAATTTAGAATTTAAGGTTTAGGGTTTAGGGTTTAGGGTTTAGGGTTTAGGGTTTAGTAAAAAATCCTGAGTTTAAATTTTTATTGCCATATTTGAACTTTGATTCAAAGAAATATAGAATTTAATTTATAAAAATATGATGAAGATTGCATTTTTGGGTCCTCACGCAAGTTTTACACAGCTCGCAACTGCCCAATTATTTCCAAATGAAGAACTTTTGCCACAGGCTAATATTTTAGACTGTTTCAATGCGGTTGAGAAAGGCGAAGTAGATAAAGCGGTGGTTCCGTTGGAAAATTCAATAGAAGGTACTGTTTCGATGACGTTGGATTATTTATATAAGACCTCTTTGATAAAAATTGAAGCCGAAGCCGTAATGCCGATTGCCCACCACTTAATGATTCACCCTGACAATAATGCTAATGAAATCGAGAAAATTTATTCTCATCCACAAGCGTTAGCTCAGAGTTTTCATTTTTTAGATACTAATTATAAAGAAGTACAAAGACAGGACTTCTCTTCCACCGCAGCCGCTGCAAAATATATTTCTGAACATCCTGAACTTAAAAGAGCGGCAGTTGCCAATCAGTTTGCAGCCAATTTGTATGGGTTGAAAATTATTAATCGAAATATTCAGGATTTTGAACAAAATCATACCCGCTTTATTATTATATCAAAACGTAATGATATATATAATAATGATAAACTTGAAGTTATTGGTGAAAAATCCGGATTATTGATCACCTTGCCGGAAGATCATGCAGGAGGCTTGCATCAGGTATTGTCTGTTTTTGCATGGAGAAAAATGAATTTAAGCAAAATAGAATCAAGAACGTTAAAAACTGGTCTTGGAAATTATTTCTTCTACATTAATGTTGCCGGAAAATGGGATGCCGTTTTACATGAAAATGCATTGGAGGAATTAAAATCAATTAACGCAAACGTAGATTTCCTTGGAAATTATAAAGAATTTCTATTGGAGAGCTAAAGTCACAAATTTTCTCAATTATAAGCAATACTGTCATATTTCATGACAGTATTATTTTTTTTTAATTAAAATAATTAACCATTTGGTGATTTATTGATTGAATTTTTTCAACCTAAAAGCTTTATTCGATTTTTCAAATTCACATAAATAACCTAATTATCTGTATTTTTTAAATAAATATTAAACATATGATTAAAAATATTTTATTAATTATTAATTAATGTTAAAAAAAGCTTAATCACACAGGCATGATTTTTGCTTTAAAAAAAATTGAAAACTAACTGATTTGACCATAACTAATTAAATTTTTTAACATGAAAACTAAAATTTGTAGTGCAATTTTATCCTTAATTGCTATTAGCGCATTTTCGCAAGTCGGAATCGGGACTCCAACTCCTTTAGCCATGCTAGATGTAAACGGAACCATGAAAATCAGGACAACACCTGTTGCTCCAGCACTTCCAGGATATCAGATCTTGGCAGTAAACCAAAATACTGGTGGCGACTTTCAGGTTGCCCAAGTGAATCCTCAGCTAATTATTGATGCAGCAGTAAATGCTATCAATACAAATAGCTCTAATACAAGTGTTTATTCCGCTAAGAAATCAGCAGGTATTAGCTTATTAAGCTTAGGACTTTTCCCAACGGGATTTAGAGCTGTAAATTTTGTACAGGCAGAAAGAACTTTAGGAACTGCATCGCTATTTTCCGATACAGATCATACTTACACCGTTCCTACGAGTGGAGTTTATGCAGTTGGATTTTCTTTCCGATACGGAACAGGACTTCAGGCTGCTATTTTATCAAACTCTCCAGGGGTAGGAATTTTAAGAACACGCGCTGGTGTTGCAACTCTAATTGACAACAGAACCTTCAGTGGAGCGAACCTTCTTGTATTAAGTTTAACGATCTCAGAAGCAAGTCTAAATTCTCTTTACACACTGCAAAGTGGCGATAAGATCACATTTGGACTTACAGGATCTTCTTTGCTTGATCTTGGATTGTTGGGCTCTAGTACAGGTTCTTTTTATATTTATAAAGTATCGAACTAGAAAATTACTTTTACTTTAATCACTCTATATAATTAATCCATCGCATGTTTTATGTGGTGGATTAATTCTTTGTAACCTCCCCGAATTTTCTATATTTGATAAATAAAACGACAAATGGAAAACTTCCTGCTCATCATATTAATCATCGCCTTTATTTTTGCCTATTATACTTTTAGTAAAAAGATAAGCTATCTTGAAGATGAAATTTCTGAGTTAAGAAAAAACGCAAATAAAAGTATACAATTAACTGAAATCAAGGAAGAAAAAACAACTTCTGAAGTAAAATTTACTTTAGATAAAGATATTCAGGAAGTTCAGCCGATAGAACAACAGATTTCCATTTCCGAAGAAATTCCTCCACAAAAAGATTGGGTGGCTCCGATTTTTGATTTTCTAAAACAAAACATATTGACAATCATTGGAATTTTCACTCTGGTTCTCGGAATCGGATATTTTGTAAAGTATGCGATTGATAAAAACTGGATCGGAGAAACTTCAAGAGCCGGAATTGGTTTCCTAATCGGTGGCGGAATTATGCTGACTGCCCATTTTTTAAGGAAAAACTACGCTATATTTTCATCAATTATTACAGGCGGCGGAATTGCAATTTTATATTTCACAACCACTATTGCTTTTAGGGAATATCATTTGTTTACACAGAATTTCGCCTTTATCATTACTTGTATTATTACATTGATTTCCATACTTCTATCGTATTATTATAAGAGTGAAACGTTAATTATTTTCTCGTTATTTGGTGGATTTTTAGCACCTTTAATGATCAGCACCGGACAAAGCAACTACCCTTTCCTCTTCACTTACATAATGGTTTTAAATATTGGAATGCTCATCATCGCGTTTCTAAAACAATGGAAAAGCGTGGGTTGGATCGCCTTTATTTTCACCAATATTTATCTTTTTTACTGGACTTTAGAAAAACCGGAAATTTTAAGCATCTATTTTTACATTATTGCTTATATAATTTTCTACGCATTTGCTTTGCAGAGTTATATCAAGAAAAACTTACTTTCAACTTATGATATCTTAATGCTTGTGTTGATTAATTTCTCAAGTATTATTGGTATCGTGTATATTTTCAATGAATTAGAATATGAACCAGTTATTATATTTCCTATTATTTTTGCTTTAATTAACGGCTTATTATTACTCAAAGAATACAATAAAAAAGCCTTTGGAGTCAGCTATTCTGTTTTTACAGGAATTACGGTAAGCCTTGTTACCATTGCGTTTGCGTTGCAATTTAAGACGCATTTAATCACAACAGTTTGGGCGATTGAAGCAACACTACTTTTATTTATCTGGAAGAAAACCAATCTTACTATTTTTAAGCTTTGTTTTTATGTTTTGTTCCCTTTGGTAATCATCACTCAAATGGTTACGTGGGCTGAATATTATACTGCGAAGAATCTCAATATTGTCTTTAATCCTGTATTTTTAACAAGTTCAGTTACCGTAATAACAACTCTCGCGAATTTGATTTTGTTGAAAAAACTTCCGGAAACCCAAAAACAGGACAACAGTTTTTTTGAATATACCTTTAAAATTTTAAGCTTTGGAGTAATTTACGTTGCTCTGTTATTGGAAATTATTTATCATATTTCAGGAAAACCTTGGTCGTTTATTTTCAGTATTGGACTGTTATTCAGTGTGTATTATCTTTTTATTATTTTATTGTTCCGTAGAAAATTAGATATCAATAAAGATTTTGAAACCGGACTTATTTATATCTTTTTGTTTCTATTAATGTTAAATGTTTCATTTTCTGCATCAGGAATTGTGACGTCTATTTTAGTAAAAAAAATTGATATTAATTTTTATGCCGTACACCTACTCTATTGGATTCCATTTATTTATACACTTTGGAAAATATTACCGGAATCAGATTTCTTCAAAAAAGAAATTGCGTATTGGTTTGCATCTATCACATTTGTTACCGTAATCAGTTGTGAATTGTACCATTTATATATTCTGGCTAATACAACTGACATTTTGACAGTCTGGAAGCTCGAAAAACACTTCAGTATTTTATATTTACCAATAATTTGGGCAATTCTTTCAAGTATTTTTATTTATTTGGGGTTAAAGAAAAACATTTCCGAACTCAACAAAGTTGGTTTCGCTCTTCTTGGTTTGATGATTTTAAAACTATACGCTTACGACGTATGGCAAATGGATAATGTTTCAAGAATTATTGCATTTATTATTTTGGGTATCATTTTATTACTGAGTTCATTTATGTTTCAGCGATTAAAAAATATCATTAAAAATCTTGTTGATAAAAAAGATGATAACATTGAAAATGACAATCCTGAATTGCAATAAAAGGTCTTATTGATGGTTAATTTTTAATTTAAACTAAAAATTCATTCACATTTTATAAAAAATACTTATATTTATCAAGTTTTTAACAGTTACATATTCCATAAACTATGAAAAAATTACTCTACTCTTTATTAATATTTGCTTCAGCAAGTTTATTTGCTCAGAAAAATGCATCTACAAAATTTGCAATTGCCAATGACGTTGTAGGATCTGTAGATATGTTCGCCACTAAAGGCAACATGCTTCAAGGTAAAGGCATTCCAAGAACAAAGGCTGCATTACCTCAAAACCTTAAAAAATATGCTGATCTTGCAGATAACGGACTTGTAGAATATAAGTTTATCAAAGGTTACGAAGGTTTAGACAGACTTACAATAGCTCAAGTCAATGAAATGGACAGTCTTCCAACAGACACACCGGTTTTCATCGACGGTTATGAGTTCAAAAATCCTGAAACTAAGGTTTACGCAGAAATTCTGAACAACAAACAGATCAAAGAAGAGAACGGTAAAAAATTCTTAACTTTTACAACTAAAGCGAAATAATTTTATTATTCAAAATATAAAAGGATACTCAGTGAGTATCCTTTTTTTAGTATTTATCATTCCATTTTTTCTTAAGCTCATCGTAGATCTTCTTTTCGGTCGCATTATTTCCGGGCTCATATAATTTTAAACTTTTGATTTCCTGTGGCAGAAAATCCTGATCGACAAAATTGCCTTCATAAGAATGGGCATATTTATATTCCTTACCGTAATCCATGTCTTTCATCAGCTTTGTCGGCGCATTTCTGAGATGTAGAGGAACAGGCAGATTTCCTGTTTGCTTTACCAATGCCAAAGCATCATTAATTGCCATATAAGCCGAATTACTTTTCGGGGAAACGGCCAGATAAATTGCTGTTTCACTCAAAATAATTCTCGCTTCCGGATTACCAATCACGTTGATTGCCTGAAAACAATTATTAGCGATCATTAAAGCTGTAGGATTCGCCAAACCAATATCTTCAGCAGCCAAAATCAACATTCTTCTGGCAATAAATTTAATATCCTCACCTCCCGCGATCATTCTTGCGAGCCAATAAACAGCTCCATTCGGATCACTTCCGCGCATTGATTTTATAAAAGCGGAAATAATATCATAATGCTGTTCACCATTTTTATCATACAAAGCCATCGTTTCCTGAAGAACTTCAAGAACATCAGAATTAATGATTTCTTTGGTATCAGAGTTTTTATATTGATTTAAAACAAGTTCCACAGAATTGATCAATTTTCTGGCATCACCTCCCGAATATTGAATTAAAGCCTCTTTTTCCAAAATTTTAAAATTGGTATTTTCTTCTTTATTAAATCTCTCGGAAGATATATCAACAAGTTCTTCCAGTTTTTCATAGCTCAAAGCTTTCAAAACATAAACCTGACTCCTCGAAAGCAAAGCAGAAACCACCTCAAAACTTGGATTTTCCGTAGTTGCTCCAATTAAAACTATCCAGCCTTTTTCAACCGCATGAAGAAGTGAATCCTGCTGAGATTTATTAAAACGATGAATTTCATCAATAAATAAGATCGGTGATTTTCCTGAAAACAAATTCTGATTTTTGGCTTCTTCAATAATATCCCGAACATCTTTTACTCCTGAAGAAACCGCAGAAAGTTTATAAAATGTTCTTCCGGATTTTTCAGAAATAATTTCAGCCAAAGTCGTTTTTCCGGTTCCTGGAGGACCCCAGAAAATAAGAGAATTCAAAGCATTATTCTCTATCATTTTTCTTATCGTTCCTTTTTCTCCCGTAAGATGCTCCTGCCCGAGAACTTCATCTAAGGTTTTAGGTCTTAATTTTTCAGCTAATGGAATATTTTGATTCAAGATTTTTTTGATTTGATTTAAAGTGAAAATTTTTAATACAAAGATGACAAAGCACCCATAAATATTTCAATTTTGAATGTGTAAATATACAAAATCGACAAACGCCGGAATTTATCCGATGAAACAACTATTTACGCCCCGAAACTTATAACAAATTTAAACTAATTTTAATTTTTTTACCCTATTTTTGCATTGCTTTGAAACTCACATTCAATAAAATCATCACTTTTCCTTTGGTAGTTTTAATAAAATTTTACCAATGGTTTATCTCGCCTTTACTTCCAAAAAACTGTCGTTACGAGCCTACATGTTCACATTACATGGTGAAATCGTTGCAGGTTCACGGTATTTTTAAAGGTTTTTGGTTGGGTTTGAAGAGAATTTCAAAATGTCATCCTTGGGGAGGAAGCGGATATGATCCTGTTCCACCAAAAAAATAAAATCAACGAACAAACTATTAAAAAAATAGAAATGAGTAATATTTTTTTCAGAATTTACCTTGTATTATTTGCCTTTATTACGCAAAGTCTTTTTGCACAGGATTATCAGGGCAGTTTATCAGACGGAACTTTAAAGGTAAATTCAACTGAAATACCCGTAAAAATTTATGCAACAACTGAAGCCCAGGATCTTAGCGGATTTGCCGATAAAAAAATAGACAACAATGTTTTGGTTATTCTGAATGAGTCCAACTTTGAGCCTAATTATTACAATTATAGTGTGCAAACTTTGGCAAGATTTAAAGAAAATCAGTATCAGTTTTTTGATAAGAACTTTAAATTAATTCAAACCGGAGCTACGCAGGACAATATCACTACATTTAAATATGCTGTAAAATCTAACAAGCCAATTGCATCTTCTGATAAGGTAGAACTGGAAACTCCATTTAAAATTTGGGATCCTTCAAAAGGGATTCAATTAGGGCCAATCACGCTACATTTCTATAGTTTGATGTTCATTTTCGCTTTTGGATTAGGTTATGTTTTAATGGCTAAAATTTTTAAGATCGATAATGTAAACATAAAATATCTGGAACCTCTTTTCACTTGGACGTTGATCGGAACTATTTTGGGAGCAAGATTGGGACACGTTATTTTCTATCAGCCGGAATTATTCAAAGAAGATTTCTGGAGCGTATTTTTACCAATCAGCACTAAAAACGGATTAAAATTCACAGGATTTTCAGGATTGGCAAGCCACGGAGCGACGATCGCTTTGATCTTCACAACACTTTATTATTCATTTAAAATCATCAAGAAAAATCCGTTCTGGGTTTATGACAGAATAGGAATCGTAGTTGCTTTAGGAGGTGCTTTTGTAAGAATGGGTAACTTTTTCAATTCTGAAATTATAGGAAAGCCGGTTGATCCTAGCTCACCATTCGCTATATTTTTCCCTCAGCAAAGCAGTGAGTACGGCGTAACAATTCCACGTTATCCTACACAATTGTTTGAAGCGATCGGGTATGTTTGTTTATTCGTTTTATTATGGATCTTATATACAAGAACCAACAAAAAATACCAACAGGGATGGTTATTCGGACTGTTTTTCATCATTCTTTGGGCAATCAGATTCTTTGTAGAATTCTTGAAAGAACCTCAAGGAGACGAATTCATCCAATTTGGAGGATTGAATACAGGACAAATTCTTTCAATTCCTTTTATGATCGCAGGATTTGTGATTATGATTTATTCCAAGAAATTTAAGATTACAGAAGCAGAAAACGGGAAACCGGAATAAGCTTAGTTTATCATATTTAAATAGGCAAATTTGCATCACGCGAATTTGCCTTTTTAATTTATGTTATAATTTTATTGACGTATTTTTATTGAGTTCTTCGAAAACATTTCCGAATTCATTAATAACATCCGTTGGAAGCATAGATTCTTTAGAATATTTTTCAGAAGCGAATTCAGCGGCTTTTCCATGAAACCAAACACCGAAAATGGCGGCATTTTCTTCCGAATATCCCTGAGCAAGAAATGAAGTTATGATTCCTGTTAGGATATCCCCACTCCCTCCTTTTGCCAAACCTGAATTTCCAGCAATGTTATAAAAAACGTTTCCTTCTGGAGTAATTATTTGGGTGTGATGATCTTTTAAGACAATATAAATTTGTAGTTCATTAGCTTTTTTTCGTGCTAATTCTACTCTTTCGAAAGAATTTTTTGTCGCACCAAATAATCTTTCAAACTCTTTTGGATGCGGAGTTATGATCGATTTTTTTGGAATTAATTTTAAGTTTTTCTCATCTTTTGAAATAATATTTAAAGCATCAGCATCTAATAGCAATGATTTTGGATATTGTTTTAAAAATTTTAATAAAGATTTTTCCGTTTCTGAATCTGTTCCTAATCCCGGGCCAATTCCACAAACTGAGGTTTCATCAATATCAAACTGATCGATATAATTTTCACCACCTTGTATAAACATGGCTTCGGGGCAAGAAGTTTGAAGAATTTCATATCCGCATTTCGGAGCTAAAGTAAAAGTTAATCCAGTTCCAGTTTTTAAAGCTGATTTTGTCGCCAAAATAGCGGCACCGACTTTACCATAACTTCCTGCAGCAATCGTCACTTTTCCATAAGTACCTTTATGAGAAAACTCGTTTCTGGGTTTGAAGATACTTTCTACAATTTTATCATCAATAACAAAATCCGGTGTTGATGTATTTGAAATATATTCTTCACTTAAATTTATATCTAAAATAACGACTTTTCCTGTATATTTTCCTGTTTCGGGATGCAGGAAACTTTTTTTCCAAAACTGAAAGCTTAATGTATAATCTGCTTTAAAAATAGTAGAATTTTCATCAGAAATAACGTCTGTAAATAATCCTGACGGAACATCAATTGAAATTCTGACATTATTTTTAGAGTTTAAATCATTAACAAGTTGTTTATAATCACCTTCCAACTCTCTTGATAATCCAGTTCCGAAAAGAGCGTCTATAATTACCGTTCTGCTGTCAAAACGATAGCTTTCAACATCCTTAAAACTCTTAATAAGTACGCCTGAAACTTCTTTTAATTCTTTAAAATTCACATTCGCGTCATTGGAATATTTTGCTTTGGGATCTACAAAAACATCGACATCAAAACCTTTTAAATACAACATTTTAGCGATGGCAAAACCATCTCCTCCGTTATTTCCACTGCCGCAAAATATGGTGAAATTTCTATGATTTTTACAGTTTTCATAGATCCAGTCTACACAACTTTGTGCTGCCCTTTCCATTAATTGAATTGACGAAACAGGTTCATCAGAAATTGTAAATTCGTCACATTTACGGATCTGCTCTGCTGTAAAAATTTTCATAATTATTATTGTTTTTATTATACATACTACTGTTAACAGCAATTTACAAAGAATTTTTTCGATTTTTTTAAAATTAAACAACAAATAAAACGAATGTGAAATTAAATCGCATAAAAAATTAATTCACTTATATTTTTAAATAAAAACTTGAAATCATAAAAATTTTTATAACATAAATTCCTATTTTTGTTTATAACAATACTTAAAAATATAAATTATGGGATTTATTAAAGAATTTAAATCATTTGCTTTTAAAGGAAATGTACTTGATCTGGCAGTCGGTGTTATCATTGGTGGAGCCTTTGGAAAAATCGTTTCGTCTTTGGTAGAAGATGTTATTACTCCTTTATTATTAAATCCTGCTCTTAAAGCTGCGGGGGCAGAAAACATCTCAAAACTATCTTGGAACGGTGTTACTTATGGTAATTTTCTTTCTGCTGTAATCAGTTTCTTATGTATCGCAATGGTACTTTTCTGGATCATTAAAGGTGCTAACAGAATTATTAAAAAAGACGAGGTTGCTCCAGCCGGACCTACTGAAGACCAAAAATTATTAATGGAAATCAGAGATTTGCTTAAAAGTAAAAACAACATATAAAACCCAGACCACTTCAAAATTGAAGTGGTTTTTATTTATTCTTAAAAAACTGATCCCTAACAAATCAAAATTTTATTATATTTGCCCGTAACACAATGTAAAAAAATTATGGGATTTTTAAAAGAATTTAAAGAATTTGCCTTTAAGGGTAATGTTATTGATCTGGCAGTCGGGGTAATAATCGGTGGTGCCTTTGGGAAAATTGTATCGTCATTAGTTGCGGACGTCATTACACCTTTATTATTAACTCCTGCTCTTAAAGCTGCGGGCGCGGACGACATTACAAAATTATCATGGAACGGAGTTACCTACGGAAACTTCTTATCATCAGTTATCAGCTTTTTATGTATTGCAATGGTACTTTTCTGGATCATTAAAGGTGCTAATAGAATAACTAAAAAAGAAGAGCCGGCTCCTGCGGGACCAACTGACGATCAAAAATTATTAACGGAAATCAGAGATTTGCTTAAAAGTAAAAATAACCTATAAAACAAAAACACCTCAAATTGAGGTGTTTTTTTATTCTTTATAATCAACAGATTACTGAATCTGTAAAATACTTGAAATTTGTTCTGCCAAAGACAAACCAATTCTGTCCTGAGCTTCCAAAGTAGATGCTCCTGTGTGAGGCGTCAAAGAGATTTTAGAATGATTAAGGATTTCCTTAGAAGGTGTTGGCTCATTAATGAAAACATCAAGACCTGCAAACCTTACTTTTCCTGAATCTAAAGCTTCGATTAAAGCAGACTCGTCGATCACACCACCTCTTGAGCAGTTTACGATAGCAACACCGTCTTTCATAATATCAAACTCATTTTTACCGATCATATAACCGTCTTTCTGAGCCGGAACATGAAGGGTAATAAAATCTGAATGCTTCAAAACTTCCTGCAAAGGTTCTGTTTCAATATCTACATTAATGAACTGATTGTTGTAGAATTTCACTTTAATGCTTGCTCTTCCAACATTGCTGTCGGCAGCAACCACTCTCATCCCAAGACCTAGAGCGATTCTTGCAACTTCTTGTCCGATTCTTCCCATCCCAACAATACCGATGGTTTTTCCTCTTAATTCTATACCTGCAGCATATGCTTTTTTAAGACCTCCAAATTCTGTATCGCCTACTAAAGGCATTTTTCTGTTTGAATCCTGTAAAAATCTTGCTCCCGAAAATAAGTGAGCAAAAACCAATTCAGCAACAGATTCTGAAGAAGCAGAAGGCGTATTGATCACATGAATTCCTTTTTCTCTTGCATAATCTACATCAATATTATCCATTCCTACTCCACCTCTACCGATGATTCCAAGCGACGGACAATTATCAATAATATCTTTTCTTACCTGCGTTGCACTACGCACCAATAAAGTACGGATTTTGTGCTCGTTGATATAATCTACCAAAAACTCCTGCGGAACTTTTGCAGTGATCACTTCAAAACCTTTCTCAGTCAATGCATCAATCCCAGACTGATCCAACCCATCGTTTGCTAAAACTTTCATAAATATTCTTTATCTATTTAAAAACTAAAAGATTTAAAAATTAAAAGATCATGCAGTATTATCCACTTTAATCGTTTAATCTTTAAATCCTCGAATTATAATTTTAATCTTTAAAAACTTCAATCGTAACTTGCTTTTCTACAAGATCCGTGAATTTTCCTTTATATCTTGTTGCTCTTACCAAATGGTTGTCTATCCAGTGATAGTTTCCTCCTCTTGGTTTTCCGCATAAAACACTGTGATATTTAAATCCGTGCTTATCCAACCAATCAATGGTAATTTGCTTTAGATTTTCTGTTCTTGAAGTGAAAAAACAGATCTGGTGACCTTCGTCGTACCATTTATTCACTGTTTCTAAAGCGTCTGGATAAGGCTCACAAGTAACCATTCTCTCCGGCTCTTCATTTGGTACATCGTCCGTAATCGTTCCGTCGATGTCTATTAAATAGTTTTTTACCCCGTCCTTAAGAATCGGACTTAAATGCTCTTTGTATTCTAATTCCATCATGAAAATTTGAATTGCAAAGTTACGATTTTTACATCTAACGGATGTACTAAACTTAGTTTAAATTAATATTACACTCTTTAAATTATTATTTCCCGAATAAAATAAAGACTTACCCTATCGTTTTTACAATTGAGATTAAAAATATTCTGTTTTATAATAAATTAAATATTAATGATGATTTGATTATTATTTATAAGCTTTCCATATCAAAATTTAAGGCTGATTTGGTATCTTTATTGATCATATCACAAAAAATAAATTATGAAATTTAATATTTTAACCCTCGGAGTATTATCATTATTCCTTTTTTCATGTAATAAAAACAACAAAACTGAAGAAACGATTACAAAAAATCCAGACAGTATTCTTGTAACTCCGCCAGTAAAGAACTCTACACCAGCTGAAGAAATTAAAGAAGCCGCTAAAACTGAAAATTACATTTTAATAGCCGAATCTAAGGAAACTCCGGGAACCATTAATG
Source organism: Chryseobacterium sp. SIMBA_038 (assembly GCF_046535115.1). Taxonomy (NCBI): domain Bacteria; kingdom Pseudomonadati; phylum Bacteroidota; class Flavobacteriia; order Flavobacteriales; family Weeksellaceae; genus Chryseobacterium; species Chryseobacterium sp. SIMBA_038. The sequence goes on from NZ_JAWRXH010000007.1 coordinate 74,683, forward strand.
AAACTGCAATTCAAAAATTATCTGAGCCTTTAAAAGCCATCGCAGCTTTGTACAGCGGACTCGGAGGATCAAATTGTCAAGGTGAAAACTGTGAATTAACTACAGCTTTAGGCTTAGGTAAACAAGGTTCGCAGGCGCAAAAAGATTTAGTGAAAAAATGGTTTGGAAAAGACAAGGCTGCAGATCAATAAATCGCTCAGGATTTTTTCCAGTCACCTAATTCAGCTTCTAATTTTTCTGATTTTCAATATCTTAATTTTGAGCAAAATAAAGATACAGTTACCGTAAATTACAGCTTAATGACATATAGTCACGGAGCAACAACTTATATTAAAGGTCCGGACAAATATCTCATCAAAGGAAATACCATAGAAACGATCAACAGAAATATCTGGAAAGACGTTAAATAATAGCATATCAAAACATAAAGTCATTTTTCAATCTCGTAAAATGGCTTTTTTGTTTTATATTTATATCAACTAATTACAAACTATGAAAAAAAATATTGCTTTAATTTTCGCCCTGATTGGTTGGTTTGCTTTAATTGCCCAATATTATTTACACATAGAAAACAGGATAAGCTCTTTACTTGAAGCAAACTTTAGATTTTTCACTTATTTTACAATATTGGTTAATTTAATCGTTACTATCTATTTCACAAGTGTAGCTTTCAAAAAACAAGGAGCTGAGGACAAAAACATAGGATATTTAACGGCAATTACAGTGTATATTACAATTGTTGGAGTCACTTATCAGATCATTCTGAGAGGAACATGGCAGCCGACCGGTTTACAAAGAATTGTTGATGAATTACTTCACAGCATAATGCCTGTTCTCACGATAATTTTCTGGTATTTATTTGAAAATAAAGCTAAAGTAAAATACAGTCAGATCTTAAAATGGGCTGTATTTCCGATTGTTTATCTTATTGTTATCTTATTCAGAGGTAGTTTTTCGGGATTTTATCCTTATCCTTTTGTGGATGTAACTGCTTTGGGGCTGACAAAAGTTTTAATTAATTCCTTATTTATTACCATTCTCTTTTTCATTATATCATTTTTATATATCAGGATCGGGAAAGCATTGAAAAAATAATTGTTCCCACGCAGATTAATATGATGTTTCACCAAAAATTTCCAAAATACATTTATTAAACTTACATTTGTAGGAATGGAAGAATTCGTAGTTTTGGTAAATCCGGCGGATGAAGTTTTAGGCTTAATGGAAAAGCAGCAGGCTCACATTAACGGCTTATTACACCGCGCATTTTCCGTTTTTTTATTCAATAACAAAGGTGAGATGCTTTTACAGAAAAGAGCGTCAGAAAAATACCACTCTCCCAATCAATGGACCAATGCAGTCTGTTCGCATCCAAGAAACGGCGAAACTTATCTTGACGGAGCAAAACGCAGAGTTAAAGAGGAACTGGGAATCGAAAGTGAACTTTCAGAAAAATTCAATTTTATTTATAAAGCAGATGTTGGCAGTGGACTTTGGGAACACGAGCTTGACCACGTTTTTGTAGGAAACTACGAATCTGATTTTAATTTAAATAAAAACGAAGTAGAAGAAGTAAGATATATTTCCATGGAAAATCTCGATAAAGAAATCGCTGAACATCCTGAAAATTTCACAGAATGGTTTAAGATCATTCTCGAAGAATATAAACACCATTTTTAAAATGATTAAAAAATCAATATTAATAATAACATTACTGTTGGGATTTTTTTCGTTTGCCCAAAAGCAGAAGGTTTATGAGAATTCAAATTACTCAATTAATCTTCCCGATGGCTGGAAAGCAATGAATGAAGGCGATATCGTCAACATCTTTCCTACCAATGAAATTGGCGCGATCACGATTTCAGAATACCATGATTTGAATCTTCCAAAAGCAGAAACAAAAAAATTCATCCTTGCTCTTTACAAATCGAGTGACGATGAGAGTAAAATAAAAAGTAAGAACGGTAAAAAAGGATATACAGAATATTTTTACGAATATCTGGATGAAAAAGGAAAAATATTCTGGATCACAAAAGTTTTTCAGAAAGATAAAGATCTATACCTTATTTCCATTAACTGCGGTCAGAAATACTGGAATGGCAATTATATGACCCTTTTTAATGAAACTTTTAACAGCTTTAAAATAAAGAAATAGAAATAAATATGAAGAAAACAGCCTTGTACGACAAACACGCTTCTCTGGGAGCGAAAATAGTACCTTTCGCAGGTTTTGAAATGCCTGTACAATATTCCGGAGTTACAGAAGAGCATTTTGCGGTAAGAGAAAAAGCAGGATTATTCGACGTATCTCACATGGGACAATTTTTTGTTGAAGGTCCCGGAGCTAAAGATCTTCTGCAATTGGTTACAACCAACAACGTAGACGCTTTAGAAAACGGAAAAGCTCAATATTCTTGTCTTCCAAACGAAAACGGAGGAATTGTAGACGACCTTATCGTTTACAAAATGGAAGATGAAAAGTATTTCGTGGTTGTAAATGCTTCAAACATTGAAAAAGACTGGAATCACATCGTAAAATACAACAATTTTGACGCTGTTTTGACGAATGCTTCTGATGATATGTCATTATTAGCGATTCAGGGGCCGAAAGCTACTGAAATTCTTCAAAAACTGACAGATACAAACCTTTCTGAGATTCCTTACTACAACTTCACAGTTGGGTCTGTAGCAGGTGTGAATGATGTCATTATTTCTAACACAGGTTATACAGGAAGCGGTGGTTTTGAGATTTATTTCCAAAATGAAAGTGCTGAAAAATTGTGGGACGAGATCATTAAAGCTGGAGAATCTGAAGGAATTATCCCTTGTGGATTGGCTGCCAGAGACACTTTAAGACTTGAAAAAGGATTCTGTCTTTACGGAATGGACATCGATGATACGACTTCTCCGATTGAAGCAGGATTAGGATGGATCACAAAATTCGATAAAGATTTCGTGTCTAAAGATATTTTTGCAAAACAGAAAGAAGAAGGTGTTACGAGAAAATTAGTTGGTTTTGAACTTCAGAATAAAGGTGTTCCAAGACACGACTACCCTGTTGTAGATGCTGAAGGAAACGTGATCGGGAAAGTAACTTCCGGAACTCAGTCTCCAATGAAAAAAGTAGGTTTAGGATTGGCTTATGTTGATAAGCCTCATTTCAAAATTGGTTCTGAGATCTTTATTCAGGTAAGAAATAAAAATATCCCTGCAAAAGTGGTGAAAGCTCCTTTTGTATAATTAAAAGATATATTGAATAGTAAAAACCGCAGAACTTTCTGCGGTTTTTTTGTTTTTATGTTGCAATTATCCATCCACTTTGTCATTCCGGAGGAATCTATACTTAGTTTAGAATAGCATTGTTGAGATTCCTCCGGAATGACAAAGTGGATGGTAAAATTATGGTTGAGATTGCTTTGTCGCTTCGCTCCTAGCAACGACTATAAATTTACATCGTCCGAAGTTGGGAAAGTTCAAACCAATTTAATTTCTCTTCGTCCCAGTCCCGGAAAGTTTAAACCTAAACAGATTCTCATGGTCTGAACCCCCGAAAGCTTAAACCTATTTAGGTTTGCTCCGTCGGAAACTCCGACAGCTCAAACCTGTTTTGATTCTCTTAGTCGGAAGCTCCGACAGCGTAAAATTATATTTTGGATAAAAATTAACCTTTTTTACAAGAAAATTGCTGTCAGCCTAAGAGACTGACATTATTTTGGAGCGTGCTGAAAACAATAATCGTTTCCTATTTTAGTATAATGTTGGCATCTCGTTCCCCTTTTTGTGGTTCCGAGACATTGATTTCCTTTATTGGTTCCGTTTACTTTTTTAGGTTTAGAAGCAATTCCATACACAGATGGTCTTGGCGGATTGCATTTTTTGCAAGGTTCCAAACCCATTTTCACCGCCTGAGCCACATCAAGCTGTGAAGAAAAATTATTAACCACTTTACAGGTAGACAGATGATATTTTGCCCCTGAAGGTGTTTTATAAACCGTTTGCCCACTCAGGCTCAACGAAATAAAAATCAATATGGAAACCAAATACTTCATTGAAATTCTTATCTAATCAGAACAGCAAATGATTATTTAATGATATTAGTTTGAGTGAAAATAATCTCTCAATTCTCCAATATTTTTTTTATCATTTCCGATAAAGATCTCTTTATCAGTAAGGAATACAGGACGTCTAAGGAACGTATAATGATCAAGCAAAAGCTCCTTAAAATCTTCCTCTCCCAATGTTTTCAGATCCAATTCTCTCAATTTGATCTGAGTAGATTTTTTACTGAATAATTCTTCGTATGATCCTGCAATTTTATGCATCGCTTCTAATTCCTCAATCGTTATAGGCTCTTTTTTGATCTCACGAAGTTCCCAATCTTTAAGACTAAACTGTGCTAATATTTTTCTACAAGTGTCACATGTATTAAGATAAAATACTTTTTTCATTTATTTTTTTAAGTTATTTTTTGTTAAATGAAACTCTTACGAAAGTTCCAACCTCCAAAAGTATGATTTAATCCGCCATTTTAAGAATTATTAAATACCTTTATTCAAATTTTATAAGAATGGATAACAAGCCTATCACTTTTCAGTTTATTTCTGAGCCTTCAGATGTTAATTATGGAGGAAATGTTCACGGAGGAAGTGTAATGAAGTGGATCGACCAAGCCGGGTACGCATGTGCAACAACGTGGAGCGGAAATTATTCCGTAACTGTGTACGTTGGCGGAATACGTTTCTATGAACCTATCAAAATCGGGGAAATTGTAAAGGTAGAAGCGCAAGTCATTTACACCGGTTCTTCGAGCATGCATATTTCGATTAATGTTTTCTCAAGAAACCTGAAACAACCTACTTTTGATAAGAAGACGCACTGTATCATTGTTTTTGTGGCAGTTGATGAGAACGGAAAAAAACTTCCTGTCCCAAAATGGGTTCCTGAAACCGAACACGAAAAACAGCAAGAACAATATGCAAAACGTCTGATGGATCTCAGAACGCAGATTGAAGATGAAATGAAACCTTTTTTATAGTTTCCTGAAAATGCTTAGAAAAGATTTCATACAGCTTTCTTCATTGGGACTTTTAGGAATGTATTCCTGTGGAATTTCTCATTTAAAAATTAATAAAAAACCTTTGGCAATACAACTTTACACTATACGAGATGCTATTTCGGACAATCTGGAAAAGGCATTGGAAAAACTTGCAGCTTTAGGATTTCGGGATCTTGAAATTTATGGATATAACGGAACTTTTTTTGGAAAAAACAGAACTGAGTTTCAGTCTATTCTAAAAAATACAGGATTAAAAGTCATCAGTTCTCATCATACAACCGGAATTATTCACCAAGAGAAAGGAACTTTATTAAACAATTGGGAGAAATCGGTTGAAGATTTACACTTCATCGGATCTAAATATATGGTCTGTTCTTACCTTTTTGATGAAGAAAGAACCATTGAAAACTATAAAAAACTGCCCGAATTATTTGAAAAATGCGGAGAAATAAGTCAAAAAGCAGGAATTCAGTTTGCATATCATAACCATGATTTCGAGTTTGAAAAATTTAATGAAAATCAAAATGTGTATGATTTTATTTTAAGTCAAACTTCACCCGATCTTGTAAAAATGGAACTGGATCTTTACTGGATTTCAAAAGCTGGATTTGATCCTTTATTCTATTTTGAAAAACATCCTAATCGTTTTCCTTTATGGCATGTTAAGGATATGAAAAAAGACACAAAAGATTTCGCCGAAATAGGAAACGGAGTTATTGATTTTAAGAGGATTTTTGAAGCAAGAGAAAAAGCAGGTTTACAACATTGGTTTGTTGAACAGGATTCTAGTGATAAGGATATTTTTGAGAGTATCAGAATGAGCCGAGATTATATTCAAAATAATAATTTTTTCTTTAAGCCTGTTTAAACTGATTAAAGATTTAACCACAAGAGATACAAAAGCCATTATTGGACGATTCTAAATTTAGCTTTTTTGAAAATAAAAGCTCTCAAAAGAATGAAAATCAAAGATTTTTTTTTAAAACTTATGTGTTCTTCTTATTTGCTGTTCATTATAACCTTAAATAAATAACATGTAGTCTTTTGTGTCATTTGTAGTTAAAATAAAAAGTTTAAACAATTACAGCGTAAAGATTTCTTAATAATCATAAAATACAAAAGCCTTTTGGAAAATTCCAGAAGGCTTTTGCGTATTAAATGTGGAAATGTTTATTTCTAGGTTGAAATAATTCTAAAAATTGCTTAGCAAGTAATTACTTGTGGGCAACCTATGTATTGTGAACAATATTTAGGTCCTGTCACTGCTCCCGTGCAGCTGCATCCGCAAAGCGATAAATCAGGAGTTCCGATTTTACCGATTCCTCCCATGATGCTTTTAAGATCATCTTTTCTTAATTTCTTAGCGTTTTTTAAAATGTTGTTTGACATGTGATTTGGTTTTGAGAGTTAACAATATAGTTTTAATCATTTCAAAGTTAAACAAAAATATATTATTTGCAACATAATTTATTTTTTATCTAATAATCTATTGATATCAATCGAATTACTATTTAAATAACGATAAAAAGAGAAAAATATTATTTAAACACCTTATTCTGTAAAATCCAAATCCTTATCATGCGTTTCTGAAATTGTTAATGCAGAATACAGCGCCAAAGCAAAAACAATGACACCAACAATCGCAGCACTGATGATCACTGAAAAATTATTTTTAAAAAGATCAAAAGCCAAAATCATCACCGGAACCAATCCTCTTACCATATTGGGAACCGTAGTTGTTGCCGTATTTCTGATATTTGTCCCGAACTGTTCTGCTGCCAACGTCACAAACATCGCCCAATATCCTGTTCCTAAACCAAGCCAAACGCAGAAAAGATAATATTTTGTTTCAGTATCCGTATTTCCAAAAAGCATGATCCCCACTCCTATTAATGTAAAAATGAGCATATAGAAAATGGCCATTTTACGGGATTTTAAAGCGTGAGAAATAAATCCGCTTGCTAAATCTCCGACAGAAATTCCGACATAAGCCCACATGATTGCTTTTCCGGGGTTCAGGTCTTTAATTCCGAATTCAGGAGCAAATTGGTTAGCTAATACGGCCAGAATCCCGATGCAATACCAAGTTGGTAAACCGACAGCAATACATTTTATATATCTAACGAAACGGTCTTTGTTGGTGAAAAACGATAGAAAATTTCCTTTGGAGACAGATTTAGTTTCAATATTTTTATAAATACCCGATTCTGAGACACTTATTCTTAAAAACAAAAGCATAATTCCCAGAACTCCGCCAATGATGTAAGAAATATTCCAACCTCCGGCTAATTCTACGGTTAATTGAGCCACAACAGCTCCCATTAATCCAAAACCTGCTACAACTGAGGTTCCGATTGCCCGTAAATTCTTCGGCAGACTTTCAGAAACCAGTGTAATTCCTGCTCCAAGTTCTCCTGCAAGGCCAATCCCTGCAATGAATCTTAATCCAGCATAAGAGTACACTAAATGCTCTTTTGGAAAATGGGGTAAAAATCCACAGGCAATATTGGCTAAAGAATACACTAAAATTGATCCGAACAATACAGAAAGTCTGCCTTTTTTATCTCCGAAAACACCCCAGAAAATCCCTCCGATTAACAATCCGATCATTTGACAATTGAGAATGAAAGTCCCGTCTACATCAGGATTTAATCCTAAAGCTTTTAAGCTTGGAATTCTTACGATTCCAAATAAAAGCAGATCATAAATATCTACGAAATACCCCAAGGCAGCAATGATCACGGGAATAGAAAAAATGTACTTCAGTTTTGAAGACAATGACAGTTCTTGCATTTTTAAATTTTGATAAAAATAAAAAACCTTTCAATTTCTTGAAAGGTTTTTATAAAATATCTTTGATCGATTATTATCTTGCAATATTCACAGCTCTCGTTTCTCTGATTACTGTTACTTTTACCTGTCCAGGATACGTTAATTCGTTCTGGATTTTTTCAGAAATGTCGTAAGATAACTGAGAAGCGATTTCGTCATTTACTCTTCCGCTTTCTACCATTACTCTCAACTCTCTACCTGCTTGGATTGCATAAGCGCTTGAAACACCTTCAAAACTTAATGCTGCAGCTTCAAGGTCTTTTAATCTTTGGATGTAAGATTCCAATACCTGTCTTCTTGCTCCCGGTCTTGCTCCAGAAATAGCATCGGCAACCTGAATGATCGGAGATAATAATGAAGTCATTTCTACCTCGTCGTGGTGAGCTCCAATTGCATTGATAACTTCAGCATTTTCACCGTATTTTTCAGCCCACTGCATACCTAATAAAGCGTGAGGAAGTTCAGATTCCTGCTCAGGAACTTTACCGATATCGTGTAATAGACCTGCTCTTTTCGCTAATTTTACATTTAATCCTAATTCAGCAGCCATAGTTGCAGCGATGTTCGCCACCTCTCTTGAGTGCTGTAATAAGTTTTGTCCGTAAGAAGAACGGTATTTCATTCTACCTACGATCTTGATCAATTCTGGGTGTAGACCGTGGATTCCTAAATCAATGATCGTTCTTTTACCAACTTCAATGATCTCTTCCTCGATTTGTTTTCTTGTTTTTTCAACAACTTCTTCAATTCTTGCAGGGTGAATTCTACCGTCTGTTACCAATCTGTGAAGTGATAATCTTGCGATTTCTCTTCTTACAGGATCGAAACATGAAAGAAGAATAGCTTCCGGCGTATCATCAACGATGATCTCAACACCAGTTACCGCTTCTAAAGCACGGATATTTCTACCTTCTCTACCGATAATTCTACCTTTTACTTCATCAGATTCAATATTAAATACTGATACCGAATTTTCGATCGCCTGTTCTGTACCAATTCTCTGAATGGTCTGGATAACGATTTTTCTAGCTTCACCTTTAGCATTCAACTGAGCTTCTTCCATGATGCTCTGAACGTGAGCCTGAGCTCTTGTTTTTGCTTCAGCTTTCATTGATTCTACCAATTCTGCTTTAGCTTCTTCTGCTGTGTAGTTAGATATTTTCTCAAGAATTTCAACTTTTTTAGACGTTACTACATCTAATTCCTGTTGTTTTTTATCTAAAATTTCAGTTTTCTTGGCATAATCAGCGATTTGTCTGTCCAAATCTTTTTCAAGCTTTCCTGCTTTGCTAAGCTCGTCATTAAGCTTATTCTCTTTGTCTTTGATCCTTTTTTCGCCCTCCTGCATTTTTCTCTCTCTCGATTGAATATCTGCGTCGTGCTGAGATTTTAATTCAAGAAATTTCTCTTTAGCTTGAAGGTTCTTTTCTTTTTTTATGGATTCAGCTTGTACATTAGCTTTTTCTATAAGGTTTTCGGCATTTTTCTGTGCATCATCTATAATAAATTTGCCCTTAGTATTCAATGAGCTTTTAGAGAAAAGTATCCCTATCACTGCACCAATTACTAAGCAAATAACGCCGACTATAATGGCTGTTGTCATATATATTGAGTTTTAATTGTCTATGTTAATATTAAAATAAAAAAAGCCTACAATAATTCAATGATATAGAGTAAACTCCTAATCAACACGATTTGAACTGATCTCCACTGTCTGTAATCCGGATAACCGGCGCGCCATTCGATGGATGTTTGTTCGGTAATTTTTTAGCGTTGAGTTTACCTTTAATGTGTTAGAATTATTGTAGGCAGGTTTTCTGGAAAAAAAAATCTATTTTCCAATTTCATTCAACGATTGATTAATGCTTACTAATCTTTCGTTGGTTGAATTTATATTTTTTTCGTAGTTCATAGACGTCACTTCCGCATTTGTTCCCAATTTCAGGGCACACATTGCCAAAGCATCTTGTTTGTCTCTCACATCGAAATTCTGTTCAAAATCTTTAATCATATTCTCAATTTGCTTCCCCACTTTGCGCAAAGTTTCTTCTTCTGCTGCGGGCACATTCAGCGGATATACTCTTCCTGCGATATTGATGGTTATTCTTCTTACCTCCATTATAATCCACTGTTTTGAAGCTGAGCAATACAGAAATCTACCTCTTTTACCAATCTGTTGATGTGATTTTTCATTAACCTATTGTGTTCAGGGTTTCCTGATATTGCTGAATAAAGTTTTATATTTTTTTGTTCTTCTGCTAATACCTGATTTTTTTTTCTCTCCTCGTCGTATTTCTTCTTCAGTTCTTCATGCTCTGTATTTAATTCTGTTAATCTTTCATTAAGATTTTGATAATTCTTTTGTAAGTTCAAAATCTTTTTCTCTAATTCTGAAAAATTGTTTTCTAAATCTTGAAGCATTTCAGGTTTCTATATTCTAACTATTAGCAAAAATAAAAAAATAATGACAGTAACAAAAATAAAAGTCCCTATATTTTGATTTTCCAACAAAAAAGGAGATGTAACACACCTCCTTTATATTTTTTAAGCTTATTTTTTTATTCAAATTTCAATACAAAGAATACAGCTCTTGTTTGTAATGTAGACATTGCAGCCGTCCAATAAGGCGGTGTATTGGCATTATCTGCCACCAACTCGTTGTTCATGATGAATGTTCCTCTGATCGCCGGCGTCAATTTAAATTTATTGAAATAAAACTGAATACCCATCTCAGCAGACCATGCAAAGTTATGCGTTGTAGATCTGAATACTTGTTGCAAGTTATCATCCGTAGAATCCGAATTAGACTGTAAATTCACAATATAATTCACCCCAGCAGCAACGTAAGGTCTTGAGTTGTACCATCTTTGACCATGAAGTTCCAACATTACAGGAATATCTACCAAAGTAGATTTGATCTGTCTTGTTCTGTCTTTATCATTCAACGGAATTGGAATAAAAGGTGCATTCGTCAAAGTTCCTGCAGCGTACTGGTCGTTTGATTGTGTATTAAAAGTTAATTCCCTCTGAGCAAATTGCAAGCCTGGTTCAACTTTTAAATCTAAATAATCGTTAAGTCTCCATTTTGCGATCAAACCCGCTCCGAAGCTTTTACTATTTTTAGATGTAACAAGATTTTGGTTCCCTTCCATACCGTATCTTGGGTTAAGTACTATACGGTAGTCTACTATATTACCATTTAAATAAAACCCCCAACTGAATATCTGTTGGTCAAAATCTTCCAACTTGTCCATTCTGTTTCGGGTTCTAAATTGCGCGTCTGCAAAAACAGCAATATTTACTGAGGCTAAAACCAGTGCTTTTAATAGAAATTTATTCATAGGTTACTTTGTTGCTTTATAAATTGTGGCTATACCTAAACTTAGTTTTTTATATTCAACTTTTTTAAATCCTGTATCTAAAAGAATTTGTCTCATCTTTTCCCCGAAAGGAAAAGCATTAACAGAATCCGGAAGGTATGTGTATGCCCTATTATCTTTAGAAACCAGTCTGCCGATGGCAGGTAATATATTTTTGAAATAAAACATATAAAATGGTGCTAAAAACCCCTCAACCTTTGAAAACTCCAGTATGTAAACACTCTTGTTATCCTTAACTACCCTTCTTAACTCTGCTAAACCTTTTGTAAGGTTTTCAAAATTCCTTACTCCAAATGCAACGGAAACAGCATCGAATCTATTGTCCTCGAAAGGTAAATTTTCTGCATCCCCTTTTTGCATGGAAATTTTGCCGTCTAATTTAAGTTTTTTTATTTTAATAACGCCAACATTTAACATTTGTTGCGATAAATCCAAACCAATTACTTTTGCATTGGTTCCTTTTTCAATAGTAATTGCCAGATCTCCCGTTCCAGTAGCCACATCCAGCACTTCCTGCGGGTTATCTTTTTTCATCATATTCACCAATGTATTTCTCCACAAAACATCAATTTTCATAGATAAAACATGATTCAAAAGATCATATTTCGGTGCAATATTGTCGAACATATCCTCTACCTGGCTCTTTTTAGTAGCCTCAGAATTGTAGGGCGTCACTTTGTTGATATCGTTTGTCAAAACTTGTAATATTCTTTATAATAATTAAGGAAATCTTGTTTTCTGAAGATCTTTGATCTTGATTCTACCTGCTGTACATTTTTGATCATTTTATCATAATCTTCGTCTACATTATAGTAAAAATCGTCTGTATAAAGCTTATTGAAGCGTTTTGGCGCCCCAAAATACTGTTTTCCGTCTATAACGGTCTTATCCAGCGCCAAAAGTAATGAATCTTTTTTAAGATTGTATCCATAATATTGACGATTAACATAATAATCTTCATGAGCAATATTCAAAAGCCCACGAATTTTATTCACTTCAAATGCAGAATCATAGAGTAATTTCTTATTCTGATCAAAAACTTTGATGGCATTTTTACCCTGCTTAAGATCCACATGCACAAACTGTCCTGCAGAAATAATTCCTTCAGAACCGTTATTAATCTTGTAATAATAGGTATTAGGGGTAGGATTATCTACTAAGTAATAATTTTTCTTAGCTAAAAAGAAGAAGTAAATCCCAAAGGCCATCATAAACACCACAACAGCAATCGCTAAACCTTTTAAAGATGGATTATTTTTCATAGATTGTAAAGTACAATTTTTGCAAATTTAATAATATTTTTAATTCTTTCTTATTAATATTAATTATTAACTTTGCGTCTTTAAAAAAAATCATTTAAACGAATGCCGAATACGATCATTATTGGTTCTGGATCTTATATTCCTAATAGAGTTATTAGAAGCGATCACTTCATGGATTCTGAGTTTTATACGGATGAAGGTGACAAAATTGAGAAACCGAACGAAGAAATCATTTCAAAATTTGTAGAAATTACAGAGATTGAAGAGCGTAGATATATTGAAGATGACAATTCTAACTCCCGAATTGGTTACGAAGCATCTAAAATTGCTATTGAAGATGCAAAAGTAAATCCGGAGGAAATAGATTACATCATTTATGCAAGTAATTTTGGTGAAGTAAGTACAGCCGGTCTTGTCAACTTTATGCCAACAATGGCAGCAAGAGTGAAAAACCACTTAGGCATCAAAAACAGAAAATGTATTACTTATGACATGATCTTCGGATGTCCGGGATGGGTGGAAGCAATGATTTTAGCTGATAATTTAATTAAAGCTAACGTTGCCAAAACAATTCTTGTTGTTGGAAGTGAGACGTTAAGCCGTGTTACAGATCCTTATGACAGAAATAAAATGATTTTTGCAGACGGAGCCGGAGCGGTTGTTGTAAAAGCTACTGACGAAGAAAACGTAGGAATCATCGCTCACAATACAATTTGTGATAATGGTTCTGAGCTTGACTATCTGGTAAGCGGATGTTCTCTGAACAAAGAAGCTGATCAAGATAAGTTTTACATCAGAATGCTGGGAAGAAAAATTTATGAGTACGCTCTTAAAAATGTTCCCGTAGCAGTAAAAGAAACGATTGATGATGCCGGACTTTCTATTGAAGATATTGATAAAGTATTAATTCACCAGGCAAACGCAAAAATGGATTATGCAATGATAGAAAGACTTCACAGGCTTTACCATGTTAAAGATTATAATCACTCTATCTCTCCTATGACGATCCAGAAGCTGGGAAATTCTTCTGTTGCAACAATTCCTACATTATTTGATTTAATAATTAAAGGAAAAATGGAGGGTCATTCGTTTAAAGATAAAGGTAACATTGTTATGGCTTCGGTTGGTGCCGGAATGAACATCAATGCTATCGTTTATAGATTTCCTTAAAAATATTTAATTTAAAAATATAAAAAGCACAGGGAAGTTATTCTTTGTGCTTTTTTTAAACATTATTATGCAAAGAAATTTTTTATTTATTGCTGCGATCTTCTTATTTTTAGAAGTTTATATCTATCAGGCAATAAGAACGTTAACGGATAATTCTTGGATAAGAGCCGGATATTGGGTTATATCTTTGGCTGTTTACGGATTTTTCGCTTATGAAGTTTCCCACTTCCAAAGATCAGACAGAAGTACGGTGAGGGCGCAAATCATGATCTCGCTATTTTTAATCTTTATTTTACCTAAAATTTTCATCGTTCTGTTTTTATTGATTGATGATATTTTCAGAACGGGAGGTTATTTAATTGGGTTAACAAGGCCAACTGAGAACTTTTTTCCGGAAAGGCGAAAGTTTTTAAGCATTATGGGACTTGGTTTAGGAGGTGTACTTTCGGCATTATTTATTGATGGAATTACTTTCGGAAAATACCGTCACAAAGTAAGAAGAGTGAGAATAAACTTCACTAATCTTCCGAAAAGCTTTAAAGGCTATAAAATCATACAAATCTCAGATGTCCATAGCGGAAGTTTTTCTGATCCGAGCAAATTGGAACATGTAATTGATTTAATTAATGAGCAAAATCCTGATTTAGTTCTATTTACAGGAGATATGGTGAATAATATTGCGGATGAATTCAAGCCGTTTATTCCTTTATTTTCAAAAATTAAAGCGAAAGATGGCAAGTTTGCCGTTCTGGGAAACCATGATTATGCAGATTACGTAACATGGACTTCATTAGATGCTAAGAAGAAAAATCTTGACACCCTAATCGATTATGAGAAACAAGCCGGTTTTGATATGCTTCGAAACGAACATAGAGTTATCGAGAAAAACGGTGAGAAAATCTACATTTTAGGTGTTGAGAACTGGGGATTAAAACCTTTCCCACAATTTGGAAAGCTAGACGATGCCTTAAAAGGAGTTCCGCAATCAGCAACAAAAATATTAATGAGCCATGACCCTACTCATTTCGATTACGTGGTTAAAAAGCACCCGATAGATGTTCATTTGACACTTTCTGGTCACACACATGGAATGCAGTTTGGTTTAGATTTAAAAAATATAAAATGGTCGCCAGTTCAATACCGTTACCCAAAATGGGCTGATTTGTATGAAAGTGAAGGAAAAATGCTGTATGTAAACAGAGGTTTTGGCGTTTTAGGTTATCCTGGAAGAGTTGGGGTTTTACCGGAAATTACGCTTTTTGAATTGGCATAGTTTTCAGAAACAATTAACTTAAAAAAGACCTTCAATTTAGCTTAAATTGAAGGTCTTTTTTTTGAACATATCATTAACAAAAATATTAATTACTTATATTATTCCTTTTATAAAGATTTGTTTTTTCAAGCCCATGATTATTAACTTTTACTTTTATTAAATCTACCTCCCAAGTCTGAAGATTATCTTGAAGTTTATTTACTAACTTTTCAATCCCAGGAGTGTATCGATAATTAAATTCGTAATTTTTTGTATCTGTAATAATTTCTAATCCCCTAGCCTTTTTCCTATAAATAACCGGTATTCTAAATGAATTTACCATAATAATATCATCCCATTTTACAAATTCTACTGAATTTTCCCGATTGATATAAAATCCATCTTTTTCATATTGGAAGATTCCATCAAATTTAATTAATTCATCCATTTCTGCTTCAACAGAAGCGTAATCTTCTTTCGCATCTGATGTGTAAATTTTAGCTCCGGCAAAGCAAATAATAACAAAACAAGAGAAAATAATTAAGTATGAAATTCCTAAACTATCAAAAACAGGATAATTAAAAAGAGTAAAAACTAAAATCAAACAAGTTATTAGAATCAATTTTTTCATAAAACCTTTTAATTATAGTTATTATTAATACAAATATTATAAATTATTATTTAAAGAATCAGATTTTCACAAATTAAAACACAAACATCTGTACAAATCTGTAAAATCCGTGGGAAAAGAAGAAGCAAATTAAAATATATAATCTTTCATACGAGAAGTAGCCATGTCATTCTCGTTGATCCAAGTAAGGAGGGCATCTAATTTGTCCTCCATTTTTCTGCCCGAAAACAAGCTTCTGTAATAAGGAATATCAAACTGATATTTCTTGAAATCGGTGAACTGCCAAGAATTAAGATAGATCAAAACAAAGTCATCATTCTTCAATGTTTCAAAAACCATATTTCTATAATATTTCATCGGTAAGATCTGAAACATAAAATCATTATATGGCAGTTGAAAGTAAGGCGAAATACTTTCCGGAATAATACTCAACCCATCTTCTTCTGTGATTTCTGTATTTCTTTTTAGACGCTTAAAAGGAAAAAGAATATTCGCATTATCAATATTGGAAACATAATTAAATTCCAACAATTTTAAACTTTCCTGAGGTTGCTTAAAATCTTTTTGGCGGATTCCGCGGATCTGTTTTTCGAGAAGATCCTGCGTATTTTTTTTGACATTTTCAATTTCCTGAAGACCGGAATTTTTATTGTAAAAAGCAATTTCATGCCCTTGGGATGAAATTGCTTTTATTAGATTTTTAAGTTTTTCAGCGATAGAAATCTCCACAAAAAAACTTGCTTTTACATCATGAATATCTAAAATTCTAAGAATAGCTTTTGTATTATCTTCCGTAATTTTTAATTTTTCTTCATCAGTAATCTGAAGACCATTTTTAGTCTCTGCTTCAATATTGATGATGTTAAAAGTGAATAATATCATTTAAACTAAATTTTAGATAGAATTTATATTCAATTAATAATCAGACGTTAAAATATACTTTAATTAAAGTCTAACTTTAGATAAATTAATCTTTACCTAATTTCACTTTAAGATTCTTGATCATGTCTTTTGACATTTCAGAAATTCCGAAATCGTATGTTAATCCCCAATCTTTTTTCGCTACAGAATCATCAATTGAAGCCGGCCAGGAATCTGCAATTGCTTGTCTGAAATCAGGTTTATAATCGATCTCAAAGCCTGGAATTTCTTTCTTAATTTCTTCTGCCAATTCTTTTGGAGTGAAAGACATTCCACCCAAATTATAAGACGAACGAACCGTCAAACTTTCTTTTGGAGCTTCCATTAATTTCAATGTTGCGTTGATCGCATCGTCCATATACAACATCGGCATTCCTGTATTTTCAGAAATGAAACTTGTGTATTTCCCTTCTTCAATTGCTTCATAAAAAATCTCCACAGCGTAATCTGTAGTACCTCCACCTGCCGGAGTTTTCCATGAAATCAATCCCGGATATCTAATACTTCTTACGTCTACTCCATACTTATCGAAATAATATTCGCACCATTTTTCACCTGCCATTTTAGAAATTCCATACACAGTTGTAGGATTTAAAACAACATCCTGAGCTACATTTTCTTTAGGAATTCCTTTCCCGAAAACAGCAATAGAACTTGGCCAGAATATCTTTTTAAGAAGACCTTCTTTCGCCATTTCACAAAATTGAAGAAGAGGTTCAATGTTTAATTTCCAAGCGAAAATTGGCTGCTTTTCAGAAGTTCCTGATAACAATGAAGCCAAATGATAAACAGTTGTAATGTCATAATCTTTGATTACCTGCTTTACCAACTGTGTATTTGTAACGTCCATTCTTTCGTAATGACCCGCGGCAGTAATGCCTTTTTGCCATCTGTCTAGTCCAGAAGCCACTACATTTTCTGCACCGTGGATCTCAACAAGTCTATTCGTAAGCTCGGTGCCGATCTGTCCCAAAGCACCCGTAATTAGTATTCTTTCCGTATAGGATTCCATTTTTACTTTTTTATTATGATGATCAAAAGCAAAAATAGAAATTTTAGACCCTATTCTAAAACAAAATTGTAAATTCGATTATAATTTTTAAAAATGAAAAAGTTAATTATTTCGATCATTCTGTTTTCTCATTCGGTTTCAGCACAATACACCGATATCAACATTGTAAAAGAAGTTAAAGTTAAAAATAAAGGAGTCGTTGTTTCCGCGCATCCTCTGGCGAGTGAAGCTGGAGCAAAAATCTTAAAAATGGGTGGAAATGCCTATGACGCAATCACAGCTACACAATACGCTCTCGCCGTTGTTTATCCTCAGGCGGGAAATATCGGTGGTGGTGGATTCTTAGTTGGAGCAAAAAATAATGGCGAAAAATTCACTATCGATTATCGTGAAACAGCCCCAAAAAAGGCTTCGAGAGACATGTATCTTGATAAAAACGGTAAAGCAAACACAGATTTATCCCAAAACGGAAGACTGGCAGTTGGAATCCCGGGAAGTATTGCCGGATTTTTTGCAACTTTAAAATATTGTAAACTGCCTATGAATCAAATCATTCAGCCTGCAATTGATTTGGCTGAAAAAGGGTTTGCAATTACCGATCAGGAAGCTGCTATGCTGAATTCTCAGAAAGAATATTTCCAAAAACACAATAAATCAACAATTCTTTTCGTAAAAGAAACTCCTTGGAAAGGTGGAGATATTTTGATACAGAAAGAATTAGCAGAGACTTTAAAACTTATTCAAAAATTAGGAGCTAAAGGATTTTATGAAGGAAAAAACGCCGATCTTTTGGTTGCCGAAATGAAAAAAGGAAACGGAATCATCACTTTAGAAGACTTAAAAAACTATAAAGTGGCCGAAAGAAAAGCTCTGGAATTCGATTATAAAGGAAGTAATGTTGTCACGATGCCTTTACCTTCAAGCGGAGGGGTTCTTTTAGCTCAAATGCTGAGAATGGCCGCTTTTGAAAACTTAGAGAAGTATCATCAAAACTCCACTCCCGCTGTACAGATCATGGTGGAAGCAGAAAGAAGAGCTTATGCTGACAGAGCCGAATATATGGGGGATCCAGATTTTATTGAGGATAAAACGTCTTATTTGATCTCTGAAAATTATTTAAAAAACAGATGGAAAAGCTTCAGTTTTAATAAAGCAACTCCAAGTTCAGAGGTTGGAAAAATCATTAAACAACCTAAAGAATCAACAGAAACTACCCATATTTCAGTTATTGATAAAGACGGAAATGTAGCGGCTGTAACAACAACTCTTAATGGATATTATGGTAGTAAAGTACTCGTAACAGGCGCAGGATTCTTTTTAAATAATGAAATGGATGATTTCTCCGTAAAACCTGGAGTTCCCAATATGTTTGGAGCTGTGGGTGGAGAAGCCAATTCAATTCAACCTAATAAAAGAATGCTTTCTTCTATGACCCCGACCATTATTCTGAAAAACGGAAAACCTTATATGGTGGTTGGAACTCCTGGTGGAACCACAATTCCTACCTCAGTTTATCAATCTATTGTAGATGTTGTGGATTTTAAATTAAATGCCAATATTTCTGTCAATGCCCCGAAATTCCACCATCAATGGCTTCCTGAAACAGTTTCTGTTGAAAATAATTTCCCGGAAGCTACAATTTCAGAATTAAAAGCTAAAAACTATGTTGTTGAAAAAATAAAACAAATTGGTAAGACAGAAATGATTGTTATTGATGATAACGGAACGATTCATGCGGTTGCGGATGGCCGTGGTGATGATTCTGTTGCGGTGGAATGATTTTAATTTTTTAAACAATAAATGATATCAAACCTTATAGGTTTTAAAAACCTATAAGGTCTAATTATAAGATTCAAAATTATTGCAATCAGTTTCGGCGGGGCTTTCAGCCCCGCCGAAACTTTTCATGACTTTTATCATCTGTAAAGATAAATTTCCTTAATTTTCAACCTTTAAAATCATAAACTTTTCCTTTTGAAAGCAAAAAAAATCTATCAGCAACTTTATTTTCAGGTCATTATCGCAATAATTGCAGGTATTCTTTTAGGCAGATTCTATCCCGAATTGGGTGAGAAAATGAAACCTTTGGGCGACGGATTCATTAAATTAGTGAAAATGATTATTGCTCCCGTAATTTTCATCACGCTAACCTTAGGAATCGCGCACATGACAGATTTGAAAAAAGTGGGAAGAATTGCCGTAAAAGCAATGATTTATTTCTTTACTTTTTCAACTTTAGCTTTAATTATCGGTTTAATTGTTGGAAATATTTTACAGCCGGGACATGGTTTAAATATTGACCCCGCTACTCTATCAGGCGACGTTTCACAATATCAGCAAAAGGCTCATGAAACGACTTTAACGGGATTCATGATGAATATTATCCCTGAAACTTTGTTCAGTCCGTTGGTTGGGGAAAATATTTTACAGGTTCTTTTGGTTGCTATTTTAATGGGAACAGCCTTAGTTTTAACCAAAGAAAAAAGCCAGAAAATAACAGATTTTTTACAAGATCTTTCTACTCCTATCTTTAAAATTGTTCATATGCTGATGAAATTAGCACCAATCGGAGCTTTCGGAGCAATGGCTTTTACTATCGGAAAATATGGATTACATTCTGTTTTAAACTTAATATTCTTAGTCGGAACCTTCTATATTACTTCTGCCCTTTTCGTTATTTTGGTTTTGGGAGCTGTAGCGTGGTACAATGGTTTCAGTATTTTCAAATTGATGTATTATCTGAAAGAAGAACTGCTTTTGGTCTTAGGAACAAGTTCTTCAGAATCAGCACTTCCTGGAATTATGGAAAAGCTTGAAAAGGCTGGATGTTCAAGAGCAATCGTAGGTTTGGTGGTGCCGACCGGTTATTCTTTCAATCTTGATGGAACCAATATTTACATGACCTTAGCTTCATTATTTATTGCACAGGCTTTAAATATTGATCTTTCAATTGAGAAACAATTAATCTTACTTTTAGTCGCGATGTTAAGTTCAAAAGGAGCCGCAGGAGTTACGGGAGCAGGATTTGTGACTTTAGCAGCAACATTAGCCGTAGTTCCTGAAATTCCGATTGCGGGAATGACTTTGATTCTTGGAATTGATAAATTCATGAGCGAATGCCGTGCTTTAACGAACGTTATCGGAAATTCCGTAGCCACTGTAGTAGTCGCCAATTGGGAAAAGCAGTTGGATAAAGATCAGCTACAATATTGCCTTGATCATCCGAATGAAATTGAGAAGAAATTAGAGGTTTGATTTTTTAGGAGCTTAATCCCGCTTTCCACTATATCTTTTTCGCCTCCGCTTTTTTTCAAAGCCATTTTCAGAAAAAGGATGTCGTTGCAATCGGGGCTAGGGCATTTGCCGTCATTTCAATTATTCGCGTCATTGCGAGGAGCGAAGCGACGAAGCAATCTCTTAATAATCTTAACAACTTAAATAAATCTCAATATTTCAATTTTCTGTTAAAACTTTAAGAAAATTTAAGCTTAAAAACTGTTTTTTAGTTAAGATTGCTTCGTCGCTTCGCTCCTCGCAATGACCTACACCAAAATATTCAAGCTCGAAGGCTGAACTTTCACGTGAATTGGCGACTTTATTTTGTTGAATTCTCCGTCCAAATGCCAATTTTTGGTATTTACTTTGAATTCAATTTCTGAAACAGGAAGATAAGTTACATAACTGTCGTCTTTTAATCTTTTTGTAAACATTCGGAAAGCGAAAAGAGCCGAATAGGTCAGCGGAAATTTTTTAACCAAAACCATATCTACCAGACCATCACTTTTGCTCGCGTTTGGAGCAATATAGGCATTATTTCCGAACTGACGGGTGTTGGCAATATTCAGCATTAGATATTTTCCGTTATACTGCTGATATTTTTCATCTATAAATTTAACCTTGATTGGTTTGTAATTAAAGAAAGTTTTAAGCGAAACTTTAATGTAATTTTTGAATCCACGATCGGTTTTTTCAAATTCCTTCACCACTTTTCCATCGAAACCTGTTCCTGAAACATTGATAGAAAGCCTTTCGTTAACCGTGAATGTATCTATTTTTCTGGAATTCTTAACTTTAATTTTCTCTAAAAGCTCATCTAAATTTTTACTGAATTTTGTTTCATTGGAAAACCCGTTTCCTGAACCTGCTGGGAAAATAGCCAGAATTTTTTCTGTACTTATAAGATTTTTTGCTACCGTAGAGATTGTACCATCACCACCGATTGCCACAAAAATATCGACTTTATCAAAGTTATTTTGAATAAAATCATCCGTTCCCTGAATAGATTCTGAAACATAATACAGCGGATTTCCAACCTTTTTTATCAGTTCATTGAGAAATGGCTGATAGTTTTTCTTGGCCGAAAAAGGATTGATGATAAAAGCTACTTTTTCCATTGGTACAAAAGTAAAAAATTGTGCTGTTATTGGGAAGTATTTTAAAATTATTTAATTATAATTCAATAATAACATTTATTTGATATTCATTCGGTCTTTAAACTCGAGGTTCAAAGTTCCATCTAAATCATTCCAGGAAACAGGAATTATAATATCACCGATTGAATATCCTTTTTTAATTTCATCTTTATTATAGTGAAAATACAGATTATTTTCATCGAAATAAAAATTTTTCGCTATCGGAATCTTCTCTGCCAACAGCGCATTATATTCCACAACATCATATTTTTTCATCTGCTGCATCATGGTCGTTTTATTGATATTAACACCTAATATTTCAGATAGTTTGTCTTCCGAAATAGATGTAATATCGTGAAGTGTCAGTTTTTTATTATCCATGAGGTCAAAAACCTTTTCAGAATAATTATAATAATTGCAGGTTCCTCCAACGAACAGACTTTCATAGTATTGGATGTGCAAATATTCATTTTTATTGAATTTAAGATTCATTTGAGAAGTTTTTTCCCACTTTTGAAGTTGTTTTAGATGAATTAACTTATTCGAGCTATTAATTTTTGAATATAATTCGTTCTTTTTTGCTTCCAGATATTTTTTGAGACCTTCTTTGGAAAAGTCTTGAATATCATCTTTTGCATAAATAGAATGAAGTAGTTTTTGATCTTTTAAAGTCGGAAAAACTAATAATTGTGAAGAATATTTCACTGTAATTGAGTCAAGAAGCTTTGTAAAATCTTCTTCAATAACAGAATCAATAGTAAAATTTACAGGAATAGAAGTCTGTATATGTTTATTTTTAAAGCCAATCTCTTTACAGGAGAAAAACATTAAAAATAGTAAAGTGCTCAAAATAATACCTGCATTTTTCATACATCTGTGTTTGCTTCTATAGGTCAAAAAATGTTCCAAAGAAAAAAAGCTCCCTGTAAAGGAAGCTTTGATATTATTTAATTTTCATTCTATTTTTGAATTCCGGATTTAAAGTTCCGTTCAACTCTGCCCATGAAATCGGGATGATAATATCTCCCGCCGCAAATGCTGTTATTTCGTATGGACTGTAATGGAAATACAGGTTTTTATCATCAAAATAGAAATTATTTGTAGCTGGAATTACATCTACTAAAAGCATTTCAGAATTATTCACTTTCCCGTTTTCATCCGTTGTTCCACTGTTTATTTTATTGATATTCTTCATTAATAATGCCTCAAGCTTATTTTTTGACATTGAAGTAATATCTTTCAGTTCAACTTTTTTATTGTTTTTTAGATCAAAAACTCTTTCATTAAAGCCATAATTATCGTGCGCCCCACCTTCGTATGAACCCCAGGTGTATTCTATATGCATGAAATCATTTACATTAGATTTAATATTCATAGAAGAGCTTGTATACCATTCCTGAGAATATGTTATGTCAGAAATAAAGTCTTTTGAGTCTTTTTTAATTGAATTATAAAATTCGTCTTTCTCTTTTTTCAGTAAAGTTTCAATTCCATTTTTAGAGAAATCGCTTATATTTTTATTTGCAAAATAAATACTGTCTAGTAACTTCTCATCCTTAATTGAAGGGAAAATCAGCATTTTTGAAGTGTATTTTAACTGTAAAGAATCACTAAGCTTAATGGAATCATTTACTTTTACAGAATCTACAGTAAATTTTTCTGGTTGAGGAACTTCTGTTTTTTCGCCTGCAGTATTCGTTGTTTCCGTTTTCTTACAAGCCGAAAAAATAAAGAAAGAAGATAATGCTAAGACAGCAATTGTATTTTTCATA
This sequence comes from Chryseobacterium sp. SIMBA_038, assembly GCF_046535115.1. Classification (NCBI taxonomy): domain Bacteria; kingdom Pseudomonadati; phylum Bacteroidota; class Flavobacteriia; order Flavobacteriales; family Weeksellaceae; genus Chryseobacterium; species Chryseobacterium sp. SIMBA_038. Next base: position 98,383 of record NZ_JAWRXH010000007.1, read on the forward strand.
TTTCAATTTTCCTATTAAATACAAAAACCATTCAAAAAATGAATGGTTTTATGATTATTTTAAAAATATATTCAATATTTAAATCAAACATCAGTTAAAACACTGAATATCAATATTCTATTTTTTCACCAAGCTTATAACCTGATTTTCACTTTTTGAAGCTACACCCCAAATTTGCTTAAATGCAGGGTAATAATCTTTAGGATAATCTGCACTTTTAACAGTTGTTGTTGAGATAATTTCAAGCGTATTTCCTTTTTGTTCAATCACATAACTGTATGCAATTTCCTTGTCTTCGGTAACGATTTTCTTGCTTTTAGGAAGTTCTTCAATTGTATATCCTTCAGGAATTTCTAAGACAACTTTTTTCACTTTTGTATAAGGAGAAATAAAGTCAATTGTGTATTTTCTTTCTTCCGTCTGATCAAATTCATTGGAGTTTTTGTTTAAAAACAACATCGGATTGATGATCATTTTCTTCCCGACTCTATCAATAAGATTATCTGAAGAGAATTTCATAGTACTTTCAAAATCACCGCTTTCAAGTACTTTAGAATCAATTCCTGTAAAATCTATTGCAAAATTTTCTTTGTACTGTTTTTTATATTTATCACTATTATCATCATAACTTTCCTTTGCAAACATCGCATAAGTTCCGGTATCTTTATCAGAATATGTTCCCGAAATACTCCCATCTTCATTGATCTTCGCGTTGGCTGTAAGGTAAGTAAAACTAGGTTTAGCGTTTACCATTTGTATTTGTTTTACCTTGTCTTTTGTCAGTAAGATCCCGAAATTATTCCAGTCTCTTGGAGGTAACTGATCCATCGAAGATTGTTTAGCGGTAGCATCATAAATATGTAAACCATCTTTTGCTTCGATAGCAACGATAACAAAATTCATATTGGAAACATTGGGAGACGTAAGGTTAATCAACCCGTTATTTACCGTAGAAATAAGAACCGGATCTGCTTTAATTCCCGCTTCACGAAGCATCATAACCAGAAAAAGATTGATTTCTGCGGCGTTTCCTGTTTTGGTTTCTAAAAGTTTTTTGATTCCATCTTCTGTGTAAATACCTCTGTCGTTATTCCATGTAAAAGTATTTTTTACATAATTAAAAATAGCATCTGCTTTTTCTGTATCGTTTTTTAAGTTTGAAATTCCGGCTGGCATGTTTTCTTTTGCCAGTTTTGATCTTTTAAGCTCTCCACCGAAATCTTCATTCTCATATAATCTGTCTTTGATCTGCTCCCAAGATGAAGAATAAAGTTTTAATTGACTAAAATTCGTAGAGTTTAATTCTGCGCTTAATTTTGTTCTGTAATTTCTGTCATTTTTAACAAATTTTTCAGCCTTAAAACCTTTCAAATTCTCATATCCAAATCTGTACGTTTTATATTGAGTTCCGTATAAGTTTTTATCTTCAACAATTCTATATTTTGGAGTCAAAGAACCTGTGTAATTGATGTTATACGAAATATTTAAAGGATTATCCAAAACATATTCTGTATACATTGAAGGCGTATCACCTTCTATCAATACTTCCGGGATGGCAAACAAAAATGGTGAAATAACTTCATACTGATACTCAATCACAGAGCCATTTTTAACGTTTGGAAATGCAAATTTATTGATTGTAAGATATTTGCTTTCTTTACTTTTATATTTAGAACTTTTTTCAACTTTAATTGGTACAACAACTCCGTTCTCTAAATTATAAGTAAATGCTTTTATTTTATTCAGTCTTTCTTCGCTGCTTCCGTTTTTGTAAAGTGGAATTTCAAGATTCAACCAATCTTCAGCCTTATCTTTATCATAGATCTTTACTCTATAAAAAGCTTTTTTATGAAGATCTCCAGTGGAAGCATCAATCATAAAATGATGAGATTTGTATAAAATTTCTGCAGGAGCATTTTCGTCTAAAGCCGACTTTTGCTTTGATAAATCTGCATCATTGAACTTTGGAGGGTCTAGAAATTCACGCTTTTGAGCATCAATAAAAACAAAATTTATTGAGCAAAAAGCAATTAAGAATATTTTTTTCATGTTTAGATCTTAGTAATTAGAATTTTTGAGTTATCGTTACTTATTGTTTTTTTTCTGAAATTCATATAATCGTTGTACTTCTCTTTTGGAAAAACACCTTTATTGACACGGATTTTTCTGCTAACTTTCAGCTCAGATCCATTTTTCACAAAGTTTAATTTGTACGTTCCGAATTCAGAAATAAGGTTTACATCATTAGGAACTTCTTCTATTTTAAAGCTGTTCGGAATCGTAAAATTAATTTCATATTCATCTTCAAAAGATTGTCCGATTTCAAAAGGCAGTTCCCTATTTTCTTCTGTTTTGTAAATACTGTTTGTAAATATTGGTACCGCTCGGAAAATCACACTACTTCCTGCGTTTTTAGAATAATTATTAGCTTTAAAATCAACATTATAGGTTGCCGAAGCATTATCACGATCGTTAACGAAGTTTTTCATTTCTATTTTCTCGCAATTCAAAACATCTAATTGTTTTTTTATTGCTTCATTCTTCTCTTTTGGGGATAAACTAGCAAACCCCATGTTATAATCATACTGACTTCCTGTATAAGTAAATTCACCTATGCCCGTTAAGCTGTTATCTTCATTAAGCTTAACTTTTAAAATCTGCTTTTCTCTATTTTTCTCTGCTGAAGAAATAGGAGTATTGATAAGCTCAATTCCATCCTTTTTGATTGAAAGAACATTTCTATCCGTTGTACTATAACTCAAATGATTGAAAGCTATCTGCTGAGAGGTATTTTCAAGCCAAATATTTCCTTTTTCTGTTGGAACCATAAGAATAGCATGGTTTCCTCCCATTTTTGGGAAATCAGGATCGAAAGAAATATCAGAACGACTAGAATTAATCACCGAATAATAAGACGGAATACCCGCCTCATTTAAAAGAGTTCTCATATAATTGGTAAGACCTTTACAATCTCCGTATCCTTTTTTATCAACCTCATCAGGAGTCATTGGCTGCCAACCTCCAATACCCAAAGCTACCGCAATATATCTGGTCTTTGCCTGCATATATTGATATATTTTTTTCACCTTTTCTTCCGTAGAACCTTGTAAATTAAGACCTGCGATCTCAGCTTTAATAGTTGGCGTAGAAACGGAAACCGGCTGCAAGATACTTTTGTAATACCATGAACCGAAGTCTGACCAGGTTGTAAGATTTCCTTGCTTCCCCTCAAGATTAAATTTCGCTAATGAAAAACTTACTTTCGGTAATATTTTTTCAGGTTGTGGCAATAGATTAATTTCATCAATTGCAGGAACATTTTTATAAGTATACACTTTTTCTGTTCCATTATTATTTTCTATTACTGAAGTGTAATTATATTTTGAAGGATAAATTTTTGTTCTAAGATCGATCCCAGATTTATTAATAATCTTAAACTGCTTTTCTTCAACAGATGTATTTGTGCTTAAAAAAGGTGTAAAATCCGGAATGAAGATCGTATTTTCATCACTTATCTGGTAAGAATATTCAATAGTATACGGATATTGAACCGGAGTGTATGTCAGGCTTAAAAATCGGTCATCAGAATAGAAAACGCCTTGCGAATTATTCGCAAAATCACCAAAATCTGACTTTGAGCATGATTTAATTTTCTTACCGGATTCATCGTAAACAATTACTTTAACATCAGAGATCTGATCGCCTTTTTCGTACGCGATATTAACAACCGCTTTCTCGTCTCCGTCTTTAGTAAGAACCGTTATAGCTCTATTATACTGATATTTTATATCATCAATTTTATTGATCTGAATTGTTGTAAAGTCTTTTCGGACAACAACATCTGCATTTTTCTTTAAATTCTCAGGAATTGCCGAAGCAGGGTAAGTTTGTGCGTAGTAAAGGGAAGCTATAGAACAGGCCCCAATACAAAGTATTTTCATCATAGTTACTAAAATTATGCAAAAGTAACAAAATCTTAATAAATGTTAAAATTAAATTTTCAAAATAAAAAAGACTTCACTTTTGAAGTCTTTTTAATCAATATCTAAAATATATTACTTCAATCTTTTTACAGAGAAAAAGGTTAATGAATTATTACCATTTATGGTTGATAAACCTCTCATTAATAAAACAGGAGTATTACTTGTCTGTTGACCTATGTAAAACGAATAAGTTTTAGAAGCTAATAAATCCACAGATACCAGATAACTATAGTTTTTTACCTGTCCATCTAATAAATTAACCACTGTATCCAAACCGAAGGTGACCCATGTATTATCAGTTACATTAAATATTCCGTAGTATAAATTTCCATTTAATGGGCCATTGCTTTGTACTTGTATTGGAAAATTCATACCAACCAAATATGTACCATCATTCTTCACTGTAAATGCATTGGTAGTTGCGGTACTCGTAAAAGTATTGTAGTTATCAATTAATTTAACAGTCATTTGACCAATAGGATTTCGATTCGTTGATCCAACACCAGCTGGATTGCTCGCACTTACTGGTATTGTCCAGTCATTAGCCAATCTCATAGACATTTCCTGTGCAACCTGTACTACACCATTGATCATAACAAGACTTCCCGTTCCGTTAGGCAGCGTATTATCGGTTCCTGGCATATATTTCCAGACATTTCCGTCAAAATAATAGTTTCCTATACTTCTTACATTAACAGTTTGCCCTGCCGGCGCACTGTCTGCAGCAGTAACATAAACTTGTGCACCCGTCTGAGAAGTAGTATATGTTTTAGCTCTCAACTGATCTCCGGTTATTCTCGGAGGAATAATCCCATCTAAGCTTGAGGAATTAGCAGGTTTACCCGTAACATCTAAAGAAGCTTTTGGCGTGGGTGTATCAATACCAACTTGTGCATTTGCAATCGAAAATAAGCTAACAACAAAGGCCAGCATAAAAGTTTTTTTCATTATTTGTAGATTTATATTTTTTCATCTTTAACCAAGCTACTATCATACCACAAGCAATATTTTATTATAGATTTAAATCTATAACGCAAAATAAAAAAAGACCTCATTTCTGAAGTCTTTTAATATTTATTTAAATTATTAAGATCAATTATACATCAATCTTAGCATATTTTGCATTCTTTTCGATGAATTCTCTTCTTGGCGGAACTTCATCTCCCATCAACATTGAGAATACACTGTCTGCTTCAACTGCGTTATCAATCGTTACCTGCTTCAAGATTCTATGCTCAGGGTTTAGTGTTGTTTCCCAAAGTTGTTCAGGATTCATCTCCCCAAGACCTTTATAACGTTGAACCTCAACACCTTTACCATCCGGAGACATGTCTAAAGTAAACTCTTCACGTTCTTTTTCGTTATAAGCATATACTTTTTTATTTCCTTTTTTCAATAAATATAAAGGAGGTTGGGCAATATAAATGTATCCATTCTCAATCAATTCTTTCATAAATCTAAAGAAGAATGTAAGAATCAATGTAGAAATGTGAGAACCGTCAATATCGGCATCGGTCATGATCACAACTTTGTGGTATCTTAACTTAGCCATATTCAAGGCTTTACTGTCCTCTTCAGTTCCTACAGAAACTCCAAGAGCAGTATATATATTCTTGATTTCTTCGTTATCGTATACTTTATGAAGCATAGATTTCTCAACATTCAAGATCTTACCTCTCAAAGGTAAAATAGCCTGAAAATGTCTGTCTCTACCTTGTTTTGCAGTTCCACCTGCTGAATCTCCCTCCACTAGGAATAGTTCAGATTCTGCGGGGTCTTTAGATGAACAGTCAGATAATTTCCCCGGAAGTCCAGAACCACCCATTGGCGATTTTCTCTGAACCATTTCACGAGCTTTCTTCGCTGCCTGTCTAGCTTTTGCTGCTAAAACAACTTTCTGAACGATAATTTTTGCTTCGTTAGGATTTTCTTCCAAGAAATTTGAAAGCATTTCCCCTACAATTTTATCAACCGCACCGGAAACTTCAGAGTTCCCTAATTTAGTTTTAGTCTGACCTTCAAACTGAGGTTCCATTACTTTTACAGAAATCACGGCTGTTAATCCTTCACGGAAGTCATCTCCGGTAATTTCTACTTTTTCTTTGGCAGGAATACCCAAATCATCAGCATATTTCTTCAAAGTTCTCGTCAAAGCACGTCTGAAACCTGCCAAGTGAGTACCACCTTCATGCGTATTGATATTGTTTACATAAGAGTGAAGATTTTCGCTGAATGACGTGTTATAACGCATCGCCACCTCAACAGGAATATCATCTCTTTCTGCTTCCATGAAAATAACGTGCTCCATAATAGACTCACGGTTTCCATCGATATATTCTACAAATTCTTTTAATCCACCTTCTGAATGGAAAATTTCTGTTGGGAAAGATCCGTCTTCGTTTGGCTCTCTTTCATCGATAAGAGTGATTGTGATTCCTTTATTAAGGAAAGCCAATTCTCTCAATCTCGTTGCAAGAGTATCATAGTTGTAAACAGTTTCCTGGAAAATCGTAGCATCCGGCTGGAAAAAAACATCTGTTCCTCTTTCGTCAGTAGTTCCTATCTCAGCAACATCTGCCAATGCCTTACCTTCTGAATATTTCTGTTGATACAATTTACCGTTAAGGCTTACTGTAGCCACCAATAAAGTTGAAAGTGCGTTCACACAAGAAACCCCAACTCCGTGAAGACCTCCGGAAACCTTGTAAGAATCTTTATCAAATTTTCCTCCTGCTCCAATTTTGGTCATTACAACCTCCAGAGCAGATTTTTGTTCCTTTTCGTGGAAATCTACAGGAATACCTCTCCCGTTATCTTTTACAGAGATACTTTCTCCATCATGAATTGTTACCTTAATAGTATCACAGTATCCTGCTAAAGCCTCATCAATAGAGTTATCTACTACTTCATAAACCAAATGATGAAGACCTCTTACTCCTACATCACCAATGTACATAGAGGGTCTTAGTCGAACGTGTTCCATCCCTTCTAAGGCTTGGATACTGCTAGCTGTATATTGTTTTTGACTCATATTAAATATTAAAATCTTGCTATATGCAAAGACCTACAAATATCGTGATTTTTTTCGATTTATCAAAGTTAAAAAGAGCCAAAAAAAGTAAGGATTTCCAATATAAACAGCCCTGGAATTTTAAATTGAAAAGAAACAAAGTTATAGCAATTTCCAGACAGGCCTTACTGTTTTAAATCATATTAAACATCAATAATTTATGCTTAAATTTATTTACTCAAAAATTGATTATTATGGACGATTTTCTTGCAGCTCGTGCACAAATGGCCATATCCTTAGGTTTTCATATTGTTTTTGCCTGTGTCGGTATGGTTATGCCTTTTTTAATGGCTTTTGCCCACTGGAAATACTTAAAAACCAATAATGAAATCTATAAAGGTCTTACAAAAGCCTGGAGTAAAGGAGTTGCTATCTTATTTGCTACCGGAGCTGTTTCCGGAACAATGCTTTCCTTTGAATTGGGACTTCTATGGCCGGGATTTATGAAGCATGCCGGACCGATCTTCGGAATGCCGTTTTCTTTGGAAGGAACTGCCTTTTTTATTGAAGCCATCGCTATTGGTTTTTTCCTGTATGGATGGGATAAATTTAATAAATGGTTCCATTGGTTTTGCGGATTTTTAGTTGGCTTAAGTGGTTTAGCGTCAGGAATTTTGGTTGTTGCGGCTAATGCGTGGATGAATTCCCCGTCCGGTTTCGATTATATTAATGGACAATACGTCAATATAGACCCTATAAAAGCAATGTTTAATGATGCTTGGTTTCCGCAGGCTTTACACATGACGGTTGCGGCATTTTGTGCGACAGGATTTGTGGTAGCGGGAGTTCATGCCTATTTAATCATGAAAAAGAAAAATGTAGAATTTCATACCAAGGCATTTAAAATTGCGGCTGGATTTGCATTGATTGGTGCTTTCGGTGCTCCCCTTACCGGTGACGTTGCTGCGAAATCTGTTGCGGAAAGACAACCTATTAAATTAGCCGCAATGGAAGCCCATTTCGAAACTGAAAAAGGTGCAGCTTTTGTTTTGGGCGGAATTCCTGATGAAGAAAAGGGCGAAGTAAAATATGCTTTGAAAATTCCAAAAGTATTAAGCTTTTTGGTCAGTAATGATTTTAATTATGAAGTAAAAGGTCTGAATGATTTCCCAAGAGACGAATGGCCACCAATCTCTGTTGTTCATTATGCTTTTCAGATCATGATATTTTTTGGAGTTGTGATGATATGTATAGGAGCTGTTTATTTATATGCAGTGTTCTTTAAAAAGGAATGGCTTACGAAAAATTGGTTATTAAAAACATTTTTCTTTGCTACACCTTTCGGATATATCGCATTGGAAGCAGGCTGGACGGTAACCGAAGTTGGCCGACAACCCTGGATCATCTACGGAATCATGAGAACGGTAGATGCTGTTACTCCAATGCCGGGAATTCAGTATTCTTTTTACTTTTTTACCGCGATTTTCGTTTCGTTATCATTAATTATCATTTTCCTTTTGAGAAGACAGATACACATGGTTCCTAAATTATATGACCCAACAGACGCTCAGTTTAACGATAAAAATATGAAATCATGATCTACGTAGTTATAGGCTTTCTCTGGCTATCCATTTGCTTGTATGTGATTTTGGGAGGTGCCGATTTCGGAGCCGGAATTGTTGAACTTTTCACAAAAAAAAGAGCCCGCGACAAAACCAAGGAAATCATGTATGAATCTATCGCACCCGTTTGGGAAGCCAATCACATGTGGCTGATTATCGCAATTGTGATCCTTTTTGTAGGGTTTCCTGAGATTTATACGACAATGTCGACCTACCTTCATATTCCTTTGGTTTTAATGCTTTTAGGGATTATTGCAAGAGGTACAGCTTTTACTTTCAGACATTATGATGCGGTGAAGGATAATTGGCAGGTTTTATACACTCAGATCTTCTATTATGCGAGCCTTTTAACTCCTTTTTTCTTGGGATTAATTGCCGCTGCAACGGTTTCGGGATCTATAAATCCTGATGCGACAACATTTTTAGATCTATATATTTTCAGTTGGTTGAATTGGTTTGGAGTCGCAGTTGGATTATTTACAGTTTCACTTTGTGCTTATTTGGCGTCTATTTTTTCTTTGAGAGAAACAACCGACAGATTGGAATTAGGTTTAATGATTAAAAAATCAAAGCAAACCATGATCTTCGTGGTTATTACAGGAACATTGGTATTTTTAACAGCTTATCTTTCAAAAATTCCTTTGGTTACATGGGTCTTTTCAAAACCTTTAGGAATTATGGCAATTTTCTTTGCAACTATTGCTTTAGGATTGATTTTACGTGCTATGAATAATAGAAAACTACTTCCTGTAAGAGCTTTAGCTGGATTTCAGATCATTATGATCTTAGTTGCCGCAACTTATCAGCATAATCCGAATATTATTTTATTAGGAAACGGACAATATCTTTCTTTACTACAACATGTTGCCGCACCAAAAACGATTTCAGCATTAGGCTGGGCTTTGATGCTTGGATCTTTGTTTATTCTGCCGTTTTTGTTTTATTTGATGTTTTCGTTTAGTAAGTTGAGAAAATAATCGTAAATAATATAAGAATATAAACCGTCAATATTTGGCGGTTTTTTTATTTGAATTCTATTTTTTAAGCAACATAACCTCCACTCTCCTATTCTTAATACGATCATTTTCCGTACGTTCAGGGTAAATTAAAGGATTAAGATGACCAAGTCCTACAGCTCTTATTCTGCTAGAATCTATTCCTTGCATTTGTAAATATTCTTTAATTGCATTAGCTCTCGTCCAGGATAGATTAAAGGTTCCCAAATCAATATCCTTACCATCAAAGTTTTCGTAATCACAGCAAATATGACCTTGCAATTCAATCTCTAAGGTCGGATTGTCTTTCATTATTTTGAAAAGCTGCTTAACACTTTCGTTGCCGTTTGGAAGCCAGATATGACGGTTTCCAATAAAATTAACGTTGGGCAGCGAAAACGTTTCTTTTACTTTCATTTGTGAAATGTTTGTATTCAGAAAACTAGGAAATTCTTTCTGTGAAATTTCTTGTCCCTGTTCAATAAATATATCCACTCTTCTGTTTTTACCTCGCAACTCTTCTGTACTGCTATCATTGATCTGTTTTTCATCACCTAAACCAACAGTACTTTTCAAATTGATATTATTTCCAATTTTTTCCTGTAAATATTTACTGACTGTATTTGCTCTCTTTTCAGATAAAACCTTGTTATATCCAATGCTTCCCGAAGGATCACAATTTCCAAAAACTCTGAATGTGAGATTGGTTTTTAACTGAGCCAGACTATCCAATTTCTTTTTAGATTCATCATTTAGTTCAGAACTGTTATGCACAAAATAAACTGATGTGAGCATTTGCGCATTAATCCCGATGAAAGAGAAAAGCAAGAGCCAAAATAGAATGAATTTCATCAATTTAAGTTTTCTTAAAAACGAGAAATATAAGTTTATAGTTTATACAAACAAAAAAAATTCCTGAAAAACAATTTCAGGAATTCTGTTTTTATAATTAAAAAATTTGTTTATTTTTTTAATAACTTTTTATTGTAAGTATTTTTATTGGTTTTTACTTCCAAAATATAATCTCCGGCAGATAAAAATCCTATATTACTTTTTTCATTTGCTCCTGTGAATACTAATCTGCCATCCATAGAATAGATATTGATTTTTTGGAGTTTTTCATTGAAATTTAATTTAATATTTAAAATATCTGAAACAGGATTTGGGTAAATTTCTAAGTTTTTACGATCAACTTCCGTAGTAGATAAAGAAGCCGAGAAATTACTCGTAAATTTTATAATATTTTGTTGATAACTCGCTAAACCTAAGCGCTTATTAGTAATGCAATTATATTTTTCATCATCTGTTGCTTTACAATATTGTAAAGTACTCCAATTAACAGTCCAATCAGGAGGGCTTAAGTAATAAGGCTGCGTTCCATTTGCATTAAATGTATTGTCAGGAGTACCATTATTATTGATTCTCGCAATAAACTGCTTGTGATCACCTGCGTATGTAAAGGAAAAAAATAAAATTTTATTATTTTTATCAACATCAAAATCTGTGTCTTCTGCACTGAGAGTTATATTAGTTATCGATGAAATAGAAAATATCCCATTATTTCCAAAAGAATTATCTAAATTCCCATTTATGTTATATTTTCTTATTTCCCCAACTTGTCTTGTTATTATTTCATTCAAACTATTTACAATAACTCCAACTCTATAATTTGTTACAGAAACAGTATATGGCAAAATCAAAATTCCCTGATTTCCAAAAGTCGTATCCAGATCGCCTTGGGGTGTGTATTTAATTAATTTATATTCACTAGCATTAGCAGTGGCATGAGAAACGATCAATGTATTATCATTTGTTTTTGACAAATTAATATTTGAAGTTCCAAAGTTTTTCACACCAAATACATTGTCGACAACACCTGATGGAAGAACTTTAAAAAGATTATATCCCGATGTAGATGATGTTTTAACGTACATTGATTTATCATTATTAACAATTAATCCTACAATTAATCCATTATCTGGTATATTTAAAATACATTCTCCATTATTTCCGAAACTATTATTGGATGTGCCGTTAAAATTATACTTTAAAACCTTATTACTTGATGATAAATAAAGATCAGTTCCATTTTCTTCTCTAAAAGATATAGATTGAGAAGGAGATATTGCTCCACTATTTCCAAAACTAGAATCAATAGTTCCATTAGGTAGATATCGTGTAATATTGTTATTGCTATAATTCCCTGCATAAATATTTCCGCTTTTTGAAAAAACAATTTTATTGCTTGCAACACCTATTATCTGGGCAAAATTAGGATCAGGACCAACATACTGGGCATTAACATATTGGACATTAAAAACTACAAAAAGAATAAAGTAATAAATTTGTCTCATGGCTATAATTATTTTACAAAAATAACAATATTTTGAAGTATATCAATAAAAAAAGACTGCCTTTCGACAGTCTATTATATGATTTAGTTAGTTTTAAAATAATTTCATGAAAACATTTTCATCAATCTTCTCAACTTTCACCAAATTGTTTTTAGTTAAAACTTTAGAAGCTTTATCCCATTTCTTACCGGAAAGTTTGCTTTTTTCTTTCACTTCAGCTAAAGAAAATGCTTCTTCCTGAGTTTTTAAAATATCTAGGATTGCATTTTCATCTTCTCCCAATTCAATTTGAACAACTGCTTTTTCAGGCTTCATTTGAGGGAAGAATAATACTTCCTGAATAGATGCATTATTTGTTAAGAACATAATTAATCTGTCCATACCGATTCCCATTCCGGAAGTTGGTGGCATACCATATTCTAATGCTCTTAAGAAGTCTTCGTCGATAAATTGACCTGCTTCATCATCACCTTTTGCTGCTAATTTTAACTGATCTTCAAAACGTTCTCTCTGATCAATCGGGTCATTTAATTCCGAATAAGCATTCGCAATTTCTTTACCACAAACCATTAATTCAAAACGCTCAGTAAGACCTTCCTGACTTCTGTGTTTCTTGGTTAAAGGTGACATCTCTACAGGATAATCTGTAATGAAAGTTGGCTGAATGAAGTTTCCTTCGCATTTTTCACCAAAAATTTCATCAATTAATTTTCCTTTACCCATTGTTTCGTTCACCTCAATTCCGATAGATTTAGCAAAATCGAACAATTCCTGCTCGGATTTTCCAGTAATATCAAAACCAGTATATTTCTGAATAGCCTCCGTCATTGAAACTCTAGCATATGGTGCTTTGAAATCAATTTCCTGATCACCAAATTTTGCTTTTGTAGTTCCGTTCACAGCTATTGCACAATGTTCTATCATTTTTTCGGTGAAATCCATCATCCAATAATAGTCTTTGTAGGCAACATAGATTTCCATTACTGTAAATTCCGGATTGTGAGTTCTGTCCATCCCTTCATTTCTGAAGTTTTTAGAGAATTCATAAACACCGTCAAAACCACCAACGATTAATCTTTTCAGATATAATTCATTAGCAATTCTCATATATAAAGGAATGTCTAAAGCATTGTGATGCGTAATGAAAGGTCTTGCCGCTGCTCCACCAGGAATAGCCTGTAAAACCGGAGTTTCAACTTCGATATAACCTGCATCATTGAAAAACTGACGCATTGCAGTATACATTTTTGTTCTCTTTACGAAAGTTTCCTTTACGTTAGGATTCACAATTAAATCTACATAACGCTGTCTGTATCTTAGTTCAGCATCGTTAAATGCATCATGCACGACTCCATTTTCATCAGTTTTAGCCTGAGGAAGCGGACGTAAAGCTTTAGTAAGAAGCGTAAAATTTTTAACCAAAACTGTCTTCTCGCCAACCTGAGTTGTAAACAAATCTCCTTCAATACCGATAATATCACCGATGTCTAAAAGGTGTTTGTACACTTCATTATATAAAGTTTTATCTTCTCCTGTACAGATTTCGTCTCTGTTGAAATATACCTGAATTTTACCTGTAGAATCCTGCAATTCAGCAAAAGAAGCCTTCCCTTGAATTCTGCGGGACATCAATCTACCAGCGATCTTCACCTGTTTATTCTCAGAGAAATCCTGTTTTATAGACTCAGTAGTGTCTGTGATTGTATATTCATCCGCAGGGAATGCATTAATCCCCATTTCACCAAGCTTTGTAAGCTTTTCTCGTCTAATGATTTCTTGTTCTGATAATTGCATTGTAATTATTTAAAATAACGTGCAAAATTAGTGATTTTAGAATTGATGGTCAATGCCTTTTCTCAGAAATTTATAAATATAATGGCGAATTTTCAATTAGAAATTGGGAATTTACTCCGCAGGGAATTTATTTGTGGAGATAATTATTGATTATCAATTATTTAAATATCAATCATATTTTTTTTTATAAAACTATAATTAACATTATAACCAGTCTTTACGATTTTGCTGAGGAATAAATGTCCAAGCCAAAATCCTGCTAATTTTTTGACCTTGAGCCATATCAATCGTTTTGAAATCTACAACTTTAACTTTCTTTAAAAGCAAAGTTAGTTTATGTAAATTATCTTTTTTAGAAACCAAACATGTAAACCATAGAATTTGTGAGGAATAGAGAACACTTTCCTCAATCATTTTTGAAATAAAAGCCATTTCGCCGCCTTCACACCACAGTTCAGATTGTTGTCCTCCAAAATTGAGAAGAGGTTTTTGCTTTTTCGATTTGCTGATATTTTTTGTTTTCCTGATATTTCCTTTCATCGCCGATTCTTCAGAATCATGAAAAGGAGGATTACACATAGAAAACATAAATTTATCTTTTAAACCTAAAATATTTTTAAAGATAAAATGAGAATCCGGCTGTTGTTTTAATTGAATAACTGATGATAAATCCGGATTATGATCTAAAATCTGTTGGGCATTTTCTAAAGAATCTTTATTGATGTCTGTTCCCAACATTTTCCAACCATAAGATTTGTTGGCAATTAAAGGATAAACAAGATTGGCTCCTGTTCCAATATCCAAACCGTTTACAGAAACTCCTGTTGGAATTTCTTTTTTTTCCTCGGCTAATAAATCGGCAATATAATGTACATAATCTGCTCTTCCGGGAATGGGCGGACAAAGATTAGCATCAGGAATATCCCAATTCTGAACTTGATAAAAGTGTGATAATAAGGCTTTATTGAGTAATTTAACCGCCTTTGGAATACTAAAATTAATGGTTACCGTTTGATAAGCATTAATAAAAACGTACTGTTTCAGCTCTGGCACGCAGGAAATTAGCTTATCAAAATCATAAGGATCACGATGCAGATTTCTTGCGTGCAGACTGAGTTTTTCAGTAGTCATATTTATTTTTTCTGACTTAAAATATATTCTACCATCTTTTTAGCATCTTCTTTAGACACCTGTGGATGGGGCGACATTGGAACACCTCCCCAAACTCCGCTTCCACCTTCTATAATCTTAGAAGCCAGCAGTTCAATATCTTTTTGAGAATATTTCTCTGCTATTTCCTTATAAGAAGGTCCTATCATTCTCTCATTCACTGCGTGACATCCCGAACAATCCAAAGTTTCGATGATCTGATCACCGGAAAGATTAGTTTTTGAAGGTTCTGAAACAGCAGTTGTTTCAGAAGACGTGGCGTCAACTGATGGAGTTTCTTTTTTAGAACAGGAAAATATAAATAAACTTACACAACCTGTCAAAAACAGTTTTTTCATTATTTTTTCGCTGTAGAATCTGTTTTAGCAGCTTCAGGAGCAGGTGTTACAGCTGGAGCAGCAGCAGGTTTAGCCGTAGAGTCAGCAGCTACAGCTGGTGCAGTTGGCTCTTCTAGCATTGTGTTGCTGTCTTGTAAAGAATGGTCAGTTTTTTTAGAACAGTTTACTACGAATAAACTTCCGATAAATGCAATTGCTAATACTTTTTTCATTGTTTTCTAATTTGAAGCAAAAATATAAAAAATAAACTTTTAAACTCATGACAAGCACCCAGTTTAAAAGATATTTTTTTTCGGAAGCTTTTTATTAAGTCAATTAATAATAAACAATTGATCACACAGAAATATTTTTACATAAAATCTCTTTGAAAGCTTGACATAATTATAGTTTAAATCAAAATTGAATTAACAAATAATATTTTAAGTTTTTTTATTTTCTCTTTTTTTGATTTCTATATTAAAAAAAATATTTACATTTGTCATATGTTTAATACGAGCAATAACAATTGGTGGTGGCTTTCAAACTCTTCGTCGGGTCTGAAGTTATTATCATGTTGCTAAATCAACAGCCGGAATAATATACTACAATATATAAGACTTTGACGATTTTCGTTGAAGTCTTTTTTTATTTACAATCAATTCAAAAAAATAAAACTGCAAATGTTTAACAAAAAAATAAAGATAAAAACCGTTTCCAAAAAAACGCTGGGAGATCTGAAAACACCCATGAATATTTATCTGCAGCTTCGTGATAAGTTCAGGGATACTATTCTTTTGGAAAGTTCTGATTCTAAGAATATTGATAATAACTTTTCATTCATCGCCATCAATGCTGTGGCGGGAATCGAAATAAAAAATCTTAATGAATTTGAAATAAAACTTCCAAGACAGGAGCCTGTCAAACAATTCATTATAGAACATAAAGTTGCAGATGTTTTTGAAGATTTTACTAAAATTTTCGAATGCGAAAAAACAAATGATCCGGTTGAACAAACCGCTCAAAGCCTTTTTGGATATACAAGTTTTGAAGCAGTTCAGTTTTTTGAAAATGTCAATTTTAAAGCTCAAAGTCCTGAAGTTGAGATCCCGATTCTTCGCTACAGACTGTATCAATATGTGATTGCCATCAATCATTATAATGATGAAATGTATATTATCGAAAATCAGATTGAAGGTGTAAAATCTGAACTTTATTTATTGGAAAGCATCATTAAAAATCAAAATTCTGTCGTTTATCCTTTCAAAAAAAATGGTGCAGAAACTTCCAATATTACTAATGAAGAATACCTTGAATTAGTAAAAACGGCTCAGAAACACTGCATGAGAGGAGACGTTTTCCAATTGGTATTGAGCAGAAGATTTGAACAGAAATTTCAGGGAGATGAATTCAATGTTTATCGCGCTTTGAGGAATATTAATCCTTCACCTTATTTATTCTTTTTTGATTATGGAAATTATAAATTATTCGGATCAAGCCCTGAAAGTCAATTAATTATCAAAAATAACAAAGCAATTATTCACCCAATTGCAGGAACATTCAAAAGAACCGGACATTTTGAAACTGATCTTCAATCCATTGAAGAATTAAAAGCTGATGCTAAAGAAAATGCAGAACACACAATGTTGGTAGATTTAGCGAGAAATGATTTGGGAAAACTAGGGAAAAACGTAACCGTTACCAAATTAAAAGAAATCCAGCTTTTTTCACACGTTATACACATGGTAAGCGAAGTTACCGCCGATTTACCTGAAAATACAAATCCATTCGAAATGGTTGCCACCACTTTCCCACAGGGTACTTTAAGCGGTGCCCCGAAACACAAAGCGTTACAATTAATCAATAAATACGAAAAAGATTCCCGAGGATATTACGGTGGCTGCATCGGAATGATCGGGTTGAATGGTGATTGTAATCAAGCTATCATGATCAGAACCTTTTTAAGCAAAAACAATACCTTATATTATCAGGCCGGAGCCGGATTGGTTGCAAAATCAAACCCAGAAAGTGAGTTGGAAGAAGTCAACAATAAACTGAACGCCCTGAAAAAAGCAGTTGAGAAAGCTGAAAAATTAGTTAATAGTTTCTAATTAAAAACAAGCAACAAAAATGGATAACAATAAAGAACAACAAACTAAAATTTTAGTTTTCGACAATTACGACAGCTTTACTTACAACCTCGTTCAGATCATCGAAAGAGTTTTAGATCAAAAAGTTGATGTGGTAAGAAATGATCAAATTTCGCTTGAAGAAATAAATAAATATGATAAAATAATACTTTCTCCAGGCCCGGGAATTCCCGAAGAGGCAGGTATTTTATTAGATGTTATTAAAGAATATGCTCCTACAAAAAGTATTTTGGGTGTTTGCCTTGGTCAGCAGGCAATTGCAGAAGCTTTTGGTGGAAGTTTAATTAATCTTTCAGAAATTTTTCACGGTGTGGCAACTTCGGCAGAATTAGTGAAAAATGACACTAAACTTTTTAGAAATATACCAAGCGGTTTGGCAGTCGGAAGATATCACAGTTGGGCTGTTGATCCCAAAAATTTCCCGCAAGAACTGGAAATTACCGCAGTAGACAAAGACGGAATGATCATGGCATTACAACATAAAACCTATGATGTGCATGGTGTTCAGTTCCATCCCGAAAGTATTTTAACTCCAGACGGAGAAGCTATCATTAAAAATTTCCTTTTAAATTGAAAACAATAGAAATTCCATCAACCATAAAAATCCCACAAATGAAAGAAATCCTGGAATACCTGTTCAATCATCACACCTTATCAAAATCCGAAGCTAAGGCAATTATGATTGAGATCGCTCAAAATAAATTCAATGTGATTGAAGTAACTGCTTTTATCAGTGTTTTTCTGATGAGAAATATTACTTTGAAGGAATTGGAAGGTTTCAGAGAAGCTTTGTTACAAATGGCGGCTACCGTAAATCTGGATGCCAATGACGCAATAGATATCGTTGGAACCGGAGGTGATGGTAAAAACACCATCAATATCTCAACTTTAGCAAGTTTTGTGATAGCCGGAGCTGGTCAAAAAGTGACTAAACATGGTAATTACGGAGCATCTACAACTACAGGATCTTCCAATGTGATGGAGGAACTTGGTTATATTTTTAAAAATGATTCCGACATGTTGAATAAAGATCTTGAAAGAGCCAATATTTGCTTTTTGCATGCACCCTATTTCCACCCTGCTCTACAGTCAGTCGGAGCATTGAGAAGATCTTTAGGTTTGAGAACATTTTTCAATTTGTTGGGACCGTTGGTAAATCCTGCTAAGCCACAATTTTCAATGATTGGTGTTTATAATCTTGAAATTGCCCGAATTTATCAATATCTGTTGCAAAAAGATGAGCGAGATTTCATTTTGGTTCACAGTTTAGACGGATATGATGAAATAAGTTTAACCCACGACACCAAAATTATCACTAAAAATGGGGAAGAAATTTATTCAACGGAAGATCTCGGTTTTGATTCCATTTCCCAGGAAAGCATAAAAGCTGGGGAAACAACTCAGGAATCTGCGAGGATTTTTAGAGATATTTTGGAAGGAAGAGGAACAAAACAGCAAAATTCCGTGATTTTAGCTAATGCTGCTGTTGCCTTAAATCACACCAAAAAATTCGGAAGTTATGACGACTGTCTTTTACTAGCGCAGGAAAGTTTAGAAAGTGGAAAAGCATTGAAAAGCTTGGAGTTGTTGTTGGAGTAATCATCTTTAAAATGTAGAATGATGACGATATTAGACAAAATCATAGAAAGAAAAAGGCAAGAAATTACAGCTTCAAAATCAAAAATTTCTATTGAAGAATTAAAAGACTCCGAGTTTTTTGGAAGAAAAACTTTTTCATTAAAAGAATCTGTAAAAAGTAAAACCGGAATTATTGCCGAGTTTAAAAGACAATCTCCATCAAAAGGAATTATTAACGATCAGGTTTTGCCTTTGGAAGTAGTTTCAGCGTATGAAAAATTTGGTGCGAGCGGAATTTCAATTCTGACGGATAAAGATTTTTTCGGGGGAAGTTTTGAAGATATTTTAAGTGTAAGAAATCATATCAATATTCCAATTTTACGAAAAGATTTCATGGTGGATGAATATCAGTTTTACGAAGCAAAAAGTATGGGAGCTGATGTTATTTTATTGATAGCTTCTTGCCTATCAGTTAATCAGGTTCAGCAATTTGCAGAATTATCTCATGAATTAGGGTTAGAAGTTCTATTGGAAATTCATACCGAAGAAGAGCTTAATCATTTTAATTCAAAAATTGATCTGGTTGGAATTAACAACAGAAATTTAAAAGATTTTAAGGTTGATTTACAGCATTCTGTGAACTTAAAAAACTTACTTCCAAAAGACGTTTTATCCGTCGCAGAAAGTGGAATTTATACAATTGAAGATTTCAACTATTTAAAGGAAAAAGGGTTTGACGGATTTTTAATGGGCGAATATTTCATGAAAAATAAAAACCCTGCAAATACGTTTGAAGAATTTATTAATGTGGTTACAAAGTAATTTGAAAACATAATGATGAAATCAAAGCTTAAAGTCTGCGGATTAACAAAATTGGATCAGATTCAGGAATTAATTTCCATGAATACAGATTTTCTTGGTTTTATTTTTTACGAGAAGTCACCAAGATATGTTTTGAATCATTTGACTTTAGAAGACATTTCAAAAGTAGACCATCATGGGAAAGTTGGCGTTTTTGTGAATGAAGATTTAGAAACAATAATTGAGATAGTACAAAAAGCAAATCTGAATTTTATACAGCTTCACGGCGATGAAAGCGAAAATTTTATTTCAGAATTAAAAGACAAATTGAATCCTGAAATTGGAATTATAAAAGTTATAAGAATTGGAAGTGAGAAACTGGAAGGTGCAAGTAGCATTCAGGAAACCATCAACCGACAACTGAAAACCAGCAATTATTTACTTTTTGATACAGACAGCAAAGCTTTTGGAGGAACAGGAAAACAGTTTGACTGGAGTTTATTAAATGAATTTGAAATTTCACTTCCCTATTTTTTAAGTGGCGGAATTTCAGAAGAAAACATAAATGATATTAAAATTTTAAACCAAAAGCCTTTCGCTTTAGATATTAATTCTAAGTTTGAATTGGAAGCTGGAATTAAGGATGTTGAAAAGATTAAAAAATTTAAAAGCCTATACTAGAAAGAGTCCCAAAGGGACGATTTAACAGAGAATTGGATAAAGTCCAATTAATAAAAAACACAAACAAATTAATAAAAGAGCACAAACAAATGCCACAATCATTAGTTAAAAATTATGTCCATATTATTTTCAGCACAAAATATAGGAACGATTTTATTGATGAAAAAATAGAAAAAGAATTATTTTCCTACATTGCTATAATATGCAAAGACTTTGAAAGTAGTGCATTGCAAATTGGAGGAACGGATAATCATATCCATATTCTCTGCTTACTTTCGAGAAAAATTGCTTTAATGAAATTAGTTCAGGAAATCAAATCACATTCATCAAAATGGATAAAAACAAAAGGAAAAAGATATGAAGACTTCTTTTGGTAGGAAGGTTACGGAGCATTTTCAGTAAGTGAAAAAAGTATTTTTCCTACAATTCATTATATTAAAAATCAGCGGGAGCATCATCAGAATCAAAGCTTCAAAGATGAAATGATTGGAATATTAGAAAAACACAGAATACAGTATGATGAAAAATATTTGTGGGATTAATATTTGAATTGGATATATATTATAGGATTGCATCCTATGCTTTATTAAATCGTCCCTTTGGGACTCTTTAAGAGAAAAAACAAAAAAATGATAAACATAAATTTAATAAGAAAAAATTTCTATAAAAGATTATTTCCGCCAAAGTTTGAAAACGAAAGAGTTCAGGCTTTGTACAATTTTGTATCTAAAAATGACAATAATTTTGAGCATTGGGAGCTTGATGGATTATTAACGGATTTTATCAACATCATTAAAATTTATGATGAAAAAGATACACAACACTTTTTTGACACAATCAATTTATGGAACAGCTATTATCTTGTTATTATTTCTGATAAATTTCTAGATAATAGAGTAAAATCGAATGTAACCTACGATTTTGGAAACATTTATGCTAAAATATTTTTACTGTATGAAAATTTTGATTCCTACTTTTTAATTGACAGTCTCGAGATTGCGATTACAATGTACAATTCAAAATTGGATATGATTACTTTAATTGATCTGATTGGTAAAATTAATTTATTACACCATAAAAAACTGATCACCAAACAACAATACAATTACAACATTGAATTTATTAATCGATTAAAAGATGAAATATCAAATTAAAAAACCTGAGGAATTAACAGAAAATGAAATAAAAATTATATTAAATCTTTGGGATATTTCAGAATGGGATTCTATGGAACCTTCCTATTTCTGTTCATTTTTTAAGGACTCTGAATTCCATTTTCTTATTGATTCTGAGGGAAAAATAGGAGTCCTTATGCGTCTTAATTTTGATTTTATTTTAGAAATTTCTAATAAAAAATACCATTTTTCAGAAGCTGTTGGACTGGTTTCTGCACAAGAGAAAAAAGGATATGGTAAAGAATTAATCAAGTATATTATTGATAATGTTATCGAAAGAAATCTGGAAAGTATCGGTTTTTGTTTGTCTGAATTAAGACCTTTCTATGACAAATGTAACATCAATATTTTGCATGATAAAGCCAAAGCCATCAAAGAAAAAAGCGGCTCTGAATGGATACCATCCGATGATGACGATATTTTAATTTTTCATCTATCTGACGAGAAAAAGGAACTTTTAAATCAGTTAAGTTCCGAAAACAATGCTTATTTAATACAATAAAAAGAAGAAGAAAATGGACTATAAAAATCCTGATAAAAATGGATATTACGGAGAATTTGGAGGAGCTTTCATCCCTGAAATGCTCTATCCAAATGTGGAAGAATTGCAAAAAAACTACCTCAAAATCATAGAATCGGAAGATTTTCAGACTGAATATCAGGATCTGCTGAAAAACTATGTCGGACGTGCTACTCCACTTTATTTTGCTAAGAATTTAAGTCAGAAATACAATACCAAAATCTATCTAAAAAGAGAAGATCTTAATCATACCGGAGCGCATAAAATCAACAATGCTTTGGGACAGGTTTTACTGGCAAAACGCTTGGGAAAAACCAGAATTATTGCCGAAACCGGAGCCGGTCAACACGGCGTTGCCACCGCTACAGCATGTGCTTTGTTGGGCTTGGAATGCATCGTTTACATGGGTGAAATCGATATTCAAAGACAAGCTCCGAATGTTGCCAGAATGAAAATGTTGGGAGCAGAAGTTATTCCCGCAACATCAGGATCAAAGACCTTAAAAGATGCTGTAAATGAAGCATTAAGAGACTGGATCAACAATTCCGTAACCACTCATTATGTGATTGGAAGTGTGGTCGGTCCGCACCCTTTTCCGGATTTGGTTGCGAGATTTCAGAGTATTATTTCAAAAGAAATCAGAGAACAGCTTAACGAGCAAATCGGAAGACAAAATCCCGATTATGTCATTGCATGTGTTGGCGGTGGAAGCAATGCAGCAGGAACTTTTTACCATTTTGTAAATGAAGAAAATGTAAAAATTATCGCCGCAGAAGCCGGAGGTTTAGGAGTCAATTCAGGAAAGTCGGCAGCAACCACTTTTCTGGGAACTTTAGGCGTTTTACACGGAAGCAAAAGCTTGGTGATGCAAACGGATGACGGGCAGGTTATCGAACCCCACTCTATTTCCGCAGGATTGGATTATCCTGGAATTGGGCCTTTTCATGCACATTTATTCAAGGAAAAACGTGCTGAATTTTTCAGTATTAATGATGATGAAGCCTTAAAATGTGCTTTCGAACTGACAAAATTAGAAGGCATCATTCCCGCATTGGAAAGTGCTCACGCTTTGGCAGTTTTAGACAAGAAAAAACTCAACGAAAATGATATTGTTGTCATCTGCCTGAGTGGCCGTGGAGACAAGGATATGGAGACGTATTTGAAGAATTTATAAGTTGATTTTGGCGATAAATTCCGTCTTCCACTCCCGCTTTTTTACTTCGTAAAAAGAGCTCCGTTCAAGCCGGATCGCAAGGTAGAATCCAAAACAACTTTTGTCAGTTCAAAGAACTTTCAGGAAATGAAATTTTAATTTAAAAACTCATTTTTCTTTAATTTTTTAAACAATTTAAATGAAAAAACTAAACATATACTTCACAGCAGGAATTCCACAATTGGAAGATACCGCTGATATTATAAAACTTATCCAGGACGCCGGAGCAGATATGATGGAAATCGGAATGCCCTATTCTGACCCTGTTGCAGACGGACCTGTCATCCAAAAAGCTCATGAACTGGCTTTAAAAAACGGAATGACCATCGAAAAACTTTTATCACAGTTAAAATCGATTAAAAATGAAATCAAAATTCCGGTAATTTTAATGGGATATATCAATCCTGTTTTAAGTTTTGGATTTGAAAACTTCTGTGCAGCATGTTCAGAAAGCGGTGTTTCGGGATTAATTATACCAGATCTTCCGCCTATTGAATTCGAAAAAAATTATCAGAAAATTTTAGAAAAATACAATCTGAATTTCACATTTTTGGTAACTCCCGAAACTTCTGACGAAAGAATTATATATCTCGATTCTTTAAGTTCAGGATTTTTATACGCGGTAAGCTCCTCATCAACAACAGGAAATGAAAATACTGTATTAAAAAATGAAGATTATCTCTCAAGATTAGCTTCTCTCCCATTAAAAAATCCTGTCATGATTGGTTTTGGAATAAAATCAAAGCAAGATTTCGAAAACGTCACTGAAAAAGCAGACGGCGGAATTATCGGGACTGCATTCGTAAATATTCTACTACAAAATAAAGATTGGAAGATAAAAGCCATAGATTTTATTAATTCCGTAAAAAATTAAAATTCACTAAATTTGTATGTCAATAAAATGGTATAAAATCTTGATTCTATATCATTACAAGAAAATCGACATCCACACATGAATACAAATCAGAATAAAGTAGTAGAATTTGAAGATCTTGGCGTAAAAGAATATCAACCATCTTGGGATTATCAGGAAAAACTGATGAAAGATATTATTGATACCAAAATCAAAAACCGCGATTTACCTGCTGAACAACATATCACCACTTCCAATCACTTACTTTTGGTAGAGCATCCACACGTGTATACTTTAGGAAAAAGCGGACACGAAGAAAATATGCTGGCCGGAATGGATCAATTAAAGGAAATCGAGGCTACTTTCGTGAAAGTGAACCGTGGCGGGGACATTACCTATCATGGTTACGGACAGATCGTTGGCTACCCTATTTTAGACCTTGAAAATTTCTTTACAGATATTCACAAATACATGCGAAATCTTGAGGAAGTAATCATCAGAACAATCAATGAATACGGTTTGAAAGGGGAACGTTCTCCCGGAGAAACAGGCGTTTGGCTGGATGTAGGGAAACCTTACGCAAGAAAAATCTGTGCGATGGGTGTAAAAGCTTCCCGTTGGGTAACATTACACGGTTTTGCTTTGAATGTAAACACTGACATGCGTTATTTTGAATATATTATTCCCTGTGGTATCAAAGACAAGCAGGTGACTTCTTTAAAAAGAGAATTGGAAAGAGAACTGACGCCCGAAGAAATGGAAGATATTAAAGGTAAGATTAGAAAGCATTTTGCAGATGTTTTTGAAGCAGAATTAAAATTCAAATAAATTTCTAAATCATATAAAATAAAATCAATAAATTTGATAGTATTATAATTAATAGTAAATTAAAATGGAAGCTCAAATTCTACATAAAAAACTCGAATTAATCCAATGGTTATCAACCTTGGAAGATAAGGCTATCATTGAAAAATTAATCAATTTCAGAAAAGAAGAAACTAAAGACTGGTGGAATACTATTTCCGAAGAAGAAAAAGCATCTGTTGAAAAAGGAATTATTGATTCTGAAAACCATAACCTAAAACCTCATTCTGACGCAAGAAAATTATATGAAAAGTGGTTATAGTGTTTTATGGACTCAAAATGCGCTAGATGATCTTAAGCAAACCATTGAATATCTTGAAAATAATTTTACAGATAAAGAAATTCAGTAACTTGCTGTGAAAATTGAAAGTACGATTGAATTAATATCTCAAAATCCAACTATTTATCCTAAATCGGACTATAAAAATATTTATCGAGCTAATATACTTAAGTTTAATACAATGTATTACAGAGTAATAAAAAATAATATTGAAATTTTATCATTCTTTTCTAACAGACAAAATCCGAAAAGATTAAAAATATAATACCTAAACCCTCATTCTAGAATGGGGGTTTATTTTTTGCATTATGCTTTAAATAGATTTTAAAAATTACATTATAGATTCTATCAAAAATGCATTTATCAAAATTAAATTGCACACAATTAAATTTCACCATACCTTTGTCTTATAATTTTAAAATAAGAACAAACAATGTCATTAATAGAAGACTTAAACTGGAGACATGCAGTAAAAGCATACGATTCAACTAAAAAAGTATCACAGGAAGATTTACATAAAATTCTAGAAGCAGCGAGATTGGCTCCTACTTCATCAGGATTGCAACCTTTCAAGATTATCGTTGTAGAAAATCAGGAACTAAAAGAAAAAATGGTTGCGGGAGCGTTGAATCCTGAAGTAATGAGAGATTCTTCGCACGTGTTGGTATTTGCCGCTTGGGACAGCTATTCTAACGAAAAAATTGATAAAGTTTACGATCTTCATACCGATGTAAGAGATTTACCAAGAGGTCGTTTTGGAAGCTATACCGATAAGATCAAAGAAATGTACGAAGCGCAAACGCCTGATGAGCATTTTGCACACACGGCGCGTCAGACTTATATTGCATTAGGTTTGGCAATGGCTCAGGCTGCCGAATCAAAAATCGACAGTACTCCTGCGGAAGGTTTCAGTAATGCAGTAGTTGATGAAATTCTTAATTTGAAAGAATTAGGTTTAAAAAGTGTAAGCCTCCTATATCTTGGTTACAGAGATGCAGAAAAAGACTGGCTTTCAACAATGAAGAAAGTTAGAGTTCCTATGGAGGACTTTATCATTACAAAATAACACCTCATTCAACCTTATCTTATGGAAAATTTAAAACAGCTAAAACTGGAAAACCAAATCTGTTTTCCTTTG
Organism: Chryseobacterium sp. SIMBA_038; assembly: GCF_046535115.1. Classification (NCBI taxonomy): domain Bacteria; kingdom Pseudomonadati; phylum Bacteroidota; class Flavobacteriia; order Flavobacteriales; family Weeksellaceae; genus Chryseobacterium; species Chryseobacterium sp. SIMBA_038. The sequence goes on from NZ_JAWRXH010000007.1 coordinate 124,878, forward strand.
TATGTCATTGCAAAAGAGATCACCGGATTGTACAGGCCTTTTCTTGATGAGTTGGATATTACATACTCTCAATACCTCGTAATGATGGTGCTTTGGGAGAATGATGGACTTACTGTAAGTCATATTGGGGATAAATTATTTCTCGACAGCGGTACTTTAACTCCTCTTCTCAAAAGGCTGGAAACTAAAGGATTTATCGTAAGAAAAAGAAAAAAAGAGGACGAAAGAGTGGTTGAAGCATTCTTAACCGAAGTCGGAAAACAACTGCAGCAAAAAGCATGTGAAATTCCAAAAAAGATTCAACAGAAAATTGGTATTGAGCCTGAAGATCTTATTCAGCTTAAAGATACCATCCAAAAAATATTAAGCAAAATAGAAAAATAAATGAAAACATTATATACAACAAAAGTTACTGCTAAAGGTGGCAGAAACGGACAGGTAAAAAGTGAAAACGGAGTTCTTGATCTTGAAGTAAGAATGCCAAAAGCGCTTGGTGGAGCTAATGAAGATTTCGCAAATCCAGAAATGCTTTTCGCTGCAGGATATTCAGCGTGTTTTGATAGTGCCTTAAACAGAGTGATCAGTTTATCAAAAACAAAAACGGGCGAAACTTCTGTTACAGCTCAGATAAGTATCGGACAATTGGAAAACGGAGGCTTCGGTCTTGCAGTGGAATTGGATGTAAATATTCCTGAAGTTTCTATTGAAGAAGCACAATCTCTTACTGAAAAAGCTCATGAAATTTGCCCTTATTCTAACGCTACAAGAAATAATATCGAAGTAAAACTTTCGGTGACGAATAACTAAGATCGGTTTCTTACATTATAAATTAAATCTGTTTCTTTTCGAAGCAGATTTTTTGTTTTTAAATACAAAGAAGAAAATAAAAATTGTTGTTCTGTGGAAAAGAATTAATTTTATGGAGCTTTTTAAGCAAAAAAATTTAGAAACAAATAACCCAAAACAATTAAACATTTAGATAAATGAAAGAAAATGAATTTGCCCAATTAAGCGATCAGGAATTATTAGCAAAAAAGAAACAACTAAAATCCAGCAATATAATAAATGCTGTAATTATTGGTGTATTAATAGGAATTGTAATTTACAGCTTCGTTAAAAACGGTTTCGGATTTGTTACATTCTTGCCCTTACTTTTCGTTTACTTCATTGTAAAAAACCAAAATGAGAGCAAAGAACTTGAAAAGGAAATTAAATCAAGAAATTTGAAATAAGAAATATGATCATTATCTCGTCATAGAATCACTTTTCTTATAAGCATCAACCGGTTTATAAGAATTATTTTTCTCTTTTTCCTTTTTATCTGAGATTAAAATTCCGAAAAGATGGTCAATTTCATGTTGGAAAATCACCGCTGTAAAACCTTCCACAATTTCTGAATATTTTTGACCTTTCAGATCAACATATTCTAACTGAATCACTTTGCTTCTGTAAAACTGATCTCTGAATTCTGGGATCGATAAATCACCTTCAGGGCCAAGATTCTGTAATTCTGATCTCCAGACAATTAAGGGATTAAGGAAATATTCTAACGGTTCTCCTTCTTTATCAAAACGTTGCACCCAAATTACTTTTCGGTTAATTCCGACTTGTGGTGCGGCAATTCCTACTCCGCCGTCTGTTGAAAGCAGTGATTCTTTCATTCTTTTAACCAAAATTGCGGTGTTTGGATCTTTAGGATCAATTTCTGATGAAAGGCTTAGCAAAGTTTTATGTTGATTTTCATCAGTGGTTTGATAAATTGGTAACGCAGAATTTTTATCACCTTCATTAATGATAGAAATTTCGTTTGAAGTTAATTTCTGAGCATTAATTAAACCAATGAAAAGTATGAATAGAAAGGATAATTTTTTCATTTTTGAATATTATAAAACAAATATAGCTAATGTCTTTCAAACACAGCGTTTGTCATTCTGACGAAGGAAGAATCTATATTCGTAAAGTAGATTCTTCACTCCATTTTATTTCGTTCAGAATGACAAACATTATGCATAAAAAAACGGGCTAAAGCCCGTTCCAATTGATTAAAACACTGTATTTTAAAAAGTTTTCGTCATATCACTCGGAATAATCAGATTAAAATTCGTTGGAATATAATCTTTCTCGGGAACTTTCAATTCAGAATCTTCGGATTCAAAAACAGAGATTACCGCCATTTTCAGGTTTGGATTTTTCTGTTTGATATACCAATAAATTCCGCCAAATTCTTTACTGTGATAATTTCCGTTGTAATGGATAAATGTCTTTCCAGACTGAATATTTTTCATGATAGATTCAGCCATTGTTGCGTCTTTTGTCGCTTGTGCAGAGATAAAATTCATCACTTTCATTTCTTCTGCATGATCGCCCATCATTTTTTTCATTTCAGGATAACCCGGAGTGTCCAATGTTACTTTGATCGGTAATTGAGCGATGTAAGTTTTCTCTTTTGCGGTCAGGTTATTTAACGATTCCAAGCCTTCTTTTGAAGTCTGAGAAGCATATCTTCTCGGAATATTTGTTGCGATGAAATTCAGTTTTTTATCTTTTGCGAAATCAACCAATGGTTTGTAATCTGTTGCATAATTATTCCATAAACGCGCTGAATCTTTCAATGTTTTAGCATCAAATTTTCCGCTTAAATATTGGTTTAATTGAGATTGATTATCTCTTTCAAACATTTCAGCACCTAAAATAAGCTGACCCTTTTTCTGTTGATATAAAGCTTCAGTAATCTTTAATTGAAGCCAATGATTGATCGAACTGTTATGATTTTCACCAAAGAAAACAACATCATATTCAGCTAATTCCTTGACTAATTTTTCTGTCTTGATCTCCTTTCCTTTTTGATCATAAAATTGATATGCTTTGAAGCTTTGAGCATTGATAACACTGAAACTTATCAATAATATGGCTATGAAAATATTTTTCATTTTTATTTAATTTTAATGAATTTTTTAAACACTAATGTCACGAATTGTTTTCACAAATATCACAAATAATATTAAATATAACTTTAAAAATTAGTGTGATTTGTGAGGAAATATTTGTGTTAATTGTGTTTAAATGAAACAAAAAGCCGCCTTGAAAATTTCAAAACGGCCTTATAAAATCATCTAATTATTATTTTTCTAATTCTGCTACAAGGTCTTTCCACTCTTGTAACTCAGGAATTCCGGGTTTTCTTTTTCCGAAGAACTGAACGATAAAGTCACCTTCTTTGTTGAAGACCTCAATTGCCGTTACTTCACCGTCTTCAGTTGGTTTTTTAACGATCCAAGCTTCTGTAATTTTCGTTACATCAAGGTGTAAATTGAAATCAGGATCCATTACATTGAACCACTGTTGGTGCCAAAGTGTTTTCTTCACTTCTCCCGTGTGGATCTGGATAATTCCTCTGTTTCCAACGAAAATCATGATCGGAAGCCCTTTTTCAGAAGCATCTTCAAGAACGTTAACTACTTTAGCTGTGTCGATTTTTTTAGCAAAACCTTCTGGAGCCAATCTCAACGCCTGCGTTCTGCTTACTCCGAATTTTCTTGTCATCATGAAGAAATCGTGAGTATCTTTTAATTCAGTCCAAGATTTTTGAAAACCTTCAACATCAATTTCAGAATCAGCTTTTTCTTCAGCTTTTGGAGCAACAACTTCAAATTCCAAAGTCTGATTTTGATCTTCAGCCTTAAATTTTTCAACAATAGCATCGAAAGCTTCTGCGTTGCTGTCTTTTGTCAAATAGATTTTGTGTAAAGCCAATCCGTCTTTTCCGAAGAACTGAAGACTTTTTTTATCACCTTCTACTACTCCGAAAGCGAATTTCCAGTGATTCAAGAAAATTCTCAAATCGATATCCTCACCTACAAAAAGTTGTGCATGAGGACTGCTGAAATCTCCATTAAGATAAGTCCCCTTTCTTTCGTGAACGCACTCGTCGTTACGCGTAAGAGCCATTACTTTTCCTAATTTTTCTGCTTCCGTTAAAATATCTTTAAATTCCGGCTTCAAAACGGTTACGCCTTCGCCTATGTTTGTTGCTAATAATTCAGCTTCGCTTACGCCCAGCTCTACAGCAGCATTTCTTATTCTTAAATGCGGGTTTTCAGCTTTTAGAGCGTCCCATTTTGCTTTTAGATCGTTTACTAATGTGCTCATTATTTTATTTTTTTATGGTTAAAACTGTATAATTTCTTGTTATTGTTTCGTTTCCTGTTTTGCTTTTCACTTCTTCTTCTTTTTCAGAGATTTTCATTCTTTTAAAATGACTTTTTGAGACTGTTTCTTCCATTTCATCCGTATTATACAATTTAAAATTGAATTGTGTGAAAGGCAGTTTCTCCATGAAATCTCTTTGTCCGAAAGTGAGAACAAAAGTTCCTTTATCTTTTAAAACTCTGTAAATTTCATTTAAAAATTCAACAGGCTCTTCCCAAAAATAGACGGTGTTTACGGTAAATATCTTATCGAAAACCTCATCTTCAAAAGGAAGTTTTTTTCCTTCGTACAATATAAAATCGGCCTGATCTTTAAATTCTTTATTTAAAGCTTTAGCTTCATTCTGCATCGTTTCAGAAATATCGATTCCTGTATATTTTAAATTATTGGCAACATTCAAAATACTTTTCAGGTGTCCGGCATTTCCGTGGCCTATTTCAAGAATGTGTTCATCGTCTTCTATTAAAAGCGTTTTGATACTTTCTAATGTCATGCTGATGTTTGTGGCATTCATCATTTCGCCGATCTCTTTACCTTTTTCTCCCTGCGGATTGGCAAGATTTTGAGCCAGAATTTTCAGTTCATCTTTCTCCATGGTTATCCAAAAATGATCATTGGGTTATTTGTAATCGGGTGTTCGCAAATAGTACACGGAAAATTGTATGCTTCACTTATATTTTCAGCAGTGAAAACTTCTTCCGGTGTTCCGTATGCTGCTACCCTTCCAGATTTCATTAATAATATTTTGTCTGCAAACTGAGCCGCAAGATTTAAATCATGCAAAACAACAATCGCAGAATTGGTATTTTTAGTAAAGTTTTTAATGATTTCTAATGCTTTGTATTGATGTTTTACATCTAAATTATTCAAAGGTTCATCAAGAAAAACCAATTTATGAGTGATCTCATTCTCCAACTGCACCATTACTCTCGAAAGATGTACACGCTGTTTTTCACCTCCCGACAAAGTATTGTATTCTCTATCTTTCAAATGAAAAACTTCGGTTTCATGCATTCTGTCGTTGGTAGCGTCTATGTCTTCCTGTCTTGGCTGAGCATCAAAATAAGGATATCTTCCCATCATAACGACATCTTTTACTTCAAGCGTAATATCGTTGCTGTTGTGTTGAGAAAATTTCGCCTTATGTTTTGAAAGTTCTCTTACCTCCCAGTCGTTCAGGTTTTTATCTTTAAATACTATCTTTTGTTTTGATTTCACTTCATTCGCCAGAACGCTCAATAAGCTTGATTTTCCGGCTCCGTTCGGACCAACAATTGCTAAAAATTCACCATAATCCAAAGAGACATCAACCCCATCCAAAATATGGAATTCTTTATGTTTATAACTGATTTGATGCGCCTTTATCATTACAATGATTTTTTGAATTTAATTAAAATAGCAATAAAAATAGGTCCACCAATCAATGAAGTTAAAATACCGATCGGCAACTCTGATGGTGCTACAATACTTCTGCTGAAAGTGTCGGCAATCAACAGTAAAATACTTCCCAGAACCGCTGACAGTGGTAAAATGAAAACATAATTCGATTTAAATAAAAGCCTTAAAATATAAGGTACAATAAGACCTACAAACCCAATCGTCCCTGAAAATGCAACACATGTTCCCACCATTAAAGAAGTGATAATTACAATCTGCTTTTTCAGTCTTTCTACATTTATTCCTAAATGCTGTGCATCTTTTTCACCTAACATCATTGCATTTAAAGCTTTCCCTTTTGGAAGCAAAATGGTGTAAGAAATAATTAAAACTACGGTTAAAACTATATTTTTAGTCCAAGTTGCTCCTGCAAGACTTCCCATATTCCAAAAGGTAAGATCTCTCAGCTGTTCATCTTTTGAAATATAAATCAGAAATCCGGTAATCGAAAATCCGATCGATGTAATGGCAACACCGCTTAACAACATCATGACAACGTTTGTTTTTCCGGCACTTGTGGAAATCCTGTACACCAACATCATCGCTAATAAAGCTCCCACAAAAGCTGAGATACCTACTAATGAAAATTGTACCATCTCAGGAAGATATTGTTTGAAATGCCCTCCTAAAACAATGGCAATTGCCGCAAGTAACGTTGCTCCGGAAGTTAAACCGATTGCCTCACCGGTCGCCAAAGGATTTTTAAACAATCCCTGCAAAGTTGTCCCCGAAACAGCAAGCATGCTTCCTACCAGGATCGCCATAATAATTCTGGATGCTCTCACGTCCCAGATTACATATTTATCGCTTAACGCTAAGTTGGGATCACCTTTAATGAACTGACTTAATACCGTAAATGGCGAAACACCATTGAAGTCGTAAACGCCAATATAAAGTGCCACAATTGCCAGAATAACCAGCAATAGGGCACTTATAGTAAGATAAAAGTATAGTTTACTTTGTGCTTTCAATTAATAATTTGTTTAATCCAACAGCGGCCTCTCCTAATCTTGGTCCGAAACCTGAAACCAGGCCTCCATCCATAGCAATGATCTTTTTGTTTTTACCAGCGTTTGTTTGTGAAACACCCGGCATTTTCAATGCACCTTCGTTTCCTCCGGCACCTTGTAATCCGCTTGAGAAGAAGAATAATACGTCTGGGTTAGCTTTAACAACTGCTTCCGGAGTTAATGGTTTGAAATCTTCAAAATCTTTCACCGCATTTTCACCTCCTGCAAGACCGATTAATGCGTCCATTGGAGTTTTTGTACCTGAAACCATCAACATATTTCCTCTTGCGTAGATGAACAATACTTTTGGTTTTTTAGCAATTGGCTGAACTTGTTTTAAATCAGCATCAATTTTATCATTTAATTTTTGATAATCTGTGTTACCGATTGCTTTAGCAACCTCAGCGATTAATTTTTTAGTTCCATCAACAGTAAATTCTTGTTTGAAGACTTCAGTTTTAATTCCAGAAGACTTGATTTTACCCATTAAATCCGGGTTGATATCTTTATCAGAAGCCAAAATTAATGTTGGAGACACCGCCATGATCGGCTCGATCGTCATTGATCTTACATGACCTAGATCTTTAGCTGTAGCTTTCAAAGATTCAGGATATGTACTTGTAACGTCTGTTCCTACGATTTCTTTTTCGTGACCCAGAGCGCTTACAATTTCTGTAATTCCTCCGTTTAGAGTAACGATTTTATTATTAGATTTTGGAGTTTCAGAACTTACTTCTGTAGAATTTTCTTTTTTAGCACCTTCTTCTTTTTTGCAAGAATACACTGCAACAAGCACAGAAGCTGCAAGAATGAATTTTTTCATGATATACTATTATTTGATTTATTTTATAAAGGCTTGTATTCAAACTGAGGGAAACCACGCTCACCAGTAGTGCTATTGGTTAATCTTGTAAATCTCAATTTAAAGTAATACCCATCTGTATCTTTAATAACATAGAAACGATCTCCGTATACTTCTAATCCGTTTGTACCAACTGGATTTCTCCAATTTGATCCGATTATTCTCTGATCGTTATAGATAAATTTAGACTGATCGATATTTGAAGCTTTAAAATTATTGTAAGCTTCCACGCCTGAACCCGAAGTAACGACTACTTCATATGCTCCAACTCCGCCAACGTTATTGTGAGTTACAAAATCTGCATAAATATAACTTCCCGCACCTGTAATAATGTTAGTAAATACCGTAAAACAGATATCCCATTTCTTTTTTTCAGGCTGAATAAATACTTCTTTATTATTCTTTAAACTCACAAAATTATAATTGTAAGTTGCGTTTTTTGCAATAATCAATTCCTTATGAGTGGTTGCGCCTACTTCTGCATATTTCACTTTGTAACCGTCTCCAGATCTTACAACCTGAACTTTCATCCACCCTCTGCTGTCACCACCTGTTGAAACCGAACCTACCGGAACTGCACCTGTGAAAATTTCTTTTCCCATGTTTACCAAATAGATGGCATTTTCAGAATCGACTGCTTTTACATCTTCAATTGCTGTATAATCTGTAGGAAAATTACCTTTAACATTATCAATATAAACTTCGTTTGCAGGATTGAAATTTGCAACCTGAACCTGAGTTTTTAAAGTAGCTACATTAGCTTCTGTAACCTGATCGATATCTGTAGCACTTGGGATTTTTCCTGCAGCAATCATAATTGATGAATTCAAAACTACCTTGAAACTGCTTCCTGAATAAAATGCAAGATCCCAATCTGTTCTTTTCGTTAATTTTTGTACGGGCCCTTTAGTACTCGGATCAATTTCACTTAAATCAATCCAAACCTGATTAGGCTGCGTCGCACCACCTACTGTAGGATCAGCAATAGCTCCCTCAATTGGAGATACTGAAATAGGACTTTCATTATCATTGATACAAGATTGTGAAACAAATGAAGCTCCAACTAAAAGGCAAAATAGTATTTTTTTCATTCTAATTCTTTTTAAAAATTATAATTTAATCGTGCGAAATAACTTCTTCCATAGAAAAGATTTTGATCATTTGCCGCTGCATTATGTGCACTGCCACTGATCACCGAATTTCTCACAGTTGACACATCAAAAATATTTTTAATACCTAAGCTCAATTCTAAATGATCATTAAAGAATGGCTGTGTTACAGTGAAATTCATTGTATTAAAATCTCCTACTTCTCCTAAAATAAATTTCGGAGCAGCAGCAAGATTTGGCGAAACTTCCTGAACATATTGTTTTCTTACCCCTGTATATTTGTAATAAAGGGCAAATAATGTTTTTGTTTGTGCTAAAGTATAGTTTGCTGATAAATTAGCTTCCGTATAAAAATTATAATCATTTGGGGATACAATTTCGCCGGCATTAAGAACCTGAGAAATTCCCATTACTGAAACTCCTGCATTTAGAGATAATTGATCTTTTTTCGCAGTGATTCCTCCTCCAAACAACAGAGACCTGTATTTATCAATATTTAAATAAGTATATCTAAGCGGGCTGTTGCTGATGATCACTTCATCTATTCTGTCTTTCACATCAAGATACATTCCCGATGCACTGAAATTGAAATTCCAAGAATTTGCCGTTGACGTTTTATAATCCCAGAATACACCTAGAGAATATCCTGTTTCGGGCTTTAAGTTTTCATTTCCTCTAATGTCGTGGTTGTTATCAACAACATAAGTATAAAGTTCCTCATAAGTTGGAAATCTGTTTGAAGAACCGAAAACAACACGAAGGTCAGAATTTGCAGTAGTATTGAATCTTGTTGTTAATGAATAATTGTATTGGCTGTCGAATTTATCGCTTAAAGCTAATCTTACTCCCGGACGTAATGAGAACCAGTTATTAACTTTCCATTCCGCCGAAACGAAATTTGCATAATTAAAAATTGCTCTGTTTACATTTTCAAGATTTGTATTCCCTGCAAAAACCGAATTATTAGCAAAACCGCTAGTTCTGTCTAATTCATAACCAACCTGAAAGTTTATTTTATCGCTGTCAAGGAAATTACTGAACATCCCTCTTGAATAAAGCACTTTAGAATCAAAGTAAGTGGATTTGTCTGCTCTGGAAATCTCCTGTCTGTTTGGGACATCATAGATATAATCCTGAGACTTTCTTTCTTGAGTCTGATACGAAAAATCTCCGTTATAGTTGATTCTTGACCCTAATTTTGTCTGAATATTAAACTGATGAATCCATCTGTTTGTAAAGTAATCTTTATCTTTAGAAATATAAGTCCTATTTCCTTCACCTAAAGGCAAATCTTCTACTAATTGATTGTAGAAATTTACTTCTTCATTCAGATAGTTGACCTTATAATAGAAAGTTGTATTATTTTTAGCGTAACGGATCGCCGCGTTGGCTGTGACTTGATCTTTTGGTAACCATTCATAACCTCTATTTCCGTCGTTTCCTTCTGTGAAATATTTGTAGCCGTTATATTTACCTTTATATCCCTGGAAATCATTATGATTAATATCTGCTGTGATGGTCCAATTTTCGGATAATTTATATCCTAAGTTTAGTGATTGAACATGGCGTCCATTTCCTTTTTTGAACCAATCGTAATCTTTTCCTATTGTTTCTTCCTGTAAAGAAAGTGTAGCATTGAATTTTTTAGAATAATTTTTCTTGGTAATGATGTTGATAACACCTGCAACAGCGTTATTTCCATATTCTACACCCATTGCACCTTTCACGATCTCGATACGTTCAATATTATTTACATTGATTTTGCTAAGATCTACCTGATTTCCCATTCCTCGATCGTTTACAACCGGAATGTTATCAATAAGTACTTTTGTATAAGCGCCGCTAAGTCCCATGATACTAGCATTGGAATCTCCGCTTCCGCTACTTGGCTCAATTAGTATATTAAGATTTTGATTTAAAACTTCTGCAGCCGTTGTAACTGCCATATTTTTAATCTGTTCAGCATCAATTACCTCAACTTTATAAATAGATTTATTAATAGATTGCTGCATGTATTGTCCGGTAATGACAACTTCTTCTATTTTTTTCTGATTAAGAGAATCTTTTTCCTGTGCGCTCACCCAAAAAACAGTGGATAAAGACAGTATAGAAAGCACTTTCTTCTTCATAGATGCAAAATTTTCGACAAATATAGGGCTTTATTTAGAACAATTAAAAATAATTTATTACTTTTGTGGAATAATTCTAAATAAAGATAACGTTATGAAATTAAGACTACTTTTTGGAACTTTAATGCTTACGGCTATGACAGCTAATGCACAAGTAGCTACTATTAATGAGAACTTTGACGGGTTTACTGCAGGAAATACTACTTTTCCTCAAAACGGGTGGACTGCATCTTTAGCTCCAAATCCTTTACCATTTCCTCCAGGACCATTGATGATCGTTACGGCAGGAACTGATAAAGCTGTTCAGGCATATTCTGGAAACAACACAAGTTTACCTTCCTATTTGATCGCTCCACAGATTGTTGCTCCAACAGGAAACAAAACTTTAACTTTCGTTGCTGCAAAAGCTACAGGTTCAGGTGGTAACGGAACTCTTGAAGTAGGTTTGGCATCAAGCCCAACAGATATGACAACATTCGTATCTTTAGGAGCGCCAATTTCATTAACAAGCGAAACGTATCAGAATGTATCTGTATCGGTTCCCGCATCTTCTTCTACTTATATTGTTTTTAAATTTACTCCGACAGTTGCGCACACAGCATTACAAATTGATAATGTAGTTTATAATACAACTACTACTCTAGCTGTTTCGGATGCTGCAAAATCTAAAGAAGAAATTAAATTCGCTGTTAACGCTGAAAATACTGCTTTACAGTTCGTAACTAAAAAAGATCCTAAAAATGTTCAAATCTATTCTGCTGGAAGCCAAAAAGTTGCTGAAGGTAAATTGAAAGGACAGTCATTTGATATCAGCGCTCTTCAAACAGGCGTTTACTATATCATTATTGAAACTGCAGAAGGTTCAGTAGTGAAATCAAAATTTATTAAAAAGTAAGATTTATTAGACTAACTTACATTTAAAATGGCTGATTTATGAATTTCATAGATCAGCTTTTTTTATGAACAAAAATTAAAACATACTGTTAAAGCTCATTAATAAAGGATTTTTCATATTTAATAATTAGCAAACACGATAAATATCATGTTTTTATTTAGAACAATTAAAAATAATTTATATAGTTTTGTGGAATCATTATAAATAAGGAAAAATAAACATTAAGATATTATGAAAACAAAACTACTTTTAGCTTCTCTATTTGCTCTTTCTGTTCAACAAACCGTGTTGGCACAAACAGATGCTAACGGATATACACAGGTAGATCTTTCTATGGGTTCAGGATACCAAAATCGTGTATTCTTTAGTTTACCCGGAAATAATATTGTTTCTCAACCTGCCAATTCGTGGGATGTTGCTTTTTATAGAAATTCTGCAATGAATTTCGGAACAAGAATTAATGATGCTAGAGATATTTTGGTATATCAGGCTTCAAACAACCTTGCAGATTGGGATAATATCAATGTTGCCAATGTATCAAATTGGGGTGAGCCACTTTACAACCCTGATCAGACAACAACTATTCAGGAAGGTGCTTTTGAGCAAGGTTCTGCTCCATACGGATGGGGACAATACAACGGGGCAAATCACCACATTGAGGGAACAATTATATTTGTTTTAAAATATCCAAATGACACGTACATAAAATTTGCTATTCAGGATTATTTTGGAGGTTATACTTTCAAATATTCTAAATGGAACGGAACAACCTGGGACGCTACTCAAACAAAAACATTGGCAAATGGAACGGATGATGCTTATTTCAACTATTTCTCATTCACAACAAATGATAAGGTAGCTAATCTTGAACCTGCAAAAACCGCTTGGGATCTGATGTTTACAAAGTATTACACTTTCTATAACAACATTATGATGTATCCGCTTTCAGGAGTTATCCAAAATCCGAGCATCACAGTTGCAAAAGTACAGCCGGAAACTCAGGCTACATCTACGTTTACTGCTCCGGCAGCAGCTTCTTTCTCAGCTAATATTACATCAATAGGTCATTCATGGAAGCCAGTTTCTGGAGTGTTCAGCGATGTAGTTTACTATATTAAAAAAGGAAGCGATTATTACAGAATGTATTTTGTATCGAACGGAGGTCAATCTACTGGTAATATGTATTTTAAATATAAAAATATCACTTCTACTTTAGGAGTTACGGATATGGCTAATAAAAAAGCGTCATTCGGAATCTATCCAAACCCGACAACTGCTGATAAACATGTTACTGTTTTATTCGATGTTAAAGAAAAAGCGAATAATAAAGGTAATGTAGAAGTATACGACCTTTCGGGTAAAAAAGTATACACAGCAGAATTAACGAATCAGACAGGTTTCTACAAGCAAGACTTGAATCTTTCTCACCTTACCGCAGGAAACTATCTTATTAAAATAACTTTCGGAGGAAGCACAGAAACGAAGAAACTGATTGTGAAATAATGTAAAAGTGAATTGTCAATTGTGAAATTTAAAAATTGACAACAAAGTGAATTCACTATTCACCATTCACTTTCAAAAATAAAATTTTAATACTTTCTATTTTTTCTAATAAAAGGCTGCCTACAATTTGTAAGCAGCCTTTTAAAATTTATTTTAATTTAGATATTAGAAGCTAGATATTAGAAATTAGTTTTAAAACTATCCGAAAAAATCTTTGCAAATCTGCTATAAAATCTTGCGTCCTCTATATACCTGAGTTGAGCTTTCCAGCATTTTAGAAATATCTTTTCTGAAATCCAAAAGATGATCTTGGCCATTATGACGGTTCAAATGTTCTTCGCTTTCCCATAATTCGACCATTAAAAAAGTTCCTTTATTGTCCTTGTCTTCAACAAGATCATACTGCAGACAACCTTCTTCTTTTCTGGTTTCTCTTACCAAAGTTTGAAATAATTCTACCGCATCCATTAAGTAATTTTCGTTCAACTTAAAAAGCGCAACAACGTGTAAATTCATGTTCTGTTTTTTATGGTGTAAATGTAAAGTATTTTCAAAATTGAAATACATTTTTACCTATTTTATTTTTCCACAATCAACAGTTTTTTAACTGAAAACAGATTTATAAATTGTTATACAACTCATCACAATCACCAAAGTTCCTATTACAATAAACATTTTTTTCACCGGAAGTTTTGCAGTAAGCATCGCTGAAAATGGCGCAGTGATAATTCCACCAATCAAAAGACCTAAAATTATATTCCAATGTTGAATTCCTAATGTAAAAAAGAAAGTAACCGCAGCGGTTATGGTTAAAATAAATTTAGCCACCGTTGAACTTCCCACGGCAAACCTTGGCGTAAAAGCATTTTTAATTAAAGTTCCGGTAACCAAAGGCCCCCAACCTCCACCGGCGAAAGAATCTATAAAACCTCCTATTAATCCTAATCTTGTTAAGTTGGTTTTTCTTTTTAAAGCTTTATTTTGTTTAGGTTTAAAAGCATTTGACAAAATCTGAATTCCGAGGTATAAAGTATAAAAAGCGATAACCGTTTTAGTAATTTTTGAATAATATTCGCCAACATAGGTCAAACTTAAAGCCCCGATAACTGCTCCGATGATTGCAGGAATTGCTAATTTTTTAACTAAACTTACACTTATATTCTTTAATTTAAAATGACTAATACTTCCCGCAGCCGTTGTAAAACTTTCGGCAGAATGAATACTTGCACTCACAATATGCGGTGGAATATTTAGAAATAAAAGCGTCGTCGTACAAATTACGCCATAGCCCATCCCCATTGATCCAGCGACAATTTCTGCCAAAACGCCAACCAAAAGCATCCAGTAAAAAATATGATCATCTTTTTCTAAAACGGTCAGAAGTTCATCAAGATAACCCATTTCATACATAGAAAAAACCGCAATAGCAACTATTACAGCGGTTATCAACAGGACATTTAACCTGATCTGAACTTTCCTAGAGATTACCATATTATAAGATCATTACTGCTCCAACCGTTGAATTACTCGTTTCGTCGATCAAAACAGCATTTCCGGTATTGCGACTGTCTTCAAAGCTATCAAAAACCAATGGTGAAGCTGTTTTCAAGCGAACTTTTACGACTTCATTGAGCTTAATACTTTCGTTAATCGGTGTTTTTTCAAGTGTATTGACATCAATTTTATATTCAATTTCTTTGATGATGGCTTTTAAAACTTTGCTTTTATGTTGAATGAAATATTTATTTCCTTCGTTCAGTTCTTTTTTATCGAGCCAGCAGACAACGGCTTCAATTTCATTTTCAACTTTCGGAAGATCGTCAGTTTTCACTAAAAAATCTCCTCGACTGATATCAATATCATCTTCAACATGCAAAACGGCAGGCTGATTGGTGAAAACAGATTCTACTTCTTTTCCGCCTGTTTCTATTTTTGAAATTTTGGTTTGAATATTTTGAGGAAGAACCGTTATTTCATCTCCTTTTTTGTACACTCCAGAAATCACTTCACCCGCATAACCTCTGTAGTCATGCAACTCTTCAGTTTGCGGACGAATAACGTATTGCACCTGAAATCTCGGTTTTTGAACTTCTTTATCTTGATTAATTTCAACATTTTCAAGGAAATCTAGAAGTGTTGGACCATTATACCAACTCGTTTTATCAGATTTTTCAACAATATTATCTCCGTTAAAAGCTGAGATTGGGAAATAATTCACATTCGGCAACCTTAATTTCTGAGCAACCAATTGATATTGAGCTTTAATGTCATTAAAAATTTCCTCAGAATAATCAACCAAATCCATTTTATTGATGGCAACAACCACATTTTTCATTTTTAACAATGAAGCAATGATTGAATGTCTTCTGGTTTGCTCGATGACACCTTGTCTTGCATCAATCAAAATCACAATCAACTGTGAGTTTGAGGCTCCCGTAATCATATTTCTGGTATACTGAATGTGTCCCGGCGCATCTGCAATAATGAATTTCCTTTTCGGAGTCGAAAAATATCGGTACGCAACGTCAATCGTTATTCCCTGCTCTCTTTCGGCTCTTAAACCGTCGGTAAGAATCGCGAGATCAATTCCGTCCTCATTTTTATTTTTTGATTGTTTTTCCAACGCTTCGAGTTGGTCGATCAATATATTTTTACTATCGTACAAAAGTCTTCCGATCAACGTACTTTTTCCGTCGTCTACACTTCCCGCCGTTATAAATCTTAATATGTCCACATTTGTTATATTAGTAATGAGTAATTGGTAATGAGTAATTTTTAAAATCGCTCATTCCTTTTATATTTTGTAATCATTATTGTAAGCTTTGAATAAAATTATACCGACTTGTTTGGCATAACTTATTACTCATTGCCCATTATTTATTAAAAGTATCCTCCTTTTTTTCGGTCTTCCATCGCAGCTTCTGTCACTTTATCATCGATTCTGGTTTCGCCACGTTCGGAAATTTTGGAAGCCGTAATTTCTTTAACAACCTCATCTAAAGTCTCGGCAGAACTTTCAACTGCTGCGGTACAGGTCATATCGCCAACGGTTCTGTAACGAACTCTTTTATTGACAATTGTATCATTTTCATCAATTTGAATAAAATCGGAAACTGCAATTAATTGTCCATCAAACTCAATCACATCTCTGTCATGTGCAAAATAGATCGGTGGAAGTTGGATATTTTCTTTTTTGATATAATTCCAAACATCAAGTTCCGTCCAATTGGAGATCGGGAAAACTCGAACATTTTCACCTTTATTGATTCTTCCGTTGTAGATATTCCATAATTCTGGACGCTGTAATTTCGGATCCCATTGACCAAACTCATCACGAACAGAGAAAAAACGTTCTTTCGCTCTGGCTTTTTCTTCATCTCTTCTCGCCCCTCCGATGCAGGCATCAAACTGAAATTCTTCAATCATATCTAATAAAGTATGCGTTTGCAACCAGTTTCTCGAAGCAAATTTTCCTTTAGGCTCGGTTAAATTCTTTGCCTTAATGGTATCTTCAACCTTTCTTACAACTAATTCTGCTCCGATATTTTCCGCTAAATAATCTCTGAATTGCAGGGCTTCCGGAAAATTATGTCCCGTATCAATATGGACCAACGGAAACGGAATCTTCATCGGAGCAAAAGCTTTTTTCGCCAAATGAACCAATGTAATAGAATCTTTTCCGCCACTGAAAAGTAAAGCCGGTTTTTCAAACTGGGCAGCAATTTCCCTCATAATATAAATACTTTCGGCTTCCAGCTGTTCCAGATAATCTAATGTATGTTTACTCATTTTTACTACTTAAAATTTAAATTAATGCGTATGCAAACCGCATTCTTTATGTGAACTTTCCCACCACCATCGTCCGGCACGCGGATTTTCTCCTTCTTCAATCGCTCTTGTACAAGGTTGGCAGCCAACGCTGATAAAGCCTTTTTTATGCAAAGACAATTCCTGAACTTTATGTTGTTCTAAATAATCTAACACATCCTGATATGACCAGTGAATCAAAGGATTGTATTTGTATAATTTTCTATCTTCATCCCACTCGATGATTGGCATGTTTTCACGATTTTCAGATTGTTCTGAACGAAGACCTGTAATCCATACTGTTGCACCTTCCAATGCTCGATTCAAAGGTTTTACTTTTCGGATAAAACAACATTCTTTTCTATTTTCAACGGAATGATAAAAAGCATTGACCCCTTTTTCATTCACATATTTCTCCACATCAGAAGATTCAGGAAAATAAACTTCCGTTTTCGTCTTATATCTTGAATTATTTTTTGAAAGTAAATCGTAATGTTCGTAGAAAAGTCTTCCGGTATCTAATGTGAAAACTTTGATCGGTAATTTTTGACTAAAAATTATATCCGTAATGACCTGATCTTCCTGACCAAGCGATGTTGAGAAAACAACTCCGTCTGAGAATTTTTCTGAAATAAATTTCAATCCATCCTCTACTGAAAGCTGTTTTAATGTATCTGCATCTTCTGTTGAAATCATATTTATTCATTTGAAGTCATGCAAATATCTAATAAAATAATTATCCTACCAAATAAGTAGACTAATTATTCGAAAAAAATGGATCAGATCAATCGATCAAATCCAGTAAAGTTTTTTCTTCTAAAATTTTAAGTGAAGCGTCCCGAACTTCAATCAAAACATCATGTAAACTGCAGTGATCTTCGTTGCAGTCTTCACATTTTTCATAAAAGTTTAAACTTACGCATGGTAACAATGCAATTGGACCATTCACCAAACGAATAATTTTCGCAAGCTTTACTGTTTCAGGATGTTCCCTTAAAAAATATCCTCCACCTTTTCCTTTTTTACTATCAAGGACATCGGCTTTTTTTAATTCAAGCAAAATGTTTTCCAGAAATTTTAATGGAATTTTTTTACGTTCCGCAATTTCGGAAATCAAAACAGGGCCATCATTTCTTTTTTCTACAAGATATGAAAGCGCCTTAAAAGCATATTGAGATTTTTTAGATAGCATTACAGCAAAAATAAGAAAATAGTTTGAGATGTGTAATAGTAAGGTTAGAAGTTGGAAGATGGGTGTTGGAAGCCTTTAAACTGGAATATTGACTTCCTTCATCAGAGTTCCAACTTCCGTGTAAAATCCCTATTTTTGCTCCATGTTCAGTAAACAAGAGGCACAACAAATAAAAAAAGAGTTTTGGACGGCTTTTGGGAAATCATTTCCGAGAAAATGGCTGTTGTATAATACAAAGGTTAAGGATTTTTCATTCAAATTCAATGCAGAAACTAGAAAAGCAGAAGTTTCTTTAGATATAGAAATGAAAGATGAAGATTTCAGAAATGCCTATTTTAACAAAATCTGGTCGTTGGAAGATATTCTGAAAGATTTTATCGGAGATTTTCAAAAAGAAGAATATTTTACATTAGACAACGGAAAAGTAATCGCTAAAATCTGGGTTGAAAAACATAATGTTTCTGTTTTTAATAAAAATACCTGGCAGGAAATTTTTGAGTTCTTTGTGGAGAAAATGGATGGCTTTGAAAGGTTCTATTATGAATATGAGGATTTTATAAAGGATGTTTAGAATCAAATTATGACTATTATAGTTGAATTATTACTAAGATTACTGGCTGGAATATTTTATATTCTTGTTGAAATAATTATTCAAGAAGGTTTTTTTAGCATAATACGTTTTATTTATAGAAAAGTATTGAGGTTCTTTTCAATCATTTTTAATTAAAATTTAACTATAAATTCAAACCTCCGTTTAAAATTTTTCGTATTTTAGTTGAACAGTAAAAATATATGTTTTATGAATATTCATAATGCTTTCAAGGTTAATTCATAACTCTTTTTCACTGCTTTTTTCAAACTCAAATCACAAAAATTTTAAATTTAATGGAAAACAATTCGTTTATTTTTACAGACGGAACCGACCCCAAAATGATCGAAGCTTATAAAAAAGCGCAGGAAACTTTTAAATATTTCTGGAGAGAGCAATCTTGGGAATACAGAAGAATTATTCCTGCACTTAATCTGGCTTGTGTAAAAGCCGCTTTCTCACAGGAAGATCCTGAAACAGGGAAAGATATTGTAGAACATATGTGGATCAACGATATTGATTTTGACGGAGATCATGTAAAAGGATATTTGATCAATGAGCCGAATGATATAACCAACATACAACCCGGAGATTATTTTGAAATTCCTTTAAACGAAATCAGTGATTGGCTTTTTGCCATTACTCCGGCAGTGAAAAAACCTAAAGGACTTTCTAAACTTTTCTTCTCTACTGAGGAACCTATACCTAAAGCTTACGGTGGCTTCACCATACAAAAAATGCGCGCGGACATGCAAGAAGCAGAACGACAGGAACACGATGATGCATGGCAGCTTGATTTTGGAGATTTTAATGATGTTGAAGTGGTTCATGAACAAAAAGAAAAACCTGAAAACCTTGTAGAACATCCCATGAGCAGGAATATGAAGGAAGATTTCGTGAAATTTTTACAACAATATCCTAATGAACTAACGAATGTTGATGATAACGGATTGACGCTTCTTCATAAAGAAACGATTGCCGGAAATTTGAGTTCTGTTGAAGTTATTCTCGAAGCCGGAGCTGATAGAAACCAACAATCCAACAACGGAAAAACAGCTCTTGATTACGCCAAACAACTGAAATGGGAGCATTTGATTTCTGCTTTAGAAAACTAAATAGATAAAGAGAGACTTTCGGGTTTCTCTTTTTTATATATTTGATTAATAAATATCCACATGCAAACCGTCATCATCAGTAACTTTTTTATCGAAAAAATCAAACAGAAGTATTCACCTGAATTTATAGATAAAATTGTTGAAGAAATTTCTTTAAATCCTAAAACTGGAAAATTAATTAGTTCATCTAAAAACCTCTATTTATATAAATTAGGCATTTGTGATAAGAAAAAGCATGAATACAATCTTGTTTACTTTTTTGAAAATAGAAATACCTCAATCTATTTTATTAATATTTTTAAAGACAAAGAAAGTGACATTCTGAATAAAGCTATTTTCTATCTGGCTTCTGATGCTATGAAATAACGATTATTCCAATTATCCCCTATTCACGATTCGGTTACATCATTCATTGATTGAACTACTTTTTCCACTGCCCATATTTCCACCTTTGTACCATCATTTAAACAAATAAAAAATGGAAACAAAAAAAGTATGGTTCGTTACAGGAGCCTCAAAAGGTTTGGGATTAGCCTTAGTTAAAAAATTATTAGAAAAAAATTATCGTGTTGTTGCAACTACCAGAAATGCTCAATCATTAATTTCAGAAATTGGAGAAGCTTCTGAACAGTTTTTACCGCTTGAAGTTAATTTAGGAGACAATGAAGATGTAAAATCAGCTATCACAAAAAGTGTTGATTATTTTGGTCAGCTTGATGTAATCGTCAACAATGCAGGATACGGATTGATTGGAACTTTGGAAGAACTTTCCGACAAAGAAGCAAGAAGTAATTTCGACATCAATGTATTCGGAACGCTGAATGTGATCAGAAATGCAACGCCTTATCTTCGTCAACAAAAATCTGGACACATTTTTAATATTTCTTCCATTGGAGGGTATTCAGGAAACTTTCCGGGTTGGGGAATTTACTGTGCTACAAAATTTGCCGTGGCCGGACTTACAGAAGCACTAGCAGAGGAAATTAAAGATTTTGGGGTAAAAGCAACCGTTGTTTATCCCGGATATTTCAGAACAGATTTCTTAGATAAAGATTCTATCAAAACACCTGAAAATGCTATTCCGGAATATGAAGCAGCAAGAAATTCTCAACACGCTCATCTTGATGAAATCAACGGAAATCAGCCCAATGATCCTGATAAAGGTGCAGAAGCTTTGATCGCAATCAGTGAAGAACAAAATCCGCCAGTACATTTCTTATTGGGAAGTGGAACGCACGAGTTTTTGGATAATAAAATCGCAACAATTAAAGGTGATGCTGAGAAGTGGGAAAGCCTGACTTTGTCGACTATAATCTAATTTAATGTAAACTTTATAGATCCTTCGACTCCGCTCAGGATGACATTGCTAATACTAACTGTTATCATTAATACGCAAAGTTCTCACAGTGTCAGACTGAGCGGAGTCGAAGCCTTTCCTATAATAATTACGAATATATTTTATAAAAAAATAAAATTAATACCTTAGCATTATGAAACAGACATTTCGTTTTAATTCAATCTCTGAATTTCATGCTTTCTGTAATCTTCCAAATCCTGAACATCCGTTGATCAGCCTGATAGATTACAGTAAGGTCAATTATCCTACGGACGATAACGAGCTGAAATGGATCCAGAATTTTTATTCAATCGGCTTGAAACGAAATGTCAATGCTAAGTTCAATTACGGTCAGCAGAAATATGATTTCGATTCCGGAGTGTTGTGTTTTGTTTCTCCGCTTCAGTTTTTAAGCCTTGAAATGAAACCTGATGTTGAAGTGGAACCTACCGGATATTTACTGCTCATTCATCCCGATTTTCTTTGGGGAACTTCCTTGATCAAGAAAATAAAATCATACGAATTTTTCAGTTATCAAATTAATGAAGCACTTTTTCTTTCAGATAAAGAAGAAAAAATTATTGTTGATTTATTTAAAAATATTGAAAAAGAATATCAAACCAATATTGATAAATTCACACAAGAATTGATTGTTGCTCAATTGGAACTGTTCCTGATTTATGCCGAACGTTTTTATGAGCGTCAATTCTTTACACGAAAAAAATCGAGTCATGAATTGCTGGAAAGATTTGAGCAAGTTCTATCCCAATATTTTGAGAATGGAAATCTTATTGAAAACGGTATTCCATCCGTAAAAACAATAGCCGAACAAATGAATATTTCTCCCAATTATTTGGGGACATTATTGCGTATTCATACTCAACAAAATACACAGCAACATATTCAAAGTAAACTAATTGATACTGCAAAAGAACGTCTAAGTACAACTACTTTATCTGTGAGTGAGATTGCTTATGAATTAGGATTTGAACATCCACAGTCTTTCAGTAAACTTTTTAAGCAAAAAACGAATCAGTCGCCGTTGGAGTTTCGAAAATTGTTTAATTAAAACATATAAATCATCACTTTTTGTCAAATGACAAATCACAGAAAACTAAGTTTAGCTAACTTGCATTCATGAAACAATTATTTGATTTTATTTTAAGGTTTGGAAATCTTAATCAACAACAGATCGATTTTATTTCAAGCAAAGCTACCGAGATCAATCTTTCAAAAGATGAGTATTTTTCGGAAGCAGGAAAAGTGGCAAAACAAGTCGGATTTATTGTAGACGGAATTTTGCGTGTTTGCTATTACAACAACAAAGGTGAAGAAATAACCAAATATTTCATCGAAGAAAATAATCTGGTTGTAGATCTGGAAAGTTTTGATAATGAAATTTATTCCAGCGCGTATGTCCAAGCAGTAACCGACTGTAAAATGCTTGTTTTTTCAAGAAAAGACTGGCTAGAATTATTACAAACCATTGTCGGATGGGAAGCTATTGTTCACAAAATTATTTCAAGAGCATTGATGCAGAAAGTGGAAAGAAGAAGTCCGCTGGTTTCGGAAGATGCCACCACTCGCTATCTTAAATTTTTGGAGATCTACCCTACTGTTGTAAACCGCATTCCGCTTTCCTATATTGCTTCTTATTTGGGAGTGACGCAGTCTTCTTTGAGTAGGATTAGGAAGAATATTGGAAATTTTTAAATTTATTTTTATTAAAATGTTCTTTTGTCTTGAAACAAACGAACCAAAAATTCAAGACTGGAATCTTTCGCTAAAAATGATTTCTGTTCACTAAAAATTCTAAAACTTGCACGATAGCAATATTTGTTCTTCAATTTTAAATTGGTCTCGTGCTTCGAACAGTAGAATTTTTTTAACGCTACAGCTTCCTAGGTCGTAAAAAGAAAATCTTCGATTTTCAAAAAAGCTTAAGTGTTCTTATTAGGAGTTTAGTAGTAACTTAAAATAACTTAAGTGTCATAAATCTTTTGTGCCTTTTGTGGTTTAATTTTTATAGAATTAATAATTCCCAACTCATCATCGCTTTTTGTCATTTGGCAAATGTTATCTTATTTAATTGGCGGACTTTTACATCACCAATTAAAAACAAAAAAAATGAATTCAGTATTAATTACAGGAGCCAACAGAAGTATTGGCCTTGAAACCGCAAAACAACTTTCAGAAAAAGGATTATTCGTTTATTTAGGAAGTCGTGATTTTGAAAAAGGAGAAGCTATCGTCAAAGAATTAACCAACAAAGGATTTCAGAATATCAAAGCGATCGAAATAGATGTTACCAATCCTGATTCTATTTCAGCAGCTAAAAATTTGATCGAAAAAGAACAGGGAAAATTAGATATTTTGATCAACAATGCAGGAATTCTAGGTGTAAATCCTCAAACGGCAGCAGAAACCTCAATCAGAGATATTCAAACCGTGTTTGATACCAACTTTTTTGGAGTGATCAGCGTGACGCAAGCATTTTTAGAATTGCTTAAAAAATCGGAAAGCCCGAGAATCAGCAATATCACTTCAGGACTAGGTTCGTTAACTCTTCACAGTGATCCTACATGGAAATATTACAATGTAAAAGCAGCAGCTTATGGACCTTCAAAATCTGCTTTGAATGCTTACACAATTGTTCTAGCCTATGAATTGAAGGATCTTCCTTTTAAAGTAAACGTTATCGATCCTGGTTATACTGCAACAGATTTCAATCACCACAGTGGTCCGGGTTCTGTTGAAAGTGCCGCTTCTTTTATCGTTAAACACACCCTGACCGATGAAAATGCACCAACAGGACAGTTTTACAGTAATGATATTGAGGATGAAATTGGAATCAGTCCTTGGTAAAATATTTTTTATAACTAATTATTAAAGAGAGACTTTTAGGTTTCTCTTTTTTTGTTTACTAAATTTATATTTTTAATAAATTATTTTGTTAGGAAACAAATAATAATTATTGAAATTACGAAGTTATTTGATCAAAAATTATTTCTTTGATGAGTGATTTCCTTTTTTTTTATATATTTGAAAAGATTCGCAAAGTTAACTTGCATTTGCTTAATCAAACCAAAAAAAATGAAATCAATTGTAATTTTCAATAATAAAGGAGGAGTAGGAAAAACTACCTTGCTATGTAATATAGCTTCATATCTAAAAATAAGAAAAGGCAAAAGAGTTATTGTTATTGATGCTGATCCTCAGTGCAACGCAACAACTTATATGTTTCCATATAGCGATATTGAGAATATTTATAAATCAGGTAACACTCTCTTTAAAATAATTAAACCATTACAAAGAGGAAAAGGCTATTTAAAATCAGATCTCCCAATTATTACAAGCCCGAACTTTCAAGTTGATGTAATTCCAGGTGATACACAGATATCTTTAACAGAAGACTTTTTAAGCAAAGATTGGTTAGATGGAAAAACTGGAGATTATAGAGGACTACAAACGACCTTACTTTTTAGAGATTTATTAGAAAAACTAAATGCTGATTATGATTATGTTTTTTTTGATGTCGGTCCATCATTAGGGGCTTTAAATAGGTCGGTTCTTGCAGCTTCAGATTTTTTTATAGTTCCGATGTCATCAGATATTTTTAGTTTACAAGCTTTAGAAAATATTTCAAAATCACTAAATGAATGGAAATTTCAGCTTGAAAGGGGATTGGAAGATTATAAAGCTAAGGAAAAAGAAGATTTTGAAATTAATAATAAAATAATAAAATGGAATTTACAATTTGCAGGTTATATAACTCAACAATATACAGCTAAAACAATAAATGGTAAAAAACAACCAGTTAATGCTTATGAAAAAATTATCCGCAGGATTCCTAGTGCTATACAAAAACATTTGGTAGCCAATAATATAATCCAACTAAGATCAAATAAACTAGGTGAAGTACCAAACTTAAATAGTTTAATTCCTCTATCACAAAGTAGTAGCGCGCCAATTTTCAATTTAAAATCAGAGAATGGTGTTGTTGGCGCTCACTTTAACAAAGTGAAAGAATATGACAACACTATAAAAAGTATAGTAAGTAACTTACAATTAAATATTGATTAAAAATGATTAATTGGCCAGAAAATTTAATTGATGATATAGCTAGAAGGAAAACTATATTAGTACTAGGAGCAGGTGTTTCTAAAAACTCTGTAAATGCTGCCGGTTTACGACCAAAAGATTGGAGAGAATTTTTAGATTCTGCAAGTGCTACATTACTCTGTAAAACAGAAATTAGAAGACAGATTAATTCTGGAGATTTTTTAACAGCTTGTGAATTAATAAAAAAAGAATTAGGAAGAGATGATTTTAATACATTAATTAGAAGAGAATTTTTAACCCCAAGATTTAACCACGCTCCAATACATGAACATATCTATAATTTAGATTCTCGAATCGTAATTACTCCAAATTTTGATAAAATTTATGATACATATGCAAATCATGCTTCTCATGGTAGTACAATAATTAAAAATTTCACTGATGAAGACATTGCAGATTGTATTAGAAGACCAGAACCACTTATTATCAAAATACATGGTTCCGTAGATACAGCTGATAACTTAATTTTTACAAGAAAAGATTATTCCCAAGCCAGAACTAAACATCGTAATTTTTATCAAATAATTGAAGCTCTTTCATTAACACATACATTTATATTTATTGGATGTGGTACAAATGATCCAGACATTAAATTAATACTTGAAGATTATACATTTAAGTATCCTTTAAATAGAAAACACTATATTATTATGCCTAAAAATGCAATTAATAATAAAGTAAAAGAAATAATTAAGGATACAATGAGTTTAAATATATTAGAATATGATTCTAATAATTATCATAAAATTTTAACTGATTCAATAGAGGCATTAGTGACAAAAGTTGAATTAAAAAGGTTAGAAATAGCAGCACTACAATCCTGGTAAAATTCATAAAAAAGAGAAACCTCACAGTTTCTCTTTTTTTTATTCTATCCAAACTTCTTCTTCCTCATCCAGAAGAATAATCCTCCCAACAATCCTATAATCGCTAAAGGAAGCAGTAAATTCAGCCACTGCCAGTTGCCTTTTTCTTCGGTAATTCTTTGTCGGTCAAGAAGTCTTTCTTCGATATTTCTGTTTCTTAAATCCATCAGATTGCTGTCGTCTAACAGATAATCTAAAGCATTTCTTAAAAACTGTTCGTTTCCGAATTGCTCATTCGTCATCAGGTCAACGCCTAAAGGTAAAGGCTTGTCTTTGATCACTTTATTTCTTCCGACATCACCGTCTGCAATAACGATCATTTTGTTTTCAGGGCTTTGCGCTTTAAATCCGGGATACGATTTTCTTTCAATTCTAGATCCGTATGCGGAAGTGAATTTCCCTTCCAAGGCAACGGCATAAATCTTCGGAGTGCTTGGTTTTTCCATTTGTCCGAGACTGTCTACACTTGCAATTTCTTTCAGATCAACATAGTTTGGAACCTGCTTTAAAAGCGTTCTTTCACTCGATTCAAAAAGAATATTGGTCTTAATATTTTTTCTCCCTAACGTATCAATTGAGGTTGGGAATTCAAATTTGACAGGATTGATATTTTTAGTGATAGGATTATTGTGTTCCGCAATTCCAAGAGGATAATATGGCCAAGGAAGGCTTGTGTATTGTGCGTTTCCGCTTACTTCTCCTGTTACCAATTTCAGCAAAGCAAATTTCTTCAAATCTTTTACCAAGGCCGGATTGATTCTCAGTCCATAATTGAAAAAGAAATCCGTCATATTGACATCTACAGGAAAAGGCATTACTTTTTGAGACCTCATCAACGTATCCATTTCTGCGTTCACGGCATCAATCATCCACAATGTTTTTCCGCCGTTCATGATGTATTGGTCAAGAATTACCTTTTCACCATCAGTAAACGCTTTTCTAGGTTTTGCAATCACTAAAGCACTCATCTGCTTTAATAAAGGAACATCAGCAACAGTCAGTTCAACCTGATTTTTAGGAATAACTGGTCCTGCATCGTAGCTTTCAGAAGCTAATTCCATAAAGCCATGAAATTCACGTGGATTTAATTCATCCTGATTCACCAAAATCCCGATCTTTTTTCTTTTATCAGCTGCAATATTTTTGATATTTGAAACTAAATTATATTCAAGATTTTCAATGGATTTTGTCAGTTGCTCGTCTGCATTAATATTCGCCTGCTGCACAACCAACGGAATAGAAGCTCCCCTTTTATTATACTTGATCACCGCATACGGGAACAGCATGATCTGTGAAACCTTTCCATCTTTGATATCAGGAAGTACGGAAGGCTGCATTCCCATTGCCATCAAAGTATCCTGAGACATTTTAGTTTTAATAGGATCAATGAATTTAAAATCTATGTTTGAATTGATTTTTCTGAATTCTTCCAGCATAAATTTCGTTTCGCCCTGAAGCTGTTTGAAACTTGCCGGAAAGTCACCCTCCAAATACACATCAACTGTCAATGGTTTCTTAACCGATTTCAATACCTTAATTGTATTTTCAGAAAGCGTATATCTTTTTTCTTTTGTTAAATCTAATCTAACCCCAGAAATTGCGAGGATTATAGCTAACGGTAAAATAACAAAAAGTAAAATCCCTAATGGAGATTTAAACTGTATCTTCTTCATAATTCTACTTCTTTTTATTGATAAAATGATTAGACAAAGCGAGCGTAAGACCAATGATAAAAACAAAATAGGCTACATCCTTAAAATCGATAAGACCTCTCGTAAAACCTAAAAAGTGCTGATAAAAACCAACATTCTGTAAGATAAAATCTGCTCCGCCCAATAATTTATAACTTGCCAACTGTTCGATTCCGAAATACATGATGAAACACATGAAAACGCCCAACAAATAAGCCATGATCTGATTTTGAGAAAGCGAAGAAGCTAAAATTCCAACGCCTGAAAAAGCAGCGATCAAAATAATCATTCCGATATAACTTCCGAAAGTCATTCCAAGGTCGATATTTCCCGCAGGAACACCCAAAACATAGACTGTATAAAGGTAAATCAATGAAGGAATCAGACATAAAATCCCAACTACCCAAACGGAAAGAAATTTTCCGACAACTAAATCTGAAATTTTTAATGGCTGAGAAAACAACCAGTTTAATGTTCCTATCTGCTGTTCCTCCGCAAAAGTTTTCATAGACAATGCCGGAATAATAAACATCAACAGCCACGGAACTAACACAAAATAGCTTTGTAAGGAAGCCATTCCGATGTCGAAAATATTAAAATCGTTATCGAAAAAAAACAGAAAAAGAGTCGCTATCAAACTGAAAGCCGCAATGATGATCCACGCGCTCCAATTCCCGAAGTAACTCCAAAGTTCTTTCTTAAAAATTGCAATCATAGTTTTTTAATTTGCTGTAAGCAATATGCTCTAAGCAGTAGGCAAAAAAGCTTATCGCTTACTGCCTTTAGCCTAAAGCTTTTATTATTTTTTCTTGTTTTTATTAACCAATTTAACGGTCATCATAATTAAAAATACCAGAACGAAAAATCCGGTAATTAATTGCCACCAATATTCAATCGCCATTGATTTTAATATGACTGTAAAGACAACCAGAAACAAAATAAAGGTTGCGATTTCGTTCGCTTGTCTTAATTTTATATTAGGTGTTTTAAGGGTATTTCCATTTAATTCTCTTAGTTGAAGTACTTTTTTCCAGCACCAGTAATGGTAAATTGCCAAACCGATCAGAAAGGTTAATTTTAAATGAAACCAAGACATTTTCATTAATCCAGGATTCAAAAAGATCATTATCAACCCGCACACCGTCATAATAACGCCTGCAGGAACTGTAATAATATTCCATAATCTTCGAGCCATGAAAGTGTACTGTTCTCTTAAGATTTTCTTCTTTTCTTCGGCAAATTCATCGGTATCTTTATAGTAAACGAAAATTCTTACGAGATAAAAAATTCCCGCAAAATAACTTACCATGAAGATAATATGTAAAGCTTTTATTATTGTATAAAGCATCTTATTGTCTAATTATTTAGTGAAGAAACTTCACATAATTTATCTAAATTTCTTAAATATTCCAAAACTTCATCTTTTGAACTTATCCAATATATTCGAATTAATTGGACATAAATAGCATAAAAGATTAAAATAAAAATCCATATATACTTTTCAAAAAATAATGTAACCAAGAAAGCTATAAAAAATGTAATAAGCGTGGCAAATGATACTGCCAATAGGTTCAAAAAACCAAAACTTATTGTAAGCCATAACTTTTCTTTACCATCTTCATCTTTTCTAAAATCTCCCAAAATCTTTGGAGATAAATTCCAATTGACATATTTCAAATCGAATCCTTCTGATGTAACTTTTCCTTTAAAAGATTTATCCCAGTCAAAAAACTTTTTATAGAGATTATTTTCTATTTTATTTAAAATTTCTTCTTTTGGTTTCGAAAACTCGATCCTATATTTTGACTTGAAAATCATTTTAAACTTATTATTCCGCTACAGAATCAGCAACCTCAGTAATGATAGATTCATCAGGTTTCAATTGTATTCTTTTCGCGCCTAATTTGGTATAATATTTTTCCAATTTATTTAAGTGATCTTCGCTTGTTTCTTTACCTTCTACATGCAGACTGTAATCACTCCAAACACGAATAAAAAATAAATCTTTGACCAAAACTCTGTAATTCGATTGCTCAAAAGTCTTGGCCAGATAAGCATCAAGATCGCCTTTAGTTTTAAATTCATTTATAATAACTCCACCATCACCTCTTTCTCCATTATTATAAATGAAGGCGTATAATTTTTTGATAGACGAGCCAACTTCCTTTT
Source organism: Chryseobacterium sp. SIMBA_038 (assembly GCF_046535115.1). Classification (NCBI taxonomy): domain Bacteria; kingdom Pseudomonadati; phylum Bacteroidota; class Flavobacteriia; order Flavobacteriales; family Weeksellaceae; genus Chryseobacterium; species Chryseobacterium sp. SIMBA_038. The sequence goes on from NZ_JAWRXH010000007.1 coordinate 154,919, forward strand.
CCTCAATTTTAGAAATAACATCGGGATTATCCGTCACAAAAGGGATCTGAGTAATCCCGATGTCTTTCATTTCTTTACTTATTTTAGCAGGTTTCATGCCTTGCAATTCAACATTTTTAAGATCAAGATCCATAATATTTTGTGCAAAGAAGCTTTGAAAACAAACAAAACCAATGATCAGCATTATTTTTTTCATAAACCTGCTTTTTATATTTTAATTATTAAGAAATTTTGAGTATTTGCTTTTAATACTCATATTTTTTTATCGCAAAGTTCACAAAGATTTTTTCTTTATGTCAAATTGCAGATAATGACTAAGAAATTACTCCTAGCTCCTTTCCTACTTTTTCAAAAGCAATGATTGCCTTATCTAAATGCGCTCTTGTATGCGCTGCAGAAAGCTGAACTCTAATCCTTGCTTTTCCTTTTGGTACAACAGGATAGAAGAATCCGATTACGTAAATTCCTTCATCCATTAATTTTTCGGCCATTTTTTGAGCCAATGGAGCGTCGTATAACATTACCGGAACGATTGCAGCATCACCATCTGGAACATCAAAACCTCTAGCCTTCATTTCTGCTCTGAAATATTCTGCATTTTCCATTACCTGATCACGAAGAGAAGTATCGTCTGAGATCATTTCCAATACCTTCAAAGCAGCACCAACGATTCCTGGAGCCAATGAATTGGAGAATAAATAAGGACGAGAACGTTGTCTCAACATATCAATAATCTCTTTTTTACCGGAAGTAAATCCTCCCAAAGCACCACCCAAAGCTTTTCCTAAAGTAGAAGTAATGATGTCTACTCTACCCATCACTTCGTTGGCTTCGTGAGTACCACGACCTGTTTTTCCGATGAAACCTGTTGCGTGAGAGTCGTCAACCATCACCAAAGCGTCGTATTTATCGGCTAGATCACAAACTCCTTTCAAGTCTGCAACAATTCCGTCCATTGAGAAAACTCCATCTGTTACAATAATTTTGAAACGGTGATTTTTTTCAGAAGCAGCGATTAATTGAGCCTCCAAATCCTCCATATTATTGTTTTTGTAACGGTATCTTGCCGCTTTACAAAGACGAACTCCGTCGATAATCGAAGCGTGATTTAATTCATCTGAGATAATTGCGTCCTCCTCTGTAAATAAAGGTTCGAAAACACCTCCATTCGCATCAAAACATGCAGCATATAAAATAGTATCTTCAAGACCCAAGAATTGAGCAATTTTTTCTTCCAATTGCTTGTGAATATCCTGAGTTCCACAGATGAAACGTACAGAAGACATCCCGTAACCATGAGATCCGATCATGTCCTGAGAAGCTTTCATCACTTCCGGATTGTTTGATAATCCCAAATAATTGTTGGCACAGAAGTTCAACAGCTTTTTACCGTTGGCTTCAATTTCCGCACTTTGCTGAGAAGTAATAATCCTTTCTCTTTTGTAAAGCCCGTCATTATCAATATTTTGTAGTTCGTTCTGTAAATTTTCAAGATACTTGTTAGAGATCATTTTTAGATAATTTTTTGGATGCGCTAATTTAATAAAAAGGCTGTAAACTATTCGCTTTTATGATGGTTTATTATAAATTTTTGATTTAAGTGTTTAATTTTCTTTCATTAGTCTATTAAATTAGTAGGATAATAATTATATTTGAACCTTTAAAATGAATAAGGATGAAATTAACACCAGTAAAAAGATCAGAAAATGTTGCACCGGAAGAGTTTTTACAAGATTTCATGAAACCGTGTAAACCTATCATTCTCAAAGACTTTGTCGATCCAAAAAGTCCGGCATTCGAAAAATGGAATTATGATTACTTTAAACAAATCGCAGGCGAGAAAAAAGTAAACGTTTACGGCAGCGAAATAGAATCCATTGATAGAGTGGCAAGTAAACCGATTGGCGAAACCACATTTTCAGATTATTTGGATCTGATAAGCTCAAAAGCTACAGAACATCGTTTGTTTTTATTTAATCTCCTAAGCATTAAACCTGAAATGAAGAATGATATTCAATATAAAGACGTTACCAAAGGAAAAATTTTAAAATGGCTTCCATTTATGTTCTTCGGAGGAAAAGGTTCAATCACAAGAAATCATATTGACATCGATATGTCTCATGTTTTTATCACTCAGTTTCAAGGAATTAAAAGGATTTGGCTTTTTCCGTGGGAACAGTCTGATTTGATGTACAAGTTGCCATATAATTTTCACAGTTTAATTAATCTTCAGGAAGCAGATTATGAGAAATTTCCTGCCTTAAAATATTTAAATGGATATGAAGCCGTCATCAATCCTGGCGAAACATTATATATTCCTTCCGGATGGTGGCATTATATTCAATATGAAACTGAGGGTTACTCCGTTTCCATACGCGCTTTGCCTTCAAGTTGGCTGGAAAAGTGGAGAGGTTTCAAAAATCTTGTTGTCATTAGACATTTTGACAATGCTATGAGAAAGATCTTCAAAGAAAAATGGTTTAATTATAAAGTAAAAATAGCCAATAAACGAGCTCAAAAAGCACTTAAAAGACAGAAAAACTTTCAGATTTAAGCTTTTCAATCATAAAATTAATAACAATCAAATTATTCAAACAATGGAATTACTGTACGCATTACTCTCTTCAGAACGATCTCTGTATTCGTTCTATCCGATGTTCTAAATTATTAATTCAATTTCTCTCTGGTATTAATAAATTTAAAATCAGGGAGAAATTAAAAAACAAAAACGAACCCATAAGTCCGTTTTCATTTGTATTATATTTAAGCTTTAACTAAAGTTTAATAAATTTAATATTCTTGTCTTTTATCGTGAAAACATAAGTTCCGGGAACTAGCTCTGAAATATTAATCGGTTTATTAGGCTGATAAGTATCTTTTCTCACTAATTTTCCGTCTACAAAATGGATCGTGAAATCTGTTGGTTTGTCAATTCCTTTTAAATACAATTCATTCTTCGCAGGATTTGGATATAATGAAAATTTATCTATATTTAAATCTGTAGTAGACAACGTATTATCTTGTGATACCGTAGAATTTCTCTCCAACATTTGGTATTCGTAATTGAACTGAACACTTGCAATCGGAAAAGTCACAGATTGTGTAAAATATTGATTGTTTGTCGTATTATTTAAAGCAAAATAAGCTGTTTCTCCTCCTGTTCCTGTCACTTTTATTGGAAGTGGCATTTCAAAAAAGCTTACTGTAGGGCTACTTTGTGTTTGTGATGCTCTGAATGTCACCTGATTTCCAACCTGTCTCCATTTGATATCATAAGTTGGATATCCTTCTCCGTAAATCCAGTCGTTAAAAAATTCTGTGAAATCTTTTCCTGTGGATTGTAATAAAGAAGCACTTAAGTCTTGTGTTTTAGCATAATTATACGCTAAATTCGGTCTTGAGTGATAATCTTTTAATGCCTGATAAAAAGCTGTTTCACCTAAAACCCATTTGATCATTCTTACAACATATCCACCTTTTGCATAAGACAATCTGCCACTGAAAATATCACCAATATTTCCTAATTTTGAATCCGGAACATACGTACTTCCACCTGTTGAACCAGTAACATAATCTTTCTGACCAGACAAATAATTCATAAACTGTACATTCGTCATTAGTAATTTTTCATTAGCTAAATGTTCACCGAATGTCGCAAAACCTTCATTCAGCCAAATGTCATTCCATGCACCGCAAGTAACTTTATCTCCGAACCATTGATGAGCCAATTCGTGTGCGATTACCGGTTTATTCCAACCACTCATAGAAGACATCGTTTGATGTTCCATACAAGTCCCTCCATATTGAAACTCCATGTGACCGTATTTTTCATTTCTGAAAGGATACGGCCCAAAATAGGTTTCAAAAGTATTCATGATCTGCTTCGTCCAATCAATATCAGCCATAATAGATGGATTATTGGCAGAAGTCGGATATATATAATTCACAAAAGGAAATGGTGGATTTCCCATCGTATCATTCAATTTAACAAAATTCGTGATCGAAAGGGCGACCAAATAAGCCGATGTGGGATACATTGTTCTCCAGAATGTCAGTTTCTGACCACCCGAAAGTGAAGTTTCAGACATTAATTTTCCGTTCGCAGCGACACTGTATTGAGAGGGTGTTGTGATTTTAAAATCAAACCTGTCGATTTTATCATTCATGCTTTGCTTGGTCGGGAACCAGTCCTGTGCGCCGTAAGGTTCATTTAATGTTGAAAGAATTGGCGTCCCGTTTTGAGAACCTGTGGCAAAAGCATTATTACTTGTTGCAGGAGGTCCTGCATATTGTATTGTTAAAGAATCCAGAACATTAGCCGGAAGAGAAGATTGAAAATTGATTTTCAATTCCTTCGTTGGAAGTTGCTGAAAAGCAAGATTTGTTCCGTGATACTGAACCTGAGAAACCGTTAATGTATTCGCCAAATCAAAATAAATACTGTTCATACTTTGAGTCGGTTTAAAATGCGAAGTCACAGAGCCCGCAATATTATACACTGTTGGATTTAAAGTAACATCCATTCTCTGATACTGCAAATCGTAATTTAAAGTATTGGGATTGATGTTATAGGCAGTCATTTTATGGGCAAAAGATTTAGCTTCTTTTGCAATCAGACCTTTCATTTCTATATTTTGATCCTGATTTTGGCTATAGATTTGTTGAAAGGCTAAAACACCTAAAACTAATAGATAATTTTTTTTCATATTTGATACACTTTAGTTCATAGCTAAGCTACAAAAAAGCCATTAAATGATGGCTTTTTTATTTATTTTTTCAGAAGCTTAATCCTATTTTCGTTAATATTCAAAAAATATACACCAGGAATTAATTCTGATATATTTATTGGCTTATTTACCTGATAAACACCCTCTTTCACTATTTTACCATCAGAGAAATAAATTTTATAATCCACGGATTTTCTTACACCTTTTACATTAAGTTCATAACTTGCAGGATTTGGATATACAGAAAAATTATCAAGATCTGTTTCCGCAGTTCCTAATGTATTATCTAATGTTACCGTAGAATTTTTTTCGAGAATCTGATATTCATAATTAAACTGAACACTTGCCACAGGAAAGGAAACCGACTGTGTAAAATATTGATTATTGGAAGTATTATTCAAAGCAAAATAAGCGACTTCACCTCCATTTCCTGTTACTTTTATGGGTAAAATCATATCAAAAAAACTTACAGAAGCATTACTTTGAGATTGGGAAGCTTTAAACGTGATCTGATTTCCCATCTGTTTCCATTTAATAGTATAAGTTGGATATCCCTTACCGTAAACCCAATCATTAAAAAACTCTGTAAAATCTTTTCCTGTAGACTGTAATAATGATCCTTTTAAATCCTGAGCAACAACATATTTGTACGCAAAATTCGGATTAGACTGATAGTCTCTAAGAGCCTGATAAAATACGGCATCGCCCAAAACCCACTTCATCATTCGTACCATATATGCTCCTCTAGAATAATAATCTTCTGTTGCAACACTTTGATTAGTAAAACTTGTACAATAATTTTTTTCGCTCAATAAGTAGTTTAAAAACTCGGTATTGTTCATTAAAAGCTTTTCGTTGGCAAGATGCTCTCCAAATGTTGCAAAAGCTTCATTAAGCCAAAGATCTCCCGGTGTACCACAAGTAACTTTATTACCAAACCATTGATGCGCCAACTCATGAGCAATTAAGTACTTTTCCCAGCTACTCATTGATGACATTGTTTGGGTTTCAAGATTAATATAATTATAAAGAAATTCCATATGACCATATTTTTCATCTCTAAAAGGATAAGGACCGAAATAATTTTCAAAAGTTGCCATGATTTGTTTAGTCCATTCTATATTAGTCATTGAGGTTGTATTAGCTGCAGTATTGGGATAAACGTAATTTACAAAAGGAAATGGCGGGTTCCCGATCGTACTGCTCAGCTTCACAAAATTTGTAATTGAAATTCCCACCACATATGATGCTGTAGGATACATTGTTCTCCAGAAAGTAAGTTTTTTTCCGTTTGGAACAGAAGTTTCAGACATCAATTTTCCGTTTGCAGCAACATTATATTGGGAAGGTGTGGTAATTTTAAAATCAAATCTTTCGATCTTATCATTTAAACTTACCTTAGTTGGAAACCATTCCTGCGCTCCGAACAACTGATTAAAAGTAGAAAGTACCGGAGTTCCGTTTTGAACACCTGTAGAGAATGGATTAAGTAACAAACTAGTTGTTGGTGATCCTGAATAATTTATCGTAAGAGAATCCAAAACATTTGCAGAAATAGAAATCGGAAAATCAATTTTTAACTCTTTGGTTGCAGAAAGACTTTGAAAATTAAGATTAATCCCATGATACTGCACCTGAGATACCGTCATTAAACTCGAAAGATCAAAATAAATACTGTTTATGTTTTGATTCGGGATAAAATGTGAGGTAACAGATCCTGAAATATTTTGAACAGCAGGATCTAAAGAAACATCCATTCTTTGATAACGAAGGTCATAATTTAAAGTATTCGGATTCGGATTACCACCTGCTCCCAATTTATGGGCAGCTGATTTCATTTCATTCTTTCTAAAGGATTTTATTCCTTGATCTGAGGTCTGTGCATAGAAGCATTGTGCCAAAAATATGGCCAGCCAAAAAATAGTTTTTCTCATCATCACTTGATATATTTATTAAGGTATAAATATAAAAAAACCTTTTAATCATTGATTAAAAGGTTGTTACAAATATTGAAAATAAGAATATTTTTAAAGATCTAATGCTGGCTCTAGAATTTTTTCCATTCTTTTCTTCACCATATCCACAGATCCTGAATAATTATTAACTAATAACGAAAATACTAAAGTCTTCCCTGAATTTGTTTTCATATATCCAGCTAACGCTTTTACTTTATTTAAAGTTCCTGTTTTAGCGAAGATTTGTCCGTTTCCTGTTCCAACGAACATTCTTTTCAACGTTCCGGACTGTCCACCAATTGGCAATGAAGTTAAATAAGTCTTGTAATATTTCTCATCCATTAAAGATGTTAAATATTTAACCTGAGAAATCGGCGTTACATTATTGCTTCTTGAAAGTCCGCTACCGTCGATGTAATTTAATCCCATCATATCAAAACCTTCTGCTTTCAAATGATTGGTTACTACTACTCTACCAGATTCAGAAGTTTGATCACCTTTACTTTGGAAACCTACTGTTTTCAATAAAGCTTCAGCTAAAGAATTATCACTGTGCTGATTCGTGTAATAAATAATATCACCTAAAGTCGGAGATTTATACGCTGAAACCAATTTTCTGCTTTCAGGAGTAGCATCTGTCATTCTAGGAGTTACTTTTCCGGTAACGCCTATTCCGCTTTTTACCATCGTAGCTCTTAAAGTATTTGCTAAATAAGCTGGTGCATCGGGTAATTTTGTTGTTAAAATTCCGTCACCTTCGTATTTGTCTGCAAAAACCATTTGACTGTTGTAAGGAGAAACATAGAAATATTTCTTCTCTCCTGAGAAACTGTTTCCTTTTTTAACGATCAGTTTTTCGTTGGCAGGATTGATTTCACGAGTTGTACCAACCGGCAAATAGTAATTATTGTTCTCTAACCAAACAACATTTTCCGGAAGTCTCGAAATGTTACCTTTGAAAAGCGCTGTCTGAATAATAATATCACCATTTACCTTTTTGATTCCCTCACGAGACATCCCACTGATGAAGTCTGAAATAATATCTCTGTAAGAATAAGCTCCGGCTTTGTTCGTCCCTAAAGACGGATCGCCACTACCTACAACATACAGATTTCCGTTTAAAACTCCATTTTCGTCTACACTTCCTGAGTATTCCAATTGAGTCATCCAACGATAATTTTCACCTAACAGGTTCAAAGCTGTTTCAGTAGTTAATAATTTCGTTGTAGACGCTGGAACAAGAGGAGTATTTTCGTTATACGAAGAAATTATTTTCTTCGTTTTCGGGTCATACACTACAAATCCCCAAGTTGCATTTTTCAGCACAGGATCTGCCATCATTGTGTTTACATTAATATCTACCAGCTCTTTAGCCGACAAAATCGTTTTCTCCACAACTGAAGTAATGGGAGAAGGCAAGTTTAAACTACTTTTTTGATTGTCGTAAGCCTGAGAATAAAGAACGGTAGAAACAGTAGATTGAGCGAGGAATAAACCAGAAGCCAATACTGCTGCACTTGAAAGATATTTTCTGAAATTTACCATCTATTTTGTTTTTGTTTCTTATTTGATTCCAATAAAAACGATTTGTTAAAAATCATTTAATATAAGACTCAAACATTTAATCAACGTCCAAAAGTAGATATTATTGTAATAGGTCGGGCTTTTTTGGGTGATAAAAGACTCTAAATTATGTTAAATATTGTTAAAAATCCACTAAAACGTCTTTTTTGATGCTTTGGTAAGCAGTAATCTCATCAAATTCTTTCAAACTTAACAAAACCATTTCTTTAAATTTTTCATAGTTTTTCCCTCTCGGAAGCTTCAGCATAATTTGAAACTGATAGAGATTATTAAGTCTAGCAATCTGCGCTCTTTCAGGACCTAAAACACAATCTTCCGGAAGATATTTTCTTAAAATAGACCCTAAAAATTGGGAAGCGCGATCAACTTTATCTTCTCTTCTATGTTTCATCTCGATCATAATCAGCTTTGTGAAAGGCGGATAATGGAATTTCTGACGTTCTGTGAGGAAATATTTATAGATTTTAGCCGTATTATTCATCTTGATCAACTGAAAAACAGAATGATCCGGATTATAAGTCTGAATTAAAACTTTTCCTTTTCCTGAAACTCTTCCCGCTCTTCCTGAAACCTGGGTAATCAATTGATAAGCTCTTTCCTCCGCTCTGAAATCCTGAACATATAGTAAGGAATCCGCTTTTGGAATACCCACCAATTCTATATGATCAAAATCCAATCCTTTGGAAATCATTTGAGTACCAACTACAATATCGGTTTCGCGATCTTCAATTTTCTCGTATAATTTTTCGTAGGCGAATTTCTTACGCATAGAATCCACATCCATTCGGTCTACTTCATTTTCAGGAAAAATTTTAGAAATTTCTTCATGAATCTGTTCCACTCCAACTCCTTTTTCATTCAGTTTTTCAGAATGACATTTTGGACAGGCTTTTGGCTTTGATGCTCTCTGACCACAGTAATGACATTTCATTTCATTGGCAGCTTTGTGGTACGTCATCACAACGTCGCAATTGGAACAGTAATTAACGTAGCCACAACTTTCACATTCGATAACATTCGCATAACCACGGCGGTTGTGTAGAATTATTGCCTGATTTTTATCGTCTAAAGTTCTCTGGAGTTCTTCAATTAATCGCATGGAAAAATTTCCTGATATCTTTTTAGAATCCTGAGCTTCTTTAAAATTAATTAATTCAAATTCAGGTAAGTTGACATTTCCGAAACGTTCTGTCAGGAAAATATACTTCATCTTCCCTTTTCTTGCGCGATAATAACTTTCAACAGACGGTGTTGCCGATCCCAAAATCACTCTTGCATCATAGAAACTCGCCAAAACCAACGCCGAATCTTTTCCATTAAAATATGGAGTAAACTGTTTGTAAGCAGAATCATGTTCTTCATCAACAACAATTAATCCTAAATTCTGATACGGTAAAAACAAAGAATTTCGTGTTCCGATAAGAATTCGGATATCGTTTTGCTTGATTCTTCTCCAAACTTCTACTCGTTCGAAATCCGTAAGTTTTTGGTGATAAAAACCGATTTGTCGTCCATATTTTTTTTCTAATCTTTGGGTAATTTGCTTGGTTAAAGAAATCTCAGGAAGTAAAAACAATACGTTTTTTCCTTCATTGATGCATTCTTCAATTTTATCTAAATAAATATGGGTTTTTCCGGAAGAAGTAACACCATGAAGCAATACATTTTCCTTGGCTTCAAACGCTTCATCAACCTCAGCTTTTGCTACTTTCTGCTGTTCGGAAAGTTCTTCAATTTCTTCAATTTCGCCATCATAGCTTTCGATCCTGTCTTTCTGCATGTAATATTCTTCAATCAGATTTTTATCTGCTAAAGATTTGAAATGCGAGCTTCCAAAATTACCATCTGCAAATAAGTCGGATTTCTTTATAAAACCTGATGGATCTTCTGTCTGTTTATCCAGAATAATAAGAAAAAGGTCTTTTTGTTTTGGAGCTTTATTCAGCTTTGAAAGGATTTCCGTAAGATTTTGATTATCTAAAACCGATTGATTAATTCTCACGTAAGCAACTTCCTTTGCTTTGTATTTTTCCGTTATTTTTTCATCAATTTCAATGTATTGAAGGTCAATCAAAGAATTGATGGTTTTAATAATATCCTTTTTTTGAATAAAGGCCTCAATATCTGTAAGATTGATGAGCTGTCTTACTTCTAAGGCCTGAATGAGATACATTTCATTCACATCCAAATTTTCAAAATCAACTGTTACATTGGGTCTTAATTTTAAATAGGTTTCACTTTCCAATTTCAAGGAAGATGGAAATGCGAAACGATAAATTTCGCCAAGACCGCATAAATAATAGTCGGCAAGCCAGTTCCAGAAGTTAATCTGCTCTTTCGGTAAGATCGGAGCATCATCCAACAAACTAATGACTTCTTTAGCAACAAAATTTTCAGGTTCGTTGTCATGAAGTTCAAATACAAGTCCCGTGTATATTTTCTTCCCACCAAAAGGAACCAGCACACGCATTCCAGCTTGAATTACAGACATAAGCTCTTCAGGAACTTTATATGTGAAAGAACCTTTTAAATTTAATGGTAAAACAATTTGGGCGTATCGCAAAGGGAAATATTTAAAGTGTAAAATTAAATGTTTCTTTAGAGAACTGCAATTTTTTCTATTTTTATCGTTCTTATATCAATTTAACTTTTCAATTTAATACAACTAACCATGAAAAAAATCTTTGCATTATTATTTTTATTTCTTCTCACTATTATTCAAGCTCAAGAAAAAACTTCTTTAAATAAGGGAGAAATTACTATTCCGATCGGTAAAAAACTTTTACTTAAACCTGAGTTCAAAGGAAACAAAATAATCAATTTTGAAATTATTAAAGAAGAAAATCTTACAGAAAAAATAGATCTTTTTGACAATCTGGAAAATTTTAAGAAAGATAACATAAAAGATAACAGTATTGAACTAACATTTTCCGAAGCTCAAATGATGACATCTTCTGTTTACGCTCTTCTTACAATTCAAAAAACAGGAAAAAAAATGATCTTTAAAGCTAAAATAAGATTAAAAGGAGATAACCAATATCAATCAACTTCTATCTTACCGTCTGCAAGTAACTCTTCACATGTGGAGCAATGGCAAGATAATATTGACTCTATTATTTTGTCTGATTTTGAGTTAAATTAAAATATTAATTCAAGAATATGATACCAAATCGCTGTTGTAAAAAATCCTACAATTATGCTGAATCCTATTGTTAAATTCGTCAGTTTGGTATTTAATCTGAATTGTTCTGCAATAATACTTGCCGTAACAACGGCCGGCATTGCAGCTTCAAAAATGGTGATTTTTGCAATATTTCCTTTTATTCCTAATAGTAAAGCCAATCCCAGCATAATTGCAGGAGCCAAAATCAATTTATATAACATGGAAACTGACATTTGTGGAATTAATTTCTTCCAACCATTGAATTTTAGCTGTAATCCAACCGAAAACAGCGCCAATGGACTTACAGTTGCAGCAAGTTTATCAAAAAACGGTTCTGCTAAAGTGAAATCTATAAATTGAGATAAAATGAGAGCCGCAATACAACCAACAAGCGGAGGAAAGGTGATCAATCTTTTTAAAATAAATTTTGCACTTACCTGTCCTGATTTGCTTCCACCTCTTACTGCTGCAATAATTCCTAATGTTGAAAGTGAAAAGAACATGGTTTGATCACAAATGACCGCAATACTTAAAAGACTTTCTCCATAAAAAGCAGAGATCAAAGGAAATCCGATAAATGAAGTATTGCTATAACCGCTCACCAACTCCATTGTACTCCTAGACCGCCTTGAATAGCCTTTGCTTCTACTATAAAACATCATGAAAAAGAAACAGAAAACTGCCGTTAAAAAAGTAGCTGCAATCGGAAAAAGCATTTCTGTTGTCCATTGAATTTTCGGTAAATATTTAAACGAAACCGCAGGAAGCGCAAGATATAAAATCCAAGTATTAATGCCTTTGTGAGCATCGGGATGAATAGATTTTGTTGCCTTGAAAATCATTCCCGCCAAAATGCAGACTGCGATCAGAACAAAATTTACCATGTGTAAGAAATATGACGCAAATTTACAGTTGATTTTTGAGTTGAGAATGAAAACTGGTATTTTTTACATAGTTTTTGTTGTTTTGGACGAAGAAAATTTTTTAAAAAAAATTAATTATTAATCGTATCCCAAAGACTTAATACCTCAACTTTTTCCAAAGGTTTTGAAAGAGTTATTCTTTTCGACGTTTTTGGGAGTAAATCGAAGAAATTATCACTAAAATGCGTATCTCCCATTAAATAAACATCTTTTGCTAAAATATCGGTGGAAATTTCAATTTCTGTCGGAGAAATTTTCTTGATTTTGATATTAGGTTTTGTTAGTTTTAAATCTTTCGGTTTGGAGAAGAAATAATTGTTTTGAGCGATGATTTTCTGTTTTTCATCTTTTAAAGTTAATCGTAAAAAGACTTCATCTTTATTGAAATTGGAAAGTAAATTTTTAATTTCAATTGGTTCGAATTTTAAAATTTCTTCCAAACTTTTTCCATTTGAAACGACTTTTTTATTTAAAATTTCACCATTAAATTTTATAACCTGAATTTCTAGATTTACATTTTCAAATGTATTCAAACTATCATTAATAGCATAAAAGTTTAAAACTCCATCTTTCTCATCCGTCAAAATAACCTGATTTTCAAAGCTCCTCTTAACTTGATAATGCAACGCCTTCCAGTTTCCTAAATAATCAATTGAAGACCATGAAACTACCGGCCAGCAATCGTTCAACTGCCAATATAAAGTTCCCATATTGTAAGGTTTTGCACGGCGGTGAGCTTCAATAGCAATCTGCATTCCGAGGGCTTGAAGTAACTGAGAAACATAGTTATATTTCACAAAATCTGTTGGAATATTATAATCCCTTTTCATATAAGAATTAATGATTTCCCAACCTCTAGCGTGTTTTTCATGAGCTTTAATTGTTCCATTTTCCATACTTAAATTAGGAACTCCAGAAAACATAGACTTTGTAGTTTCCAATGTCGGCATTCCTTGAAAACCATATTCTGAAGCAAATCTTGGAACTTTTTCGTTGTAAATTTCAAACGGTTGTTCGCCCCACCAAACGCCCCAATAATGGGAATCTCCTTCGGTCAGACTTTCTTTGTGCCCCCAACCAATCGATGGTGAGCTTGGCCAATAGATATTTTTATCAGCAGTTAAGTTTTCTTTTAACGTGTTGGGAATTAATTCATGGAAAACTTTTTTATAGTCTTTCCAAACCTGAAGAGAATCTTCTTTTGAATATTTGAACTGCTTTTGATATCCCCAGTTGACAATCGCTTCATCAACTTCATTATTTCCGCACCACAAAGCAATTGACGCATGATTTTGAAGTCGGTTAACCTGATCTTTTACTTCTTCTTTTACATTACTTAAAAATGCTTCATCAGACGGATAAAAGCTTCCCGCAAACATAAAATCCTGCCAAACCAGAATTCCGTTTTCGTCACAGGCTTTGTAGAATTCATCGTCTTCGTAAATTCCTCCGCCCCAGACACGAATCATATTCATATTCGCTTCCTTGGAATCTTTGATGAGTTTCTGATATTTTTCTTTGGTAATTCTGGGTGAAAAACTATCTGATGGAATCCAGTTTGTACCTTTTGCATACATTGGGTTTCCGTTGACTTTAAAATAAAAAGATTTTCCTTTTGTATCTTTTTCCTGAATTAGTTCAATCGTTCTTAATCCAATTCTTTCCGTTTTATTATCTACAATTTTTGAATCTTTTTGCAGAGAAATTTTAATATCATATAAATTCGGATCACCCCAACCATTCGGCTGCCAAAGTTTTGGATTGTTGATTGTAAAAGGAATCTGAATTATATTTCTTCCTTTCTTTAATTGAAAATTATTTGATTGATTATTAATGGAAACAGCATATTTCCCTTCTTTTTTAGCAACAATTTCGGTTTGAATATTTAATTCTGCTTTTTGCTTTGTTAAACTTTTTTGCTCAATTTTTATGTTTTCAATTTTAGCATCATTCCAGAAATTCAACTTAACATCTTTCCAGATTCCTGCCGTAACCAATCTCGGTCCCCAATCCCATCCGAATTGATATTGCGCTTTTCTCACAAAACTTCTTGGCGATTCCGGCATTGTAAAAGGAACTTTTTTTGCCAATTCTTTTCCTACATTTACTGCAGATTTGAATTTAATTTGCAATAAATTATCTCCGGCTTTCAGATACTTCTTAACGGGAATTTCCCATTTTCTGAACATATTATCGGTTTTCTTCAATAGTTTTCCGTTCAGATAAATTTCTGAAAAAGTATCTAATCCATTAAAAACCAAATCAATATTCTGATTCTTTTTTTCGGCTGATGAAATTGTAAATGAAGTCTGGTAATCCCAATCTTCATTTTCTATCCATTGAACTTTCTTTTCATTTTCATCTTTGTAAGGATCAGGAATAATTTTATTATTCATTAAATCCAAATGAACTGTTCCCGGCACCGTAGCAGACAGCCATTTATTTTCATTTGAATTTTTAAATTGCCATTTTCCAGAAGATAGATTCCGTTCAGAAAACTGTGCAAAAATGATATTTTGAATGAAGAGGAAAGCAAAAAGGATCGTTTTGTTCATTATAAGTTATTTACAATTCTATGAATTCCGTCTTTGATAAGAGGAGTATTAAAGTTAATAAGAAGTCCAAGTTTTAAATTTGTAAATTTTAAATAAGTCAATAGTTGAGAATAAAAAATCGGATGAATTTCTAATGTTGCCTTTATTTCAATAACAACCTTATTTTCTACTATTAAATCAACCTTATAAGCATTTTCAATATTTACTCCTTTATATTTTAAGGGTAGATATAATTGTTGTTTTACATTAAATCCCGATTTTTTCAATTCATATGCTAAAGCTTGTTCATATGCATTTTCTAATAATCCTACTCCTAAATTTCTGTGAACTTCGAGAGCTGATCCTATAATTTTATAGGATAATTCGTTTTCTGTCATTTGTGTTTGTATTTTATTTTTTAACGCAAAGAGTATATTTCTTGATGTTAAAATTAAGGAGCAAAGATTAATCAATAAATTGATTTTGATTAAGCATACGTTTTATTCAAGCTTCATCAGCGACTTTGTCGCAATTCTTTGCTCCTTAAAAGTAAACCGTCTGTATATTAAACTTTGCGTTTAAAATCAACTGTTTTTCAAAGCTAAAACCTCATCAGCATTCGCGAAAGCACCACCATCAGTAATCGCAGAAGAATGGAAATATTCAGCTTTTGTAAGTCCTCTAATTTCTTCAATATTTGTTGAACGAAGTCCGCCGCCGACAAGTATTTCGATTCTTCCATTAGATAACTCAACCAGCTTTTTCAGGTTTTCCCTGCCTTCAGAAACATTTGGTTTTTGACCTGAAGTAAGAATTGTTTTGAAACCGCATTCAATTACTTTTTCTAAAGAATTTTCTAAATCTTTTGCTCTGTCGAAAGCACGGTGAAACGTACATTGATAAGGTTTTGCAAGTTCAACCAATTCTTTGTTTTGTTCAATGTTTACCTCATCATTTTTATCTAAAATTCCGAAAACAAAACCATCAACATTCAATGATTTTAATTGAATCAATTCAGATTTCATTTGTTCAAATTCTGCATCAGAATAGGTGAAATCTCCACCACGAGGTCGAATCATCACAAAAATCGGAATGTCTATTTTTTCTATAAGCTGTTTTGCAGTTTCAAAGTTTGGCGTTGTTCCGCCTTCGCTCAATCCATCGCACAATTCTATTCTATCGGCTCCGTTTTTGAAAGCAATGATTGCTGATTCTGGGTTGAAGCACGCTATTTCTATTTTTGACATTTCTGAATATTAATTTTTAATTTGAAAATGTTATTGAAGGACATCAGCTATAAGAAATCCTTCTTTTTCCTTTACTAATTTTACCTGAATTGGATATTCTGCTTTATATTCTTTATCCTCAAGAACTACATCAAACAAATAATTGTTTCCATCTTGAGAAATGAAATTGCATTTTGAAACTTTAATTTCATTCCAGTCTTGTCCGGAAATTAAAAAACCTACATCTATTCCGGCTTTTTTTGTATCAAATTTATTCTTCCATTTTTGATCAAATTCCTTTTCCGTAAGACTTCCATCGGTATCCATTTCTACATTGGTAGCATCCGTTTTATACTCGTAATAATCTTTGGTTGTAATATTTTGCATAGCCGAATCCATTGTGGAAAGATCTGTCTTGAAAAATTTCTCAATACTTTCTGTCAGCCATTTTTTTGCTTCTTCGGATTCATTAGGTTCAGGCTTTGTAACTATATTTTCTTTCGGAGCTTGATTAGCCTTGATGATTGTATTTTTGTTTTCTTCTTTGCAGGAAAGAATTAAAAATAATGACGAAAGAATTATTAATCTCATTGATAGTTAAGTTTTGGCTAAAGCCAATTGAATATATTACATTTTGAAAACGGGCTAAAGCCCGTTCCTATTGATATTTAAATGTCTGAAAAATTATTTTAAAGCAAATTCAGGTTTTTCCAAGCGATTTCCTTTTTGGTCGTAAACCGCAAAATTAAACCCATCCTGAATACAATACGAACCATATTCCCCTTTTTTATTGATCGCAATAAAGCCAACCTGAATATCTTTTAAATTCTTATTTCTTTTCTTAGTAATTTCTACAATCCTTTCAACTGCTTCTTTACAAGCTTGTTGAGGCTTTTTTCCTTGTCGCATTAATTCAACCACCAAATGAGTCCCAACCATTCTGATTACTTCTTCACCGTGACCTGTCGCCGTTGCTGCACCAACCTCATTATCAACGAATAAACCCGCTCCGATAATTGGTGAATCTCCTACTCTGCCGTGCATTTTAAAAGCCATTCCACTCGTTGTACAAGCTCCGGAAAGATTTCCCTGAGCATCCAAAGCTATCATTCCAATCGTATCGTGATTTTCAATGTTTACGATAGGTTGATATTTGCTGTCTTTTAACCATTCTTTCCATTCTTTTTCAGACTCGGCAGTCAGAATATTTTCTTTTTTAAAACCTTGAGAAACTGCAAATTGTAAAGCTCCATCACCTACCAACATTACGTGTGGCGTTTTTTCCATCACGGCTCTGGCAACAGAAATCGGATTTTTAATATTTTCGATACAGGCAACTGAACCAATATTGTAGTTTTCGTCCATAATACAGGCATCCAGCGTCACTCTTCCGTCTCTGTCTGGGCGACCACCGTAACCGACACTTCTTTCAGTTGGATCATTTTCAACCAAACGAACGCCTTTTTCTACCGCATCCAAAGCTCTTCCACCTTTTCCTAAAATCGTCCAGGCTTCTTCATTGGCTTTTAATCCGAAATTCCAGGTTGAAAGTACGATTGGTTTATTTACAATTTTATTATCTGTTTTAGGTAAATTTTCAGCAATTAAATCCAATGGATTCAACAATAATGCTGAAGAAGCGAGTGCTGTATTTTTAAGAAATTTTCTACGTGAGTTCATAGGTTTTTATAATATTTAGTTGCAGGTCTTTAAAAACTTATTTAATTTTTTAACCACAAAAGTTACAAAAGATTAACACTTTAGTTATTTTAAGTTGCTCATTGAACTACAGATAAGAACACATAAGTTAAAAATCTTTGATTTTTCCTTTTAGCGGCTTTTGCTTTCTCAAAAAATTAAATTTTAATAAGCCATTAATACCTTTTGAATCTTTTGTGGTTAAAATTATATTAATTTGCTCCGATTTCATCAACAAAGAGCCAAGCTTTTGAGTCGGCTCCCGGATTTCCGGCCGGAATAATTCCTGCGTTTTCTATTTTAATTTTAATATATTTTGAGTTTTGATTTCCTACATTTAATTTAATCTTTCCTTTTGCATTTTGGATTTCATCTTTTCCGATTTCTTTAATCATTTTGAAATTTTTATTATCATCAGAAACAAAAATTTGTGCAGATTTTGCCATGTGAATCCAGCTTCCCTTATTTTCTAAGGTATTAAAATAGACTTCTGAAAATTGAGTTTTATTTCCTAAATCAATCGTTGCTACAACATCTTTTCCTTGGAAGCCTAGCCACGTTTTTCCTAACTGTCTTTGATTTCCAATAATTCCATCAATCAAAGTAAAGGCTCCACCAAAAGAATAATTTTCGCTTGGCTGTTGTTCTAACGTAATATTTTTCCCTGTAGTCTTTGAAGTTGTAAATTGTTGAGAAGAAATTGCACTTTTCAATTGTCCGTTTTCAAAATAAGCCGATTTAATGGTCATTGATTTTGAAACAGGAATCGGATTTTGATAGGTCTGAGAATTTGCAGTCGGATCTGTCCCATCTAAAGTATAGCCAATTCCGCTTGGATTTTGTGAGGTTGAAAGTTCATAAGAAACTCCATTATTATTCGGAACCACCTTTCCTGAAACGTTGTAAATGCTTTTTGCATAATTCACGTTCATTTTATCCAAAACTTTGAACTGTTTGATTACTCTTCCTTCAAATTCTTTATAATTTTTAGGATCTGACGTTCCCCAGCCAACTTCCGAAAGTGCCATCAATCTTGGGAAAATCATGTATTGAACCTGTTTAAAATCTTCAATATATTCTGTCCATAAATTGGCTTGAACGCCTAAAATATATTTTGCCTGTTCAGCATTCAATTCTGTAGGAATCGGGTTGTAAGAATAGACTTTATCTAATGGTGTAAATCCACCAAAAGCGTTTGGTTCAGACTGCGGATCACCCTGATAATGATCAAAATAACAAAAAGATCCGGGAGTCATTACTGCAAAATGTTTTGATTTTGCAGCTTCGATTCCACCGTTTACGCCTGTCCAGCTCATTACGGCTGCGTTTGGTGCTAACCCGCCTTCTAAAATTTCGTCCCAGCCAATAATTTTTCTGCCTTTTTTGTTGACATATTTTTCAATTCTGTGGATGAAATAACTTTGTAAACCGTGTTCATCCTTCAAATTATTTTTCTTGATTAATTCCTGACAATGAGCACATTCCTTCCATCTTGTTTTCGGGCATTCATCACCTCCGATGTGAATATATTGAGATGGAAAAAGCGCAATAACCTCATCTAAAACATTTTCTAAAAACTTGAACGTTTCATCTTTCGGACAAAAAACATCATCAAAAACTCCCCATTTTGTTGCGGCCTCGAAAGGCCCTTTTGTGCAAGCCAATTCAGGATATGCAGCCAATGCAGCTAATGCGTGACCAGGCATTTCAATTTCAGGAACTACTGTGATATGGCGATCCGTAGCATATTTTACCACATCTTTTATTTGATCTTGCGTATAAAAATAAGGCCCGTAAAGTTTTCCGTCAAAAGTATTATCAACGTAAGCTCCGATCATTGATTCTTTACGTTTTGAACCGATTTGCGTTAATTTCGGATATTTTTTAATTTCAATTCTCCAACCTTGATCGTCTGTTAAATGCCAATGAAATGTATTCAATTTATACATTGCCAGATAATCGATATACTGCTTTACCTCCTCAACCGTGAAGAAATGACGGCAAACATCCAAATGCATTCCGCGCCATGCAAATTTGGGCTGATCTTCAATTTTTAAGGCCGGAATTTGTTTATCCGTTTTATGATCTTCAAATAATTGAATTAATGTTTGAAGCGCTAAAAAATATCCCTGTTTTGTATAAGATTTAATTAAAATCTGTTTTGAATTGATTTCTAGTGAGTAAAACTCATCATTTTGTTGAGAATTAGTCGATTTTGGTAACTGAGAATATACCAAATGAGCCTCTGATTTCCCTGAATTCTGAAATTTCTGAGTTGAACCTTCCTTCTTTTTAAAGTATTCTGTTTCCTCTTTCGGTAAATCACTATTTAACATAATAATGTCAGGAATAGTAAAATTTCCCTCATTTATTTGAACTTTTTGAGGATATGGAATTAAATTCAGTTTTTTTTGAGAAAAAATTGTAGTTGAAACTAGTATAAAAAACACTAAAAAAGCTCGTATCATTGGATTTGATTAAGGTTTTAGCTAATATAATTATTTTCTGAAAACTTCAACAACCTTTTTAACTTATTAAAAAATAAATCATCTAATTTTGCAGAAAAATATACAATGAGAAAAACAATTTTATTAGCCGGCGTACTGCTATTTTCAGTTTCTGCACAGGCGCAAATTTTAGATATTATAAAATCTACAGTAAAAGATAAAACAGGTGTTGACCTTAATAATCCTGTAAAAACAAACACGTCAACCTCTACTACGACGACGACTCCTACAAAATCAACTTCTACATCTCCTATCAATTTAGGCAGCCTAACTTCTACTCAAATTTCATCGGGTTTAAAGGAAGCTTTAAATCTTGGGGTAACTGAAGGCGTGAAAAAATTAGCTGTAACAGACGGATTTTTTAAAAATGAAGCTGTAAAAATTTTAATGCCTGAAAAACTTAGAAAAATTGACACCACACTTCGCGCGATTGGTTTGGGAAGTTTAGCTGATCAAGGTGTGAAATTGTTGAATAGAGCTGCGGAAGATGCAGTGACAGAAGCTACACCGATTTTCGCCAATGCAATTACTTCGATGACGATTACAGATGCAAAAAATATTTTATTGGGATCTAATAATGCTGCAACGACTTATTTGCAGGGTAAAACTCAAAGTCAGTTGTTTACTGCATTTCAGCCGAAAGTGAAAGCTTCATTAGGAAAAGTGGGTGCTGATTCGGTTTGGAAAAGTATCATTACAAAATACAATACTTTCACCGGACAAGCTGTAACGACGGATATTAATGAATATGTTACCACAGAAACCATCAACGGAGTTTTTAAAATGGTAGCACAAAAAGAAAGCGGAATCAGAGATACTCCTGCCATGAGAACAACTTCTATTTTACAGAAGGTTTTTGGAGCGCAGGACGGTAAATAACCTCTTTCTCCACATTTAATAAAATCTTAGACATATTTAACTCTGCTCATATTGGCAGAGTTTTTTGTTTTTTGAAATTTTACGTCTTACAAAATAACTACAGGACGTAATTTCATTGTTATAAAATGAGTTCATTTAAAAGGTGTTTAACAAACTTTAACTTAAAAATAAATCACTTAATATTGAATACTTTTCAAATATTTATTGAAAATGATAAATTACTTTTATCATTTAGTGTTAAATTATTTATTTTTTATTGAATAAAAGACATTCTTATTTATAAGTTAACAAACAGTAAATCAATAAGAAAAACTGACAATTATATAACTCTTTTTTTAATTTATTTTTTATTTTTGCATAAACTAATTATTATGACATTCAGTGAAGCTGTAAGAAGTAAGAAAAAATTCATTACCAATTCTAGTAATTTTATGCAAACTATTTATCATTGTTTAATAATTCCTAGTATAGAAGAAGAGGCTACAAAATATATTACCGATTTTAAAAATTCACCATCATCATTTATAGATGAAAGCTGCAAACTTTACAGTTCGGATGCAGATTTTAAATTATGGGTAATTCCCATAAAAGATTTTAAGCATAGCCATGAAAAGGTAATGGTAAAAATATCAGAATAATTTATTTGTCTTAATTACAGTATATAGCTAAAAAAACCTTGTCAGTGACAAGGTTTTTGTTTTATTTAGAATTGCATTTCAGGAATTTCGCCTTCAATGATCAGATCTGCTTCTGTAGATTTTATAATGTGTTCTACTGAGATTCCCGGTGCTCTTTCCACCAATTTGAAACCTTCAGGAGTAACATCTAAAACTGCGAGTTCTGTTACTACCCTTTTCACACAATTAACTCCGGTTAAAGGAAGTGTACATTTTTTTAAGATTTTGCTTTCTCCGGCTTTGTTTACGTGCATCATCGCAACGATAATATTTTCTGCAGAAGCAACCAAATCCATCGCACCACCCATTCCTTTTACCATTTTTCCCGGGATTTTCCAGTTGGCGATGTCTCCGTTTTCTGAAACTTCCATTGCTCCAAGAATAGTAAGATCTACTTTCTGACCTCTGATCATCCCGAAACTGAACGCAGAGTCGAAGAATGAACCACCTTCTAAAATTGTGATAGTCTGTTTTCCAGCGTTGATGACATCCGCATCCTCTTCACCTTCAAAAGGGAAAGGTCCCATTCCCAGTACTCCATTTTCACTCTGGAATTCTACGGAAATACCGTCTGGAACGTAGTTCGCGACCAACGTTGGGATTCCTATTCCAAGGTTTACATAGTAACGGTCTTTGAGTTCTTTTGAAATTCTTTTAGCAATTTGTTCTTTTGTGAGCATATTAAAAACTTAGACTGCAATTTAAATATTTTCACTTGAATACAAAAGGGCTTTATTATTCAAAGTTATTATTCCCATCTGAATTAGGGATAAAATTTACTTTTTAAAAATATCTATAAGCAAAGCCTTCCGAGAATATCCTTGTCAAGGTTCAAAACCTTGACAAGGATATTTTTTAACACAAAGATTTCTTCAATGATGAAGAATGACAGATTAAGATAAAATTATTAACACCGTTAGTCAAAATAATATTGTTAATTTTGTGCAATTATTTATTAGAAATGAAAATACTTTTAAAATACCTTAAGCCTTACAAATGGTTGATTGCCTTTTCTTTATTTTTGGCCACCATTAATCAGGTTTTCTCTTTATTTGCACCGGCCATTACAGGTAATATCCTTGATAAACTGGTTACGCATCCTAACTTTTTTGATAAAGAAAAACTTCTACCCAGAAATATGGATCAATATTTATATGGAGAAGGAATTTATCATGGTGTGTTCTACTTTTTAACATTATTGATTGGAACAGCAATGGTCAGCCGAATTGCGAAAGCATTTCAGGATTATGCAGTAAGTGTGATTACTCAAAAGTTTGGTGCGAAAATCTTTACAGATGGTTTGAAACATTCAATGGCGTTGCCTTATCAGGAATTTGAAGATCAGAGAAGTGGTGAAACACTATCAATTTTAACGAAAGTAAGAGAAGATACTGTAAAATTTATCACGAGTTTTATTAATATTTTCTTCGGAATTTTGGTAAGTATTATTTTCGTTTCGGTATATGCAATTCGTTTGCACTGGTCGATTATGCCTGTTTATATTTGCGGAATTTTTCTGATTGCATTTATTACCAACTTATTAAGTAAAAGAATCAAAAGTATTCAGAAAAATATTGTTTCTGAAACTACAGCTTTAGCAGGAAGTACAACGGAAAGTTTAAGAAATATTGAGATTGTTAAAAGTTTAGGTTTAACCAATCAAGAAGTTATCCGTTTGAATAATAATACGTATAAAATTCTTGGGCTTGAACTTAGAAAGGTGAAAAGTATCCGTTCTTTAAGTTTTATTCAGGGAACGATGGTGAATTTTCTTCAACAGATGATTACCATGACTTTGTTATTATTAATTTTTAAAAACATTGTAACTCCCGGACAATACTTATCCCTAATGTTTTATGGATTCTTCATCTTTGGTCCGATGCAGGAAATAGGTAACATCATTATTTCTTATCGTGAGGCCGAAGCTTCTCTTTTTAATTTTGATAATTTAATGAAAAAAGAGGTGGAAGAAAAACCACTTCATCCAAAACAAATTGGCGCTATTGAAGAATTGGAATTTAAACATGTGTCTTTCAAGCATCAATCTGCTCAATATAAAGCCTTAAATAATATCTCCTTTGATGTTAAAAATGGAGAAACCATCGCTTTTGTCGGACCAAGCGGTTCAGGAAAAAGTACGTTGGTGAAATTGTTGGTTGGATTGTACAGACCTCAGGAAGGCAATATTTTTTACAATTCTATTAATGGAAAAGAGTTTGATTTTGATGAATTGAGAAATCAGATCGGTTTTGTAACCCAAGACACCCAGCTTTTTGCAGGAACCATCAAAGAAAATCTTCTTTTTGTAAATCCCAATGCTACAGAAGTTGACTTGGAAATTGCTTTACAAAAATCGAGCTGTACTGCATTACTGGAAAGAGCAGAAAAAGGCATCGAAACCGTTATTGGTGAAGGCGGACTGAAATTGAGCGGTGGTGAAAAACAAAGAATTGCCATCGCAAGAGCGCTTTTAAGAAAACCTCATTTATTGATTTTTGACGAAGCAACTTCTGCTTTGGATAGTATTACCGAAGAAGAAATTACCTCGACTATAAAGGATATTTCTAAAGAAAAAGAACAAATTACCGTTCTTATTGCGCACCGATTAAGTACGATTATGCATGCAGACCGAATTTATGTCCTTGAACGCGGACAAGTCATAGAAATGGGTTCTCATGATAATTTGATTGCTGAAAAGGGATTATATTATGCAATGTGGAGACAACAAATTGGGGAAAGAAAGATGATGCAAAACGTTGACTTAAAATAAACTAATTTTAATGAAAAAACTTTTAACCATTCTTGTTTTAACGTTTTCAATTTCGATTTTTGCCCAAGAATCAAAGGAAAATAATTGGATTTTGAAATTGAACGCAACGCAATTAGTTGATGTCGTTTCTTATCCCACTTTGCAAATTTCTGTTGAAAGAAAAATCAATCCGTACTTCAGTGTGAATGCGGAAGTTGGTTATCAATTATATGATTTTAGCAAACCAGATACAGTATTTTTAAAATCAAAAGGTTTTAAAGCCAGTCTTGAAGGTCGTGTGTATTTATTCAAAATGCTTCATTCGAGAATTGAATCTAAACGAAATGAATTTTATGTTGGATTGCAATTGTTTTATCGTGAAAACGAGAGCACAAATTCTTTAGATTATTCGCCAAAAGATGATGATACGAAGCAATATACAGATAATTTCGGGACAAAAAGGACAGCAAAAGGTTTCAATGTAACTTTTGGAAATCAAATTTCAGTATCGAAAAAAATCATCTTGGAACCATTTATTGGATTGGGAATGATGAATCGAAAAATAACAAACAGCGATATTGAATATAATGAGACAAAGGATACCAGAAATGGAACAGGACTAAAACCACTTTTCCAAAAATTAGATCTGGAAGAAAGTTCCGGAAATTTGTTTAATTTTTGTTTTGGGTTGAGGATTGGATATAAACTTTAAAATAAAAAATTACCCCGAAAAATTAAGTTTCGGGGTATTATTTTCTAAGAAAAGTAATGCAAAAGATTATTCTTTCGTTCTAACTGTTCTCTGTTCAATTCTTTTTTCAAATTTTTCTCCCTGGAAAATTCTTTGAATCATAATTCCCGGAATATGAACTTGATTAGGATCTAATTCTCCCGGTGCTACCAACTCTTCTACTTCAGCAATCGTAATTTTTGCTGCACCAGCCATCGGATGGTTAAAATTTCTTGCAGATCCTTTGAAAATAAGATTTCCTGCGTGATCGCCTTTCCAAGCTTTAACGATAGAAAAATCTGCTTCATAAGCATGTTCTAAAATATGAGGTTTCCCTTTAAAATCTTTTACTTCTTTACCCTCCGCCACTTCAGTTCCGAAACCTGCAGGCGTGTAAAAAGCAGGAATTCCAGCCTGAGCCGCTCTGCATTTTTCAGCAAGAGTTCCCTGTGGAGTCAATTCAACGTCTAATTCTCCTGAAAGCATCTGTCTTTCGAACTCTGCATTTTCTCCTACATAAGAAGAGATCATCTTCTTGATTTGTCTTTTATGAAGCAATAATCCCAATCCGAAATCATCAACACCTGCATTATTTGAAATACATGTTAAATCTTTCACATCGCTTTCTACCAAAGCATTAATTGAGTTTTCAGGAATTCCGCAAAGTCCAAAACCGCCCAACATTAAAGTCATTCCATCATTAATTCCTTCGATGGCTTCCTTTGCATTTTTTACTCTTTTATCTATCATGAAATATTAGATTTTTCTGTTGGTTAAATTTAATAATTTTTCTCATAACTACAGTATCAAGGAATTTATTTGAATTTTTATCTAACTTTTTATACATTTGGTAATCATACATTATGTTAAATCCCTCTACAACATAAAATTTTTAATTAATAATAAATACAAAATGGAAAAAGAAAATCTAGTTAAAGTTGGCGACGTATTTTATGTAATCTGCAGAATAAGCATTGGTTTATTCTTTTTTATTACTGGTTTCAATAAGTTATTTCATCCTGTTTTTCAAGGATATATGTTGAAAACTATTACAAGTCTGGGCTTTTCAAACCCTCAATTCATGGCTAATTTTGTCGCTTTTAATGAAATGTTCTGGGGATTATTATTGCTTTTAGGGTTGTTAACAAGATTAAGTTCATTTGCTTTAATTGTAGTAATGCTTGTTGCACTTTTTACGAAAGATATTCATTCTATTCCGACAGAATTAATTCCAATTGATCCTAAAGTTGGAAATCGTCCGATGGATGATTTTACATGGCTGACGTATTTCTTCTATCTTCCGCAGGTTTTATACATTATGATCTTAGGATTATTTTCATTATATGGCTATAAAGCTTTTGGAATTGACACATTTATTAAACGAAAAAAAGCTGATCCTTATAAATAATAGAAAAGCAGGAATTAATTTTCCTGCTTTTTTATGTTCTGTTTTAATCAATGCGTTTGATTGGATTTTATCCAATCCTTTATTAAATTGTCCCTTCGAGACTCTTCTTTTTAAATGAAATTTCCATTAATTACGAGTTTCTTTCATTTCAATTGGATAAATATCCTCTAAAACTACACTAAAGTGTAAAGCTTATTTAAAATCATTTATCGTTTTTTGCATTCAAAATTAAACCTAACTATGAGTGAAGAATTTTGTTCTAACTGCAAACAAACAGTAAAACCAAAAAGAATTGATGGTCATTATATCATTCATGAGATCGAGCATGTTTTACATTTTGAGAGAGGTATTTTATACACCATACGGGAATTATTGATAAGACCCGGAGAAAATATTAAAAATTTCATCACTGAAAACCGAAGCAGACTTGTAAAGCCTATCATATTTATTATTGTCACATCACTGATATACACGCTTATCAATCATTTTTTTCATATTGAACAAAGCTATATAAAAATTGATGGAGCAAAAGATACGAAGCTCAATGCGATTAATAATTGGGTTCAAAGTCATTATGGGTATTCCAATATTATAATGGGAGGATTTATTGCTTTTTGGTTAAAAATTTTTTTCAAAAAATATGATTATAATTTTTTTGAAATATTAATCCTGTTATGCTTTGTTCTTGGAATGGAAATGCTGATATTTTCTGTTTTTGCCATTTTTGAGGGATTAACAAAATATCATCTTATGCAGATTGCAACAGTGATCGTATTTGCTTATTTTTCTTGGGCAGTTGGACAATTTTTCGATAAAAACAGAGTAGCCAGCTATTTTAAAGCTTTCGCTTCCTATATATTGGGAATGCTGACATTTGGTATTTCGATAATGATTTTGGGGATTTTACTCAACATAATCGCAAAATAATAAACCTAATCAACACCATATATATAATGCCTATTTACTTTCATTTTTGTAGTAAATAGAAAAAGCGAGAAAATTATTTCTCGCTTTTGTTGTACTATTTGATTTAAAATTTTATTGAATAATCAATTTTAAAGTAAATAATTTTCTTGTGTGAACTTTCACAAAATATACTCCTTTTGGTAGGTTTTCATTTACTAAAGAGAATCTTTGATTATTGATGTTTTTAGATTCGTACAATAGATCTCCATTCGCAGAAAGTAATTCAATTTTATCAATCGGATAATCACTTTTTATGAATGTTGGCTGACCCGGTTTTGTAGGATTCGGATATAAAACTACATTTTTAGTTGTACTATTATGAACTTCATCCGTACCTAAAGTTGGCCCAGAAACCTGAAACTGCACTCTGTTTGAAACCTCCGTATAAGAATCATTGGTAAACATTACCATATAATAATTTCCTGGTGTAGCAGGAATTGCAGTTCCCTGAATTGTTTTTGTCCCCTGCGTAACTCCATCAAAATAAGTATAAGAAACAAAATTATCATCCGGAGTCTGAATATTTTGAGGATAAATTCCCAACCAGTCTTTGATAATTCCCGGAGAATCCGTCCAAGAAGCAGTGATGCTTTCCCCTAAAGTATAAACCGGTTTATTCGTCCAAAGTTCGGTAACAATGTCTCCCACTTTAAAGAAAACTTTCTCACCAATTGTTGTATATGCATCTTCAAGCAAATAGGTCGCGTAATAATATCCTTTCGGAAGCCCTGTAAAATTAAGCGCTCCTGAAGCTGTTGTTACATAATCCCATTTGATCGAAGTGTTTGTTCCGGGAGTTTGTCCCATTTTATAAATTCCGATCCAGTCTTTTACTAAATTTGGTCCGTTACTGAAATTAATTGTTACTGTTCCACCCACAGGATACGTATCTGCAGAAGCCTGTAATACAACTTTTGGTCCTACATAGAAATTTTTTCTTGGTGTAATTTCCGTGTACCCATTATTAGCGAAAAATCCAGCGTAATATTGACCTTTATTCGGTAAACCGTTCGTGAAAAGAGCTGTTCCGGCAGTTTGTCCGTTAGTATAAATAAAACCCTGAGACGTTACTCCCGCAGGACTCTGACCTTTTTTATAAATTCCAACCCAATCCTGCTGATTTCCGGGACCTCCCGTGTAAGTAGCCGTGATAGGTGAGTTTTGCGTGTATTCAGTTTTATCTAAAACAAATGTTGGATTCGAAACTACACTTCCTATAACTTCAAATTGTTTCACATCGCTCCAATCGCTCCATTCTAAGTTTCTGTCTCTGTAACGGGTTTTTACATAATAAGTTCCGTTTGAAATCGAATTGGTTACAATGGTAGCTTTGGTGATATCAACTCCGGCATTTAAGTTTTTAGTTTTATCAGGCGTTCCATTTCCATCTTTCCCGAACCAGTTTTCAAAATCTCTGTAGAATTCCTTTTCAATAACAGAAAAATCAGCTGCTTTACTTATTAAAAACTGAGTTGTATTTAATAATTCGTTGTTTGACGATGAAAAAGTACTTCCGTTTAATGTCAAAGGTAACGTTATCGGCGCTGAAAAAGTATTCGTAATTGATGGTTTCGCAGGTTTTGGCTGATTTTTATACCTGTGGAATGTGTCAATTAATTCATTATTCTTTTTATTGTAAACGCCACCGATTGAGTAACATTCAACATCAACTTTTCCGTTAGTAACATCAACTTCAACGATTTGATACGTCCAATCTGTCAATGTTTTCTGAACATCATCAAAATCCTGCTCAGTAGACATTCCCCAATATTGATCCCAAGCAACTCCACCAGAAATCAGCTGATAGTTCGGAGAATCTTTCAACTGTCCTCTGTGATATAAGTGGTGGTGCGCTCCAACATGCATCAAATATTTATTAGATGTTGTTAAAAGCGGAACGGCATTATTTCTAACCCAAGTCGAAATATCTCCCACATATTGCTCAGCCTGATAAGGTCTGTGACTTAATGAGATAATCCAATCTACTGTAGGGTCATTGTTTGCTTCATTTAAAATCTGTTGAAGCCAAGTTTGCTGAGCTGAACCTGTATGTTCTGAACTTAAACTGATAAATAAAACATTTCCAGCCTGTTGAGCATAATAATTCTCATTTCCTGAGCTGATGTTTTTATATTTAATTTCATCAATATAGAAATGAGCGTAATAAGAATTCATTCCCATTGTTCCGTAAGTTTCATGGTTTCCAACTGTAGTTTGGATCGGAAGATAAGGTGACAAATTAATATTCTTCTTAAAATGTACATTTTCGTAATGATCCAATGTTCCCACATCTACCTGATCTCCAACCATAAAAGTCAAAGCCACGTTATCCGAAGGATCTGAAGTTGGTCCAAATTTGTCTTTTAACTTTTTATAGGCATTTAAAGTTAAGGTATCATATCTAGGCTCAGCTTTGATCTGGTTGTCTCCCATAATTAGGAAACGGATTTTCCCATTCGCTGTTACAGGCTGTCCCGGCAAAGGCAGTGTTCTGAAATTATAAACCGCAGATTCACTTGTTCCTGTTTTTATTTTGTAATAATATTTGGTATTCGGCAATAAGTTGGTGATTTTCGCCGTGTGATAATAATAGTTGTTATTATATCCCGTGTCTGAAAAAATATTGGTAGTTCCAGTAACGGTAACATTCAAACTTGTAGGAGAATTTCCGTAAATAACGGTTGTTTCATTATTAGAAGAGGTCTTCCAATTAACGATCATAGAATTTGGTGTCGGGTTTTGTAAATAAGGATACAAAGCCTGCCCAAATGTCATCTGGACGACAAAAAAGAAAAAAAATAAGTAGTGTTTCATAATAAGTAGTGTATTGAGTTTTAAATTGTTTGTCAATGATTTGAGGAAAAAATTACTGCCATTTTTAGTTCGGGCAAAAGTAAAACTCCCATGTAAACTCAATCTGCCGTCTGCGTAAAGGATATGTTAATTTTTGGAGTCAAAAACTCTGAAAATATGTAGTTTAATAACAAAAAATTATTTGGCATATTCAAAAAGTATTTTGTACATTTGCAACCTGTTATTCAACCTCTGACGAAAAACGTGTAAGTTGCTTAGCCTTAACATTTTATTTTATTAAAAATGGATTTATTAAAGTACGTACAAGACAAGTACATTACAAAAAAAGAATTTCCTGAATTCAAAGCAGGTGATACAATCACTGTTTATTACGAAATTAAGGAAGGTCAAAAAACCAGAACTCAGTTCTTCAAAGGAACAGTTATTCAATTAAGAGGTACTGGTTCTACAAAAACTTTCACAATCAGAAAAATGTCTGGTGATGTAGGTGTAGAAAGAGTATTCCCTATCAACATGCCAGCTCTTCAAAAAATTGAACTTGACAGAAAAGGTAAAGTTAGAAGATCTAGAATCTATTACTTCAGAGATCTTAGAGGTAAGAAAGCTAGAATTAAAGATGCTTCTTACAAGAAGAAATAATTCAGACAACAATACATACAAAAAGAGACTGTTCATATTTGAGCAGTCTCTTTTTATTTTCGTCACTGCGAGGAGCGAAGCGACGAAGCAATCTGATAATTATGACAAAAGTTATGGAAACAAATAGATTATTCTCAATTTTGTAAACTTCCAACTTCCCTCTTCCAACTCCCTTCTTTACTTAATAAAATCATACAAAGCATTCCAGAATTTATCATACACTTCAATGTGCGGAAGATGACCTACATTTTCAATTTCGACTAATTTTGAGCCTGCAATTTTTTGTTGGGTTTTCTTTCCTAATTCCTGATACTGCCCCATTTTTGGCTGTAATTCTTTTGGAGCTCTATCCTTCCCGATTGCCGTTCTGTCTCTTGTTCCAATAATTAATAAAGTTGGAGTTTTAATATTTTTAAACTCATAACAAACCGGTTGATTGTAAATCATGTCTGAAGTTAAAGCAGCATCCCAAGCTACTTTTGGATAATCAGAATGCAATGTCCAACCTGCAATTAAATCAAGCCAAGGTTGATATTCTGCTTTCCATTTATTGTCGTAGTAAAATTTTAATTGATAATTTTTATACGTTTCTGCCGTATTTTTTAATTCTGACTGATATGCCTGATCTATCGTCTGGTAACCTGCAAAGGTTTTGTAATCTTCAAGCCCGATTGGGTTTTCAAGAATTAATTTTTGAACTTTTTCAGGATAAAGCAATGTAAATCTTGTGGCAACCATTCCACCCATTGAGTGACCTAGAACAATTGTTTTATCAATCTTCAATTCATCCAAAATAGCTTTTGTATTTTCCGCCAATTGAGAAAAAGAGAACTGATAACTTTGAGGTTTTGAAGACTTGCCAAATCCAATCTGATCAGGAATAATGACTCTAAACCCTTTATCTGCGAGATCTTTTGCCGTCTGTTTCCAATAAGCTCCATTGAAGTTTTTACCATGAAGAAGCATTATTGTTTTTCCATTTGGTGTTTTTGGCTTTACGTCCATGTAAGCCATTTTCAAATCGTTATTTTGAGATTTTAAATTAATGAAATGAACTTCATAAGGATATTGATAATTCGTAAGATCTGCATCCAATGGTTTTACCTGCGAAAAGAATAAAGTTGGCGCAATCGATAACATTATAACCGCAACAGCATTTTTAAAATATTTCATGAATTTTTATTTAAGTATAAAATTAAAAAAACCGCTTCAAAAGAAACGGTTTATACTTATTATTTTTAGTTTAATTAAGATTATTTATGATACTTCCACAACGACAAGTTCTTTTTTGGAAGGTAGATTCATTAAAACAATTGCGAAAAGAATTAATATAATTCCCATCCACTGAATCAATTCTACTTTTTCGCCCAACAGAACATAAGCCATTGTTACAGAAACCGGAAGTTCTAATGACGAAACAATACTTCCTAAGCCTAATCCTGCATTCGGAAAACCAATATTAAATAAAATAGGAGGAATAATTGTCCCAAACAGAGCCAGCGCAAAACCATACGTCCATAAAATAGAGTAATTAAAAGAATGGATATGCTCCGTATTTTCTGTAAAATTTAAATAAAATGATCTTAAACCATCAGAATACATCGGGCCAATCTGAGCAAAAAACAAAAATGCAAATATCACAATTGATCCTCCTGAAAGCATGACAATACTTTTTCTCAAAACCGGTAAATGGGTAGCTAAAGTATTGGATGTAAACATTGTTAGTGTATAAGATGCTGCAGCCAATAATCCCCAGAAGATTCCGTGCCAGTCTAGCTCGATATCCATATTGATAAGATTTGTCGCCAATACTGTTCCTAATAAAACAATAACAACAGATACTATTTTTCTGGCGTTCGGTAATTTTTTAGTTAAAAAACTTTCAACCACAACACTGAACCAAACGGACTGCATCAACAATACAATCGCAATAGAAACTGCGATATACTGAACTGCGATATAATAAAACAAACTTGTACAACCCAAGGAAGTACCAGCTAACATCAGCATTTTGATTTCCTTACCGCTTGGTGAAGATAATTTTTGCTTTGATGTTATTGTTTGAATAAAATTTAAAATTAACAAACCTACCAATCCCAACACGAACTGCGACGTTGTAACTTCTGAAGTCGTATATCCGTCATGATAAGCCATTTTAACAAATGTTGCCAACATACCATAAATACTGGCTCCGATCCCGACAAATAAAACTCCTTTTAGTATATTTTTCTTCTTCATAATTTTTTAAACAGCCGGCAAAGTTACGACATAATAATCAAATTTGTCGGAAGGTGATTAGTATCATAGATAAATAGAATCGCCGCAAGCTTTGCTTGCGGCGATTCGTAACATCACTATATTAAAAATTATTTTTTAACAATAACTTTAGAAGAAGCATTAAAGCCAAGACCTTTTACCTTTACCATGTATACTCCGTTTACCAATTTATCTGTAGAAATTGCCTTTTTAGCATCAGGAGAAATTTTATCTTCCGAGGAAACTAATTTTCCGGACATTTCGTAAATTTCAACACTTACTTTTCCAAGAGTATTGCTTGGGAAGTTGATGAAAAATTCATTTTTAGCAGGGTTTGGATAGATTGAAATTGTATTTTTAATATTTTTCACTTCATCTGTTGCTAATGTATTACAATCAGCTGGAATTGAAAAATCTTCTACCTGATCACTAATAGCTGCTGTTACAGCAGCTGTTGAAGAATTTGTAGGAGTTAAAGCTCCCGGTGAAGCGTTTACTCCTAAACCTCTTTTTGCAAAGGTTTTCCAGATCATGCATTTGTCTTCCCCTCCTGTAGCAGCCTGATCTGCAGCTATAATAGCATCTCTTCCTGCAATAAAAGAAGGATTACAACCTTGTAACTTCAATCCGTTAACAATCATTTGAAGTACTCTTGCGCTTCCACTATTTGGATTCGCCATTACATCTGAAGAATATCCATACTTTTCAACATATTTCCAGTGAAGATCCCAAAGCATTGTAGCCCAAATAAACCCGATAGAATGTGAATGAGGAACTGTTTCTCCAAATTGATTGACTGTGATAAGCCCATTAGTTCTTGTATATGTAAAATCATTTACGCTAAAATCCGGAGAATATTTTGCAGGACGTATACCTAAGCCAGTTGTAGGTTGACCTTGTGCATAGGTACCCATGCCTCTTGCAACAGAAGCATTATCTCCCGGTTGATTCGTTAACATTAATGCAAAAAAATCTGACCAACCCTCACCCATCTGCTCATTATCAACTGATGAATTTAAGCAAGAAAAACCGTTACCTGTTAGTCTAGTTGAAATTCCATGCCCGTATTCGTGAGTAATGATTCCATTATCAAAATCTCCATCAGGAATTACAGCAGTAGCCGGATCATTTTTTAAAGTAACAATCACCATTTCATTTGCGGAAAGTTTACCTTTAATATATTCTCCTTCGGAATTTGAAATTATCACAGACGGAATTGTAATTGTAGGATCAAATCCTGCCATTACTAAAGTTGGTGCTGACGTAGGTAAACTATATATTATTGCTGCTTTAGCTCCAGCATTCTGTGCATTTTTTACCTTAGCAGTAAAGTCACAGTTACCTCTTTCTATTAAACCGATCTTCCCGGTAAGAGATCCTGCCGGTAAAGCACTACATCCGTCTAATACCGAAGACAACTGTACATTACCGATAACTCCCATAGCAGTTAGAGCAGGCCCAAATTGAGCAATTCCAACATCCGGCTGACGTGTAATAGCTGAATTAGGAGCATTATAAAAAAAGAATCTATTCTTTGTTGACCATAAAAACATTTGCATAACAGGTTTGTTACCATCTGGCGGAGTTCCAAAATTTGCATTATTTGTTCCTTCACCATCTTGTGCCTCTGCTTTTACATAATCATTACCTACTCCACCATTTGTAAAATTATTGTTCTGAAAATTCCTTGCAGATTCTGTAAAACCGAACTTATAAAATACATCATGAATCTTATTATTCATATAAAATAAATTGGTAATAGCAGCACTTTGATTAGCCGCAGGTGTACCATTTGTACTATATGGGAAATTAAAATTTCTTGAAGCTCCGCCATCAGGAGAGAATCCGGGCTGATTGAGATTTGCAGTATCTTCATATGCATAAACATTATTTCCTCTGGTAATCGTGTAATGCGTTGTTCCGTCGTAATGCCATCCATCCGGAGAGGACGCTAAAACCCATGGATTAGATACGATTGATCTTGCCCCAAACGTTGGAGCTTCTATTGGCAGAGGAAATATATTATAAGAAGCATTGTCCGGAACTAAAAGTGAATTTGTCAGCTGAGATGTCTTTTCAGAAGCAACTGACACTGAATTATTACTATGTATATGAGGTTCTGAGACATCAGAAGAATAAGCATCAGGGTGGAAGTTACACGATAATGTTAAGTTATTTTTCTCTATAATTTTGCCATTATTTGCATCTACCAGAATATCCCAATAATTTGATGATTTGGGTTCTTTTAAAATAAATTCGTAAGCTAAACGTAAGTTGTTATTGACATCTTTAACATATACGAGTCTCTGTTTGGGTGCTTCTTGTGAGTTTGAAGTTTTATCTGAAAAATCCAGAATAGAAAGATTAGAAATATCTACATTACCCAGTGCACTTGCAATTTTTTGAAGAGCTACTGCTTTATTAATGCCAGCTGAATTTGAAATAGACTGATTGTAGTCCTTCACAAAATTATCGGTATAATAAATAACCTTTTTATTTTTAATAAGGGCAGAACCCATAGAATTATAAACAGGCAGCCCATTGTATGTTTGCTGAAACTTCACCACATCTCCATTTAATGATGTTGAAGGATCTACATTATCCACGATAAAATTTGTAAGATCTGATTTTTTATATTCTCTGATTTTATTTTGAGAAATATAATTTTTAATCAGCATCTCACTTTCCTGGGAAAATAAATTTAGACATGGGAAAACTGCAAATGCAGTAATCATAAGAGGTAGTTTTATCTTTTTCATATTTGCTTAATTATTACCACCAATTTACAATTCCAGTTCAATAAAAAGCAAAATACGACAAACATTAAACAAAAGAATCGCTTCATATGAAACGATTCTTTTATTATTATTTAAAAATTTTATTTATTTCTAAATATATAGTTTTTAACGATTATTTTTTAACGATAACTTTAGACGAAGCATCAAAACCAAGACCTTTTATCTTCACCATATACACTCCGTTTACTAAATTATCTGTAGAAATTGCTTTTTTAGCATCAGGAGAGATCTTATCTTCTGAAGAAACTAATTTTCCTGACATATCATAAATTTCAACGCTTACTTTACCGATCGTATTGCTTGGGAAATTAATGAAGAACTCATTTTTAGCAGGGTTTGGATAGATTGAAATCGTATTCTTAACTGCTTTCACTTCGTTCGTTGCCAATACGTTACATTCAGCAGGGACTGTAAGGTCTTGTACCTGATCGTTGATATTGGTTTTAGATCCCGCACTTGCATTTACTCCTAAGCCTCTTCTTGCAAAAACATTCCAGATCATACACTTGTCTGCACCTCCTGTTGTTGCTAATTCAGCAGCTAATATTGCATTTCTACCATCAATAAATGTTGGATTACAAGCCTGAAGTTTCAATGCATCAGTAACTAATTGTAGAACTCTTGAACTACCGTTAGTCGTGTTTGCAGTTACATCAGAAGAATAGCCGTATTTCTCAACATACTTCCAGTGTAGATCCCATAACATAGTTGCCCAAACAAAACCAATTGAGTGTACATCCGGAACGATAGCAGTTCCATTATTGTATTCCATTCCGTTTGTATCAGTATAAGTGAAATCATTGATAGCAAAATTAGGAGAATATTTCGCAGGTCTGATACCACCTCCGGTAATATCCTGTCCTTGTACGTAAGTACCCATTCCTCTTGCTACTGTCGCGTTATCGCCTGCTTTGTTTGTTAACATTAAAGCAAAGAAATCTGACCAGCCTTCACCCATTTGCTCTTTATCAGCAGCTGAGCTTAAACATCCATAACCTGAGCCTGTTAATCTGTTTGAAATTCCGTGTCCGTACTCGTGAGTAACAATGCCGTTATCAAAATCTCCATCAGGAGTTACACTTGTAGCAGGATCGTTTTTCAGTGTTACATTCACTACTCCTGAAGCCAATTGAGTTTTAATATATTCACCTTCTGCATTTGTAATTAATACTGAAGGGATAGTAACCGTAGCATCAACTCCGGACATATTTCCGATAGTAGAACCATTAGCTGTATTGTTATAAATAATAGCTGCCAATGCTCCGGCATCTTGTAAATTCTTTGTTTTAACAACAAAAGAACATGTTCCTCTTTCTACCAGGCCAATTTTCTCAACAAGTGAATTGGCAGGTAATGGCGTACATCCGTCCAGTACTGAAGATAATTGTACATTTCCTGTAACACCCGTAGCTGTTAAAGCTTGCCCAAATTGAGCTGTTCCAGTACCAGGTGTACGCGAAATTGCAGCACTAGGAGCATTATAAAAGAATAATCTGTTAACCGTAGACCACAAATACATTTGCATCTTTGGATTGTAGTAATCTGGTGGTGAGTTGAAATTAGCATTATTCAAACCTCCTCCATCTTGAGCTTCAGCAAAAACTCCATCGTCATCTAAACCTCCTTTTCCAAAGTTATTCCATTGGAAGTTTCTGGCAGATTCCGTAAACCCGAATGTATAAAATACATCGTGAATTCTATTATTTAAATAAAATAAATTGGTAATTGCCGCACTTTGATTAGCCGCAGCAGTTCCATTTATACTAAAAGGAAAGTTAAAATTTCTTGAAGTTCCTCCATCCGGAGAAAGTCCTACTGCATTTGTTCCAGCAGTATCTTCATATGCGTGTACATTATTCCCTCTCGTAATACTATAATGAGTTGTCCCATCAGAATGCCAACCCTCTGGTGAAGCTGCAAGTATCCAAGGATTTGTAATTGTAGATCTTGAACCAAATGTAGGCGACTCTATAGGTAATGGAAATACATTATATGAAGCATTATCGGGAGCGAAAAACATAAAATTCTGTTGCGCTTTATTTTCTGCGCCAATTAATTGATCTGAATTACCCGCAAAATGCTCATGAGAAAGATCAGAAGAGTAAGCATCATGTGTAAAATTACACGATAATGTTAAATTATTTTTTTCAATAATTTTACCATCATTTGCATCAACTAAGATATTCCAGTAGTTTGCAGATTTTGGTTCCTCTAAAATATATTCATAAGCTAAACGAAGATTTCCATTGCTATCGTTAGCATATACAAGTCTTTGTTTTGCTGTATTTTTAGCCTTCCCTGCTTTTTCGAAGAAACCAAGAATAGGAAAAGCAGAAACATCTGTATTTCCAAGCTCGTCAGCAATTTTTTGAAGAGCCGTACTTTTATTTATTATTGCATTACTTGGTGTAGATGCAGTATAATCTTTAACAAAATTATCTAAGTAATAAACAACTTTATTATCCTTAATAAGTACTGTTCCTACAGAACTATATACCGGTAATCCGTTATAAGTCTGTTGAAATTTTACAATATTCCCATTTAGAGACTTCGAATTATCAACATTATCAATAATGAAATTCGTAAGATCTGATTTTTTATAATCTCTAATTTTATTTTGAGAAATATAATCTTTAATCAACTTCTCGTTATCTTGTCCGAATAAAGTAGAAGGAAGTACTGCGAATGCAGCAAATAAAAGAGGTAGAGTTATCTTTTTCATATACACTAATAAAGGCGCTAATTTACAAATAATTAATAATCAGAAAATAAATTTTTTATATTTTTTACAAAATAATTATAAAATGATTAATTATTTTAAACCAAAACATCATTAACAACCTTTCAACAGCCTCATTGAACAAAAAAAGACCGCCAAAAGGCAGTCTTTTTTCAATTTATTAACTATAATTATTTTTTGATCAATTTTTCAGAATATGCTTCATTTTTATCTGAAGTTACTCTTACAATATAAATTCCCTGATTTTGAGAATGTATATCAACTTCAATTTCTTTTTGATCTTTAAATGATTTTTTGTAAACCGTATTTCCGCTAACATCTGTAACCATTAATGATCCTGCTGTAATATCTTTATCTAAAATTACCTTAAATGCACCATTTGTCGGGTTTGGAGTAAGCTTAAATCCTGCTTTTTTCTCAAGAGAAGACTGTGGAACCATTCTTAGAGGGCAATCGGTAGTAATATCTGTATCAAACCATGGATAATTATTCCAGCTATACGTTTCGTATACACTTCCATTATATGTATAAATCATCACTAACATAAATTTATAATTTGATATACCACCTGGAAGACTATTAAAATCAGAAAGCTGAAAGGTATAGTGAAACTGTGTTGCAGAGGTCCATGTCGGGGAAAAGTTCACTGGATAAGTTGCCCCTGTTACATTATCACTTAAAAATAATTTAAAAGTATTGAATACAGCACCAGCCGGTAGATTAATAGTACCATTAATAGTTTGTGCAATGGCTGGGCACATACCTGGCTCATATTCAAATTTAAAAGTTCCCCAGCCTGAAGAGTTACAGATATCGCTGGCAAGATTAGCCCAATAACCAGACTCATAACTATACAATCCAAATCCATTGGTTCTGTTATAATATAATCTTGGCAATATACCCGCATCAGGATCTGAAGGATAGTTTTCAATCAATCCTGAATATGCACCACCCTGGCTCGCAATAGCCGCAGCAGCTCGTTGCGCAGCCTGAGTTGCCGCATTGGAAACTGTAGTTAAATGCACAAATGCAAATTTTGCGTCTCTGTTTAATTTAAAATCTATGACATTTTTAAATGCATCATCAGTATTCAAAGTTGGATTAGCATAATTTACTAAATATGACCCGTTAATTATAGCTCCTGTATTTCTACTTGCATCAGTTAAAGTAATGATGTAAAGGGGAGATAAAGGATTAGTATTTCTTGTTAAGACTGTCTGTGGACTTATAATATTTGCATTGAAAGCACCATCCAGCGCGTTACCGACCAATCCCAATGCTTCATGAAAGTGATCTCCGTAATAAAGTCTTCTTGTGATATTCTGGGCTACAGAATGATCGCTGGTAAAATCATTTTCGATGTAAATTCTTGGAGCAAAACTCGTATTTGGAGCATTATATTTTCCGGCTCCGTAATGAACTACTGCAACTCTGTTTTTGGGATTACACGATAATAGCTGTTCAGCCAATTTGCTGGCTCCCAGTTTCATGTCAGTAAAAGTTTGATCATTAATGGAAAAACCGTTATCAAGCATAATAACGTAATCTCCACCCTCAGTCTGAGCACGTAGCGTTCCCACGGACATCATCAATGTAAGAAGGAATAATAAAAATGTTTTTTTCATAGTTAAAAGTTTGTTATTTAATTTTGTTTAAAAATAATAATTTTTTCTACATATAGTGAAATATTGTAAAAATAATTTATTATTAATGTAAAATTTCAAAATAACGAACAAAAAAAGCCACTCAAACGAGTGGCTTAATATTATAAAATGAATTAAGGATTATTTACCTTCTTCCATTTTTCTTTTCAATTCTGCTAATGCATCGATATCACCAAGAGTTGATCTTTCTTCGTTGTTTGAAGAAGACGATGTATTGTTAGATCTGTTGTTGTTAGAATTATCTCTTACATTTTTCTTCTCTTCGTCTCTGAAGATACCTGTGTGAGAAACTACTACTCTCTTGAATTCTTTGTTGAATTCAATTACTTTGAATTGAGCATCTTCACCTTTTTTGATTTTAGATCCATCTTCTTTCTCTAATAATCTTGAAGGACAGAATGCTTCAACCTCAGCATCTTCGAATTGTACAGAAGCTCCTTTATCGTGAACGTCTACCGCTTTACCAGCGTGGATAGTTCCCTCAGCATACTTCGTTTCGAATTTATCCCATGGGTTCTCAGTCAATTGCTTGTGACCTAGAGATAATCTTCTAGCTTGGATGTCTAGTTCAAGAACTACAACATCTAATTTATCACCAACTGCACAGAACTCAGACGGGTGCTTGATTTTCTTAGTCCAAGAAAGATCAGAGATGTAGATTAAACCGTCGATACCTTCTTCTAACTCAACGAATACTCCGAAGTTAGTGAAGTTTCTTACAGTTCCTACATGCTTAGATGCAACTGGGTACTTAGCTTCAATATTTTCCCATGGATCTTTAGATAATTGCTTGATACCAAGAGAGATTTTTCTGTCTTCTCTATCTAAAGTTAATACTTCAGCTTCAACTTCATCACCTACTTTCACGAAATCACCTGCAGATCTTAAGTGAGTAGACCAAGACATTTCAGAAACGTGGATTAATCCTTCTACACCTGGAGCAATTTCTACGAATGCACCATAGTCAGCAAGAACTACTACTTTTCCTTTTACTTTATCTCCAACTTTCATGTCAGCAGAAAGAGCATCCCAAGGATGAGCTTCTAATTGCTTCATACCTAATTGGATTCTTGTTTTCTCGTCATCAAAATCAAGGATAACAACTTTTACAGTCTGTCCGTCCTCAAGGATTTCAGATGGGTGGTTCACTCTAGACCAAGAAAGGTCTGTAATGTGGATCAATCCATCAACACCTCCTAAGTCAATGAATACACCGTAAGAAGTAATATTCTTAACAGTACCTTCAAGAACCTGACCTTTTTCAAGTTGAGCGATGATTTCTTTTTTCTGACCTTCGATATCTGCTTCGATCAATGCTTTGTGAGATACAACTACATTTTTGAACTCAGGGTTGATTTTCACAACTTTGAACTCCATAGTTTTACCTACGAACTGATCGTAATCTTTAATTGGCTTAACATCAATTTGAGAACCTGGTAAGAATGCTTCGATTCCGTGAACGTCAACGATCATACCTCCTTTAGTTCTAGACTTAACAAAACCGTTAACGATTTCTCCAGTTTCGTGAAGTTCGTTTACTCTATCCCAAGCTTTAAGCGTTCTAGCTTTTCTGTGAGATAACTGTAACTGTCCTGTTTTGTCTTCTCTTCTGTCTACCATTACTTCAACATCATCACCTACTTTTAGGCCTGGGTTGTAACGGAATTCGTTAAGAGAAATAACACCTTCTGATTTGAAGTCGATGTCAACGATAGCTTCTTTATCAGTTAATCTTACAACTTTACCAGTGATAACGTCGTTATCATTTAAACTGCTAAGAGATCCGTTGTAGATTTCCTCTAAATCGCTTTTTTCTTTTCTTGCGTCTGCATCAAGACCTGATTCGAAAGAATCCCAATCAAATTGTTCTGGTGCTACGTTTTGGTTTAAAATAACCTCTGCTGAATTTGTCTCTTTTGACATTTTCTAATAAAATTTGTATTCCTTCTTTTTTACCGGTTTGAATAAATGTGGATTTAAAAAATACGGAAGTAATTAATTTATAATAATTTACCTTTTCAAACCTTACCCACAAAAAGTGGTGCAAAGATACGGAATTTATTTTAACTAAATACAATAATTTTACTTTTCAAATGTACTTTCTAAAACCTTCCTAAACTCGTTTTCATTTCCATAATTATAAAAAGGAACTGCCGTAATTTTGTATGTATCTGTGTAAATTTTTATGGATTTTTTCTCATTTCCTATTACTTTCAAAAAATCTTCTTTCCACTTGTCATATCCTATTAAATGAGCTCCTTTAGGCTCTATAAAAACTTGAAAGGTTAGTTTTTCATTGGCACGCTCACTGCAGAAAAGTAAAAAGTCAGGTTCAAATGCACGGCCGTATTTATCAAAAATTTTAATTTCTCTTTCATTCCGAATGAGATGAATATTTTCAAACTTATGACTGAAACCTTCAAACCGTCTGGAAAACAGTTCTACAAATTTCTTCTCTTCCATTGTTCCGTAATTAGCATTATAAGCATACCAAGATCCATTTGAAACCAAATCTTCCTGTCCTTTTGCTCTTTCACTGTGCTTATTGACTCTGATTTCTTTATCCCTGAAAACCTCATGAATAGGCTGTGGATAATATCCCGAACCTTCATAATCTGTAGAATTATTTTTAATTTCAACTTCTATAGTTTGCAAAAGCCCGTTCAGTGCCTGAAGGTAATCAAAATGTGAAATTTCCTGAAGACGATTATAACTTCCTGTGAACGTGATTTCTAAATTCCCCAAATAGTTTTCATCTTCAATAAAATCTGAAAGTGATTTGATATTCGGAAAGTAACGCGAAAGATAATCGAAATAATAAAACGGATTCTGGCTCAATGCGCATTTGATAACGTGTTTTTGAATATTCACAAGCTTCACATCTTTAGATTTCATAACCTCATCAGAAGTGACAGGACTTTCTAATTCAAAAAACACATTAGAAACTCTTCCGCCGCCTGAAGAAAGCTGATGTCTGTAGTTGGTTTTCGTAACTCCCAAATCGACAAATGATTTTACTTTATCAAAGTTTTTGGGCAACTTTTTATTAGAAAAAACATAGCCTTTTTTATATAATTCAGAATCTTTAAATATGGGCTTTAATTTTAACTGTTTGGTTTCAAGATTAGCTTCATCT
Organism: Chryseobacterium sp. SIMBA_038; assembly: GCF_046535115.1. NCBI lineage: Bacteria > Pseudomonadati > Bacteroidota > Flavobacteriia > Flavobacteriales > Weeksellaceae > Chryseobacterium > Chryseobacterium sp. SIMBA_038. The sequence continues at coordinate 198,692 of NZ_JAWRXH010000007.1, forward strand.
TCATAAATTCCGGTTTCTATCAATGCTTTTTTTAGCTCTGAAACATACCTGCTGTCTTCTTTCGTATGATAATACAATTCTTCCAGAATTTTGAGGTCATTTGAAATATCGTCATCATATTTTCGAACAAATTTATCTTCCCCTTCTTCCAATGCAAAAGGATAATATCTCGCTCCACGACCGATTAATTGCGCTTCTGAAAGTGTTGTTTTCCCTGGTTTCCCGTCTTTTCCGTCGCGGTCTTCGTATAATCTTACAATATCAAACAAATTAAGAACATCCCAGCCTTCATTCAGTTTTTGAACAGCAAATACAGCTCGAATCGGGTTATTTTCATCTTCCAGAGTATTAAGCAAAATCTGATTTTTCTCTGCCTCGGTATCATTATTTGCACTCAGGCAATTTTCTTCCCTGAAATTGGTTTGAATGCGTTTCGCCATCTCATTAAACGAAATATTTTTACCTTCAAAAAATTGAAAAGCCTTTTGAACAACAGAAACAGTAGACGTTTTTTTAATTCTTTCTACCATTATGTCCGAAAATTCTTCAATAAGTTTATGAAAATTCTCTTTATTTTGCTCCGATTCTTTGATGGTTTTCTTTGCTTTAAAAAGAATTACAGGTTTTAAATTAATATTGTTAATCGTTGCCAATTCCTGACGGTACAAATTAAGAATTAATGCCTGAATTACACGCTCTTTCTCATCGTACAAGGAACGGACAAGATTAATTTCTTTAGAAAATTTATCTGCCCGGAACTGCGAAAGATCATATTTATAAATGACTTTATCTTTATACTTATTGATAATTTCCAAGCTTTCATAATCAAGAGTTGCGGTAAATTCCAATAGAATATTATCAAAATTCTGATGAAGGATTTTCAGAACTGTTTCTTCCCAGCTTCCAAAAAGATTTCCGCTTTTTGTACCACCGCTCAAATGATGCGCTTCATCCGCAATCATTACTATTTTTTTATCTGTAAAATCTTCGTAAGTAACACTGTTTTCTTTGGTATTATTCAAATCAATATGCAACTGTTGGATAGTTGTAAATTTGATATTGATATTTTCATTATCAGCTTCATCAAAGTTATCAATCTGTTTCAGCAAAACTTCTTTTCCGTTGATGACAATTTTATTATTGAACAGATACTTAGACGTTTGCGGATTGAGAAAATTGTCTTTGGTTTTTTGGATGATATTATTGCTGTTCACAAAAAACAGAAAATTTCTGTATCCTTTCTCATATAAATGAAGCATCAAACCTGCCATTACCAAAGTTTTTCCGCTTCCTGTAGCCATATTGTACAGTAAATGAAGTGGTTTGTTAGGTTTTTCGTCAAAATTTTCCTGTTCTGTATATAAATATCGTTTGAAAGCCTCTTCCTGATAAGGACGAATGCCGAATTTTAAATTATCGATCATTCCGTTTGGCAATATAACCTGCGCTAAAGCCTTGCGTGCAAACGTATTGTTGAATATTTCGTGTAAAAATGCCATTTGCTACTATTTAATTTGATAAAAATCTTTTGTTATTTTCTTGTCTTCCTGTGTACACTCAAAGTTTTCGTCATTGAGTGAAGAAAGATTTACATACAACTGATTTTTGTTGAGCAGGTCAAAAAGATGTTGTTTTTGTTCTTTCAGACTTAATTTTTTAAAATCTTCGAGATGTTGTTCTTGTTTTTTAATATCAACATTGTAATTCAGGAAAGACTTGTTTTTCATTTCTTCCCAAATCGTTAGAAGATTTTCAGAGTTTTGAGCTTCTTCAATTTGCTCAATAAAGGTTTGATTGTATTTTTTGAGTTCGAGGTAAATGAAGGAACCGCCGCCTTGCCAGTTGATGGATTTGGAAATGCCGCCTTGCTCGCCATCGATCACTTTTTTTAAACGTTCAACAGCAAACTCTTCTATATAGTCCATTTGTTCAATACCTATATATTGACGGTTCATTTTATGTGCTACTGTTGCAGTTGTCCCGCTTCCTAAATGATAATCTAATATTATATCGTTTGTCGATGTTGTTAAATTTATTAATCTTTCTAGAAGACTTTCCGTTTTTTGACCTATTAAATTAAAATTTAAATCACTTGATCTATTTAAATTTCCTAAATCATTCCAAAAATTATCTATTTGCTTACCAATTTCTAATCTTTCTTTTAAATAATATTTTTCGCGGATTGTAACATCTGTAATATAAAGTCTATTATCATTTTCCAAATCTTTCAATTTGCTTTGTTTCATTCTCCAACCCTTTTTAGGACAAACCCATAATTTACCATTATTATCAATATAATCGTAAGTTGTTTGAGGACCAGGACCACCCGTTTTTTGTAGACTGACAGTTGTATATTTCCCTCTGCCATCATTATCGTCTTTCTTATATGAATCAATATCTTTGTGTGATAATTCAGAAGTTACATTATTTATATTATATAGATTTTTCTTAGAATATAAATGGATTATGTCTGTATTCCAAGGCAGATTTTTTGAAACGGTTTTCCCTGCATAGGTTCTATGCCAATAAATTGAATTTCTAAAATTTTCATTTCCAAAAACTTCGTCCATTAAGACTTTTAGATATCCTTGTTCATAATCATCACATTGAACAATCATAAAACCATCATCAGTTAACAAATGTTTAGCTATTTCTAGTCTATTCCTCATAAAAGTCAACCAAGTAGAATGATTAAAGCTGTCATTATATTTAAAACCATCGTTACCAGTATTATAAGGCGGATCAATATAAATCAGCTTCACTTTTCCTGCGAATTCTTTCTTTAGAGAATGTAATGCGAGAAGGTTATTTCCTTTAATAATCAGATTATCAGTAATAGTACCTTTTTCATTTCGATTAAATTGATCAAAATTCTTTTCCCCATCTTTATCAAACTTTTTAGCATTGGTAAGAACTTTTGGATCGAGTAATTCGGTAATTTCGTCCTGCGCTAAAGTTTCATTAAAGAAAATCTCTTCTCTTTTATCTTCTTCACGGCTTTGTCCGCCTTCCAAAATACAGTCTTTAAATGGCCAGACCAAAGCTACCTCGTTGCGTTGTTTCAGATATTTGTCATCAATAGACAAACCAACTTTATTCTTAAATTGAGTATAACTGTCATTGAGATAGTTTTTCTGTTCAAGAAATTGAATGAAAAGATTTTGTTTAAATACCAAAACATCTTTTACCTTGATGAAAAATTTTTCTTTCAAATCGGAATCATCTAATAATAATTCGATTAGTTCTTCATCAAGATTTTGTGCTTTGTTGAGTACTACCCATTTTTTCACTTCTCCATTATCGGAAACGTAATTAGGCTCTTTTTTAATTTGATTTTCAAGTGTTTGATATAATTTCATGGTATTAAAGTTTAATAAAATTTAATAGCCAAATTTATTCGCAAACTGAAGATTCTCATTACGGGAATCCATAATTCAAATAAATAGTAAATGGATTTTCCATAAAAAACAAAATGGTCTACCTTTGCAAAATGGAATTAGAATCAATATATCAAAAACTGCAGATTCAGGATATGAATCAGATGCAGAAATCTACATACAAGACCACTGAAAACAATACTGATGTTGTTTTGCTTTCCCCAACGGGTTCAGGAAAAACACTTGCCTTTTTATTTCCCGTTCTTCGAAATCTGAAAAAAGATGTTTCCGGAATTCAGGCTTTAATTTTGGTTCCGGCTAGAGAATTGGCGTTGCAAATTGAGCAGGTTTTCAAATCTATGGGAACGGATTTTAAAGTTTCTGTATGTTATGGAGGTCATGATAAAAAAATTGAGGTCAATAATTTAATTGAAGCTCCGGCTGTTTTGATCGGAACTCCGGGAAGAGTTACGTATCATTTAAGAAATAACAATTTTGATCCGAAAACGATTAAGACTTTAGTGTTGGATGAGTTTGATAAAGCGTTGGAATTAGGTTTTCATGAAGATATGGAATTCATTTCTAATTCTCTGAGAGGTCTTTCACAAAGAATTTTAACTTCTGCAACAGCGATGGATGAAATTCCGGAGTTTACAGGATTGAAGAATGAAAAACTCGTTGATTTCTTGAAATTAGGTGATGCAAAACCGGATATTCAGTTGCGAAAAGTAATGACTATTTCTGAGGAAAAATTAGATACTTTGTTTAATTTGATCTGTAAAATCGGGAATAAAAGAACCTTGATTTTCTGTAATCACCGTGAAGCTGTTGACCGTATTTCTGACCTTTTAGCTGATAAAGGAATCGACAGAGAAACCTTCCACGGCGGAATGGAACAGGACGAAAGAGAACGTGCTTTACTGAAATTCAGAAACGATTCTGCGAGGATTTTAATTACAACCGACTTGGCTTCGAGAGGTTTAGACGTTCCGGAAGTTGAATCGATTGTTCATTATCAATTGCCTTATAAAGAAGATGCTTTCATTCACAGAAACGGTCGTACCGCAAGAATGAATGCTAAAGGTTTTGCTTATTTGATCATGACTGCGGAAGAAAATTTTCCATTCATTAAAAATGATACGCCTAAAGAAAGTGTCGCAGGATTTAATACGTTTCCTGAAAAAACGCCTTTCCAAACGATTTACATAAGCGCCGGAAAAAAAGATAAAGTGAATAAAGTGGATATCGTTGGATACCTGATCAAAAAAGGACAACTTAGAAAAGAAGATATTGGCTTGATTGAAGTAAAAGATACGACTTCTTATGTTGCCGTTTCTAGAAATAAGGTTAAAACATTGTTGGATACATTGATTGCTGAAAAACTGAAAGGTAAGAAGGTGAAGATTGAGGTTGCTTATTAAACACGAATTACACAAATATTTTTTCACAAATAACACCATAATTATATCAATAGGAACGGGCTTTAGCCCGTTTTTTTATGAATGATATTCAAATCTGGCTTTAGCCAAAACTTAAATAATAATGTTTTGTGTTATTTGTGAAAAAATATTTGTGTAATTCGTGTTTCAATAAATTTTAAAATTATCTAACACCCTTCACCTTTGTCGGTAAAGTATACACCGATTTTGAAGCTGTGATGAATAAAATCTCGTTATTCTTTCCTCCGAAAGTAACGTTGGAAGTCCATTCTTCATCAATCGGGATTTGATAGATTTTTCTTCCGTCGCGATTGAAAATAGTTACTCCTTTACCTGTTAAATAAAGATTTCCGTGCTTGTCAAGCGTCATTCCGTCTGAACCCATTTCACAGAATAATCTTTTTTCAGATAATTTTCCTTCACCTAAAATGTCATAAACGTAAGTTTTTCCAGCGTCAATATCCGAAACGTAAAGTTTTTTATATTTCTCACTTCCTACAATTCCGTTGGGTTGTGTGAATGTTTCAAGTTTCGTTATTTTTCCATCTTTATTTCTGTAATACAAACTTTTATGTGGAATTTCCTGTTTGAAATTTACCCAATAATCTCTTTTATATAAAGGATCGGTGAAGTACATTCCGCCAAATTCGTCGTTCCACACATCGTTTGGTCCATTCAGTCTTTTTCCTTCAAAACCTTTTGATAAAATTTGTACTTTTTTATCTTTTGATATCTTCCAGATTTCACCGTTGTCATCCGAACAAGTGATCAAATTATCATCCTTATCGAAATGTGTTCCGTTGGCTCTCCCCGATTTATCTAAGAAAACAATTACCTGGTTGGTCTTCCAGTCCCAATAATAGATCTTATCATTGGGTTGGTCTGTAAAATATACATTCCCCTCTTTATCCGAAGATGGGCCTTCCGTAAAACTGAATTTATCGGAAACCCTTTCCGGCTTTACACCATCATAAAACATGTTACTATAATTTACTGATTTACAATTTACTAATGCGAAAACCAAACCAATCAAGCTGATTCTAAAGATATTTTTCATTCTCCATTTTTTAACGCTTACAATTTACGATATCAACGATTAGATTCAAAGTTTATTTTCTCATTTTGATAAATTAAAAATTCTGATATTTAAAATAAATCAGAACCAGATTTTTAACTTCAAATAGACCAGTTTATATTAATTTTGTGTTGATCCATTTAATTAAAAGATTAATTATGCTTCCATACAAAAATCTTATCATTATTGACAAAAACAGTGAAGTTCCGATTTACAAACAAATCTCACTACAGTTTATTGATTTGATTCAGGAAGGAAAATTATTGCCCGGAAGCAAACTTCCAAGTACACGTTCGCTCGCGCTAGACTTGCATCTTCACAGAAAAACAATTATGGCTGTTTATGAAACACTGGTTTCGGAAGATTGGATCGACAGCCAACCGCGCAAGGGATATATCGTCTCACCAAATTTACCCGTTGTAAGACCTAGATCATATCATAAAAAAATAAGTCCATTTTCCACAAAAGGGAAATTTGATTTTGACCGACGGGAAATTATTCACTTCACATTTAATACTGATTCTAAAAATAATATCATCATTGATGACGGTTTTCCTGACACTTCCCTACTGCCTTTCACTACAATCAATAAAGAATTCAGAAAGTCATTAGATAAGGTGATCACAAAAGATAATTCAAAATATGTTTTAGATTCTGCTGGTTTTAAAAATTCTCTACAAACTTTCCTGAATCAAACGCGTGGAATAGACTTTAGCTTTGAAAATCTTTTCATTACAAGAGGCGGTCAAATGGCCATTTATCTCGCAGCTTCACTTATCATAAAACCCGGAGATAAAGTTGTGGTAACGGACCCAAGTTATTTTATCGCCGATGCACTTTTTGAAAAACTAGGGGCAGATATTATTCGCGTTCCTGTCGATGATCAGGGAATGCGTACTGATATTTTGGAGGATATTCTAAAAAAACAGAATATAAAATTAATCTACGTAATTCCGCACCACCATCATCCAACTACGGTTACGATGAGTGTTGAAAGGAGAAATCATCTTTTGGAGCTTATCAATATTTACAATCCTGCGGTAATAGAAGATGATTACGATTATGATTTTCAATTTAAATATGATCCTTATCTACCTTTAGCCAGCGGAGATCACAACGGAAATATCATCTACATCGGTTCTCTTACAAAAGTTTTGGGAACTCCTTTTCGACTCGGCTATATGATCGCCACAGAAGAATTTTTAGCCGCCGTATCAAAATTGAGAATTCTGATCGATCTGAAAGGAGATTTAATCATCGAACAAACCGTTGCAGCGATGATCAATAGCGGAGATCTGGCCAGACACATCCAGAAAACCAACAAAATTTATTCTCAAAGATGCGATCTTTTATGCAACTTGTTAAATGAAGAGCTTAACGATTATATCAATTATTCTAAACCCTCGGGAGGCTTGGCTTTATGGCTTACTTTCAAACCTAAATATGAATTGTCAAAAATAATCAAGCATACACATGAAAACGGTTTAAGCGTTAAAAGTAATTTCTATTGTACCGGAAAAAATGCTCATTATAATTCTTTCCGTTTCGGGTTTGCTTCTATGGAGGAAAAGAAAATTAGGGATGCTGTTCATATCCTTAAAAATTCTGTGAAAAAGATGTATTAAATTTTTAATTTTTGTTTTAAAATCAAGCTTAAATCTGGACTATTTAAATAAAATCAACTGGTCCTCAGTTCAAGTTTTTGTGATATCTAATTTTGCACTGTTCTTAATGAAGAATGGAACAAAAAGATATTTTTTTAACAATAAAATTGAAAACATGAACAAAAGAATTAATCTCTTCCAAAATTTCGCAGAAAATTCTAAACTGATGATCGAGATGGATAAAAACATCCTAAAATCAGGAATTCCGCCTTTGTATATTGAATTAATAAAAATCCGTGCTTCGCAAATCAATGGTTGCGCCTACTGTATCGACAAACACATTGTAGATGCCCTGAAAATGGGTGAAGATCAGCGAAAAATCAATGTTTTGGGAGCTTGGCATGAGGCAAAAGACTGGTTCACCGAAGAGGAAACAATTGTCATCCGATTAACAGAAGAAGTTACACTGATCACTCAAAACGGAATAAGCAACGAGGTTTTCGAAAAAGGAGTAAAATTATTCGGAGAAGAAAAATTTTCTAATCTAATTATGGCTGCGATAAGCATTAATTCATGGAACAGAGTCGGTGTCGGTTTGCATTTACATCCAACAAAATAATTCAAAATCTATCACAATGGAAATAAGAACCATCACAACAGAAGCAGACATTATGATCTGTAAAGATATCATTCTGGCATTCAGAAATAATTTAAAAGAGGAAAATCTCATAGAAGAAGTTATTTATTTAATTAAAAATGAATCATTTAAGATAAAATACCTTTATGACGATAAAAACCATAAAGCAGCAGCTTTTATTGGTTATCGAAATATGCGTATGCTAAGAACAGGCCCAACCATCTACATTGATGATCTTTACACGGATCCCGATTACAGAAGCCAGGGATGTGGAGCAACATTGCTTGGTGAGGTAAAACAGGAAGCCATCGAAACGGGAATGAAATCCGTGCATTTAGACAGTGGTTTTGCACTCCATCCGGCTCATCGTTTGTACCTGAATAGTGGTTATGTATTGGCTTGCCATCATTTTGCGCAGTTGATTTCGTAAACTTTAAATATCATTCACTCATATATTGCAATGCCAATTTTCTTTGAGAGCTTTTGAAGAGGTTAAAAAGGAAAATTGGCTTTTTTTGTTACAATTTACTGATCGAATTCTTAATTTTTTCGGTCGCAGTCTGCAAAGCATTATTTAAAACCTCACTTCCATAAGAGGAACCATTCAAAACAAATTCTTCAACCTCGTCAATTCCCAAAATATTAAAAACAGTTTTAAGATATTCACTCTGAAAATTCATAAAAGCAAAATTTTCACCTTTTTCATATCCTTCATTTCCGCGTACCAATAATAGATATACTTTTTTTCCTTTCAACAGACCATTGTAAGGTTTTTCTGTATCTCCTTTATTCACCGTAACTGTTTCATTTACTCTCACAATCTGGTCAATATACGCTTTCAATGAGCTAGGAATAGACCAATTGTACATCGGAGTTCCCAACACAATAATATCCGACTGTTTCAGCTCATCAACTAACGCATCGCTGATCTTTAATTCCTGAATTTCTTCTTCAGAACGAAGATCTTTTGGTTTAAAAGCAGCCGAAATCCATGTTTCAGAGACATGTGGAATATTTCCCTGACCGATTTCCCGATGGCAGATCTCATCATCAATATTCTTCTCTTTCCAAAGGTCAACAAACAATCCTGTTAAATGACGGCTCAAAGATCTTTCTTTTCTTGAACTGGCATTAATCACCAATACTTTTTTCATAAATATATTATTTAAAATTTTCAGATACAAAATTATCCTTTGGAGAAATGATTATCATGAACCAGTTAATTTTATTTAAATAGCCCAGATCAAAATGTCCGAATAATCCTATTTTGTAAGTAGATGGTATTAGTTATTAATTGACTTTATTCAGAGCTTTGCAGTAATCTAATCAAAAGATTTTTTCAACATTATTTGATACATAAAATGAGAAAAAAATCAAGTTTGATATGACGTTTAAAATTAAAACAATCTAAGCGATGAGCATACAATCCGGCGATATTAAAACTTCAGATATTGAAAATGAAGCTTTTAGAAATTCGGTAGGCACGATGGATGAAACCGGAAGCCGAAAATGGGTTTTCCCAAGGAAACCAAAAGGAAAATACACCAATTATAGAAACTATGTGAGTTATTTCCTATTAGCTTTATTCTTTGGATTACCTTTTGTAAAGATCAATAACAATCCTTTTTTACTAATTAATGTTATCGACAGAAGATTTTTCATTTTTGGACAACCGTTTTATCTTCAGGATTTCTTTATTCTGGCATTAGGGGCGGTTACTTCCGTGATTTTCGTGATGCTTTTCACCGTAGTTTTCGGAAGAATATTTTGTGGCTGGCTTTGTCCGCAAACCATTTTTATGGAAAGTGTCTTCAGAAAAATTGATTATTGGATCGAGGGCGACAGAAATAAACAAATGAAACTCGACAGACAAGAATGGGACGCTGAAAAGATTAGAAAAAGAGTTACAAAATGGTCAATTTTCATTTTGATCTCAGTAATTATTTCACATTTCATGTTCATGTATATTGTGGGTTATGAAGAGGTATTTAAAATTATGACAGAAGGTCCAATTGATCATTCTTTGAATTTTATAGGAATGATAGGCTTTGCAATGACTTTTTATCTTGTTTTTGCTTGGCTTCGGGAACAGGTTTGCACTTTGGTTTGTCCGTACGGCAGGCTTCAGGGAGTGTTGATCGACAAACAAACCGTAAACGTTTATTACGATTTTAAAAGAGGAGAAAACCGCTCAAAATGGAGAAACGGAGAAGATCGAAAAGCTGAAGGCAAAGGAGACTGCATCGATTGCCAACAATGTGTAGTTGTCTGTCCAACAGGAATCGACATCAGAAACGGACAGCAATTAGAATGCATCAACTGTACAGCTTGTATCGATGCCTGCGATGAGGTTATGGAGAAAGTTGGACTTCCAAAAGGATTGGTGCGGTATGCAACCGAAGCTGAAATTGAAAATCAGGAGAAATTCAAATTCACATCAAGAATGAAAGTTACCACCTTATTTCTTGTTATATTAATCGGCTTCCTTGGATTTTTGATGTACGACCGAGGTTCTATGGAAGCTAAGTTCATTAAACCTGCAGGATCAACTTTTTTCATTAAAAACGGAAAAATAACGAATACTTTTATTTACACTCTACTCAACAAAACGAACGAGAAAAAGACTTTAACCATAAAAGTTATAAATCCTAAAAATGCTGAAATAACATTCTTTGGCAATGAAAAAATCATCTTAAAAGGTGATGAAATTTTAAAAGGAAACATCAACATCACTTTTCCTGAAGAAGATATTAAATTTTCAAAACAAAACATGACCATCGGTGTATTCGACGAGAGTGGAAAAATGTTGGATTCTTTTGATACTAATTTTGAAGGACCGTTTAAGTTGTTGTTATAAATAAGTTGGAGAGTTTTAGTGTTTGAGAGTTTTAGGGGGTTAAAACTTGGGATTTTTTTGGCTGAAGTAATCTTATAATTTATTTAAACTTTAAACCAAAAACAATCAACCTTCAACCAGAAACTAACAACCAACTTAAGCCTTATATTTCTTAATAAATTGCGTGGGAGTCATTCCGGAGCCTTTTCGGAAGACTCTCACAAAATAAGAATATTCTTCATAACCAAGACGAAAAGCTATTTCAACCAAGCTCTCATCAAGGTACATCAGCATTCTTTTTGCTTCTAGAATTACCCTTTCGGTGATGACTTCTGTTGCTGTTTTTTGAACCACGGTTTGCGTAATTCTGTTTAAATGTTTGGGTGAAATTTCCATTACAGATGCATAGTACGCGGTTGATTTTTGAGTCGTAAAATATTGTTCAACCAAATTCTCAAAATCCTGATAATGTTTAAAGTAAGAAACGCTTGTCAGCGAACTTATTTCATCAAAATTTTTAGAAAATTGCCTTGTAGTATGGATGTAAATCTGAGACATAAGAGAAAGAATCAAATCCTCTTTCATTATATTCTGAGCATAATATTCTTCTTCTATTTCTTTGAATAAATTAATTATTTTCAATAAATCTTTCGATTCAAACTGAAACTTTCTAGGAAAAGTTGATGAACTGAAAAAAGGAAAACTCCTTAATTTCCTGTTCACATAATGCATGTCATAATATTCCTGCGAGCAGAAGAAAATATAACCATCTGTATCCTCCGAAAGTTCCCAACTGTGAACCTGACCCGGTGACAAAAAGAAAATACTTCCCTCAGAAACTTCATACTTCTGGAAATCTATCTCGTGGATTCCTTTTCCTTTCGTAAAAAGTACGGTGACATAAAAATCGTGACGATGCGGTTTCTCAATATGTTTATGACTGGAAACCAAATGATCTTTCATTGTATTAAAATAAAAATCTGAAGCATTCTTCCCAGACTGAAAAAGATCGATATGTAAGACTGAGATAGAATTCATCTTAATTTTATTTGATATCAAAAATAAAGAAAAAATTCAAAGGTCTGGAATGACTTTATACATGATTTATACTATAAAAATGAACATTTTGTGTTACGTATTTGTAACAAGGTTTAAAAAATATTTATCTTTGAGTTTTAGGATTTGTAAAATGAAGATAAATTTATCAGATAAACTGTATTATTCTATAGGAGAAGTAGCGAAAGCTTTTGATGTAAACACTTCATTAATACGTTATTGGGAGCAGGAATTCCCTATCATTAAACCTAAAAAAAACAAAAAAGGAAACCGATATTTCACTCCTGAAGACATCAAAAATCTACAGATCATCTATCATTTGGTAAAAGAAAAAGGCTACACACTTGACGGAGCCCGAATTGCCTTAACAACCAACTCCAAAATCTCTGAAACAGTGACAATTATTGATCGATTAGAGTTTGTAAAAGCAGAATTATTGAAGCTGAAAGAATCTTTGGCAGATAATCCGGAATAGTTTTCTTTAAAATATTTACAAAAATTCTGTTTCAGATGTAAATTGACAATCTTACTCATCAAATTATATTACAAAAAATAGTATTTCTAATTTAGTCATTGCCTTGTACTTAAATTTCTTATTAAGTTTACAGCAGGATGAAAAAAAACTATTACCAAAGACTGGCATTCATGGGAATGCTGTTGATTATTCTGTTCACATTTCAAAAATATACAAGCAAGGAAAAAGAAGATTTTTCTGATGTAAAATTCATTTCTGAAAGTACAATTCCTTTAAGTTTATCTGAATTTGAACCAAATGAGCTTGACGAAAAACAATGGAAAAATCTAGGCTTTTCTGAAAAACAAATTGCAACAATTTTAAATTATAAAAAGATTGTTGGAGGAAGGTTTACGTCAAAAGAGCAGTTCAAAAAATGCTATGCTGTTTCGCCGGAAAAGTTTGCTGCGTTGGAAACCTATATTTTACTTCCTGAAACCAATAAGGAAGCTAAATCTTCTAAATTCAAGAGCTTTGAGAGGAAGAGTATCAGCATTTCTGGAAGATTTAATCCTGATCATTATTCTGCTAATGATTGGGTGAAAATGGGTTTCAGTGAAAGACAGGCGGAAGCTATTTTAAAGTATAAAAGTTATTTGGGAGGAAGTTTTGTCAGCAAAGAAAAGTTTAAAGAATGCTTTATCATTAATGATGAAAATTACGAAAAGCTTGAACGTTATTTGATACTTCCTGCAAAAACTCCTGAAAATTTCAAAAATTTTGCTAAAAATGTCTATACAGGAAAACCTAAAATTCAATATCGCTCTTTTGATCCTAATACTTTGAATATTGATGGTTGGAAAGCGTTTGGATTTTCTGAAAAACAAGCCAATACAATTGTCAATTATCGTGACCGAAACTTAAGAGGTAGTTTTAAAAGTTTAGAAGACATTCAAAAATGTTTTGTGATCTCAGCTGAAAAGTTTGAAGAATTAAGACCTTACATTAAGCTTAATCCCTCAAGTTTAGCAAAAGTGGATGAAAAGAAATTGGAGGTAAAACAAGAGAAAACAGATTTTTCAAAAACAGATCTGAATTCAATTACTTTTAAACAACTTTTAGAGTTTGGAATGGATGAAAGAGCCGCAGGTTCGATAATAGGATTTAGAAAAAAATTAGGAGGTTTTGTTAATAAAGATCAGATTCTGACTACTTATAATATTGATAAAGATTTAACTCAAAAACTGCTTGCCATTGCTCCGTTAAATACTTCAAATGTCCCGAAATACACTTTGGTAGATGCTCCCGAAGAATGGCTTAAAAATCATCCTTATTTTAAATATTCTGCGGATAAAATTATTTTCTACAGAATTAGCGAACATGATGAAAAGAAAATCTGGAAATTATTGAAAATAAAACCGGAATATGAGGCGAGAATGAAACTGTATTTGAAGTAGTAAATGCTTTATTCGTAAACGCTTCGACTTCGCTCAGCATGACATTTCTAATACTAACTGCATTATTTTAACAGTAAATTTTTAGTGATGTCATGCTGAGCGAAGTCGAAGCATCTTTAAGTTTATAAATTAAGACTTATAACTAATCAATTGTCTTGCTAGAATCTTCAAGCAAATCATTTAAAGTAGATAGTTCTATATCTGTTAAATCTCTCCATTTTCCAACAGGAAGATCCAATTTTATATTCATGATACGGATTCTTTTTAGCTTTTTCACTTCGTAGCCAAGATATTCGCACATTCTACGGATTTGTCTGTTTAAGCCTTGTGTAAGAACGATTCTGAAGGTCATATCATCTATTTTTTCAACTTCACATTTTTTTGTGACTGTATCCAAAATAGGAACTCCATTTCGCATTTTATCTAAGAATTTTGGATTCGTAGGCTTGTCTACTCGCACCAAATACTCTTTTTCGTGATTGTTTCTTGCTCTCAGAATTTTATTAACAATATCACCGTCGTTGGTTAAAAGAATCAACCCTTCACTTGGTTTATCTAATCTTCCGATCGGGAAAATCCTTTTCGGATGGTTGATATATTCTATAATATTATCTATTTCGCGCTTGGTATCTGTTGTACAAACGATGCCTACCGGTTTATTGAAAGCAATGTAAATAGGCTCATCCTCAGATTCACGTATTGGTTTGCCGTCAACTTCCACGACATCTTCATCAGAAACTTTAGTTCCCATTTCAGGAACCTTTCCGTTGATCGTAATTCTGCCTTCTTCCAAAAGCTTATCTGCAGCTCTTCTTGAGCAGTATCCGGCTTCCGATAAATATTTATTGATACGTGTTTTCTCCTGCATAGGTTAGTTTTTAATTATTATCAAATCTAAAATCATTATCTAAAAACTGAGTCGTTGCGTCTTCAATTTTATAGTCACCAATTTTTGTACGTCTTAATTGTGTTAAATAAGCACCAACACCCAATTCCTGCCCGATATCGTGAGCCAAACTTCGGATATAAGTTCCTTTTGAACAGCCTACTGTAAAGCTTACCAAAGGAAGATCTATTTTAATGTCTTCAATATAAAGAATTGTAGTTTTTCTGGATTTCATTTCTACTTCCTCTCCTGCTCTAGCCAAATCATACGCTCTTTTTCCATCAATTTTTATTGCTGAAAAAACAGGTGGCGTCTGATCTATTTCACCTAAAAATTTCATTACAGCTTCATTGATCTGCTCTTCTGAAATGTGCGAATAATCCTGTTCAAGGATCTCTGGTTTTTCGGTGTCGTAAGATTCTGTTTGTACTCCAATTTTAATTTCAGTCCAATATTCTTTGGGAGCATCCTGTATTTCAGGGATTTTCTTGGTGAATTTCCCGCAACAAACGATAAGCAATCCAGTTGCTCTTGGGTCTAATGTTCCGGCGTGACCAATTTTAAATTTCTTAGGAAGATTAAACTCTCTTTTGAGTTTATATTTCATTTTATTAACGGCCTGAAAAGAAGTCCAATCCAGAGGTTTGTCTAATAAAAATACGTGTCCTGATTGCAGTTCTTCAGCTGTCATGAATGATGAGTAATATATAATTGGTAATCAGTAATTTTTTAACCTGATTATTTAAAAAAGTAAAAATAAATCAATAAAGCCAATCCAACAAAAATACGGTACCATCCCCAAGGTTTGAAACCATATTTATTTAAAACTCCGATGAAAGCTTTAATAGCGATTAATGCGACAATAAATGCCACAACATTTCCAATCACGAAAATCATAATATGGTCGTTTGATGACATAATCATCTCATATCCTTTTTGAGGATTAGGTGTTTCTTTACCCCATGTTTTAACAAAAACAGAATAAACTGTAACCGCCAACATCGTAGGAACCGCCAAAAAGAATGAAAATTCTGCAGCAGCTTTTCTCGTTAACCCCTGAGTCATCCCTCCAATAATGGAAGCAGCACTTCTACTCGTTCCAGGCATCATCGCAAGACATTGCCAGAATCCAATTGTGATTGCTTTTTTTACGGTAATTCCCTTTTCATCATCGATGGTTGGATTTTTAAACCATTTATCTGCAAACAATAAAACAACTCCACCAAGTACTAAAACCGACGAAATTGCAATCTGATTTCCAAGAATGGCTTCAATTTTATCATCAAATAAATATCCTAAAGCCAACGCAGGAACAACTGCATAAGCCAACTTAAAATAAAACTTGATATTATTGAAATCAAAGAACTTTTTCCAATATGCCACTACAACAGACAAGATTGCCCCAAACTGAATGGAAACCTGAAACATTTTTAAAAATTCATCTTCCTGCATGCCCATTAAATTGGCTGCAAAACCCATGTGTGCGGTAGAAGAGATTGGCAAATATTCTGTCAGCCCTTCAATAATGGCAATAACGATTGCTTTGATTAAATCCATAGTTTATATAAAAATTTAAAGATTAAGAGATATTGAAATCTAGAATCTTCTAAATCTCGCAATTTCTTAATCTTTAAAATAAAAATTAATTATTTTCTTTTTAAAATCGCGTACACTTCAATGACGAAACCTATTACAATGAATAGAGGCGCAATTCTTATTCTTCGGATAGAAAAAATATCTTCATTCCAAGAATTAGGATCCAGCTTTCCGTCAATAGTATTGGCGTCTGGTCCCATCATTAATAAAAATCCGACAACGATAAATGCTAAACCAATAAGCATCCATTTAAAGTTTTGCTGTCCGAAATAGAACGTGTTTTCATTAGTAGTTTCAGTTTCTTTACCGAAATCTGCTGCAGAAAATTTATTTGTTTGTTTGCCCATTTTTAAGAATAATATAAATCGTCAACGTTAGATTTCAAGAATCTCCATGTTGCGATGATTGTACTTAGAACCGTAATTAAAACTCCAACTCCCAATACAAGCACGATCAGCCAAAAATACTGCTGATTATCCTGTACGAATGATGAACCGATCTGGCTCGTGAAATAATACCAGACACCACATAAAGCAGCAAGCCCGATAAAAGAACCGATAGCTCCTAAAACAACTGCTTCAATGATAAAAGGCTTTAAGATAAATCTTCTTTTTGCTCCTACCAACTGCATGGTTTTGATAATAAATCTTTTTGAAAATATCTTCAGACGGATAGAGTTATTAATTAAAACTACCGCTAGAATCAAAAATAAAAGAGAGAAACCAAAAATCCATTTTAAAATTCTACTCAGGTTGTTGTATACATCTACCATTAAGGTACTGTCGTTTTTCACGTCTACAATTCCTTGAACAGATTTGATGATTTTTATAGCTTCATCAATTTTTGCAGGGTCTACATATTCAGGTTTCAGAGCAATTTCTATTGAAGAAGGGAAAATATTCTCCTCGAAAAGCGCATCGCTATCGATTCCCATACTTTTTTTAGCTTCAATTGCAGCTGCAGCTCTTGAAATGTAGGTCGCCTTTTTTACAGGTGCCAAAGTCTGTACTTTCTTTAAAGTTTCTTCTTCAAATTTTGCAATTTTTACAGAGTCTTTCGCGTCATAGTTTTCATCAAAGTAGGCATTGACAACCAATTGTTCCTTGATATAGTCGGAATATTTCTGGGCATTGATCAAAATAAGTCCCATTAATCCTAACAAAAATAACACTAAGGCAATACTTATTACGACTGTAATATTGCTCGATCGAAGTCTCTTCTTATTAAATTCATCTACAGATTTAGCCATTAATATTAAAATTTTTGGCTAAATTAGAAAAAAACTTCCGAAATTTGGGACGAAATAGAGAAAATCATTGTTAATAAAATCATAAAAAAACTTGAGTGTAAAAGCAAAAAAACATCTTGGTCAACACTTTTTGACAGATGAAAATATCGCAAGAAAAATCGTAGAAGGTCTTAGTTTTGAGAACTATAAGAATATTATGGAAATAGGTCCGGGAACGGGAGTCCTTACCAAATACCTTCTCGAAAAAGAGCAAAACCTTTATCTTGCAGAAATAGATACCGAATCTATAGAGTACCTGAAAAACACCTATCCTAAGATTACAGAAGATATCTTTGTAGGAGATTTCCTGAAACAGGATTTCAATTTTATTAATAACGATCAAATTGCTATTATTGGAAACTTCCCTTATAATATTTCTTCACAGATCTTGTTCAAAATCATAGATCACTATGAATTGATTCCAGAAATGGTAGGAATGTTCCAAAAAGAAGTGGCAGAAAGAACGGCATCTGTCCCAAGAACGAAGGAGTACGGAATTCTATCTGTTTTGGTTCAGGCATACTATGATGTCACTTATCTGTTTACAGTGCATGAAAACGTCTTCAATCCACCTCCAAAGGTAAAGTCGGGAGTTATTAAATTAACCCGAAACCCAAAAGAAGGATTAGCAGGAAATGAAGTTCTTTTCAAGCAAATCGTAAAGGCTGGTTTTAATCAAAGGAGAAAAAAATTATCCAACTCTTTAAAAGTATTGGAAATTCCTGAAGAATTGAAAACGCATGAGTTTATGGATAAAAGAGCCGAAGAATTAAGCGTTAGTGACTTTATCAATTTCACTAAACTCTGGAAAGAAAACCGATAAAATCTTAAAAATAAAAAAGCCTTTCAAATTTAATTGAAAGGCTTTTTTTGATGTTTGCATTATCTATTTATTATTCTCTATTCTTTAGTAAGATCCAACCAGACCAGTTCATCTGAGCTTTTGATTTTGGATAATCAAAGTTGAACTTGTACCAATAAGTAGCTGTTGGCAATCTCTTACCTGCTACCGTACCGTTCCAGATAGGATTTTGTTTTGAGAATCTGAACATTTCAACTCCGTATCTGTCATAGATTGAACCTGTGAAGTTTTTGAACTCTCCAAGTGATGTAAGATCCAGCACATCGTTCACTCCATCTTGATTAGGTGTAATGATGTTTGAAATCTGCAATGTAAAGAACTCAAGCGCTCCCACACAATGCGTACCTACTACCCTCACCTGAATGTTGTATGTCGTATTACTCTGTAATCCTGAAAATACATTCGATTGCTGCCAATTAATACCTCCATCAATAGAATACTCTAAAACTCCCTGAATATTATTAATTGGTGGGTTTTCAGCAGTAATTGTCAGTGTTCCATTTCCATAATTGATATTAGAAACGAAAGGTGAAGCTGCTCCCATTACTTTCACAGGGAAGATTTTCTTACAAATTCCGTTATCAATTTCAACTGTGTAAATTCCCCACTCGTCTACTGAAATAGTCTGCGTTGTTGCTCCCGTACTCCATAAATACTTGTAATTAGGACCTGTTCCTGCATCTAAGATCACTCTGTCTCCAAGACACATTTCTACATCTTTCAATGGAGTTACGATCTCAGGAACGACTTCCACAGTTACGGTTGCCGGCTGTAGAGATTTACATCCTTTAACTCCGATAGCATATACTGTAAATGTTGTTGTATTAAATAAGGTAACAGTCTGAGTTGGTCCTGTACCTAAGAAATTATTCCATAAGTAAGTATTACCTCCTGTAGCTGTTAAATTCACTGATTCTCCAGGGCATATTTTAATTCTGGTAGATACCAAAGTTGCTTTTGGCGTAACTTCTTTTAATAATTTAAGTTCAATCATTTTACTACAGAATCCTCCGTTTGAAACAACTACATATAGAATCTGACCGTCAGTTCCATTATAATTTAATGGTGTTGTAATAAAGTTATTGTTTTGAGCAATTGCATCCGCCTGATTTTGATAAAAATGGAATATCGCACCCGGAGTTGTACTTATTGCCGGCATGATAGTCGACAAATCGAAAGTTGTAATATCCGGAGTGGTACACAGAAGTAAAGTTGCATTCTGAGCAGTCGGCGTCGTTCCTCCATGAATTTGAATTGATGCTTTCCCCGGACAAGGATTCCCCGGAACACTTACCTCAATTGTATAGGTTCCCGGCTGAATCGCTGTAATCGTGTTTGTTGTAGCACCATTAACAGCTACTCCGTTAAAGAACCACTGATATAATAAGTTAGGGTCACTCACAGAAGCTGTAATCACTTGCGGCACACCATCACAAACATTAATATCTGAGGGTAAAGTAGCTCCCGAAGGGTCTAATAAATCTACCCCAATTTTAAAAGATCCACCTTCCAAAAATACCGCTGAATCAAAAGCTGTATCTCCTGCATCAGCAATTACCATTTTAAAATGATATTGTTGTCCTGCAACTACAGTTGCTGTAGCAGTAAGAGGAACTGTTCTACCATTAAGATTCGTATCGCCAATTGGAGGGTTATATCCTGCAAAGTACTGTTCGTTTACTGCAGCACATCCGCCAAAACCTGTAATTAGTGGGTGAATATTTGTAATACTTACAGGCCCACCTGCGTTTGGCAGTACAGCCATGTTGGTGTAAGGTCCACCTGAAGATGGTCTGATCAATAAAGCAAATGAATCTGCATATCCACAAGGATAATCACCTGTATATTCCTCAGAAGCCATTATATAATTAAACTTAACCTGAGACGATGTAGGAACGAAATCAAATTCTAAGATTACTGCATCATTCAAAGGTTTACTTGGGTTGGTTGCTGCTACTAAGTCTGGATCACTACCTGTCCCCACAGGGTCACTAAGGCCTGCTTCAGGAGCATTTCCTGTACGATTAGCTTTTCCTGTCACCAATACAATTCCGTCTTTAAAAGGAAAAGTACTTGTTGCTTTATGGAAATACCCCCAAGCTCTATTTGCATTAGTGGCTGGTAAATTTGGAGTTACTACAACATTCGAAACGCTGGGCATAACACATGAATTGGTTCCTGATGATATCAATACATCCTTTACCAATTGCTCCATCGTAAAACTCGATTCATTATATCCAGGAGCATTTACATCAATAAGATCACCAGCTTTGGCTGTAGCCGAAAGCTTTTTTACTTGAGGTTTTCTAGGTGGTGCATTTTGCGAGAATAAAGATGTCGAACTGAATAAAAAAAAGAAAAAAAACGGTAGATATCTCTTCATAATACTTTTTGTTTCAACAAATTTAATTTTTTTTTAAATATATCGTATATATATTTAACTTTTTTATTATTAAAAATAAAAACCTCCAAAATAGGAGGTTTTCAAAATTATGGTGATTTAATTGTTAATTTCTATTTTTTAATAAGATCCAGCCTGTTCTTAATTCAAGCTTTTTACTTGCCGGATTATCCCACTGAACTCTATACCAGTAAGTAGCAGTTGGCACATTAAGATCCTTAATTGTTCCTCTCCAGATAGCATCAGATTTAGTAGCTTTAAATAATTCCTGACCGTATCTGTTGAAAACAGAAGCAGCAAAATTATTATACTGACTGATTCCTGAGAAGTCTATAACATCATTTTTACCATCAGAGTTTGGTGTAATTGCATTACTGATTAAGAATGTATAAAACTCTAATGTAGTACTACATTTCGCATCCTTCACCCTAACCATCAATTTATAATTGCTGTTATTTAAAACATTATAGAATATATTCGAATTCTGCCATGTTACTCCTCCATCAATAGAATATTCTAAAACTCCTCCTGTAGGATTAGTTGTTGTAAGCGTAAGAACATGATTTTCAAAAGTCACATTCGTAAACTGAGGCAATACTGGGTTTAATAATTGTGCTGTGAAAACTTTAGAACAAACTCCATTACTTATCGTAACTGAATACGTTCCCACTACATCTGTAGATATCGTTTGCGTAGTAGCACCATTACTCCATAAATAAGTATAGTTAGGACCCGATCCTGCATCTAAAATACCCTTATCTCCGACACAGACAAATACATCTTGCAATGTAGAAACAATCGCCGGAACAACCTCAATTTTAATTTTTGCAGGAAGTACTGAGCTACACCCATTTCCACCTAATGCATACACAGAATATTCTGTGGTAACTGTAGGAGAAACAACCTGAGTATTTCCGTTTCCTGTTAATCCAACCCAGTTATAAGTAATACCTCCTGTAGCAGTTAAAGTAACAGATTCTCCGGCACAAATTTTCGATTTATTCGCTGAAACCCCTGCTGTTGGAGGACCAACTATAATTGTAATCGTTGCAGGAGTTGCAGAGATACATCCGTTTGCTCCTATAGCAAAAACTGTATATACAGTCGTGTTCGTAGGCGAAACAACCTGAGTGTTTCCACTACCCGGAAGAGTTCCCCAATTATAAGTAGCCCCACCCGTAGCTGTTAAAGTAACCGATTCTCCAACACAAATCTGAGCAACTGATGAGGTTAAACCTGCTACTGGAATTGTTTTATCCTCAATAACTGTAACTGTTGCTGTGTAGGTACATGTTAAGTTTCCAGGTTGGTTTATATTTGAAACCGTTAAAGTATAAGTCCCTCCTGCATTTACAGCAGGTGTTAAAGTATTAGCTCCAGAAACAATATTTCCCCCTACGGTTGTCCATGCAATGGTAGAACCTGCAGGAATTACAGATGCCCCGGCATTTATTGTAACCTGATTTGTTGTACAGGTTATTGTTTGCGGAGTTGCTATTGTTAATGTTGTTTCTGCTGTTCTTACTAATTGCAATGTCACAACGTAGCTACAACCTCCATTTTTAACCAATACATAAATAGTCTGGTTTGCAGCACTTGGATATGCTGTAGGTGTAGGAATTGTATTTGCGTTTCCTGCATTAGCATCCGCTTGAAGTAAATAATAAGCAAAAGTTGCTGTACCGGCTGACGTTATTTGTGGTTGCGCTGATGTTAGATCATAAATGATATTTCCAGGCTGGTAACATTTTAATAATGATGCATTTTGTACAGTAATCGGTTGAGAAACCACAATCGTAATTGTCGCTGGATTTTGAGATACGCAACCATTAGCACCAACAGCAGTTACTGTATAGGTTGTTGTGGTAGCAGGCGTTACAACTTGTGTATTTCCGTTACCGGGTAAACCACCTTGCCAGTTGTATGTAGCCCCTCCTGTAGCTGTTAAAGTAACAGATTCTCCGGCACAGATCAAAACTTTAGTTGCAGTTAATCCCGTTGCAGGTGGCGCGCTGTCCCCTGTTACAGTTACTGTTGCTGTAGCTGTACAATCAAGATTTCCAGGCTGATAATTTTTTGTAATTGTTAAAGTATATGTCCCAGCATTGTTAACAACTGGTGTTAATGTATTTCCACCAGAAACAATGTTTCCGCCTACGGTTGTCCAGTTGAATGTAGAGCCTGTAGGATATACGGATGTAGAAGCGTTTAATGTGATTTGTGAATTTGTACAAGTTAAAACTGTTGGCGGAGCAATTGTTGCCGTCATTTGAGGCGCTTT
This sequence comes from Chryseobacterium sp. SIMBA_038, assembly GCF_046535115.1. Classification (NCBI taxonomy): domain Bacteria; kingdom Pseudomonadati; phylum Bacteroidota; class Flavobacteriia; order Flavobacteriales; family Weeksellaceae; genus Chryseobacterium; species Chryseobacterium sp. SIMBA_038. The sequence continues at coordinate 221,941 of NZ_JAWRXH010000007.1, forward strand.
TACCAACTGTAATTCAGCCACTTTTGCACAGAAACCTGTTTTTACCTGAACATATACCGTACCTCCCGCACTTGGATAAGCTGTGGGAGTAGGAATTGTGTTCGCATTTCCAGCATTAGCATCAGCCAACGTTGTATAATAAGCAAATGTGGCTCCCGGAGTTGTACTTATTGATGCTTGAGCTGAAGTTAAATTAAATGTTGCATTTCCTGGCGCGTAACATGCGGTTAAAGTAGCATTCTGTACTGTTGGAGATGTACCTCCGACAATCGTGACGCTGGCTGTTCCCGGACATGAATTTCCGGGTATAAAAACCTGAACGGTATATACTCCCGGCTGAGTTGCCGTATAACTTACAGATGTAGCTCCAGGAATAGGTGTAGTTCCTAATAACCATACATAAGTAGCTCCCGGAATATTTGCAGACGCTGTAAGAACTGTTGGTGTATTATCACAAACATTAATAGATCCAGGAAGTGCTACTCCGGCAGGATCTAAAATTTTAACTCCAATATCAAAAGATCCTGCTTCCAAGAAAACTCCTGAATCAAAATTTCTATCCTGATAATCCGCCAATACCATTTTAAAATGATACGTCTGTCCCGGAATTACCGTTGCAGTAGCAGTTAACGGAACTGTACGTCCATTAAAGTTAGTTTGTATCTGAGGATTATTTAAACCTCCAAAATACTGTTCATTCTTTGGTCCGCAAGGTAAGCTTGACGGAATAATATTAGTAACACTTACCGGAGTTCCGTTCGGAAGAAGTGCTAGGTTAGTATAAGTAGGATCGGTTGATTTTTTTAATAATAAAGCAAAACCATCCGAAATATTACATGTAAAATTGTCAAAATACTCTTTTGAAGCAAAGATGTATCTGAATTTAACTTCGGTAGAGGTCGGAACGAAATCAAATTCTATAAAAGTAGCATCATTTAATTGTCCATTTGGTACTCCTAATGCATTGGCAAGATCAACATCTCCTCCTGTCGTTAAATGATCACTTAATGTTCCCTGAAAATCGTTTCCGGCTCTTCTTGCATAACCTGTTGTAAGAACAATACCTTTTGCAAATGGAAAATTGGTCGTGCCTTTGTTGAAATATCCCCAACTTCTGTTTATATCACCAACTGATAAATTTGGAGAAACTACGACATTACTAACATTTGCTGTAGAACACGTGGATCCTCCTGCTATTAAAACATCTTTTACAAGCTGCTCAACACTAAAGTTTGTCTCAGGATATCCTGCAGCATTTATATCTATAAATGCTCCTGCCTTCATTGATACCGATGTAGGATTTTTCGCTTTTTCTATTCTTTTATTCTGAGAGAAAGCGGAATTACCAATAAGTATTAAAAGTAAAGCAAAAAATAAACTTCTTGTCCTCCAATTTAACATTTTATATTATTTTAAACAAAAATACTATTTTTTTTGATTGAAATTCAATTCTGAATAATTTACATTACTATGAATACAATTTTATTCATTATCAACTATAAATTTCACTTTAATAAAAAAGGCTAACGAATTGTTAGCCTTTTTATGTTTTATGTATTATTCAATATTTTTCAAGAGAATCCAGCCTGTTTTTACAGTTAGTTGCTTGCTTGCAGGATCTTCAAAAGTAACCTGATACCAATAAGATGCAGTTGGTAAACGCTTACCCTGGAAGTAACCGTCCCAATATGGTCTTATTTTTTCAGCTTTATAAACTTCACGTCCGTAACGATCGAATACACTTGCTTTGAAATCTTTATAACTGCTTACTCCACGGAAATCGATTTTATCATTCAGATTATCTCCATTTGGCGTAACAACGTTTTGCATTACAAATGTGAAATATTCCAAGAACGTCTCACAACTTGTTTTCTTCACTCTTACTCTGATAGAAATTACTGAGTTTTTAGGAACGTTCGTAAACATATTAGAATCCTGCCAAGTAATTCCGTTATCCACAGAATATTCCATCTGACCATTAGTCGCTGTTGCTGTAATGATCATTGTTCCGTTATCATTGTAGTTAACATTTTTGATTTCAGGAACTGTAGCCTGAATTACTTCTGCAGTAAATATTTTAGTACAAACACCATTTGTGATTGTCGCAGTATATATTCCTGGTGTACCTACCGTAATTGTCTGCGTTGTTGCAGCATTACTCCAAATATAACTGTAATTTGGACCTACTCCTGCGTCTAAAGTAATTTTATCACCTATACAGATAATTCCTCCTTTAAGACCGGATGTAATAGCTGGTACTACTTCCACTGTTATGGTAGCAGGCTGTAGAGATTTACATCCCTGTGCTCCTATTGCATATACTGTATATGTTGTAGTCTGGCTTGGACTCACTGTTTGTGTACCTGCTGTACCCGAAATAGTATTCCATTGATAAGTTACACCTCCTGAAGCCGTTAAAGTTACAGATTCTCCATTACAGATTTTAACTCTTGAAGCACCAAGTACAGCTATCGGAGTAGCTTCTTTTCTTAAAGTCAATGTAACCGTTTTACTACAAAATGCCCCATTGGAAACAACGACATATAAAACCTGTCCGTCTGTTCCGTTATAACTCGCCAAATTAGCAGTAGGAATATTAGTAGCGTCTTGAGCCTGCGCCCCAGCCTGAGTTGGGTAAAAACGGAATACAGCACCTTGAGTTGTACTTATTAACGTTTTAGCTGTATTTAAATCAAATGTACTGGTTGTAGGAGTCGTACAAAGTTTCAATGTAGCATTCTGTGCCACCGGAGTTGTACCTCCAACAATGGTTATCTTAGCTTCAGCCGGACATGTATTTCCCGGAACACTAACTTTAATGGTATAAATACCTGGTGCAGTTGCAACATAAGTTGAAGTTGTTGCTCCCGGTATTGCTACTGTTGTTGTACCATTATTGAAATACCACTGATAAGTAGCTCCCGTAATACCTGAAACCTGAGCCACTAAAGTCTGAGGAGCATTATCACATACATTTAGAGATGCAGGTAACACAGCTCCGGTATTATCAACAAGTTTAATACCTATATCAAAAGATCCACCTTCAATAAATACAGCAGAATCGTAACTAGAATCTCTATAATCTGACAAGACCATTTTAAAATGGTAAGCAACCCCTGGAGTAACAGTTGCTACTGCCGTCAAAGGAACTGTTCTACCATTATAATTAGTTACCACTTTAGGTGACGAGTTATAACCCGCAAAATACATTTCATTAATAGCAGGACAGCCAAAAGGAGGTGTTCCAGGTATTAAAGGATGTATATTGGTCATACTTACAGGACCAGCTGTTCCCGGCAAAACAGCTACATTTACATAAGGACCACCTGAAACAGGTTTGATCAATAAAGCAAATGCATCTGAATATTGGCATGGAAAAGTACCTGTATATTCTTCAGAAGCAAAAAGATAGTTAAACTTTACCTGATTAGAGTTGGGTACAAAATCAAACTCCAGCATGACATTATCATTATAATTATCACTAGGGTTGGTAATAGGAACTGCCGCTACCAAATCAGGATCGTTCATTCCTGCGCCGGTTACAGACGTACTAGGAGTTTGCGCTGTATTTCCTGCCTCTCTGGCACGGCCTGTAGTTAAGACAATTCCATCTTTAAAAGGGAAATTTGTAGTTCCTCTGTGGAAATATCCCCAAAACCTATCATTATTAGTTACTGGATGGTTAGGAGCTACCGTTACATTTGATACGTTTGGTACTGAACAGGTTGATCCGCCATTAATAAGAATATCCTTCACAAGTTGCTCTGCACTATACGTAGAAGGTGCATAACCCGTTGCGTTTACATCTATAAAAACTCCGGCTTTTTTATTAACCGATGTTATTACAGGTTTAGGTGCTTTCCTCTGAGAAAATACAGAAGTGGAAACTAATAACAATACCAATAAGAAAAAGTAGTTTTTCAGTCTATAATTTAACATTTTGTTGTTGTTTGTTCAAAAATACTATTTTTTTTGATTAAATCCCCATCTAGGTTGAATTATTAACAATAATAATTAAATTAATGTTAAATATTAATTCTGATTTAAATTCTATTACAAACAACGAAAAATGACTAATAAATTATTAGTCATTTTTTATAATTATGTTGAAAAAAATTAATCTTTTTTAAGCTGATCAATCATATTTTGAAGCTCTGCAATTTGGTCTTTTAATGCTTTTATTTCGTTTTTATTAGAATTTACGTGGCTTTTAAGCATAACATTCTTAGCGCGTTCGTTGTGGTCTTCATCTTCTTCATCTTCATTAATCTCCTCGATATCTTCTTGGATATCCTCAATATCTTCGTTGATCTCTTCAATGTCTTCACTAATTTCTTCGATATCTTCACTAATTTCCTCAATATCTTCCTGAATATCTTCAATATCTTCCTGGATATCTTCAATTTTTTCATGACTCTTATTCACCGACATTTGGATAAAAATAGCCAGATAAATTGCTTCAAGAGAAACTACCGTTGTAAGAATCAAAAGCATTTTATCAAATTCTACAATCTTTAATAATGGCAGTAAAAAAGAAGTGATAAAAAATATCGTATGTGCAATAAGTGACGGTATCGAGCCGATCCACCAGGTAATTCCATTGGCAATTTTTTCTAATACATCTATTTTTTCTTCGTCTTTTTTCATCGTGTTTATTTAAATTAATTCTTTCGTTACGCCTAATCCAAACAATGCAAAATCATATTTTGCAGGATCTTTTTCATCAAACTTTCTGATTATCAGATCAAGCTCTTCTACTGTTTTCCAATCGTTCTGAGTTCTTGAAATCAATCCTAATTTTCTGGAAATATTTCCGGTATGAACATCCAAAGGAATCGACAGATATTTTTGATCAATATTCTCCCAAATACCAAAATCTACGCCACGTTTATCCTCACGAACCATCCAGCGCAAAAACATAATGATTCTTTTGGTGGATGAGTTTTTATAGGGTGAACTTACATGTTTGTGCGTTCTGTGCTTTTCAATTCCAAGAAATTTTGTTCTGAATCTTTCGATGGAATGAGAAAAATTCGTTTCGGAATCTTTAATTAAAAATAAATCCTCCAAACTATTATTTTCAGTATAAATCCTATTAAATTGTTTAATAAAATAAGTAAAATCCTGACCATTAAAAGTTCTGTGAATACTTTTATCCTGAATTGATTCCAAATCCTTTTCAGAATAATTCATCACAAAATCATAAGGAGAATTTCCCATGATATCCAACATTTTTTCCGCTGATTTAATGATCGCTTTTCTGTTTCCCCAGGAAATTGTAGCCGCTAGAAAACCTGCAATTTCAATATCCTGCTTCAAAGAAAAACGATGCGGAATCTGTATCGGATCATTTTCAATAAAGTCCGGAGTATTGTATTGATCAGCTTTTTCGTCTAAAAAGCTTTTTAGCTCTTCAAAATTCAACATCTTCATTTTAAATTTTTACACTTTCCAAAGCTTTTGGTAAAAATGAATTGGTAAAAATAGTTCTCGCTTCATCTGTGAAAACCGTTAAATCTCCATATCTGTTAGAAAAATGTCCTAAAATAAGCTTTCCAACTTCAGCTTTCTGGGCAATTGTCGCTGCTTCCAAAGCCGTGGAATGTCCTGTATAATCGGCCATTTCTTTTAAATCATGTAAAAATGTAGATTCATGATATAGAACCGTCACATTTTTAATAATAGGAATTACACTTTCAAGATATCTCGTATCACTGCAGAATGCATAAGAAACACATGGATCGGGATCAACTGTCAGGACTTCATTTTTAAGAACATAACCGTCGCTCAAAACAAAGTCTTTTCCTGCTTTTATGTTATGGTAATCACATGTTTCTATTTCGTCATATTTTGCAATTTCCTTCATATTCAAATGCCTGTCTTTTGGTTTTTCTTTAAAAAGATAACCATTACAGTAAATTCTGTGATCTAAAGGAATGGTATAAACCTCTACCCTAGCGTCTTCGTAGATTTTTTCCGAATAATTTTTATCTAATTCATGATAAACAACCTCAAATCCGCGATGCGTTTCCGTAATAGTGAAGATTGTATCAAGCATTTTTTTAATCCCTTTCGGACCATAAACATGCAAAGGAGTATCTCGTCCCAATAATCTGAAAGACGCAATCAACCCTGGAAGACCGAAACAATGATCCCCGTGAAGATGCGAAATAAAAATATGATTGATCTTTGAAAATTTCGCTTTTGCTTTTCTCAGCTGTACCTGTGTACCCTCGCCACAATCTATCAAAAAACATCTTTCTTCCATTTCTAAAAGCTGAGATGTCGGTGAAGTATTCACTGTGGGAATCGCTGAATTAAAGCCTAATATCGTTAAATAAGTACTCAAAACAATAGTTTATTATGCTGACAAATGTACAACAGAAAATCTAAACATGAATTTTAAATTTAAGATTGATTTTAAACACAAATCACGCAAATATTTTACACAAATTACACAAAGAATGACAAATCAATAGGAACGGGCTTTAGCCCGTTTACAATATCGTAAAATATCCATTGGCTTTAGCCAAAATTTATCTTATTTATCCGCCACTTTCAAAAAATCCAAGAATAAATCCAATGCCTGTTTACGGTGGCTAATCTTATTTTTATCTTCAGGATTCATCTCTGCGAAAGTGTAGTCATAACCTTCAGGAACGAAGATTGGGTCATATCCAAAACCTTTGAAACCTTTATTTTCTGTCAATAAATTTCCGTGCACTCGGCCATCGAAATATTGTGCACCATTTTCATCGTAATAACATAGAACTGTGATGAAATAGGCTTTTCTGTTTTCAACGCCTTCCATTTCACTTAGAACTTTTGAAATGTTTTTAGCAAAATCGTGATCTCCTGCATAGCGCGCTGAGAAAATTCCAGGTCTCCCGTCCAAAGATTCTACAACCAAGCCACTATCGTCTCCCAAACTTGGAATTCCCGTTTTTTCAAAGCAGTATTTAGCTTTAATTAAAGCGTTGGCGTTGAAAGAATCTCCATCTTCTACAATTTCTTCGTGAATATTATAATCAGTCAGACTTTTTACGACAAATTCGCTTCCTAAAATCTGCTGAATTTCTTCTTTTTTATGTTCGTTGTGGGTGGCTACCAATAATTCCATATTCAATTTCATTTTTTAAATTCTATTTTTTTGTTTAAACACAAAAGGCACTAATTTTTAAGCACTAATTTCACAAATGAGTATAGTGTTATTCGTGAAAAATATTTGTGTGATTCGTGTTTAAAACTAAATTTCAGAGTAATGCACTTTATATTTCTTCATAAATAAATAGTAAAACAAAGAAAAAAGTACAATTCCGATGGCTAATATGATCCATTCAGAAACTTTAAAAGCCTCTGCAAAACTTTCGTTTTTAGTATAAGTTATTAATAATGATGAGCATAAATTATTAAAACCATGCAACAACATCGGTAACAATAAAGATTTGGTTTTGTAATACACTAAACCAAGAACACATCCCAATAAAACAGCGCCTACAAACTGCCACGGATTCGCATGAACCACTCCAAAAATAATGGAAGAAAACAAAATAGCTTTCCAAGGCTCTACTCCTTTATTCATCAATCCTTTTTGAATAATTCCACGGAAAATAATTTCCTCGAAAATCGGAGCCATAATAACGGCTGTGATAATCATGACAACAGGATCATCCGTTAATTGATTCATTAAATCAGAGAAAAATTCATAATATTTTCCAAAGAAAGGTCCCGTTGTTGGAATTTGTGCTGCGATAAATTCTGCAATAAACATCATCCCAATCATTAATGGAAAAATCAATAAATAGGTATAAAAATTAGTGGGCGAAAAATTGAAATTAAGTTTCTTTTTCGTTGTGGGTCTTACAATAAAAAAATCAAAAAAAGCAATCGCCGTCAAGAATCCAATCGCATTGGAAGCCATAAAAAACCAATCTTTGTATTGCAGGTTTTCTTTAAAAGTGAACATCCAGAAAACATTGAAAAAGGAAATCAACATTGTTCCGACGAACAATCCGCCCAATAAAACAACTCCTCCGAACCATGTGAACGTAAACTTTGGATATTTGCTGTTTTCCATGTTTTTTATCTAAAAATTTTGTAAAAACAAAGATAACTGATTTTATGGAATGGTAAATGTTTATTGAGATTTTGAATGATAAATATTACCTTTTTAGTAGTCTTATTATTCTGTTAAGCTATTTTTATGAAGTAACTTTGCACCTTAATTTTTTTCAACATGGATAGTTTAGTAAATCGGTCAGAGAATGTTAATTTATCCTTGATTAGTTATGTATCTTTTACTTTCGTAGGATATTTTATCATAGGATTATCTCTGTCTGTTCTTCCAATTTTTATTAGTAAAAGTTTAGGTTTTAGTCTGGTTGTTGCCGGATTGGTCATCAGTTTACAATATGTTTCTACATTTTTTCTGAGGGCATATTCCGGGAAGATTATTGATGGAAAAGGTCCAAAACCCGCTGTATTATTCAGTATGTTGAGTTTTTCATTGACGGGGATATTTTTAATTATCGCCTATTATTTCAAAGTTTCACCATTTATCAGTCTTACATTTTTAATCATTACCCGTTTGCTTACGGGCTGTGCAGAAGGAATGATTGGAGCAAGTCCTATTAACTGGGCAATTATGGCTCTTGGTGAAAAACATACCGCAAAAATCATTTCGTACAATGGCGTTGCCTGTTATGGAGCCTTAGCAATCGGAGCTTCTTTGGGAATTATCATTGAACATAAATTCAGTCTTTATGGAATTGGGATTCTTTCTATTATCTTAGGAATTGTTGGATTCTTTTTCGCTAAAACCAAAGAAAATAAGAAAAATACCAATCATCAGGATTCACAATCTTTCTGGAAAGTGTTGGGAAAAGTAGCACCTTTCGGAATTTGTCTTGCTTTGGGCGGACTTGGATTCGCGAGCATTTCAACCTTTATTACTTTATATTACAATTACTTTCACTGGAATAACGGCGCTTTATGCCTCAGTGTTTTTGGAGGATTATTCGTTGCCGGAAGATTGGTTTTCAGTAATGTTATTAATAATTATGGTGGAATAAAAGTAGCGATAGCCTGTCTTTTAGTAGAAACCATCGGGCTTTTGATCATTGCTTTTGCTACAACTTCACAAATGGCACTTGCTGGCGCCGGAGTTACCGGTTTAGGATTTTCATTAATTTTCCCTGCGCTCGGAGTTGTTGCGATTAAAAGTGTTTCGCCTTCAAGTCAAGGTTCTGCATTGGCTGGTTATGGGCTTTTCATTGATCTTTCCCTTGGTGTGGCAGGACCGTTAATTGGTGCTGTAGCCGATATTTGCGGAATGAAATATATTTTCCCTTTCAGTGCTGCTATGGTTTTTGTGGGACTGGGATTGGCTTTTGTTCTTAAAAGAAAGTCAAGTTTATAAAATGAAACACTAATTACACAAATGTTTTCACAAATTTTCACAAATTTAATTGTGCTTATTTGTGCGAATAATTAGTGTTATTTGTGTTTTAATAAATGTTTTAAAATCAAATTTTCAGGATTCGACAAAATTCACGATTTTTGCAACTTCAAAATACGATATGTCAGACTTAATCAAAGAAATAGAAAAAAGAAAAACTTTCGGGATTATCTCTCACCCCGATGCCGGAAAAACCACTCTTACGGAGAAGTTACTACTTTTCGGGGGTGCAATTCAGGAAGCGGGCGCGGTAAAATCGAACAAAATAAAAAAAGGAGCTACCTCCGACTTTATGGAAATTGAAAGACAGAGAGGGATCTCTGTGGCAACTTCCGTATTGGCTTTTGAATATAAAGGTCACAAAATCAACATTCTTGATACACCTGGTCACAAAGACTTTGCAGAAGATACTTACAGAACATTAACAGCCGTTGACTCTGTAATCGTTGTAATCGACGTTGCAAAAGGGGTTGAAGAGCAAACTGAAAAATTGGTTCAGGTTTGTAGAATGAGAAATATCCCGATGTTGGTTTTCATTAATAAATTAGACCGTGAAGGTAAAGATGCCTTCGATCTTTTGGATGAAGTTGAGCAAAAATTAGGATTAAGAGTTGTTCCACTTTCTCTTCCGATTGGAATGGGAGCTGATTTTCAGGGAATTTACAATATCTGGGAAAACAATATTCAGTTATTCTTAGAAGAGAAAAAACAGAGAGTTGGTGAGGCTATCAAATTTGATGACATTAATGACCCTACAATCGATGAAATTATCGGTGAAAAAGCAGCAAAAAACTTACGTGAAGAACTTGATTTGATACAATCTGTTTATCCTGAATTCAGCCGTGATGAATACATGAGCGGCGATCTTCAGCCTGTTTTCTTTGGTTCAGCTTTAAATAATTTTGGAGTTCGTGAATTATTGGATGCTTTCATCGAAATCGCCCCAATGCCACAGCCAAAAGAAAGTGATACCCGTATCGTAAAGCCTGAAGAAAGTACATTTACAGGATTTGTTTTCAAGATTCACGCGAATATGGACCCGAAACACAGAGACCGTTTGGCTTTCGTGAAAATTGTTTCAGGAGTTTTTAAAAGAAACGAAAATTATTTATTGGTAAGAGAAAATAAAAAGATGAAATTTTCTTCACCAAACGCCTTTTTTGCTGATAAAAAAGAAGTTGTGGACGAAAGTTTCCCTGGAGACATTGTTGGTCTTCATGATACAGGAAGTTTCAGAATTGGAGATACTTTAACGGGCGGTGAAAAACTGAGCTTTAAAGGAATTCCAAACTTCTCTCCGGAGCATTTCAGATATATTAATAACAGTGATCCTTTAAAAGCTAAGCAATTGGCTAAAGGTATCGACCAGTTAATGGATGAGGGTGTTGCCCAGCTATTTACGCTTGAAATGAACAACAGAAAGATCATCGGAACGGTTGGAGCGCTTCAATATGAAGTTATTCAATATCGTTTGGAGCATGAATATGGTGCAAAATGTACTTACGAACCACTTTCCATGCATAAAGCATGTTGGGTTGAAGCTGATGAAAAATCTGATGAATTCAAAGAATTTGCAAGATTAAAACAAAGATTCTTGGCCAGAGATAAATACAATCAATTGGTATTTTTGGCAGATTCATCATTCACGATTCATATGACGCAGGAAAAATTCCCGAATGTGAAACTGCATTTTATAAGTGAATTTAAGCAAGATTAAATTTGATTTAAATATATAAAAACGGCTCGAAAATATTTTCGAGCCGTTTCCTTTTAATGAATATGAATGTTATTATTTATTAATAATCAATTTTTTAGAGATTTTCTGACCGTCTTTTTCAATCTGAATAATGTAAACTCCTGTTACAAGGTATGAAAGATTTACTTTCTCCATGATTTTACCTCCATTACGAGAAATTTCTTTTTTAGGGCTTACTAATTTTCCGTCCATTGCAAATACAGTGTAAGAAATATTTGTTCTGGAATCAGATTCTATAGTGAAAATTCCTTTAGAAGGATTTGGATAAATTTTTAATCCGTCTTCTTTTTCAAGTTCGTTCGTAGACAGATTAGAATTAATGGTAAAGTTGGTTGTATTTACATTTAAAAATACGTTATTAATCGCTTTAACCATAATTCTTGCATTAGAAGAATTCCCCAATCCATTCGGAACTGCAAAGGTATAAGAACCGTTATTCGGCGTACTTGCCACCAATGTATTAGGGAATGTAAGTCCACCATCCATTGAAATCAAGATGCTTACATTTGCTGTACTTACGGGTGCTGCAGTGGTATTAGCGACATTCCAGGTAACAGTCTGTTGCTGACCGGCAGTCCATGTAATTCCCGCTGTATTCTGAGAACTGACTGTAAAAGGTCCGGCTGCCGTAGAAACCGTAAGCTGAATGTCATCACGACCTGTTTGTCCGCCCACAGGGTTGTTATCTCTTACCAATAACGAGAAATTAAGCGTTCTTGCCGCTGTTGGTAATTTTTCCCAAGATCTGTAATTGGTTGCTGTTAAAATAGTAGGATCATAGCCTTCAATGATCGTTGACAATCTAGGAAAATATCTTGTAGGAGAAGTCGTTGCAAACATAGATCTGAACAAAGGTCCTACTGTATTTGTAGGTCTTGGAGGCATCAACGCAGCTCCAGCATCAATCTGTTCCCAATTGTAAGTAATCGCATTACCGTCAGGGTCAGATGCCACTCCAGTCAGTGCGAATGGTGTACCGATAGGAATTGTTCTGTCTAAACCTGCATTAACTGTCGGTTCATTATTTCCGGTGGCAGTGTTTACACCACAATTTCCGGCTCCTGTTATTCTGAGATACATTTCTCTGACACTTACTGCATGGAAGTACGCATCACTGTTATTTTGCACATTTGGAGAGCAAATTCCGGCATATCCCATAATTGAACTGGCACTTCCCGGTTCGATAGACGTTGCATTATTTCTGTTACAACCATTGTTCTGAGTATGATTCGCTCCAAACTGATGCCCCATTTCGTGTGCTACATAATCAATCACAAAAGGATCTCCCACAGGAACTGCAGAACCAGTAACTCCACCTGCTTTCACAGAAGCATTACAAACCGCTGGTGTATAAGCCAACCCGTTGTCATTTCCTTGTGTAGCCTGGAAAAAAACGTGTCCGATGTCATAATTTGTAGCACCAATCGCGTTATCAGTAACGGTCTGATTTTCATCGATCATCTGATAAGCATCCAGCGCATCAAAAGTATCTGAATTGATGAAAAATAAAAGATCTGTATTCGCGATCAATTGTAATGTCACCGAAATATCATTTTCATAAACATCATTAAGACGAGCTACTGCTAAATTAACTGCCGCTAGAACCGCTGCCTTCTTTTGAGCATCCGTTCCCGCTCCTACTCCTGCTTGCTGAGAAATATAAGCCGTATATTCTGTAGTCGTGGAAATTGCCAGCCTGTATCTTCTTAAAAGTCCGTCAATAACTGTTTTTCCCTGAGAAATTGGATTAGTGGTTTGATGTAGAGCATTTTCATCTTCTTTAAACAAACATTCGAATCTGCTCTGAGAACTTGCATCTTTTCTGTCGTAGACTATATAAATCTTATTATCAGAAGAATATGAATCTATATAATATATTCCCTTTGTACTTCTGACCATCGCATTTAATCCAAAATATGGATCATATGTAAATCTGATTTTTGTTGTTTGATCACCCACCTTATATCCCATATATGATTTGATATCAGAATATCGGGATTGCAGATCGGGATGCATGGTTGAAGCTTCAAAAATTTCATATGTGTCAAACGTTCCCTGATCATTAGGAAATTTTATTAAAGTTCCTTTTACGGAAGAGATTCTACTTCTATCCGGAACGGTTAATAACTGTTGTTTAAGATCATCTGTATTTAAACTTAAAAGTTCATATTTAGAAACTTTCACCGATTTTTCTCTGGCATCTCTTACGTTGTTCCGAGAGAGCTTACTCCACTGGTTTTGCTGGGCAAATATTGTTCCCGATAGTACGAGAAGGCCCGCTATCAATAATAGTTTTCTTTTCATAAATTTATTTTTGATGGTTAAATTTTATTGTTTTAGGTCTATTCGAAATTTTAAGGATAACTATAGGATTTGATTGTTTTTTCTCAGCGTATTCGTCGTTTTCAGTTTCCCGGTAAGTAACGATCAATACTGAACCTTTAGATTCCAGTTTTTCAATTTCAATATCTCCGTATTTTATTTTTTCCAATTTAGGTTTTACTACTAAAAAGCATTCATTTTCTCCCTCCAAAATTGGAATTGGAGCAGATCTTGAGAATTTTGAATCATTTAATTTCCCATATAGGTCTTTAATTCCTTTTGTTGAATTAATAATGGTGTACTCTTTCAAATTTACAGCATAATTCAATCTTCTGACTTCGGTAAATTCTACATTTTTCAAGTTTTCTTTTTTTTGAATTGCCGCAGAAACATTTTTACAATTTGAAAATAAAATCAATGAAAGCAATATAAAACTTAAAAAAATAAAACTTTTTGTTAAATTATTCATAATACACAAATATAAAAATTATTTACATACAAAGTATTGAACTTCAATTAATTATGCTATTATTCAATATTACTATATTTTATAAAGTCCTATATCACATATTAAGGAAAAATAATCAAATTTTCATCATTAAAGAGAAAAAAATTACATTGAATAGAATTAGAAATCTATAAAAAGACAATTAAATCCATTCATTACTATAAAAACATGAACATTTTCTTTGTAAAACTTTTGTAAAATAAAAATAAATAGCTGATTTATAAAAACTTATCAATTTACCAACACAATACACTTCTTTTACAAGCGCTACAAGAACTTCACCGCTAATTTTACTTCATCAAAAAAATTAATGTTATGAAAAAGTTCATCTTACTGGTTGCTGTATCAAGCACTTTCATTATGTGTAAAAAAGGAGAAGCTGCACAATCTCAATTTGAAAAAGCGGTAAACACTGCAGACAGCGCGGCAACGGTTGCGTCTGAAACTATTAATTCTGTTAATAATTCGGCCAACGCGGTTTTAGATTCTGCTAATGTTAAAATAAAAGAATTCGAAGACACTAAAAACGGAGTAAAAGAAAAAATTGAAGCTACTTCAAAAATGGTAGATTCTTTATCAGATAAAATTACTTCCACAAAACTGGAGTCAAAAATAGAAAAGAAAGATTCTTTAAATAAAAAATCAGAAAAAATTGTCGTGAATGTTCCGGCTCCAAAAATAATCAAGGAAACAAAAATCATTTATAAAGACAAACCAAAAAGTGAAAATTATGAACTGAATGTTCCTAAAAATAAAATGGTAAAAACAGGAACTTTAGAACTTACTGTAAATGATGCCGAAACTGCAAAAGAAATTGTAAAAGAAGAAGTAAAGAAATATGACGGTTTTATAAGAAGTGAAAATATTTCATTAAATAACAACGAAAACAAAATAGCTTACATCAAAGTAAAAGTTCCTATCCAGAAGTTTGAGTATTTAATGGATGAATTAAGCAACAACAATATCGGAAAGGTTGAAAATAAAACAATTGAAGTTTCAGGGCAAGATTTTGCTCAAAACACGATGTGCGAATTAGACATCACACTTTACGGTAGTGAAGATTCTTACATCAAAGGTGAAGACACGGAATCTTTCGGGGGAAAATCTCTCGCAGCCATATCATCCGGCTGGAATGTCATCACGTCTATTTTCCTATTCATTCTTCCTTTATGGCCAATATTTTTAATTGCAGGAATTGGATATTATTTCTATAAAAAGAAAAACAAAAATCTCCCAAATAACGATTCTAACTAAATTTTTACAATCCATCTTCGCGATGGATTTTTATTTTAATAATATTTTAATGAAAATAACACGCAATACATAATACTTATTTCTATCTTTATTAAAGCAGGTTTTAGATAAACATTTTCATTCCTCGGAATGAAATGTCAAAAATATTATATTAAGTTATGTGATTCGTGAAAGTAAAAAGGCTCCCAAATTGAGAGCCTTTTACTATTATTTCATATTCACTATTTTATCTACGACATACGTTGTATTTCCTCTCCATGGCAGAGCTCCGTTGTACTCTTTGTAATGAAGATCGAAAGATTTTCCGCTGTTCAGCTCCAATTGTTTAAAAACTTCAGGGTCTGAAACAGAAAACTCAAATTCATAACTCGTGATACTTCCGGTTTTACCCCTTCCGAAACCTTCCTGAATCAGTTTGCCTTCATAGGTTTTGAAGACATACCCTTTTTTAATGGCATAATTCAGATAACCGGATTTTACACCTTCTCCGAAAACAAAGAAATATTTATACCAGATAAATACTCCTAAGAGCAGTAAAACAACGCCCAGAGTGATTAACAAAGGTTTTTTCATAGTAATATAGTGTTTTTAAAAAGTTTTATTTTGCGATACTTCTCGAAATCACAATTTTTTGGATTTCTGAAGTTCCTTCATAGATCTGAGTGATCTTCGCGTCACGCATCATTCTTTCAACGTGATATTCTTTTACGTAACCATATCCACCGTGAATTTGCACTGCTTCAATAGTCGTATCCATTGCCACCTGAGAAGAATAAAGTTTTGCCATAGCTCCAATCTCAGAAATATCTTTTCCTGCGTCTTTATCAACAGCAGCTTTGTAGCAAAGCATTCTTGCAGCTGTGATCTGAGTTGCCATATCAGCCAATTTGAAAGCAATCGCCTGGTGGTTGATAATTTCAGTTTTGAAAGCTTTTCTTGTTTTAGCATATTTCAGTGCCAATTCGTAAGCTCCGGAAGCAATTCCTAAAGCCTGAGAAGCGATACCAATTCTACCACCGTTCAATACAGCCATTGCAAAATTGAATCCAAAACCGTCTTCACCAATTCTGTTCTCTTTCGGTACTTTTACGTTATTAAAGATCAAAGAGTGAGTATCACTTCCTCTGATTCCCAATTTGTCTTCTTTTGGTCCGATCTCGAAACCTTCCCAACCTCTTTCTACGATAAACGCGTTGATACCTTTATGCTTTTTCTCAGGATCTGTCTGTGCAATTACCACATAGTAAGATGCAGTTCCACCATTTGTGATCCAGTTTTTAATACCATTTAAAAGATAATAATCTCCCTTGTCTTCTGCAGTCGTTTTTTGAGAAGTAGCATCAGAACCTGCTTCAGGCTCAGATAAAGCAAAAGCTCCGATCACCTGACCGCTAGCCAAAGGTGTAAGATATTTTACTTTTTGTTCTTCAGACGCAAATTTTTCAAGACCTGCACAAACTAATGAATTGTTTACAGACATAACAACAGCCGCAGAAGCATCAATTTTTGCGATCTCCTCCATTGCTAAAACGTAAGAAACACTATCCATACCTGCTCCTCCGTATTTAGGGTCTACCATCATTCCTAAAAGTCCCATTTCTCCCATTTTCTTCACCTGCTCCGTAGGAAACTTCTGCTCTCTGTCTCTCTCGATAACTTCAGGTAAAAGCTCTGTTTGTGCAAAATCTCTTGCAGCCTGCTGAATCATCAGCTGTTCTTCTGATAAATTAAAGTCCATAAAAATTTAATAATTAGATGGTCGTAAATTTACACTTTTTAACCAAACCTGAAAATAGAATTGCAAATTAGACGCTAGTAATTAGAGGTTTGTCACATTATAATGATTTTAAAATTTTAAGAACCTAAAGTTTTAGTATGAATTATTCAATATTATGCCACACATTTTATTAATTTCTAACTTCTTGTTTCTAATTTCTGTAATTAAAAAAAATGCTTATATTTAGAATTCTTTACAAATTTATAGAAAATCATGACGATCAAAAGATTATTCGATATACCTCACTTTGCTTTGGAAAAATATCCTAAAGCTGATATGTTTGTGACGAAGTATCATGGCGAATGGAAAAAAACTTCTACCCAAGAGTTTATTAATGAAGGAAATAAGATATCAAGAGGACTTTTAAAACTGGGTATAAAACCCGGAGATAAAATCGCTTTGATCACCACAAACTCTCGTACAGAATGGGCAATTATGGATCTCGGACTTTCCCAGATCGGAGTCGTTTCTGTCCCTGTTTATCCAAGTATCTCCCCAGAAGATTATGAATTTATTTTCAATAATGCTGAAATAAAGTACTGTTTCGTTTCAGATAAGGATCTTTTAGGCAAGGTAATGAAGGTAAAACATAATATACCTTCTTTACAGGGTGTTTTTACGTTTGACAATATAAGCGGTGCTGCCAATTGGAGAGAAATTTTAGACCTTGGAGAAGATGATTCTACCCAAATTGAGGTTGAAGACTTGTCTAATGCTATCAATTCTGAAGACCTTGCTACAATAATTTACACTTCCGGAACCACAGGAAGGCCAAAAGGAGTATTACTTACTCACCATAATATTGTTTCCAATGTATTGGGATCAAATCCGAGAATTCCGAAGAGAAAAAGCTTAGATTATAAGGATACAAGAGTGTTAAGCTTTTTACCGATTTGCCATATTTTTGAAAGGATGCTTTTCTATCTTTTCCAATATAATGGTTTTTCTGTTTATTTCGCCGAAAGCATTGATAAAATGGGTGAAAATGTAAAAGAAGTAAAACCTCACTACATGAGTGTTGTGCCTAGATTGGTAGAAAAAGTTTACGATAAAATCTATAATACAGGTTCTTCTGCAGGAGGATTAAAATCAAAAATATTTTTCTGGGCTTTAAATTTAATTCAAAAAAAGAAAGAAGTTTCAAGACCGTCTGGATTACAGGAAATCATTGCTGATAAGTTGGTATTTAAAAAGTGGAGAGAAGGCTTAGGAGGCGAAATTATCACTTTAGTTTCAGGTTCTGCAGCTTTGTCTACCAGATTGAATTTAATGTTCCAAAATGCGGGAATTCCTATCTTGGAAGGCTATGGTTTAACGGAAACTTCACCCGTAATTTCTGTAAACAGTTTTGATAAAATGAAAACAGGAACTGTTGGTTTACCGTTAGACAATTTGAATGTAAAAATTCAGGAAGATGGTGAGATTACCGTAAAAGGACCTTCTATTTTTAAAGGTTATTTTAAAAATGATGAAATGACCAAAGAAGCTTTCACAGAAGATGGATATTTTAAAACAGGAGATATCGGACATATAGACAGCGACGGATTTTTACAGATAACGGACCGTAAAAAGGAAATGTTCAAAACCTCCGGAGGAAAATATATTGCGCCACAAACGATTGAAAACTTGGCTAAAGCTTCAAAATTCATCGAGCAAATTATGGTTGTTGGTGATGGTGAAAAAATGCCTTGTGCTTTCGTTCAGCCAGATTTTGAATTTGCAAAAAATTGGGCAATGAGAAATAATTTAAATATTGGCTCCACTCCTCAGGAAATTGCAAAAAGCCCTGAATTAAAAGACAGAATAGAAAAAGAACTCGACGGAATCAACGAACATCTTGGAAACTGGGAAAAGATTAAAAAAATTGAGTTAACACCCGAAGTTTGGAGCATTGATGCCGGACTTTTAACTCCAACTTTAAAGCTAAAAAGAAAAGCAATAAAAGAGAAATTCATTGATCTTTACAATAAAATGTATGATCATCATAACTAAAAATAAAAACCGTTTCAATTGAAGCGGTTTTTTTATTGTATATTTCCTTTTAAAGTTAAAGGAAGTATTGTATCGAATTTTGAAATGTTCTTATTCGTAATTAAAAATATTTGTTTAGCAATAAGCCCATTATCATTATACTTGTTAGGATCGTATTTAGTTTTTATAGAAATAGTATCGTTCTTAAAATAAAGTCCTGTTTTTACATTACTTTCAGTACAATCGCAACCATCTCTTAAACCATATACTTTTAAAGTATCATATCGTTTATTTATATATTTAAAAGTATATTCATATAATGAAGTTTTATTTTTGCTTAAAATTCCAAAATCATGGGTTATAGATTCTTTATTTCCATTAAATACGACTTTTTTAGAAGTTTTGTATGTAAATAAGCATAAGACAATAATAACTAAAGCAGCAATAATTAAGTATAGATATTTTTTACTCATTATTTTTTTTTCTTTTAACATAAACTTCTAAACCCATCATTGCATTTGTGTATAAATTTTGTTCTCTTGAAATATTTAAATTTTTATGCCAATCTCCGTCTTTATATCTAACATAAGTAATTTGTTCTTCATAATTTGTTTCTCTTAAAGATGGCCCTACTTTTTTATCATTAAATTTATTTGGAAGCCATTTTATAGATACAAACACTCCACCTAATGGAAAGGGTAAATTATAATCTAAAACGTTAATATTTACTTTTCCTCTACCTTTATTTTGCGGAATAAAAATAATCTGCTTTTTGTTGATTTTTTCGTTTGGAAGTCCCGACAATGAATCTATCTTATAAAAATTAATTTCTAAATTTGTAAGATTTACTTTAGAGTCTGTCTTGTGCAAAAATAAGGTTACACTATTAATTCTTCCTTTTTTTCCTAATTTATTTTTAAATTTTACTCCTTCTTCGTAATTAGTAATTGGAATAAACCTTACATTGTTTTCTTGCTTTAATCCAAAATAATAATCAATTTTTTCATAATCTTTATTATTAATTATAACTGTTTCTATATCAGTAACTCTATTGTATAGAGTATCTTTTTTTAATTCTTGGGCTTTAACACAAAATATTAAAAAAATTAAAAGGAATTGTATAATATTTTTCATTCTATTTAAAAGTAAGACTTTCTTAAAAGAAAGCCTTACTAAATTTTAATTAATTAAAACCGCTACCACAGCCAATAAGGTCAGTTGTATCCCATTGAAACAATCCATTACCTGGTTTCACCTGAGCTTGTGTGTTAGTTAAAGATGCAGTTGTAAGTAATACAAAAGCAGATAAAACAAAAAGTTTTCTCATTTTTAAGTTTATTTTTTCATCACCTACTTATTTTGCTGAAAATTTCAACAGAGAAATTCTCAACTTTCCTTTCGGAGGTAGGTTTTCGGTACTTCCTACCTTTCTGTTGCAACATATCCTTTAAAGCTCAATCTATAAATGATTAAACCTTTTATTAAATATTAAATAAAAACAGCTTTGAAAAAAGTAGCTATTTGTGTTTTTTTTAAGAGATGTCAAATATAAATCAATATCAAATACTAAATATATTTATTCTTACAAAAGAGAAATAAATTCTAAACTTTATAACTTATTTAACTTTCTCTTAAAGCTTAAAATAATTTTAAATGAAAAATTTAATTCTTCTTAGATTTGATTTAATTAATAGGAGCGGGTTTTAACCCGCTTTCATCATTGTATCTATGTAAATTGGCTTCAGCCAAAACTTAAAATTCCAGATAGCATTTCCTTCAAAATTTCTTATTCAGGATCGTTGATGATTCATGGCTTATAATTTATTATTCATTTCTTTGAGTTAAGTCCAAAAAAAAGTCTCATACAAATGAATGTATGAGACTTTTAAATAAAAACTGGCGGCGACCTACTCTCCCGCTTTCGC
>NZ_JAWRXH010000126.1:0-277 GCF_046535115.1 Chryseobacterium sp. SIMBA_038
CCCTTGGAGTGGCGTCACCAATACCGACATTCAGATCTTTGATAGCGAGAGAATAGTCCTGTTATTGAGTAGCTGGCAGAAAACACTTGGTCAGCTTATCGACACCACTGAGCATTTGGTATCACGCTGGCAGCTTGACTCGAATACACTACAAATGCTTCCAGAACTTGACTGTCTTGATCAAGATTTTTCAAAATTGCCGGATCTGAAAGGCCAAGAGTACTTCCCAGCCTTGAGACGACTGAATCAAGAAACCATAGATGATGTTGAGCGCAAT
>NZ_JAWRXH010000127.1:0-277 GCF_046535115.1 Chryseobacterium sp. SIMBA_038
GGAACGGTATGAGGGGAGTGAGTCTGATATTCCAGAAGTAGTACGGCCAATTATCAGGTCTTTTATTCAAGCAGATCCCGGCGACGTGGCCGCGATTCGGGCTTTAACGGAGCTAGAGTGGGAGCGCGACGGAGTTCATCTAATTTTTGAAAGACCAAAAGACCGACAACAAGGACTTGCGGTTGCGACGATTGATTTTTTCGACTACGACAAACCAGGCATTCTTGAGAGTCGCTGGAAGGATCATTTAGAGGACCTAAAAACACGAGAGAAACGG
>NZ_JAWRXH010000128.1:0-277 GCF_046535115.1 Chryseobacterium sp. SIMBA_038
TCTATGTGTTTGAAAGAGGAGCTTTGCCTGATTCATGGTTTATAGATGAAGGATTTAATGCAGATAGTAAGTCCTATAGCTATGATAAGTGGAGCAAGGAATTAGATGAAGAAGATATAATTGATACCGAAGAATACATAAATAGTGTTATTCAGTCTGGTAGCACATTAGAAAAAAATGATAATTTTCGTGGGGATGTCATTACTAAAGAAGAGTTTGACGTTAAACATCGAGTTGGCGGTCGAAAGATTTTGTTTATCGCCTTGCAAAGACCTAG
>NZ_JAWRXH010000129.1:0-277 GCF_046535115.1 Chryseobacterium sp. SIMBA_038
CTCGAGGTTTTTGATCAAGGGGGCAACGGCAGAAGCGGAATGGTTTTCTAATCTGATAGGGCAAAGCACATGGTCTGCCATCAGCATGGCGGCGTATTGGACACGACCTCGGCCAGGGCCGGTATCAATGAGGATGTAGTCGTACAGCCTGGTCTTGGCGATCTTCTGAACCTTGTCTCTGGCTTTCGTCATGTCCTCATTGGAGGCACCCATGCAATCACTAAGGCGGAAGTCGTGCATGGCGGTGGGGATCAGATCGAGGGTGTCATTGCACTTG
>NZ_JAWRXH010000130.1:0-277 GCF_046535115.1 Chryseobacterium sp. SIMBA_038
CTTACTCACAGACTCATTCGCTTATCTTTCAACTCTTCACAAAACCCGGTGTAAAGCTTATAAGTAATTAAATAACTTCTTCCTTTTGACAAACAGTAAAACATATCTTTTTTTAAGTAATATGCCATATCAGAATCATTCACATCTAAAAGATATAATTTATTAGACTGCTTAAAGTCAGTAATCCAGCTATTTGCAACTTTACTGTAATGAGACAGTTTTATCGAAATTTTTTCTAAACAATACAACGATGCCATGAATAAAAAGTTTTTAATAT
>NZ_JAWRXH010000131.1:0-277 GCF_046535115.1 Chryseobacterium sp. SIMBA_038
CCCATTCCCCCGCCGTTCAACCGACATCAGGCTGCACGCCCATCGCCGCCATCGTCGCCGATTGCCGTTCGGCTGCATAGCCGGCCAGCGGATGCCCGTCCACCAGTTCCGTCCATACTTCCGTATCGACATCGCCGAGCGACTCCGACAACGGCGGCGGATCGTCCCCGCGCGTCGCGATCTTCCCGGCAATCGCCGGATGCGCGTCGAACGCCGGATGCACGTTCATCCCGACCAGCACAAAGTACGCGAGATCGTTCTCGTTCACGAGCCCATG
>NZ_JAWRXH010000132.1:0-277 GCF_046535115.1 Chryseobacterium sp. SIMBA_038
CATCATTAAAGCTTTTCTGATTTCCGTCAAAAACTTTATTCACTTTAATGGCTACTGAGGTGGAATCATTGTTTTGTGCTTCAATATCAAAAACCTCAATCACAGATTCTGAAAAGTTATCCTTAACAGATTTTGTAATAGCATCATTTTTAGGTGACGACACTTTAGCTTCAGAGGTTTTCACCCATACTTTCTTGGCTAGTCTGTCACGGTGAAAAGAAATGATCTTATTTTCATAATTCATTCCTTTGTTTAAGCCTGCTTCATTCACCTGCAT
>NZ_JAWRXH010000133.1:0-277 GCF_046535115.1 Chryseobacterium sp. SIMBA_038
GACATGTTCGACCCGGGAACCGGGCGGCTGGTCGCTGCTGTTCTCCTGCGGCCTCGCTGGCTGCTTCGGTGCCATGGTGGTCCGTCACTGATCGCCTGAACGACCTCCTTTCAACGCTCGACATTCGATCCGGATACTGCCATGAGAAACGTCCTCGACCTCGTACAAGCTGCAGCAAACCGCACGCCCGACGCGGAAGCGCTCATCTGCGGCGCCGCCCGCGTAACCTATCAGAACTTGGTTCACCGCGCGCGCGGCATGGGCAATGCACTCGACG
>NZ_JAWRXH010000134.1:0-277 GCF_046535115.1 Chryseobacterium sp. SIMBA_038
TGGTGTGCGAGGCCGCCGCCCGGGCTGAGCCTGAGTCGGTGTCGCGCGTGCACGTGCTCAATAGCGTGCAGATGCAGCGTCATCCGACCTTCGAATTTCTCACTCGCTCGCTGGAGCTTGCCCGCGACAACAAACTTCAACTGGACCAACGACACGATTTTGTAGGTTACATGAGCCAGTTCGCCAACGCGGTCGTGAGCCACCAATGGCATAACGACCAGAACATTTTGTATCTGGACGCGCTGTATGGCGACTATCCGTTGATTCACAACGCGCC
>NZ_JAWRXH010000135.1:0-277 GCF_046535115.1 Chryseobacterium sp. SIMBA_038
GTTGTGCGTGCTTAGCAGGATGTCATGCGCAAGCGTTAGCGCTTGGACGCGTGTTCTTTTAACAGTGCTGCATGACACAAGATCATCGGACAGATAAAAGCGCATGTTATTTGCAGGATCAATCGACACTGTGACTTGATCGAAAGACATATTCCAAACGCGACGCTTAATAACACAAGTAATCATTATTCTAATCCTTGTAAATAAAAGCGCGCTCAATTGGAGCGCGCTATTTAATGTTATTTAGATTGCAATGAAGTCTTTGTAAAGATCACTT
>NZ_JAWRXH010000136.1:0-277 GCF_046535115.1 Chryseobacterium sp. SIMBA_038
TGAGGGCTAGAAACGAGTTTTCGATTAAGGTCGTAATCGCGGACGATCATCCTACTATATTGAGCGGTCTCGTTTATACGCTGGAGCACGTCTCTACGATCGAAATCGTTGCGACCTGCCGGAACGCGCCAGAACTGATTGCCACGCTCGAGAAGCAGCCATGCGACGTGGTGGTTTCCGACTACTCAATGCCCAGTGGCGAGAGCGTCGATGGACTAGCGCTCTTCGAACACTTGCGGCGCCATTTCCAGAATGTTGGCATCGTCGCACTGACGAT
>NZ_JAWRXH010000137.1:0-277 GCF_046535115.1 Chryseobacterium sp. SIMBA_038
GTTATCGGGTCGACAGGATCGTAATACGGCGCTGTACGACCTCAAGCAGTGGTTCTACGAACACCGGATTCTGATCGTTCAGGACCGCGCACTTCGGCAGCTCATCGTGCAGGCGGTGCAGGATGTCGAGGTCGCGCTCACGCACCGTCTCGAGGCGTCGTTCGGCGCCGCGACGCTTGATCACTGGGGCGCGCTGCTACCGCGGCCCGAGGCAAGCGGCGCCAGCCTCCAGCAGTGGCTGTGGTCCGTACTATTACGGAATTCGACGAACCAGATG
>NZ_JAWRXH010000138.1:0-276 GCF_046535115.1 Chryseobacterium sp. SIMBA_038
TGTCCATTCATAACTGTAATCGGATGGAAGTTTATTCAACGTTGGTTCAATTTTATCCATCAAAGCTCCATTACTGATCCCGGGTTTCGGTACCACGTTGATGTTAAGAGAATTGTAAAGGTTATATCTCTGAACGGATTCCGGACCATATACTTTTTTCAAAGTGATTAAGGTATTGGCAGGAACCATCTCTCCTTTATTATTCTTCACAAAAATATCATTGAACGCCTGTTCATCCATTCTGAAAACACCGTCAGCCTTTATATTGACTCTATA
>NZ_JAWRXH010000139.1:0-276 GCF_046535115.1 Chryseobacterium sp. SIMBA_038
GACGTTTGCGTTTCAAGGCAGCCGCTGGCTCGCCGACGTAGCGCCGCACCTCCTCTCAACCGATCTACGTGACCGGATTGCACGTAGCAAAGTGTTGTCGGAAAGGCGTCAAGCAATCGAGAGCGAGTTACCCCAACGCCTCATGTTCACTGCTGGTTGGCCGACCGTATTGCCTACGCGAGACGAAGCAAGTTTGGTCGCGAGCGTTCGTCGTCGTGTGTCGGACCTGTTGGAGATGGACTCCAAGTGCCTGACCACTGACACGGTGCTGGGGCG
>NZ_JAWRXH010000140.1:0-276 GCF_046535115.1 Chryseobacterium sp. SIMBA_038
GGAATGGGATATCTCCGACTATCGTCAGACGAGCAATGGGCGGGCGAACGCCTGCAAGGCTTTCCGGTTCGCTGGCGCGCCAGGATCGACCAACAGTGGCGCGAGCGTCACGCAGCTCGCAATATCGATGCGCGCCGCACTGCGAATCTGTTCCTGCTCGATATCACGTCTCGCCTCAACGCGCTAAAGCTACCGCTCAACGCCGACGATGCGACGATCCGCGAAGCGGCCGCACGGAAGGCGGCGGAATGCCTCGGGCTTGCCCCGGATTACCAG
>NZ_JAWRXH010000141.1:0-276 GCF_046535115.1 Chryseobacterium sp. SIMBA_038
TATTTGAAAAAAATAGACTTACCTAAAAAACATAAGCCATTAACCACGAACACCATGAAACAAAAACTTGTCGCATTATTCTTTTTGCTGTCTTTTGGGGCATTTGGGCAGAAAATGAATTTCAATATTAAATATTCTGAGCAACTGGCCGTTTTTGTTTTTATACAAAATCTTTCTGACAACTATCCGAAAAACGTTTTCAAAACAGAATTCAATCAATCAAAATATAATACTCAAAAATACAAGGATCTTATTTCAAACTTTGATAAATTGCCT
>NZ_JAWRXH010000008.1:0-207261 GCF_046535115.1 Chryseobacterium sp. SIMBA_038
CCTGCGAAGCCGAAGCAACTGAGTTACAGTCAGTCCCATTTAGCCACTCTGGAATCTTCCCGAATGTTTATATTAAAGAGCCTCCAGAGGGACTCGAACCCACGACCTGCTGATTACAAATCAGCTGCTCTAGCCAACTGAGCTATGGAGGCATTAAAATCAAAAAGAATTCAAAAGAACGCTGCTCCCTTTTTGCGATTGCAAAGATAGAACGGTTTTTTTGAATTCTCAAATTTTTTTATGACTTTTTTTATCTTTTTTTTCTATGCCAACTCTTTTTTCTTGATTAGTAGCTTTTTAGCAGTATCAACACAAAGGTCTAAACTTTCTTCAAAAGTTGCAGATGTCTTTTTTACGACAATATCATCGCCCGGAACAGCCAAAATAAGCTCGGTTGTTTTATTTATTTTATCTGCATTGTTCTCTACTTTTAAAAACACTTTACATTCATGAATTTTGTCGTAAAACGTTTCAAGTTTACTTACTTTTTTTTCAATGTGTGACTCTAGTGGTTCGTGTGGAGTTAAACCAATTGACTGTACTGTGATCTTCATAATTCTTCTTTTTTAGACGCTCTTGGATGAGCCTGATTAAACACTTTTTTCAATTGTTCGATATTAGCATTCGTATAGACTTGAGTACTTGCAAGACTTGAATGTCCTAATATTTTTTTTACTTTCGATATCTCTGCCCCATTGTCCAAAACGTGTGTAGCAAAGCTATGACGAAGGATGTGAGGACTTCTTTTTTCTTTTGTTGTTATAAGACTAAGGTACTTATTAACTACCACATAAACAAATTTTTCATTGAGTTTTTTGCCTTTCTTGCTGACGAAAAAATACAATTCGTGCTCGGTCTGTGGTTTCCTTATTTCTAAATAACTTCTAAGCAGATTGGCGAGATCTTCGGAAATTGGGATGTATCTTTCTTTATTTCCCTTTCCTACAATTTTGAGGTCGTTTCTGCCTAAATCTACATTCTCAAATATCAAGCCACAAAGTTCAGCCTTTCGAATTCCGGTCTGATATAAGACTTCCATGATGCATTTTTCGAGAATATCGTGCTTTTGCTCAAAAACATGATCATTAAGAACCTGCATTTCTTCTTTAGACATGGGAATTTGCTTCTCTGCGTAAAATTTCAGGGAAGAGACAGTTTCAGTAGGAGAAACCTTGATTTCGCCTATTTTTAAAAGGAAATGGTAAAAACTTCGGAGTGAAGAGAGTTTTCTGTTGATACTTCTCTTGGCAATATTATTTTCGCTGAGCTCAACAATAAAATTTCTGATGACTTTTTTGTTTGCTTTGGAAATATCTTCGGAGGATTCTGTTTTAAGATAGAAATGAGAAAAATCCTCAAGGTCTTTTTTATAGCTTGTAATGGTGTGAGGAGAATATCTCTTCTCGAACTGTAAATATTCTAAAAATTTATCTAACATTGATGAAGGAAGTAAACCAAAAAATTCACTCCTCAAATATAGTATTTAAGAAGTGAATTTAGTATGTGTTTAAGAAAAAAATTCTTAAGCCTGTTCTTCCTTGCTAAGTGCTCTTTGCTTATAAGCAGCTTTCAATTTAGACTGTCTTAAACTTACAGAAGGCTTGATAAACGCTTGTCTAGATCTCAATTGACGAACTGTACCCGTTTTATCAAATTTTCTTTTATATTTCTTTAGTGCTCTATCGATGGATTCACCATCTTTTACAGGAATTATTAACATATTTTACATCTCATTTTGAGTTGCAAAAGTATACATTTTATCTTAAGCCACAAAATTTTATTTTAATTAATATTTAAAATTTATCTGGAAAAGAATCTATTTGGAGTGTTTATAAGGTTTAATTAACTATAAAAAACTTTACGCTTATCCTAAAAAATTAACTTAAAAACAGAAAATATTACAACTAAATGATAAAATATCTATCAAAATAAAATTAATTATATTGATCTATTGTTATTTTATTTATTTTTGCAAAAAACTAACATTCAAACAAATATGAAAGCTATATTATTTTTATCCAGCTAAATTTTTCTCCTTTAAGGATATGAAATTTCTACAACTTCGAATCCTTTATTCATGGCTATTCATATAAGATCTTATCATTTTTCTGAGGTCTTAGAATGATCTTTTTTTGACAAAAAAAAACATAAACGCACCCTTATTATTTACTAAGCAATGATTAAAAAATTATTATTTTCATTTTTATTCATCTTTCATATTACCGTTTTTGCACAGGAAGATTGTACTTCTGCGATTACAGTTTGTGGAAATTCGAATATAAATTATACTCCATCAGGAATTGGAAATACTTACGAAAACCTTGGGGGATGCCTATCGACCGGCGAACATAATTCGGTTTGGTACAAATTCACGATTGCAACAAGTGGAACACTTACATTTAACCTAGTTCCTACAGGACCTGTGGATTACGACTGGGCTATTTACGGCCCGAATGTAAACTGCTCCAACCGAGGATTCCCAATCAGATGTAATGCATCGGGAGCCCTTTCGAGCACCGGAATGAACATGACCAACACCAACACAACGTCCGGCGGTGGCGCCACCGATCCTTATTGCAAATATATGGATGTAGTAGCCGGACAAACGTATTATTTATATCTTGACAATTGGTCTACAACCGTATATACCTTTAACCTAACCTGGGGAGGAACGGCAACATTTGTTTCACCGTTCAACAACTCTACGTTGGCTCCCAATCCTTTTATTGCTCCTGGAAGTCCGGGACCGAATGCTAATTCGCCCAGAGAAATATCCATCTGCAGCAACAGCAATACATTTGATTTCAGTACATTATCTGCAGGAATATTAAACGGGAATCCGAATTTTACAGTGTCTTATTTTAACAATGTTAATGACGCGACAACCGGAAACAATCCTATTACCACTCCAATCACAGTCAATACGACGAATACCTATTATTATAATGTAAGTTATCATGATCCGAATAATCCGACGAGTGTCATCAATTCATGTAAACAAACGAATGCTATTATTTTCAAAAATAAGAGTTTAACAGCCAATATAAGCTCTACGACCACTACTCTATGCCCTAGCGGAAATATAATATTGACTTCTAACAACGCAACTGGCAACACGTGGTCTACCGGAGCCACTACCCAATCCATCACCATAACAACACCAGGAACTTACACGCTAACAAGCACCAACGGAACATGTACAAGTCCGCAAGCCTCTGTTGTCATCACTCAAGACACAGATCCTAATGTGCAAATTGCCGGAAATCTTGTTTTATGTGAATCTCCGACACAACTTACAGCTTCGGCTAATGGAACAGGAAACATTTATACGTGGTCAAATGGAGCAACAGGAAACAGCATTTCTGTCTCAACGTCAGGAACTTATACCGTAACTGTAAAAACTCCAGGGAATTGTCAGTATCAAAAATCGGTCACGGTAACGCAGGGAATTGCTCCGACTGTACAGAATACCAGCTTAATTCAATGTTCAACTTCTAGTTCTACTACGGCAGTTTTTGACCTTACCTCAGCACAGCCAAATATCAGCACAACATCGAGTATTAATTTTGATTATTATATTAATCAGACAGATGCTTTAGCTGGAAATACAAATACCATTTCTACTCCGACAGCTTACAATTCAGGAAATGCAACGATTTATGTAAGAGTAAAATCTGCAACCTGCTCAAAAATTGCGGAATTACAATTAATTGTCAATCAAAAACCAATTGCAACAATTACCGCTTCTTCAAATCTTATCTGTACCAACAATATAATTACTTTAACCTCTAATTTTGCAACAGGAAATACTTGGTCAACAGGTCAAAATACTCAAAGTATCACCGTAAATACTGCAGGAACTTATACTTTAACCAATAATAATGGAAACTGTACAAGCAATCCTGTATCAATTACAATTGCTCAAAGCACAGATCCAAATGTTCAAATTACAGGTAATTTAACACCTTGCGATGGCGCTTCGACAGTTTTAACAGCCACGGCGAATGGTACGGGAAATACATTTTTATGGTCAAACGGGGCAAGTACGGCAATAAATACAGTGACAGCTTCGGGAGTTTACACAGTAACAGTTACTACATCTACAGGATGTCAATATCAAAAATCCGCAACTGTAACAATGAGCCCTGCCATTTTAGTAAATATTGACACTCCATTGCAAATTACCTGTGCCAATTCACAAGTTACATTAAACGCAACTTCTTCTGTATATCAATCAGGAAGCACATTTTTATGGACTGCAACAGGCGGCGGAACCATTGTATCAGGTGCTAATACTTTAACTCCAACCGTAAACAATAGTGGAACTTATACACTCACTATCACCAGCTCATTAGGCTGTACTAAACAAGGTTCTGTAAACGTAATAAAAAACACAACGCCTCCCATTTTGTCTATTACTGCTCCAAAACTTACTATTTGTCAAGGAGAATCTGTTGTACTTACTGCTTCCGGAGGAGTTACATATACCTGGGCAGGTCTTACAGGTAACGGAAACACTCAAACCGTTTCTCCAACGACCACTACAACATATACCGTAACGGGGATTAGTGCTAATGGCTGTACTGCTCAAACTCCAGCATCAATTACGATTAAAGTTGTTCCTGAAATAGTTTCTACCTTGCGTAATGTTGAAATGTGTAAAGGCGACAAGGCAACTTTAGATGCAGGGTCAGGACCAAATTACACCTATAATTGGAGCACAGGAGCCACAACACAAACAATAACTACAGAATTAGCAGGAACTTATACTGTAACCATCAGCAATGGAGTTTGCTCTAAAACATTCACAGCTACGGTTTCTTATACTGTAACTCCAGAAATTCTGGAAGTAATTTATAAGGATAATACTCTAACAATCAATGTAAAAAATAATGGAAATTTACCTTTAGAATATTCTATTGACGGAGGAGTTAGCTGGCAAAATTCAAATATTTTCACTAATGTTCTCAGAAACACCCAATATTCAATCAGAGTGAAAAGCAGAGGTGCGCTTTGTTATTCCAACATGGAATATTATACTTTTTTCATGTCTAACGTTATCACTCCAAACAGTGATGGCAAAAATGATGTTATCGACTTTAGTGAGATCAGTAAATATGGAAATTTTCAAGGAAGTATATTTGATAGATATGGAAAATCCATATTTAATGCCAGCACAAAAAATCCTATCTGGAATGGACGATATCTAGAAAGACCATTACCAACCGGAACTTATTGGTATAAATTATTCTGGGAGGATCGCAACACTAAAAAGCCAGTTCAACTCTCAGGATGGGTTTTACTTAAAAACAGAGATTAGATTAAATTTTAAATGTCAGGATGCAAATTCTGACATTTTTTATTGATTAAACTACATTCTTAAAAATGCGTTGTCTATTATTAACCATATTTAAACAAAAAAAATTATCTTTGCACTCTTATCTAATGGGGTTGACTGGTTTCGACAGCAAGGTCAATGGGTAAGTAAGCATGCAGAGAACCGTAGCGCGATCTCTTTAATCCCTTGCTACAAACTTTTAACTGGCAACGAAGAGTTCGCTCTTGCAGCTTAATCCGAATAAAGTAAGATTCAAGCGCTTTCCCGAAGATAGTAAGGAAGCAAGATGTCTCACAAATGCTCCGTTCTACGGCGTTTGATCCTGAGACATAGGAATGTAGAAATAAGGTTTTAGATACTTTGGCTAAAACTCGAAAATCTCAGAAGATAAGCTGGAAGTTGGGTGTCTGCTCTCTGCCTCCAGTCGAAAACTAATAGCAGAATAAGCATGTAGAAATCTTATGTATTGCTTGTTTGGACGAGGGTTCGAATCCCTCCAACTCCACAACCCACACAACAAAGCCACTTCCCGCAAGTGGCTTTGTTATTACCTTTCACTTTCCAAAACAACACTCGAGACCTCTATTAATAAGCGTTTCATTATTTCATAATGTTGCATGATGTTTATTATTGTTGTCTTTTCTTACTGCAAATGATACTACAAATAAGATAAAAGTTTATTTTTGTAGTAAATAATTGCAGTATGGCATATTCATTTTTTCTACGAGGCACAAAAGATGTAAAGAAGATTTACATTTCGATTACTCATGGTAAAGATTTAAAACTTATCAAACCGACTGAATTTAAGATATCGGAAACCAGATGGAATAAGGATAATAAAAGAATGAAATTATCTGAAGAGGAAAATAAATTGAAAAATTCAAATCCTTTGAAAATCCAGAAACAAAATGAGGTTGCAAATTTTAATCAGAGGTTTAGTGCTTTTGAAGCTTCTTTCAATGAATATTTCTCGATGCTTATTGATACTGATTCTTTGACCGAAACCAAATTAGGGGAATTCTTTAATAGCTCAGCTTCAAAGAATACGGTTCCGACTGATTTTGCCGATTTCGTCGATTACTACTGCCTGATGAATATCGGAATCGCTGAAAGCACAAAAAAGGTTTATAAAAGAACTCGGAATTTAGTTTCTGGCTTCAATCCAAAATTGAGGATTCAGGATATTGATGATCGATTTAAAAATGATTTTGGTGATTATCTCGATAAGAAAAAATATCAAAGATCATACATTCGTAAAAGTCTGGGAAATATAAAAGACTTTTGGAAATATGCAAAAAGGAAAAAGATAAAAGTTTCTGATGATCCTGATTACTGGGAATTGACAAAAGATTTCCCAAACCTCAACACTACCGATCCCGATGATCCGT
Organism: Chryseobacterium sp. SIMBA_038; assembly: GCF_046535115.1. Taxonomy (NCBI): domain Bacteria; kingdom Pseudomonadati; phylum Bacteroidota; class Flavobacteriia; order Flavobacteriales; family Weeksellaceae; genus Chryseobacterium; species Chryseobacterium sp. SIMBA_038. The sequence continues at coordinate 6,727 of NZ_JAWRXH010000008.1, forward strand.
ATTTAACATGGGAGGAACTCGAAGAAATCAGGAAAGTACAGTTTGATACAGATTATTTAGATAATGCCAGAGATTGGTTGCTTATAAGTTGTTGGACTGCTCAGAGAGTTTCTGATTTAATGGAATTTACTTTTGAGAAGATTATAACAGATGAAAATAACAATAAGTTTTTGCCAATTACCCAGGAGAAAACCGGTTCAAAAATCACGATACCTCTTTTTAAGGAAGTAGAACAAATATTAAATAAAAGAGGTGGAAATTTCCCCAGAAAGATTAGCCACCAGAAATACAATAATTACATAAAGTTAGTATGTGAAAAAGCTAAAATAACGGAAATGGTTTATGCTCCGAAATACAGACAGCCGGTGCAAGTGAATAATAAAACCGTTTATCGAAAGATAATAGGTTATTTCCCGAAACACGATGTAATTACAAGCCACGTTGGAAGAAGAACCTTTGTCTCTCTTTTTATAAATAACGTTGATCTGGATTCAATCAGAAAGATAACCGGACATACTCGGGAAAAGATGGTTGAGGTTTATAATAAATTAAATTCACTGGAAATGGCAGAAATGACAAAAGCAAAATTTAAAAATTCAGGCTATGAGTAAAAAAAAAGATGTTTTTAAGGTTTCATTTCCTACATTAACTACATTTAAGAATAATTAAATACTGAAAATCAAATACTTATAATAATCAGTATTATTATAAGTATTTCATTCAGATAAGTAATTGAGTGGTGTTTAAATAAGAATAAGACTATTGTTTTGTATTGCATGATGTAATAAAAGACGCTTTAAAAACATTTAATTATCCGTTTATTGATTATTTAATTAATAAAGCTATTGCAAAACTGATTCTTTGAGTGTACATTTGTCACAGTTAAACGAAAGTACTTTTATTACAGTTAATTACGTAATCTTACTTAAAGTATCACTTTAACACAAAAAAAGCCCGAATGGTTTCGAGCTCTCCTATTTTGATAGTAAATTCACGCTTGCAGGCATTTAGAATTTGTTTTCAAAATTAAGGAAAGTTTTCTTAACCGGTCGGATGAATTTTAATATTTAACTTAAAATAACGATCATGGTAGCAGAAAAACCATCATTTGAAACGATGCCTTCACTTCTTTTGCAAGTGCAGGAAAATCAAAAAAAACTTGCTCAGCAACTCTCAGACTTTCAAAAGTCATTTGAGCAAAATTCAAGACCTACACAAAAAGAGATCCTTACAATTGAGGAAACTTGCACACTTCTGGGTGTGAACCGATCAACACTATACAAATGGGAAAAAGACGGCGTTGTTGTGTCTTACGGTCTTGAAAAAAGACGTTACTATAAATACTCCGAGATCATGGAGAGAATTGTCCCTTTAAACAAATAAAAAACCCGCAGCAAATTGGAGCAGGCGGGAGTATGTGATTGATTAGAAGATTATCGCAAATATAACGCTTATTTCCTTGATTTGCAAAACTTTATTGCAATGGAAAGATATTTTAAAGATCAGAGACAAATATTTTATGAGTATCTGAAAAAAAATACTGTGACATGTTCAATGGCATCAAAAATATTGAACATTCCACAAAAAAACCTTACTCGATACAAACGAACGTTAGAAAAGGCAGGAAAGTTAAAAGTTTGCTTTCAGGCAGAATGTAAAATAACGAATTATAAAGCCGAGTATCTAACAACAAATCCGGAATTAATTAAAACCTTATTACAATGAATTTACCTGTTTTAGAAAAAATAAAGCCGGTGGTTCAGGCGACTAAGGAACTCGAACAAATTGAGGTTTTAGACAATATTAAAAAAACGCTTCAACCTGCAGATTTTATTGCTGAGGTTCATCCGACTGTAATTGAATTGCGTAAGCAATATAATGAGGCTGATAGTGAGGAAGAAAAAAGCAAGATCACAGAAAAGCTTTCAAAGTTCAAACTTCAACAAAAACAATACATTGTTGTTTCAATTGAAAAAATTCTACAGATTGCGGAAAATCTAAAGCTGGATTTCTGCCTACATAACAACATCGTGTACACCTACAACGGTGTGTATTGGCAAAGTCTGGAAGATAACGAACTTGAAAGATTTTTAGGTGATTGCGCAAAGGTTCTCGGAGTTCCGAAATATGATGCTTCATACTTTGATTTCCGTAAAAAAATGCTTCAGCAATTCTTTTCGGTTGCTCATTTGCCAAAGCCAGAAACTAAAACAGAATCTGTTTTAATCAATCTGCAAAACGGAACATTGGAAATATCAGAGAATGGAGTAAATCTTAGAGATCATCAACCAAAAGACTTTCTTACTTATGTTTTACCATTCTGCTACGATCCGACAGCGGTTGCGCCGATTTTCAATAGTTTTCTGGATGAGGTTTTAAGCAAACAAAAACAAACTGTTATAAGTGAGTATTTAGGCTATATTTTCATGAGACATGGAAACGGCTTAAAATTAGAAAAAGTTTTGCTTTGTTATGGAACTGGAGCGAATGGGAAATCTGTATTTTTTGATATTGTTACAGCTTTGCTAGGAGACCACAATGTGAGTAATTTTTCTCTATCGTCACTGACAAATGAGAACGGATATTATAGAGCTAAAATAGCAAATAAACTTCTCAATTATTCGAGTGAAATCAATAATAATATTGAGGCAGCAATTTTCAAACAACTTGCAAGTGGTGAACCAATTGAGGCACGTCTACCCTATGGAGACCCCATTACGGTTAAAAACTACGCAAAATTAATGTTTAATACGAATGGCTTTTTAGTCGGTGAACAGACAAATGCATTCTTTAGAAGGTTTCTTATCATTCATTTTGACAAAACAATATCAGAAGAAAATCAAGATCCTGAATTGTCTAAAAAGATCATTAAAACTGAACTTTCAGGGGTTTTGAATTGGGCTTTAAAGGGCTTGACAGCGCTTTTAATAAATAAAGAGTTCACACCATCGGAAGAAATAAAACAAACATTAAACGAGTATCGCACACAATCTGATCCAGTTCAAATGTTCATACTTGAAAATTATTTAAAGCCTGGCACACGTCCGGAACCTTTGAAAGATTTGTATAAGGCATTCAAGGAATTTTCAGAGGAAAACGGAAACCGTGTACTATCTGCGAAAACATTTGCTGATCGTTTGAGAATGGTAGGATTTGAAACCGAAAGGAGATCAATCGGAAACGTTGTCTATGTAGATGATGTAGAAAATGTATCTAATTAAAAACCTTTTTTAATTATGGAAACTAAATTCGCACCATCAACCCAGAGAGCCAAATTAACACCAATGTGTTATTGCGGACAACATAATAATAAAGACGGAAAATGCGCACCGCTTGCAAGTGATCCAAATAAAGGATATTGCCATTCGTGTGATAAGTTTTTCGACAATGCAGAGAAAAAACCGTACACGCCCAATCTTCAACCGCCGAAACCAATTGATTACCATTCAGCCGAAATGCTTAAAAAGACTTTCAAGAATGATAAAAATAAATTTATTCTATTCCTGAAATCAATATTTGAAAGTGCAATTGTGGACCAAATTACAAAAATGTATAATGTTGGAAGTTCCAAATATTGGGACGGTGCAACAATATTCTGGCAGGTAGATGATTTACAGCGTGTACGATACGGAAAAGTAATGCTTTACGATCAGAATTCAGGAAAACGAGTAAAAGAACCTTTTAATCATTTTACAAATATTCACACAATATTAAAACAAAAGGATTTCAACCACAAACAATGTCTCTTTGGGCTTCATTTATTACCATACAATAAAAAGCCTATCGCAATAGTTGAGAGCGAAAAAACAGCCATTATAATGAGTTTGGTTGATAAGGAATATTTATGGCTTGCAACCGGTGGTAAAGGAAATTTCAAATATGAAGTATTGCAGCCATTGGCAGGGAAAAAAGTTATAGCCTTTCCCGATGTTGGAGAAACGTTTTGGAATGAAGTTTCAAGCCGATTGAATGAGACTGGATTTAATATAACCATTTCCGACAAACTTGAAAATCAAGAATTTCCGCAAGGATTTGATATTGCCGATGTTGTACTGCAGCAAATTGAGGAAAAGAAAAACCCAGTGAAAACCAACGAGCGCAAAAGTTCGCCGGTTGAGGTTCCAGAATTACAACGTATCAAATCATCACTTTCAACCGATACGGAAGAATTAGAAGAATTAGCAAGAAAACTCATCCCGGAATACGAGAGCAGATCTGAAAGAGAATTATTGTTTTCTCTGAAAGAAATTAAAAAATTTGGCGATCAGGATGCTAAAGATTTGATTTTAACGATGCGGATAAAACAGATCATCGATTATTCAAAAGCAGGATATTATTTTCTCTCAGACTCAACACCATATTAAAATGTAATTGGGGAGAATCCTCCCTATTTAAAATCAACAAATGAAAAAAGAAATAAACCCGATTAATCCGCTCAATATACCAGTGATCAGGGAAGAAATATTAAAACAACTCTCATTAAAAGAATTGAATGAAATATCTGATTTAATCAATCATAACATAACGCCAAGCCAAGAAACATGGTTTAAATGGAATAAAGCAAAAAATGAAGTATTGGCGAAAAAATTCCCAAATCTTTATTTTGATCCGTCCGGCTTAATTGAAATGAATTAATACAATATCTCCGTTGCAATCCACGATAATTGAGATTATAAAATAAAATGTCCTTAACCCTTAAAAAATATAAAAGCATGTACAGAAACGCGTAAGGAGAAATCTTTATGATAAAAAAGAAACAATGAACACAAGTCAAGGCGCACTGCATTTCGGTGCAGGGATCGACTTAACACAATGGCGTAATGATGTAAACACAATGCGCCGAGATATTGCAGGACTTTCACAAGATACTCAGAGGCAGACTCAAAACATGGATTCTGCCTTTAAAAGTCTAACGGTAGGAATTGCAAGTTATTTCTCAGTATCAGCAATTAAAAGCTTTGTAACAGAATTAATCAATGTTCGTGGTGAATTTCAGAAAACTGAGATTGCATTCTCTACAATGCTCAAAAGTGAGGCTAAAGCAGCTCAGCTTATGGGTGAAATGGTGGATTTAGCAGCGAAAACTCCATTTTCATTACAAGAAGTTTCATCCGGAGCAAAGCAATTGCTTGCATTTCAAGTTCCCGCAAGTCAGGTCGTTGACACATTAACGAGAATGGGCAACATTGCCGCAGGATTAGGTGTTCCGCTATCAAGAATTAATTTGGTTTATGGTCAGGTTAAGGCTAAAGGCAGATTGATGGGTGATGATCTACGTCAGTTTACTGAGGCAGGAATCCCAATGGTTGCAGAGTTAGCTAAAAAATTCAATAAAACCACAGCCGAAATTACCGATATGGTGACCGCCGGGAAAATTGGTTTTAAAGATGTTCAGGATGTCCTTTTCGCTATGACAAACGAGGGAGGAATGTTTTTCAATTTAATGGAAAAGCAATCTAAATCATTATCTGGCCAAGTATCAAATTTAGGAGATACATGGGATCAGATGCTTAATAAAATAGGTGAAGGTCAAGAAGGAATTTTAAGTGATGGAATACAAGGCCTCACGTTTCTTGTTGAACATTATCAAGACGTAGGAAAAGCAATTTTAACCCTTATAGAAATTTACGGAGCTTACAGAGCTGCATTAATTGTTACGAGCGCACTTCAAACAAGAGTCGCAGCACCGGCAATTATACAAGGATTTGCCAATCTTATTAAAATGATAAGAGGTGTAACAGTGGCGCAAACTGCTTTAAATAGTGCTTCATTAGCAAACCCATACGTTTTACTAGGAACTGTGATTGTAGCGCTGATTGCAGTTGTCTACAATTACAAAACAGAATTAGGCGAACTAATCGGAATCATTGAAGAACAGAATACTGCCCAAAAAGCCCAACAAGCAGTAATGGAATCCTATAATAATAGTTTCGGGAAAGGAGTTGCATCGACTAAAGCAAATATTTCTCAGCTAGTTGCTATTATTAGAAATGAGAATTCGACACTAGATCAAAGAAAACAGGCTTATGAAAGATTAATTTCTATCGATCCTGAATTTAGAGGAACGCTTGACGCTCAATATAAAGCCACATTTAGACTTGGAAATGCATTAGATTACGTTATTGGTAAGATTGATGCTTTTGCAATGGCTCAGGCTAAAGCAGCGGCTTCAAGAAAAGTTTTAGAAGAATCTTTTGAAGAGCAATTTAAAGCGGGAGGACTTAAGACACAGGTCATGGATGCTGAGGAAGAAGCTAAAAAATGGAGAAAATTAGATGAAGAGGCTAGGAAATCCGGCAAAGCATCCCTTGATTACATGCGAAAAGCCACAGATGCTGAAAATAGATTAGCGGATTTAGCTAAAAAATGGAGAGAACAACAAAACATAGCGAACGAAAAAGGATCTCTTTCAAACGCAATAATCCGAAATAACAATAAAGAAATCTCTCAAAAAGAAAAACAATTATCTCTTTTAGAGAAAGAAATAAAATTAGGTAAATTAAGTGGTGAAGTTTTAGAACTTAAGAAAAAACAAGCTGATAAAATCAGATACGAATTATCTGGTTTCAAACCTGAAGTACTTAATGAAGAAGAAATTGCTTCCCCGAATGGTGGAGCAAAACGAGGGACACAGAGATGGTATGAAGAAGAAGTAAAAAGGCTTCAAGAAGCAAATAAAGACCTGGTTCCGCAAACAAAGAAATGGCTTGAAAATTATGCTTTGATTGAAAAATATAATGATATTATTGAGCATAAAAAAGCAAAAAAAGATAATAAGCAATTAGCTGAAATTTTCCCAGAAGACAGTATTAAAAAACTAGAACAAGATGCGCAATTAATAACAGACGCGCTTCAAAGAGTTGAAAATGGTATTGTAAAACTCAGAAAGCTTGATAAATACGGAAATGATAAAGACGAAAAGGGAAATCCGTATTTAACCGGGGAAACTATTACTAAGGATGAAGCCGTACGACGACTTGCAGAAACAAACGCCCGTCTCGCTGAAAAAAGGAGGGAAATAGAAGCAAGAACTTTTGAAGAAGATATAAACGAGACAAAAAGACAGATAGACGTTCGGGATAAGCTGTTGAGATTCGGCTTTAGTCAGGAAGTTGTAGACGAAATGTTTCCGAAAATAAAAGATAAAAGCTTTATCCAATATTTGAATGGATTAGCATCCTCTTTAGATAATTTAAAAGGAAAAGAATCTGCGGAAAACTTGATAAAACTTCAAAGTATCTTATCTGATTACACTGGTGCTGAAACCTTTATAGAAAAAACAAATAAACAAATTGACGAATTTAAATCAAAGTTTAAAGGTGATGAACTTATTGATAAATTAGAAAAGTTTAGAAAAGGAAACTTTGACAAAGTAACAGGTGAAGAGACAAACACTAAAAATATCTTAGTCAAAAAAGCACAAGAAGAGGAATTAAGTAGACAAAAAACAGCTTATAAAAGTCTACTAGATGAGCATAAATCCTTTGCAGACAAAAAAATTCAAATTGAAAAAGATACAAATCTAGCAATTAATAAAATCAATTCCGATGATAAATTAACCGCTGATCAGAAAAAGCAAACCGCGGGCTCTGTTGATAAAAAAGCTAAAGAGGAAATTTCACAATTAGCAGTAGATGAATTGACAAAATCACAAGCTTGGATGGCTCTTTATGGCAACATTGATGAACTGACAGCTTATCAAATGGAATCATTACTAAGAGAATTAGAAGCGAAGAAAGGGAATTTAGCTAAAGTTCTTACAAATGTTGATTTTAAAATTCTACTTAAGAACTTTCGTGAAGTAAAAGAAAAAATAGCGGATGAAAATCCGTTTTTAGGACTTTTTAATTCATTGCAAGAATTATTCAGCTCATTTGGTGCTCATTCCGAAGAAGCCGGACAACAAGCTTTTGACGGATTCGAAAAAGCGACTGAAGGAATAAAAGGAACATTAAAAGCTGCTAAAGGTATAATTTCTGCGCTTTCCCCGGCTCGTGAATACATGAGTGATGCTGCAAACGACGCGCTAGATACGATTGAACAAGTCGCAACAATGGGCATCGTGATGTTACAAGCTATTCAAGGAACCGTAAAAGCTGTAAAAGCTGCACTTGACAAGGCTTCTTGGTCAAACTGGATAACAGCGATTATATCCATTATTTACACCGTAATAAAAGCAATTGTTTCTCTATTCAGTTGGATTGCAGGTAATAAAACGAAGAAAATCAATAGAGCAATTAAATCTTGGCAGCTAGCGGTTGACGAGCTTAAAAACTCTTATGAAGATTTACAAAGAGCAATCGAAAAAACAGCGGGAGAAGCTCAGTTATCAATGCAAAGAGGTTTGATTCAAAACCTTAAGGAACAGCAAAAGATTCTCGAGGAAATGAGAGCTTCTGAGTCCAAAAAGAAGAAAGCTGACAAAGATAAAATAGCGAGCTACTCTAAAGAGATACATGATATCAATAGTCAAATTCAGCAAATCGTAGATGATTTTAAATTATCTGTAACGACTGTTGATTTTAAAGATTTTGCTCAGAGTTTATCAGATTCGATAGTTGAAGCATTCGGAAAAGGTGAAGACGCTGCTCTATCCTTTGAAAAGGTTGCTGATGAGGTTATGAAGAATGCAGTTATTAACGCTTTAAAAATAAAATTCCTGCAACCTGTAGCTGAGGAATTTGTAAACAAGCTTTATTCTTCTATGGGTTTTGGTGATAATGGAGGTACTAAAGACCAAAAAGACGCTTTAGAATCTTATAAAAAAGCGATTGCTGAAATAGATCAGAAATTGCTAACAATGAACCCGCTTTATAGAGCGCCTCTTGAAATGCTTAAAAAGCAGTATCAGCAATCTTTAGCGAAATTAAATGCTGAGATTGCTGCTGGTGCAATGTCTGGATCTTTTGACGGATTAAGTCAGGAAGAAATTGATTTACTTAAAAATGATTACAAAAATGATCCTAGAATTCAAGGTTTCTTGGAAGGCATCAAAAATATCAATGAATTATTCGACACCACTATTGATAGCGCCCAAGGACTAAAAGGCGATATCAAAGGTATTACCGAAAAGACGGCCGGAGCATTGGAGGGACAATTTAACGCAGTTCGTATCAATATCGCAGCGATTTTTAAAATCATGCAAGGAAATCAGATAGTATCAAACGCCCAGACAGCCATTCTTTCGCAAATTGAAGTTAATACAAGGAATCTTCATCAAATGAAAAAAGATTTATCAGAAATGAACTCTAAAATAAAGCCGGGACTCGCCGGAATACCATAAATAACAACCTCAAACTTAACAATTACTAACAAAATATACAATGATTTTAGATTATTCAAAAATTATCAATCTCGATGAGTGGCCACCAAAGCCAGAACCGAAAAAAGAAGTGGAACAAGAAAACACAGATCCTGATGTTCCGGAGTGGGCAAAGCCTTTTGTTGAGACTATCAACAAGACAGAGGAATTAATTAAAAATATGAAAGCTCAGCAGGAAGCAAAAAGAAACATTTCCGAACCGCTTTTAGGAAAGCCGGAAACAGAAGGAGGAATTTCCCCTGCAGTTCAAGACTATTTAAACAACAAAAAAATATAAAACAATGAAATCAGAAAGAATTAAAATCGCTGCAAATGAAATGTTGATCTCAGATCAGCAAGCTAATATTACTCGAACCGTTGAAATGATGAATAAAATTCTGGATTTATGGAAAGAGCAAGAAATAAAATTAACTGACGAAGAAATTAATTCTCTAATTAGATCAACTTTCGGAAATGCCACAATTGAAAAGATTGCATCTGAAAGAAGTTCAAAATTAAGACCTCGTCAACAATTTGAAGAATACAATTCTTGGGTAGAGGATATTCAACTTGCATTTAGGATTTATCCAGGTTTACAGCTGTCTCCATTCTCATATTATGCGTACTATGAAAAAGGAAAAATGAAAATTAAAGAGGGTGCAAATGAGGAAATATCCGATAATTATACATACTACATTACGGAAGAAAAGGACATTGAACTATACAATAGGCATCAAAAATTGGTTGAGGAATCGAATAAACTATCTGAAGAAATCCGGCTAAATACTGGGGTAAATCGGATAACATCCGTATGGCTTTTCGGATTTGGTTCAGATGGAGCCGCCTTCGCTCCAAACACATTCATGTACGGCAAATAAAAAAATAGCCTCTCAGAAATGGGAGGTTTTTTATTAGATTTAAGATGTAAAAATAAAGTATTGTCTTTCAATCTATAATATTTATTTTTGTGTCCAATTTATTTTTTCTAAACAATGAATAAAACTTATAATTTATACTGTGATGAAAGCTGTCACCTTGAAAATGATAAGAAGTCTACAATGTTCTTAGGTTACACCTCAATTGCGTATAATCAAGTAAGAGGTATTACCGAAAGAATCAACGACCTGAAAGATAAGCACCATTTCAGAGGAGAGATAAAGTGGTCTAGAGTTTCAATGTCTCAATATAGATTTTACGAGGACCTGATAAAATATTTTTTTGAAACCGAAATGACTTTTAGGTGCATAGGTATTGACAAAGCTCAGATAAATATAGGAAAGTATAATAAAACTTACGATGATTTCTATTATACCATGTATTATAGTTTACTAAATTATAAAATTGACACTTTCTGCAAGTACAATGTATATCTAGACATTAAAGATTCTCTAAGTGCTAACAAAGTAAATTATTTAAAAAATATCCTTAACATTAAATTTGGAGTTTTCAGAAATGTTCAAAATATGAGATCTCATGAAAGTTTGATAATGCAAGTTACAGATTTAATGATGGGAGCTATCTCTTATAAACATAATAACATTGAAAAAGCAAATATTGCAAAAGTAAAATTGATTGAAAAGATCACTACACTTTCGAATGTTTCATTAGACCGTACAAACAATAGTAATAAACTTAATTTGTTCTTTATAGAGCTTTCTTAAAAAATGCCAACCAATCTACTTGTAAAATATAACAGTTTATTAGACCTTCTAGGACAAAGCGAAAATGTAAGAAATAGATCCTTAAGAGGTGTATTCGATAGAGATTTTGTGATCGGAACACCTTTGGTCTTCAATAATAAACCAATTTACCCGACCTCAGTTAATGGCTCATTACCTATGGATACACTATTCAGACACCTAACAACAGTTATTGTAGATCAAGCCACTAGAAAACGAGAATATGAACGTACCAGAAGTGTAAGACTGCACTGGGTAAAACATCAGATAAACGAGTTATGTAAGATTCCTGACTCAAACATTCTTAGATTTTCCCTGAAAGAACCTGATGGATTTAGAACTTATATTTATAATGTTAGCGAGAGATATGTAATAGTTTTGGAGCCCTTGAGAGATAGAACAGCATATTATTTATTGTCAGCTTACCATGTAACTGGAAATGAAAAACTAAGAGATAAGTTTTTGAAGAAACACAAAAGAAGATTACCTGAACTTCTATAAATGCAAAAAACGCAGAGCATCAAGGCTTGCGTTTTTCGATTTCCTTCTTTCGAGCGAAAGATGAACTTTGTAGTGCAAAGATATAAAATATTTGTTTAAAAAAAATTAATTTTTTGTATTCTTACCTTTAAGAATAGTATTGCACTATGTATTCTACTTTGTACAACAATTGTACCTTTTGTTGTCTGGAGCAAATATATTCCATTAACACGTCAAAACATGTCGTAATAAAATATAATTGTGGTAATATTCTTTTCATAATTAATATAGTTATCAGCTTGTGAAAATAATAATCCCTTCTCAACTTTGAAAAAGGATTACCATAAAATTTTCCCTTTGCTGTTTTCTTGTCCTCAACGCCTGCAAGCTTATTTAAGGGTTTATAATTTGGTTGCATAGGGCAAAATTTGTCACTAATTTTCATTTTGAAGGGTTGCTACTCTTGCACGAAGTTTATACAAACTATTCTTTGTAATACCAAAACCTTTTAAATAATTGTTTTGCACTGTTAAGAACTTTTGTAAAATTTTTGTTCTAACAGTTAAGAAAATTTGAACAAACTCTTCTGCAGATAATTCACCTACATCTCTCAGTATTTTAGCTTCACATAAAATATTTGTGATATTAATTATAGTGGTTTTTTGATATTTTGAAACCATACTTTCATCGAGAGCTTTTATGAAATAATTTTTTGCTGTGTCAAATTCATTATAAGATTCTCTTTCAATCAATTTAACTGCATACGGATCTAAATTCAAATTAATGCAGTATAGCATAAGCCAAAATCCGAAATCTTTATCTCTATCGTAAGCTTCAATATGTGAAAGAGAGCGTGATATAACTTCTGTAGAGTTAGTATTTTCTTTGATTGTTTTATTAGTGATAATCATAATATTTATTTTTTAAAGGTTGAATAATTTAGTGAAGAAATTTTCTTTTTTAGTATGGGTTCGATTCTCAAATTCTACCCTTTGACTATCTATAAAAGAGGTTGTTTGATGCAGTTTCTTACTGTCTTTACAATCTATGATTCGATTGTATATTTCGGATCTTGGGACTTCTTTGATTGCCTCACATAATTTTAGATATGATAGATAGGCTTCATTTTGCATTTCGATGATAATACACTGATGTTTGTCCATAGCTAAGCGCTTTTAAGGTGTAATCTTCTCATTCTAATTAATTTCGCAGGCGTTTTCTTCAAGACTGCATTTGTTTTAACTTCTGGGCTTCTTACAGGCTCAATCATCATAAAGTTTTCAATCTTAAAACTTCTGAAAAAATTTGCCTCAACATCGAAATAGGTAAAAGTTGTCACTATTGGCTGATTGTCTGTTTTAAATTCATAATCGATCTTATCCATTTTCAAAGTACCAACTGCTTTTCTGAGGCTACCATCTTTTTTCTCAAAGAAGAACGTGATTTCGCCGTTGTGCATTTCTTTGTTAAGTCTAAAAAGCAACCAAGCTTTTTTAAGGCATACAGACCATTCTTTGCCGGTAGTTGCCATGATGTGATAAGCTCTTAACATTACTGTTTTTCTGAAAGAAGTTGAAGTTTTCATATTGTTGATTTTTGTTTGTTCTACTTGTACTGTTTTTTCTTCTTTTTTAAGACCGAAATATTTTGCCTGATCTGCCTCGCATAATTCAGCGATAACCATTTTGTCCTCATTTGATAGAGTAGAGAGAATCTTATTCAATTTTTTGTATAGGTTTGAAAAGAATCTAACATTTCTCATATCATCACCGTATTGATATGCAGTATCAAAAGCATTAATGTTTCTTGCGATGTTTTCTGCTCTTTGGTTTGATATTGTAGTCATGATTTCTGATGTTTGAGTTATACTGTTTGTTTAATTCTTTATTGCAAATATACAGATAGTTTAATTACAAACAATACTCTAAATGTTAAAATTATGTTAAATTTTATACAGTTAGTATATTTTAATCTTTCAATTATACAAATAGTAAAGAATCTTGTATATTTGCACTTATAGAAATAGTATAACTATGAAATTAAGAATCAAAGAAATCTGTGATGAAAAGGGACTCATGCAGAGAGAATTAGCCGAAATGATAAACATTACTGAAGTGGGATTATCAAAGTCGTTAAATGGAAATCCTACATTACAAAGATTAATTGAAATTGCAGAAGCTTTGAAAGTTCCTTTTCTGGAATTATTCGAGAAGAATCCCAACCATGGAGAGCCAATTTACAAGAAAGATTCTGAAGGGAAAGAAATTGTTATTGGATATTTAAAAGATAACCGTTAATGTATCTAATGTAGGAAATGAAACCTTAAAAACATCTTTTTTTTCACAGTAAATGAAAACCGTAATTATCTGTTATTGAAAAGTTTTATTTTAGAGGAAAATTTATAACATGAAAAAATTATTTTTCCTTTCAGTTTTTGTTTGCGGTCTGGTTTTCGGTCAAGAATTTAAATTAACACCTAATAACTTCATTAATGCGGCCGATGATTCAAAAAATTACATTGTCCTTGAATTTCCGGATCTGAAACAGCAACAACTTTACGAAAAAACAAAAATATTCATTCAATCAAAATTTCAGAACCTAAAAGGAGATGGTTTTAATGAAGTACAATATTCGTTTATAAAGATAAGAACAACTACACCTGGAACGAAAGTAAAAGCATTAGGTTCTATAAGTTTAATGTCATACATGATAACGACCTATGAAATAAATTTTAAGGATGGTAAATTTATGATTAAACCTATATTAGAATATTTCGAGCCTAATTCACCTGAAGGAAGTATAACTTACTTAAATGGAGGAAACTCCTTTGCAGGAAAATCAATATTTAACAAGGATGGTACAATATGGCTTAAAAATTATTATGAAGTCGCAAATATGAATGTCAACGAATTTATTACCGAGTTGAAAGCAAACCTTTCAACTAAGGAAGATTGGTAAATTATTATGAGTACAGAACTTGATAAACTTCTTAAGAAAAAAGAAAGAATACTGAGAGAATTAGATAAAGTTTACGAACAAATAGCATTAGAAAAATTAAACATTCAAAACTCCAATGATAACTTAATAAACCTAAACCCAGATAATTTCGAGAAAAAAGTGAGAGCAAAATTTAAAATTACAGGAAAATAGTATGAGTGATCCTAATTACATTGCAGCAAAAACATTTCTAAATATGTTATCTGATGAACAAAAAATCAAACTTTGCAAACAGATTCTTGAAGGTGTGGAGAGTAAAAAGAATATCAAAAAAAATAGAGTAAAAGATTATTTGAAATATCTTGAAAGAAAATAATTAAAGCACAGTTTGTATATTATTAAAAAGAATTATAATTATAACTATGACATGTTATAAAAGAAAAGAAAAAACCTCCTAAAATAGGAGGTTTGTATAATTAAAAGTTAAACATTAATTGTTGTGGTTGTTTTGTTTAGTAACAATTACTTTAGATAGAAATGCTCCGATAATTCCAGCAATAATTACTCCTCCAAAAATAGAGCCTAAAACTTCATGGTCACAATAAATCAACCAAGAAGAAAAGCCCATCGCGGCTAAAGTAAGAATAAATGAAAAAACCAATCCCATAGTATTTACTCTCCGAGTTCCTTTTTCGTTACTTCTCACCAAATCTGTTTTAGTGTCAAAAGCTTTATGTCTAAATGCCTGTTCTTTATCCGCAGATTGTTTAAGCCATTCTAAAATATGCGGATCAATAGCATAAAGTTTTTCGATTTCGGCTGCGTCCGGTAGAAGATTGTCATCAAATACCTCTTGTACCATATGGCCTTGCTGTCCTTGCTGGTTTCTAACAACCTGCTGCGTACGTTGTTGCTTAGCCATTACAGGTACTTGCTTTATCGAATGCTTTCCTGTAAGAGTTTGCAGCGTTATTACGGTCTTTGCTTAAGTTTTCTCTATCGTCTCTAGTAGTAGGAACTCTTAAATTTTCAACTTCATTTTTTATTTTTCTGTACTCTTTATTTTGAGAACTAACCTGACCGGAATAAGCAGACTTAATGTTACCAAGTGCCAAAATAGACGCTTTTAGTATGCTCATAAATTTCATTATTAGTTTGTTTATTGGTGCAAATATAGACATTTTGATCGATTTGTTGTTTTATAAATACAAATTAGTCTGTAAAATAATACATGAATAACGCCAAAACTCGTCGCAAATTATATTTTAACATAAATTAAAATTTCAACAAATCAACATAACTAATGTAATTTTTGAAATATAATATCAGCAAATATAGAATATTGGGTTAAATAGACATTATTGGAATCTATAAAAAAGCAGTAGCTATAATAATAAATGAAAAAAAGTACTAGTTAAAAATACCATAAGAGAAAAAACTAACCTTAAATATTTATCTGCGGAGTAAGAAATACTACAAAAACTAATAGGTTGACAGTAGCTGTTAAATCTAAAATCTTAGAATTTTGTAACTTTACATTTATCAAGTTCCCTAATAATTTAGGTTTAAACAATCCGATTATGCCGAAAATAAAACAGTATTTAGATTACGTTGAAGATTTGAGAAGCTTATCTATCAAAGATATTAAGCGATGCTTAAAACCAAATACTTTCTCTGATAATGGGGTTTTAACTTATTATAGGAGTGGAGAGCGAACCGGATCAATCGGAATAGAATCTCAGATATTTGATACAGATGGAACCATTACTCTATCATACAGATATAATCAGGAATTAAGCATTAGGTATGATATAGAGATTATTTCTAAGCCTTCAAACCTCGGAAAAGGTATTGTTTGGTATTTTGTATGTCCTAAAACGGAAAAGATCTGCAGAACATTGCATTTGAAAGATGGATATTATTATCACAGATCTGCATTTCCTGAGTTGTATTATGAGAATCAGGTTTTATCGAAGAACTGGCGAAAAGTTCAAAAGGCAATGGAAATAGAATTGTCTGAAAAGCTTTATGAGGATTATTTTAAAAAGCATCGTAAGAAAACTTATCGAGGTGTTCCAACAAAAGAAGAGGCTAAACTAAAGAGGCTGTTAAAAATTAAGGAAGATTACATGCCTGATTTAAGTATTTTAAATTTCATAAAATAGCTACTCAACGCAAAATTGCGTTCAGTGCATTATAAAGATTTTTTGGAAGTCATAATACGTGTACGCGAAAACCGTTCGTCACTAAGAGGAACCCTCGCCGTCAGGGCGAACCCCGAAACCATAATTTTGTGGAGACGTTCACTATTAGAGTGAAGTGTATTTTATGTTTTTGATGATTTTATCAAATACCTACATTTTACATTCTGATAGGTCCTGAAGGTTTTTTCCATATCACAACATACACGCGTGTTATGATGCTGTGAAGATTTTATTGGGGTCACAACACGCGTGTAAATCCAACTTTTTATAAATACATGATTTCCTTGTTTTATCGGGGTCGGCAAGATTTTTTTCCTATCACAACGCGTGCGAAGGAAATCGAATGTTTATTAGGTCTCATCCGATTTTTTGGAAGTCATTACGTATGTGTGAGAAATCCTGCTTTTATTATCGTTCAGAGATTTTTTACCTATCACTACACGTATGCACGAAAAGCGTATTAAAATGCAATGGGAAGATTTTTTTGAGGTCACAACGTGTGCGCGTCTATGAGATTTCATAAAAGCGGATATTTCCGTATTTATGGGATGTTGAAGATTTTTGGAAAGTCACAACACGTGCGCGTATCGGTTTGATAATTTTATCAATTCGGAGAAACCTCATCAAACGAATAATGAGCATCCCGAGTTTTCGGAGTCCATACACGCGCGCGTAACGTTTCGATTTTACATACACGGAATTACGTGTATGTGAAGGAAAAATTTCCCTGAGTTCATTTCAAATTATGCGAGTCCATAAAAAGGAGATCCATTCTGATTATTTAATATTATTTAATACGGCTCTATAGTTGGACTTTTTATAACTTTTGATATGGAGTATGGCTGAAATCTCAGCCGATCACTATTTAGATAGTAACAATCGAAAGCAAAGAGAATATCATTTATCTAAAATGCAACCAAGGATTACATTATAAAAACTAAACGAATCGGATACGCTAAAAAGATTGCTCCCCCAAATGGTGGAGCAAAAGTATATCCAAGTCCACAAACACAAGTTAATTTATTGTACTTCGGAAAGTTGTTATTCGTGATTAGGAGGTGTTAAGACATAACGGAAGTTTTAGGAAGTATTTGCAAATATTGTAATTATATTTGTTGGAAAGCTAAAAAATCATGTTTGAAAATTTAAATATCTCGCCTGACTTAATCAGAGGTCTTTCCACTGGAGTTATAAGCGCTTTGATTTCAGGATCGGCAGTTTATATTATTGAAGAAGTTAAATATAGGAGAGTTAAAAAGGATAATAAAAGGCTTATACAAGAATCTGAAAAAATAAAATCAGATTTTTCTAAAGAGCTAGAAGAACTAAAAAGAGATCATCAACTCGATTTACAGAAAAGGAAATATTTATATGAAAGTAAAACAAAAGTATATTCAAATTTCTTTTTAAAAGTAGATAATATGAATACGGAAATAAACATAAAAAGCACAGAAAAAATGCAAGTGTTTACTTCTGAATATACAAAAAATCTTATGAGGTGCTCTACAGAGAAAGAACGTATAAAAGCTACTGTAACATATCAAAAGAGAACGCAAACGCTAACGATGGACGCTAGTCAGGCTTTGATTCAATTAAAGCATGAAACGAATGAAATTAGACTTCATGCAAGTGATGATGTAATTGAATATTTAAATCTTTTAGAGACTGGCTATAGCCAATTGATTGACTTAAGTAATAAATTATTATCAATGTTTCCACAATTAGTACTTTCTAATTCCCAAGATTTAATAAACACAATGCAAGCTCCGCTCTTACAACAAGCCAATTTAGTTGAAACGATTAAAAGTGAACTAATAAATCAAATGCGTATAGAGTTAAAGCAGATTTAAAAATCCCGACTTACTATTATTCAATCCTAAAAAGGTTTCCCACAATTCTATGGAAAACTAAATGCCCGTAATTCCGTGTGTTTAAATGTCGGAATTTCCGATATTATAAAATGAATTAGTTAACATTAGTTAATATAGGTTCCTATCTGAGAAATGTAGTAAGTGTAGAAAATGTAGGTCTAAAAACAACTTTTATTTTCTTCAAAATAGTATCTTTACAGCTCGGAAATTAAAGGTTATGTTTTGCTGCAAAAAGAACTAAAACACTACAAAAACTACTACAAAAAACACGTAACTATCTGATTATAAATATAAAACTGTAGTCCCTCCAACTCCACAAAAACGTTGTAAAATATAATTAAAATATTTTGCAACGTTTTTTTTATTTACCAAACATTTCACAATAAAAAAGCCTTGACCAAAATTGATCAAAGCTTATATTAATATTAAAAATAATCTTTTACTTATTTAATTCAAGTGGTTTACACTTTTACCAATACTTTTCACATCAGTCACTTTCGTTAGTATTTTAATCGGA
Organism: Chryseobacterium sp. SIMBA_038; assembly: GCF_046535115.1. Classification (NCBI taxonomy): domain Bacteria; kingdom Pseudomonadati; phylum Bacteroidota; class Flavobacteriia; order Flavobacteriales; family Weeksellaceae; genus Chryseobacterium; species Chryseobacterium sp. SIMBA_038. The sequence continues at coordinate 25,716 of NZ_JAWRXH010000008.1, forward strand.
TCATTGTATTGAAGCTCGATACTGTTAATTATCTTATCATCCACATTATCATCAAACTTCCTAGCGAACAGATGATCGCCTTTTTGTAGAAAATCTAAATCAGTTTCGGTAAAAGTTTTTGGACGTAATTTGATATCTCCATCTGGAATCCAGATAATCGCTCTTTTATCATCATCAACCAAAATTCCATTAAATGAAGTATTCATCAAAACGGTTTGAAAGAAAGACTCGTCAGCAATAAGAGTATTGAGATAATAATCTTCGAATTTTTTCACTTCAGTACTGTTGCAAATAAACTCACAACAATTTCTTGTTAAGATCATCCATTGTCCTCCAATATATGGAATTACATCTTTCATAAACTCTCTTTTATGAGTCTTATCTGAGATATTATCTCCGGATTCTTCAAAATAATTTTCGATCCTGTTCATTGTTTCAGGTCTTACCTTTTCCTGATCGGCAAATTTTATATAACTTTTACCATTATTTTTAGATAAAAAATCTTTGATGAACTTTTGAGATTTTAATGGATAATCCTGTCCGCTGAGGTTAATGAAATAATCCCATTTTGCATTCATATTCAGTAGATAATTCATTCCATCTAACTCGGCCTGAACCATACTGTACCCTCCCCAAATTACATTTTCACTTTTAAGAATATGCACATTCGGGTATTTTTCGAGAAAAGTTGTTACTTCTTCACCGATTTCCAAACTTGCTTTTTTATCAATATGAATAAGGTAGAAATTCGTAGGTTCGTAAATTGCCGTAAAAAGTCTTTTGAATTGATCAGGTAAACGATGCACCAAGATCAAATACGCAATGCTAATAGGCTTTATGGAAAAATCAATTTGTTCATTGCTTCCACCTATGTAAACATTTTTCATTTTATATTATTTTAAAAATTATGAATGTTTACAACTTATTTTATAAAGTATTAATAGACATTTTTATCAATATACGATAATTAAACAAGCTTTCTATTATTAATATTTAATTGATTACATTCAATTATTGCTATAGAAAATAATATTTTGTTTATATTTTGGCACATTTTTATTAGATATACATTCATTAAAAAATATTGACTTCAAAACAAAATGACCTATTTATCACGAATATACCTAAAAGAAAATCATCCGAAAGAATTCCCTTTCGATCTTCCTGTTTTTGAAAATGGATTGGATTTAAAATTAAAAACCAACGTCACTTTCTTTGTTGGCGAGAACGGAACCGGAAAATCAACTTTAATGGAAAGCATTGCTGATAAATGTGATTTTAATCTATCTGGGGGCAACCGAAATCACAACTATGACTTCCACAAAACAGAAAATACGTTATCCGATTTTCTTACTTTATCATGGAAAACAAAAATAAATCAGGGATTTTTTATGCGGGCCGAAAGTTTTTTCAATTTTGCAACCTATATCGATGAAGTAGCCGAAAGTGATGCCCGTATTTTGGATGCCTATGGTGGAAAATCACTACACAAACAGTCTCATGGCGAGGCGTTTTTAGCATTATTCCACAATCATTTTGATAAAGGCATTTATATTTTGGATGAGCCTGAATCTGCTCTTTCACCACAACGTCAGCTTGCGTTGTTATCCATAATTCATAAGTTAGAAAAAACTGGAAAAGCACAGTTTATCATTGCAACCCACTCTCCTATTTTATTAAGTTATCCGGGCGCAACTATTTATTCTTTAGATAATAACCTTGAACCTATTCATTATAAAGATACCGAGCATTATCAGATCACAAAAAACTTTCTTGATGCTCCGGAATTTTATTTCCGACACTTATTCAATGACGATGATGATATTTAAGACAGAATTTTACTCGGCGAAAGTCCATATTGTTTTTTAAATACAAACGAAAAATGAGAAAGATCTTCAAAACCAAGATCCATATAAATATCTGATGCCATTTTTCCTTTTTCTAAAAGATAATGCGCTTCCTGAAGCCTTTTTTGAAGCAGCCATTTTCCGGGTGTTACATTAAAAACTTTTTCAAAATCACGTTTAAAAGTCGCCAGACTTCTTCCGGTTAGATAAGCGAAACGGTCTAAATTAACATTAAAATGATAATTTTTATTCATAAAAGCTTCAATATCAATTTTACCAGGCTCATTAAAATCAAACAAAATATTTTTCAGTTCCGGATCATATTGAAGCAATAAAATGAGTAATTCTTTTATTTTTAATTCTACCAAACGTTTATCCGAAAGCTGATCTGATAATTGATAAACCAACAAAGACTCCATAAAATTTTTCAACAAAACATTTTCGTTGATCAGTAATAATGGCTGGCTTGATTGTTTTTTTTCGCAAGTCAAACCATATTCCAAGCTGAAATCTTTTAATATTTGTTGATCGAGATAAATTGACAACGATTTGAAATCTCCATTAGCAGGAGGAATTTTAGTAAATTTTAATAATTGATTTCTTCTTAAAAAACGTATTGAACCATCAGTCGCTGAATAATCATTAATTCCATCATTAAACGTCAGATCTCCCGCAATTTGATAGCTCAAAACATGATCGGAAACAAAATGCTCACCCTGCCTGCTCAACTGACTGTAGCAGGAATAAACAATATTCCCCAAATTTTCTCTTGTAGATTTCATCTAATACAAATATAATTAAAATCAACGATGAGGTTGCTAAAAATCAACGCAAACCCCATCATCGATAAATAGTTATTCTAAATTAATTCCTTTATGAGCTAAATATTGTTTTCCATATTCAGACTCAAAAATATTATCTGCATCATCATGATCCGTTGAAACGGTCACATCCAGCCATTTTTCAAATTCTTCTTTTCTATTTTCATCAGCCATTTTCAAAATAGCAGCCGCTTCACTACCCAAAACCAAATGAACAGGCGGATTCGGATGATCTACCAAATCAACCATCACTTTTGCAGCTTTCGCAGGATCTCCCATTGGAAGAAACTTTCCTGAAGTCAGATGCTCTTTTATCCCGCCAACAGTAGCCTCATAACCTTCAACATCTTTCGCGAAACTCATCGAAGCCCCAGCCCAATCAGTACGGAAACCTCCCGGCTCAACCGAAGTAACTTTTATTCCCAAAGGAGAAACTTCTTTATTTAAAGACTCAGAAAAACCACTAAGCCCGAATTTTGCAGCCTGATAAATAGAAAGTCCAGCATTCCCTACTCTTCCACCAACAGAACTTATTTGCAAAATACGTCCGGAACGTTGTTTACGCATGTATGGCAAGACCGCTCTCGTGACTTCAATGGGTGCAACAAGGTTAACTTCAAGCTGATTTCTCACCTGCTCGCCTGTAAACGCTTCGGCTGCACCTGTAATTCCAAAGCCTGCATTATTCACCAAAACATCAATTCTTCCGAAATGATTGATCGCTTCTTCAACCGTAGAATAAATCTGCTCTTTTACCTGTACATCCAACTGTAAAGCAAGCAACTGATCGGGATATTGTTCAGATAAATCTTTTAATTGTTCAGGATTTCTTGCTGTTGCAACTACAAAATCTCCTTTTAATAATACTGCTTCAACAAGACTTTTTCCTAAACCTTTTGAGCTTCCTGTTATGAACCAAACGTTTTTCATTGTATCTAATTTTATTGATACAAATTTCCATCAAATCAAGACAACTCTGTTTTGTTAAAAAGCTCAATTATGCTTTGTTAAAAGAGTCATTCAAGAAAAAAGAATCCACTTTAATAAAGTTTTAATAAATATTAATATGATCTAAAATTTCACTTCTAAGAATATTTTAAAACCATATTGCCCTGTTTTCAGCCTAAAAACCAAATCAATGCTACAGATAGATGAGGCATCACATTTATTTAATAATACAACCTTTGAAAATATTAAAATATAACCCACTGAAAACGAAAAGACTAAATCTCAGAACTATAAAATACGGATAGTCTACCCACAAAAAAGACTAAAAAAATGTTTTATCGTAAAGAATTTTATATATTTGCAGAATCTAACAATTAAAAAAATAATTTACTATGTCAGACATTGCATCAAGAGTAAAAGCTATCATCGCTGATAAGCTTGACGTTGAAGAAACAGAAGTAACTCCTGAAGCTAGCTTCACTAACGATTTAGGAGCTGACTCATTGGATACAGTTGAACTAATTATGGAATTTGAAAAAGAATTTAACATTCAAATCCCTGATGATCAAGCTGAAAAAATTACTACTGTAGGGCACGCTATCGCTTATATCGAAGAAGTAGTAAATAAATAATATTCTCTTCAACAAAAAGAAAATTTAAAAAGTTTATGGAATTAAAAAGAGTAGTTGTAACCGGTTTTGGCGCAATAACACCGATTGGAAATAATGCAAAAGAATACTGGGAAAATCTTCTTAAAGGTGAGAGCGGTGCTGCTCCGATTACTCTTTTTGATGCCACAAACTTCAAAACAAAGTTCGCTTGCGAAGTGAAAGGCTTCGATCCATTGCAACATTTCGATAAGAAAGAAGCAAAGAAAATGGACCGAAATACACAACTTGGAATGGTAGCTGCCAGAGAGGCAGTTGCACATTCTAGAATAATGGAAGACAATGTAGATAAAAACAGAGTCGGCGTAATTTGGGGTTCAGGAATCGGAGGTTTAGAGACTTTTGAAACAGAAGTTTTAGGTTGGGCAAATACGGATATTCCGAGATTTAACCCTTTCTTTATTCCTAAAATGATTGCGGACATTACTCCTGGGCACATCTCTATTGAGTATGGTTTCCACGGACCAAATTATACTACTGTTTCTGCTTGTGCTTCATCTGCGAATGCCATTATTGATTCAAAAATGCTGATCCAGTTAGGAAAAGCAGACGTGATTGTATGCGGAGGCTCAGAAGCTGCCGTTACAGCAAGTGGTGTTGGCGGATTTAATGCTATGATGGCTCTTTCAACAAGAAATGATGATCCAAAAACAGCTTCAAGACCTTTTGACAAAGACAGAGATGGATTTGTATTAGGTGAAGGTGCAGGAACTATTATCCTTGAAGAATATGAGCATGCGGTAAAACGTGGAGCAACAATCTATGCAGAATTGAAAGGTGGCGGTATGAGTGCAGATGCACATCACATGACGGCACCACATCCTGAAGGTTTAGGAGCTTATTTAGTAATGAAAAATTGCTTGGAAGATGCAGGGCTAACTGCTGATGAAGTAGATCATATCAACATGCATGGTACATCTACTCCATTAGGAGACGTTGCAGAATCTAGCGCGATTTCAAAATTATTGGGTGAGCACGCTTACGACATTCAGATCAATTCTACAAAATCAATGACAGGTCACCTTTTGGGTGCTGCCGGAGTTATTGAGGCTATTGCTGTGTTAGGAACTATTATTCATGGTATCGTTCCTCCAACCATCAACCATTTTACTGATGATGAAAATATCGACAGCAGACTTAATTTTACATTTAACGAAGCCGCGAAGAAAGACGTAAAAGTAGCCATGAGTAATACTTTTGGATTTGGTGGGCACAATGCTTGCGTTCTATTTACGAAAATCTAAATTTACTGAATGGAGTTAAAGAAATACATTTCTAAATTCCTTCTCAAAAAAAGAAAAAAATTATCGGAAAGAGATTCTTTCCTTAGTACTCACTTGAACAAGGTGCTAGGTGCTGAGGTACAAAATGTTGCTCTTTACCGTGAAGCTTTTTCTTTGAAAAGCTCCTCTAAAAATCAAGACAGCAATTACGAAAGACTTGAATTTTTGGGAGATTCTGTTTTGGGTACAATTATTTCTTGTCATTTGTTTCAAGCTTATCCTCAGGCTAATGAAGGATATCTAACACAAATGAAATCTAAGATTGTTAATAGGAAAAATCTTAATAAATTAGGGGAAGACTTAAAACTTACAGATCTTTTGTTGAAACAAAATTCTGTGGCTTTAGGTGAAAATATCTCCGGAAATTTATTTGAAGCGTTAATCGGTGCTGTTTATCTGGACTTTCATTATGATACCTGTAAGAAGATCATCTTGGAAAGACTTTTAACACCATCCGAAATAAATAAGCTTGAAAATAAGATTGTAAGCTACAAAGGTCTTCTGCTCGAATGGAGCCAGAAGAAGAAATTGAATATAAAGTACGAAACTTGTGAGGAAATCCAGGTAAATAAAGCGATCATCTTCCGATGCCATGTTTGGCTTGGAGAAGAAAAAATCGCCAATGCCACGGAAACCTCTAAAAAGAAAGCAGAAGAGAAGGCAGCGCAGAGGGCATTTTATATTTTAAACAAAAAAGAAAACATACTTGGAAATCCAAAAACTTTATGATCTAGACGATATAGAATTTGAAGATATTGCCATAGGATTGGTAAGATTAGCGAAAAATATACCCGATCATGAGTTTTTTTTTAAAATAAATCGAGATAATGATCTTACTTTTTCAAGAAAGAAAGATGTGATCCTTCATGGAGCTTATTTTGATTATCATTTTCCAAGATTTGAGGCATACCACAAGTTTACAAAGACTTGCTTTACTTTCATCTCCAACAGATCATCAGAAAGTAGACAAAAAAAATTACAAACTGAGCTCTTTACAGAAGAAGAGAATATTAAATTTTTATTAAATAATCAGGTAGATGTAGAATATATTCTGCATAGTTCGGAACAGTTTCCTGATTTTTCCGTAATTTTGCTCCCTGAAAATCTTGTTTTTCCAATTCAAGATTATACACTAAGTTCTGAGGAAGAACTTTATCAAATTATCCAGTATTATGAATAAGCATTTAAAGAAGACAAAAATTATCGCAACACTTGGGCCGGCTTCATCATCGAAAGAAGTTATGTTAGGACTTATGAGAGCAGGTGTTGACGTTTTTAGAATAAATTTTTCACACGCAGATTACGACTTGGTTCGTACTAATATTGATACTATTAGAGAGCTTAATAAAGAACACGGATATTCTGTAAGTATTTTAGGAGATCTACAAGGTCCTAAATTAAGAGTTGGAGTTGTAAAAGAGGGCTCTTATCTTAATCCTGGAGATATTCTTACTTTCACCAACGAAAAGATGGAAGGAGATTCTACAAAGGTTTACATGACTTACCAACAGTTTCCTCAGGATGTAAATGTTGGAGAGAAAATCCTTATTGATGACGGAAAACTAATGTTGGAGGTTATTGAAACCAACAAAATAGATACAGTAAAAGCAAAAACAATTCAAGGGGGACCTTTGAGTTCTAAAAAAGGAGTTAACCTTCCTAATACGAACGTTTCTCTTCCTGCCTTGACGGAAAAAGATATTCAGGATGCTAATTTCATGCTTGACATGGAGGTTGACTGGATCGCTTTGTCATTCGTTCGTCACGCACAAGATATTATCGACTTAAAAGAACTTATCAAAAAGCATCCAAACGGAAAATTCAAAACACCGATTATTGCTAAAATTGAAAAACCGGAAGGTGTTAAGAACATCGACGAAATCCTATTGGAATGCGATGGTTTAATGGTTGCTCGTGGAGATCTAGGTGTGGAAGTTCCAATGGAAGAAGTTCCTGCAATTCAGAAAAACTTGGTTGAAAAAGCAAGATTCTATTCTAAGCCAGTTATTATCGCAACTCAAATGATGGAAACGATGATCAACAGTTTAACTCCAACAAGAGCGGAGGTAAATGACGTTGCCAACTCTGTATTGGACGGTGCTGATGCGGTAATGCTTTCAGGAGAAACTTCTGTGGGTAGATATCCAATTCAGGTTGTTGAAAATATGGCTAAGATTGTATTGAATATTGAGAAGACTAGCTTCTATCAACACAAAAACGAGCCAATGGAAAAAGACTATAACTGTATCGATGAGAGATTCATCACAAACAGAGTATGTCTTGCAGCGGTAAGAATTGCAAAAACAACAAACGTTTCAGCGATTGTTACTTTAACACATTCTGGATATACGGCTTTCCAACTTTCGGCACACAGACCAAATTCTCATATCATTGTTTACAGTGGTAATAAAAGAGTAATCACGATGTTGAACCTACTTTGGGGAGTTCGTGCTTATTACTATGATATGAAAAAGCCAACGGATGAAACAATTATCCAAGTAAATATGTTGACACATAATCACGGTTATATTGAAACCGGAGATTTCGTAATCAACATCAATGCTACTCCATCTTACGAAGGAGGTAAAACGAATACATTAAGATTAACTACGGTTTAATCTCAATCATACAAAAATTAAAAACTCTCGATATTCTCGAGAGTTTTTTGTTTTATATCTGAAAAATATAATCATTTAAAATATTAATCTCCTACAATCGTTTTAGCAGTCACAAACTCTTTTAAAGCATGCAATGAAAGCTCTGTTCCATATCCTGAAGCTTTTGTTCCGCCAAAAGGAAAACGCGGGTCAGAACTTGTCATTCTGTTGATATTTACCGTTCCTGAGTCTAAGTTTTCAATGAAAAATAATTTACGGTCTTTATTATTGGTCCAAACTGAATTAGAAAGTCCGAAAGGAATATCATTGGCAATCTGCAAGGCTTCATCATCATTTTTAAATGTCATGATCATTCCAAGCGGTCCAAATAATTCTTCCTGTAGAATAGGATTTCCTTCCTGTACTCTTATTAATCCCGGATTGAATTCCGTATCAGAAATTCTCTCTAATGGAATAATAATTTCAGCTCCGTTTTCTAAAGCTTTTTTAAATTGATTTTCAAGATCATCCGCTAAATCAGGTCTTGCCATTCCACCAATCAAGGTTTCTTTGTTCATCGGATCTGCAGGAATGTATTTTTTATATTCTACAATGAATTTCGGGAGAAACTCATCTTCTATTTTCTCATCAATAATAAATCTTTTTGCAGCAGTACAAGTTTGTCCACAATTTTGAAGTCTCGATTTCACTCCTTCTTTTGAAGCTTTATCAAGATCAGCATCCTCAAAAATAATAAAAGCATCACTTCCACCTAATTCAAGTAAAGATTTTTTGATATTTAAACCTGCTATTGAAGCTACTTCTCCTCCAGCTTTCCCGCTACCCGTAAGACTTACTCCTTTTACTATATCATGTTCAAGAATTCCTTTTACTTCTTTATGTCCAACCTCCAGATTTTGAAAAACACCTTCCGGAAAACCTGCTTCCAATAAAACTTGTTCAATAGCATTTCCGCTTCCGAAACAAATTGAAGCATGTTTCAGAACAACCGTATTTCCCGCCAAAATTGCAGGAACAGCAAATCTTAATACCTGCCAGAAAGGAAAATTCCAAGGCATTACTCCTAAAATTACCCCTTTTGGAGCATAATGAACTTCAGAATACGTAAATTCAGAATCAATTTTTTCTGGTTTTAAAATATTTTCTGCATCAGCATAATAATTCATCATTAGTGCACATTTCTCCACCTCAGCAATCGATTGTGAAATCGGTTTGTTCATTTCTGTGGTAATGATTGTACCAAATTTCTCAGAATTATTCTTTAAAATTTCAGCAGCTTTTCTGATTAATCCTTGTCTTTCCTCAAACGACACCTTTTTCCAACTCGAAAAAGCCAAGTCAGCTTTAATAAGCTTGTTTTCAATTAATTGTTCCATAACGTAATTCTCAATTTAAATTCAAATAATGAATTTATAAATGCTTTTCTCTTAAAAGCATGATCAAAGCAACAAATTTAGTTCCTTTAGATTAAATAAAATAATGATTTTTTCTATTGAATATATTAGTTATGTCATACCATAAACCATTCGTTCACCAAACAAGACGCTAATCTTGCTGTCCTGTCCTGAATATCATGGCTCGGATTAACCTCAGCAACATCTAACGCGATCAGTTTTGGATTCTTTAAAATATGCCTGTAAAAATGCATAAAAGTAGCATCGGCAAAGATTCCATTGTATGCTGCAGCCGAAACTCCGGGCGCAATCGAAGCGTTAAAAACATCCATACAAATTGTGAGATAAGCAAAATCGACTTCATTTAATAAATCATCAATTCTTTGATAAATTGACGGAAGATTTTCAAAGAATAATTCATCAGCAAGAATATATTTCATTCCATATTGATGGGCTGTATCAAATAATTTAAGTGTATTTGAATTTCTCTGAATACCAATATGTAAAGAATTGATTTCACCTTCCTGAGCGATTTGCCAAAATCCGGTTCCTGAGCTCGCTCCTACTCCATTTTCAGGCTGCCTGTTATCAAAATGAGCATCAATATTAATGATCCCTATTTTTTGTTCAGGAAAAGCAGTTCTTACACCAAGATAATGAGCATAAGTCACTTCATGTCCACCACCCAAAACAAGTGATTTTCCGCCTTTTAAAAGAACTTTCGAGACATTTTTCGCAAGATTATTTTGAGTGTTTTCTAAATTTCCATCCTCACAGGTAATATTTCCAAAATCAAGTAATGAAAAATCAGGAAGGATTACTGGAAAATTAGACATATTTTTTCTGATGACATCCGGAGCATCTTTTGCTCCCAACCTTCCTTTATTCCTTCTAATGCCCTCATCTACGGCAAAACCGTGTAAAACGAAATCATTAGTTGAAATACTATCGTAATTACTTTCTTCTCTTACTCTCTGAAATATTCTGTGGAAAAGAGCTTCTTCTCCGTCAAATCTACCTTGCCAAATATTGCTCATTTTTTTAATAATTTGTGTGTTGCTGTCATGTTGATAAAAAACTCGATTTGGTTAATTTAGCTTCTTACAAAATGACGATGTGTATGGTTGGTTATTTTAAATTTTATTTCCGTCAATATAGATATTTTCAGCGTTTAAACTTCCTTGATTATATAAAACATTTTGGAAGTTGTTTGTTTTAAAAGTTACAAAATCTGCTTTCAAACCGTTTTGCAATCTTCCTCTATCTTCCAAACCAAGAGCAAATGCTGAACGAAAAGTCATTCCCGCCAAAACTTCTGTTGTTGTTAATTTTTCAAAAGTTGCTAAAATTGAAGCTTGAGTAATTAAATTTCCCATCGGTGCAGAACCGGGATTCCAATCACTTGCAATGGCTAAAATTGCTCCTGCATCCAATAATTTTCTGGCCGGAGTAAACTTTTCGCCTAATCCTAAACTCGCGCCTGGAAGAGCTGTTGCCACCGTATTCGATTGAGCTAAAAATTCAATATCTTCATCAATTGTAGCTTCCAAATGATCTGCAGATTTCGCGCCAACTTCAACGGCAATTCTTGAACTTCCGGGTGTAAATTGATCTGCATGAACAGTAATTTCAAAACCTAAGTCTTTAGTTTTAAGTAAGAAATCTTTACTTTCTTCCGGCTGAAATGCTGATTTTTCAATGAAAATATCAACTCGCTTAGCTAAGTTTTCTTCTTTTACTTTTGGTAAAATTTCAGTGATGATATAATGTAAATATTCCTGATTGCTACCTTCAAAATCTCGTGGTTTTAAATGAGCAGAAAGACAAGTCGGAACCAAAGTCGCTTTAGTTTGTTCCTGTGCTTTTTTGATCATGCGGAGCATCTTCAGTTCGTTTTCTACATCAAGACCATAACCGCTTTTTACTTCAATTGTGGTAATTCCTAATGAGATCAGAAAATCGATTCTTTCTAGTAAAGTTTTTAATAATTCTTCTTCAGAAGCCTTTCTTGTATGTTGAACAGAACTCCAGATTCCACCTCCACTTTCTGCGATTTCCAGATAGGTCTTACCTGCATTCCTCATAGCGAAATCATTCGCACGATTTCCGCCAAAACAAATATGCGTGTGAGAATCTACAAAAGCAGGAAGAACAATTTGTTCGCCTTCAATTGACTCGATCTCTATATTTTGATTTTCAGATTTTAATTCTTCGAAATTTCCAACACTCTGAATTTTGTTGTCATTCACTAAAATTCCTCCATCGGTAATAATTTCTAATTGTTCGTCAGATAATTTTCCTCTTAACGGAAGATTGGCAAGTGTTACAACCTGCTTGAAAGGTCCTATAAGTTTCATTATTTATTATTAAGACTAAAAGTCTGTTTTAATTAAAATTTTTCATCTCAAAAATACTTAAAATATCTCAATCTTTTAAAACATAAACATTCCCTTTCCCAATGATAGCCCTGCCCTAAATCTCAACCTTAAATAATCTCAACCTCAACCCTAATCTTAACCTCAATTTTTCCTATCTTTGAGGTAAATGAAATGAATTAATGCCAGATTTTTTACATCCAGATAAAGAAAATTACTCCCATGAAGAGCTCATACAGGAAGAACAAATTCGTCCGCAGAGATTTAAAGATTTTGCAGGGCAAAGAAAAACATTAGAAAATCTTGAAGTTTTCGTTACTGCTGCAAAAAAACGTGGCGGGGCTCTAGACCATGTCCTTTTGCATGGCCCACCCGGTCTTGGTAAAACTACTCTATCCAACATTATCGCCAATGAACTTGGGGTAAACTGTAAAATAACTTCCGGCCCTGTTTTGGATAAACCGGGAAGTTTAGCTGGATTATTGACAAATCTTGAAGAAAACGACGTACTTTTTATTGATGAAATCCACCGTCTTTCCCCTATTGTAGAAGAATATTTGTATTCTGCGATGGAGGATTTTAAGATTGATATCATGCTTGAAACAGGTCCAAATGCAAGAAGTGTACAGATCGGACTGAATCCTTTTACATTGGTAGGAGCAACAACCAGAAGCGGAATGCTGACAAAACCAATGTTGGCAAGATTCGGGATTCAAAGCAGATTGGAATATTATTCTATTGAACTTTTATCGATGATCATTATCAGAAGTGCGAGAGTTTTAGGTATAAAAATTTATGAAGATGCCGCCCTTGAAATTGCGAGAAGAAGTCGCGGAACTCCGAGAATTGCGAATGCTCTTTTAAGGAGAGTTAGAGATTTTGCTGAAATAAAAGGAAATGGTGAAATTGAAATTAATATCACAAAATACGCCCTGAATTCTTTAAATGTAGACGAATTCGGACTGGATGAAATGGATAACAAAATTATGCGTGTCATGATTGAAAACTTTAAAGGGAAACCTGTCGGAATTTCAGCTTTGGCAACATCAATTGCCGAAAACCCTGAAACTTTGGAGGAGGTTTATGAACCATTTTTGATTCAGGAAGGGTTTATTATTCGTACGCCAAGAGGTAGAGAAGTTACTGACAAAGCCTACAAACATTTAAATATTGCCATTCCTAGAAATCCGGGAGAATTATTTTAACAATCTATGTTCATACCTAAAATATACAGAAGCGAGGATTATGAATTGATGAAACAGATCATCAAAGAAAATGCTTTTGCTTTACTTATTTCTTCGATCGACAAGATCAGAGCAACTCATTCGATGATGATGCTTAATGAAGATGATCCTGAAAATATTTATATTGAGTCTCATATTTCCAGAGCAAATCCTCAGGCAAAAACATTAAAAAATGGCGATGAAGTTTTATGTGATTTTCTGGGTGCTCATACTTATATTTCCAGCAGTTGGTACGATCATGTGAATGTTTCAACATGGAATTATGAAGCAGTTCAGATCTACGGAAAAGTAGAATTAATGAATCAGGAAGAACTTTACAATCATCTTGAAAAATTAACTGCCAAATATGAGAATTTTCAGAAATGCCCGATGTTTGTAGAGAAAATGGGACGGGAATTTGTGGAAAAAGAAATGAAAGGCGCTTTTGGGTTAAAAATAATTCCGACTGAGATATTTATTCAACAAAAATTGTCTCAAAACAGAAAAGAAGCAGACTTTCAGAACATTATTTCCAATCTTGAAAATACAGACGAAAACGGGAAAAAGATTGCTGAAAGAATGAAAAATATTAAATAATTTTATCAATTAAAATAAACTAATCAAAAATATATATGAAGTTATATCCTATACAATGTGGAAAATTTAAGCTGGATGGCGGCGCAATGTTTGGAGTCGTCCCAAAGAGTCTGTGGGAGAAGACTAACCCAGCAGACGAAAAAAACTTAATTGAATTGGGAACCCGCTCTTTATTAATTGAAGACGGAAAAAAATTAATCTTAGTAGACTGCGGTCTTGGAAACAAGCAGGATGATAAATTCTTCGGTCACTACTCTCTTTGGGGAGACGATAATTTAGATAAAAACTTAAAAAAATATGGTTTTGTAAAGGAAGATATCACTGATGTTTTCTTAACGCACCTTCACTTCGACCACTGCGGTGGAGCGATTGAATGGAATGACGACAAAACCGGCTACAGACCTGCATTCAAAAATGCACAGTTTTGGACGAATGAAAACCATTGGCAGTGGGCAACAGAGCCTAATCCAAGAGAAAAAGCAAGCTTTTTAAAGGAAAACATTCTTCCTATGCAAGAAAGTGGGCAGCTGAACTTTTTACCACTTCCGGCAAACGGAAATTACGGTTTCGCTCCAGATTTGAAAATGGACGTTATCTTCGTTGACGGACATACAGAAAAGCAAATGCTTCCGGTGATTCAATATCAGGAGAAAACGGTTGTTTTTGCGGCTGATCTTATTCCAACTGCGGGGCATATCAACCCTGTTTACGTGATGGGTTATGATACCAGACCTCTTTTAACAATGGAGGAAAAATCAAAATTCCTGAAGCAATGTGTAGATAACGAATATTTACTGTTCTTCGAACACGATGCTCACAACGAATTAGCAAGTCTTAAAATGACCGAAAAAGGAGTAAGACTTGATGAAACCTTTAGTTTTAATGATGTTTTTGGATATTAATTTTTAATTATGGAAGAGTTACATTCAGAAACAAAAAAAGCAGAACCACCATCATCCAAAGTCATTGGCTTAACAGGCGGAATAGGTTCAGGAAAGACCACTGTTGCCCATTTTATTGAAGAGTGCGGGTTTCCCGTTTATTACTCGGATGACAGGGCAAAAACAATCGTTAATGATAATGATGCATTAAAGGTTAAAATTAAAGAACTTCTAGGCGAAGAATCTTACGATGAAAACGGACTTTACGACAGGAAATTTGTTGCAGAAAAAGTTTTTAATGATAAAGATCTTCTTCTTCAATTAAATGAAATCATTCATCCTGCTGTTCGAATTGATTTTGAAGAGTGGCTGGAAAAGCAAACCAAATATCTAGTTTTTAAAGAGACTGCATTATTATTTGAATTAAAACTTAATAAACAATGCTACAAATCTCTGTTGGTAACTGCAGAAGACAACATAAGAACCAAAAGAGTAATGGACAGGGACGGAAAAACCTACCGCGAAATAGAAGCTATTATGGAGAAACAAATGTCTGAAAAAGACAAGATAAAACTCGCAGATTGCATCATTTACAACAATACCAATCTCGAAGATCTAAAGGAACAAACCGAACGGATTATTTTCGAAATAGAATAAAACAAAACTCGTTAGAAAAATCTAGCGAGTTTTTTGTTGACCTGATTTTAGTTAAAAAAAATAAGCTCCCATTTCTGAGAGCTTATTCTATTTTAAAGATAATTTACTATTATTCTTTGATGAATTTCTTTTGGGCAGTACCCTTAACATCATCGATATCTATTACATAAACTCCGTTGATCAAATTACTAACATTGATCTTGTTGTTTAAGATAATCCCCGCTGATACTACTTGTCCTGCTGCGTTGTAGATCTTATAATTAGATCTAGGGCTTGTATTCTTCACATTCAATGTAGTTTTTACCGGGTTAGGGTAAATCATTATTTCAGTCTGGTTCGTTGCATTAGGAACAGGAGTTTTAGAAATTCTCACTGTGTAATCCTCAACTTCTCCATTTGCGAAATTTGTACAGTTCACTGGGATACCGTCTTTTTGCAATGCTACTCTCATCACTACATATTTGTAATCTGTTAAGCTGATGAATGCATCTGCAGGTACATTAAACGTTCCTGTAACAGGAGTTGTTGTACTTGGAGGTGAAGCAATGATTCTTTCATTAATGTCGAAGTATCCGTTTCTGTCAAAATCGATCCAAACAGCAACACCTTCTTCATTATTAGTACCTAACCAAGATTTTTCAATCGTAATTTGGTTTCCTGTAGAACCTTGAATTAATTCTATGAATTTAGCAGGAACACCTGTATAATCTGTATAAGTAGATCCTACTGAAGTGTTCTCCATTACTGGTTTACCATTTGGCTTCACCGTTACTTTTGAAATAAATTCATTAGCAGCACTTCCTGAAGACATTGGGCAATAAGTTACCGTAGGCGTCGTAAAGAAGTATGGTTGAGTGTAAGTACCCGGCGTACCTGAACATACATTTACAACCTGCATTTCATATTTAGTTAATTCTAATAATCCTGTTAATGTAAGAGTATTTACTGAAACCGGTACATTTGTCCAGCTCGGAATACCTACTTTTCTATATCTTAAGATATAAGTTGCTCCCGGGAACGGATCCCAAACCACAACTGCTGAAGTAGGAGTAAGATTTGTAATCGTTAATCCCGGAGGAGGCAATACGCAAGTTCTTTCAGTCGTAAATACTTTAGGATTAGACCATGGATTTACAAGCGTAGTACCATTACAAATATTTGCTATCTGAACTTCATACGAAGTATATACATTTAAATTAGCAAGAGTATAAGTATTCGCTGGAGCTACCGGTAAAGGTATATTAGCGCTCCATCCTGTAGGACCGCTTCCTACGATTCTGTATCTCATTACATAAGTAGAACTTGCAGCTAAAGGCGCCCATGTTATCAATGCAGATGTTGTTGTGATATTACTTACCGTAACATTCGGAGGCGTAGGGTCACATTTTGTTGCAAATGCTACAGGAGTAGCAGTTCCTTCAGTCGTATTACAAACAGCAACTACTATTGCTTCGTAATTTTTAGCAGGCTGTAAACCTGATGGAATAACAAAACTGTTTGTAGGTGGTGCTAATAATGCAGATGAATTTGGCCATCCGGTAGTTCCTACTTCTCTCCAATATACTTTATAGTTAAGGTTATTAGTAGATTGAGTCCAATGTACCGTTGCAGAAATATGGCTGATTGCATCTACATAAACATTTGTAGGTGCTGTAGTAGAACAAGGCTTAATGACAAAAGTATAATCTACATAATTACCATAAGGAGCCGATCCACAAGGATTGATTGCACCACTAAATGATGTAGCAAATCTGGCTCTGTAAGAACCTGCAGGACGACCTGCCGTGTTAATTGTAGTTGTTCCTGTCTGAGTATAAGCAGTAGTAGCATAAACCGCTTCCGTTAAAGGATCAAATACCATATCGTTATTCCAGTCTATCCATAAATAATAATAGTATGAACTTGTTCCAGAATTCATGCTAACATTCACAGTAGTTCCCGGCAATGCAGAGAAACTTGTTGCAGAATTGTTTACATATGCACTATAAGTAGAAGCAGTATAAGCAAGATTGGTAAATCCTCCTGTAGTTGTAATATTCTTCAAATAATATGTTGTTGAAGATGAACCTCCTGTAGGAACACAATAATTAGTGTAAACCGAAAGAGGTCCCGTCCAATCACCAATATCAGTAGAACTACATCTTGCTCTTACCCAAATGTAGTAATTTGTACTTGCAGCTAATCCTGTTATTAATTGAGTTGGCCCTGTAACTCCAGTGTATTGAGGAGTAACAGTTGGAGCAGGAATTGCAGCACTTGTAGTATAATAAACATCATAACCACCTGCAGGAGCCGGAGTTGGTACTGTCCATTGTATTGTAGTACTTGAAGTTGTAGTATTCACGACCGTTAAACCTTGTGGGTCCAGACATGTTGGTGCAACTCTTACTTTGAAATCATCCAAACCTAAATACCAAGGAGCGCTTGTAGCACTAACGCTTACTCCGAAATTATATGTTCCTGAAACTGTAGGCGTATAATATACTTTATACAATACATATCCATTTGTTCCTTGTGTTGCTGTAATGAATGCTCCTAAAGTTGTTGCTCCTGTAGCAGACTGTGAAGTATTCACTAATGCATTACCTGTAAATCCTATATAAGAACTTGATGTACCTCCCGTATTATAATAGAAAGAATATTCATACGCTGTACCTGCTGTCAAGGCAAAGCCCGGAGTCCAAAGTTGACTGGCAGTGGTATTACCGTATTGAATACTCATATAATTCGGTGTAGATTTTGGCGCATTAAACGTTGTAGTCCCCGTATTTGCAGAGTTCCAGGCATAAGTACCTGTTATTTGTTTCCAACAGCTTGGTACAATACCAGATCCTATCGGAGTCAGAGTGTCAAAATTCTCAGTCCAAGGAAGAGTTGTAATTGCCGTACAAAGTGTTTTAAAAGGTGCTCCCGCAGCCCAGAAACTCTTATCTGTAGAAGAGCAAATTGCTCTAACCCACCAATAATAAGTAGTATTAGCCGCAAGGCTACCCACTGTAACTGAAGTTCCTGTAGGAACTGCTGTTCCCGCAGTTGCACCAGTAGGAGGAACACCCGTCGTATTCATATAATATTCGTAACCATTTGCCGGAGTCGTTACCGAAGCCGTCCAAGATAGGGTTGCAGCATTAGCTAAAATATTTGATGATGTTAATGCTGTTGGAACAATACAAGTTGGAGGAGCTCCTACCTGAATTGTAAAATCTACAAAGTTTCCCCAGGCACTAGGTCCACATGCAGTAATAGGAGTGGCTGGTGTAATAAAGCCATTCTCTATTCTTACTCTGTAAGAGCCATAAGCCTGGGCAGCCGGAACTGTTATATTTCCGGTATAAGTGCCTGCATATGTTGTAGTAGCAATAGGATTTTCACCTGCGTCGTTAAAATCCAAATCATTGTTCCAGTCTATATACACATAATATTTTGCAGTACTTGTACTGGTAGCCAGATTTACCAGTATAGTTCCACCCGGAGATGTATTTACTGCCTGGGCCGAATTATTAACATAAGCTTGGTATGCTGTAGCTGTATAATTAATACTATTCTGATCAGATAGGGAGATTGTTTTTAAATAATAGGTCGTACTTGATGAACCTCCCGTTGGAGTACAGTACTGAGCCTTCAATCCCAAAAATGACAGAAAAAATAAAAATAAAAGATAAAATTTTCTCATAAGTCAAGTTGTTTTAAAAAAATAAATTCATAATACATTCATTTATAACTTTTATATTCTTAATAATTAAGAATTCAATATCCACTTTCAACAGGGGGGATGATTTGTAATGGTATTACTACTGTTCAGCTGACCGTAAGGCAATGTCATTGCCTGCATATAGGACTGCGTTGCAAAACCTACATTTATCAGAGTCAGAAAAAGAATTAAAAAAGTAAAGGTTTTCTCCATATGTTCTTTATATTATATTAATTAAACAAATCTAATGATTTTTTGTTATTAATTTGCCAATTGAAATATTTTTTTTACGGAAACCTCATAATATCACAACTTATGTATTAATAATAAAAAAATCCTCAGGCAAAACCTGAGGATTTATTATTGTTATGAAAGTTCTATTACTTTTTAATGAATTTGGATTTGAATAAATCTTTTCCTTTTTCTTCAATTGTAATTACATATCCACCTTTTACTAATTCAGAAACGTTGATTTTTCCTGAGTTGATATTTCCGCTATTTACTAACTGGCCAGCAGCACTGTAAATTTTGAAAGCAGCTTTGTCAGAAACTTTAGTTACGTTTAAGATATCACTTACCGGGTTAGGATAAATCTGAATACCGTCTTTAGGATTAGCAATATCGCTTGTTCCTAGTGTATTAGCTACAACAACGTTGTAATCTTCAACTTCACCGTCATTGAAATTAGTTCCATTTCCACAAACCCAAGTTGCAGGTCCGTTTAAT
This sequence comes from Chryseobacterium sp. SIMBA_038, assembly GCF_046535115.1. NCBI lineage: Bacteria > Pseudomonadati > Bacteroidota > Flavobacteriia > Flavobacteriales > Weeksellaceae > Chryseobacterium > Chryseobacterium sp. SIMBA_038. The sequence continues at coordinate 45,445 of NZ_JAWRXH010000008.1, forward strand.
CCAGCGTTAGCAGATCCGGCAAAACCGAAAAGAACTCTCATTCTTAATGTCTGTCCTTCGATAGCAGTACTTGGAACTGTAAATGATCCTGTGAATGAAGCAACATTCGTTACAGGGAAGTTCATTACTCTTTCAGAAGCATCAAAAGTACCATCTCTGTTATAATCGATAAACACCATTGCTAAGTTATAAGCAGGAATGTTTGCCGTAATAGTCATTGTATTACTAACTCCTTTTACAAGATTAACCTGAAGAGAAGGGTTTGTTGTAAAGTTTGTATAAGTAGCTCCACCTGAAGTATTATTAAGATTCGCAACCGTTACATTTGAAATAAATAGATTCGCAGCAGTAACTGATGAAGCAGCACAATAAGATATTGATGAAGTTGTAAAGTTTGCTATAGCAGAGTAAGCTCCAGGAGTTCCTGAACAAACTGCAGATACCTGAATTTCATAAGATGTAGCATCTGTAAGACCAGCTAATGTTACAGAAGGTGTAGTAGATGTAGTTTCTACCCAAGCAGTTTGACCTACTTTTCTGTAACGAATCATATAAGTTGCTCCTGAAATTGGCGTCCAGCTTACAGTAGCTCCATAAGCAGTAATGTTACTTGTCGCTACACCTGTTGGAGCAGAACCATCACATGGAGCGAAAGCTACTACTGTTACAGATTTCACTGCATAGAATACGTTTCCGATTGATGAAACTCTAAGCTTAATTACTTGTCCGTTCAATGAAGTAGGGAAAGTAAAGTTCTCAGTTCCATCATTAGCTGTTGAAGCAGAAAGTACAGTCCAAGTTGTTCCGTTGTCTGTTGTATAATCAATTTTAACATTAGCAACATTATAAGGTGCAGCTGTAGTATTTGCCACATCCCAATCAATTGGAGTTGCAACGTTCACGTTAGCATATTGAGTATTAACCTTAAATGGCCCATCATTACCTACAGTAATAGTTTGCTCAGCAAACTGAGATTGTTGTTGAGCCGGATCTGGATTGTTATCTCTTACCGTTACAGAAAATTTACTACTTCTAGGAACCATAGAAACAGACTCCCATCCGTTATTTGAGTTATCTAGAACTCCTGCTAATACAGAAGATAATTTAGGGAAATATCTTGTTGGGCTTGAAGTAGGTGTAAATGATCTAAATGAAGCACCTGTTGTAGTAGTACCTAAATTAGCTTTATTAATTACAACACTTGCATTATCAACCTCTTCCCATGTATAAGTTAATGGGTTGTTTTCTGCATCAGTAGCAGAAGCAGTTAATACGAATGCAGTTCCTTTTGGAATGCTATAAGCAGCTAAAGGAGTAATTACCGGTGCATTGTTTGAGATAGAAGTTTCAATATCACAAGTTTTGCTGATCAAGTTAGCCTGAATCTGAGAAATACTTGCTTTATGGAAATAAGCATCAGAATGCGCCTGAACGTCAGTAGTAGCACCTGTAATACCAGCATATCCCATAATTGTAGATCCAGAACCTGGCTCTACGTTTACTCCAGTTCCTGTTTCAAGACCGTGAGAGAATGTGTGGTTACCTCCTAACTGGTGACCCATTTCGTGAGCTACATAGTCAATATCAAAGTTATCACCTTGAGGAATACCGTCTCCAGGAGAAGTAAATCCAGAACCTTTTTGCTTAGAAAGAGAAGTAGCAGGAGTTCCTGTAGGATCAATACAAACACAACCGATACATCCTGCATTTCCACCACCACCAGTATCACCTAGAAGGTGTCCGATGTCGTAGTTAGCACTTCCAACATTTACACTAAGTGTTTGCTGAAGCTGAACATTCCAACCATTCGCATTATTTGCATTAGCTGAAGCTGTACCAACTGAAGGAATTGAATATGGATCTGTTGAGCTGTTCGTATAAATTACATTCGGAAAATCCTGTAAAATAAGACGTAAAGCGAAATCTTTTTCGAAAACACCGTTTACTCTTGTCATTGTCGCGTTAATCTGCGTCAAAGCACCAGCAACAGTACCTCCAAATTTCTGAGTGTACTCACCAGTAACAGACATTACCAATCTCATAGTTCTGAATTTTTTATCAGACATTTTTGAGAAATCAGTTGGTTGGTTGGCAAATGATTTACCTTGCTCCAACATCTGATTAATCTGAGCTACCTCAGCAGGGTTTTCTGTCGTGCTACAAAAGAAACCTTTTCCTGTCCCTTCTGTTTTTTTAGTTTTAGGGTGAACAGCATATACAGTTTTATCTGAATTTTGCGGCTCAATGAATTCATAATTTCCATCATTCATTACCATAGATTGGAAATCATTACCTGATAAAGAGAATCTTAGGTATTTAGACGGATCATCAATTCCAACCCCAACATAAGATCCTAGTTGATATTTGTCTGCAAGAGATTTTACAACAACTGGAGAGCTATATACTGCAAATTTTTCAATTTTACCATTTAAAGTTGGTATAGAAATTTCTACAGCCTTTGCATTAGGACCTGACTCCTGAGCATTTTTCAGCTTTTCCTTAATTGCATTAATATCTAACTTATAGTAGTTAACAAGAGCGTACTTAATTTCTGTACCTCTCTTGTATGTAGTCGGCGTCCATTGCGCAAAGGCAGAGCCACCAACCAAACTACAAAATAAAATAGTAAGTAGTTTTTTCATAAATTTTTAATTATATTTTCCGCCAAATATAGCTATTTTCCGTTTATTATTCTTAAAAATAAAAGAATAATATAATAAAAATACAATCAAACATCTCAGGTACTTATAAAAAAAACAAACTCCAAGCATTGTTGGAGTCTGTTTTACACACGAAAAACTATATTTTTAAGTATTTTACTACTTCTTTATGAACTTATTATTTTTAGAAATATTTTCATCTTCTATTGTAATAACATAAGCACCTTTTATTAAAGAACTCACATTAACCTGTTTGTTATTAATATTTCCGCTTTGTACAAGCTGACCAGCAGCACTGTAAATTTTGAAAGTAGCTTTATCTGAAACATTAGTAATATTTAAAATATCACTTACAGGGTTAGGGTAAATCTGAATGTCATCTTTAGTATTAGCAACATCGTTTGTAGATAACACATCTGTTACCACTACATTATAATCCTCAAACTCTCCATAAGTATCATAAGTACCACAAGGATTTATAATAGCAGCACCAGTTTGGTCCGAATATAGCATACCTACACGCATTCTAAGACCTAAGCCCGTAACAGCAGTTGAAGGAACAGTAAAGCTTGTAGTAACTGGAGTTGGAGACGCAGTAGCAACCGGTGACGTAAGGATTCTTTCAGCATCTTCAAATGTTCCGTTTCTATTAAAATCTATCCAGGCTGATATCGCTTCAGGGTAAGGTCCTGTTCCGCTTAGCCATCCTTTTGTAACAGTTAATGTGTAAGACGTTCCTTTAACCAAATTGATTTGTAATGCAGAGTTTGCAACATAACTGGTATAAGTGCTCGCAGATGATGAATTATTTATATTTGCTACCGTAACATTAGCGATATAATCATCAGTTGCATCACCAGAAGCAGCAGCACAATAAGTAAGTCCCAATGTCGTAAAGTTGGTTGAAGCCGAATAAGTTCCAGGAGTTCCTGAGCAAACCGCTGCTACCTGTACTTCGTAAGCTGTTCCATCAGTTAAACCTGATAATGTTACAGAAGGTGATGCAGATGTTGTTTGCTGCCAAGCTGTGTCTGTTATTTTTTTATAACGAATAATGTAAGTAGCTCCAGAAATCGGTGCCCAATTTACAGTTGCCCCATTCTGAGTAATACCACTCACAGCTACTCCAGTTGGAGCAGTACCATCACAAGCTGCAAAAGTAGTTACGCTGATAGATTTTACAGCGTAGAATATGTTTCCTATCGCGGAAATTCTTAATTTAATAGTCTGGCCATTTAATGACGAAGGAAATGTAAAGTTTTCCGTTCCGTCATTTGCTGTTGAAGCAGCAAGAACAGTCCAAGTTGTTCCGTTATCTGTTGTATAGTCAATTTTTACATTGGGAACATTGTATGGAGCAGTATTTGTTCCTGCAATATCCCAATCAATTGGAGTAGATACCGTATGAGCAGCATACTGTGTATTAATTTTAAACGGACCTTCATTCCCTACAACAATAGTTTGTTCAGCAGATTGAGTTTGTTGTTGATTAGCAGCTGGATTATTATCTCTTACTGTAACTGCAAACTTAGTTGTTCTCGGAACCATTGAAACAGACTCCCAGCCATTATTTGAATTATTTAAAACTCCAGCCATTACTGAAGAAAACTTAGGGAAATATCTTGTAGGACTAGTTGTTGGAGTAAAAGATCTGAATGAAGCTCCACTAGCGGTTGTTCCTAAGTTGTTTGCATTTGTAGTTACACTTGCATTATCCGCTTCTTCCCAAGTATATGTCATCGGATCATTTTCAGCATCAGTTGCTGAAGCCGTTAAAACAAATGCTGTTCCTTTCGGAATATTGTAAGTAGGTAAAGCGGCAATTACAGGAGGGTTGTTTGTGGTTACAGTTTCTACATCACAAGTTGTACTAATTAAATTCGTTTGAATCTGCTTGATGCTTGCAATATGAAAATATGCATCAGAATGAGGCTGAACATTCGATGCGGCAGCTCCGTTATTAGCAACCCCCGCATATCCCATAATTGTTGAACCCGAAGCAGGTTCTTGGTTTACGTTATAAGGTTCCAGAGCGTGAGAAAATGTATGATTACCTCCTAATTGATGTCCCATTTCGTGAGCTACAAAATCGATATCAAAATTATCACCTTGTGGAATCGCATCAACTGGCGAAGTAAACCCTGAACCTTTACCTTCTGGTTCAGCTGTTGATGGGTCTGTACACACACAACCGATACAACCTGCATTACCTCCTCCTCCTGAAGCTCCGAATAAGTGACCGATATCATAATTAGCATTTCCGACATTGGCAGTTAATGTTTGCTGTAATTCTAAATTCCACGCACCACCTGCTCCTGTAGCAGCTGCAGAATATGGATCAGTACCAGCGTTAGTATAAATTACATTTGGAAAGTTCTGCACATTTAAATGCAGTGCAAGATCTTTTTCGTAAACACCATTTACTCTGGTCATTGTTGCATTAATTCCAGTAAGTGCTCCCGCAACTGTTCCTCCGAAAAACTGAGTATATTCACCCGTTACAGACATTGCCAGTCTCATGGTTCTGTATTTTTTATCAGAATTCTTAGAGAAGTCAGTCGGTTGATTAGTAAATGTTTTTCCTGCGGCAAACATTTTATTCATTTTATCAATAGCTTTTGGTCCCTCATTTGTGCTACAGACAAAGCTTTTCCCTCCTGTAGGATTGGTTTTTGGATGTACTCCATAGACTGTTTTATTAGCATCCTGAGGTTCTATGAACTCATAATTTCCATCTTTAATAATCATTGATTGGAAATCATTAGGTGCAACAGAGAATCTTAAGTACTTTGAAGGATCATCTATCCCTACTCCTACATACGATCCCAATTGGTATTGATCTGCTAACTCTTTAACAATTACAGGAAAACTATATACAGCAAATTTTTCAATTTTTCCTCCTAAAGTTGGTAACGAAATTTCTACAGGCTTTGCATTTCTACCCGTTTTCTGGGCATCTTTAAGCTGTGTTCTAATTTTATTAAGATCTAGCTTGTAATAATTTTTAATAACAGAAAATTTTTCCGTTGATTTTCTCTCAAATGTAGTTGGAGTCCATTGTGCTAAAGCAGAACCTCCTATTAAACTACACAATAAGGCAGCAATAATTCTTTTTCTCATAAAAAAACATTTATGTTTATAATGGTAATAAATTTAAACATTTTTTCAAACAATTTAGATTTAAGTATATTTTGCTGAACTATTAAATATTTAATTATCAAAACATTAACTATTAACAAATATCATTTACAAATTAAATTATCTTAACTTATTTAAAGTATAATTTTAATAAAGAAAAGACAAAAACGAATAATTAAAATCAACTTTATCTATTTATTTATAATTTTTAACATTTACTCTGATAAAAATTATAAAAACAAAAAAAATACATAAACTAATATGTATTTTTTTCACAGTAAAGAGATTAAATAAAAAGATTTATTTTACTTAAATACTCAACTCTCCTATATTTTTAAAATTTATATGCAATATTCCAGGCAAATCCCATTGCAAATTTAGATGAGCTTTTTCCAAAACCGGGAACGATCATTGGCTGAATTTCGTCCTGTTTTGTTGTAAATATCATATATTTTGGCTGAAGATTTACGTCTATATAAAAATTAGATTCAAATAACTGAACTCTTCCACCAATCATGCCCTCAAGCCAATAAGAAGATTGTGTAGAAGATGGGAAAGCAACAGAAGATGTGCTCCCTCCAAATCCGCGGACAGGAATTGCCATATATTCTTGGGTATAAAATGATCCGGCAGCTTTACCACCTACATAAAACCCATTAAACTCGTTTTCTGCATCTTTAGCCAACATGTAGAAAACCCCAAGCTTCACAAACGGACCGTTTGCTTTTACATCATAGCCATTTTTCTGATAGATATTAGAATCAAAGCCGGCATCAATAACTGCATGCAGGTCATTTTTAATTTTAGATGATATAAATCCCTGATACATTTTTCTATCTGAAAAGAAAGAACTTCCTGCATTTAGAAGATCAAAACCAACCATAAAATTGGGTTTATACGTCCATTTTTCTTTTTTTACCTCTTTATTTTCCTGAGCAAGGCTCAACAAACTTAGTATACTAAAAAAGAAGGAAAATATTAGTTTTGTCTTCATTCTCTATTTGATTTAAGTCTACTTCTACTTTCTTTACAACTGTAGGAGTAATTAATTCTGTCGTTAAATTTTCGTACGTTTTTTTAATACCACAACCTGGAGAAACATATGTAGCTTTCGTTGTATAGTTTATCCTAATCTTAGATTCGGTACCGTTTAGCCTTGTTTTGACATAAATATCTGTGTAAGGAGCATCATCAACACGCAGAGGTATCAATCTAGATGCTACAGCTGCAGTTTTTCCCAATTCAACCTTAGTACCAGAGCCATAATCTACTGCTACATATAGTGTATCTATACTTCCGGGCTTACCGGTTTCAAAACTTTTAAAACCAATTTTCATTCTTGGAGTACCTTCTCCACTCTCGCAGATATCGTCATCGCCTCCACACGAGAAAAGCATGCCTAAAAAACAGGTCAGTATGAGTAATTTAAAATACTTCATATTAATATTTTGATCTTCAAATGTAAATAAATTATTTTTTAATCAGCAATGCAATATTCTCCACATGGTGTGTTTGTGGGAACATATCTACCGGTAAAATTTTAACCAAAGTATAATGATCTTTCATTAAAGCTAAATCTCTTGCCTGAGTTGCAGAGTTACAGCTTACATAAACTATTTTCTCCGGAGCCAATTTCAAGATCTGCTCAACCACTTTTTGGTGCATTCCGTCTCTTGGTGGATCTGTAATTAGTACGTCTGCTTTTGGATGATTTTCCAAGAATTCATCGTTGAAGACATTTTTCATATCTCCACAATAGAATGTAGTGTTTGTAAGACCATTTAATTCAGCGTGTTCGATTGCTGCATCAATTGCTTCCTGAACAGATTCAATTCCGATCACATGTTTTGCATTTCTGGCAACATATTGAGCGATTGTTCCTGTTCCTGTATATAAATCGTAAACAACTTCATCACCTTTTAAATCAGCAAATTCTAATGTTTTTCTGTAAAGTTCTAAAGCTTGTTTGTAGTTTGTTTGAAAGAATGATTTTGGGCCAATTTTGAACTTCAATCCATCCATTTCCTCCATTAAAAATCCTTCTCCGAAATAAACATTTACATTTAAATCATAAATAGAATCGTTTTGTTTTGGATTAATAGCATAAACCAACGTCTTTATCTGCGGGAATTTTTCTAATAAATATTGGAAAAGTGCCTCTCTGTTCGCTTTCTCTTCTCTATAAAGCTGGAATAAAACCATCCATTCGCCTTTAGAGTTTTGTCTCATCATTAACGTTCTTAAAAAACCTTCCTGATTTCTAACATCAAAGAAATCTAACCCATTTTCAACACTGAAATTTTTCACTGCCAAACGAATAGCATTTGAAGGATCTTCCTGAAGGAAACATTCTTTAAGATCTAAAATCTTGCTCCACATTCCCGGAATATGGAAACCTAGAGCATCTCTGTTGCCGAAATTTTCTTCAGAACTTATCTCATATTGAGTAAGCCATTTCGCATTAGAGAAAGAAAACTCCATTTTATTTCTGTAGAAATATTGTTCTTCAGCACCTAAAATTGGAACGGTTTCAAAATCATCAATTCCGCCAATTCTTTTTATATTATTGTATACTTCTTCCTGTTTAAAATCAAGCTGTTTTTCATAGCTCATATTCTGCCATTTGCAGCCTCCACAAGTTCCGAAATGAATACATTTTGGTTCTACTCTAAACGGAGATTTTGCTATTACCTGAACAGTTTCAGCCTCAAAATATTTTGATTTTGATTTCTTAACTCTTGCATTAACAGTATCTCCCGGAACACCTCCAGAAACCAATACTGTTTTTCCTTCTTCTGTTTTTCCGATTGCGATACCTTTGGCTCCTGCGCCAAACAATTTAATATTTTCAAGAATAACGTCTTTCTTCTTTCTCATTCCCTATTTTCTATTTTTTCTAATATAATGAAATGAAACCTTGCGATTTCAATTTGCAAAAATACAATAAAAAAAACCTTATCCGAAGGACAAGGTTTTTATCTATGTTAAAGTTTTATTATTTTGTAGGAACCGGCTGCGAATTTGCTGGTTGTGGAGCCTGCTGTTGAGCAGAAGGATCTACACCCATACCTTGTTGCAACTGTATGTTTGGATCTACTTTTGGAGCTGAAAGCCCTGTTTGCTTATCTAAAACTGTTACCAATTCCGGATCTCCAAGGTTGAAGAATGGTTTGCTAGCAATTTTTCCGTCTTTATCAATGATGATGAAGCAAGGTAATTTGAATCCGTAAACTCCGTATTTTTTAGCGATATCAGAATTTAATCCTCCGTCAGCATAAACATTTACTCCTGTAATTCCTTTCAATAAAGAATTGCTTGTTTTTACAAACTGATCTTTAGTATCATCTACATTCACGAATACGAAATTCATTTTAGATTTGTAGAAGTTAGCAACCTCTTTCAATACAGGAACAGTAGCTTCTCCGATGTAAGGATTCCAAGAAGCATAGAATGCTAACATGTATGGTTTTCCTTTGTTTTCAGAAAGTTTGTAAGCTTTACCGTCTTGTTTTGCCAATGCACCTTCCGGAGCAACATCACCAATTTTAAATCCGTTGATTGCAAACTGAATTTTCTTTAAATCTGCTTTGATTGTAGCATCTTTAATATCTTCGTCGATGATTTTTTTGATTTTTTCAGATGTTTTCTCAGGAGTATTCGGGTGAATATCAGACTGAGCCATTACAAATGCCAAAAGATAATCTTTAGTAATTTGTGAAACATCTTTTTTATCTTTCAAGAATTGGTTGAATAATTCTGAAGTTGTAACATCAGTTTTTCCTTTGCTTTTTGCTTCAGCATATTTCTGGAAATCAGGACTCATTTTAGATAAAAGGTAGCTTCTGTAAGCAGGATTGTCTTTTACCATTTCATCCTTATTAGCCTGAAGCTTATTTTCATAATCCGTGAAAGCTTTAGATACTTTAAAAGAAGGATTACCCATTTGCTTATGGCTTAGGTCATACTGAGACATAATCGAAAGCAAAGTACTTGCGATATCGTTCTTCTTCCAGTTCACAACTTCATTATCCGGATTGAATTTTTTAACGTTTTCGTCGATATTTTTGTTAATATCTGCTTCAACTTTTTGAATTCCTTTGATGAAAGTTGGCTCATCTTTAGTCATTAGCTCATTCATATTAACATTCTGAGCATAATTCGTAAGATATTTTTGAGCTGCAGTAAAGAAATCATTGTTCTTTTTAGCATCACCAGTGATCACATATTCTGACGGGAAAGTTTGTCCGTTTCCAGAAATATTAAGAGCCTGACCAGCTTTTAGGTAAACCAAGTTTTGCTTACCTCCATAAGAAATCACATACATTCCGCTTTTAGGAGCTTCAAAATTCCCTTCGAAAGTACCATCATTCTTCACTCCGATGTTTGCCAACGGTAATGTTGCAACACCAGAAGCTTCGATAAATTCTATTCTTTCTAATGGAGATCCTCCAGTGATTTTCCCTTTTACTTCAACTTTTTTAGAGCAAGACATCACAAACACTGCGATGATAAACAATAAAAGATATTTTTTCATTTTGAATTTTATAATTTAACAAAAATAAGTTTTTCAATATACTTAATACAATTTTAAAGCATTTTTTATGAAAGATTTAACTAAAAAGATCGTCTACCACTAAGGAGACGATCTTTTTTATGTATTTAAATCAATTCTATCCTTGGTCTACTAGAGCAGCCATGTATTCTCTGTTCATTCTAGCTATGTTTTCAAGAGAAATTCCTTTAGGACACTCTACTTCACACGCTCCGGTGTTTGAACAGTTACCGAATCCTTCTTCATCCATTGCCTGAACCATGTTAAGAACTCTACGTTTAGCCTCTACTCTACCTTGAGGTAGTAAAGCAAACTGAGAAACTTTAGCTCCGACAAATAACATTGCAGATCCGTTTTTACAAGTAGCCACACAAGCTCCACATCCGATACAAGCCGCAGCATCCATTGCTTTGTCTGCATCTTCTTTAGGAACCGGAATAGCATTAGCATCTAATGTATTTCCTGAGGTATTCACAGAAATGAAACCACCCGCAGCCATTACTCTGTCGAATGCACTTCTGTCTACCATTAAGTCTTTAATAACCGGGAAAGCAGCACTTCTCCAAGGTTCGATAACGATAGTTTCACCGTCTTTGAACATTCTCATGTGCAACTGACAAGTTGTGATACCCGTATCCGGACCGTGAGCTCTACCATTGATGTAAAGAGAACACATACCACAAATTCCTTCACGACAGTCGTGATCGAAAGCGATAGGTTCTTTTCCCTCGTTAATAATATTTTCATTAAGGATGTCTAACATTTCTAAGAATGAAGAATCTGTAGAAACATCCGATATTTTATAGGTCTCAAACTGACCTTTAGTTTTACTATTTTTTTGTCTCCAAATTTTCAGCGTAAGATGAAGGCCTTTTTTTGCACTCATAATTTTATATTTATAGGTTGGAGATTATTTGTAACTTCTCGCTTTAACTTCAATATTGTCATAGATAAGATCTTCTTTGTGCAGAACTTCCTGCTTGATATCATCACCCTGATATTCCCAAGCTCCTACATATTTGAAGTTGACGTCATCTCTTTCTGCTTCCCCTTCCGGAGTCGCATGATCTTCTCTGAAATGTCCACCACAAGATTCGTTTCTGTGTAATGCATCAATAGCCATTAATTGTCCAAGCTCAATAAAGTCTGCTACTCTGAACGCTTTTTCAAGCTCAGTGTTCATACCTTCAACGTCTCCCGGAACTTTTACGTTTTTCCAGAAATCGTTTTTCACTTCTTCAATTTCTCTGATCGCTTCTCTTAATCCTTCAGGAGTTCTTCCCATTCCTACTTTATTCCACATAATGTTTCCTAATTGCTTATGGAAGTGGTCTACAGAATGAGTTCCTTTATTATTTAAGAAGAAATCTATTTTATCTTTAATTCCTTTTTCAGCTTCAACAAAATCAGCTGAATCTGTAGGAATAGTTCCTGTTCTAATATCTGCAGAAAGATAATCTGCAATTGTATAAGGAAGTACGAAATATCCGTCCGCCAAACCTTGCATTAATGCAGAAGCCCCAAGTCTGTTTGCTCCGTGGTCTGAGAAGTTAGCTTCACCAATTACGAAACATCCAGGGATTGTAGACTGAAGGTTATAATCAACCCAAACACCACCCATTGTGTAGTGAACGGCAGGATAAATCTTCATCGGAGTTTTGTAAGGATCATCAGCAGTAATCTTTTCGTACATTACGAATAAGTTACCGTATTTTTCTTCAATCCAAGCTTTTCCAAGGTCGTAAATCTGCTGATCACTAGGGTTATGAATATGCTTTTCAATAGCGGCTTCTTTACCTTTTTTGATAATTTCTGTAGAGAAATCTAAGTAAACACCTTCTTTTGTATCATTATTTTCGATTCCGTAACCGGCATCACATCTTTCTTTACCCGCTCTAGACGCAACGTCACGAGGAACTAAGTTTCCGAATGCAGGATATCTTCTTTCTAAATAATAATCTCTATCTTCTTCTTTAATATTTTCAGGTCTTAACTTCCCTTCTCTGATCGCTACTGAATCTTCAATCTTTTTAGGAACCCAGATTCTTCCTGAGTTTCTTAATGATTCAGACATCAACGTCAGTTTAGACTGCTGTGTTCCATGAACCGGAATACAAGTCGGGTGAATCTGTACATAACAAGGGTTTGCAAAATATGCTCCTTTCTTGTGAATCTTCCAAGCTGCAGAAACGTTTGAACCCATTGCATTTGTAGAAAGGAAATATACGTTTCCGTATCCTCCAGAAGCAATAACTACAGCGTGAGCAGAATGTCTTTCAACTTCACCAGTTACAAGGTTTCTTGCGATAATCCCTCTTGCTTTTCCGTCTACAATTACTAAATCCAGCATTTCGTGACGGTTATACATTTTTACTCTACCCTTACCGATTTGACGGCTTAAAGAAGAATAAGCACCTAATAATAACTGCTGACCTGTTTGTCCTTTTGCGTAGAAAGTTCTTTTAACCTGAACTCCACCAAATGAACGGTTATCAAGTTGTCCTCCGTAATCTCTTCCAAAAGGAACCCCTTGGGAAACACATTGGTCAATAATATTAGCCGAAACTTCAGCTAATCTGTATACGTTTGCTTCTCTTGCTCTATAGTCACCTCCTTTGATTGTATCGTAGAATAGTCTATAAGTAGAGTCACCATCACCTTGATAATTTTTAGCAGCGTTGATCCCCCCTTGAGCCGCAATAGAGTGCGCTCTTCTTGGAGAATCCTGATAACAGAATGCTTTTACATTATATCCCTGCTCTGCCAAAGTAGCAGCTGCAGAACCTCCTGCCAAACCTGTACCTACAACAATAATATCAATCTTATCTCTGTTGTTTGGTGCAACAAGGTTCATATGGTCTTTATGATTTTTCCATTTATCCTTTAGAGGACCAGCTGGAATTCTTGAATCTAATTTACTCATATTAGTATATTGATATTATTGAGTTATAAAATGAAAAATCGCAATAAAAATAAATCCTGCAGGAATAAGGATTGAATACCATTTCCCTAAAGCTTTAATTACCGGAGTGTATTTCGGATGTCTTGCACCAATTGATTGGAATGAAGACTGAAAACCGTGAGCCAAGTGTAATCCCAATAAAACAAAAGCAATTACATAGATTGCCACTCTCCATAAATCAGCAAACTTTTCATGCAATTCCGGCCAAAAACGTTCTGCATCAGGAGCTAATCCTTCTACATACTTGTAATTAATTTCATGTAACCAGAAATCATAGAAGTGCAATCCTAAAAATGCCAAAACAACAGCCCCAGAAATAATCATATTTCTAGACATCCATGAAGAATTCACAGAAGCATTGTTTGCAGCGTATTTTACAGGACGCGCTTTGTTATTCTTAACCTCTAATACAAATCCCAGAATAAAATGGAAAAGAACTGCAAAACCCAGAACAGGTTGCATGAGGAACTGAACAAAAGGATTATACCCCATAAAATCTGATGCCGTATTGAAAGCATCGCGATTGATAACGGATAATAAGTTTGTCGTTAAATGCAGTATAAGAAAAATCAGCAAAAACATAGCTGATAATGCCATAGCATATTTTCTACCTATTGTAGAACTCGTTAAACCTGCCATATAAGTTTAAATTTGAATTTCTACAAAATTAAGAAATGTTAACTATACTCAAAAGTGAGAAATCTCACTATTAGTCAGTTTGTAATCTTTCTAAATAAGCCCATAAAGCATTATAAATAAAGGAAAAACGAAAAAAGGCAACAATTAATTTATATTGTAAACTTTACCCTTGTACACCACCTTTTGTGTTAAAGTTGGGAAAAATTTCACTTCAATAGCGCCTAATCTCCTTGAAGATTTGTATGGATTGATGATATATTTAGTAATCTTGTCAACATTTGAATTATTTTCAACCCAAAAACAAACTCTGTTTCCCTTTTTCACAGAAAACACTTTATGTTTATAAAAATCATGAAGCAAAATTTCTTCCTTTTGATATTCGATTGCATTGCAGCTTATTCGTAATATTAAAAATACAAAAACCGCCATTATCAATCTTCCTGAATTTTTATAATTAAATTTTAAAATGGCAAACCTCAGCAGATAAACGATTACAAAAAGTGAAAGAACTTCAACCAAATTCATTGGAATATTTTCAAAAAATAATGAATCAAAATCAGCGAACCAATGAATACTTTTCAACAAAATTTTAATGGTAAAATCATATACAATATTGATCAAACCAAAATCAATTTTAAAAGCAATTAAGGCTGTCATTAAAAAAGAAAAGACAATAATAACCTCAGAAAAAGGAACAATAATAAAGTTCGCTAGAATTGAAATAAACGAAAATTGATGAAAATAATACAGCACCAAAGGAAGCGTTGCCAATTGCGCCGAAACAGAAATTGAGATCGTGTTAAATAGTATTTTTTTCAAGTAATTATCCTGTTTTGGGAAATATTTTAAAATAGACTGATTCAACCAGAAAATTCCAAGAACAGCTATGAAACTTAACTGAAAGCCGACATCAAATATTTGTTGAGTATCTAAAATCAAAATAATGAAAGCCGACAATGCCAATGAATGCAATAAATCTGGTTTTCTTTGAAGTAAAACATAGATAAAATACACCGTCAACATAATACAAGAGCGTAAAACGGAATTCCCAAATCCGATAAAAGCGGCAAATAACCAGATAAATATTAAACTTGAAATTATTACATATTTCCTCGATTTTAAAGGAAGAAAATACATACATAAAAAGTAGAATAATCCGAAAATTACGACAATATGAGTTCCTGAAATCGCCAGAAAATGTACTAATCCCGACTTATTAAAATCTTGAGCGGTTGCAGAATCAATTTCAGTTCGGTCTGCCAAAATAATTCCTTTTAAAAACTCCCGGCATTGCGGTGACATTTTAGATTGATCGATATTTTGGAGAACTTCAAGTCTTTTTTGAAGAATCTTTTCATTCCAACTTAAATCATTTCTTACAGAAGAAGAAAATTCATCAGATAAATAACATTGGCGATCAATATTTTTTCGCTGTAAATATTTTGAGTAATCAAACTGAAAATTATATTGAGGAGATTTCGTTTGAGTTACATATACCTTCGCCTTGTAATAATGCTTAAAATCAAGTTCTTGATTAATTTTTGGAATAAATAAAATTGAATTAAAATACTCTTTTCCAGATTGAGCAACAACTTCATATTTTTTATATTTTTCAGTAGAATTTAGTTTTTTAGAAATTTTAAAAACGATGGTTTCATTTTGAGAATCAATGATTTTCTTAGAAGAAAATCCGTTGAAAAAATGAAGAGAAATTCCAACTCCAAAAAACATCAGACCTAATGCATAAGGCTTTAGCTTAAATAAAAAATAAGATTTAAAAAAGGTAGAAATTAAAATAAGTAAACAAATACCTATCGTTAAAAAAACGGAGGTTTCATCCAAGAGAAGTCGATCTTGGAGAAAAATTCCAAAAACGAAACAGATGACCAGAATCAAAAGAGGCTGTTTATTCAATCAAAAAATTTGTGTTGCTCAAAAATATTTATTCGAAAGAAAAATAACACGCCAATATTTGAGAATTTGCAAAACGAGCCAATATTCGTTTTATAAAAGATAAATCGTAGAAAAAATTTCTACGATTTATATGGATAATTCAATATTTTAAACTTTTAAAATCACATCTGCTGCGTGATCACTTGCTCCGCTTCCGCCAAGCTTTTCTCTTAATAATTCGTAATCTTTTAAAAGTTGGGTTCTTTTCTCGCCTTCCAAAACTTTGTTTAATTCATCGACAAGACTTTTTGTGTTCAGATCGTTTTGAATTAACTCTTTTACAACCTCACGGTCCATAATCAGATTAACCAAAGAAATAAACTTGATATTTTTAACTAATCTTTTGGCAATAGCGTAAGAAATTTTACTTCCACGGTAGCAAACTACTTCAGGAACATTCAGCAAAGCGGTTTCTAAAGTTGCTGTCCCAGACGTTACCAAAGCTGCTTTTGAGCATCTTAATAAATCGTAAGTTTTATTGGAAACAAAATGAACATTGTCATCAACATATTTTTGATAAAATTCTTTCGGAAGACTCGGCGCACCGGCAATTACGAATTGAAAATCTTTAAAATGAGGTCGAACGGAAAGCATTATTTCAAGCATTTTCTCAACTTCCTGTTTTCGAGAACCAGGTAAAAGTGCGATGATTTCTTTTTCATTTAAGCCATGCTCTTTTTTGAAATCATCAATCCTAATTTCTTTCAAACTAGAAATAGCATCCAGCAACGGATGTCCCACAAAATGAGAATGAACTCCATGTTTTTTGTAAAAATCTTCCTCGAACGGAAGAATTACCATCATTTCATCAACATATTTTTTGATAATCTCTACTCTACCCTCTTTCCAAGCCCATAGTTGGGGCGAAATATAATAGATAACTTTGATTCCAAGTTCTTTTGCGAATTTTGCTATTCTTAAATTAAAACCAGGATAATCAACCAAAATTAAAACATCAGGGCGATTAGCTTTAATATCTTCTTTACAAATTTTAATATTATTCAGGATCGTTCTCAGATTCATTGCAACCTCCAAAAAGCCCATGAATGCAAGATCACGGTAATGTTTTAACAATGTTCCGCCTTGCTCTTTCATCAAATCACCGCCCCAGAAACGAAATTCTGCGTTGGGATCTTTCTTTTTTAAAGACTTCATTAAATTACTTCCGTGTAAATCTCCGGACGCCTCTCCTGCGATGATATAATATTTCATTTTTGCTGAAACCTTTTTATTTATTTTTTTTGCCATCAAGAACCTCCTTTTAATTGAATGATTTGTCATCATGGGAGGTTTCTATAATAAGGATAGAGAACAAATTAAAGCTTTGTACAATCTTAATTTGTAAATTTGTTTCAAAGATAATGATAAAAAATGTCAGAAGAATTTGAAATCAGAAATAAAGTTGCAGAGAGTGGTCTTATAAATTTTGATCTTGCTACCCTTGTTCCGAAAGGTGTAAGAAAAGGCATTGATCTTAAAGATTTTCTTTTTATGGAAATGATATTGAAAGAAAAAGATTTCCGTGAAAAAGTAGCATTAATCAATACAGAAGAATATGAAGACACTTATATTTACATTTATAATTCAGCTGATGCGATTGTTCCGCTTTGGGCGTATTTTGTATTAACGGCAAAACTTACAGGTGTTGCAAAAAAGATTGTTTTTGGAAATCGTGAGGATCTTGAAGTGATTTTAATGCACAACGCTGTTCAGACTTACGACTTTGAAGAAATGAGAGGAAAAAGAGTCTTGGTAAAAGGTTGTTCAGATAAAGAAATACCCGAAAATGCTTATATAGAACTGGTAGAACAATTACAGCCAATTGTAAAATCTTTGATGTTTGGAGAAGCATGTTCGAATGTTCCTATTTTAAAAAATTAAAAAGTTTTAAGCTAAATCATTGTAAATTTTTAACCTAAAAATCAACAACTTAAAGAAATTCATAAACTTTAACATTAATTTTAGATTAAAAAAAAATATTGAGGAATATTTTTTGATAACTTTGGTTTACAATAATAAAAACAAACACAAACATGAGTTTAATCGACCTACTTACAGGTAACACGGGCAACGAAGTTGCACAACAAGCTGAGAATAAATTTGGCATCAGCAAGAACCAAATTATTGCTTTATTGGCTGTAGCAGCACCGTTGGTTATTTCGTATCTTAGAAACAAATCTCAAGATGCTAAAGAAGCAGAGGCATTGAATAATGCTTTAGACAAAGATCACGACGGAAGTATTCTTAATGATTCTTCACAGCTCGAAGCAAGACAGGCAGAAGGCGGTTCAATTCTAAGTCATATTTTCGGAGGTGACAAGCAAAATGTAGAGAACCAATTATCGCAGAACACAGGAATTTCGATTGATAAAATCGGACCTATTCTAGCCATGTTAGCTCCTGTTATCATGGGTTACATCGGAAAAGAAAAACAACAGAGCAATGTTGGCGCAGGAGGTTTGGGAGATCTTTTGGGAGGTATTTTAGGAAATGCTTCTAATCAGGCTCAGGCTCAAGGTTCAAATCCATTGAATGATATTTTAGGAAGTGTTCTTGGTGGCGGACAATCTCAATCTTCAGGAAATCCTTTAAATGATATTTTAGGAAGCGTTCTTGGAGGTGGCGGAAACCAACAGAAACAACAAGGTGGCGGCGGATTAGGAGATATCCTTGGCGGCCTTTTCGGAAAATAAATAATTTAATTTGAATACAAAAAAAGACCGAAGAGAAATCTTTGGTCTTTTTTATTTTTAAGAAAAATTACTGTTATTTAGATTTTTCTTCTGAAGATGTAATCTGCTTTGAAGCCTTTCTCAGTCTTCTTTTACCATAACTTCCGTTATTGATTTTTCCTCTTCTTGATTTTTTGTCTCCTTTTCCCATAAGTAAATTGTTTTGTTGATTACTACTAATTTAGACAATCACAGTGAGACCTCAAAGTATTAGGCTGTTAAAGTTATTATAATTTTAAGCTAGAGGTTTGAAGTTATTATTGAAATACAATTTTCCCTTGGCTTAAAACTTCCAGCTTCCAACACCCAGCTTCCCTATACTTTCACTGTCTTCCATTTTCCTTTTTTAAACAAAATAAAAGCTACGATCGTTATTAGCGTTTCTGCTGTTGGAATAGAAATAAAAACTCCTTTCGGCCCCATTCCCAAATGTTCTGAAAGAAAATATGCCAACGGAATCTGGAACATCCAAAATCCAAAAAAATTAACCCAGGTCGGTGTCCACGTATCTCCCGCCCCATTAAAAGCATTGATCATCACCATCCCGATTCCGTAGAAAATAAACCCTACACTCATAATGTGTAAAGCGTTTGTTGCGTAATTTTTAATTTCTATTTCTTTCGTGAAAAATCCTACCAAAAAATCCCCTAACAAGAAGAAAAGCAAACTCACAATAACCATGAAAATAACATTGTATTTCACGGTTTTCATGACAGATTGTTCAGCTCTCAACATTTCATTGGCTCCCATATTTTGCCCCACCAAAGTTGATGCAGCATTGCTCAATCCCCAAGCAGGAAGCATGAAAAACATCATTAATCTAAGTGCCGTCTGATAACCTGCCGATGCATTTTCTTCTCCTGTCGTTGCCACTAGTTTTGCCAAAAAGATCCAACTGCAAGATGCAATGACGAACTGAAAAATTCCCGGAGTTGCAATTTTTACGGTTGATTTTATTAGTTTAAAATCCGGTTTAAAATAATTTAATTTTATCCGAATCTCCGTATCAGCTACCAAAAGGTGATATAATTGATAAATAACTCCAATACTTCTTCCAATCGTTGTTGCAAGAGCTGCCCCTGTTAAACCCATCGCCGGAATCGGGCCGAAACCTTTAATTAAAACCGGACAAAGAATAATATTAGCAATATTGGCGATCCAAAGACTTTTCATGGCAATAGCCGCATTTCCTGCACCTCGGAAAATTCCATTAATTAAAAACAAAAGCATGATGATTACACTGCTTCCCATCATAATTCTTGTAAAATCTTTACCGTAAGCCGCTGCTTCAGGTTTTGATCCCATCAGAATTAAAATTTCTTCAGCATAAATAACTGCAATTAAACTTAAAATAAAAGTAATGACAAATGACACCAAAATCACCTGCGCAGCACTTTGAGAAGCTTTTTCAGGGTTTTTCTCACCAATTCTTCGGGCAACCAAAGCCGTTGCAGCCATACTCATCCCTATCGCTATAGAATACATGATTGAAAGTACAGATTCCGTAAGTCCAACCGTTTGTATTGCAAATCCACTTTCTTTAAGATGACCTACAAAATACAGATCCACCAAGGCAAAAACGGATTCCATTGCCATTTCCAGCATCATCGGAATCGCCAAAAGAAGAACCGCGCTTCTAATACTGATTTTGGTATAATCTACACTCTCGCTACTGAATGCTTTTTTGATGAAATCTATATATTTTGTCATAGCTGTAAAATCTACCTCAAAAGTATAGATTCAGAAATGATAAATAATTAGCATATGGAAAGTTTTT
This sequence comes from Chryseobacterium sp. SIMBA_038, assembly GCF_046535115.1. Lineage (NCBI taxonomy): Bacteria > Pseudomonadati > Bacteroidota > Flavobacteriia > Flavobacteriales > Weeksellaceae > Chryseobacterium > Chryseobacterium sp. SIMBA_038. Next base: position 65,858 of record NZ_JAWRXH010000008.1, read on the forward strand.
CGAAAACTTAAATCGAAAACGGATTATATTCTTTGAAAAGGCTCCAACATTCTTCTCTATCTGTAAAACGATGTCCTTTTTCTTTATTCATCTTCGCAATTTGATACATATAATCCCAATGTCTCATAATTTCTGTGATCGCAAAAAGATAAAAATTTTCGGGATCGTATATAAAAGTAGGCTCTGAAGCAGCGCCATTTAATTCAATTATTTTAAAATTTTCGCCGTTTTCAAGGTCTCTCCAGGAATTGAACTTAACATCAAATCGTCCGTAATAAAATCCGTCCATGGTTGAGCATATTTCATTAAACAAATCCTCCAACTTAGCTGAAATTTTATATGAACTATCATAAAAAGTTGCTCCTCTTGCATGATTTCCGATACTGCTGAGAAGTACTCTTTCATCTTTCTCCGGAATATAATTTTCATTAAAAGTTGTGTTCTGAAAAACCTGTGGATAAAATTTATGGTATCTGAAATTATATTTGATCAACTCAGCTAAAGTCTGTTTGCCATCGCCTACCACTTCTATTCCTTTTTTCTCAACAACTCCACTGATGAAGCCTTTTTCAGAATTTGGAAATCTAATATAGAACACTCCTATTTCCTTTCGTAAATCGACATATTCTTCCAGTAAAAGATCTTCATTCCCAAAATTTTTCAAATAACTTTCAAGATGTGTTTCACTTCTAATTACCTCAACATTTCGACCTCTACAGCCATTATTTGGTTTTAAAACAACCGGATAACTCAAATGATTTTGTTTAATAATATCTAAAACGTTTTCCGCTTCAATATTTTCTTTAACGAAAAAAGATTTCGCTCTAAACTTTTGAGGAATAAGTTTATTCACATAATTTTTATCTTCCAACGTTATCCCACCATGTATCATTGATGGATTTACAGCTTTGAAAAAGCCAACCGACCTGCATTTAATACTAATCCAGATATAATAAAAAATGCAAGGCAGATATACCGTCCACATCGGCCAAAATTCCCAATGCGTTACTCTGTACCATCTGTACCGAAATTTAAATAAAACTTCATTTTCCAATCTTCTTATTTTTGAACTGTATTTTGCCAGTTTTTATCCGCTTTCTTATTAAGAATCTCTTCGTCTTTATTCCAATTGGTTAGTGTATTTTTAAAAAAATTATTATAGAAGAGGTATAGTTTTCCGTTGACGATTTTAAATGTTTCGGGATCTACATTTACTTTTTCACCATCATTACCCATTGCATAAGCACAATAGCCACCATACTGAGGAAAATATTTGTTCGGATTTTGCTGAAATACAGTTTTGTTTGTTTTGTTTATAAAATGATAGCTTACGCCTTGATATTGTACAGAAAAATCTACAGATCCTTTTTGAGGTTTTCCTGTAAAATAACTCACCACATCATATCCCGAATTGGCTATATTCTTTTTGTGGTTAATATTTTTCCCGGTTTGAGCAAACGTCAAACTTCCTAAAAAGAAAAAAATGAGCATTAAAAATTTCATCTTTATAACTTTTAAAATTTTAGACGTAAAAAAATACTGTTCCTTACAAAAAACTTATTCTTTTTTGAAACTTTCTTTTATTTTATCTTTTAATTCCTGAGATACATGTTCTTCATTCTCATTCATTTCCGAATCAAAATGTTTATAAAGAGCTTCATCTATAACTTTTGTCTGTTTTTTAAAATTTTGACAACATTTACAAAACAAAATATGAAATTTCATTTTCAGCCAGGCAGAAAAAGACAAAGATGTTTCTTCAGATTTAATAATATTGAGGGACGTTTCTTCACAATTATTGAGAAGTCGATTAAAAAATTTCATACATAAGGTTTTATTTCTTTTTTTTCAAGGCAGCTTCTTAAAAGAGTTTTAGACCTAAAAAGAAGAACCCAGTAATTTGACGATGTAATATTCAATTCCTTACAAATTTTTTTAGCATCATCATCCATCATATATTTTGCAATAAAAACGGGCTTTAATTTTGGAGGTAATTTTTGCAGGCAATATTCTAAAATCTCATGAAATTCTTTGCTTAAAATACGTTGGTCTGCATTTTCTGAAATGTAATTTTTATTGATTTTCGGTTTCCATCTTCCATAATTATTTTCATTGAAAAAAGCATTACCAAAAGACTCTTCTGTTTCTGAAAAATAATCATCATAGCCTTTAGAATTACTTTTTTGCCTGTAATAATCTATGATTTTATTTTTTAAAATACTTGTGAGCCAAGTTTTCACAGAAGCTTTACCTTCAAATTGTTTAAGACCTTTATATGCTGAAAGGAAAGTTTCCTGTATAATGTCTTCGGCATCTTCTCTAGAATTCACCCTTTTAACAGCAAAAGCAAACAAAAAATCTGAAAATTCATCTACCCATTGCTCTGGGTTTAGACAATCGTTCTTTTCCATCGTATTAATTTTATTTGTGTTATTTGGTTCTATAAATTTAATGAATATTGCCGTTGAAAACTCATTCTATCAGGGCTTTAATTAAAATTCGAAACATTTTAAACTTAATAAAATGGTATGTATTATTTTTTATGTTAATTATTCATTTTCATGTAAAACAATTCTAAGTAAAACATTACTCCCGATATCATTAAAAGAGATATTTTGAAAAAAACATACTTTTTTAGGCGTGATAATAAATATTTTTATCAAAAAATGAATTAGCTTTGTATATTCATAAAAAATAAAAGTTTCATGAAAAAAATAATCTCTACTTTATTAGTATTCGGAATCTCGATATTTGCCAACCTATTATTTGCACAACAGATTTCAAGGGAACAAAAGGTTGCTTTTCAGACTGACAATATAGAAACACTGAAAAAGAGCTTCGCCAAAGAAGATTACAACAAGTGTTTCGGAGCTAAAGAAACATCATATAATCTGCTTTCTTTTAGCGTAAAACATGATAAGAAAAATGTTTTTAATTATTTACTTTCCAACAATGTAGACGTTAATAAAGCGTGTGATAATCAAACACCATTGATGATCGCTGCAAAATACGGAAGAGCAGATCTTGCAAAAGCATTGCTGAAAAAAGGAGCAACAAAAACTTTAAAAAACGACAAAGGACAAACGGCTAAAGATTATTCAGTAGAATACAAACAGCCTGCTCTTACAGAAATTTTAAAATAGAAATATTCAAAATACAATGTAAAAACTTCCGAAAGGGAGTTTTTTTGTTTTTAAAACCCTCAAAAATCTTATCTTTGCAAACGAAAATTCAAGGCTCAAAACTTTGAGTCTTAAACATTGAACTTTAAACAAATAATTATGTTTCGATCGCACACAAACGGAGAATTATCTCTCAAAAATCTTAATGAAGAAGTTACACTGTCAGGATGGGTACAGACTATCCGTGATAAAGGTTTTATGATTTGGATAGATCTTCGAGATCGTTACGGAATTACTCAGTTGGTTTTCGACCAAGACCGTTCTACAGCGGAATTAATGGAAAATGCCAAGAAATTGGGACGTGAATTCGTAATTCAGGTTACAGGAAAAGTAATCGAAAGAGTAAGCAAAAACCCAAATATTCCAACAGGAGAAATTGAAATTTTAGTTGAAAAATTAGAAGTTCTTAATGAATCTCAGCTTCCGCCTTTCACGATTGAAGATGAAACAGATGGTGGTGAAGAATTAAGAATGAAATACCGTTATCTGGATATCAGAAGAGCTCCGGTAAGAGATAAATTGATCTTCCGTCACAAAATGGCGCAGAAAGTGAGAAATTATCTTTCAGACGAAGGATTTATTGAGGTTGAAACTCCGGTTTTAATCAAATCTACTCCGGAAGGAGCGAGAGACTTCGTTGTACCGAGCAGAATGAATCCGGGACAATTTTACGCATTGCCACAGTCTCCACAGACTTTCAAGCAATTACTGATGGTTGGGGGAATGGATAAATATTTCCAGATCGTGAAATGTTTTCGTGACGAGGATTTGAGAGCTGACAGACAGCCGGAATTTACACAAATCGACTGCGAAATGGCTTTTGTAGAGCAGGAAGACGTGATGAATGTTTTTGAAGGAATGACGAAAACCTTGATCAAAGATATTACAGGTCAGGAATTCGGAGCGTTCCCAAGAATGACGTTTGCCGATGCGATGCAGAAATACGGAAACGACAAACCTGATATCCGTTTCGGAATGGAGTTCGTGGAATTGAATGAATTAGTAAAAGGAAAAGATTTCAAAATATTCGATGACGCAGAATTGGTTGTCGGAATCAATGTTGAAGGATGTGCAGATTATACGAGAAAACAAATCGACGAGCTTGTTGATTGGGTTAAAAGACCACAAATCGGGGCTTCAGGAATGGTTTGGGCTAAATTCCAGAATGATGGCGTGAAAACTTCTTCTGTGAATAAATTCTACAACGAGGAAGATTTAGCGAAAATCATCGAGAAATTCGGAGCGAAAGAAGGCGATTTAATGTTGATTCTTTCAGGAAACGAGCACAAAGTAAGAACTCAGCTTTCTGCGTTGAGAATGGAGCTTGGAAACCGTTTGGGATTAAGAAAAGGAGACGTTTTCGCACCACTTTGGGTTGTTGATTTCCCGTTATTAGAATTTGACGAAGAAAGCGGACGTTACCACGCAATGCACCACCCTTTCACCTCTCCAAAACCTGAAGATATTCATTTATTGGAAACTGATCCAGGAAAAGCAAGAGCCAACGCTTACGATATGGTGTTGAACGGAAACGAAATCGGCGGTGGTTCTATCAGAATTTTTGATAAAGATTTACAGTCAAGAATGTTTGATCTTTTAGGATTCTCTAAAGAAGAAGCAGAAGCCCAATTCGGATTCTTAATGAACGCCTTCAAATATGGAGCACCTCCTCATGGTGGTTTGGCTTTCGGATTTGACCGTTTGGTGGCAATTCTTGACGGAAATGAGGTAATCAGAGATTACATTGCATTCCCTAAGAATAATTCAGGACGAGATGTGATGATTGACGCGCCTGCCGCAATTGCTGATGAACAGCTCGATGAATTGGAATTACAATTGAATTTAAAAGCATAAATTAGAAGCGGAGATTTTTTCTCCGCTTTTTTTAACTAAAATAACCATGAACGAAGAAATTCTGACCTACAACACTCCAAATTCAGAACAAATTTTAAGGGAAATCAATCAGTACGAATTCAAAAGAATTTGGAAAAACAATTTGAAAAAAAACAATAAAAACATTTTTTGGGCAGCTTTTTTTCTTCTGTTAGCGGCTTTTATGTTGTTTTATAAGGTATATTTCGGCTATTTTTTTGCGGGATTAGGTTTAATGTATATTTCAATATTTATTAATTATCGCTCAATATATAGAAAGCATAAAGAAAAATTAAATGCTTTGCTTGATAAAGAAACTAAAGATCTTGCAACAAATTCAAAAGATGTGATTTGGGAATTTACTCCTACCTATTTCAGGTTCAAAAACTATAAATCAGATTTTAAATTTAGTTGGGAAACTATTACCTATTGTCTTTTAGACGATCACTATTTATATATTACAGCTTCTCCATACATAAATTTCATTTTAGACAAAACCAATATCGATGAAGAAAACCTCAATAAAACCATCGATTACCTTAATAACAAATCATATTTCAAGGCAATTTAATTAATAATTTTAATTTTCAACGGCACAATCATTGCACACTCTTACACAAAACGTAAGACAATGAAAGCAATTTGGAACGGTGCCATTGGCTTTGGTTTAGTCAATATTCCTGTGAAGATTTATTCTGCGACAGAAACCAGTAAATTGGATTTGGATATGCTTGATAAATCTGATTTTTCGAATATCAAATTCAAAAGAGTCAACGAAAAAACAGGCAAAGAAGTAAAATGGGAAAACATTGTGAAAGGTTATCTCATGGACGACAAATACATCATTCTCGATGAAGAAGATTACGAAGCCGCAAGTCCCGAAAAATCAAAAATACTGTCAATCGAACATTTCGTAAAAGAAGCAGAAGTTGATAGTGTTTATTTTGAAAATCCATATTTTCTCGAGCCTCAGAAAAATGGCGAAAACGCTTACAGGCTTTTAATAAAGGCTTTAGCTGAAACAAAAATGGTCGGTGTCGGAACTTTCGTTCTTCGCGACAGTGAAGCAATTGGAATGATTCGTCCTTATAATGACGAAATTTTAGTGTTGAACAGATTACGTTTTGCCCAAGAAATCAGAGATTACAAAGATTTAAAAATTCCTGCTAAAAAAGCTCCGAAACCTGCCGAACTTAAAATGGCGAAAAATCTTATTCAACAATTATCGGAAAAGTTTGATCCGACTGTTTACAAAAATACCTATTCCGAAGAATTGCTGAAAATCATTAAGAAAAAAGCAAAAGGCAAAACCGTAAAACTTAAAAAGTCCGAGCCCGCAAAACAAGGCAAAGTGATTGATTTGATGGCTCAGTTAAAAGCAAGTTTACAAAGTCCAAAATCTAAAAACGCTTCATAATGGCTCTTAAAGATTATAACGAAAAACGTAAGTTCGACGAAACCACCGAACCCAAAGGCAAAGCAAAAAAGAGTAAAGACAAACTTATTTTTGTGATTCAAAGGCATGCTGCGTCGCGTCTTCACTATGATTTCAGATTAGAAATGGAAGGCGTTCTGAAAAGCTGGGCAGTTCCGAAAGGCCCGTCACTGGATCCGAAAGACAAGCGTCTGGCGATGATGGTGGAAGATCACCCTTACGATTATAAGGATTTTGAAGGAAATATTCCCGAAGGAAATTACGGAGCCGGACAAGTCGAAGTCTGGGACAGCGGAACTTACGAACCTTTAGACGAAACCAGCAAACTTTCGAACGAAAAAGAATTGTTGAAAGAATTAAAAGCCGGTTCATTAAAATTCATTTTACATGGCAAAAAGCTTAAAGGTGAATTTGCTTTAGTTAAAATGAAAAATGCAGAAAATAACGCTTGGTTATTGATCAAACATAAAGACGATTTTGCGGAAGAAAAATATGATGCTGAAGAAAATACTTCACCGAAATCTTTAGTAACAAAATTTTTAGAGGAAAAAAAAAGCCTAAAAAGCAGCAAAAAGAAGTCATAACTTCTGAAACAAAACCTAAATTTCAACGATTCAATTCTTTAGTCGACGAAAAAAAACTAGAGAATTTCATTAAACCAATGCTTGCCAAATCTTTTGAAAAAGCATTTGATGATGAAGACTGGATTTTTGAAATAAAATGGGACGGTTATCGTGCGGTTGCCGATCTCAGCAATGAAAAACCTCTCTTCTACTCCAGAAATGGAATTTCTTTTTTATCAGAATTTGACAAAGTTTCACAAGATTTTGACCAACAGAAATACAAAATGATTCTCGATGGTGAAATTGTAGCCTACGATGAAAATGGCAGACCTAATTTTCAATTATTACAACAAATTGGAGATAATCCTAATTTAGCCTTAGTTTATCAGGTTTTTGATCTGCTTTGGCTCAATGGTCATTCTACGGAAGAACTTCCATTAATTCAGCGGAAAGAGCTTTTAAAAGAGGCTTTGATTGAAACTGATGTTATCAAATATTGTGACCATATTCCTGAAAAAGGCACCGCTTTTTTTAATCAAATGAAAAAAATGCAGTTGGAGGGAATGATCGCCAAAAAATCAGACAGTCTTTATATTGAAAATCACAGAAGTTCAGATTGGCTGAAAATAAAATTTACCAATACAGAAGAAGCTATAATTTGTGGATTTACAGAACCACGCGGATCGAGAGAAGGTTTCGGAGCATTGATTTTAGGAAAATATATTGACGGAAAGTTGATTTATTCCGGACACACGGGAACAGGTTTTAATAAAGAATCATTAAATCTGCTTCATGAAAGACTGAAAAAATTAGTAATAAAAACTTCACCGTTTGAAACCGTTCCTAAAACAAATATGCCTGTAACATGGACAAAACCTGAATTGGTCTGCGAAATAAAATACTCCGAAATTACCAAAGACGGAATTTTCCGACATCCTGTTTTTGTTGCGATCCGTGAAGATAAAAATCCTGAAGATATTAATGAAAAACCTAAAAAAATGAAAGCCAAAACACCATTAAAAAAGACTTCAACTTCTGAAAAAGAAAAGGAAATCACTTTAGACAAACATAAAGTAAAATTGACCAATCAGGATAAAATTTATTTTCCGAAAGACGAGATTACAAAAGGTGATGTGATTGAATATTATCAATCTATTGCCAATTATATTTTACCGCATTTGAAAAACCGTCCCTTGTCATTAAATCGTTTCCCCAATGGAATTGAAGAACAAAGTTTCTATCAAAAAGATGCGAGTGACAATATTCCCGACTGGATTAAAACGACGCAGGTTTATTCGGAATCTAATGATAAATACATCGATTATATTTACTGTAATGACAAGGCAACGTTGGCGTATCTGAATAATTTAGGTTGTATTGATCTGAATCCCTGGAACTCTTCGCTTCCCGATTTGGAGCATCCTGATTTTATGGTTTTAGATCTCGATCCTTCAAAGAAAAATAGTTTTGATGATGTGATTGAAACCGCTTTACAGGTAAATGAGGTTCTAAATTCAATTAAAGTTAAAGGGTATTGTAAAACTTCAGGAAGCACGGGAATTCACATTTACATTCCAATGGCTGGAAAATATGATTTTGACCAAGTGAAAGATTTTGCCCATATTTTGATGAAACAAGTCAATGAAAAGCTTCCGAAAATCACAACTTTAGAAAGAAGTTTGCAAAAAAGAAACGATAAGAAAATTTATCTTGATTATCTTCAAAACAGAACGGGACAAACGTTGGCGAGCGCCTATAGTTTAAGACCAAAAGAAGGAGCTTCTGTCTCTATGCCTTTGGATTGGGAAGAATTAAAACCCGGTTTGAAACTGACTGATTTTAATATCCATAATGCCTTGGAAAGAATTAAAGAAAAAGGTGATCTGTTTAAACCTGTTTTGGGTAAGGGAATTGATATGATGAAGGTGTTGGAATTGTTGCAGAGTGTTGAATAATTTTGATATTTTTGAATGAACTAAAAATACAGAATGAAAACTTCAATTTTATTATTAATTCTCATTTTTTGCCTGAGTTGTTCTGAGAAAAAAATAGATAAAAAGTCAAACTACGATCAACAGAATTATTCATTTGATAATATATTAAGCTACGGCAAAGGAGATACCATATTTATAAAATCAAGATTTCAAGATTGTGGAGAATGGGGTGGTCATGAGGAGTTAGTTAAAATCTACCGCACAGAACGAAAACCCAAGTTGGCTTATGTCAAATTCAAGGTTGATTGCGGAATCAGAAATTCATTAGGTCAAATAATTCAAACCAAAGAATTTACCCAACATATTTTATTATCAAATTCACAGCAATTAATATTGATGAAATATATGAATGATTTAATGAAATTTCAGTTTCTTAAAGATGAAATTTCACATTCTGGAAACTCTTTTTATTTAAGTAGTACCAAGGGAGATTTGAAAATTTCTTATTATGGAGACCAATCTTTACCTTTAAACAGTTACAATACTTTAATGACTGCATTAAAGCTTCCAAAAGTAAATATTGAAAATAGATAATTAAGGTAATTTCGCTACCAAGCTTTCCGGCAACACTTTCAAAATTAAATAAATAATTTTCCATTTAAAATCCGGGATAATGGTGAAAGAATTCCCTGCATTGACGATATGTTTGGCTACATAATCAGGTTCCATAATTAAAGATTCATTTAATTGTAGCCCATCATTAATTTTTGTTCTGATATAACCAATCACCAAAGCATTGACTTTAATATTTTTTGAAGCTAATTCTTGTCTCAAACCAGCTAGATACGTTGTAAAAGCCGCTTTTGTACTTCCATAAACGAAATTACTTTTTCGACCTCTTACTCCGGAAAGTGAAGACAAGCCAATGATTCTTTCTAAATTTTTATTGCCTTCATCCGTCGCAATAATATTTAAAATAGAAACTGCGCCCATATAATTGGTAATAATCATTTGCTGAGTTCCTTTGAAATCTCTTAAAGCCTTTTCATTATCCACCAAAAAGCCTGCAGCGTAAACTGCAATATGAGGTTTTACTGGAAGTTCATTATAGAATTTCTGATGTGAATCAAAATCTGCTGCATCAAAATATAAAACCGTAATTTTTGATTGGTCTACATTATTGGAAACGATAAAATCCTCTAACGATTTTGTATTTCGGGAAGCTGCAATGATCGAAAATCCTTTTTCAAGATATTGAATGATGCATTGCTTCGCAACATCGGAGTTTGCACCTAGAATTAGAATGGTCTTGTTTGTGTTTTGATTCATGGGGCAAAGATATTTTATTTTAAAATTTAAACACAAATTTCACAAATGTTTTCACTAATAACACAATTTTTTGTTATTTCGACGAAGGAGAAATCTATCTTTAAAAGTATGCAATAGATTCTTCACTCCGCTTTGCTTCGTTCTGAATGACAGCTTTGCGCATAGTTTTGCATGAAGGCATCCTATAAAAGAATCGGCGCGGTGAGCTTTGCTCACCGCGCCGAAACGTAATATTTTAAAAACTAAAAATTATTTATTTTCAGTAGTTTCGATTTCTTTTTTCTCAACTGGTTTATCAGTTGTTTTTACTGCTTTATCTCCAAAACGAGTTTCTGTAAATTCTCTAGAAACTGCTGCTTTTTCGAATTTCAATTTCCCAGATAATGTTTCAATAACAAAACCATCATCCTGAACCTGAGCAATTCTTCCGTGAAGACCAGAAGTAAGAACTACTCTAGTTCCAACTTTTAGGTTTTCCTGAAAAGTTTTTTCTTTCTTTTGTTTTGCTTGTTGTGGCCTTATCATTAAGAAATAAAAACCTACAAACATCACCCCCATCATGATCAACATCATTGGAGACGAACCTCCTGCTGGAGCTGCTTGTAAAAAGATTGTTAACGTATTCATTATATTATGGTTGAATATTAGCAGTAAATGTTAATTTAATTGGAGCTTTATCTACATTAGCAAAAACATCTGCATACTTACTTACGTTTCCGTCAAAGCTTGAAGAGTCAAAATGCAAAGTGATTTTTCCTTTTTTACCTGGCATAATCGGTTCTTTTGTGAAATCAGGAACTGTACATCCACATCCTGGCTTTACTTCAGAAATTACCAAAGGATTAGTTCCTGTGTTTGTAACTTCATATACGTGCTCTACTTTATCTCCTTTTTTGATTTTCCCAAAATCGAAGCTGTTTTCAGAAAGAGCAATTGTTGTTAATGGCTGGTTAGATGGAGCTGGAGTTCCTGCTACTGCCGGATTAGCTGTTGCTGCACCTTCTTGTACATGAGCTGCAGAAGAATCAGTTGTTGGTGGCAAATTGTTTGCAGCACTAGAATCTACTGCTACAGCATCTGATCCCTGAACTTCTTTGCTTTCTTTTTTACAAGAAACTAAACCAAAGCCTATAATAGACAAAGCGATAATTGATAACGTCTTTTTCATGTTAAATTCTATTTTGATCTTTACAATATTTATCTAAAATTCCGTTGATGAAGATATTTGATCTGTCTGTAGCAAATACTTTAGCGATCTCAATATATTCATTAATAATTACTCTTGAAGGGGTGAAGGCAAAATTATCTAGCTCAGAAATTGCTGTTGTTAAAATAACTTTGTCCATTAAAGAAACTCTATCCAAATCCCAGTTATCCAATCTTTCACCTAACTTTTTCTCATTGCTTTCCCAGTTGTTCAGTGTGTCTCTCAACAATTTACCTGCGAAATCCCTGTCTTCATCATCTTTCACCATTTTGATCAAAGTTCTGCTGTCTTCATCTTCTTTTAGAAAACCAATCGTTTTTTGAACCATTGAATTAGCAATATGAATGTCATCATACCAAGTTAATTCTTTATCCCCAAGATATTCATGAAAATCTTCATTTTCAGCGATGTATCTTAAAAATAGTTTTCCAATAAATTTTTGATCTTCCTCAAAAGAATACCCATCTTCTTTCATGAAATCCTGATAACGCTTTCCTGCAGTAATTCTTTGGAAAGTTCTTACCAATAAATCATCATGAAGGTCCCACTTCAATTGTTTATGCTGACCAGTAAAAAATAATCTCTCAGGATTTTCTTCAATCTTAATTAATACTTGGTTGCTGATGAATTTTTGATTAGGATTGGTATTAGCATCGGTTTTGATGTACTTATTCTTACCGATTTCGATCTGATGTTCTGCAAGATCTTTCAACGCCACCAAAAAGTTTAGTTCATAGATATACAGATAATAGATTTTTTCTATTCCAGAGAACATATTTTTCTCTAAAACATCAAATTTTATTGGATTTTGGTAGTAAGAATACACACTTTCTACTACTTTTTCACGGATTTGTCGTCGTCCTAACATTCAAAGAGCTTTTTATGGGTGCAAAGATACGAAATTTAAAATTTATGAAATTCGTAGTCTGCTTCTATTTTTGTAATTTTGTAAAACTTTATGAAAGCTTTAAAAACTCTAAACCCTTATTTTTGGAAACATAAAATATTATTGTTTTGGGGGTCGCTATTTATCATCACCAGTAATTTTTTCAACATATACAAAGTACAGTTTGTAGGAAAATCGGTGGATGAACTTACAAAAAACGGAAATTTCGGCTTCAATAAGCAGATATTAATTTATGTTGCTATTATTGTTGGATGCTCGCTTCTTACCGGATTTTTCACCTTTATGATGAGACAAACCATTATTGTAGCATCCAGAAGGATTGAATATGAGTTGAAAAATAAAATCTACAGACATTATCAGGAATTATCTTTAACGGATTACAAACAAACGACGATCGGAGATTTAATGAACCGATTAAGTGAAGATGTTGTAGCTGTAAGAATGTATTTGGGTCCTGGTGTGATGTATGTTGTGAACTTAATTATCTTATTAATTATCACAAGTATTTATATGCTGAAAACGGATGTATCAATGACTTTATGGACATTGTTACCTCTTCCGATTTTATCATTTGCTATTTTCAAGGTAAGTTCAATTATTAATAAGAAGTCGAAAATCATGCAGAAAAGCCAGTCTGCGATTTCAACTTTTGTTCAGGATAGTTTCTCAGGAATTCGTGTGGTGAAGTTTTTTGCGAAAGAAAATTATATCAAGAAAAATTACAGCGTAAAAGTTACTGATTATCAGGATAAGGCTTTAGATTTAGCCAAAACTGAAGCATATTTCTTTACTATTATTTTATTTGTAATCGGTTTATTAAATGTTGCCATTATTTTAATTGGTGGACAGAAATATATTGACGGACAATTAAGTATCGGTAAAATCGCCGATTTCTTTATGTATATCAACACATTAATATTTCCTTTTTCAATGGTAGGTTGGGTAACTTCCGTAAACCAAAGAGCGGAAGCTTCAATGCAGAGAATCAATGAATTTATAGATAAAAAATCTGAAGTTATTAATACAAACTTCGAAAACTATCCTATTAAAGGAGATATTGAGTTCAGAAATGTTTCTTATGTCTATCCAAATACAGGAATTAAAGCTTTAGATAATTTAAGTTTTAAAATTGACGCCGGACAATCTCTCGCAATCATGGGTAAAACAGGAAGCGGAAAATCAACGATCGCCTTACTTCTTTGCCGATTAATTGATCCTACAGAGGGTGAAATTTTAATTGACGGTAAAAACCTTAAAGACCACAACCTTGAAAATTACAGAAATTTTATAGGTTACATTCCACAGGAAAGTTACTTGTTTTCAGACTCTATTGAGACTAATATTGGCTTTGCAATAGACAACCCATCCCACGAAAAAGTTGTTGAATATGCCAAGATCGCAGACGTTGATAAAAACATTATTGATTTCAAAGATCAATATAAAACACTGGTTGGTGAGCGTGGCGTAATGCTTTCGGGAGGTCAGAAACAAAGAATTTGCATCGCAAGAGCCTTAATTAAAGACCCAAACATCATTATTTTTGATGATTCACTGTCTGCTTTGGACACTGAAACCGAGCAGAATATCCTTGAAAATATAGATTCGAAAATTCATAACGCTACGTCCATAATTATCACACACAGAGAGTCTAGCGCTCAGAGAGCAGATAAAATTATTAATCTTACCGAAATTACCAATTCTTTAACCGCTTAGCCATTTCATTCGGAATTGTTAAATAAATCATAAAAAAAATTTTGTGATTAAAAGAAAACTTTTATATTTGTTCTTAACAAGATTAAAAAATATCTAACAATGAGTGAATACAAGGAACGCCATGAAAATGAAATTTTCACGAAGGTGTTAAAAGCAGGAAGAAGAACTTATTTCTTTGATGTGCGCGAGACGAAAGCAGGAGATTATTATCTTACGATTACCGAAAGTAAAAAGAACTTCGGAGAGAATGGAGAGGCTACATTCGAGAAACACAAAATTTATCTTTACAAAGAGGATTTTAAAAGTTTTCAGGAGATGTTTAATGAATCCACAGATTTCATCATTAACGAAAAAGGTGAGGATGTAATATCAGAAAAGCATGACAAAGACTTCAAAAGCAAATCTTACACAATAGATTCTGACGACGAGGTTTAAGCCAAAACAATATCTTAAAAACACAAGCATCTGAAAAAAGATGCTTTTTTTATGTTTATATTTTGATAAATCTTATTGATTTTCTTGATATTATTGCATAAAAAAAACACATTCTCAATGAAGAAAATGTGTTTAAATGTGGGTGAATGAGGGGTCTCGAACCCCCGACCTCCGGAACCACAATCCGGCGCTCTAACCAACTGAGCTACAATCACCGTTTTGGTGGTGCAAATATAAGAAAGATTTTTTAATTACAAAATAATTCCTTCAAAATTTTTCAACGCAATCAGCTTCTCAGTCGTAAATCCCTCAGCATAAGCAACTCCCGATAACCTACCTAAATCCTGTGCACGGTACGTTAAACTCTCATAGAAGTCCTTTGATGTAATCGGAGTCTCCGGTTCTTTAGAATTTGGGTCATAAAACTGAGTTTTGAACGCCATACAGGCTTCAATCTTCTTATCAAGATGCTCAGATATATCAATTACAAATTCAGGTTTGATGTTTTTCCACTGAATATAATTGAAAATATGCTTCGGTCTCCACACCTCTTGGTTTTCTCCTTCTTCAGAAGTTTCAATTTTTCTTAAGCCAGATAAAAAGCACGCATCCGACACTAATTTCGCTCCTTTTGCATGATCTGGATGTCTATCATCAACCGCATTCGCTAAAACGATTTCTGGCTGGTATTTGCGAACCATTTTTACGATCATTAATTGATATTCTTCAGAATTCACAAGAAACCCATCTTTCATTCCTAAATTTTCTCTGGCAGAAACTCCCAAGATCTTTGCAGAATTTCCGGCTTCAACTCTTCTTGTTTCATCCGTACCTCTGGTTCCCATTTCCCCTTTCGTTAAATCAACGATAACGCATGTTTTACCTTCTGAAATTAATTTGGCTATTGTTCCGCCACAACCTAATTCAACATCATCAGGATGTGCTCCAAAAGCAAGTATATCTATTTTCATTTATTCTTCTTAATTTTTAATTTGTCCAATGGAATGCCCAAAGATTAGGTTCATATTTTTGAATTTTTAATCAAGGCGTTTCATATTTTCAAATATAAGATTTAAAATAAAAACTTCCCAAACATTACGAATGGGAAGTTTTAATATCTATAATTTAAATTTTAAATTACTTGTTGATCTCTCCGTTCAGCTTTACAGCATCTTGGTATGTTGGATCTAATTGTAAAGATTTTGCAACATAATCTTTTGCTTTCGCAAGATCAGAATCTTTATTCATATAAGCTACTGCGAAGTAAGCATATGCTAAAGTCTGTTTGTTAGCTTCCATATCTGCAGGTTTTACCGTTGAGATAAATTTCTCATAAGCAATTTTTGCAGCGTCGTTATTTCCAGCTTGCTGATAAGAATATCCTTGGCTGTAGTAAGCAGGTGCCCAATCAGGAAGAAGCGTGCTCATTTTTTGCCATGTAAGGATTGCTCCGTTCCAGTTTTTAGCATCTTGGTAAGCTGTTGCCAACTTAAATAATGAATCTGTATCCTGAGCATTAGCAGCAACTTTTTGCTTTAATCCTTCGATCGTTGGGTTTGTAGGCCCAGTATCAGCAGAACCTTGTGATACAGCACCACCTCCAGCAATTTTAGCAAGTTCCATATCCCACTTCAACGTTTCGTCTTTTGCGCCTTTAGCAATCGCTACTTTTTGTTGAGCTTCAGTCATTAAAGCTGTTTTCTTAGCAGCATCTTTTTCGTCTTTAGCCAAACCAGCAGCAATTAGACCTAATAAACCTTGGTCAGCAGGCTGTACTCTAGACTTTTCAGCCTGAGAAACGAAGCTGTCCATGCTTTGCTTAGCCTCAGCATATTTTCCGTCAGCATATAATTGATATGCTCTTAATTTAAATTTAATTGGATCATCAACTTTGTCAAAAATCTTGTCTAAGATCATTTTAGAGTTTGCATAATCTTCATTAGTAAAATAAAGTTTAGCAATTTCTAACTGAGTATACGGATCTTCGTCAGCATATTTTGTATAGTTGATCAAATCCTGAGTTGCTTTCGCATTCTCCTGATATTTAATATCATAAGCAGCTAAAGCTTTGTAAGCAGGTGCATATGTAGCATCTGTAGCAATTGCTTTATCTATACTTTCTTTCGCTTGTTTCCATTGTTGTGCAGCCATCCATAAAGTTCCGATTCTTGTATAAACGGAAGCTTTATTTTTCGCTAGCGGCAAAGCTTTATCGTAAGCTGACATTGCATCACCAGGGATTTTCTTCAATCTGTAAGCATCTCCCAATGTATAGTAATAATGTGCAGGAACTTCTTTTTTAGCGGCTCTTTCAATTGCTTTATTCAAGAACTGAATAGCAAGATCCGGAGAGTTATTTTTTTCGAATAATGTTAAAGCTTCAGCCGCTCTGAACATTACTTCTGCGTCTTTTTCTCTAGAATCAGTTACAATTTTCTGGATCTCAGCAATTGCACCTTTATCGCCTTTCCCTAGTTTTACAGCAGCCAAACCTATTTTATTTAAATAACTTTTAGCATCTAGTGCAAGACCTTTGTTGAAGCTTTCTGTTGCTTTTGAAAAATCCGGTTCACCTTGTCTTAAAAATGTATTTCCTAAGTAGAAATAATTTTCAGCAGTAGGTGCTTTAGCAATCATGTCAGTGAAATTAGTTTTTGCTTGAGCAAATTTATCACTGTCAATACTGTTAATACCATCTTGTACTGTTTGCGCAGAGGCAAAGTTGGCAAAAAATACCACGGCTGCCCCAAAAGCAATCTTCTTTACATTCATAATCATTATATCTTTCATTTTAATATATTCTAAACTGAGTTAATTCATTACACAATTTTCAGACCAAAATAGTGCAATTATTTTAAGGGAAACATTAATTTAATATTTTTTAACGCATTTGAACCTCTCTCTTATAAATATTGTAGGGTTGTAATCCTTCCTTTTCTACGATCATCTGGCCAAGTTGGGTGCATGAATATCTTATGAACCCATTGGCTATGTTAAAGTTTCCTTCGTTTGTTAAAAAGTATAAAACTCTTGTAAAAGGATATTTCATTTCGCGTAATCCATCAGAATCTGCGGTATACAATTTTCCATTATTTTCAACAGGAAGAACTTTTACCAATTCTCTTAGTTTTTCGGAGGTTTTATCATACGGTCTACTGAAAGTATTCAGACCGATAACTCCTATTTTATTCGGGTATTTATTTAATTCTTCAATAATATTCTGACTTCCAGGAATTACAGAGAATTTTAAATCTTTTGGTTGTTTTTTAAGCTTCTGAGCAACGAAATTCAAATTACTTGAATTTGTTCCATCAAAAATAAAGTCTTTATTCTCAGATTGAAGACCGTTTTTAATTTCATCCATAGAAATACTTGTCTTTGGAGAATTTATAGGAACAACAAAAACGACAGCATCAGCAGCAAATTTTGCAGGTAAGATCTTCATATCAACTTGTTCCTCAAAAGCTTTAACTTCTTCGGGAGAAAGTTCTTTAGACATTACGGCAATTCTAGCTTTACCTTGTAATAAATCAAGAAAACCTAAATCTTCTTTTCTTGTAACCACTTTAATTTTTGTTTCAGGATAATTGATCATATATCCGTCTGCTAAAGCCTCAGTAACGCTTTTAAAGGATTCGTCCGTAAGGATTGTAAGCTCTCCTTTGTGATAAGACGGAGATTTATCTTCTTTTTTACAGCCTACAATGATAATACTAAAAACAAATAGCATTATAAGTTTAATACTATTCTTCATTTCCAGAATCTTTAATTTTTGAAACAGCTCTATATATTCTGAATATCCCGTAAAGGATAAGAAGCCCACCCATTGCATAAGCAACCGCCGGCTCCAAAGTTGTGAAAAAGAATTTGTAGTAAATAACTACACCTCCAAGCACTATATAAAATAATCCTGTAATCAGGGATAACCAATTGAACATCATAAAACAAAAATACCAAAAAAAATAAAAAGAGAAGCTATTGCTTCTCTTTTTTAATTATTATTTAAAGATAAATTATCCTTCAAAATTCATTGTTAAAGGTAATCTGAATCTGTAACGTACAGATTGACCATTAATTTTTGCAGGACTCCATTTATTCTTAATAGACTTAATCGTTCTTACAGCTTCAGAGTTGAAGTCTGAATTTCCTCCATTAGCCTTTACGTCAGTAATACTTCCATCTCTTTCTACTACGAAAGTAATTTCAGTTTTTACTGTACCTTCATCACCGTTCATCGCAGAACCATCAAAGCTATCTCCTACTTTCTTTCTGAAAGAGTTGATACCTCCTGGGAATTCCGCAGTTTGCTCTACCTCAGTATATACTTGAGTATCGCTCACCTGAGGCTTCACTTCAGCTGTTGAAGTTCTTGTACCTGTAGATGGTGGTGGTGGAGGTGGAGTATAAGCCGGAGCTTTTACACCTTCCTGATTGTTTAGACCAGTTGTCGTTTCTAATTGCTTAGAAATTGGTGGCGGTGGAGTTTCAATTTTTGGAGCTCTTACCGGTTCTGGTACAACGTTCTGAATAACCTCAATCTTTTCCTCTTCTTTTGGTGGAGGTGGTGGAGGTGGTTCTTCTTCTTTTGGCTGCTCTATAATTTTATCTTCCTGAAGAATCTCAACCAAATCTGCCTTAACTTCTTGTTTAGGTGGTTCAGTAAGTCTCTTAATTGTAAGATAAATAAACGGAGACAAAGCCGCAACTAGGAATAATGCCGTTCCAACAATAAAAGATTTTGTTAGAAGTCTTGGATACTGATGTCTAAGATCATAGGCACCATACGCCTTGTTTCTATTTTCAAATACAATCTCGTCTAAAGTAAGATTCTGACTGTATACATTTTCATCTGCCATAGATTTACAATTTTATGGTTAAATTACTTTGTAGCTGGTGCAGCCGCAGCTCCTTTATTTCCAACTTTTCTGTCATAAATAGCCTGTTCCCAAGGTTTCACATCGGTAACACCGTACTGCTCGCTTTTGGTAATAGCCATCTCGTCAAGAATATCTACAAAGTTTTTATATACAGCATCGTCAGTAGGCTTGATAATAACAGTAAATTTTGTTTTATCTGCCGCATTTGCTTTTGCTTGCTCAATTACTTTTCTAATCCCTTCTCTATCAAAAGTAGTCTCGTTAAGATTTTGATCAGTTAAAGATGTATTATCCTGCTGATGCCAAAAAATCTTATTGCCTTTACCCAATAATAAAGAAATTGAGTTAGAAAGTTTAATTTCTGTTGGGGGTGGTTTTGGTGTATTTTCTTTCGGTTTTGCCGGAAGACCCAAATCCATTACATTCGGTTTAGAGAATGTGGTTGTGAACATAAAGAAGGTGATCAATAGAAAACCCAAGTCCACCATAGGAGTCATATCTACCCTGGTATTCTGCTTCTTGGAACGTACCTTGCCGCCTTTGCCGCCTTTTTCCTGTACTTGTACTTCTGCCATTTCTAATGATTATTATTGTTTACCTTCTTGTGATGTAATCAACCAGAATTTAAGAAAATCAATATCTCTTAAACCTTCAAATAGGCTTTTAACTTTAGGATACTCAGTTGTAACGTCTCCTTTGATTGCTAATTTGTAATCAGGATTTACGCTTAAACTTTGTTGTACCCAGTCTACTAACTGCTTATTTGTACTGTCCATAGGAATCCCAGTAGGACTCTTGAAACTCTTCTGCTCCTCATCTGACAAATCAAGATAGCTTTTAAGTTGGTTCATAGGAACCCCAATCGCTTGTACTTTTTGAAATGCAGCTTTTTCGTTGTTGTCAAATGTAATTCCATACTTTTGACCCATTTTATCTAAAAGCTGTAGTCTCTCTGATGCGTTCTCTACCGGTTGGAAATAAAATTTCCCATCCGGAGTAGCGTTGATGGTCATCAAACTCGCATCAGGAAGTAACTTCTCTGATATTGAAGATGGCGGTTTAATCTGCTCCACGTCAGGTTTTTTAAACTGAGTGGTCAATATAAAGAATGTAAGCAGTAGGAATGCAACGTCACACATTGCCGTCATATCCGTAACTACTCCATGTCTTTTTGGTTTGACTCTCGCCATTGTTTTGAATTATTTTTAATTAAACTTCTGTTATTGCTAATGCAAATTCCTTGCTAAAGATTCAATTCTTAGTTGAACTCAGCGAAAGACTGCTGGATACTCATTGCGATCTCGTCGATCTTGTAAGTTAATCCGTCAATTCTAGATGTAAAATAATTGTAAAGAATAATAGCGATAGCTGAAGTACCAATACCTAAAGCCGTGTTGATCAATGCTTCAGAGATACCTGTAGAAAGTGCAGCTGCATCTGGAGTACCACCACCAGAACCTAACGCGAAGAATGCTTTAATCATCCCGATTACCGTTCCCAATAGTGCGATCAAAGTTGCAACAGTACCTAGAGTAGAAAGAATCATCATGTTTTTCTCTAACATTGGCATCTCAAGAGTAGTAGCCTCTTCGATTGCTTTGTTAAGAGCGATCATTTTCTGCTCCTTGTTTAATGTAGTGTCATGAGAAAGTGCTTTGTAAGTAGTAAGACCTTCTTTCACTACGTTACCTACAGATCCTTGTTGTCTGTCACACTCTTCTAAAGCTTCATCAATTTTGTTTTGATTAAGTAAGCTTCTTACTTGTACTACGAAGTTGTCTAAGTTTCCTTTTCCAGAAGCCTTACCAAGTACGAAATATCTTTCAAAAGAGAAAACGATTACAGTGATCATGAAAGTAATCAAGATTGGTACGATAACCCCTCCTTTGTAGATAATACCTAAAAACGACTCTGGGTGAATGTCTTTTCCTTCAACACTTGAGAAAGCTACAGAACCACCACCTAGTTTGTCTGCGTCTTTAAAATTCCCTGGGTTACCAAGAACGAATAAATAAATACAAACTCCTATAACGAATAAAATAGGAATAATAACAGCTGGGTTTAAACCTCCTGCTTTTCTAGCAACTAATTGCTCATCATTTTTTGAAACATTCATTTCCATATTTAACTAAATTATATTGTTTTAAAATTTTACAGTTTGTAAATTAAAGGCAAAATTAATTAAAATGCAAGAGTCTTAAATAAACATTTTTGTTTTTTTTGATAAAGAAATTTTAATACGATTTCGATATTATAATTTTTTTTCAATTTTTTAGTTATTTTCCTCAATTTTAACGTTTATGTTAAAATATTAAAAAAATTAACCCCTCATTTTTTTTAAATTACCAATGTTAAATTTCTTTTAAATTACAATATTCACAATTCTGTGATGCACCACAATGATTTTTTTCGGTGCTTTACCATCCAGAATTTGTTGAATTTTCTCATCCTGCATCACCAAATCCTCAACTTCTTTAGCTGATAATTGTGCAGGTAGAGGTAATTTAAATTTCATTTTACCATTTACGCTCACCGGATATTCAATTTCGTCTTCTACTAAGTAGGTTTCGTTCAGTTCCGGGAATTTCTCGAATTCAATAGAAGTATCATGTCTCAGCAAGCTCCAAAGCTCTTCACAGATGTGAGGGGCATACGGCGAGATGATAACGGCTAAAGGCTCAAGAATATTGCGTTTGTTACATTTTATTTTTTGTAATTCATTTACAGCAATCATAAATGATGATACAGAAGTATTGAAAGAGAAGTTTTCGATATCGTAAACCACTTTCTTTATTAATGTATGTAATACTTTATATTCTGCTTTTGTAGGTTCTTCATCAGAGACTTCAAAATTATCTTCGTTGAAATATAAATTCCAGAATTTTTTCAGGAAGCCGTACACTCCGCTTAGACCTTGCGTGTTCCAAGGCTTAGATTGCTCTAATGGGCCTAAGAACATTTCATACAATCTCAATCCGTCTGCTCCATATTCATTACAGATATCATCAGGATTTACAACATTGTATTTTGATTTGGACATTTTTTCTACTTCACGGTCTGTAATGTATTTTCCGTCTTCTAAAATAAATTCTGCATCAACGTAATCTGGTCTCCAAGCTTTGAAAGCTTCTGTATCTAATTCGTCAGATGTTCCTTTTAATAAAGATACATCAACGTGAATCTGCTGAGTTTGATATTCACTTGCTAAATTTTTAGAAACATATTGATTTGTTCCTTCAATTCTATAAACAAAAGCACTCATCCCCAAAATCATCCCCTGATTGATCAATTTTTGGAAAGGCTCATCATTATTAATATACCCTCTGTCTTTTAAGAACATATTCCAGAAACGAGAATATAATAAGTGACCGGTTGCGTGCTCGCTACCTCCGATGTATAAATCTACTTGTCCCCAATAATCGGTTAATTCTTTATTAGCAAAAACCTCATCATTATTAGGATCCATATATCTAAGGAAATACCATGAGCTTCCTGCCCAACCCGGCATTGTAGATAATTCTAAGGGAAATATAGTTTTGTCATCAATTAAATCTGTAGCAACCACTTTTT
Organism: Chryseobacterium sp. SIMBA_038; assembly: GCF_046535115.1. Lineage (NCBI taxonomy): Bacteria > Pseudomonadati > Bacteroidota > Flavobacteriia > Flavobacteriales > Weeksellaceae > Chryseobacterium > Chryseobacterium sp. SIMBA_038. The sequence goes on from NZ_JAWRXH010000008.1 coordinate 88,882, forward strand.
GGTTTGCTTCATCCCAAGCAAAAGTTTTTGAATTTCCTAATGGCGGATCTCCGTCTTCTGTTGGTAAATATTTTTCAACTTCAGGAAGTGCTAACGGCAAAGCAGAATTTGGTAACGTGTAAGGCATTCCATCCTTATAATAGATAGGAACTGGCTCGCCCCAATAACGCTGTCTTGAGAAAATTGCATCACGTTGTCTATAATTTGTAGTTCCGTGACCGATTCCTTTTTTCTCAACAGCATCAATAATTAATGCTTTTGCTTCGTCATAGCTTAAACCATTCAAGAAATCTGAATTTACACAAACGTTTGTTTTAGAATCAAAAGATTTTTCCTGAACGTCTTCTTCTGTTTCTACAACTTTTTTAATTTCTAAATTAAATTTCTTCGCAAATCTGTGATCACGCTCGTCATGTGCAGGAACAGCCATTACAGCTCCCGTTCCGTAACCCATCAATACATAATCTGAAATATAAATCGGCATCTTTTCATTGCTGAAAGGATTGATCGCGTAACTTCCCGTGAAAGCACCTGAAACGTTTTTCACGTCAGACATTCTGTCTCTTTCAGTTTTTTTGGAAGTTTCTTCAATATAAGTATCTACCTCAGCTTTTTGTTCTGCTGTAGTAATAGTTTCAACTAAAGGATTTTCCGGTGCCAACACCATAAATGTTGCTCCGAAAATAGTATCAGGTCTTGTTGTGAAAACCTCAACGATTTCGTCGTGAGTATCAATATTAAATTTAACCTGAGCTCCTTGAGATTTTCCGATCCAATATTCTTGGGCATCTTTCAAAGGTTGAGGCCAGTCTAATGTTTTAAGACCTTGCAACAATCTTTCAGAATATGCAGAAATTCTCATGCTCCACTGCATCATTTTCTTTTGGAAAACAGGGAAACCTCCTCTTTCGGATTTTCCATCTTTCACTTCATCATTTGCCAACACTGTTCCTAAAGCAGGACACCAATTTACAGTAGTTTCTGCTCTGAAAGACAAACGGTAATTTAATAAAATATCTTCTTTATCAATTTCAGAAGCTTCTTTCCATTCTTCTGCCGTGAAATTTAATTCGTCGTTTTGATTGGCATTTAAATCCAATGAACCTTTTTCTTCAAAATGTTTGATCAACGTTTCGATAGATTCTGCCTTGTCTGTATTTTTATTATACCAAGAATGGAACAATTCAATGAAAATCCATTGTGTCCATTTATAATATGAAGCGTCAGAAGTTCTTACTTCCCTGCTCCAGTCGAATGAAAAACCAATTTTTCTTAATTGCTCTTCGTATCTGTTGATATTTTTTTCTGTAGTGATTGCAGGGTGCTGCCCTGTCTGAATTGCATATTGCTCAGCAGGCAGTCCGAAACTATCGTAACCAACCGGGTGGAGAACATTAAACCCTTGATGTCTTTTATATCTCGCATAAATATCTGAAGCAATATATCCCAGCGGGTGACCTACATGAAGCCCCGCCCCCGATGGATACGGAAACATATCGAGAACATAAAATTTTGGTTTGTCTGTGTTATTGGAAGTTTTGTACGTTTGATTGTCTTCCCAGTATTTCTGCCACTTTTTTTCTATCTGCTGATGATCGTAAAACACGTTGTTATTGATATTAGATGTTAGACTCTAGATGTTAGATTTATTATAATTCCAATTCTAGTATTTCACAAAAATAATGATTTTAATAGAAATGGAACTTTAATTTTCGATTAATTATAATTCATATCAAAACAAAAAGATCTCACCCGAAGATGAGACCTTTTTATTATTTATACTATTACTTTAATTATTGAGGAATTCTCTTAAAAGTATAGGTTCTGGTCTTATAAACGGTAGGATCCGAAGTTTCTTCTCTTATTGAGAGGTTCAGCGTAGTTTCATTAAGGGTAATTACTTTCCCGTTAGATGGTTCTACTGTTCCCTGATATTTTATCTGGATCGTTTTTTCGCTTTTGTCGTACGTATAATTGAAATTACGATCTGATGAAATAGCACACTGCCCTGGTGTAGCAGTATCATTCCATTCAGTTCTTTTACCTACTACCTCAGTATTAAACCTCCATCTGGATTCTTTCTGACAGTCGGTATACGTAATAAGATCTGAAATAGGCTGTTCTCCCGTTTCTATAGTAGTGATGACTTCTTTTAATGGCTGCCAAACACCCACAAGAGGAGCTTCAACCGGAGTATCGTCATCATTATTACATCCCGTAGCTACGAATAATGATAAACCTGCAAATAGTAATGCTAATTTCTTCATGTATCAAATTTTTCAAGCGCTAAAATTATAATTTTTTTGAATTATTTAATAGTTTTTTGTGAAAAATTATTTCAAAAACCTATATTTCTAAAATTATTACGGCTTATAGCTGCAATATTACCACTATTTAACAAATATTGAACTATCGAAGAGTCCCATATATTTATTAAAAAAGTTATTTTTGCAAAAAAAACAAATGCAAGACATCGCGAAAAATAATTTTGACTTCATCCGTGTTCTCCTCGCTTTTATTGTTTTCATTGGGCATTTAGGCTATCTAAGTGCATCCCCTACTCTTGAATTCCTAAAGCACAGCCCTGTAGAAGTTGGTGTTTTCGCATTTTTCATCGTCAGTGGTTTTTTGATCGCGCGAAGCTATGAAAGAACAAGTACCTTAAAAAAATACGTCAAAAAGAGATTGAACAGAATTGTTCCCGCCTATTTGTTAGTCGTGGTTTTATGCACTATATTATTAAGTTTGGTAAGTACCTTTTCTTTTTCAGAATATTTCAGCAGTCCACAAACACTTAAATATTTTCTTTGGAATTCTGTATTTATGAATTTCATGGCGCCCAATCTTCCCGGAGTTTTCGGGAACGGAGCGATAAACGGAGCACTTTGGACTTTAAAAATTGAAATGTGTTTTTACTTTTTAGTTCCGGTTCTTTTCTTGTTTTTTGGAAAGGATAATAAATATAGAAACATCAGTTTAGTAGTATTTTATTTTCTTTCATTGATTTATCTCAATTATTTTGAAATGACAGGAAAAGTAGAAATTTCAAGACAAATTCCGGGAGCATTATGTTATTTCATTGGCGGAATGCTGGTTTATTTTAATTTTGAAAAATTCATTAAACATAAAAATATCCTTTTCATCATCGCGATTCTAACGGTTTGGATTGATTTAATTTTTAAAATTAAATTATTCTCACCTATCATGATAAGCATCATCGTTCTTTACGTTGCCTATTCTTTTAAATTTTTAAATAATTTCGGAAAATACGGAGATTTCACGTATGGAATTTACATCTTCCACTTCCCTATCATCCGAGTATTTGCTACTTTAGGTTTATTTGCGAATTACAATCCTTATTTCATGGCATTTATTTGTATGCTGGTTGTAGTAGGTGTCGGCGTAAGCTCGTGGCATTTGTATGAAAAACGATTTTTATAATTATTAATATTCCCTCATAAGACTTTAAATCTATTTATATTTGCACAAATGAAAGACCTTGTTTCCATCATCACTCCCTGCTATAATTCTGCAGAATTTATAGAAGAAACGATACAATCTGTCCTCAACCAAACCTATGAAAACTGGGAATGGCTGATCACGGACGATCTTTCTAAAGACAATACCGTAGAAATCATCAGAAAACACAATGATCCGAGAATAAAACTGGTAGCTTTAGAAAAAAATGGTGGTGCTGGAAATGCCCGAAACAATAGTCTTGAAAGGGCTCAGGGAAGATATATCGCCTTTCTAGACTCTGATGATTTGTGGTATCCCGAATACTTAGAAACAATGACCAATTATATGCAGGAAAATAAAGTAGAACTCGTTTACTGCAACTATTCAAGGTGTGATGAGCATACAATGGAGCCTATTTTAAAGGATTTTCTTGCTGATAAGATTGTAACTTTTTCAAACTTATTGAAAACCTGCAGATTGGCTCCGGTTTCAACAGTTTATGATACAAAAAGAGTCGGAAAATTTTTCTTCCCAATAAAAAGCAAACGTGAAGATCATGTAATGTGGCTGAATTTATTAAAAGAAATCCCAAAAGGTTATCCCGTAAAAAAGACGTTGGCAAAATACAGAATGCGCGAAAACAGCGTTTCCAGAAAGAAGCAAAACATTATTAAAGATCAATATTTGGTATATAAAGATTTCATGGGATTTTCTACTGTAAAATCGTTGTATTACACGGCAAACTGGGCGTTGAACGGATTTTTAAAGTATTCTAAAATCTTTAATTAATGGAGTATTCAAAAGAATTTAAAGCCGCATTAAGCAATTTCTCTCCTGTAGAAAAAGACCGTCTTATTTTCAGATTATTGAAAAAGGATAAACTTTTGTCTAAAAAACTGTATTTCGAATTGATCGATACTGAAACGACCGACGACAAACGAGATGCCATGGAAGAAAATGTGAAGGAAAAAGTTCTTTTGGCTTCAAAATACATCGGAAATCAAAAATATTTCCAGACCATTATCCGAAAAATCAGTGCAGAAATAACGGAGCATATTAAAATTACCACCGATAAATTCGGAGAAGTTTCTCTTCATATATTATTGATCAATGAAATTTTAGAAAACAACGAAGATCTTGGCAGACAAAGGTTTGACAATGTTTACAAACTGTATCTTTATATCATCAATAAAATTTTCAGAGCATTAATTTTAGTAAAAAAATTAGATGAAGATTACTGGATGGAATTTGATGAACTTCTAGCTGATCTACATAAAAAAATCAATAGCAATACGTATCTGCAAAAGCTTTGTATCAATAATAGTTTAGATCTAAATTGGCTAAAATGTGAAAATATTCCCGAAAATTTAGATCAGATCATGAAAGAAATAAAAAGTCAGGGATTTTTAAGATAAAATTTTCTTGAGGATAATTTCTGTTGAATTAGGTTTTTCATCAACGAATTTTTTTGCATTTGCAGACATTTCATTTAATACTTCCTCATTATCACTGTTCATAAGAAATAAGACGAAATCTGCCGCTACATTTTCTTCTTCAAAAGATTTTCCACCATTAGCTTTGATCAAATCATCTGCTTCAGGATTTTTTCTGTAATGATTTCCAAAAATCACAGGAACACCGAAAGTTGCTGCTTCTAAAATATTATGTAATCCAGCATCATGGAAACCACCTCCTACAACGGCAATATCAGCGTAAGAATAGAGTTTTGACAATAATCCGATGCTGTCTATAATTAATAAATGATGATCGATAAATGATGATTGATCTGAAATTTCACTGTACAATAAAGCATCAGGAAAAATTTGTTTTAAATTTTGCACTCTTTTCAAATCGTGAGGAGCAATAATCATCTTAATATCAGAATTAGTTTTAAAAATAATTTCTGCGATCTTTTCTTCCGAACTCCAAGAACTTCCGAACACAATCGTTTTTTTATCCTCAATAAATTCTTTGATAAATTTTACATGATTATCTCTTTCCCGCAATTGTTTTACGCGATCAAATCTTGTATCTCCGGCAATTGAAGAATTATTTAAACCTACGCTTTTAGCAAGAGCGAAGGACATTTCTGTCTGATGAAAAAACCAATCGATATTGTTTTGTAATTGCTTTACAAACCACTTTCCATAAGATGTAAAGAAAGATTGATTTTCATAAAACAAAGCAGAAATAACATACGTTTTTGCGCCTTGAGCTTTTAATTCAGCCAAAAGATTATACCAATAATCATATTTCACCGTAAAAAATAGTTCAGTCTGAAATTGAGAAACAAATTCTTTTACCATAGATTTTTTATCGAAAGGTAAATAGCAAATTACATCAGCAATATGTTTCTTTTTAATCACATTTTCATACCCTGATGGCGAGAAAAAAGTCACGAGAATTTTATGTGTCGGAAACTGTTCTTTTAATTCTTCTAAAACAGGCAAACCCTGCTCATATTCGCCCAAACTTGCAGCATGCATCCAGATTACCTTATCTGATTGTGAGAGCTTGGATTTGATGATATGTAACGATTGTTTTCTTCCTTCAACGCCTTTTTTAGTTTTATCATTAAACAACGAAAAAACCTTCATTCCGAAAATGAGAAGATTGATGAATAAATTATATAGAAAAGCCATCATAATTATTTTTAAATTTCAATTCTATCATTATTTGTTGTTGGATTAGAAATCACCAAAAATTCCAGATCTTCCTGAAATTCATTTGAAATATAATGTTTTGATTTTGGTAAAATGGAGATACTTTCTCCCGATTTCACCAAAAATTTTTCATTATTAACATAGAACACAGCTTCCCCTTTTAATATGTAAAAGAATTGGTCGGCATTCTCATGAAAGTGGAGTTTCTCGGAAGTATTCGCCGGCATTTTTTCTTGCTTAACAGATAGATTTTGAGAATCTCTCAACACCCAACTATCGCAGTTGTTTCCCCAAATATAATGTTCGGAATTCTCTTTTGATTGTATCATTTGAATATCGATGTAAAAATGAAAACAGCAATTAAACTTCCAATAACAGAAAAAATAGCTGTAGCCATCGGAACTTTCGGTTTAGCTTTTTCATCGGATGAATATCTGAATGTATAATCCTGACTGTTTAGAAAAATCAATACGATTAACATAAGCAGCCATCTCAGAAAAAAATTCATGATGAAAAACTGTGAATTTTTATTTGTTTCTGTGATTTCTACAGGAAAATTTGCAGTTTCAGGATGTTTAGATATAAAAATAAACAGAACATAAAACATCAAAGCTAAAACAGGCGTAAAAAAAGTAAAAGCCTTATTTCCAAAATTATCAGCCTTCCCTTCAACATCAAAATGAACAGGAATTTTCTTTGGCAGCGTTTTATAATTCTTTATCGTAAACCACCACAAAAAAGCAATCAATACAAAATTGAGAATATCAAAACTTGTAAAAATTACTTCTTCTATCATGTTTTATCTATTTAAGAATACTTTTAATTACTCTTAATTTATGCGTATGTTTATTCAGTTCTTTATTGAAAATACCTGTAGAATCCAGCGTATCAATTCTCACTTTACCGGAAGCATGAATGATTTTCTGGTTATCAAGCATAATCCCGACATGAATAATTTTTCCCTCAGGATTTTCAAAAAAAGCAAGATCGCCAAGCTGACTTTCTTCAACAAAAGTTAGCGCCTCTCCCACTTCCGCCTGTTGGTAAGTATCTCTTGGCAGCTTAATATTATGAACTTTATACACTAATTGTGTAAAACCGGAGCAGTCTACTGCAAAAAAGCTTTTGCCACCCCATAAATAAGGCACATTAAGGAATTCTTTTGCCGTCAGCGCAACACTTTCACGGAGATCATGACTTCTTCTAGAAGCTACCGTCTGAAATTCTACTTCAGAGCCCATTGAAAGCAAAGTTCTGCCATCGTTTGTAAGCACAGAAGAAAAATCTTCCGTGACCACCGTAACTTTTCTATTGGCCAAATCTTCGTCTGTTACAGGTTTTATCTGTTTGGTATCCATCCATCCTTCATAGCCGTCATAATGCATTTTTATCTTGGTCCAGTTTTTATTCACTTCCAAAATATCTGCGCTTTCTCCAAACAATATTTCCGTAACAATTTCTGCTTTGTCAGAATTTTCTGCGCGCACCGGTGCTACTGTAACATTACAAATTCCTTTATCCATCTTTTAAATTTAGAGATTAAGAAATTTAGGAATTAAGAAAATTATCTGTTTTCTCATTTCTAAATCTCAGAATTCTTTACTCTTTTAATTATTTCCTTCTCAGGAAATTTACTCCGTCACGCAAAGGTAAAATAAGATTTTCAAAATCATCATCTTTTGCGATCAAATCATTTAATTCCTTAATAACTTGGGTTGATTTCTGCTTCGGATTTTCTTCCAAAACTTTCCCGTACCAAAGAACATTATCAAACAAAACTACTGAACCCGATTTTGTTCTGGGTTTAATTAATCTAAAATATTCAGCGTAATTTTCTTTATCAGCATCAATGAAAACAAGATCGAAAACCTCATCAGTTTCCCTTAAAAATTCTTTTGCGTCCTGAAGTTTAAAATTAATCTGATTAGAATATTCACTTTCCTGAAAATATTTTCTGGGTAAATAAGCAAGATCTTCATTTACATCCAAAGTTGTTATTTTTCCGTCTTTTGCTAAGCCCGTTGTTAAACATAAAGTAGCATATCCCGTAAAAGTTCCGATTTCAAGAACATTTTTAGGCTGCATCATCTGAGAGATCATCGTTAAAAGTCTCCCTTGCTGATAACCCGAAATCATGTGAGGCTGTGTCGTTTTCTGGAAGGTTTCTCTTCTCAGTTTTTTCAGAATTTCAGGCTCGGAAGATGCGTGTGTCTCCAGATACCTGTCCATTTCAGCATTCTTTTCTTCAAAAAAGCTCATTCTTACAATTTTTGTGAGTCAAATTTAACTAAATATAAGGAAAAAGAATAAATTTTGAAACAAAGATTCTCCGAAAAACAGGGAAAACCCCATGCGAATTACCGTAAAAATACGGATGTTTTCAAATGGCTATTCCTCTATCTTTGCAAAGACGGGTAAAAACACTAAGAAAAAATAAAATGAATGTAGGGGGAAAACTAATTAACACGAAGAATCAGAAGACCGCAATGCCTTTGGGCAAGGCGGATTCTTCCTTAAAAAAAACTAAACCTGAAATATCCAATTCATTTTTTCAAAGAATTATTTCGTTATTGAAAAAAGAAGAATTAATTTGATTAAAAAAAATAACTCCCGGATTTCTCCGGGAGTTATTTTTTATCGTTGAATTTGAAATTCTTATTTCTTAGGAGTAATATCCATCAACTTCATGAATTCATCAAGCTTAGGCATAATGATGATCTCCGTTCTTCTGTTTTCACCTCTTCCAGAAACGCTCATGTTTGTCGCTTTAGGATTGTACTCAGAACGTCCACCTGCTGTAATTCTTGCAGGATCAACCCCGAATTGAGACTGTAAAACTTTAGCAACCGATGTACCTCTCAAAGCAGAAAGATCCCAGTTGTCTCTTGGTAAGTTTGGAGAGCTTAAAGGAGAATTATCTGTGTTACCTTCGATCAATACTGAATATTTATCATAATCATTAATCACTTTAGCAACTTTTCCTAATACTTCCTGAGCTGCAGGCAATACATTGTAGTCACCAACTTTATATAGCATTTTATCTGAAAGCGAAATCATTACAACTCCTTTCAATACTTTTACCTGAACATCATCGTCTGTTACGTTATCCAAAGATCTTTTCAGTTTGTTTGATAAAGCTAAATTTAAACTGTCGTTTTTAGCATTATTAGAAATCAACTGCTTGATATAAGAGTTTGAAGCGTTGATTTCTCCTACTAACTTATCAATATTTGCAGAACTTTTACCTGTATTAGACAAACAAGCATCCAATGATGATTTTAAAGCATCATGCTGACTTTTTAGTAAATTATTCTCTCCTGATAATGCAGAATTTTGAGACTTCAGATCCTGGATCTCTCTTTGTCTTTCGCCAATGTTTTCAATACATTGCTTGTAGTTTGAACTTAGAGCATCGTATTGCTTTTTGCTGATACAAGATGTCATCCCCAACGCCATCGCAGAAACTGCTAGAATTTTAATAATCTTCATAAATAATCTTTTTTAGACGAATCAAATTTAGGAAAATTCATTTTAATTAATGGTTTATCTTTGTATAAAAGAAATTCTCAACACAGATGTTGGACTATTTAAGTTTTAAAAATCAATTAAAAAATCTCATTGAATCACCTGAAAATCATTCCTATTTATTGGCAGTGAGTGGCGGTGCCGATTCTATGGTTTTAGCATCTCTGTTTCATGATTCGGGTTGCAAATTTCAGATTGCGCACATTAACTATAAACTTCGTGGAGAAGATTCTGATCTTGATCAAAAAGTGGTTCAGGATTTTTGTGAGAAAAATCACATTCTGTATCATTTGTATAAAGTTTCTGAGAAAGATCACAAACCTGAAAATTCTATTCAGCTTTGGGCGAGAGAATTGCGTTATAATTTCTTTAAAAAAATTCAGCAACAGGAAAATTTGGAGTTTGTAGTAACGGCTCATCATTTGAATGACCAATTGGAAACGTTTATCATTAATTTGTCAAAAGCTTCTGGAATTAATGGTTTGAGCGGAATTCCATCGAATGATAATAATATTCTTCGTCCGCTTCTGCAATTTTCAAAAGAAGATATTTACGAGTTTGCAAAAGAAAATAATATTGAATTTCGTGAAGATCTATCCAATAAAAAAAGTGATTATTTAAGAAATAAAATAAGAAACGAGATTGTTCCCAAACTCATGGAAACGAACGAAAATTTTCTGGAAAACTTCAAAAAAAGTTCTTCTTATTTAAATCAGACCAAAGATTTTGTCCAGAATCAAATTAAAGATATAGAAAATAAGCTTTCGGTATTTAACAAATATCATAAAATCTTATCCAAAGAGAAGCTCAATCAGGAAAGTGATTTTGTAAAGTTTGAGATTTTAAAAAAGTATGGTTTTAACCAAGAAGAAGAAATTTCGAAAATTTTTAAAGCTGAAAACGGAAGCTCTTTTTTCTCAAAAGATTATCAATTAAAAATCGATCGGAATGAATTGATTTTTTCAAGCCAAAATTCGGATATTCTGAATGAAAAGCCAGAAGAAATTATCTTAAATATCAATGAAAATCAGGAAATAATTCTACCAGAAAGTATAGAATTCAAGATTTCATTAGAATGGCTTTTAGATATGGAAAAAATAAGCTTTCCTTTAAATTTAAGAAAAAAGAAAGAAGGTGATTTATTCTTCCCGATCGGAATGAAAGGAAAAAAGAAAGTTTCTAAATTCCTGCGAGACGAAAAATTATCTATTTTCGAAAAGGAAAACATTTGGTTATTATGCGATTCTAACGATCAGATTTTAGGAATATTACCTTATCGACAAGACGGAAGATTTTCTGCCGATAAGCACACCAAGAAAATATTAAAAATAAAATGGACAGAAAAACAACAAATACTCTAGCAATAGAAGATTTTAAAAAGAACAGCAATGTAGCTTTCGCCATTTTATATCAAAAATACTTTGTTTATACTAAAAAATTCGTTCTTAATAACAGGGGAAATCTGGAAGATGCAGAAGACATTTTTCAGGATGCGCTGATTATTTTATACGAGAAATTATATGCCGATAATTTCCAAGCTTATACTTGTCTAGCCAATTATGTTTCAGGAATTTCTAAGAATTTATGGCTGAAAAAGCTCAGAAATAAAGAATTTCTAACAGAGATTCCAGAAAATTATTATGCTAACAATCAGGAAGAAATTAATACTGCAATTGAAAATGAGCGAGATTATTTGGATAAACTTCATGATTACATCAATTCTATTTCCTCCCACTGCAAGAATTTAATTCAGGATATTTTTATGAAAAATAAGAGTATTGAAGAAATTCAAACAAAATATCAATATTCCAGCAAGCATAATGCACAAAATCAGAAGCATAAATGTGTTGAACAAATTCGAAAAATAAAAAATAATGATAATCTTTAGCACTGAAATACAGTCAATTATAAAAAATCATCCAAAAGCCGGGTGATTTTTTTTTGTTTTTGGAACTTATTATTAAATATCAATATTATGTTTAAAACAATTGTATTAAGTCTGTGCTTATTGATCGGAATTTCCGCTAATGCACAAAGTAAGAAGGGGATCAATTTTCAAAGCATTGATCTTGAAGCGGCAAAACAAATCGCAAAAAAAGAAAACAAGCTTATTTTCATAGACATCTACACAACCTGGTGCGGGCCTTGTAAATTGATGCAAAAAAACACTTTCACCGATCCTAAAGTTGGAGAATTATTCAACAAAAACTTTGTAAACCTTGCGATAGATGCAGAGAAAGAAGGTGTGGCGTTGGCAAAAGAGTTTAAAATCGTGAATTTTCCATCATTCTTATTTTTAGACGCGACGGGAAAATTGGTTCAATATGATTTTGGATATTATAATGCAGAGCAGTTTTCTACGGTTGGAGCTTCAGTTTTAAGTAAAGTTTCATCAAACATGACTCCTAAAACACTAGATATGGTGAAAGGAAAAATGGTTGGAGATAAAATTGCAGATTTTTCGGCAAAAGATCATTTAGGAAAGACATTTTCATCAGCAAAAGAAAAGGAAAAATTGGTTTTGGTTTTCATCCGCGGACAATGGTGCCCGTACTGCAACAAACATATTGAATCACTGCAAAATCTAGCTCCTGAATTAAAAGCAAAAAACGCAAGATTAGTTATTATTTCTCCGGAAAAACCAGAATTCATCGAAAAGACATTGGAAAAAACAAAAACCAATTACACTGTTTTATATGATGAAGGCTACAAAATTGCAGAAGCTTTTGACGTTCTCTACACGCCCGATAGTAAAACTTTGGATATTTACACCTCAAAAGTAGACGGTTTTGCGACAAGCAGATCGGATAACTCAGGAAGACTTCCTGTTTCTGCAACCTATATTTTGGATGAAAATAAGGTAATCTCGTGGAGACATTTTAATCCTGATTATAAGGAAAGAGCTTCGGGAGAAGATATTTTGAAGCAATTATAAAATCAAAAAAACACAAGATGAAAAAGCCATATTCATACTGTTTATATTTATTTCTGGCGATTCTTCCCTCGGCATTTTTACATGCACAAGGCTGTAGTGACGCGGGATTTTGTACCGTGAACAGTTTAAAACCTCAGCATACGAATGATTCTATATTCGTACAGAAAAATCAATTAAAAATTGGATTTTCTTATGGAAAAGCAGATCATTCGGTTTCTGCTTACAGTCAATATTTGGAATATAACCTACAAATTAATTCTAAATTTGGAATTAGCGCTAAAGCAACTTCGCTTTTGCAAACAGGAAATAATGTAAGCGCTTTTGGATTATCTGATATTTATTTAAACACTAATTATCATTTAGATAAAAACTTTACGCTTACTTTAGGCACGAAAATTCCGCTGACCAATGGAAATACATTCAAAAATGGAAATGCTTTGCCGATGGATTATCAATCCAGCTTGGGAACTTTAGATCTTATTGTTGGAATTGGGTATCAGATTAAAAAACTACAGTTAGTTGCAGCTTTACAACAGCCTTTGACACAGAATAAAAATCAGTTTATTGCTGAAAATCATCCAATAAATTCTGTTTGGAGAGATTTTCAGACCACGAAAGATTTTAAACGAAGCGGTGACGTTTTACTGAGAGCGTCTTATCCGATAAAAATTACTGATCGATTTCAATTAACGCCTAGTTTATTAAATATTTATCATCTTTCTAAGGATAAATTCACGAATTCAGGTGGCTCTCAACAACAAATTGAAGGCTCTGAAGGTTTAACAATGAATGGAAATCTATTTTTAGATTATAAACTAAATGAAACCAGTGCCCTGCAACTTAACGTGGGAGTTCCATTTTTAGTCCGGGATATAAGACCTGATGGATTAACGAGAAGTTTTATCGCTAATTTGGAATATAGCTTCAAATTTTAACGTCTTATTGAAATTATCGAGAAAATCAATATAACTATTATCTAAAATTATAATCTAAAAGAATCTGTCTTCTATGGTAATTAAAGCAAAACAATACCAAATATCTTTTGGCTAATAGATTTTTTAAAACAAAAAAGACGGTTTGTTCGTTTTTTTAGGGACGAAAAATTAGCTATTTTAGCCAAGCAAAATTTGAGCATTGCCTGGAAGGAGTGTTTTTTGAGAAAAAAATTATTCTTCCAGACAAGACAGACACATGCAAGGGATGAGAAAGCAAAAAAATATTCTCAAAATTTTTAATTAAAGTAAAATGAAATTTAAAAACTGGTTTTTATTGATTCTGTTGTTTTTAGCGACAGGAATTAATGCACAAATCAAAAATCCTGTAAAATTTAAACTTACGGTTAACGAACTGGGAGACAACCAATATGAAGCCGTGTTGAATGCAACAATGGAAAGCGGTTGGCATATCTATTCTAAAGATATTCCTGAAGACACGGGAATTCCGACAGAATATAAAGTTTCCGGAAAAAATATTAAACTGATTGGAAAATTTACCGAAACAGGCAAAAAACATGAAGAATTTTCTGAAGCTTTTGGCGGGAAAATTATTTTCTACTCCAATTCTGCAGGTTTCAAGCAAAAATTTAAATTAAAAGACGGAACAAAACCTGGTGATGTAGTTGCAGAAATTACTTATCAGACTTGTGACGACCGAGTTTGTCTGGCTCCAAATACGCTGGAATTCACTCAAAAAATAACACCAAAAGGTGTAACGGCAGAAGCTATTACTGAAAAATCAGAAACTCCAAAAGATTCTGTTAAAACAGTAGAAACTGCAGTACAAAATCCTGTAAAAACAGAAACAGCGGTAATTGCTGGAGTTTCAAAATTAGATCCAAAACAATTAAAAATTGAGTCTATTGATTTCCAAAAACCTTTGACAGATTGCGGAACAGCAGCCGTTAAAGACAGCGAAAATTATTGGACTTATTTATTCCTAGGATTTATCGGAGGATTGATTGCATTGTTGACTCCGTGCGTTTTCCCAATGATTCCGTTAACGGTTTCGTTCTTTACAAAAGGGAATAAAAATAAGGCAAAAGGGAAAAGAGATGCATTGATCTACGGATTTTTCATTCTTCTTATTTTTGTTTTATTAAGTGTTCCTTTTCATTTAATTGATGGAATTGCAGGAAATGTTTTCAACGAAATCTCAACAAGCATTTGGCTGAATATCGTTTTCTTCATTGTATTTATTTTCTTCGCAGGAAGTTTCTTCGGATACTATGACATCTCGTTACCAAGTTCAATCGCAAACAAATCTTCAAAAGCAGAAGAAGCTGGTGGAATCATCGGTATTTTCTTCATGGCTTTAACTTTGGTGATTGTATCTTTCTCTTGTACAGGTCCTATTTTAGGGAGTTTATTGGGAGGATCTTTATCGGGTTCATCACATATTCCAACGCTTTTAACTTTGGCTTTAACAGGGTTTGGTTTAGCTTGGGCAATTATTTTCGGATTGCTGGCTTTATTCCCGCAAGCATTACAAAGTCTTCCAAAATCGGGAGGATGGATGAATACTGTGAAAGTAGTTTTAGGATTTATAGAACTGGCTTTAGCATTGAAATTCTTATCAAAAGCAGATTTAGTTTCTAAAACTTTCTTATTAAAAAGAGAACTTTTCATCGTGATCTGGATCGTTATCGGAATTGGATTAACGTTGTATCTATTCGGATTAATAACATTTCCACACGACGATAAAAAACCGAAAATTTCTATTGCCAGAAAAGTTTTAGGAGTATTGGGAATTGGTTTCGTAATTTATATGATTCAAGGATTGATGCCATCAGATCGTCCGAAATTACAATTACTAAGCGGAATTTTACCTCCCTTGAACGTAAGTTATTTCCACGACGAAAAAGACGGAATTCTAGGAATGCATCCTGAGCATGATTTCTTCAAAGCTATTGAATTGGCCAAAAAAGAAGACAAACCTGTTCTAATTGACTTCACAGGTTACGGTTGCGAAAACTGTAGAAAAATGGAAGAATTCGTTTGGAGCGAACCGGATATTTTACCGATTCTTCAAAATGACATCGTTCTTGCTTCATTATATGTTGATGATAAAGAAGAACTTCCTGAAGATCAAAAAACTAAAATTGATCTTGGTGAAGGACAGGTAAAAAAAGTAAAAACGATTGGTGACAGATGGAGTTTATTCCAACAAGTTAATTTTAATAATAACTCTCAACCACATTATGTTTTGATTACTCCGGACGGAAAAGTAATTAATTCTCCTGTTTCAGGGTATATGCCGAAAGAAGATTTCAAAAAATTCTTGGAATGCGGTGTTAATTATTACAAAAAGAATAAATAAAAAATTCAAAATATTATTTAAAACTCATACTGAAAAGTGTGAGTTTTTTTATTTTAAACAATCAAATACAATCACTTAAAATATCCTAAAACCTTATGAAATTAAAAACTCATGAGGTTTTTTAATGTTAAATAACAATTGATTTTAGAAAATTTATAACATTTTCTAATTTTAGGTATAAACTTTGTATTGAATCTTTCAAATAAAGAACAATTATTCACTCTTTATCACAAACTGTTTAACATTAAAAAATATTAATTATGGCTGAAGTAATTGCACAAGAAAAACAAGGCGGCAAGCAAAAGAAAAAATTAATCAGAGTTGACATGACTCCAATGGTAGATTTAGGGTTTTTATTAATTACCTTTTTCATGTTTACCACCAACTTTACAAAACCTAATGTGATGGATCTGGGATTGCCTGCAAAAAGTCCGAATCCACATCCAATTGATATCCCTTACATTGATAACTTAAATCAAGTAACATTTGTTTTGGGGAAAGATAATCGAGTTTTTTATCATCAAAGTAATGCTAACGAATTAAATAAAAGCAATCTAAAAGAAACTGATTTTAGTGGAGTAAAAATCTCAAAAATCATTTCTGAAGCATATAACAATGCCCCAAATAAGGCAAATTTCACAGTAATTGTAAAACCTACTGATGATGCTAATTACAAAAATTTCGTAGACGTTTTAGATAACATCGCAATTTCTAAAAAAGAACGATACGGAATCACGGACATAAAACCTTGGGAAAAGAAAGTTTACGAGGAATTAACAAAATAATACGAAAGGGCATTTTTAAAATGCTCTTTTTTATTTAATTTTGAGACTATAATTTTAAATATTGATGAAAGACCTAATAACCGCAATTGCTATTACAACTTTAGTTGTTTCATGTTCAAAAAAAGACGCACAATCTACTCCAAATCAGTCAGACAGTACAAAAATCGTTGATTCTATTAATGCTGCCCGAACAAAAATAAATGACAGCATTAAAGCTAAAAACAGCGAAAATAATTTCAAAGATTTTAGCGGAGATCATAAATTCACTTATCAAAGTCAGAATTCTTCTACAAAAACAGGTTCTGTAAACTTCAAAAAAATGGGCAGGGATGATTACGATGTTTCAGGAAGTATAAAATCCGGAGAAAATTCCGTAACCATTAAAGGATCAGCTGTTGTAGTCTCTCCTAAACATCTGAATTTTACAGGAGAAATCACTCAAAGTATTTCATCAGACAACAACGGAAAACCTTACACCAGAAAAGGGACAAAAACATTCATGTCCAAAGACGGAGGAAAAACCTGGAGACTTCAGGATATGGTAAACGGTTCGGGATTTGTAGATTATATCGATATTCACTTTTAATATTTGAAATCATGCTGCACTTCGAGAAAAAAGGAAACGGAAAAGAGACATTGGTATTACTTCATGGCTTCATGGAAAACAGTTCTATTTGGAGCGATATGGAACCTCATTTGTCTGAAAATTTTTCATTATTAAAAATTGATCTTCCCGGCCACGGAAAATCTGAAATTTATGGAGAAATTCACACCATTGATTTTATGGCTGATGAAGTGAAAAAAGTTTTAGATGATCAGAAATTAGAAAAAGTTCACTTATTAGGACATTCCATGGGAGGTTATATTTCACTGGCTTTTGCTGAAAAATATCCTGAAACACTGAAAAGTTTAACCTTATTTTTCTCAACCTATTTTCCGGATGACGAAGAAAAGAAAGAACAGCGTATAAAAAGCTATAGAATTATTAAAGACGCTTTTTCGCATTATGCAAGAGCCGGAATTCCAAATTTATTCAATCCAAACGAAAGAGATATTCTGGAAGGAAAAATTGAAACAGCTTTAAGGGTTGCCCTTTCAACAAACAATTTAGGAGCTTTAGCCTCTGTAAAAGGTATGGTTGAAAGAACCGATAAAAAACATGTGCTGGAAAATCTTGAAGCTAAAATTTTGGTAATAGCAGGAAAGCACGACAATGCTGTAAAAACCGATAAAACCATTAAAAATCTTCCTGAAAGAACCAATCTCAAATCTTACATTCTTGATTGTGGACACAACGGACACTGGGAAAAGCCAGCGATCTGTGCTGAAATCATCAATACAGAACTTCTTCACAATATGCCGAAAAATTTAGTTTTCTAAAAATTATTTATGAGAATTTTCATCCTTTCAATTGTCTTTTTTTCATTTTTCAGTTGTAAAAAAGAGACGCAATCTTTAGATAAGAACAATCTAAAAGATTCGGTTGCCGTTACGGAAAACACATCGAAAGACACTTTAAAAACTGAACAAAGCAAGTCGGGAATTTTTAATTTCCAAACTGAATTATGCGAAAATAAAGGATATTTTGACGAAAATAAATACACCAAAGAAGAGCTTGAAGGAACTCACACACTTTGGTTTCAAATGGGCGGCATATTGCTCAACACACCTTCTGTTTTTAATCTAAAAGGTCTTGATGAAGTAAGAAAAGATAAAGATCAAATTTTATCTAAACTTAATCAAGATTTTCTTGAGAAAAAGAAAACTTTAGAAAATTTAAAAATAGTAAAGGTTCCTTATTGGGAAAATGTGAAAAAGAATAGAATTCAAGAATTGATGGAGGAATATGAGTTTCGAAAAACTGAAATTCAGGCTTTTTCCGATCCTTCCGTTTTGTTGAATGCTAAACTTTCAAAAGGTTGCGAGAATTTTATAAAATCTTTAAATTCAAACGACGCTCAAATGATTGAAGAATGGAGAAAACTTCGTGAAAATATGAGCAAAAAAAATGGCGATCCACAAAGAATTTTAAACGAATTTGAAGAACATCTGAATTCTGCTGATAAAAAAGATTATGCCATCATTGATTTAATAACTTTTGGTTGGGGAAACTGCACGAATGGTAATATCAACAGTATTCCGCATGATGAAAAAATGAACAAACAATTTGAAGATCTTTTCATAAAAATCGATTCCGATTGCGACGAACCTTAATATTCTTTTACCAAAAATTCCCGTATATTAGTAAAGATTAAATTTTTCAATGAGTCTATTCTCTTCCAAAAAAAAGAAACCAATCATCGGCCTGACACTTTCGGGTGGAGGAATGCGCGGAATCGCTCATATCGCGGTTCTGAAAGCTTTGGAAGAATACAATTTGAAACCACAGATTATCTCCGGAACAAGCGCTGGATCTATCATCGCAGCGTTCTATTCTTTCGGAAAATCTCCGGACGAAATGATGGAAATTGTAAAACACACGACATTTTTTTCAAGATCATATTTAAGACTTTCCAAAAACGGTATTTTTAGTTCAAACTTTATTTTAAAATTATTAAAAGATTATTTCCCTGAAGACGATTTTAAAATCCTGAAAATCCCCGTCTATGTTGCAGCTACAGAAATGACCCACGGAATTGTCGATTTCTTTTCGGAAGGCGAACTTTTCACTCCTCTTTTAGCTTCATCAAGCGTTCCTTTTGTACTTCCGCCCGTAAGAGTGGGTGAGAAAATATATATTGATGGCGGCGTTCTCGACAATCTTCCCATTGAACCAATCATTGATAAATGTGATTTTTTAATTGCTTCCCATGTGAATTCAATTAGTTATGACAGTCTCGATAAAATGAGTTTAATGAAAGAATTTGACCGAATTTTACATTTAGCCATCGCAAAATCTGTTTACTCTAAAGCAACATCATGCGATATTTTTCTCGATCCTCCGAAAATGACGAAGTTCAGTTTATTCACTAAAAAAAATCTTGACGTCATGTTTCAAGAAGTTTACGAATATACTTGTAAAGAACTTGAAGACAAAGGACACAGTCGAGTTTCTTGAGTGAGAGGGTTGGAGCGTTTGAGTGTTGTCGTATTTTAGGGTCATTGCGAGGAGCGACAGCGACGAAGCAATCTCTTATAAAAAAAGATTCTTCACTCCACTTCATTTCGTTCTGAATGACAACTACAATCTAATCAACCTATTTCACTCAATTATAAATTTTCCTCTGCAATTTTAGCTTTAAAATTTTCAAGTGTATCTGCTAAAGAAGCATTAGATTTTCCACCTGCTGCATTGATATGCCCTCCTCCACTGAAATATTTTCTTGAGAATTGATTCACATCTACATCATCTTTACTTCTGAAAGATATTTTAATGAAATCATCATACAAATCTTCCATGAAAAACGCAGACATTCTTACACCAACAATGCTCAGTCCATAATTCACAAAACCTTCGGTATCGCCTTTTTGGAAACCATATTCCTGAAGTTCTTTTCTTGTTAAATATAAAACAGCCACTTTACCGTCGTTCACCACTTCGATTCTTCCTAAAATCAAAGCCAATAAATGAAGACGTGAAACCGTATTGGTATCCCAAGTGTTGGAAGTTATAATAGATGGATCCGCACCTTTTTCAATTAAATTAGCAATAATTCTATGCGTTGCTGCGCTCGTAGAACGAAAACGGAAACCTCCCGTATCCGTCATAATTCCTGTGTAAAGACATTCTGCAATATCTTTATTCACCAAATGCTCGTCATTCATCGCTTCAATGAAGTGATAAATCATTTGACACGTTGCAGGAATTATCGTATCAGAATATACATAATCAAATTCTTCAGGCTGCTGATGATGATCGATAAGAATTTTTTTAGCTCTGGCTTTTACCAACCAATCGCCTAAAATTCCGATTCTCGCAGGAGAATTAAAATCAAGACAGAAAATAACATCTGCTTCATTAATAATATCAAAAGCTACCTTTCTTTTGTATTCGGCAACAATGTTTTTTCTTGCTTCGGGCATCCATTTCAAAAACTTAGGAAAATCGTTGGGTACAACCACTTCCGCATTGATTCCTTTTGCATGCAAATAATGCTTTAAGCCCAAACTAGAACCAATAGCATCTCCATCCGGATTATAGTGTGTAAGAATAACTATTTTGTTTTCAGGAATAAGAAGTGCATTAATTTCTAAAAGTTCTATTGGTGTAAACATTTATTTTCTTTAAATTTGAGTCTTCAAAGATAGAGCTTTTAAATAAATCATTACTCATTATTTTTAAACACTGTGCAAGTCATTTATTCATGGGCATGATAAAATTAACGATGAAAAAAGATTCAATATTTTCTAAAAAAAGAGTCGTTAAGTTTGGAACTTATAAAAAAATCTATATCTTTGCAACCTGAAAAATTAATATTAATTACGACTTAAATATATAGTAATGAGTAAAAGAACATTCCAACCATCGGAGAGAAAAAAAAGAAACAAACACGGTTTCAGAGAAAGAATGTCAACGCCTAACGGTAGAAGAGTTTTGGCAGCAAGAAGAGCTAAAGGTAGAAAGAGTCTATCTGTAAGTTCTGCAAGAGCTAAGAGATAATATCTTAAATTACAATATACAAAAATGCTTGAAAAGAACTTTTTCAGGCATTTTTTGTTGTTAAAATTTACTAAAATTTAGTTTCTTTAGGTTTCTTTTTTCTATTTTTAAGATCTGAAAAAATATTTTAGAAATAGCCTCTTAAATTTGAATTATGCCACATACAAATATTGCCGGAGATAGTATTATAAGTTTACAACACGCGAAAATTGCGCAAAAAAACTTCACTGTTCTTTCTGATGTGAATCTTAACATCAAAAAAGGCAGATTCTGTTATCTTATCGGAAAAACGGGTTCAGGGAAAAGCTCATTATTAAAGACACTTTACGGGCATATTCCGTTAGCGTCCGGACATGGAGCTGTTGTTGGTTTTGATCTCGCAAAAATGAGAACTTCCGACATTCCTAACCTTAGAAGAAAATTAGGAATTGTTTTCCAGGATTTCCAATTGCTTTCTGACAGAACTGTTGAGAAAAACCTGAAATTCGTTCTTGAAGCTACCGGATGGAGCGATAAAACAAAAATGGAAGACCGTATCAACGAGGTTCTTGGAAGCGTAAACATGAAAAGTAAAAAGCATAAAATGCCTCACGAACTTTCCGGTGGAGAACAACAGCGTGTGGCGATTGCAAGAGCTTTATTAAATCACCCAGACCTTATCTTAGCCGATGAGCCAACAGGAAATCTTGATCCGGAAACTTCTAATGAAATTATGACCTTGCTAAAACAGGTTGCTTTAGAAAACGGAGCTGCCGTGGTAATGGCAACGCATGATTATCACATGATTCAAAATTTCCCTGGAGAAGCGATCAGATGTGAGGATGGGAAAGTTTCTGTGCTGGATACAGCAGAATTATTTGAATAATAAATTGAGAAATTCAGAGATTTAGAAATTACTAACTTCTAAGATCTAATTTCTAACTTCTATCCCTTAAAAACATGAAACTCTTTTGTGAGTTCAAGATATTGGTCCGAGTATTGTCTCGGACTTTTTTCTATAATAAATTCAGATTCTTTGGGTTGATTTTCACTTAAAGAAAACTCCAAGATCAGTCTTTTTACTTTTGAATTTTCTATTCCTTTAATGTTGATTCTTCGCGTTAAAAACAATTTATTTTCTTTCGCTATTTCAATAAAATCAACTCCAACCTCGGCAGGAATAATTACAGAAAAAATTCCTTTTTCGGAAAGTAATGTTGATGATTTCGAAATTAATTGTTGAAAGTTTAATTCAACCGTTTGTCTGGCAATTTTATCTTTTTCAGAGCCGGATTCTTCAAAATAAGGAGGATTGGAAACTATTAAATCAAACTTTTCTTCTGTTTCAAAATTTTTAAAATCATGAAGAATATTTTTTAACCTTGAATTAAATTTAGACTTCTCGAAATTAGATTTTGTAAGATGTACAGCTTCTTCATTAATATCTAAACCTAAAAATTCAGCTTTGAAATTTCTTTGAGCTAACATTAATGAAATCAAACCCGTTCCTGTTCCTATTTCTAAAACTTTAGACTTGTCATCAACATTCGCTAAAGCACCCAACAAAACACCGTCTGTTCCTACACGGAAGACATTTTTAGACTGATAAATTTCGAATTGTTTAAACGTAAAAGGCTTCACTATAAATTGGTTGGCAATGTAATTGTGAATGTTGAACCTTTTCCTACCTCAGACTTTACAGAGATTTCTCCTTTATAGTCTTCAACCATTTTTCTAACCATTGATAAACCTAGTCCCATTCCGCTATTTTTTGAGGTGAAATTAGGCTCAAAAATCCTTTCATATATATTTTCAGGAATCCCAATGCCATTATCCTGAATGGAAACCATCACTCTTCTCTGGTGCTGTTCTACATCCACATTAATAATCAATTTTCTTTCATCACTTTCAGCCTGTTTGGCATTGGTAACAAGATTGGTAATAATTCTGGAAAGGTAAATCCTATCCATATTGATCATAATATTGCTTTTATTGGAATGTATAAAGATACTGTCGTCATTGAAAACACGTAGAATATCTTCAACCTCGGTGTTCAGATTGATAACCTCATTATTTTTTTCGGGAAGCTTCGCAAATTCTGAAAAAGCAGACGCAACTGTGGCAATCAAATCGATCTGATCAACCATTGTTTTGCTCATTTGCTTTACCCTTTCTCGAATATTTGGGTCTTCGGGATCAAATTTTCTTTCAAAATTTTGGATAGTCAATTTCATTGGCGTCAAAGGATTTTTCACCTCATGAGCAACCTGTTTTGCCATTTCGCGCCAAGCTTCTTCCGAGGCTTTAAAACGTAATCTCTCCTTTTGATCCTGAATCTGGAGAATCATCCTATTATACGCTCTTGCCAGAGCATTTAGTTCATCATTTTTATAATATCTGATAGGGTGCATTTCATTTTCAAACAATGTAATACGGGTGATCATATCAGAAAACTTAGTAATGGTTTTTGCTAAATTATTAGAAGTAATCCAACTCAGCCAAATACTGAATAAAATAAGAAAAATATCAACCAATAAAATGTATTTAACATATTGGTGAAGAACATCAAGATATGCCGATTCATTGTGATACAAAGGAATGTACACAATACCTACAGGATCCAGAACATTATTTTTCAACACTAAATAAGACGAAGTAAAAACCGCATCTTTAGCCTGATCATATCCTCTGATATCCACTCTGGCATCGGTAGCCAGAATTTTATTAACAATATTTAAAGGAATCGTTTTTTGCTCTACCAAACTTTCATCTTTATTAGAAAGAAGGTAGTTGCCTTTTAAATCATAAATAACAATATCGTGTTGGTTGATATCCGCGATTTCAAGAATTTTATTACCCAAAACCTCGGTAAGATCTTTTGTTTCCACAAGAGATCTACTCACAGCATAATCCAAATATCCCATAACGGCATTGGTTTTATCCTGCATATCTATCCTACTCTGTTCCAGAGAATTACTTCTTAAAACAAAATAAGGAACCAGCGAAGAAGCCGCAACACTTAAAAGACATACGAGCAAGAAACCGAAAAACACCCGATTTCTTAAACTATATCCTTTGTACTTATTTATTGCCATTCTGTTTATTAATTAACCTAGCAATATACTTACCAATTATGTCGAATTCCAGATTAACTTTATCTCCGGTTTTAAGATGCTGCATATTGGTAAACTCCCATGTATATGGAATAATTGCTACTGAAAACTGAGAATCTTCACTTTTTGCAACGGTTAAACTTATTCCGTTTACTGTAATTGAACCCTGAGGAACGGTTACAAAATTCCCGTTGGATTCATATTTAATAGTAATAAAATAGCTTCCGTCTTTATTCTCAATTCCTACAACCTCGCCGGTGTGATCAACGTGACCCTGAACGATGTGCCCGTCTAATCTTCCGTCCATTTTCATGCAACGCTCAAGATTTACAACCGTTCCAACATTCCATTTTCCAAGGTTGGTTTTTTCTAAAGTTTCATTGATCGCCGTAACAACATATTGGTCATCTTTAATCTCCACAACCGTTAAACAACAGCCGTTATGAGCAAGACTTTGATCTATTTTTAATTCATTGGTGAAAGGGCATGTTAAAGTAAAATCAATGTTACTTCCTTTTTCTTCAATCTTTTCAATAACTCCAACTGCTTCAATAATTCCTGTGAACATATTATTTTTTGCTAAATTTGTAAAATTATAATCTTCAAAGATAATCAAAATGAGCCCAAAAAACCATAAAGTACGAGTAGGAATTTCAATCGGGGATTTCAACGGCATAGGACCAGAAATCATCATGAAGTCTCTGAAAGACAAAACAATCACCGATTTTTTCACTCCGGTAATTTTTGGTTCAGGGAAATTATTTACCTATCAGAAAAATATTTTTAAGCTTAATTTAAACTTTAATTACATCAACGAAACTTCACAGGCACAGGCAGGAAAGATCAATATGCTGAATCTTGTGAAAGATAATTCGAATGTAGAATTGGGAAAACCAACCGAAGAATCAACCAAATTGGCGATAGATTCTTTGGAAGCAGCAACTGAAGCTTTAATGAAAGGAGAAATTGATGTTCTTGTGACAGCTCCTATTAATAAAGATGAAATGATGAAGATGGGCTTCAAACATGCCGGCCACACAGGATATTTTGAAGAAAAATTTAATAAAAAAGGATTGATGTTCTTGGTAACAGACGATTTAAAAGTTGCCGTTTCTACCCATCACATTCCATTAGCGCAAGTGGCTGAAAATATTTCTAAGGAGAAAATTAAAAAGCAAATCCGAGCTTTAAATCAAACTTTAATTGAAGATTTTAATATTTCCAGACCGAAAATTGCGGTTTTAGGCTTAAATCCACATTCAGGAGACGGCGGCGTGATTGGAAGCGAAGAAATTGAAATTATTTCTCCGGCGATCAAAGAACTTTCAGACAATGGAATTCTGGCCTTTGGTCCTTTTCCTGCAGACAGCTTTTTTCAACCGAGCAAATACAGAAGTTTTGATGCCGTTTTAGCGATGTATCATGATCAGGGATTGGCTCCATTTAAGACTTTAGCTTATGAAGAAGGCGTAAATTATACCGCTGCCCTTCCTTTTATCAGAACATCTCCCGATCACGGAGTTGCCTATGATATCGCAGGACAAAATATTGCTGATGAACAAAGTTTTACAGAAGCAATTTTCACGGCTATTAAAATTTTTAAAAACAGAAGCGAATATAACGAGCTGATGAGCAACCGTATGCAGCCAAGAAAAATGGTTAGCGACAACGGAATTGATGAAGATTTACCAGATGAAACTGAAGCATAAATCCTTAAATCAAATTTAAAATTAATTTGTTTGGGATTTTATTTGTAATTATAAAAAAAATGCATATTTTTGCACACTCATTTTATGGACAAGTTAAGAAACTATGACGTGAGCTTTTCCGGACTTAAAACGGGGAAGCATCAGTTCAAATTTGAGATTGACAAGACGTTCTTTCAATTATTTGACACTGAGCAAGAATTTACAAATCCTAAGATTTCAGTAGATGTTTTACTTGATAAACACACTACTTTCTTAGAATTTGAGATAAAAATCGATGGAATCGTAGAACTAGTTTGTGATATTACAAACGACAGCTTCGATCATCCCATTGAAAACGAGATCAAGGTTTTGGTGAAGTTTGGAGAAGAATACGATGACAGCGAAGAAGATGTTATCACGATCCCAACCAGCGACCATGCTTTCAATGTAGCACAGTTGATTTATGAAAATGTAGCCCTTTCCATACCAATGAAAAAGGTTTCACCAAACATAAGCGACGAAGATCTTGAAATTCTTGAAAAATTCAGTCCGAAAGAGACCGAAGAAGAGGAAGAACCGCAAAGTGATCCCCGATGGGAGGCACTTAAGAAATTAAAAGATAAAAATTAAAATAATTTAAATATGATGAGATGATGAAAAAAATCTCATCGCTCATCAAATTAAAAAAGTTATTACAAGATGGCACATCCAAAGAGAAGACAATCGTCCACAAGAAGAGATAAGAGAAGAACTCACTACAAAGCTGTAGTTCCTCAACTAGCTAAAGATGCAACAACAGGAGAAATGCACCTTTACCACAGAGCTCACTGGCATGAAGGGAAACTTTACTACAGAGGTAAAGTAGTACTGGAAAAAGAAGTAGCAACTACTGAAGAAAACTAAGAAGTCGTTTTTCACTGAAAAACACTCGTTTTTATACAAAAACCGCCCAATTTTTATAAAATTTGGCGGTTTTTTGTTGTTTTTTACGTTTTTTTGGTATCTTTGACCCAAAATCAAATATCAAATTTATGGACATTAAAGACATACAAAATCTTATTAAGTTTGTATCTAAGGCTGAAGTTTCTGAAGTGAAGTACAAAACTAAAGATTTCGAAATCACTATTAAAACTCCATTAGCTGGAAGCGAAGTTTCTTATGCTCAACCTGCAGTTTACCACACTGCACCGCAACAAATGGCTGCTCCGGCACAAGCTCCGGCTGCTGCATCTGTACCTGTTGAAAAAGCCGAAGCTGCATCTGATGACAGCAAATATATTACAATCAAATCTCCAATGATCGGAACTTTCTACAGAAAACCATCTCCAGATAAAGATGTTTTTGTAAACGTTGGTGATGAAGTTTCTGTTGGAAAAGTGGTTTGTGTAATTGAAGCAATGAAATTATTCAACCAGATTGATTCTGAGGTAAGCGGAAAAATCGTTAAGATTTTAGTTGATGATGCTACTCCGGTAGAATATGACCAACCTTTATTCTTAGTAGATCCATCTTAACTAGAAGTTAGATGTTAGACATTAGATGTTAGACTAAAATTCTACATTCAAATAACATTAATCTAATTTTCAAATTATCTAATTTTCAAATTTAAGAAGATGTTCAAAAAAATATTAATTGCCAATCGTGGCGAAATTGCAATGCGTATCTTACGTACTTGTAAAGAAATGGGAATCAAAACTGTTGCAGTATATTCTACTGCCGACAAAGATAGTCTTCACGTTAGATTTGCTGACGAGGCTGTTTGTATTGGTCCCGCAATGAGTAAAGACTCATACCTAAAAATCCCTAACATTATTGCTGCTGCAGAAATTACAAATGCAGACGCGATTCACCCAGGTTACGGATTTTTATCTGAAAATGCTAATTTCTCAAGAATCTGCCAGAAGAACGGTATCAAGTTTATTGGTGCTTCTCCTGAGCAAATTGAGAGAATGGGAGATAAAGCCAACGCTAAAGCTACCATGAAAGCAGCAGGTGTACCTTGTGTACCAGGTTCTGAGGGATTAATTGAATCTTACGAACACGCTGTAAAAACTGCTGAAGAAACAGGTTATCCTGTAATGATCAAAGCTACTGCCGGTGGTGGTGGAAAAGGGATGAGAGCTGTTTGGAAAGCTGAAGACCTTAAAGAACACTGGGAATCTGCAATTCAGGAAGCTGTGGCTGCATTCGGAAACGGAGGTATGTACATGGAAAAACTGATTGAAGAGCCTAGACACATCGAAATTCAGGTTGCGGGTGACCAATTTGGTAAAGCTTGCCACCTTTCTGAAAGAGACTGTTCTGTACAAAGAAGAAATCAAAAATTAACGGAAGAAACTCCTTCTCCGTTCATGACTGACGAACTTCGTGAGAAAATGGGTGACGCAGCTGTAAAAGCGGCAGAATTCATCGCGTATGAAGGTGTTGGTACGATTGAATTCTTGGTTGATAAACACAGAAATTTCTATTTCATGGAAATGAATACGAGAATTCAGGTGGAACACCCAATTACTGAGCAGGTTATTGATTATGACTTGATCAGAGAGCAAATTCTTTTGGCGGCTGGAACTCCAATTTCTGGAATTAATTATTATCCAAAATTGCATTCAATCGAATGTAGAATTAATGCTGAAGATCCTTACGCTGATTTCAGACCATCTCCGGGGAAAATCACAGGATTAAACATTCCTGGTGGACACGGAATCAGAGTTGATACTCACGTTTATTCTGGATATACAATTCCTTCTAACTATGACTCAATGATTGCAAAATTAATCACGACGGCTCAAACCCGTGAGGAAGCGATTGCAAAAATGAGACGTGCTTTGGAAGAATTCTATATTGAGGGTGTAAAAACTACAATTCCTTTCCACAGACAGTTGATGAATGATGAAGATTATCTTTCAGGAAACTACACTACAAAATTCATGGAGAGTTTTGTAATGGATAGAAAATACGATAATCACTAAGATTATTTTTAAATAAAAAACTTTGAAACTGTCTCATTTTGAGGCAGTTTTTTTTATTTCTAAAATCACTCATTTGTGGTATTGCGAGTTATTTTTAGGTCAATTACTTTTAATTTAAGATTTTTTCAACTTAATTTTAAATCAAACTACAGAAAATGAGACAAAAAAATAATTCAAAACGGTTTTTAGCATTGATCATGTTCTTCGGATTCTGGAGTTTGTTTTCGGCTCAGGAAAAAACGATTATCAAAATACTTAACCGAGAACTGAAAAAAGAAGTAAAAAATCAATTAAAATATTCTAATTTCAACGGAGATACCATCAGTATTATTAAAGAATTCAGTATTGATAATAATAAAAACCTGACTTTTCAAATTAAAAAGACAAGTCCATATTTCATTGGTTACCAAATTATTAAACAAGAAGTCCCGCTTAATAAGATTGTGAAAATCGGAAAAGATATTCAAATAATTTTAGAGACAGAAAAAGACGCTGTTATAACAACGACGACAACTTTCGACGAAACCAAAAAGGAACAAAAACTTACGGAAAGTCTATTTTTCCTCTACATTTCTAATGAAAAACAAAATGACGACTTAGGAATTGAATTACAGAAAGCCTTTCAAAAAGCAGGTTTTAATGTTAAGAAAGAATATTGGTATGATTAAGTTAAATCTATTTCAAAAATTATTGACATGAAACTTAAAGGTATCGAAAAAAAATTATTGAACCCCTGCTATTTTCCATAAAATATGAATATAGCCATTATTCCAAAATGGGCAAAGATCGTATTTTAGAAGAAATCATCAAACTGGAAATAATTCTACCAAACTGCATTTTTTACGTAGATCACAATCTTTATCAATAATTTTCAGGCATAATATTCATTTAAATTTCATTAAAAAAACATTCTTTTTATTTATTATTACTGATTCAAGTCACTTTCACAACTTTAAAATAAATCACTAACTTTGTACAAAAGCAAAAATATATGTCAACAGTAGAAACAGCAAAAAACTCACAGTATTTTATTGACCTTGAAGACAAACATGGTGCCCACAACTATCACCCTCTACCAGTGGTTTTAGACCGTGGAGAAGGCGTTTTCGTTTGGGATGTGGAAGGCAAGAAATATTATGATTTTCTTTCTGCTTACTCTGCTGTAAATCAAGGACATTCTCATCCTAAAATTGTTGAAGCTTTAGTCAATCAGGCTAAGAAATTAGCTTTAACGTCAAGAGCTTTTTACAACTCTAATTTAGGAGAATACGAACAGAAAATTACCACCCTTTTTGGTTTTGATAAAGTTTTACCAATGAATTCCGGAGCAGAAGCTGTGGAAACTGCGGTAAAATTAGCAAGAAAGTGGAGTTATGAAGTAAAAGGAATTTCAGAAAACGCTGCAAAGATCATTGTTTGTGAGAATAATTTCCACGGAAGAACAACAACGATTGTTTCTTTTTCAAATGATCCTGATGCGAATCAAAATTATGGTCCTTTTACTCCCGGATTTATTAAAATTCCGTACAATGATATCAAAGCTTTAGAGGAAATTTTAACTCAAGATGCTCAAAATATTGCTGCATTTTTGGTTGAACCGATTCAAGGAGAAGCAGGAGTTTACGTTCCGGACGAAAATTTCCTGAAAAATGCTTCTGAATTATGCAAAAAACACAACGTTCTTTTCATTGCCGATGAAGTACAAACCGGTATCGCAAGAACTGGTAGATTAATTGCTTGTCACCATGAAGATGTTCAACCTGATATTTTAATTTTAGGGAAAGCACTTTCAGGCGGAATGTATCCCGTGTCTGCTGTATTGGCAAACAACGAGATCATGAATGTTATCAAACCCGGACAACACGGTTCCACATTCGGAGGAAACCCGATTGCATGTGCAGTTGCCGTTGCAGCTTTAGATGTTGTAGCTGATGAAAAATTATCTGAAAGAGCAGAAGAATTAGGTCAATTATTCAGAAGTGAAATTGAAAAACTGATTGAAAAATCTGATTTGATTACGAAAGTAAGAGGAAAAGGTTTGTTAAATGCTATTTTGATCAATGATACTCCGGACAGCTCTACTGCATGGAATCTTTGTTTACAGTTAAAAGAAAACGGATTGCTGGCAAAACCTACTCACGGAAATATCATCAGATTGGCTCCACCATTGGTAATTACAGAAGAACAATTACTTGATTGTGTGAGAATTATTGAGAAAACGATTTTAGAATATACAAAATAAATATGCCTGAACTCACTGAAAAAGTAAGTGGCTTAATCATAACGTATAACGAAGAGAAAAACATTCGGGAAGTACTCGAATGTTTTGATTTTTGTGACGAGATTGTAGTAGTTGATTCATTTAGTACAGATAAAACATTGGAGATTGCACAAACATTTCCCAATGTAAAAATTATTCAAAACACTTTTGAGGACTTTACAAAGCAAAGAAATTTAGCTTTAGACCATGCTAAAAACGATTGGGCACTATTTTTGGATGGTGATGAGAGGATAACACCTCAACTTAGAAGCGAGATCATCGAAAAGTTAAATAGACCCTATAAAAAAGATGCCTACTATTTTTACAGAAAATTCTTTTTCGCAGGAAAACCTATCAACTATTCAGGAACTCAGACTGATAAGAATTTTAGACTTTTTAGAAGATCTAAAGCGAGGTATATTGCAGGGAAAAAAGTTCATGAAACTTTAGAAGTTAACGGAACAATCGGAGAGTTTAAAAATAAACTGCTGCATTATTCCGTTTCAGATTATGATTCATATAAACAAAAGATGATTCATTACGGAGTTTTAAAAGGACAGGAATTAGCTATAAAAGGTAAGAAATACAGTATTTTAGCTCAATACTCTAAAACGGCATTTAAGTTTTTTAAGGCTTATATTATGAGGCTTGGAATTTTGGACGGAAAAGAAGGCTATCAGCTTTCCTACCTGCAGTCATTAAGTGTTTTTGAAACTTATGAATCATTAAAAAAGAGCAAAATTAGTTGATGAAGATTTGTATAATTAGTTATGATTTCTGGGGATATGATCAATATATTGTTGAGACATTAAGCAAAAAAGGCATTAATGCTCATCATATTAAGATCGCTTCAATTACTCACTCTAACTTTGGAGAAAGGGCTACAAATGCCCTAAGCAAAACTCTTCTCAACAGAAACCTAAAGAAGGAAAAAAGACAGCAGTTTGTTCTGGATTCATTGGATGAACAAGGTCATTATGATCAGATTTTAGTTTTAAATCCTGATACTTTCAGCATATCTACTTTAGAAAAAATAAAAAAACATACCGACAGGCTCATTACTTATCTTTACGATAGTCTCGACAGAGTTCCTGTAAATGAAAATAAATTAAAACTTTTTGATAAAATATTCTCATTCGATATTGCTGATATTGATAAATTTGGATTTGAAAAACTAACCAATTACATCTATCTTCCTCACCTCTCAAATGATACACAAAAACCTGAAATGGATCTTTTTTACATCACTTCATATGATAATAAAAGAGTTTCGTTTATAAAAACTCTTGCAAAAAGATTAATTGATCTTGATCTAAAATTTCAGATTATGATCATAGGAAAAAAAGGTTGGAAACATCAAATCAAAAACCTGTTTACTACTGTTCCTGAAAATTTATCTATTATTTTCAGCATCAAAAAAATATGTCACGAAAAGTTGCCTAAATTTTATCAAAATTCAAAGGCTTTGTTAGATTTGACTCGTGAAAATCAATACGGACTGAGTTTCAGGGTATTTGAGGCGCTAGCTTTAGATAAAAAAATTATTACAGACAATGAAGCCATTAAAAATTACGATTTTTATAATCCTAATAATATTTTGGTTTTAGACGAAACTTGTAGTAACCTTGACAGAGAATTCTTTGATAAGCCTTATGAAAAAATTCCGGAGGATATCTATTATCAATACACGCTTGATCATTGGACAAACAGAGTTTTTGAATTAAATAAAGACTAATAAATGGGAATTCTAAAGAAAATTAAGAAATATTTCAACAGAAAAGAAAAACTCAAAGCTCTTAACACCAATGATATTGTCAATATAGAATTATTTGATTCTTCAAAAAAAACAATATTATTCGCTTCAAGGGACTTCCCTACTCATGATAAAGATTCCGGATCAAACAGGTTGAAAGAAATCATTTTGATCTATAAACAATTAGGATATAACTGTATTCTGTTTGCTCCCAATATGTTTGAGGACGATTCTTATGTGAAATTTTATAAACAGCATCAGGTCATCGTATTTGTAGAAAACACAAAATATAACAGTATTTACAATTTCATTTCCGCTTTTAAAAATATTGATTATGTGTGGTTTAACGGTCCTCTTGCCTTAAATTTATTCTACAAGAAAATGAAAAGTATTCTGCCTAATACAAAATTCATGTATGACATGGTGGATATTCATTTTTTAAGATATAAAAGAGCAATTGAGATTGAACCTACCCGTATTTCTTTAAAGAAAAACTATAAACATTTCTTTCATTTAGAAACTGTAATTGCGCCACAATTGGATTATATTATTGCAATTTCAGACAAAGAAAAAGAAATAATGAGTGAATATGTGGATAAAAATAAAATCATTACGATTTCAAATATTCACTATCCGAAAATTGATATTTCCGAAAGAAAATCATTTAATGAAAGTAAAGGAATCATTTTCATAGGCTCAATCCACGAACCGAATATTGATGCTGTAAGATTTTTATATGAAAAAATAATGCCTCTTGTCTGGAAAACAAATCCGGATCTGAAAGTAAGCGTTATTGGTAATGTTGCAGATAAATTAGACATCAAACAATTTCCGAAATTTGATTTCCTGGGCTTTGTTGAAAGCATCGAAGAGCATTTTATGACTTCAAAAATCATGGTCGCTCCGCTAAGGTTTGGTGCCGGAGTTAAAGGAAAAATAGGACAGGCTTTTGAATACTTTTTCCCTGTAGTAACAACTGATATTGGCGCAGAAGGAATGCAATTGATCAATGAGAAAAATGTATTGATCGCAAATGACGAAAAAACGTTTGCTGAAGCTATTCTTCGACTAAACAATGATGAAGAGCTATGGAATACACTAAGAGACAATTCAATAGACAGTCTGAAACCATTTTCTTTGGAAGCAGTGAGCTCTACGTTAAAAGAAATTTAATCCCTTTAGATTTTTATCTATGAATAATTCCAACTTTCTGGTCAGTATTATTGTTCCCTGTTACAATGCGTCTTATTATGTAAAAGAGGTGCTTTACAGCATCCAGAATCAAACCTATTCGAATATTGAATGTATCATCATCAATGATGGCAGTACAGATAATACTTTAGATATTATTAATGAGTTTGCAGATGTGAGATTTCACATTTATAGTCAGGAAAATAAAGGTCTTTCTGACACTAGGAATTTTGGATTGGAAAAAGCTGCCGGAGATTTCATATTTTTCTGTGACAGTGATGATATTCTTCCTCCAAAAGCTATTGAGGCTTTATTATCAAAACACACGGGAAAAGAAGACATTATTGTTGGAAAAACAGCTAATTTTTCTTGGGAAGAGAAAAAAATAATCTCTTATTTACCTCATCCGAAAGAGCATCAATTTTTAGCAAACACCAATTCTGAAGTTCTATTAAAAAATATAACCGTAGGATTGAGTCCGATTGCTCAGAACAAATTATATAACGCTAAGTTTTTAAAAGAAAACAACTTAAAATTTTTAAGCGGAATTTACCACGAAGATGAATTATGGTTCTTCGAAACAATGTTTAAGGCAAAAAACGTAATCTTTACTCCAGAAATCACCTATCATTATACTGTTGATAATGCACAATCTATCACCAAAAAAAACAGTGATAAAAATCTTTTAGGATATTTAAGTGTCATCAAAACTATTTACGATAAATATTATTTAAAATATCCGAACCAAAGCATTATTGCCTATTACATTTCTTATTTAAAGAAAATCATAATTGGAAATTATAAACATCATTCAAATTACTCAAACGAAGCGCTTAAACAAATGGAAACAACTTTCAAAGAAGTAAATCCGAAGTTTAGTGAGCAAATTGAATTAAAAAATGTTGAGAAAAAATATTTTCAATATATTAATGCTGTAAGTTTAAAAGATGCAGATTCAATAAAAAAAGAGTATTTTAATAATCCGGTTAACAGTTTAAGAAAACAGTTTAAAATTCTGTTATTCAGTATCTTTAATTCAAAATAAAAAAAGTGAAAAAGAAAAGATTTCTTTTGGTAATGCCCGATTATTCTGATTTTCCAAAGCTATTTTTAGATAATTTGGAAAAGGAAGGATTTGACACGTATTTAATTACGGACAAACTTCCAAAATTTAAATATAAAAGCAGCGAAAGCGTCAAAAATTTTTTCGTTAAAAATATTCTTAGAAATAAAGAATACAAGCAAAATCTCATCAATCGACACAACTTTGAAGAACTTAATAAAAGTCTTTCCAAAATTGATGATGAACTAGATTATATTCTGGTTATTCGACCAGATAATTTCCCGATTTCTTTCGTGAAAAATTTAAAGAAAAAAACAAAAAAACTCATTGCCTATCAGTGGGACGGAATTGAAAAATTTCCGGAAGTGAAAAATTATTTCAATCTTTTTGACACTTTTTTTTGCTTCGAAAAAGTAGAATCTGAATATAATATTAGGTCTATTACTAATTTTTATTTCGATCATTTACCACCTTCTCAAAAAAGCTATAATACAGAAAAACCTATATTATATTTCGTCGGTTTATATTGGAAGAGCCGTGAAGAAAAGATTGATAAATTTATCGATCAGGTATCTCGTTTTCCTGTAGAATTATCAATTTTTATTCAATATTTCAAAGAACCTGAACAGAAAAATGATAAAATTAAATACATCCAAAACAGAATAACTTTTGAAGAAAATCTGGAATTTGTGAAAAATTCAGATATCCTTTTGGATTTTGTTGATCCTTTACACAATGGGCTTTCTATCCGTTTTTTTGAAGGAATGTATTATAAGAAAAAAGTAATTACTGATAATATTATGGTAAAAAATTATGACTTTTACCATCCTGATAATATATTTGTCGTAGAAAATGACAATTATAAAAATATTGAGCAATTTTTAAAAGCTCCCTATCATGAACTGTCTGAAGATATTGTAAAAAAATATGGTTTCAGTAATTGGATAAAGGAGGTTATAAAATAATATTTGACTTATAAATACAATACAATGAACGATCTTATTTCTGTTATTATTCCATATTACAATGGTGAAGACTACATTTGTGAATGTCTTGACAGTATTTATAATCAAACTTTCAGAAATTTTGAGGTCATTTTGGTTAATGACGGATCACCAAAGGAATTTCTGGAAGACTTAAAAGTTAATAAATACCCTGATCTTATTTTATACCACCAAGAAAATAAAGGACAATCTGCAACAAGAAATAAAGGTGTTGAAATTGCAAAAGGTAAGTATATTTTATTTGTTGATTGTGATGATAAAATTGCCTCTACATTTCTTGAAAAAACATATAATATCTTAATTTCTAACCCTAAAATTAAAATCTGCTATACAAAAGGACAATACTTTGAAAAAGAATCATCGGAATGGTATTTACCTGATTTTGAAGTGAAGAGATTTCTTTTTGCAAATTGCATTCCTATTTCAGCTTTATTGTATAGAGAGGATTTTATTAAAGCAAAAGGGTTTGATGAAAATTTAACGTATTTTGAAGATTGGGATTTATGGATATCGATTCTAGAAGATGGCGGCGAAGTATATAGGATACCGGAGTATTTATTTTATTACAGAATAAGACATAATGCAAATTCTCTTACCAACATCAGCACTCATCAGGAAGATAAAATAGCCCAAAATAGATTTCTTATTTATCAAAAACACTATAAATTTTATGAAAAACATGGATTTGATTTCAGTAATATAAGCTATATTATCCTCAACAGAGATCAATACAAAAAAAAATATTTCAACGTTTGGTACAGAAAACTGATATACAAACTTTTCAAACAAAAAAAATTCAACGAAATATACAGCCAACTATAATAATTATGAAAATTTCAATTGTAACAGCATACTACAACCGTAAAGCATTATTTATAAAGACTCTTGAAAGTATTCAGAGACAATTAGTGGGCAACAATCTAGATATTGAACTAATTGCAGTAGATGATGCAAGCAGCGAAGAAGAAAGATTAGAAGACCTTATCAACCAATTCCCGTTCTTGAAAATTATACGCCTGGAAAAGGATAACAAATGGTATAAGAATTCTTGCATCCCTTTTAATGTAGGTTTTTTGGCAGCGAAAGGAGATTGTATCATTTTACAAAATCCTGAATGTTTACATTTCGGTAATATTTTAAAATACACTGTTGAAAATCTCACAAAAAATAAATATTTGAGCTTTGGATGTTATTCTCTTGACGAAGAACCAACCGACAATATAGATGAGTACATTCAAAATCCTGAAAAGCTTGAAAAGCTGATTCTAGAGAACAATGTTGAAAATACCAGAGACGGAAGTAATAGTTGGTATAATCATACTGTTTTCAGACCCTTTGCCTATCATTTCTGTTGTGCTATAACGAAAGAAGATTTATATGATTTAGGAGGCTTTGATCCGGCTTATGCAGAAGGTGTTGCATATGATGACAATGAGTTTTTGCACAGAATAAAACTAAAGAAAATGCAGATTGAAATCATAGACAGTGAGCTTGTTTTGCATCAAAATCATTACCGCAGAAAATCCGCTTATAATAATGCTTTAACACTTGATGAAAAGTCAAATGCCATACGAGAAAAGCTTATTGAGAAAAACAGAGATCTTTTTAATAAATATACTTTAAAAAAGAAAAACTGGAGAGTGAGAGGGCTTTCAGGGAATGTTTTAAAAAGAAGTCTAATCAGTAGACTTAAAGAAATGTTCAAATCAAATTGAAGTTGAATTATTTCGTCAACTTCAATGATTTCTTCATTATCAATACGATATAAAATATAAAAACAATAGCCAAAGAAGTAATCAGTATCTGATTAAAAATAAAAATACCATTAGAATTTCCTGAAAATATTTTCTCCGTTAATTTTCTTAGCGTCTGGTTCCATAAAATCAGGGGTAAAATTATCATCAGATATTTTGATCCAAACTGATTATTTTTTGCCCAGGACAAAATTGCAGGCGCACACAATACAAGGAAAAACAATCTATATTCCCAGCTTATAGAAAGAAAAAAACTAAATAAGAAAATCCCCGACCCTACCAGAAAAAGTGAAATTTCCTTATTTCCAATATTTATCAGATCGATTTCCCTCCATTTATTTTTAAATATTTTATACAATAAAAAAATAATACCAAGCAACAAGGCAATATATCCGCTCCAATAAACATATTCAATTTTATACATTTTAGTATTATGGGACATGATATTTTTTAGCGGAACTAAAAAACCAAAACTTAATTCGGCTATGGATGTAGGTGTTCTTTCCCTGATTAGCATGATTTCATTGTGATTCAATCCAATATACACCAGTATAATACCTAAAATACAAACCATCAAAAAACTATTTTTAATAGAAATTTCTTTATATAAATAGATAATTAATAGTCCTGCACCTATCGGATATAGTTTTAACATAAAAGCTAACAGAAAGAACAGTATATACACTAATTTATTTCTCGGAAAACATACTATTGGAAATATCAACAATAAAAATATGACCAAATCATTATTCCCTCTTTCAAAAATCAAAAGAGATACAGGGGAGAGCATTAATAATATATAATAAAAAGCTTTCTTTGGGTAATACCAGCTTCCCGAAGCACAAACCAGCAAAAGTTGTGAACAAAAAACTAGAAAAAAACCAATTATTTTATAATTAGAGGCATTAAAACCTTTGATATAAGAAAAAAACTTCCAAAAAGAAGGGTAATTATATGGAGGCTCATAATGTTCTTTAAAAGGATCTTTCCCTAATCCATATAAATCTATTCCTTTCAAAAGAAGTCGTAGATCACCATAAACAGACCAGGAATCAAACTTTATTATTGGTGAGAACAAATGCCAATATTCTTCATAATTAAATGTCAACAAGAAAAAGAGTAATATTAATAAATAATATACCCTTAAATCTTTGTAGAAGTCACTGTATTTAAACTTCATATATCCATACCTGCAACATTAGATTTATTGTCTGTCATATTCATCATCAATCCTCACAATATCATCTTCCCCAAAATAAGTCCCCGTCTGTACTTCAATGAAAACAACAGGTTTCTCAGAAAGATTCATCATTCTATGTTTAGATCCTAATGGAATGAAAATACTTTCACCGTATTTTAGACTGATTTCTTTATCATCCAGAACAATTGTAGCGTCACCTTCGATGATCGTCCATTGCTCCTGTCTCTTATGATGATATTGATAAGACAGTTTTTGTCCCGGGTTTACTTCTATTCTTTTTAATTTATAATTTGGCTCATCTGCCAAAACAAAATATTTTCCCCAAGGTCTTTCTCCGATTTCTAACATGACTTACTTCTTATTAATTTATACAAATGTAAATATTCAAATCAAAAAAGCCAATATCGAAAGCATTAAACATCATTAAAACACATAATTTTAAGTAAATTTGCATCAAAATTTTAATTGAAATGGAGAAAGTTAGAGTACGTTTTGCTCCAAGTCCTACCGGACCTTTACATTTGGGAGGCGTAAGAACCGCATTATATGATTATCTTTTTGCTAAAAATCAGGGTGGCGAGTTTGTATTGAGAATTGAAGATACAGATACTGCAAGATATGTAGAAGGAGCTGAAGAGTATATCGAAGAAGCATTAGAATGGTGCGGCATCATTCCTGACGAAAGTCCTAAAAAAGGAGGAAAATTTGCTCCATACAGACAGTCTGAAAGAAGAGATATCTACGACAGATATACAGAGCAGATCTTGAAAACAGATTACGCTTACATCGCTTTTGATACAGCCGAAGAACTAGACGTTATCCGTGCTGAATATGAAGCTAAAGGTGATGTTTTTTCTTACGACAACAAAACAAGAAACCGTTTAAAAAACAGTCTTACCCTTTCTGAGGAGGAAGTTCAAAAACTATTGGACGAAAAAACTCCGTATGTTGTAAGATTTAAAATGCCGATCGACAGAACTTTAAATCTTGTAGATATCATCAGAGGAAATTCTTCTGTAAATACCAACACGCTAGACGATAAAGTTTTAGTTAAAAACGACGGAATGCCAACTTACCATTTCGCCAACATCATCGATGACCACGAAATGGAAATCTCTCACGTGATCCGTGGGGAAGAATGGTTACCATCTTTAGGTTTACACACTCTATTATATGAAGCAATGGCTTGGGAAGCTCCAGAATTTGCTCACCTTTCATTGATTCTAAAACCAGATGTTGCAACTTTAATTAATAAAGATAATATTGACAGTATTACAAAATCTTTTACTGAAGAATTTGTAATGAAAAACAACAAATTTTCTTTTGATGAGTCTGCAGTAATCATTAAATCATTCTTTTCAGAAGTAAAAAGTCCAAGATTCAAATCTATGTTGGGTGAAAATGATAAGGACAATGAAATAACTGCTTCTGTAAAACAATTTTTGAAGAAAGGACTTTCAGGAAAATTAAGCAAAAGAGACGGTGATAAATTCGGATTCCCGGTATTTCCATTAAACTTTACAGATCCTGCAACAGGAAACGTGTCCAAAGGTTATAGAGAAAGCGGATATCTTCCGGAAGCATTCATCAATATGGTTGCATTATTGGGTTGGTCTCCTGCAGATGATAAGGAAATTTTACCTTTAGAAGATATGGTTAAAGAATTCGATCTTCATAAAGTTCATAAAGCGGGTGCAAGATTCAGTAAAGAAAAATCGGAATGGTTTAATCATCAGTATATTCAATTAAAATCTGATGAAGAATTATTTCAAATTTTGAAAAATTCAGATTTAAATTTAAATATTGAAGATGAAAAATTATTGAAGATCATTCACCTGATGAAAGAAAGAGCTACTTTTCCGAAAGATATTTATGAAAACGGAAAGTTTTTCTTCGAAGCTCCAACTTCTTATGATGAAAAAGCATCAAAAAAAGCTTGGAATGATGAAACTTCTAACATTTTAAGTGAGTTCGCTACTACATTAGAAAGTACAGAATTTACTTCTGAAACATTGAAGCAGGCAATACATGATTTTGCTGAAAATAAAGGTCTTGGAATGGGTAAAGTAATGATGCCACTTCGTTTAGCCTTGGTTGGAGAATTGAAGGGACCAGACGTTCCGGACATTTTAGAAATCATCGGAAAACAAGAAAGTATAGCAAGAATAAACAATGCTGTAAATAATTTTAAATAAAAATCCATAATTTTTCATAAATTTGAAAGATTTAATTTACTTCAAGAAATGGAATATTTAAGTTTCGAACTTCCTATACAAGAACTAATGGAGCAATACCAGACATGTTCTTTGGTAGGAGAAGAAAGTGGTGTTGATGTAAAATTAGCATGCAGCCAGATTGAGGACAAGATCATAGAGAAGAAGAAAGAAATCTATGGAAACCTTACGCCTTGGCAGAGAGTACAACTATCCCGTCATCCGGATCGTCCTTATACCCTTGATTATATCAACGGAATGGTGGACAAAGGAAGCTTCCTTGAACTTCACGGAGACAGAAACTTTGCAGATGATCCTGCAATGATCGGTGGATTGGCAACTCTTGATGGTCAAAGAATAATGATCATCGGAACTCAAAAAGGCAGAACAACTAAAGAAAGACAGCACAGAAGATTTGGAATGCCAAATCCTGAAGGATACAGAAAAGCTTTAAGACTAATGAAGCTTGCTGAAAAATTCAACATTCCTGTGGTAACTTTGGTTGATACTCCGGGAGCTTATCCTGGATTGGAAGCTGAAGAAAGAGGTCAGGGAGAAGCTATCGCAAGAAACATTTTTACAATGGTTCAGCTAAAAACCCCGATCTTCACGTATATCATTGGTGAAGGAGCAAGTGGTGGTGCCTTAGGAATCGGTGTTGGAAACAAAGTTTACATGCTTGAAAACACTTGGTACACAGTAATTGCACCAGAAAGCTGTTCTTCTATCTTATGGAGAAACTGGGATCACAAAGAAGATGCTGCAAATGCATTAAACCTGACTCCAAAAGATGCTTTAAGAGAGAAATTTATTGATGGAATCATTGAAGAACCGCTTGGAGGAGCTCATTACGATCCTGCAGCGACTTATTTGAATTTGAAAACGTCAATTCTACAAAACATCAAGGCTTTTTCTAAATTCACAGGACAAGAACTTGAAACCCAAAGACAGGACAAATTTATTGCAATGGGGCAATATAAAGGATAAAACAAAAAAAGCGGTTAAGAAATTCTTAGCCGCTTTTTTTATTTAGTTTCGAGAGAGATTTATTTAATCTTCTCTAAGATTCAATTCAATCTCAATATCTTTATTAATTTTTTTCAATGAAGAATATTTTGCATCGCAAACCATGGTTGTTAATACATACTCTCCTTTATCCACTAAAAGATAATTCTGACTGTTTGCCGGAACATCAAGATTATAATATTTTTTCCCGCTTATTTTTACAATTAAATTACATTTAGATCTGTTTTTAATATTAATATAAGCTTCTTTATCCATCGGATCATCATTAAACATATGCGTTAACATCGCTGCGGTTCTCTTATTTTTCTCGCTTGGCTCTGTTTTTTTAGCTGCACTACCCGCGCTTGCATAATTTACCGTTTTACTTGGCGTTGCAGCAGTCTTACTGTTATTTGCATTGGAAGCAATTGTTTTAGAATTGTTTAATTCGTTGTTATTAACAATTTTTTCAACCTTTTCTTTGCTAAGAGGTTTAATTGTTGGTTTTGCTTCCGGAGAATTATCGGCCATAATTATTTCTATCAATTTCTTTTTAAAATAATCTGTTTTTGCGTGACCCGGATTTTGTTTTAAAAATCCTGCAATAATTCTGGCTTCTTTTGTACTTTCGGCATCGCTTTCTGTGTAGATGATTAATGTTTCTTTTTCAACAATAGCCTTAGATTTACCCTTTTTCTTCTTTTGAGAAAACCCAAGAGTGAAAATGCATAAAAAAATGAGGAGAAATAT
The DNA here is from genome assembly GCF_046535115.1 of Chryseobacterium sp. SIMBA_038. Lineage (NCBI taxonomy): Bacteria > Pseudomonadati > Bacteroidota > Flavobacteriia > Flavobacteriales > Weeksellaceae > Chryseobacterium > Chryseobacterium sp. SIMBA_038. Next base: position 132,107 of record NZ_JAWRXH010000008.1, read on the forward strand.
TTTTTTCATTAACTAATCATTTAAAATTTTTATTAAATATACAAATAACGCAAAAAGTCATTTTTTAGTTTATCATTAAAATCATTATCTTTGCACTGCTCTAAAAATAAGCTAAAAAAATCAATACTAATCTTACAATAAAAAAATAATAGATATTATGTCTTATACACCAGCTGCTGCAGACGTAGCAAAATTGAGAAACATTACAGGTGCAGGTATGATGGACTGCAAGAAAGCTTTAGTTGAAGCTGAAGGAGATTTCGACAAAGCGATCGACATCCTTAGAAAAAAAGGACAGAAAGTTGCTGCTAACAGAGCTGACAGAGAGTCTGCTGAAGGTGCAGTTATCGCTAGAGTAAACGAAGATAACACATTAGGTGCTATTATTTCTTTAAACTGTGAAACTGACTTTGTTGCTAAAAACGAAGCGTTCATCGAGCTAGCTTACGAATTGGCTGAAATGGCTGTTGTTGCTGCTTCTAAAGAAGAACTTTTAGCTACTGATTTCCACGGAATGACTGTTGCTGAGAAATTAATCGAGCAAACAGGTGTTATCGGAGAAAAAATCGAGATCGGTACTTTCGAAAGATTAGATGGTCCTTTCGTAGGAGCTTACATCCACGCTGGAAACAAAATCGCTGCTATCACTTCTCTTTCTGCTAAAGTAGACGGAGCTGACGAAGCTGCTAAAGCTGTTTCTATGCAGGTTGCTGCTATGAACCCTATCGCTCTTGACGAAAATGCAGTTTCTCAGGAAACTATCGATAAAGAATTAGAAATCGAAAGACATAAACTTACTGAAGAAGGTAAGCCTGCAAACATTATCGACAATATCTTGAAAGGTAAAATGCAGAGATTCTACAAAGACAACACTTTGGTACACCAAGATTTCATTAAAGATGCAAGTATTTCTATTGCTGATTATGTAAAATCTGTAAACGGAGACCTTAAAGTAACAGGATTTGTAAGAGCAAGCTTAGCTTAATTAATCTTTCAAAGAAAAATAATAATCCCGGTGAATTTTTTCATCGGGATTTTTTGTGCCCTATTTTCATGAAAATCAAAAAACTGATAAAGTGAATATGAAGTGAATATTAAATAATCAATAACATCCATGATACGAGATCATTATTAGATTTTTTTATGCAAAATATTAATTGTTAATTATTATATTTGCGCCCCCTTATAATAAACCATGAAAAAATTTCTACTAGTTATTTGTACATTTCTTTGCCTGTTGGCTAATGCTCAATTAGATACCGAACATTGGTTTGCACCGATGTCGGCAAGCTCTCTACAGGGCACTCCGGAATGTTATTTATATCTATCTACCAACGAAACTACGCCTTTCCCAGTACAGATTTACAATAACAATGCGGTATACTCTACCGTACAGGTAAGCAAAGGAAATCCTGTGCAGGTGACAATTCCGAGTAATTTTATGATTGCTTCTACATTGTCTAACCTGTTTAATTCTAGACCAATGGGATTACAGGTAAAAGGAAACAAGAAATTCTTTGCCAACTTTAGATTTGGAGTTCCCAATCAGGCTGAAATTATTACTTCAAAAGGATTAGCTGGAGTAGGAAAAAACTTTTTCATAGGATTGGCCCCAAATACGACAGCGAAACCTTACGTTAATTCCACAATTGGAGTTATTGCAACAGAAGACAATACAACCGTAACATTATCAGGATATAATCCCAATGTTGTTTTTTCTGATGGTAACTCGGCTCCATCGAGAACTTTCACCATTAATAAGGGAAGATCATATATTATTGAAGCACAAAGTGATCTGGCTCCGAGTAATTTAAATGGATTAGTCGGTGCAAAATTAGTTTCCGACAAACCTGTTTCTGTTACCAACGGAAACTTCAACAGTATCTACACCACTCAAAACAACAGTAATGTGGATGTATTGATGGATCAGGCAGTTCCTGTGGAAAGATTAGGGAAAGACTTTGTCATGGTAAAAGGAAACGGGCCAGCCGCTTCAGGAATGGAAGCTGCTTTGGTTGTTGCCACAGTTAACAATACCAAACTTACTGTGAACGGTAACCTTTTGAATACTGTCACGCTGAATGCAGGACAATATTATATTGTACAGGGAACAAATTATATTAATCAAGGGAATGCAAATTATAATATGAGTATTTCCGCTACAAATAATGTTTACATCTATCAACTTCTTGCCGGAACTTCCGGAAGTACAGTTTATGCAACAGGAGGAATGAATTTTATACCTCCATTAAGCTGTTTTTTACCTAAAGAAATTAATGAAATTGGATTTATTAATAAAATAGGAAATACATCTTACGATACTAAACTTAATATTATCACTCAAACAGGCGCAACAGTAACCTTTAATGGAAATAATATCGGAGCAGGAAACGGCCCTTATCCTGTAGCAGGAAACCCAAACTGGGTAACGTATTCTATTCCGAATGTAACAGGAAATGTTACCGTAAATTCAACATTACCTGTCACTGCAGGAATAGCAGCAGGAAATGGCGCAGTAGGTTATGGTGGCTATTTTGCAGGATTTTCTTCTGTGCCTGCCATTACAAAAACAGGTGACTGTTATGCGGGAATTCTTCTTCAAGTAGACAGCAATTATGATGCTTATCAGTGGTATTTCAATGGAGTTTTAATTCCTGGAGCGACCTCATTCTCTATCAATCCTGAATTATACGGAGCTGGAGATTATACCTGCCAAATCACAAAAAACAATTGTGAAACGAGGTTGACGGCTATTTATAACTATACTTTATGTCCGCCAATCACTACAACGACATATAATATTGGTTCTTGTAACACGAAAGTAATCACTCCGGCTTTTACAAGCTCAACACAAACAATTGTTCCTTCGCTGACGAATATTATTTCTCCGCCAACTTCGGGAACAGCAACAGTAAACCCAACAACAGGACAAATTACTTATACTCCAAACGCGGGAATTACTACAAATACGACCGATACATTTATTTATTATATTCAGGGAAATGGAAATCCTTTCAATTTTGAATATTTTAAAATAATTATCAACACAAATGTTCTAAATGTTAATAACTCTTCATTATCGTCTTGTACAAATGCAAGCGGAAATGGGACTTTTAATTTACCAACAGCAAGTGTATCAGCAGATACTGGAACAACGGTTACTTATTTTACGAATGCTAATTTAACGGGGCAGATTACAAATCCAACAACTTATTCGGGACCTTCAGGAATTATTTATGCTAATGTAACTTCACAGTATGGATGTTCAAAAGTCGCTCAGATTACATTGACTGCAAATCCATCCCCGAACGCAAATAATGCTTCTTTAACATCATGTACCGGAACAAGCGGAAATGGAACTTACAACCTGACTTTGGCAAATGTTTCTTCAGATCCTGGGATTACAATTACTTATTTTACTAATTCAAATTTAACGGGACAAATTACAAATCCAACAACGTATTCCGGACCGGCAGGAATTATTTATGCTAACGTAACTTCATCGGCTGGATGTTCAAAAATAGCTCAGATTACTTTAACTGTAAATCCGCTTCCAAATGTAAGTAATGGTTCTTTAGCATCTTGCGCTGGTACAAACGGAAACGGAACTTATAACCTTACTCTGGCAAATGTTTCTTCAGATCCGGGGATTACAATTACCTATTTTACCAATTCAAATTTAACCGGACAGATTACAAACCCAACAACGTATTCCGGACCTGCAGGAATTATTTATGCTAATGTAACTTCATTGGCTGGATGTTCAAAAATATCTCAGATCACATTAACTATAAATCCATCCCCGAACGTAAATAACGGTTCTTTATCATCTTGCGCTGGAACAAACGGAAACGGAACTTATAATCTTACTTCGGTAAATGTTTCTTCAGATCCTGGGATTACAATTACCTATTTTACCAATTCAAATTTAACGGGGCAGATTACAAATCCAACAACTTATTCCGGACCGGCAGGAATTATTTATGCTAATGTAGCTTCATCGGCAGGATGTTCAAAAGTCGCTCAAATTACTTTAACAGCAACTCCTTCACCCAACATTAATACAAATAATTATAATGCAACTCTTTGTGATAACAGCTTTGAAGGAGCAATCAGTGTAAATTTTGCAACCGTAACTCCTCAAATTGTCACTAACTCTGCGAATTTTACAGTTAGATATTATTTAAATCAGGCAGATGCTACGGCAGGAAACAATAATACACTTCCAACAACCTGGACATATACAGCAAATACAACTGTTTATGTAAGAGTTGATAACAATCCAGCTAGTTGCCCACCAGCTTTTGGACAGATCAATTTTAAAATTGGAAACAGAATAACTTTATTATCAAGCACCGTAAATACAGAAATTTGCGACAATGATCTTAATGGTTCTGAAACCGTAAACCTTAATGATTATAAAAATTTATTCACCAATAATCCTGCGGTAACTTTAACATTCCATACATCATTGGCTAATGCTCAGACAGGAACGAATGCAATATCTTCTACACAAACTATCAACCTAACAGGTACATTTTATGTAAGATTTACAAGCGCAACAGACTGTCCAAATACAGGAATTTTAAATATTAAATTAAAAACTCCAAAAAAATCGACGACGCTTCGTGATCAGATAATTTGTTCTGATGAAAAAGTGATATTAGATGCAGGAGCGGGATTCACTTCTTATTTATGGAGCAACGGAACTACGACACAAACCATAACCGTAGGAGCAGGAAATTATTATGTAGACCTTGGATTCAACGGTTGTATTTATCGTCAGACGGTAACTGTTGCAACTGCTCAGGCGCCAACAATTACAAGTATTACCGTTTCTGGAACTACGGCAACAATCAACGTTTCAGGAGGAACTGCTCCTTATAAATATTCATTGAATGATATTGATTATCAAGCATCAAACATTTTCACAGGATTATCAAGAGGCATTCATACAGTATATGTTTTAGGTGCAGACAGATGTCAGCCGGTTACGAAAGAATTTTTAGTTTTAAATCTAATTAATGCCATCACGCCAAATGGTGACGGGAAAAATGATGTCTTGAACTATTCAGATTTAAGAATCAAACAAGATGTAACAATAGAAGTTGTAGACAGATATGGAGCTGCTGTATATAAATCATCAGACAAAAATTATATCTGGGACGGAAAGTCAAATGGAAGAACTCTTCCTACAGGGACATATTGGTATATTTTAAAATGGATCGAGCCGGATACAAAATTACCAGTTTCGTATTCTGGATGGATTTTAATCAAGAATCGCGAATAATTTAATAATTTTCTTTAAATTTTACTAACAATATCTCAAATATTATTTTAAATTTGTAGAAATCCTAATTCCACTTTTATATGAAAAGATTTCTACTTAGTCTAGTATTAGTTTTTTTTACAATTAATACGCTCTTTGCGCAAAGAGATACAGAACATTGGTTTGCACCGATGATGAATCGAACCGGTCTAACGGGAGGCGCCAATGGTCAGTCAATCTATTTTTCTACTGATTCCACAACACCTTTTCCTGTAGACATTTATAACAATAATGCTATTATCGGTACTGTTACGATCAGTAAAGGAGATCCAAAGATTTTTGTAATTCCTGTAACTCCGTCTACATCTGTATCTGCTATTGTTACAACATCACAAACAGACCTTTTTACCCCTATTACAAAAGGGCTTTACACAAAAGGGACAAAACCATATTATGCTAACCTTAGATTCTCAGTTACAAGTCACGGGGAAATCTTAACTTCAAAAGGAAAAGCAGGTATTGGTAAAAAGTTTTATGCAGCAGCTGCTCCAATTACTGATTTGGCAGGTGGTTCTATTTATAACTTTATGGCAGGTATACTGGCAACGGAAGATAACACTGTTGTTACAGTTTCAGGCTATTCAACTTCTGTTGTATTTTCCAATGGGACAACCGGCCTTACTAACCCAACGATGACTTTCTCCTTAAACAAAGGGCAATCTTATATCATTGAAGGGCGAGGAAATCTGGCAGGTAACCAAATAGGATTCATTGGGGCTAAAATAGAATCTACCAAACCAATTTCTTTAACGAACGGTAACTTTAACGGACAGTTTTCTTTAGGTTCTGTTGGAGGAAGTTCAGATATCATTATGGATCAATCTGTACCAGTAGACAGGTTAGGAAATGAATTCGTTCTGGTAAAAGGAAACGGAAATATCGATATTAAAGTAGAAGATGCGTTGATTATCGCAACGGAAGATAATACTGAAATCTATGTTAATAACAGTACAATTCCTGTAGCTACTATTAATGAAGGGGCTTTTTATAGAGTTAATGCTATTTCGAATACAAATTATATTGATCAGGGTAATGGACATTTCAATATGTACATTAGAACAAGTAAAAATGCATACGTTTACCAACTTCTGGCAGGTCTTGCAACGAGTATTGCAACTTTAGGATACAACTATATACCTCCATTGAACTGCTTTTTACCTAGAAAAATTGATGAAATTGCATTCATTAACGATCTTAACGGAAGTTCAAATGATATTAAACTAAATATTCTTACAGAAACCGGAGCCGTTGTTAATGTAAACGGTGCAGTTCCACCAACCGCACAAGGGCCATATCCTGTTTTAGGGACAACTTCTTGGGTATCATATTCAATTCCAGGATTATCAGGAAACGTAACAGTAACATCTACCAAAGCCGTTACCGCAGGTATCGCCGGAGGAAGTGGTGCAGTAGGTTATGGTGGATATTTTGCAGGATTCTCTTCAATCCCGGTTATTGCTAAAAAATCAGGAGAATGTGCTCCAGGTATCATTTTGGAAGTGGATGATGGTTTCGAAACTTATCAATGGTACAGAGAAGGAGTTCTTATCACAGGGGCAACATTAAGTACTTATGCTCCTACTCAATCAGGAAATTATACGGTAAAAGTAACAATGGGAACATGTCCTCCTGTTACAACACCAATATATAAAGTATATTCTTGTGTTAAAAATACAACTGTAAGTGTAAATGCTTGTGCTACGAAAATTATCACTCCAACATTTTCAGGTTCAACACAAACTCCGGTTCCGAGCACCGTAACAATTACAACACAACCTACTCACGGAACAGCTGTTTTAAATCCAGCAACAGGTATTATTACTTATAATCCTACAGCGGGATATGTAGGACCAGACGTTATTGTTTATAAATTCTGTGGTAATGGTACTGAATTCATCGATTGTGAAATCGTAACAGTGAACTTAACGGTAGTTCCATTTATCGTAAAAGATGCAAAAATGGAAGCTTGTCAGTATGAAGACAAAGCGTACTTTAATTTAACATTAGCTAACGTTATTGATTTTAATCAGGTAACTAAAAAATACTATCCTACATTGGTAGATCTTAATGCCAATACAAACCAGATCATGGATCCTACAAATTATGGTTCTGCAGGAGGATTTGTATATGTAAAAATCACAAGTAATGAAGGTTGTACAGCAAATGCAAAAATTGAATTGGTTGCAAAACCGATCAAAAAATCTCCAATTCTTGTTGACAAATATATATGTATTGATTCAAGAACAAACCTAGAGGCTGGTCCAGGATATGATTCTTACCTATGGAATACTGGTGCAACTACATCAGGTATCCAAGGTGTTGGTGTTGGAGAATATACTGTAATTCTTGGAAAGAATGGATGTTTCGTTACACAGGTAGTAAGAGTTAATAAAACTGCAGATCCTGTTATCAAAGAAATCGAGATTACTAACAATACAGCAACTGTAAATGTTATCGGAGGAACTCCACCATATAAATATTCAGTAGACGGAACTGCTAACTGGCAGGATTCTAATGTATTCACAGATCTTTCAAGAGGTCAGCATACATTCTATGTAAAAGATTCTTATAACTGTACACCTATTTCTGTTGAAATTACTGTACCGAACTTATTGAATGCTATTACGCCAAACGGAGATAATAAAAATGATTATATTGATTACAGTGAATTAGCTTACAAAGGAAATCTAAGCTTCGTTATCTATGACAGATATGGAAATAAGATATTCACAGGAGATAAGTTTAATAACTACCGATGGGATGGTAAGCATTTCGATAAGAAAATCTTAACCGGAACATATTGGTTCCACATCAACTGGAATGAACCAAATAAAGAAAAGACTCCAATAAAATACACAGGTTGGATTCTTGTAAAAAATAGAGAATAACAAATTTCTTTTTAAACCACGATTTTAGAATCGTGGTTTTTTTATGATATAGACCTTTATTTTAAGCAATATTATCAATACTTATTAAAATATTCTGCTATTTTTGCACAATCCTAATTCCAGCTTATGAAAAAATTTCTACTATCTTTAGTATTAATTGTCTTGGCAATTAATACGCTTTTTGCGCAAAGGGACACAGACCATTGGTTTGCCCCCTATTTTAACTCATCATCATCAACGTATGAACATGGTTTATACTTTTCCACAGATTCGGTTACTCCGTTTCCGGTAACTATTTACAACAACAATGTTGTGATCGGAACTGTGACCATCAGTAAAGGTAGCCCTCAGATGTTTACATTGCCTTCGCAGTATATTACAACAACAAATACTTCGAGCGCTGCTGTTCCAAACAATATGGGAGTTTATACAAAAGGAGATAAACCTTATTTTACATCATTAAGAATATACAACAGTATTCATGGTGAGGTTGTAACTTCTAAAGGAAAAGCCGGCATCGGAACAACATTCTATGCTGCTGCAACTCCTATCACGACTGCCTTAACGAGCAGTAGCGCAATGAACTTCACAACGGGTATCATGGCAACCGAAGACAATACGAAAGTAACGGTTACCGGATATGATCCCAACATTCAGTTTATTAACAACATGACTCCTCCTTTAACAATGAATTTCACTTTAAATAAAGGACAGTCTTATATTCTTGCCGGCGTTGGAAATACCGTTGCCAACCAAGCCGGTTTTATCGGAACTAAAATTTCATCTGACAAACCTGTTTCTGTAACCAACGGAAATGCAAACGGAATGTTCGCGACAGGAAATACAACTGCAGGGTCTGACCTTGTTATGGATCAATCTGTTCCTACAACCCGTCTTGGAAACGAATTTGCAATGGTAAGAAGCTTATCTCCACTCACCAATCATTATGATATGGAAGGGGGAATTATAATTGCCACAGAAAACAACACAGAAATTTTCCTTAATGATGCTACAATACCTGTTGCAACTCTTAACGAAGGAGATTATTACAGAATTTTAAATAGTGCATACATCAGTCAAGGTGGTGGGCATTACAATGTTTATGTTCATAGTACAAAAAATATTTATTTATATCAATTAATCGGATCATCAGGTGGTACTGCAACGGCAGGATACAATTATATCCCGCCATTGAACTGTTTCTTACCAAGAAAAATTGATGAAATTGGTAATATTCAGGCAATGCCGACGTATACAGGTACAGTTGTTTTAAAACTTAATATCTTAACTGAAAAAGGTGCTGTTGTAGCAGTAAATGGTGTTGCTCCAACTGCGGCGCAAGGTCCCTATGATCTTTTGGGTAACGACCAATGGGTAACATATGCAATTACCGGAATTACCGGAAATGTTTCCATTACTTCAACAAAAGCTGTTACTGCCGGTGTAAACGGTGGATATAGCACAGCAGGATACGGAGGTTATTTTGCAGGATTCTCTTCAATTCCTTTAATTGCTAAACAAACCGGAACTTGTATTCCAGGTTTGGTATTGGAGGTTGATGACAGTTTTGAAACCTATCAGTGGTTCAGAAACGGTATTGCTATTACAGGAGCTAATGCTAATACCTACACACCGACTCAATCAGGAGATTATACTGTAAGAATTACGATAGGATCATGTCCTCCGGAGACTACTCCTGTTTATAAAGTTTATACTTGTCTTCAGGAGACTACAAAAACAATGACAGTTTGTGAGGGTCTTTTAAATATCCTTCCTCAGTTTACGACTTCAAGTCAGGTTCCTGTTCCGGGAACTGTAACGATTGTTACTCCTCCGGCAAATGGTACAGCGGGTGTAGATCCTATAACAGGTGTAATCACTTACGTTCCAACCGTTGGGTATTTCGGGGCAGATAAAATTGTTTATAAATTCTGTGGTAACGATCCAAACTTTGTAGATTGTGAGCAGATCACTTTAAATTTAACCGTATCAAAAAGTCCGGTAGTCAATAATGCAACTTTAAGATCTTGTTTCATTGAAACTAATCCTGCAACAGCATTATTTAATCTTACTTTGGCTAGCGTTAGTACAGAACCGGGAGTTACTAAAAGATATTTCCCATCTCCTACTGATGCAGCAAACGGAACAAATGAAATTACTAATTTCACAAACTATATCGCACCAACCGGTGTTGTATATATAAGAGTGACAAACGCAAACGGATGTTTCAGTGTAGCTGAAGTTACCCTTATCGTCCTTGCACCTGTAGAATCTGCCATATTGAAAGATAAAATTATCTGTATGGAAGACAAAACAACATTAGATGCAGGTCCAGGTTTTAATGCTTACGAATGGAGCACAGGAGCAATCACTCCGTCTATCACGAATGTAGGTGTTGGAACGTATTGGGTAAAACTGAAAACAGGTGACTGTATTACAAAACAAACGGTAAAAGTATATGCTTCTGAGCAGCCTGTTATTTCAAATATTGATATTACAAACAACACTGTGACTGCCTATGTAGCCGGTGGAACGGCTCCATATAAATATTCTATGGATAATATCACTTGGCAGGATTCAAACATATTTAAAGACGTTCCTAGAGGAAACGGAACTGTATATGTAAAAGATGCTTATGACTGTAATCCTATTGAGGTTGAAATTACAATTCCTAATCTGATTAACGTAATTACACCTAATAACGACGGTGTTAATGATTTTATTGACTATTCTTCATTAGCTCACAAGCCTAATTTGGTTGTGAATATCTTCGACAGATACGGAAGCAAGATCTATCAGGCAGATAAAACAAACGGATACAAATGGGGCGGAACTACAAACGGAACCAATAAAGTATCTACAGGAAATTACTGGTACGATATCAGCTGGAATGAGCCTAATAAAAAGCAAACTCCAATTAAATTCTCCGGTTGGATCTTAGTGAAAAACAGAGAATAATTAATTCAAAATATTTTAATTAAAACCACGATTTCCAAATCGTGGTTTTTTTGTTATTTTTTCAATGCTTTACTACTTTTTATTATTAAATTTGTGGTAAAAGCTGATCCTGAATGAAGAAAATTTTATCTTTTTTATTTATATTCTATATTTTCACTTCAACTTTCGCACAGTTGGACAGAGAACATTGGTTTGCCCCAATGGTAGATAGAACGGGAAACCCGAATCCTTATCAAAATTTATATCTTTCCACCAACAGAACGACATCATTTCCGGTAAGTATTTACAACAATAATGTCCTGATCGGGACAGTGAACATCAGCAAAAACAATCCTCAAAAATTTGATGTTTTAAGAGATTATATCATCACGACTCAACAGACGGATTTATTTACACCCACTTCAAAAGGACTTTATCTAAAAGCAGAATTTCCTTTTTATGCTAACTTGAGGTTTTCGGTTTATAACCACGCAGAAATTATTACTTCGAAAGGAATTCCTTCTACAGGAAAAACTTTTTATGCAGCAAGTGCTCCAATAACGGTCAGCAATTTTATTTTGAATTTCATGACGAGTGTATTGGCGACTGAAGACAATACGACAGTTACCATTTCGGGATACAAAAGTACCGTAGAATTTTCAAACGGAACAACGGGAGTCACCAACCCGACCATGACTTTTACATTAAATAAAGGGCAATCTTATATTATTGATGGTAACGGTGCCCTAACCGGAAACTTTGACGGCTTCATCGGATCTAAAATTGTTTCAAATAAACCTATAAATGTCACCAACGGAAACTTCAACGGTCAATATGCAGGAAATTTCCCAGGCAGTTCTGATATTTTGATGGATCAGTCTGTTCCCGTTGAAAGACTGGGCAGCGAATTTGCCATCGTAAAAGGTAATGGAAGTATCGGAGCCAATATGGAAGGTGCTGTGGTGATCGCTACAGAAGATAACACCCAGATTTATGTTAATAATGAAATACCTCCGGTAGCAACATTAAATACAGGACAATATTTTGTAATTCCAGACACCAAATATCAGTTACAGGGAAGCGGACACTACAATTTATATGTAAAAACATCGAAAAACGCTTACGTTTATCAGATTCTTGCCGGAGATTCAGCTTCTGGAAGTGAGGTTGCAACGGGGGGATTTAATTTTATCCCTGCCTTGAATTGTTATTTACCAAAACAGATTAACGAACTTGGTTTTATCAATGAAAATTTTGTTCATTCGAATGCCAATCCTTCAGGGATTTTAAATATTCCGACTAAGCTTAATTTAATTACAGAAAAAGGAGCAGTTGTAACAGTAAACGGAGTTCAGCCTTTGGCCAGTACAGGACCTTTCAATATGACAGGTACCAATAATTGGGTAACGTACGGTATTCCGAATGTTACAGGAACAATTACTGTAGTTTCAACAAAAGCAATTATGGCGGGAATAAGTGCGGGAAGTGATGCCGTGGGATACGGAGGTTTCTTTGCAGGTTTCCCGACACAGCCTGTGATTTTAAAATCCGGCGGAGATTGCGTACCCGGAGTTGTTCTTACCGTCGATCCTATTATTTATGACACCTATCAATGGTACCGAAATGATGTTCTTATTATAGGAGCCAATACATCAACCTATATTCCTACTCAATCCGGATTTTATCACTGCTCGGTAACGATGGGAAGTTGTGCGCCTTTAGTTTCAGGAAAATTCAAGGTTTTGAATTGTTTAAAACAGACTACAGCTATTTATGATGTCTGTTCAGTAAAAACAATTACTCCAGCTTTCAGCAGTTCTACACAAACACCGGTTCCGTCTACCGTTGCAATTACAACTCCTCCAACTTTAGGAACAGCAGTTGTAAATTCAACTACAGGAATAATTACCTACACCGTTACCAACCCCGGAACTACAGGAACAGATACTTTCACGTACACTTTCTGCGGAAATGACGCAGACTTCCCGGATTGTGAATCGGTAACCGTAACGATTAATATTCAGGCATTAACGGTTACTAATAAAACATTAACCGCTTGTAACATCAATGGACAGGGAACTTTTAATTTAACAACGGCCAATGTTACCAACAACACTCCGGTAACGATTACCTATTACCCTACCCTTCTAGACGCTCAAAATGAGAATCTTGCAGCACTAATTACAGTACCTACGACCTATACTGCTCCAAACGGAACCATCGTTTATGCCGTAGTTAAAAATAATATCGGCTGTAAAAGTATTGCTCAGATTACCCTTAATTTGTTTAATCTGGCCATTGTTTTAAATAATTATAATGGTGTATTTTGTGATGATAATTTAGATGGAATTGTAACCGTTAATTTATCAAACATCACTCCTCTTGTTCTTAATAATCCTACTTATTTTACGAATGTAAGGTATTATGCTAATTTAAGTGATGCCAACTTAGGAAATGCCAATACGCTTCCTAACAACTGGAGTTACACTGCGCCAACAACAATTTACATAAGAGTTGATTCTCCTGACGGATGCGCAAGTGTTGTTCAACCTTTAAATTTCAGCATTGGAGCTAAAATTCCTTTAATAAAAACTTCATATGTCATAAGTGTCTGCGATAACGATCTTGACGGAATTAAAAATGTTGATCTGGCACAATTTATTTCACAATTTACGATAGATCCTAACGTTACGGTAACGTATCATGCGACTTTAGCTGATGCTCAAAATAACGTTGCACCTCTCGGAAATCCAATGAATCTTACCGGAGCTCAAACCATCCATATCAGATTTGAAAAACCCGGAGTATGTCCTAATGTAGCTTCAATTACAGTTAATATTAAAACTCCGAAAAAATCAAATGTTCTTTTTGATAAAATTGTTTGTCCAAAAACAACGACAAATTTAGATGCCGGACCAGGTTTCGACAGCTATCTTTGGAGCACAGGCGCTACAACACCTGCCATCACGAATGTTTCAGCCGGAAGTTATTGGGTAGATCTTACTTTTGACGGTTGTACGTACAGACAAGCTGTAAATGTTACAGAATCTGTTTTACCTGCAATTGTTTCAATCGAAGTCAATGGAAATACAGTAACAGTCGGCGCAAGTGGTGGAACTCCTCCATACGAATATTCTTTAGATGGTGTTAATTGGCAAGCCTCTAATGTCTTCCAGAATGTACCAAGAGGAAATCATGTTGTATACGTAAGAGATTCCAGAAACTGTGACGAAATTACGAGAACATTTACCATTATTAATCTTATCAATACCATAACTCCAAACCATGACGGGCATAATGATGATATTGATTATTCGGCTTTAATGGGCAATGATAATCTTATATTCAGAATATTCGACAGATACGGAGCCGAAGTCTTCAGAGGAACTCCTGCCAACAGATTTACCTGGGACGGAACCTTAGGCGGAAGACCCATAAACACAGCCACTTATTGGTATTTCATAAGCTGGACAGAATTCGGAGGCAGTACATCGGTAAAATATACAAGCTGGCTATTGGTAAAAAACAGATAAATTAACGTATATCACAAACTGGGTTTATAACATTCATTAACATTTTTATTATAAAGTTTAATATAACTTTAACCTGATTTCACTATTTAAGTAGGTATAAATTATTGGATTTCTATGTAATTTTGCCCTATTATATGAAGAAACTTATTACTCTAGTAGTCTTGCTTTTTCTGGTAAAAATCAATGCTCAAATATATAACGGGGAGGTCTTTTTAAGAGACAACTCGGTATTGTATCTAAATCAGGTTTATGTAACCAATCTTACTACGCAAAGAACTGTTCTTACAGATTATAATGGCGATTTTACTATTCAGGCAAATGCCGGAGATGTTATTCGTTTTACCTCGATTGTAACGGAAAGGAAGGATATTCAATTATCTCCCCAAATGTTTGGTCCTAAAAATTTAATTGAATTAAAAATAGCCTACCACGATATTCAGGAAGTTGTCATCAGCAGATTTAAACCTACCGGAAATTTGAGATATGATGTCAATGCTCTTAAAAAAGAAGACAAAGCTTTAGCATTGAAAAAAGTAATCGGCTTACCGGAACCAAAAGGCGACGGAAATCCACCGGAACTTCCTGTTGCAGGACTTCGAGATGGCGGACTTACCTTTAGTTTAGAAAGTATCTACGATATTTTATCTGGAGAAAGAAAGAAAAAACAGCGTTATGTTGCCTATGAAAAGATGAACAGCTCTGTTGCTCAGATTAAAAATTATTTGGGAAAAGATTATTTCCTGAAATTTAAAATTCCGGAAAATCTGATTGATAATTTCCTTCAGTTTGTATATACTTCAGAAAATATTCAACCATATATTATGAATGGTAATTTTGAGGCCGTAAAAATTCCGATTGAGAAATACATGCCTATTTATCAGAGAAGGCTTAGAAATTCTCATCTTCAGGATGTTATAAAATAAATTAGCACCATATTTGCTGTAAAGGAATGTATGTCATAAAATTTAAAGATATACATTCCTTTATTTTTTAAAAATATGTTTAATTTTATGCCATAATTTGGTGTTTTAGCCCTGATATTCCCTTCAATTTAAAACATCAAATCCCCAAAAACACAAGTAAGGAAAAAGATTAATTTAGTTTTTTTAAACTTAATATTAGTGAATGAAAAAGTTACTTTTACTCTTTAGTACAGTGTTATTTTTTGGACTTTTTTCTGCCCAGAGAAAAGACAAAGACTACAGCAATATCTTAAAAAGCAAAAACATTTATGAGATAAATGCTTTCTTAAGAGATGCTCACCCAGATGATCCGCGCAGATCCGTACTAAAACCAAGAGTAATGGAAATGATGAAGGAATATATCAAAACCGCTCGTCCCGAAGATCAAAAAGTAAAACAAATGCAGGAACAGCTTGCTTTGTTGAAGAGAAGACCATCTACAAAAATCTCTTTTGATGAGATGAACGCCATCATCAAACAAAAACAGATCGCAAAATACAACGCAGAATTACAGGCAAAGCAATCTTTGGTTGTCTATACTCCCAGCAGCGCCAAAAATGTTTACGTTACCAATACCTCTGCTGCAGCTTCAACAACCGTTATTGCCGATACAGAAGCAGAAGAATTCAACATGTTGATGTCTGTTTCTCCAACAGAGCACAAAAATAAAACAGTACAGATATTAAACTCACTTTTCGATAATGATCCGATGAGTAAAGAGTGTATTGTACTTATTCAAAACAAATCCGACTGTAATATTATTGTAAGAATGGAGGGAATTGGTACTACAAAATACAGACTTGCCGTTCCTGCACATAACGAAAGCTCGGTTGTAGTCACAAAAGGTGATTATCTTTTCACAAGTATTGTTTGCGGTGCTCAATATGCTTCTCAAAAAACAATCCAGAAACCACTGATGGTGGCATTGGGAAGCTCTGCAAAGAAGTAATAAATTCTCCAAATCTTTATTTATAGTTAAAAGACAAGGTCATGTTTTTAAATTTCGCTATTTTTGCAGGATTTTATATATCTCATGGGCAAAAATAAATTAGCAAGATTCGCTGAAAACAAAATATTACCAAACGTTATCCAGCCAACAAGAGACGAAGCTTTAAATAGCTTTGCACTGAAAGGAAAATGGAGAACAGATTTCTTTAAAAATGATAACCCAATTGTTCTTGAATTAGGCTGTGGTAAAGGAGAATATTCTGTTGGTCTTGCAAAAGCTTTTCCAGAGAAAAACTTTATCGGTATTGATATCAAAGGTGCCAGATTTTGGTTTGGAGCCAAAGAAGCTGTAGAAAATAACATGGGCAATGTTGCTTTTGTAAGGTCTCAAATTGAATTGGTAGACCATTTTTTTGGAGAAAACGAAGTAGATGAAATCTGGATCACGTTCCCTGATCCGCAGATCAAATACAGACGTACAAAACACAGATTGACTCATCCCGACTTCCTTGAAAGATATAAAAAGTTCCTGAAACCGGGCGGAATCATTCATTTAAAGACGGATTCTGAGTTTTTACATGGCTATACTTTAGGCTACCTTCAAGGCGCAGGCTATGAAATTGTATCGGCTCACCATGATATTTATGGAGCTGCTGAATATGATCCGGGTACCGAACATTTAAAAGATATAAAAACCTATTATGAAGAATTGTTTTCTGCAAAAGGAAAAACAATAACCTATATTAAGTTCAAAATAAATTAAAAAACAAACAGATGAAAAAACACACTCTCATTTATTTTACTTTAAAAAGTTAATCAGATTTTATTATTTGAGTGATAAAATTCGCTCGCAAAGATAAAGGTTGTAAAAATTTACATCCTTATTTTTCCATTTAAAAAACACAACACAAACACATAAGAACATGAAAGTAACAACTTTTAAAATTTTTATCAATGAAAAAAAATTCCCTCATCATTTCTGTACTTTTTGTACTGATCTCAAGTTTCGCGCATGCTCAAAAAAGTAGCAGCAAAAACATTCTCAAAAGCACAAATATTCAGGAAATTGAAGAATATCTGAGAACCTGTCATCCGGAAGATCCAAAAAAAAGTGTTTTAAAACCCAAATTGCTCGCCTTAAAAAATGAGGAATGGACGAAAGGTAAAAAAGACGCAAAACCCATGGAAGCCAGACCCGTTATCACTGAAATACCCAATAGTGTAATGAAAGATGCTAATTCTAAGGATGCAGAAGATTTTAAACGCTTAATATCTGAAACAAAAAAGGACCATAAAGAAAAGACAGTAAAGCTTTTAAATGCAATGATTAATGAAGATATTAGCAAAAAGGAAGTCATTCTTTTACTTAAAAACCGTTCTGACTGTAATTTGGTTTTAAGAATTGAAGGAAAAGACTTTTACAATATGGCAATTCCCGCACATGGAGAAAATTTCATTGTAATTAATAAAGGATCTTATACACTGAACAGCAACGTTTGCGATGTAAAATATAATTCACTGAAAAACATAAAAAAGAATATATTTTTAGCCATAAACAATCCTGAACAAGTTGGGAATAAATCAATTTTAAATAATAAGTAAAAAAGATTATTTTTACATCACAAATTCTTCACATGAAAAAGACGGTACTTTTTTACACCTTTGCATTGACCATATTTTTAAACAGTTGCGGTACAACAAGCTACCGCTCAACTCCGCCTGCCAGAAGACCGGTAACAACTAATCCTTCGAGTGCAAACAACTCAGCTGGGCAGGTAGAAAGGGAATACAGTGCCTTAATAAAGACTTATAAGCCCGAAACAGCCGAAGTCCTCACAGATCTGTTAAACGGCTCAGATGGAGACAAAACCTCTATCACAGTTGAAAATAATTCGAGATGTAATATGGTTCTTACCATTAGTGGAAATAATTATTTTAAAAAGATCCCAATTGGTACTAATAAAATAGGCTCAGCAATGGTTCCTAAAAATCAAAACTATAACTTATCCGGAATGTTGTGTAATTCTGTGTATCAGAAAACAAAGTTTATAACGTCATCTTACAATATTAAGCTTTCAAACTAATCTTAAATTAATAAATACAAAAAAACCGCTAAACAAGTTTAGCGGTTTTACTATTTTAAAGAAAATCTTTAATTATTCAGCAGAATCGAAATCTGCATCTTTATCAGCAGATACTACTTCACCTTCTTCTTTAGATTTTTCTTTGTCAGCTTTTCTTTGAGTCTGACCGTCTTTGATAGATTCTGAAACTACGCTCAAGATCATATCGATAGACTTAGAAGCATCATCGTTTCCTGGGATAACGAAATCAACTTTTCTTGGGTCAGAGTTTGTATCAACAATACCGAAAACTGGAATACCTAATTTCTTAGCTTCAGTTACAGCGATGTGTTCTCTCATAATATCTACAACGAAGATCGCAGAAGGAAGACGAACCATGTCAGAGATAGAACCTAAGTTTTTCTCTAAGTTAGCTCTTTGTCTGTCAACCTGAAGTCTTTCTTTTTTAGATAAAGTTTCGAACGTACCGTCTTTTTTCATTTTGTCGATATGGTTCATTTTCTTAACAGCCTTTCTGATAGTAACAAAGTTTGTTAACATACCTCCCGGCCATCTTTCTGTAATATAAGGCATATTAAGTTCAGCAGCGTGTTTTGCAACAACTTCTTTTGCTTGCTTTTTAGTAGCTACAAAAAGAACTTTTTTACCTGCAGAAGTTAATTTTTCTAAAGCGCTACAAGCTTCATCCAATTTAACCGCTGTTTTATGTAAGTCTACAATGTGAATACCATTTTTCTCCATAAAAATGTATGGAGCCATATTTGGATTCCACTTTCTAGTCATGTGACCGAAGTGTACACCAGCCTCTAGAAGGTCTTTTACATTTGCTTTTGCCATGTTTTCTGTTTTTGTTAGTTTACTTTCCGCTTCTTATGCAATCAACAACTTCTTTAGATGGGAGAAGTGTTTGGATGCTAAACGTAACGGGCAATTTGCTTTAGGCTTTAGGCATTAAGCTGTAAGCTTTCAAGCGGATTAAAAATTTTAATAAGTTCAAATAGCTTATTGCATATTGCTTTAAGCTTACCGCAATTCTTAACGTTTTGAGAATTGGAATCTCTTTCTTGCTTTTTTCTGACCTGGCTTCTTTCTTTCCACCATTCTTGCATCTCTCGTAAGTAAACCAGCAGGTTTTAAAGCTAATCTGAATTCAGCATTGATTTCACATAGAGCTCTTGAAATACCTAATCTGATAGCTTCTGCCTGACCTGTATTACCACCACCGAAAACATTTACGGTAACATCGTACTGACCAACAGTTTCAGAAAGGATAAACGGCTGGTTTAATTTATAAACCATAACGTCTGTAGAGAAATAAGTTGCAGCCTCTTTACCGTTTACTGTAATGATTCCAGAACCTGGTTTTACATAAACTCTCGCTACAGAAGTTTTTCTTCTTCCGATTTTGTGAACTATAGACATATTAATTAATTATTTAAATTCGTTAACATTAATTGTTGCAGGCTGTTGAGCTTCATGTTTGTGCTCAGTTCCTTCATATAAGTAAAGGTTCTTCAATAAAGCAGATCCTAATCTGTTTTTAGGTAACATACCTTTTACAGATTTTTCTAATACTTTTAAAGAATCTTTCTTTTGAAGTTCAGCTGCAGTCATAGACTTTTGACCTCCAGGGTAACCTGTATGCCAGATATAAGTCTTATCGTTCCACTTGTTTCCGGAAAGAGTAACTTTCCCAGCATTCAAAACAATAACGTTATCACCACAATCTACGTGAGGTGTAAAGTTTGTTTTGTGCTTACCTCTCAAAATCTTTGCAACCGTAGAAGCTAGTCTTCCTAACGGCTGTCCTTCAGCGTCTACCACAACCCATTCTTTATTAGCAGTAGCTTTGTTCGCTGAAACAGTTTTGTAACTTAATGTATTCACACGTTTTAGTTAAAGATTAAACATAATTTTCCCCATAAGGGTGTGCAAAGGTACAAATTAATTTTGTAACCCGAAAGTATATTTTAGATAAAGTATTGAAAGTAAGTTTTGATTAAACGATTCAACAGATTTCATCTATATAGATTATTTCTGGCATAAATCTTGTAAATAGTTTGAAGATGAAAAAAACGTTTTAGAAAATTCTAAAAACACAGGTGATAAAGTAAAGAGTTTGGCAACTCAAACTCTTGCTTTATTAACTTTTCTTTAAATATTTCCGTAAAAGATTATTGATATAATTATGGTGTAAAGTTAAATAATTATCTTTGCGCAAAACCCTCCACACCCATGAGCCACGGAAAAATTAGAGCAGATAAAACTTGTTTAAACTGCAATCATCAGGTAGAAGATCGATATTGCCCACATTGCGGACAGGAAAATGCCGAAACAAGACAACCATTCTATTATCTCTTCACCCATTTTTTCGAGGACTTCACTCATTACGACGGACAGTTTTGGGGGACATTAAAGAACCTTCTAATAAAACCCGGAAAGCTTACAAGTACCTATTTGGAAGGTAAAAGACAGAAATTTGTACCGCCTGTGAAGCTTTATATTTTTGTCAGCTTCATTACTTTTTTCATGTTTGCTCTTTTTCCGATGATCAATATTAATTTATCAGATAAGAAAGATGCCGGAAATCATAATAAAACAAGTTTTTTCGACAAAATAAAAGCTGCAGAGACTCAGAAAATACTCGATAGTATAAAAGCTGAAAAAAATCTCAGTCAGGAAGATTCTGCAACAGTTAAAAAACTTAATACATTATTATCCGATTCTGCTGAAATAAACGATCTCAAGGAAACGCTCGAAATGGATAAGAAAATCGATGAAGATATTAATTTTGGAGGATATGGAACAAGAAAGTCCTATGATTCTGCAAAGGCAAAAAACCCATCGAATTTGGATTTTATACAAACTCCGCTAGCTCACAAATTCTTTGAATTAAAGGAAAATGGCGTTTCAAAAGCAGAAATCTTTAAAAATTTAGCGGAAAAATCTTTCCATAATATGCCAAAGGCTCTTTTCATTTATCTTCCTTTGTTTGCATTCTTTTTATGGATTTTCCACAATAAGAAAAAATGGTGGTATTTCGATCATGGAATTTTCACATTACATTACTTTTCATTCCTTTTGCTGAATATTTTATTTATATTCCTTATCGCAAAATTAACAAGCGTAATAGACGTTGGATTTATTAATGTTATATTATATTTATTGATCGTATTTTTATTATTATATAGTATGGTATACTTTTTTATTGCTCATCACAAAGTTTATCATACCCACGGAGCAGTCAGCTTTATAATTGGAATCATATTATTTATGATAAATTTCTTTGCATTTATGATCTTGGTCATCGGCCTTGCCTTAGTAAGCTTCCTGATGATCCACTAAATATAAAATGAGACTGCCTTTTAAGACAGTCTCATTTTTTTTATTTTCTTAATGACTTGCTTCCTTTAAAACTTGCGATCAAATAATACGCAACAAAGACCATTGAAAATTTAAGTATCGAAGGAATTGCCAATTCTAAACTAAAAATTAATGTTCCGATCAATACTAACGCTCCCATCGCAACAAAAGAAAAACCTAATTTTTGCGGCAGGGTAATATTGGGTGTATCTAAATAATAAGCAACCCCCCACGCAATCCCGAAAGCCAAGGCATAATATATATCAAGACCGATATTGTTGGAACTATAAAAAAAAAAATTAATAAGGAAACTCAAAACCGTTCCTAAAGCAAAATACATCAAAGCCTTTTTCATACTATATATAATATGATGCAAAAATAAAGAAATTAGTTAGCATTTCTAAACGAATGTTTGTTCAGTTGGGAGAAATTCAATTCTATAAAAACATTTAATTATTTGATTTAAAACAAATTAAATATAAAAATCGGGTTGTTATTTTATTATTATATTTGGAATTCAGAAATTTTCTAGATTTTTATGGAAACCCAAAAATATACTCCAACAAACAAAGTAAGAATTGTAACAGCAGCGTCGTTATTCGACGGACATGATGCAGCTATTAATATCATGCGTCGTGTGATTCAGGGAACAGGATGCGAAGTTATCCACCTTGGCCACGATAAATCTGCCGAGGAAGTTGTAAATACAGCCATTCAGGAAGATGCCAACGCAATTGCATTAACATCTTATCAAGGTGGTCACAACGAATATTTTAAATATATCTACGACCTTTTAAGAGAGAAAAACTCTCCGCAGATCAAAATTTTTGGTGGCGGTGGCGGTGTAATTCTACCTGAAGAAATCGAAGATATCATGTCTTACGGAATCGACAGGATTTATTCTCCGGACGACGGTCGTGAGCTTGGTTTACAGGGAATGATCGATGATTTGGTTAAAAGATCCGATTTCGCGACAGGAAAAGATGTGACGGCAAATGATTTAGATTCAATTAGTTTTGAAAATTCTACAAGCATTGCAAAAATTATTTCTGCGGTTGAGAACTTTTCGG
This sequence comes from Chryseobacterium sp. SIMBA_038, assembly GCF_046535115.1. Classification (NCBI taxonomy): domain Bacteria; kingdom Pseudomonadati; phylum Bacteroidota; class Flavobacteriia; order Flavobacteriales; family Weeksellaceae; genus Chryseobacterium; species Chryseobacterium sp. SIMBA_038. Next base: position 155,221 of record NZ_JAWRXH010000008.1, read on the forward strand.
AAGAAAAACCGGAATTAGTAAAAGCGATTGACGAAAAATCAAAAGATTTAAATATTCCGATCATTGGTATCACAGGTACAGGTGGAGCCGGAAAATCTTCCTTGACAGACGAATTGGTAAGACGTTTCCTACGTTCCAATACAGATAAAAAAATTGCGATCATTTCCATTGACCCTTCTAAAAAGAAAACCGGAGGTGCATTATTAGGAGATAGAATTCGTATGAACGCGATCAGTGATCCTAGAGTTTATATGCGTTCGATGGCGACGAGAGAAAACAATGTTTCTGTTTCTCCATTCATTCATTCCGCATTAAATGTGTTAAAATTAGCTCATCCTGATGTAATCATTTTGGAGACTTCAGGTATCGGACAATCAGGTTCGGAAGTTTCGGATTTTGCAGATGTTTCAATGTATGTAATGACTCCTGAATATGGAGCTTCCACGCAGTTGGAAAAAATCGATATGTTGGATTACGCAGATTTAGTTGCTTTAAATAAATCTGATAAACGTGGCGCTTTAGATGCGCTTCAAGCCGTAAGAAAACAATTCCAGAGAAACCATTTGTTATGGGAAAGTCCTTTGGATAACATGCCTGTTTATGCAACAAAAGCGTCTCAATTTAATGATCACGGAACGACTGATTTATACAATAGATTAGTTGAAAAAGTAAATGACAAGTTTTCAGATTTAAACCTACAAGGTTTTGTTGAACAAGAAGTTTCTGAAGACATCACGATTATTCCACCGAAAAGAGTTCGTTATTTATCAGAAATTGTAGAAAATAATAGAATTTACGACGCTAATGTTGAAAAACAAGCCGAATTAGCAAGGAAAATGTATCATATTGAAGGAGTAAAAAAATTCCTTTCAAATGAAACGTTGGATGCTGAATATCAAAAAGCAGAAAAAGATCTTCAACAGGAGAATATCGATTTTCTAAAAAACTGGGATGATACGAAAGAGGCTTTCAAAGCTGAATTTTATTCATATTTCGTTCGTGGAAAAGAAATTAAAGTTGAAACCTCTACAGAATCTTTATCACATTTAAAAATTCCAAAAATCTCTTTACCAAAATACACAGATTGGGGTGATTTAATTAAATGGAAAGGCCAGGAAAACCTTCCGGGAGGATTCCCTTACACAGCCGGAATTTATCCTTTCAAAAGAACAGGAGAAGATCCAACGAGAATGTTCGCCGGAGAAGGAGGTCCTGAAAGAACCAACAGAAGATTCCACTACGTTTCAGCGGAAATGGATGCAAAACGTTTATCAACAGCGTTTGACTCTGTAACATTGTACGGACAAGATCCAGCTTTACCACCAGATATTTATGGTAAAATCGGAAATGCCGGAGTTTCTATCGCAACATTAGATGATGCGAAGAAATTGTATTCCGGATTTGATTTGGTGAATGCCATGACTTCCGTTTCAATGACAATCAACGGACCGGCTCCGATGTTGTTGGCTTTCTTTATGAATGCTGCGATTGATCAAAATGTTGAAAAATATATTGCTGAACATAAACTTGAAGCTAATGTTGAAAAAGCTTTAAAAGCAAAATTCGACGATAAAGGACTAGAAAGACCAAAATATAACGGAGAATTACCTCCATCAAATAACGGTTTAGGATTAAAATTATTAGGTCTTACCGGAGATGAAGTAATTCCTGCTGAAGCATACGCTGAAATTAAAGCTAAAACAATCGCGACAGTTCGTGGTACCGTTCAGGCTGACATTTTAAAAGAAGACCAAGCTCAGAATACTTGTATTTTCTCTACTGAATTTGCCCTAAGATTAATGGGTGACGTTCAGGAATATTTTATTACCGAAAAAGTAAGAAACTTCTATTCGGTTTCTATTTCAGGATATCACATTGCAGAAGCGGGTGCAAATCCTGTTTCTCAGTTGGCATTTACTCTAGCAAACGGTTTCACTTATGTGGAATATTATTTGTCTAGAGGAATGGATATCAATGATTTTGCACCGAACTTATCATTCTTCTTCTCCAACGGTATCGACCCTGAATATTCAGTGATCGGACGTGTAGCAAGAAGAATCTGGGCAAAAGCAATGAAACTGAAATACGGTGCAGACGAAAGAAGCCAGATGTTGAAATACCACATCCAAACTTCGGGACGTTCGCTTCACGCTCAGGAAATTGATTTCAATGATATCAGAACGACTTTACAGGCTCTTTACGCAATCTATGACAACTGTAATTCTCTTCACACTAATGCTTACGACGAGGCGATTACAACGCCGACTGAGCAATCTGTAAGAAGAGCGATGGCAATTCAGTTGATTATTAATAAAGAATTAGGATTAGCGAAAAATGAAAATCCACTTCAAGGTTCATTTATTATTGAAGAATTAACGGATCTTGTGGAAGAAGCTGTTTATGCAGAATTCGACAGAATTACAGAAAGAGGTGGTGTTCTTGGTGCGATGGAAACGATGTACCAACGTTCAAAAATTCAGGAAGAATCGATGCATTACGAATGGCTGAAACACACAGGAGAATATCCGATCATTGGGGTAAACACTTTCCTTGGAAAAGATGGTTCGCCAACGGTTCGTCCGGGAGAAGTTATCCGTTCAACTGAGGAAGAAAAGCAGGTTCAGATTGAAACCCTTCATAATTTCCAACAATCGAATGAAGATAAGTCTGAAGCCGCTTTAAAGACATTGCAATATGCAGCCATCAACCAACAAAACTTATTTAATGTAATGATGGATGCCGTGAAATATTGTTCTCTAGGACAAATTACCAATGCTTTGTTTGAAGTGGGGGGTAAGTATAGAAGAAATATGTAGTCTCATAAAAACAAACCTTCAAGGTTTTAAAAACCTTGAAGGTTTATAATACACACAAATGATAAAATGAACAACAAGCCTTTACTAGAATCTGGTAAATACTATCATATTTATAATAGAGGTAATAATGGACAGAATATTTTTTTTGATTCTGAGAATTACACCTTTTTTCTGAATAGATTTCATCAATACATTTCTCCATTTTGCGATACAATTGCCTGGGTTTTACTAAAAAATCATTTTCACATTCTGGTTTATGTAAAGCCTTTTGAAGAAATAAAGATTGAAAAATTAGAATACACGGCAACCGAAATTCCTAAAAAGATTGATGTCCATTTACAATTTGGGCATTTTTTCAATTCTTATGCTAAAGCTATTAATAAACGATACAACAGAACCGGCAGTTTGTTTGAAAAAAACTTTGAAAGAAAAGAAGTTCCCACAATAGCATATTTTAGAAAGCTTATACACTATATTCATTTCAATCCTGTGAAACATGGTTTTTCAGATTATACTTGGGATTATCCTTGGAGCTCTTATCAAAGCATTATTTCTCATAAGCCAACCAAGCTTAACAGGAAATTTGTAACCGAACTTTTTAAAAATGAGGATTATTTTAAACTTTATCACGCTGAAGATAAAGACTATTCTGATATTGACCAACTTATTATTGAATTTTAATCTTCTCAATTCAAACCTTCAAGGTTTTGAAAACCTTGAAGGTTTAATATTTTTACGAAATGAAACCAAAAGCCATTTTCAACTGGAGCAGCGGAAAAGACTCCGCTCTTGCCTTGTATAAAATCCTAAAAGAAGACCTTTTTGAAATCACTTCCCTACTTACGAGTGTAAACGAAGAATTTCAACGGATTTCTATGCATGGCGTGCATGTAGATCTTTTGCAACAGCAAGCTTTAAGTCTAGGAATTCCTTTAACTATAATGGAAATTCCGAAAGAACCAACAATGGAACAATATCGGAAAATCATGATTTCAACGATGGATAAAATAAAATCTAAAGGAAATACACATTCAATTTTTGGAGATATTTTTCTGGAAGATCTTAGAAAATATCGTGAAGAACAATTACAATCTATCGGAATGGAAGCCGTTTTCCCTCTCTGGAAACAAAATACTTCACACCTCATCAGTGAGTTTTTAGATCTTGGTTTTAAAACCATTGTTACTTGCGTGAATGAAGCCTATTTAGATAAAAGCTTCGCAGGAAGAATTATTGATCAAGATTTCATTAAAGATTTACCCGAAAACGTTGATCCTTGTGGAGAAAATGGAGAATTTCACACCTTTACTTTTGATGGACCTATTTTTAAACAACCAATCTCATTTGAAATTGGAGAGACGGTAAAGAAAACTTATCCCAAACCAAAATCTGATGAGGACGATAAGGAAGAAGAATATGTTTTCTGGTTTTGTGATCTGATTTCAAAATAATTTGTAAAAATTTTCGTTTTTAAGCTAAACTAAACCACATTATGAAACCTTTTTTGAGAATTGAAAAGCCTTGCGAAGAATCATTAGACAAAATGCATAATCTTCCTGACGGGAAATTCTGCGATTTGTGCTCAAAAAAAGTATTAGATTTATCGAACCTTAATGATTCGGAGATTTTAGATATTATTCAACAAAATAAAGGTGAAAGATTCTGTGGAATTGTTTTTAAAAATCAATTAAACCGTTCTTTGCAACCTAAAATTTCATTTTCACAAAATCATTATTCAAGAAAAGCTACTTTTACTAAAATTGCTGCAGGAGTTGCATTGACGGCAAGTATTTTTAACTCTTATCCCGCGCAAACAAAGACCGTAACTAAAACAGAATTTGTTTCTTCTCAATCTAAAATTTCCAAAGAAAATAAGAAAGAAGAAGATAAAATCGGTGATGGAAATGTTGTTATTTCAGGAAAGGTTTTAATTAAAAAAACAAATAAACCAAACCCGGAAACTACCGTACATTTTATTACTCCTCAAAAAGTATATTCTGTAAAAACGGATGCTCAAGGTTTATATGCTCTTGAAGTGCCGAAAGAATCTATTAAAACAGAAAACTTACTGGAATTCAGTCCTGAAAATTATGATTACGAGGGACAATTAATAATCTTCAAAAAGGAAGAACTCCTCAAAAAAAATGTTATTTATCTTGCAGAAAACGATGACCGAAAACAGTATGGAGATATTTCTGCAGAAGGATTTTACGCAAATGAAAAGTCTTTAGTTCTCTTGGAAGGAAAAAAATTAGACTATAAATTATTCAATAAAAGTTATAATATTTTCAGCAATAAATATACTGTATATTATATTCCGAAGTCTTACAAAAAGGTTTTTACTTCAGATGAAAATATCGATGATGTTTACATTGCTTTTGTCAAAACAAATTAATTTACATTAAAGAATTAGACAAATCGTTTAATTATTTGCATTCACCGACACATTTTTGCTGTTTACCTCAAAATCTTTTTTCATTGTTCATTACACTTTACTTTTGATTTTATAAAATCAAGATAACAATGAAAATATTAAAACTTTTAAGTAAAACGGTGTCGCTGTCTTTGCTTTTGTTTGCTGTTTTCTCTTTTGCGCAAACAGGAATAAAAGTCACCTACTACACTGGCTCGACCCAAGATTACAGCATTGAGACAACAGGAAAACTCTATTTTTCCGGAAGCAATTTATTGGTGAAAACAAATGGGACCGCAAATAACATCTCTATACCTACCAATATTATCCGAAAAATTACTTTTACCACCGCTTCTACTCTTTCCACTCAGGAAATTGGTGAAAATAAATCGAAGCTTACCCTTTACCCAAATCCGACTTCAGATTTTATCAGAGTTACGTCTGACAAAAAGGAAAAATTAAATGTAAAAATATATTCCGCAACAGGAAGATTGGTTCTTACAGGAACATATCAGCCTAATGAAGACATCAACATCAGTACGCTGAACGAAGGTTTCTATTTGGTACAGGTAAATAATGCAACCCTTAAATTAATTAAAAAATGAAAAAGCACTTCTACTTCATTATAGCAATGCTTTTATCTTTTGGAATAAAAGCTCAGAATATTGTCGTTCATAATTCCGGCAACAATATGTTTGCTTCGGCGACAGCGATTGTGGATAGTATTAAATTTGACACGAACTATTCAAAATTTAATATCACAGGAAATACGGGAAGTTTAGATATACCGAAATCTATCGTTGACAGTATTACATTTTATTCAACGTCCGTAAATCTTACTAAAATTTACATTATTTATAAAGGAACGGAAAATGCGACTATTATTAATCCATACGCTTCACAAGGTGTAAATATTACCGCAACAGGCGGAACCGTGAATGTTGTTTCAACCGCAACAATAAGTAATTTAGAATATAATTTACTCGGAACAAGCACCACAGGAAGTTTAACCATGAGTTCTACTCTTCCTGCCAATTTTGTGATGAATAATCTCAATATTACCAATGCTTCCGGCCCTGCAATTAATATCACGGGAGCTCAAACACATACTTTTACGTTACAGTCAGGCACAACAAATTCTTTAACAGACAGTTCTTCAAGCACAAAAAATGGAACACTACAAACTGACGGAAAAATAATATTCGCAGGAACAGGAACTTTAAATATCAAAGGAATCAAAAAACACGGAATTTCTACCTCATCCGGAATCGAAGTACAAAACGGAACCATTAAAGTTCTTTCGGCAGCCTCAGACGGATTCCACTCAGAAGGTTATACAATGAGCAACGGAACGGTAAACATTATTGCAACGGGAGACGCGATTGATGCCGGAGATACTGCGGTTTCAATTTCAGGCGGAAATGTGACGGCAACGTTGGCTTCTGCAGATGTTAAAGCTATTAAAACCGGAACTTCTACCATTTCAATTTCGGGAGGAACATTTAATTTAAATTTAACAGGTGCTCAGTCTAAAGCCATCAGCTCTAAAGGAAATATCACTTTTGACGGAGGAAATATTACAGCAATCCTTTCTGGAGCGGCAGTTCTTACAGCTTCGGGAACAGGTTATGATCCATCTTATTCTACTGCAATAAAAACTGATGCCAATGTTATTGTAAATGCAGGAACTTTAAATTTAACATTGACCTCAACAGCCAACGGAGGAAAAGGAATTTCTGCGGATCAAAATATCACGATCAATAACGGAAATGTAACGATTACGACCGCAGGAAACGGTGCAACGTATACCAATACAACAGGAGTTTTAGATTCTTACTCATCTTCTGCGATTTCTGCTGACGGAAATCTTTTGATCAATGCAGGTTCGGTAACGACGACAAGCTCAGGAACAGGCGGAAAAGGATTAAAAGCAGACGGAACCATAACTATCGGAAGCACCACAGGCAGCCCTACTTTAAATATTAAAACAATAGGAGCCCGATTTTTAGTTTCGGGAACAGATTACAGTCATCCGAAAACATTGGTGGCAACGGGTGCAATTATAATTAATAATGGAAATAATATTTTCAATTCAACGGATGACGGAATTCATTCTGATACTTCTGTGACTGTGAATGGAGGAACCAATACAGTTTCAGCAATTTCGGCAACTTCAGGTGTTGGAGAAGGTGTGGAAGCCCCGATTATTACCTTTGCAGGCGGTGTTAATAACATCACAGCATCTAATGACGGAATTAATGCAACCTACGGAACCGTTTCTGGAGGAACAGAAGCCAATGATAACAGTCATTTATACATCACAGGCGGAATAAATATCGTAGCAGGAAGTGATGCGATCGACAGCAACGGAAATATTACAATTACAGGTGGAACAACCATTGTTAACGGCCCGACAAGCCAACCCGAAGAAGGAATTGATTATAACGGTACTTTCTTAATGAACGGCGGACTTCTGATCTCTGCAGGATCTAACTCAAACATGACAAAAGCAATGGGGGCGGCTTCTACGCAAGTCGGATTATATTTAAAATCCAGCTCGCAGTTGGCAACTTCATCAGTTTTACATATCGAAAATGCAGCAGGAACAGAAATGGTGACTTTTAAACCTAAAAATGGCGTTTATTATTTCCATTTTTCAAGTCCGAATCTTGTGAAAAACACTCAATATAAAGTCTATTTCGGAGGAACTTATACCGGAGGAAGCTATGTTGGAAGCTCTACAGGCTGGGGACTTTACACAGGCGGAACCTACTCTACTGCAGGCGGAACGTTGAAAAATACATTTACAACCTCAGCCACAAATACGGTAAATACAGTTAGTTTTTAATCTTGCAATTTATATATTTACTCAAAACCTCTTAAGTGAAATTAAGAGGTTTTTCTTATTTTTGAAGAACAATGTTGATTTAAAAAATTATTTAAACCCAAATGACACAAAAAAATTATTATTTTTCCGCAATTCTATTTTTTTTGATTACTTTAATTTCATGTGAGAAAAATATAATCAAACAGATAGCAGCAAAACCAATTGACAAAAACACGATTATAGATTCTACGATCACGGCTTTTGAAAAAAAATTGTTTGAACAACAAATAGATTCCGTTTTTAAGAAATATAACTTTAATGGAAGTGTTGCTGTCTTCAAAGATTCTGTTCAGCTTTATCAAAAAGAAAACGGTTTTTCAGATTTTAAAACTAAAACTAAGATCAATGATAATACCGTTTTTGCTATTGGTTCTGTGAGTAAACAATTTACGGCGGTGATGGTTTTACTTGAAATGGAACAGGGAAAACTGAAAGTCGATGATAAAGTTTCAAAATATTTAAAGGAGTTTCAGACCAAAGAATACGAAAACATTACAATTCATCAGCTTTTAAATCATACTTCAGGATTGAATTTGTTTGGCGGAAAATTAATGTTTAAAAGTGGTTCTAGTTTTTTCTATTCCAATGATGGATTTAATGCTTTAGGGAAAATAGTTGAGACGGTTTCAGGAAAATCTTATGATGAAAATGTTTTGAATTTATTCAAAAAAGTAGGCATGAACAGTTCTTCAACAGGAAATATTTTTGAAGGAACTGATTTTGCCGGAGCTTATCTTGGAAACGATAAAAACTTTGAAGAAATAAAAAATATGCCTAAAAGATTAGGCGGAAAAGAAATCGGCACTCCCGCAGGAGGCATTCTTTCGACCATTCAGGATCTTCATACCTGGAATAATGCTTTGTATGATGGGAAAATTTTAAATCCGGAAACTCTTCAAAAATTCATTGCCAAAAGTTCAGAAAGACAACATCAGATCTTCGGAAAGATGGGTTACGGCTATGGAATTATGCTGAACCTCGGAAAACCTACAGCCTATTTCCACAGCGGATATATCAAAGGCTCTCCTTCTCTGAATATCTATTATCCCGAAACTAAAACGTCCGTTATTATCCTATCCAATATTGCAGATGAAGAAAAAGGAAAAAGCTCGATTTTCAGACCTCACATTGAGATCAAGAAAATTACGGATGGAATTGAAAATACGGTGATTGATTTAGGAAAAGAAATGAAAGTACCAATTTCACAAAAAATAGTTTCATAAATTTAATTTATGAAAAAGCTTTATTTCATAGCCATTTATCCACCTCAGCAGATAATTGATGAGGTGAAAATATTTAAACAGGATTTAGCATTAAACTATAACAATTCAAAAGCATTAAAAAATGATGCTCATATCACTTTGTTTCCTCCATTTTATAGAGAAATAGAGTTAGAAGAAGATATTCATATTGCTTTTCAGAAAATTGATACCACTATTTCTCCGGTTGAAATTACATTAAATGGTTTTGATGGCTTTCCAAATAAAAGCCCAGTCCTTTTTGTAAAACCCGAAAGCAATGAGCATTTAACTGAACTTTACAACAGAGTAAAACAGCATTTTAATTTCATCAGATATAATTTTAATCCTCATATAACGATTGGTTACAGAGATTTAAGCTTTGATAATTATCTGAAAGCACTTGATGTTTATAAAAACAAAGAATATAAAACTAAATTCATAGTTGACAAAATCATACTACTCCGTCATGATGGAAAATGGGTTCCTATTGCTGAGAAAAAGCTAGAATAAATCAATTATTAAACAAAAAAAATCGGCCTTGTAAGCCGATTCAATTTATTATTTAACCAAAATTATTCCTTAATTATTTTTTGAGAAATAATCAATTCTTTATCCTGAGTTACACTTAGAGTATAAGTTCCAATGATCAAATTATTAATATCAACAAATATTGTTGAAGAGTCTTTCATTTCATACTTCACTGGAATCAGTTTACCTGAAGCATCATATAAAACGACTTTGGTATTCTTTGAAAAATCCTGTTTCCCTTTAATATAAAACTCACTGTTTGCAGGATTAGGATAAATGCTGAATCTTCTTTCTGCAGCTTTTATTTCTGAGGTTCCAAGAGTAGATTTATTCAACGTCCAGCTTACATTGGTAAAGTGAACAGTGCTGTGACCAGTTACATTCACCAAAGTTGTATTATCCGTCACCGAAAAAAGTAGTGTATTATTTCCGTTATTTAATTGGCTCGGAGTTACAATTAATGAATTGCTTGTAGAAGCAAGTGGAGTTCCGTTCAATGTCCATGAATTCACCAATGTATTTGGAATTGGCAGAATTTCATTCACCGTAAATGTTACATTCGTATTCGCACTTACAGAACTGCTGTTTGCAGGGGTATAAGAATCAACCGGAGAAACCAGAGAATGGATTCTTTCAATAATTTGTTCTTTACAGACAGAACAAAATTGTCTGTCCAGATACCTCATCTCGCAGTTTTGATGCGGACGGAACCAAGACGGACTTTCTGTGTAAGGATAAACTCCAACACTATTTACACCTACCCAATTTTTCCATTTAATCGTTGCCGGATTTGAGGTCTGCGTTTTATTTGGAGATTCTCCAGAGCCGGCAAACCAATATTCATCGGCAAGCTTTCCGAATGAGTGTCCTAATTCGTGAACAACGATTTCATTCGCAGAAGCATTTAATGAAGCAAAGGCGTACGTTCCACCACATCCACCATATTCCGTAGAATTACCAAGAACATAGGTGATATCATAATCCGGAAGATTGGCTGCCAAAACCTGTGCAACTTTATTTGTAGAATTGCTGTAAATACATCGGTGAACCCCAAAATCAAACGAAGAACCCAAATAATTATTCGGATTAGAAACCGGGATTACTGGCTCTGTAACATCTGTTGCAGTCCCGGGATGTTTTACCCCCGTTTCTGCAGAAATTACTTTTATACCGTAAGCATTAAAATAATTTTTATATTCTGTATAAGGACTTTTTGTGAAAAGATAATTGATTGTAGACTGCGCCGAAGAAACAAAATTGGTCTGTTGAGTAGCCGTAAATCCGTCCCCTAAAACCGCGATATTAATTCGCTGATCATTTGACCCGCTTTGCAAAAGTGGAACTACATCGAAGACCTGAGAAAAGCAAAATGTGCTGACGAACAGGAAAAGTAAAGTTTTTTTCATGATTATAGTTTTTGGGTGAATAATAATTGGTTTCCATCGGTTGTTACTTTCTCAACTCTCACTACTTTTATTTCTTCGGAATGAGAATATCTTACACTAAATTCTGCATTTTGAAGAGAAACTTTATTTCTGCTTAATCCTTCTTCGCCAAATCTTTCTAATTCAGGATTTAGTGGATCTCCTACGATTTGTTTTACAATTTCCTTTCCGCTGGCATCATTTAAAGAAATAATAAAATCTCCTGTTTTAGCTGAATTGATATCAAAAGATGGTTTAGATTTTAATCTTCCTTCCATGATTTTTTGATCTTCCAAAACTATTTTTTCTGCTCCTGAATTATTTTTTTCAACTTTAAAAAAAAGATAAGCAATTCTGTCTTTTACGGTTGCTGGGTTCTCATTTTCAACAACTCCTTTTTCCTTTAAGTCTTTCACTTGTAAAAAATTACAAAACAGAAAGACCGGAAACATAAAAAAGATCATTACGTTTTTCATAGTTATTTTTTTGTTTAAGTTAAGAAGTTTTTGGTAAAACTTTAATATTTCGTCTGAATTTTTTCATCGTTAAGAATTAATGAAAGTCATATCTTTGACGTGATGATTTCAGAAAAAATAATTTTAGGAATAGACCCCGGAACTGCTATTATGGGTTTCGGCATTATTTCCGTTAAAAAAGGCAATATGGAGATGGTTTCGATTCATGAATTGATATTAAAAAAATATCCGAACCACGAAACCAAGCTTAAATATATCTTTGATAAAACATTGGCATTAATCGACGAATATCACCCTGATGAAGTAGCTCTAGAGGCTCCGTTCTTTGGAAAAAATGTTCAGAGTATGCTTAAATTAGGTCGTGCACAAGGTGTAGCGATGGCTGCAAGTCTGTACAGAAATATTCCGATTACAGAATATTCACCGAAAAAGATAAAAATGGCCATCACCGGAAACGGAAATGCCAGCAAAGAACAGGTTGCAGGAATGCTTCAAAGTTTATTAAAATTAAAAGAATTTCCCACAAAATATCTGGATGCATCCGATGGACTGGCGGTTGCGGTTTGCCATCACTTTAATTCAGGAACGATAAGCAGTGACAAATCTTACACGGGTTGGGACAGCTTTTTAAAACAAAATCCGGATCGCTTGAAATAAGCATCCGGATTTTTTAATTATTTTTAAGTAAAAATTATTTCTTTTTATACTCTGAGGAAGTGACAGAAAAATCGGCTGTCGGTTTTCCATTTTTGTCGTAATAAAAATATTTCAACGTAACATCATTATCGCGAAATTCCTTCATATCAGCAGATGTGTTAATGGCATTAACCGCTCCTTCTTTTGCTTCTTTTTTAAAGGTATTGATCTCTTCTTCTGTTACATTTTCTTTTACATCCTGAGTCAATGTATAATTATATTTGAAAACTCTGTTCGGTTCTGCGGAAACGCTATCAAGCCTTATTCCATCATTTAGAATCTGTGGAGTAAGCTTGTTCATACTAATTGCAGCCTCTTTTAATTCGTCATCAATTGTTTTCTCTTTATTACAAGAAATTAATAATAGGAATGAACTTAATGAAAGTACGATTAAATTTTTCATAATTAAAGATTTTGGTGATTTGATACTTAAAGATAAGATTATTTAAATTAAAAGAACCAAACAACTGAATATCATTAATTTAAAAATCATTTCTTCTTTTCGTAAACATCTTCAATATCTCTTACTTTACCGTCAAGAATATCACTATAAACGATTGAAAATTTATCTTTTGAAAGTATTTTATATTGTTCGAGCTTTTTTAGATCTGCATCAAAATAGGAAAAAGAACTTTGATTTATAGTAACCGAAATTTTATCTGAAGAACTTTTAACAGAACAATCTTTACCTGTAGCATAATTTTTAGTTAAAAATATACTTCCTTTTTCTTTTTCGAAAACAAGATTGTATTTTTTCATGCACTCATGAAGTGGATAGATCTTTTTTTCAGTTCCGTCAAGATAATTTTTCTCTACAAATTTCCATGTTCCTAAAAAATATTCCACATCGCTTTTTACTGATATTGTAGGCTTATTTTTTACTTGCTTATTTTTCTGTTGAGACTGGCAATTGGTCATCAATATGCACAGTAACAAAATACTTATAATTTTCTCCATGTCATTTGATAAAAAAAAGAAGCCCTTTAATTAAAAAGGGCTTCTGGTAATTTAGTTATTTAAAAATTTCTTAGATCCTTTTTGATCTTTATCTGAATAATTAATGATGTAAGCTCCTTTTACCAACTCTTGATTGATTTGAACTTCATTTGTTTTAGAAATTCCTTTTTGGATCAGTTTTCCACTAAGGTCATAGATCTGATAATCTCCAAATATATTGTTTCTACTTCCTACAAGCGTAAGCTTGTTATCTGCTTTTGAATACACAATTTTAGCATCTGAATTGTCTTTAACCTCAGAAGTACCTAATACGTCTAAGATCTTCACTGCATAATCTTCCATTTGCCCATACTGCAATTGAGAACAAGCCGTAAAATCAGGAAGCGCTGCTGAAGCAAATGTTGCTGCATCTACCGCAATTCTCATTCTTAAATAAGTGTTTTTTACAGCAGAAGCAGGTGGAGTAATATTATTGGTAAGCGTTACAACAGCTCCCGAAGCCATCGCAGTTGCAGAAGTATTATTCACCACCAATTCACTAGTTTCAAAAGTTCCGCTATTGTCATAATCAATCCAAACTTTTGTTCTGAATTTATCAGCTTGGCTAAATCCGTTCATATACGTCACTTTCAACGGAGTACTAGAATTTGAGTTGATATCTGTATAATATGCAGGTCTAATACAAGTTGCCGTAGAATAATCAGCGTAATAAATTGGCGCCACCTCATCAGAATCATATCCGTTTGTTGTACTGCTGATCGATGCAAAACTCACTTTATAAGGTCCAATCGCAAAGTTATTATTGGTTGGGTGAGCCGTTCCTGCAGGGTTACACTGAGCTGCAACAACAGAAACCGGAGAAGTAACAACTACAGAAGGATCTTTTCCTGCAATTGAATTCATTAGATTCTTTCTGTATTCCATCATCATTAATACCGCTCTGTCTCTTTGTCCGTCTGTAAATTTACGTTCCACATTGGTATAATTCATAATATTATATTGTGTCCCGTCGTAGTTTTGACTTGTACAAGGATCTGTAGCTGTATTATTCGGAACAGAAACACCATACATACTTCTTGAAGGTGAAGTATCACAAACTCTGTCGCCATCTGTTGCACAGTTATTATTTACAGGACAAGTGGTCTGGCTCGTATAAGAAACTCCCTGGAAAGTATGATAAAGACCAAATGCATGTCCCAACTCGTGCGTAAGCGTCGTGTCATTAGAATTTTTAATGGTAGCCACTTTCATAAAACTTTCATAGCTGTAATCATAAGCATCCGGGAACATTGCATATCCCATTAATCCGTAAGATAATTGCTGCTGACCGTCAAAACCTGTAACTACATAAATATTGAAATATGATGTTTCCGGCCAGTGCGGAGCCAATTGATTTTTAATGTCATAATCAGCAGCTCCATTATTACTTTGCATTTTTACTCCGTATGTGTCATATGATGGAAGTGTACTTCCGTTATATCTTATGATTCCTGATGTAGGCATACAGCTAGGAGATCTTTTAGCCAAAACAAGTTTAAATGGCATTACCGCTCCTCCTGTTGGCCCTGTACCTTCAGCATAGAAACCATTTCCGTATGTTGTAGCATACATTTTGTTGGCTCTGTCGATCCAGTTGATAATTTCCTGATCTGTTAAGGCTAAATTTGCGTTTGCAGTAGCCTGAGATTCAATCACGTGTACTACAACAGGAATTTCATAAACCTGTCCTGTGTATAAAGCATTCCAAGAAGTTGTTGCTCCAAATTTATTTAAACTTGATTGCTTATCGATACTTGCAAACTTAGCATCAGCTTCTTCTCTTTTTTTCTTTAAATCTGGATAACGGTTATCCATTTTCTTCATTATTACATCAAAACCACATTCTTTTTGTTGATTTTGAGAAAATGCATTAATAAAAACCATTAACGCAAAAAAACTAATAATTCTTTTCATTCTTATACTTTTTCTTATTTTATTTATTACAAAACTATGTTTTTTTTATTAAAATGCAAATTGAAAATCTCAATAAAAAGAAAGGAATTTTTATTATAATTAAATCAAAAATATAAAACTCTGATTTACAATATTTTAAATACAAAAATGATTATACTTGGTAAAACATAATACTATCTTTAACATTGGTACGATTTTTAGTATTACTTTTGTATAAATTTTCTATAATGAAAAATAATCAACAAACTATAAATCAGGTGAATCATAAGATAAATTGGTTCCAGAAGTTTCTGATGGTTTGCTCCGGAGGAAACATCCATATTCTACGAAAAACACCGAGCGAATGGAACAAGTTTGCAGGGATCGGAGGGATCGTACTTTTTACTGCTGTTTTTGCAACACTTTCGGCAGGTTATGCAATGTTTACGGTATTTGATAATATTTGGGCATCCATTGGTTTTGGAATTTTGTGGGGACTGATGATCTTCAATCTTGACCGTTACATTGTTTCCTCAATTAAAAAAACAGGAACATGGTGGAATCAGATCTTAATGGCAATTCCACGTTTGATCTTAGCAACTTTTTTGGGAATTATTATTTCTAAACCTTTAGAACTTAAAATTTTTGAAAAAGAAGTTAATAAACAATTGAATACCATTATTCAGAGAAATAAAAAACAGCTTCAAGGAGAAATGAATGGAAGAATCCTTCAACAAAGTGGTCCTTTTGAAACAGAAAAGGAACAAATCTCGGAAAAGGTTGTTCAATATCAAAAATCATATGATTCTGCTGCTGTAGAATTAGAAAAAGAGATTTTAGGAAAACAATCAGGTTTAACGAGTGGAAAAGAAGGTTTTGGGCCAAATGCAAAACGTAAACAAGAGCTTAAAGAACAGCGCAGACAGGATTTGGAAAATTATCAGAAACAAATTTCTCCGCGACTGGAATATCTGGATAAAGAGATTTCAAAAGTTTATACCAATCTAGAAACAGAACGAAAATCAACAGAAACTTTTGAAGATAAATTCAACGGTTTTGCAGCGAGACTGCAGGCTTTGGATGAATTAGGAAAAAATTCAGCCATTATCGGATTAGCAGCTGCTTTCATTATGGGACTTTTCATTTGTCTTGAAATTTCGCCTGTGTTGGTAAAGCTAATTTCAGCTGTTGGCCCTTACGATCATCTTCTGGAAAAAACTGAAAATGACTTCCGATTGTACTCCAAAGAAAAAATTGAAAAAGGAAATGCGCTCACCGATTTTAGGATAGAAGATTTTAAAGATAACCTACATAAATAGAACAACTATTTTAACACAATAACACCTTTCAGTTAACTCTGAAAGGTTTTTTATTTTAATAATCTAAATATGTAAAATATTATTTAACTTTACTCCACTAAACTTGATTATCATGAAAAACTTTACATTTGCATGCGCACTGCTTATCAGCTGTGCATTTACACCTACCTTAAAAGCCCAAGCATCAGAACCTTTTCTTGGACAAATAGCTTTCGTACCTTATAATTTTGTCCCTAAAAACTGGGCAGCATGTAACGGACAATTATTAGCAATTTCACAAAATCAGGCGCTTTTTTCTCTTTTAGGAACTCAATATGGAGGAAATGGAACAACTACTTTTGCATTACCTGATATGAGAGGAAGAATGCTTGTTCACGAAGGTCAGGCTACGGGAGGTCCTACGAATTATACCATGGGACAAACCGGCGGTTCAGAATCTGTTACCTTATTAGTAACACAAATGCCTTCTCACTCACACACCGTGAGTGCTGTAACGGCTGAAGGAAACCAAAATAGTCCAACAAACGCACTTCCTGCAGATACAAAATTATTAGATAAAGAATATTCTGATGCTACTGCCAATACTACAATGAAAAGTACAATGGTAAATCCGACAGGAGGAAATCAACCACACGAAAACAGACCACCATTCCTTACTTTGAAATGTATTATTTCGTTACAAGGAGTTTTCCCATCACAATTTTAATAGATTATGAAAGCTTTATATTTATTATGTCTTGCGCTCGGAAGCTCAGCTTTTGCGCAGACAATAACCTTTAAGGGCTGTTATAATTTATTTGATGACCAGGTTTTCACCTTTACTAAAACAGGAGTTGACACCTATGGAAAAGGCATCTATATTACAACACCTGTTGACGGACAGCCTTGTGGAGGTTTGGGAACTTGTGAATTTAAAATTCAATGGAACAATACTTTAACAAGATGGGAGTTTTTAGCAGATGAAGGAAATGGTACTTTTGCAAGTCCGAACCTTATTTATTACAACTCTACCGGAAACAGTGCTTTTGTAAATCCGCCAGCCAACACAATCGGTACTTGGGTTGAAAATACAGCAATCACAACCGGACAATGTGGAGGAAGCCTTACATCGGCAAACTCTACAATGACAGGAGATGTTCATACTTCTACCTTAGGAACATCATCAGACGTTACAAAAACAAAAATCCAGATTTTCCCTAATCCTGTATCAGAAATCATCAGTATTTCAGGTATTGAAAAAGCGGAATCTTTTCATATTTACAACATGGCTGGGCAACTGGTAGTATCAGAAGCATTCAGCAAAAAAATAAATGTATCACAATTAACTTCGGGAGTTTATTTACTAAGGATAAATACTAGAGATTCTCAAATTCATGAATTTAAGTTCGTGAAGAAATAGAAGATTAAATTTCTATTTAATTAAAGCTTTCGGAAATTCCGGAAGCTTTTTTAGTTTTAAAAATAGAGAATAGCTAAATTTTCAACAAAAATATTAGACCAAAATATTTAAGACAACAAAAAAGCCCCTATAAAATAGAGGCTTTGGATATTTTGATTTTAAAATAATTATTTAATAATCAATTTAGCAGTTTTAGTATCTTTCCCGTTAGAGATCTGAACCATATAAACTCCTTTTTCAAGGTTATGATTTACTCTGAAAGTTCCGTTACTTTCCTGTGTTAAAGTTGGAGTTGCTACTAATCTTCCTGACATATCAGAGATTGTAACGTCAAGATTTTTAGCATTTTTAGCTTTAATAAATACTTTATCTCCAGCAACACTTGGGTTAGGATAAATTACAAAGTCATTATCACTTGCTTTTACATCAGCAGTTCCTAAAGTAGTAACAAATTTTACAGTATAATCTTCTGCCTGTCCGTAAGCTAATTGTCCACATGCAGTCATTGTAGCCGGGTTGTTAGGAGCATCAGCAATAACTCTCATTCTTAAAGGCGTATTTAATACTGTTGAAGCAGGAGCAGTGAATGTAGCACTCAATAATCCTTGTCCGTTAGCATCTACAGCAACATCATTACCTGAAGCTACCAATTCTGATGTTTCAAATGTTCCGTTGTTGTTATAATCAATCCAAGCTCTAACCGATTGGTCGTTATTCACAAATCCAACCTGAATAGTTTGTTGTTGAGTAACTAATAATTCTGTAAAACTATTTGCTCTACATGTTTGTGTAGTATAATCTATATAATAAGAAGGTGCTCCAGCCCAATAACCAGCTGAAGAATTATCGATCTGACCAAGTTTAACAGAAGTTGGTCCTACCAAATAACTTCCCGGAGTAGTAACTCCCGGAGGCGTACAAGCAGCAGCAACCGGAGTTCCAGTAACAACCGGAGTTGCAGGTAAGGCTGTAGCTCCTTTTGAAGTTGTTAAGCTACTTCTGATCAACATAAATAAATCATTAATTCTATCTCCCTGACCTGAAGTAAATTTCTGAGCAACAGAGTTAGAATAATTCATCATATTGTATTGTACACCTTGATAGTTTACACCTGTACAAGGGTTAAGCTGAGAATTTGTAGGTACCGGCCATAATGTATAGCCACTTCCTGCTCTTTCAGTATCACAAACCCCATCATCATCAGTTGCACATACACCAGTAGTTGGCGGACAGAAATCAGCAGCACCAGGAACAGCATCGTAAGTTCCACCTTGGAAAGTGTGATAAAGTCCCATCGCATGTCCGAATTCGTGAGCGAAAGTAGTGTCATGAGCATTGGTAACAACGCCTGACTTCATGAACGATTCGTAGTTTGCATCAAGATTGTTCGGGAATGCTGCGAACCCCATTAAACCTGCATTAGGTGTAGGATCAGCATCAAACATACTGATTACATAAATATTAAAATAAGATGCTTCCGGCCAGTGTGGAGCCAATCCTTTGATAGCTGCTCTACTTGCACCAGTTGCGGTTGTATAAGCCATACCAGATGCATTATATCCAGCTAATGTTCCACCATCATATCTTACGATACCTGTTGTTGCATTACAGTTTGGATCTCTTTTTGCCAATACCAATTTGATAGGAAATACTTGAGCCTGTCCAAAATCAGCTGGTATACCAGCAGCCGGCCAAGCGTATGTTCCTGCATACATTTGATTTGCACGATCAAGCCATGCTTGGATCTGAGCATCAGTTTTATTATAAGTACTTCCAACTGCCGCACCAGACGGGTAAATTAAATGAACTACCACAGGTATTTCATAAACTCCATTTACCGTCTTCCCAAACGCTGAAGAAGAATTATTCTTCTTTTCAGCATGAACCTTTTGAATAATTTTATCAAAAGTCTGTCTTAATCCAGGATTAGCTTTGTCCTGTTCTTGTATTGTTTGATCAAAACCACACCATCTTTGTTGTTGTGCAGTTAATGAAACGGATAACACAAGCGCCCCATAAAGGAAAATTCTCTTCATTGTTTTCTAATTTAAACGTATTCAAATTTAATATTATTTACATAATGTTGTTACAACCCTTTAAAAATTCATTTAATTGGTTAAAACAATCAAAATATTTACAATATGTCCCCATTATTTTTGATTTGTTACACCAATATTATATTTATGTTAAAATTAATTTAAGGTGTCGTTAGTAAGTATTTGGATGTTAATGACTAATTTTAACTAAAATTCTATCAATTTAATGACTAACATCGTAAAAATTTTAAAATATGATATTAGAAGTGCAATGTTTTAATCTTAATGCAATCCTGCTTAATGTAATTAATTCATTGACTTAGTTTCTAAAGCTTGCTTCTATTGATAATTCCAACCGAAGCAATCATTAAAAACACAAAAGCCACACAAATTGTGTGGCTTTTAATTTATCTCTTAAAATTTTCTTATAAAGAATAATTCGGAGCTTCCTGAGTGATGATAACATCGTGAGGGTGAGATTCTTTCAATCCGCTTCCTGTGATCATTACCATTTTGGTGTCTGTTTGTAAAGCTTCAATATCTTTAGCACCACAATATCCCATTCCGGCTCTTAAACCTCCTGTTAATTGGAAAATTACATCTTCCAATTTTCCTTTGTGAGGAACTCTACCTTCAATTCCTTCCGGAACGAATTTCTTAGCTTCACTTTGGAAATATCTTTCTTTTCCCCCTCTCTTCATTGCAGAGAGACTTCCCATACCTTGGTAAGACTTAAATTTTCTACCTTGGAAGATAATTTCTTCTCCCGGAGCTTCATCAGTTCCAGCTAAAAGTGAACCTAACATTACTGCTCCTGCTCCACTTGCAATAGCTTTTACGATATCTCCTGAAAGTTTAATACCTCCATCAGCGATTACGGCTACATTTTTAGATTTAGCATATTCGTAAACGTTGTAAATAGCAGATAATTGAGGAACTCCAACTCCCGCAACAACTCTCGTTGTACAGATAGAGCCCGGACCAACACCTACTTTAAGAACGTTTGCTCCAGCTTTAATTAAATCTTCTGCAGCTTCAGCTGTTACGATATTTCCACCAACGATGTCTAAGTCTGGATAAGCTTCTCTGATTTGAGAGATTTTATCTAAAACACCTTTAGAATGTCCGTGAGCAGAATCAATACCAATAATATCAACACCAGCTTTTACCAATGCTGCAATCCTATCCATTGTATCTTCTCCAACACCAACTCCGGCACCTACGATAAGGCGACCTTTTTGATCTTTATTTGAGTTTGGATATTCTAATTGATTGTCGATATCTTTAATGGTAATCAAACCAACCAATTTATTTTCAGAATCTACGATTGGAAGTTTTTCAACACGGCTTTTAAGAAGAATTTCTTTTGCCTGCTCAAGGTTGGTATTTTTATCAGAAGTGATCAGATTTTCTTTCGTCATGATCTCTTCGACCTTCATATCAAGGTTTTCCTGATATTTTACGTCTCTGTTGGTAATAATTCCGATCAATACATTATTAGCATCTACAACCGGTAAACCTGAGATTTTATATCTGCTCATCGTTTCTTTAGCCTCAGCCAAAGTATGATCTTTTGAAAGGGTAACAGGATCTGAGATCATTCCGTTTTCAGAACGCTTTACACGGTTAACCTGTGCAGCCTGCTCTTCGATCGTCATGTTTTTGTGAATGAAACCTAAACCTCCGACTCTTGCCAAAGCAATAGCGAGGTCACCTTCAGTAACTGTGTCCATTGCAGCAGAAACTATCGGAACATTCAGCGTTATTTTATCGGTAAGTCTTGATTTTAATGAAACCTGGTTAGGTAAAACTTCTGAATAAGAAGGAACTAGAAGAACGTCATCGAAAGTGATGGCTGCCTCTACAATTTTGTTATGAATAGACATCTTTACTTTCTTTGCAAAATTAGGCTATTTGAACGAGATATGAAAGGGCGATTCAATAGTTTAAATAAAAATTAATAATCAATAATTTAAATGAAAAAAACCGAACTTATTAGGAACGGCCTTTCTTGTACAAAATAACTTGAATATATAAGGGTTAACTTATTCTGAATATGATGAAAACTTCATTTGCTATATCAAAAAACTATAGTTGATTATTTTTCTGCAAAAATACGCTAGAAATACATAGAAACAAGTTTTTCATTATTATTTTAATGTTAATTTAATCCTACGCGCAAAATTTTAATTAAATTCAATAAATAAAATAAAATATTTAATATCCTAAACATAAAAACCGCCCTAAAAAGAACGGTTTTCCTGTACAAAATAATTGAGTATATGAAGGGTTTTAAAAAATTTATTTATCTGTTGCAGAATTAATCATTTTTGAAATATCATCTGTGGTAAAGCTACCTTTTACATCTACAAAAACCAACTCCTTATCGGAGTTTACTGTTATCAGCATATTTTTTATGGTTTCTCCTGTTTGCTTTACTCTGATATTTACGTTATCACCATCGTGTTTTATAGTTGCCCAATCTTCGTAATTGTTGTTATTTAAATATTTAGCATAATCTTTCAACATTGCCTGGTCGCCATTTTCTACGGTCAATACTTTAATTTTAGAAACTTTTTTTACAAGCTTTACTAATTCTTCATTTCCGTCATCTTCTCTTAAAGCTTTTTTAATGAAAGGTTTAGCCAAAAACATCGGTACATTAAAACTTTCAAACTTCGCTCCTTTAAAATCATAATCAGTGTTGCTGAAAAAATCCATATCAGGTTTGCGAGAACCACCTATACATGATTGCAACACAAACATTGTAGAGGCAATTAAAAAAATGTTTTTAAAAATTTTCATGGCAATTAGATTTTTAGTTGATCGGTTTTAAGCTTCCACCTGACATTTTGCTGATATTTGAATCAATTTCAGGATTTCCTTTATATTTTACCAAACCTCCAGAAGATGCTTTCACTTTCAATTTGGTGGTAACATTTATAGAAAGATTTCCGCCTGATGTAGACTCTGCCACAACATTGTTTGATCTTAAATTTTCTGCCTTACAAAGCGCTCCACTACTTATATCAAATACCGCTGTGGCAACTTCTCCTTCAAAGCTGGTATCAGAACCGCTTGAAGCTTTCAATGCAAAGTTATTAGCATTAAGATCAGCCTTAATATTTGATCCTGAGGTTGCTTCAACATTCATTGTATTAGAGGCATTGAATTTTCCTTTAATGGTAGATCCTGAAGAAGCATCAATCGTAAGATTATTTTCATTAACAGCGTTTACTGTTGAAAAATTAGCTCCTGAAGAGGTTTTTATCTCACTCATTCTTGGAGAAGAAACATTTACACTTAAATTTTTAAATCTTAAATTTTTCACTCCTTTATTATCAATGTAAACTTTCAGAATACCGTTTTCAACTTTGGTAATTACGTATTGAAGCTTGTCAGCATCAGCAATAACTTTGATGTTGGTTGGACTTTCCTGTTTGTAAACCACATTTACACCTGTGCTTACATTAATTCCTGAAAACTCACCTACATTTCTGGCTTCACCATTCAAATACGATGGATTATTATCCGAAGTCTGAGTATTTCTCGTGTGACTTATCGTATTTGATTTCGTTTCACTTGAATTAATGATCTTATTAACATCATCCATCGACAGTTTCCCGTCCAGCATAACAAGGATATTTTCTCCTGTGTCGCTGTTGATGCTTAATAAAAGATCATCCAAAATTCCGTCTTTGGCCTCCGAAGAGAGGAACTTTATTTTCGCTCCGGAGTTATTTACAGACATTATTTCGCTGTAATTCAAATTCTTAAGATAAGAAGAAACATCTTTCCTTAATTCCGTAAGATTGTTCTGAATTTGTCTACCTTCCGGACTGTTGGCTTTCTCCGGATTTTCTGTGATCAGGACTTTTAATCCGTTGATTTTCGCCAATAACGGCTTGATCTGATCCAGTTGAGCATCGTCAATATTAAGACTGCTGAGCATTCCAAACATCGGTTTTGCTATCTTGATAGAAGTTACACCTTCTACCTCCTGATATTTTTCAAAAAGTTTATCAAATTTGTCTCCTTGCCCATAAACATTATAGAAATGGGAAAAAGCAAATGCGAATATTATCAATATTTTTTTCATGAGTCAATTTTTATTTTTACTGAGGTGATTAATGCCTGATCAGGTTCATAAATCTTTGTTTTATAGGTTAATAATCGTCGTCCATCACTTTGGGCTGTGCTAATTTTTCACTAACGTTATTTGCAAATATCTGAAATGAGTACTTAGTCACATTAATAGCTTCTTCTACATTTTCGATCTTTTTTCCGTTTACAATAACATACGAGTCTTTGTAACCTGAAGAATCTTTTTTAGAAGAATCATATTTTTTAGAAGAAGAATTGTCTACAAACTGAGGTCTTCTTTCTTTTTTCAATCTTCCTCTTTTTGGGAGAATTTGATCTAAAACATCTTTCTCTGCCACAGAATTTTCCTGAAAGATCGAATCTTTTTTCGCTGCGGGAATCGTATCGTTTACATGATTCACTGCAACCTGAGTTTGATGATCACTATTTTCTTCGATGAAATCTTTTTTCTGTTGCTTGATTTGATTTTCAACAAGTTTCGCCTGATCTTCTACATTAGATTTTTGATTATAATTAAAAATCAACCCAATTCCGAAAAGCAAAACTACACTTGCTGCCATCCAAAACCATTTCGGGAAAGAAGGTTTAGCTTTCGTTTGAAGCGGAATAATTGGAGTCTCTTTATTTTCAGATTCTCCGCCTTCTGCTTTTTGAAGGAAATCTTCAAAATCCCAGTCCATTTTTTCTTCCTTTATATTTTGGAAGACTTCGTCGTATTTATCTTGAAATTTGTCGTTGTTCATAATTCATCAGTTGTGAGATTTGTTCTTTTACTTTTTGTCTTGCTCTCATAAGATTTACTCTTACCGCATTTTCTTCCATTTCCAGCATTTCAGAAATTTCAGAAACTTCATACTCTTCTACATCTTTCAAATGGATCACCATTTTTTGTTTCTCCGGAAGTTGATTTATAAAACCTATAATGTGTTCTTTTAAATTATTCACTTCCATACTGTAAAGCTCCGATCGATGCAATTGCAGATCTGCAAACCCTTGCCTTACGTCGTGATGCTTTAGCCTGTTCAAACACTCGTTCCGGACGGCCTTCAATGCATAGGATTTTAAATTTCCAAATTGCGCCAGCTCTTCTTTTTTCTGCCAGAACTTAATCATCAGATCCTGAACCACATCTTCTGCCTCATCACTGCTCATGACGAATCTTTTCGCAAAGCGATACATCTCATTTTTGAGAATGAATACCGTATCCTTAAAAGTTTCTTGGGTCATGAGTTTTGTTTCTATTAGTAAGACAATTAAAAGTTGTATTCTATTACATCATAAATAAAAAAAACTTCAAAAATGTTGAAGTTTTAATTTATAATCGTTTAATATGTTTCAAAAACATATTTCAAAATAGCCTTATCATCGTCTGTTAAAGGCACTTTTCTTCTTGCCATTGCTTTTTCTGCAACTTCGTAAGCTTTATCTAATTTAAATTTTTCATCGCCTTTAAATCCGCCCCAAGAAAAATTCTCTATAAGATTGGGAGGAAAACCTTCTCTGAAAATATTAGAAGCAACACCGACAACGGTTCCAGTATTTAATTGAGTATTGATCGCAGTTTTAGAATGGTCACCCATAATTAAACCCGCAAACTGCAATCCTGTATCTTCAAAAGCTTTGGTTCTGTAGTTCCAAAGTTTTACGTGCCCATAATTATTTTTAAGGTTGGATGAATTTGTATCTGCCCCAAAATTACACCATTCCCCGATCACAGAATTTCCAATGAAACCGTCATGACCTTTGCTCGAATATCCAAAAATAATGATATTATTAACTTCACCACCCACTTTACATTGAGGGCCAATAGTTGTAGCTCCGTAAATTTTAGAACCTAAATGAAATTTAGAGCCTTCTCCTAATGAAATAGGTCCACGAAGATTACACCCTTCCATCACCTCAGCATTTTTACCGATGTAGATCTTCCCGGTTTTTGTATTGATTGTTGAGAACTCAACTTGCGCTCCTTCTTCTATGAACAGGTCTTTTTTATCTCCCAAAAATCCGTTAGTTGAAGAAAGTTCCTGAGAAGTTTTATCTTTTGTAAGCAATTCAAAATCAAAATCGATTGCTTTATCATTATAAGTAAATAAGTCTGTTGGTTTTTTAAAGAAAATAAGTTTTTCTTTAATATCCGTCATTTTTTCAATCTGATGAAGCGAAAAATCTTTCATATTGATCTTTGCTGCGACCAATTCGTCTTCATAAACCAAAGCTTCACCTTGTTTCAAATCCTTAATTTGTTGAATTACATTTTCAGTAGGTAAAAAATTAGTGACTAAAAAAAGACTTTCTTTTTCTTCCGGATTTTTAAATTTTTGCTGCAAATAATTTTCCGTGAAATAAGAAATTTCTGTGTTTTCTAAAATTTTCTGCCACCTTTCGGAGAAAGTAAGAATTCCGCATCGCATTTCGGCGATGGGACGGGTAAAAGTAAGCGGAAGAAAATCTTCCCAATATTGCGCATCTGAAAATACTAATTGCATTTTTTATATAAGATGTTAGAAGTTAGTCGTTAGAAATTAGTAGATGGAATAAAATCTATTATTTCATTTTTTAGTTAATTTCTACTTAATGCAAAAATACAAATAAAATTTTCCTGAATTATTTTAAATAGAGAACAAAATCTAAACTTAAATCAAACTTAACTTAAAAACTAACTTCTATTTACAAACAAAAAAGCCTTCCAATGGTCTTGGAAGGCTTTAATATTTTTTAGTAGCAAAAAATTACTTAGAGAATTTTTTGTACTTGTTCATGAACTTGTCTACTCTACCTGCAGTATCAACCAACTTCACTTTTCCTGTGTAGAAAGGGTGAGAAGTAGAAGAGATTTCCATTTTGATCAATGGGTACTCCTGTCCTTCATACTCGATAGTATCTTTAGTCTCTGCAGTAGATTTGCAAAGAAACACCTCGTCGTTACTCATATCTTTGAAAACAACAAGTCTATAATTTTCTGGGTGAATTCCGTTTTTCATAATACAATTTTTTAAAAAATTAAAGTTTTGCTTTCGAAATAGTAATGGTATTTCTCTGCTAATTTTAGGGTGCAAAAATACAATATTTTTTCTAATTTCCAAATACTCGTTCAATATTTTTTTCTTGATAAGAAAATTAAAGTATTTTCGTTAAATTTGAAATCTATTTAAACTTTAATTTCGATGAAATTCAAATTATTACTGGCTTTTTCTTTTTGGATGCTTCTCATTGCGGTATCTTGTAACAAAGATGACATCAATTTTGATGCTCCTTCACAGCAACTTAGCTTTTCAAGAGATACTGTATTCTGTGATACGGTTTATCACCAGGTTCGTTCTGAAACCTATGCTGTAAAAGTATATAATAATGAAGATAAGGATATTTTGATCCCAAGAATCAACCTTGAAAAAGGAGCAACCTCTTTATATAAAATAAATGTAGACGGAAAATCCGGATATGATTTTAAAGATGTTCCGCTAAGAAAAAACGACAGTTTATACATTTTCGTTGAAATTGCTCCTGAGGCAACAGGTCCGGAAGCGATTGCTGAAGATAAAGTAATTTTCACAAGTCCGGCAGGTCAGCAACACGTTACTTTATTCTCTGTGGTTCAGGATGCTGAGTTTTTTATTCAGACACCTTCCAACCCGAATGTTATCAGCAGCAATACAACATGGAATAATGATAAGGCTAAAATTATTTACGGAGACCTTACCGTTAATCCTAGTGTAGTATTGAATATTCAGGCCGGAACTAAAGTTTATTTCCACAAAAACAGCGGAATGAAAGTGTCTACAGGATCTACTTTAAATATTAATGGAACCTTAGACAAGGAAGTTATTCTTCGAGGAGACAGAAATGATCCTTATTATGACACGATTCCTAAAAACTGGAACTCTATCAGAATGGCAGCCAATTCTACCCTTAATATGAACCATGCAAGACTTTTCGGAGGAAACAGAGGTTTAGATATGAGACAGACCAACGCAACGATAAGCAATTCTTTCATTCATACTTTCCAGGAATATGGAATATATGCTGTTGCTTCTACGGTAAATGCTAAAAATTTAGTCATGAACAACTGTGGAGAATCTTGTATTGGAATCTTCAAAGGCGGAAATCATACGTACACTCATGCTACAATTGCTAATTATTCTCAAGTTCTATCTTCAATGAACAGAAACGGAATTTTCGCAACTAATGAATGGAAAAACGATGCTGGACAAACCGAACAAGGCGCATTACAACAACTTAATATCAGAAATAGTATTGTCTATTCTGACAGAGATAATTCTGTGAGTTTTGAGCAGACACCGGGACAACAGTTTAATTTTATCGTTCAAAGCAGTTTGTTGAAATATTCAGGAACAACTGAAGCAGGGTTTCCTTTTGACAGCAATCCAAGTGTAATTCAAAGTTATAAAAATGAAGATCCTCAGTTTGTAAATTATTTTACGGCTCATCTTAATTTGAGAGTAAAACCGACTTCTTTCGCGAGAGGAAAAGGAAATACAACCATTGCAGGAACCGTTCCTACAGACATTGTTAACGTATCAAGAACGACTAGTCCAACACTTGGAGCTTATCAATAATGGAAATTACACATCTGCAGCAGCAAGTTGACGAATGGATAAAAACAATTGGCGTCCGTTATTTCAATGAGCTGACCAACATGGCAATGCTGACCGAAGAAGTAGGTGAAGTTGCCAGAATTATCGCCAGAAGATATGGCGAACAAAGTGAAAAAGAAAGCGATAAAAGCAAAGATCTTGGTGAAGAATTAGCAGATGTATTGTTTGTAACTTTATGCCTCGCCAATCAAACCGGAGTTAATCTGCAGGAAGCTTTCGATAAAAAAATGAAGATAAAAACTGATCGCGATAAAGACCGTCATCAGAATAATGAAAAATTAAAATAATGCAGGAAGATGGAGGATGGAAGCTGGAAGTTTAGCGCAATACAAACTTCCCGCTTCCCGCCTCTAGCTTCCTAACTTTAAGAAGAACAATGAAGAAGCTAGAAAAATCAAAATTAATCGGAGATAAAACAGTACAAATCAGCGGTTCGAAAAGTATTTCGAATCGTTTGTTGATTTTAGAAAGTCTGTTTAAAAATATAAAAATCGGGAATTTATCCAATTCTCAAGACACCCAATTGCTAAAAAAAGCGTTGTCTGAAACTACGGAAATTGTAGACATTCACCATGCAGGAACGGCAATGCGTTTTCTTACGTCTTATTATTCTATCGCCGAAGGAAAAACCACAATTCTTACGGGTTCAAAAAGAATGAAGGAAAGACCTATAAAGAATTTGGTAAGCGCTCTTCAGGATCTCGGAGTAGAAATTGAATACATGGAAAATGAAGGTTTTCCGCCTTTAAAAATTACAGGAAAAAAAATCACTCAAACGCAGGTTAATGTTCCTGCCAATATTTCAAGTCAGTTCATCACCTCTCTTTTGCTTATCGCAGGAAAATTGGAAAATGGATTAGAAATTAATCTTGTAGGTGAAGTTACTTCAAGGTCTTACATTGAAATGACGCTAGATATTTTAACAAAAATCGGAATTAAAAACAGCTTTGTTGGCAATGTAATAAAAGTCGAACCATTTATCAACGATCATTCATCAATGATCAATTATGAGGTTGAAAGTGACTGGAGTTCCGCGTCTTACTTCTACTCTATCTGCGCATTAGGAAGAGAAAAAATTCATCTGAAAAGTTTTTACAAAGAATCAACTCAGGGAGATTCTGCGATTGCAAAAATCTATGAAAAGTTTTTTGGAATTAAAACAATTTTCTCAGAAGATGAACACAAACTTACTCTTCAACCAGATCCTAATTTTTCTTTTCCTGAGAAGATTATTTTAGATATGAATAATTGTCCGGACATCGCACAAACTCTTTGTGTAACGGCGGCGGCATTAAAAATTCCATTTGAGATTTCAGGGTTGGGAACTTTGAAAGTAAAAGAAACCGATCGACTTTCAGCTTTACATATCGAATTGAAAAAACTGGGAACAGAAACTGAAATTACAGATTTAACCATTAAATCAATCAGCTTCAACGAGCCGGAGGAAAATATTTCTATTAAAACGTACCAAGATCACAGAATGGCCATGAGTTTTGCACCGTTTTGTCTGATCAAAGAATTAAATATTGGAGAGGAAGATGTTGTAGAAAAATCTTATCCGATGTTTTGGGAGGATTTAGAAACTATTTTAGAATAATTTTGAAGAGCGAATAAGAGGTTTAAACTATGAATATTCAATCTAATACGTTTTATAAAATTAATAAGATTACAAAAACATTCATTATTGTTATTTTAATGAGCTGTATTTTGATTAATCTTTTTGATATTATTAGATATTATGAATTTCTAAACCTCAAACTTCCTTTCATCATTCTAATTTTGTCAATTTTCACCATAAGTTTGTATTATGAAAATTATTTTACAACGTTTTTACTGATAATTTTCAATACATTATTTTGGTATTATACAATAGCAGAAAGAAAAGACTTATCTTGGTATTATAATCCTATTAATCATTATGATATGGTTTTAAAAAGCTTTGCTAATCTTTTTAGCGTTTTCTTTAGGTCTATAATATATAAAATAGTTTCTCCTTTGGCCTTGCTAAACAACCTGTTAATCTGGATTATCATTATTCCTTTTAGAATCTATAAATTTTATTTACAAAAAAATGTCACAACATAAAACTATAATCATCACAGGAACCTCATCAGGAATCGGTTTCGTTTTAGCCGAACATTTTGGAAAAAAAGGTCATAAAGTCTACGGTTTAAGCCGAAAACATACGGAAAGTAAATATTTTAAATCAATTCCGACCGATGTTACGGATAACGACGCCGTTCAAAATGCGATTGCAGAAGTGTTGAAAACTGAGACAAGAATCGACGTTTTGATCAACAATGCCGGAATGGGAATGGTTGGCGCTGTGGAAGATTCTACAAAAGAAGATATTTTAAAATTATTCAATTTAAATCTTGTCGGAGCGGTACAAATGATGACTGCCGTTATGCCGAAAATGCGTGAAAACAAATTCGGGCAAATCATCAATGTTTCCAGTATTGGAAGTGAAATGGGACTTCCTTTCCGTGGATTTTATTCTGCTTCAAAATCTGCTTTGGACAAAGTAACCGAAGCTATGAGATACGAAGTTTATCCTTGGAACGTCAATGTTTGTTCGCTTCATTTGGGTGATATAAAAACCAATATTGCAGAAAACAGAGTGAAAACAAAAGTTTCTCAGCCTTACAAAAACGTCTTTGACAAAGTGTATGCTCTAATGAACTCTCACGTAGGCGACGGAACCGAACCTTTGGAAGTTGCAGAATACGTTGAAAATCTTTTAGGAAAAAATAAATGGAAAGCTCATTATTATTTTGGTAA
Organism: Chryseobacterium sp. SIMBA_038; assembly: GCF_046535115.1. NCBI lineage: Bacteria > Pseudomonadati > Bacteroidota > Flavobacteriia > Flavobacteriales > Weeksellaceae > Chryseobacterium > Chryseobacterium sp. SIMBA_038. The sequence continues at coordinate 186,843 of NZ_JAWRXH010000008.1, forward strand.
ATTCGGGCAGAAAATTGGAGTTCCGTTAAAATGGATTCTTCCTCAGGGAACTTATGAGAATTTAATGAAGAAATATAATAAACTGGACTAGTTTCAGTTTTACAAAAAGTTGAAGTTATTTCTAAAAATATTTTTTATTCTGTTTTGCGTTTTTACACAAGCGCAAAAGAAGCATTATTTTCTAATCGATTCTGAAACTAAAGTCAAAAAAAAGGTTAGAGATTCCGTATCTGCGGTAAAATTTCTGGATTCTCTGGCTCAAAACAATTATTTTTTCACTGAATTAAAAGAGGTTAAAGCAAAAGGCGACAGCACCGAAATATTTTACAATAAAGGAAAAAACTTCAACGAAACGTACGTCAACCTTTCAGATTCTATTACGCAGAAATTAAAAATTCAGAAAGATTTTTTTACTAAAAATTTAGATTCAACCAAAAAAGTTCTCAACAAAAGATATATTGATGACGGATATTCTTTCAGCAGAATTAAGTCTAAATATAAAGGTCAGAAAAACGGCTATCCGATCGTAGAATTAGACATTAATAAAAATGATAAACGAACTATCGATGGCTTTGTCGTAAAAAATTATGTAAGAGTTCCGAAAAGATTTATGAAAAACCTTGAAAAAGAATTCAAAGGCAAAACATACGATGATAAAAATCTTTTAGCGATTAATAAAACCTTTCAGGGGCATCCTTTTTTGAGTTTAGAACGGCAGCCACAGACTTTGTTTACAAAAGATTCTACCCAGATTTATCTATTCATGGAAAAGAAAAAAACCAACACTTTTGACGGAGTTATTGGTTTTGGAAATGATAAAACAGATAAATTTACGCTAAACGGAACCTTGAATGTCAATTTTAAAAACATGTTCAACGGTTTTGAAACCGTTAATTTATACTGGCAGAGAAACCCTGATAAAGGGCAAAACTTCGATTTACAAACCGATATTCCTTATCTTTTCAATTCTAATGTAGGTTTAAATATGAAGGTGAATATCTTCAGACAGGATTCTACTTTTGCGAATGTAAAGGCGCTTCCCGCTTTCTATTATCACATAAATAACCGAAATAAAATCGGTCTTCGAGGAACTTTTGAAAGCTCAAGTATTATCGATACTTTATATGTTCAGGGGAAAGATTATAACAAAAAAGGGATCGGAATCTGGTTTGAAATGGTGGAACCAACTGACGTTGATCTTTTCCTTTACAAAACTAAAATCAGTGCCGGATATGATTATCTGACAACAACTTACACCAAAGATAATATTAAAGCTCCACAAAATCAATTCTACTTTTTCGGGGAACATAATTATAATATCAACGGAAATCATTTCCTGAATATAAAGGCAGAAGGAGCCATGATGGACTCAAAAGTTGAGTTCTCCGCCAACGAATTGTATCGTTTCGGAGGCTGGAATTCCATGCGGGGATTCAATGAAAATTCCCTCGCCGCAGATTTCTATTATTACGGAAGTTTAGAATATCGATATTTAATTGGAAATCAAGCATTTTTCGACGTCTTTGGGCAGTATGGACAGCTCAATAATAAATCCTTGAACGTCAAACCTAAGCTTTACAGTGTCGGGCTTGGTTTCAATTTCTTCATTCCGATCGGATTGATGAGTTTCCAGCTGTCGAATGGTAACGAATTTGGAAATCCGTTTAAGTTTAATGATATAAAAATCCACTGGGGAATTTTGAGTAGATTCTAAGATTAAAAATATCCTTTAACCTATTAATAATACTATTTAAAATAAAGCAAAAACTCTGATATAAACAGCTTTTTTCGCTTTATCCTTTCGTTAATTTTTCTATTGTCTCTTATTGAAATCGTATTTTTATCGTAATGCAGGATTAAAATTTAAGTAACAGTACACCGCTAAATTTGCTCTCAAAAAAAATGAAGAAGACTTTAGCTACTTTTGCGATTTTTTTACTCCCCCTCTATTTAACCGCCCAAGAGATCAACATTTCAGGAAATGTAAAATCCGAAAATGGCTCTACGATCTCTGGTGTAAATATCACTGATAAAAACTCAGGAAAATCGGTAACCTCCGATCAAAACGGTAATTTTACCATCACAGCCAACCCAAAAGATATTCTTGAATTTTATTCTCCGGAATTTTCTAGTTATTCCATTGAAGTTTCTTCTAAAAGAAATTATTCAGTTGTCTTAAAAAAGGTAGGTGAAAAGCAAATCGAAGGCGTTGTAATTACCGCTCTGGGTATTGCAAAGAAGAAAGAAAAAATTGGTTATTCCACTCAGGAAGTCGGAACAAAACAATTCGAATCTATTACAACACCAAGCATTGGAAATCTGTTTTCAGGGCAGGTTGCCGGATTAAATGTTTCCAATCCAACAGGAATGCAACAGGCTCCGGAATTTACGCTAAGAGGAAATTCTAATTTGGTTTTTGTGATTGATGGAGTAATCGTTGAAAAAGAAGTTTTTCAAAATTTAGATCCAAATAATATTGAAAATATCAATGTTCTGAAAGGAGCTCCCGCTTCTGCATTATACGGTTCACGAGGAAGATACGGAGCTGTTTTAATCACAACAAAAAGTGCTAAAAAGAAAGGCTTCACGGTTGAGTTCTCTCAGAACACAATGGTCACAGGCGGATTTACAAATCTTCCAAAAACTCAGACAGAATACGGAAACGGTTCTCACGGACAATATGAATTCTGGGATGGCGCGGACGGCGGTGTGAATGACGGAGATATGATTTGGGGTCCAAAATTTGTTCCGGGAACTAAAATTGCACAATGGAACAGCCCGATTCGAGATAAAGTAACGGGACAGACAATTCCGTGGTATGGAGCCGTGACGGGAACACAGTACAATGATAAATCTAGATATGAAAGAGTTCCTATCGATTGGGAATATCATGATAATCTTTCTACATTTTTAAAGCCTGCGGTTATCAATAATAACAGTTTTTCAGTAAGCTATAAAAATAATAAAGATACGTACAGACTTTCCGGAAATTTCATGAATTATGATGACCGAGTTCCGGAAGCTTACCTGCAACGTTATGGAATTAATTTCTCTTCAGAAAATCACTTGGGAGATAAATTGATCTTTGATACGAAGTTTAATTTTAATCAAACCTTTACTCCAAATATTCCGAATTACGACTACAACCCAAGTGGTCACATGTACACGATCCTTATCTGGATGGGTGGTGACGTAGACGGAAGAGATCTTAAAAATCACATGTGGATTCCCGGAAAAGAAGGAACTGCACAAGCCAACTGGAACTACGCTTGGTACAACAACCCGTGGTTCGGAGCCGAATATTATAAAAATAAAAACAGGACTGATGTTATCAATGCGCAGACCGGTTTAGAATATAAAGCCACACAAGATTTCTCAGTAAAAGGTAAAATATCTATTGTTGAAAATCACAATAAGCAGGAAATTTTAAGTCCGTATTCTTATTTCAATTACAGCGCACCGAGAAGTGGTGGTTATATTTTGAATGATACCAAAACCTGGAACCTCAACTCTGATGTTTTAGCAACTTATAAAAAGAAAATTTCAGACAATTTTGATTTCACGATCAATGCCGGAGGTTCTACTTTTTATTATAAAAATGATGTTGACAATGCTTCAACAGACGGTTTGAAAGTTCCTGAACAATATACATTAGACAACTCCGTAGGTTCTGTAAAGTATTACGATTATTTAAAGGAAAAATTAATTTACAGTGTCTATTCTACGATCGATGTAGGTTTGTATAATGCTTTTTTCATCAACGTTTCAGGACGTAATGATTGGTCTTCCACGTTGCCAAAAGCCAACAGATCATACTTCTATCCGTCTGCTTCATTAAGTGCAGTGATTTCGAATTTGGTTAAAATGCCGGAATCTATTAATTTATTAAAATTATCCGCTTCATGGGCAAAAGTAGCGTATGATTTTCAGCCTTACTCTATCAGAAACTATTATCTGAATAACAGCGGAGTTACCTACAACGGAAATCCTACGTATTATTACCCGACAACCTTAAACTATGAAAATTCTTTAAAGCCTGAACAGACAAAATCTTATGAATTAGGCTTAACAGCAGGTTTATTTAATAACAGAATTACACTAGACGCAACGTATTTTAGAACGTTAGATTATAATAATATTCTTCAGTTCCCGAGTGCGCAGTCATCAGGTTTCACTTCGCAATATGTAAATGGAAATGAATATACTACAAAAGGTGTTGAAATTTCATTAGGATTAGTTCCTATTAAAACCGCCAATTTCACTTGGAAATCTTTGATCAACTGGAGTAAATACGAGCAAAAACTAACTTCCATTTATGGAGATATGCCGAATTACAACAACATCAAACTTGGCGAAAGAATGGATAGTTATTATGACCTCACATGGCAAAAATCTCCGGACGGGAAAGTGATTTTAGATGCAGAAACAGGGATGCCGACAAGAGCAAATACACCAACCAACTTAGGCCATTTCGGTCCGGATTGGACCTTTGGTTTCAACAACACATTCAAATATAAAAAATTTACTTTAAACATTGGAATCGATGGAAGTATCGGCGGTGTGATGAGATCTCAGGTAGTCGAAAAAATGTGGTGGGGCGGAAAACATCCGAATTCTACAGCGTACAGAGATCAGGAATATGCTAATCCGGGAACGTATTATTTTGTTCCAGATGGAGTAAATTACAACGCAGCAACAGGAACTTATACTCCACATACAAAAGCGATCAGCTTCCAGGATTGGGCACAGAATTATCCTTACCAAGCAAGAGTAACCGAGGATGAAAGTGAATTATTTGCTAACGTTTTCGACAGAACTTTTGTGAAATTGAGATCAATCGTTCTGGAATATGATTTCTCTTCTTTGCTTAATCCAAAAGGGATGGTAAAAGGTTTCACAGCCAACATTTCTGCGTACAACCTTGCAATGTGGAAAAAATCTAAAAATTTATACTCTGATCCTGATTTCCAGATCAAAACAGGGAATGATATTCAGGATCCGTCAAGCAGATGGTTCGGAGTTGGATTTAATCTTAAATTTTAATTAAAAAGCATTTCAATCAACATGAAAAATATTATAAAATCATTATTTATCGTAGGATTATTTGCAGTGACATCTTGCGAAACCAATCTTGATACGATCAATGAAAATCCAAACGATCAGGCAAGTATTGATCCTAAATTCCTTTTAACATACGTTTCAAAATCTGCTTTTCAGGTGAACGGCGACAATATGTACGCTTCAAGAATGATGATCGGGACGGACGGAGAAAACACTTATCAATACATGAAATGGAATGATGCTTCATTCGACGTCTACACTTCCGGGCTTTTGAACACGGCGAAAATGATGCAGGAAGCCGAAAAAATCAACAATAAAAATTATCAGGCGATCGGTAAATTTTACAGAGCTTATTATTTCTTTAATTTAAGTTTAAAATTCGGAAGCATTCCTTATTCTGAAGCATTGAAAGGAGAATCTGGTATTACTCAACCAAAATATGATACTCAGGAAACGGTAATGGCCGGAATTTTATCTGAATTAAAAGAAGCCAACGACCTTATTAATTCCAGCGATAAAATTGAAGGTGACATTATTTACAACGGAGATGCCACCAAATGGAAAAAACTGATCAATTCTTTCCGTTTGAAAATCTTAATTACAATGTCTAAAAAAACGACATTAGGAACGTATAACATTGCAACAGAATTTGCTTCCATCGCAGGAACTCAAACTTTGATGACTTCAATTTCTGACAATGGAGAATTGAAATTCGCAGATGCAGCAGACAGCAGATATACGATGTTCAACAACAGTGGTTACGGTTCGAGTTTGTATATGGCGGATTATTTTATCAACATGTTCAAAGCCAGACAAGATCCGCGTTTGTTTACTTTTGCAGCGCAGACGACAGGAGCGAAAGAAGCAGGAAAAGCAATCACTGATTTCACAGCATATAACGGTGGAAACCCAACTTCAGCTTATTCTGATAATGCGGCTTTGGTTACAGCCAAAAATATTTCTAAAGTAAATGATCGTTTTTATAAAGACGCTACGAATGAACCATCATCGGTTTTGAGTTATTCAGAATTAGAATTTATTTTAGCAGAAGCAACAGCACGAGGATGGATTTCGGGATCAGCAAAAACGCATTATGATAACGCGATCAAAGCGAGTTTTAATTTTTATCAAACCTATGTAAAAAATCCGAATCAATATTTCGTAGGATTTGATGTGAATCAATATTTAACGACTTCTTTAGTTCTTTATAATAATTCGGATCCGTTGCAGACTCAGTTGGAGAAAATTATGACTCAGAAATACATGACAATGTTTCATCAATCCCAATGGACGTCTTATTACGATTATTTGAGAACAGGCTTTCCAAATTATCCTTTGCAGACAGGAGTTTCAGCACCTTTAAGATTCAGATATCCACAGGTTGAATACAACTATAACAGCACAAATTTAAAAGCTGCACTCACATCACAATATGGAGGAAATGACAACATCAACTCTAAACCTTGGTGGTTACAGTAAAAATCTAACTATTTTTTAATATCAAAAAAGAAATCACAGGAAAATCTATTATCTTGTGGTTTCTTTCTTATTACGATTGAATATGAACAGAAGAGAATTTTTAGAAAAATCGAGTCTTTTATTAGCCGGATTGGGAACTTCAAGCGTTTTGCATCCCGCCATTTTAAAAGCTTTAACGATTGAACCCGCTGCTCTGTCTACTTTTTATGATGCAGAACATGTTGTGATTTTAATGCAGGAAAACCGATCTTTTGATCACGCTTTCGGTGCTTTGAAAGGCGTGAGAGGTTTTTTAGATAAAAGAACTTTCATCAAACCTGATGGCCATTCCGCTTTCTTTCAAAAAAATGATGCCGGAAAATATGCTTCACCCGCACGTCTAGATCTTAGAAATACAAAATCTACCTGGATGAGTTCTCTGCCTCACTCTTGGGACAATCAGCAAAAGGCACTAAATAAAGGAAAATACGATCAATGGCTTCAGGCTAAATCGTCGGGCAACAAAGATTATAAAGACATTCCGCTGACGTTGGGATATTATAATCGTGAAGATTTGCCGTTTTATTATCAACTGGCAGATGCGTTTACGATTTTTGATCAATATTTCTGTTCATCATTGACAGGAACTACACCAAATCGACTTTTCCATTGGTCGGGAACGTTGAGAGAACAACAAAATGGTAAATCAAAAGCCAATGTTTTTAATGAAAATATTGATTACGAAAAAGCAAAACAGGCAAGATGGAAAAGCTTTCCAGAAATTTTAGAGGAAAACAATGTTTCATGGAAAATCTATCAGAACGAGATCAGCCTTCCAAAAGGAATGTCGGGCGAACAGGAAGCTTGGTTAAGTAATTTTACAGATAATCCGATTGAATGGTTCTCCAAATTCAATGTAAAATTTTCAAAAGGATATTATAAAAACATTCCGAATATTATTTCTTATTTAAAAAAGGAAATTGAGAAAAATCCAAGTCAAAAAGAAAGATTTGAAGGAATGATTGCCGAACTTAATGAAGATCTCGAAAAATATAAACCTGAAAATTTTGCCAACCTTTCTCAGTACGAAAAAAATCTTCACGAAAAAGCCTTCACCACCAACGCAAATGATCCTGAATATTGGGATTTAGAAATCGGACAGGATGAAAACGGTGAACGATTGGTAGTACCGAAAAGTGACGTATTATTTCAGTTCCGAAAAGATGTTGAAGAGAAAAAATTGCCGTTGGTTTCATGGCTGGTAGCTCCCGAACATTTCTCTGATCATCCCGGTTCACCGTGGTACGGCGCATGGTATATTTCTGAGGTTTTAAATATTTTAACTAAAGATCCTGAAACTTGGAAGAAAACAATTTTCATTATTAATTACGATGAAAATGATGGTTATTTTGATCACGTTTTGCCTTTTGCACCACCGATGAATCCGAGTCAGCCTGTTGACATGAACGGAAAAGAAGGTGCGGAATATGTCAGTAAAAATCAGGAATATATGTTGACTCAAAAGCTGAAAGATCATGAGAGAATTGAAGGAACGGTTGGTTTAGGATACAGAGTTCCAATGATTATTGCATCGCCTTGGACGAAAGGAGGTTTTGTAAATTCTGAAGTTTCGGATCATACTTCTGTATTACAGTTTTTGGAAAAATTCATTCAGAAAAAATATAAAAAAGATGTCACAGTTGATAATATTAGCGATTGGAGAAGAGCGATTTGTGGAGATCTGACTTCCGCTTTTAATTCGTCTAATGTGAAAGCTCCGCAGATGGATTATTTAAATCAAAAAGATTATGCAAAGACCATCAATGCGGCAAAAAATAAACCTGTCCCGAATTTAAAATGGCATTCTGAAAACGAGTTGAGTGATAATTTACTGGACATTCAGGAAAAAGGAACAAAACCGTCCAACGCTCTTCCTTATGATTATCATGTCAATCTAGAAAGAGGAAATATCAAAATGACCAACCTAAAAGAAGCTGCAGTTCCTTTGTTGATCTACGACAGAACTCAGTTTGACCATGATAATTTCCATTTTTCTTATGCTTTATATTCGAAGAAAGAATTATCGCATGATGTGAATGTAGAGAAATATGATCATGAAGTTTTTGGTCCGAATGGCTTTTACAGAAAATTCAAAGGAGAAAATGATCCTAAACTAAAAATTTCGTTGATCAATAATCCTGCTAAAAATGAGGTTGTATTAGTTATTGAAAAGAATAAAAAAGAAAGCATAGGTACCACTATAGATTTAGAAAATCTTTATGAAAAGAAGAAAACTCAAATCTTATTAGGTATGATAGAAAAAATAAGTATTAATTTAGATAAAACCAAAGGCTGGTACGATCTGAAGGTGAACCTGGATAATAACATCTGGCATTTTGCAGGAAGAATTGAAACAGGAAAAACTTCTATTTCAGACCCGCATTGGGCATAATTTAAAACAATATTTAATATCATAAAGTCTTATACAAATTGTGTAAGACTTTTTTGTTGGTTGATTACGATCATAAATTAAATACAAATTATTCAATAATTTTTCAAAAAATTAAACAATAAAAATTAATAACAAAATACTGATAGTGAATAAATAAGCATATAAAAAATATCATAAAAATATTTCATACTTTGTTGAATTTTCTTAACTTCACTTTACCAAACTTTAAATACTATGAAAAAAATTAAATTTTCAATTGCAATGTCTCTAGTCGCATTTGCTGTGTCTGCTAATCTTAATGCACAAGACACGAACACGGACAATCATACAATTACTATTAGCATCCCAGAAGTTGCTTTAGTTGATATTGAACCGGCAGCTACTAAAAATATTACTTTAGGCTTTACAGCTCCTACTGAAGCAGGGCAACCAGTTACTGCAAATGCTTCCAATACGACGCTTTGGCTGAATTATTCTTCCATTAAATCTGTTGCAGATCCTACCCGTAATGTTACCGTAAAACTCAACGCAGTTATTCCGGGAATAGATATTCACGTTACAGCTGCCGCCGCTACTGGTGCAGGTGCAGGAACATTGGGAACGCCATCAGCACAGTTAACATTAAGTGCTGTAGATCAGACAATCGTTTCAGGAATAGGAAGTGCTTATACCGGAAATGGTGCTAACAATGGTCATAATCTTACGTATGCCCTAGCCGCAGGTAGCGGACCTGGTGGAATTGCAGCTTATGCAGATCTACAGGCAACTGCGACAACTGTTGCTACTGTTACTTACACGATTTCAGACAATTAAGTCTGAAAATATCCCATTATAAGTAAGAAGAAATCGATTTATCAGTTTCTTCTTAGCTTTCTTTTGCCTTTTTTTAACCATAAAACTTTACATTTAAAATGATAAAGCGCATTCTCTTTTTTGTTTATCTACTCATTCCGTTTACATTTTTACAGGCTAGTATTGTTGTCTTAAATGGGCTTACCCACAACTATAAAGTGGAAAACGGACAAGTTTATAAAGGAAAAATTGCCCTAGAAAATACAGATAACAAACCGCAAAGTGTAAAAATATTTTTACAGGATTTTACGTATCAGGCAGATGGAACAATCGGCTACACCAATCCACGTACGAATGAAAGAACAAACACAGATTGGATCAAGCTCAACACCAATTTTATCACCTTAAAAGGCAAAGAGAAAACAGAGGTGTATTACGAAATCACCATTCCAAAACAACTTTCCAAGGCAGGCAGTTATTGGAGTGTGATCATGATCGAACCTGTGGAAGATGTAAAGCCAAGCGACAGTAAACAGGGAGTTAATATAACTTCTGTCATTCGATATGCCATTCAGGTAATTACAGATTATGATTCTGAAAAAGTAAAACCCGATCTAAAATTTGAGAGTGTAAAAATTGAAAAAGAAGAAGGCAAACAAATCGTAAAAATTGCAATAGCCAATAAAGGAGATATTTATTCTAAACCTACAGCATCTATCGAAATATACAATCGTAAAACAGGACAAAAAATGGGTGCTTTTTCTAGTCAGGCAATGGGATTATTACCAACAACATCGAAATCATATCATATTGATCTAGATAAAATACCACCTGATCAATACAATGCCGTCATCATTGCAACCGATGAAGACGAAAATGCATTCGCACTGAATGTGGAACTAGAAGTAAAAAATGATTAAAAATTGGACACTTTATTTTATCATTCTATCATTATTCCCAGTACTTTTTTTTTCTCAGCAACAACCTAAAGAATTTGTCAGCAAAAAAGATAGTCTACTGCCGGGAACGGCTACTTCTGTTTCCTTCACCATAGAAAACATGACCTCAGAAAATAAGGTCTATGATTTTCGGGTAGAAACTTCCGGTCAGTATATTGTCCCTATTATCACAAAAAGTGAATATCCGGTTTTGGCAGGACAAAGTTCTGTTTATATTGTTCCTTTGAGAATTGCTGCAGAATGTCCACAAGGAAATTATATCGTAAAACTATATGGAAAAGAGAAAAATAATGGCGATCCTATCATTAAATCTTTACAGGTAATCGTTTCCGGAAACAAAAAACTTTCCGTAACAGCGATCAACTCTCCTGAATTTGTAAAAGCCGGAGAAACTATCAACTCTTCTTTTTTATTAAAAAACAGTGGAAACATCACCGAAAATCTTTTACTTGAAAGTAAAAATGCAGTTGTTGATAACGGATCTCATCTTCTTCTACAACCCGGAGAAATAAAAATTATTACCGTTAGCAAAAGTACAAGTCCCGATTTAGGAAAAAATGAATATTTCAATCTGAATCTTTCAGTTTCTTCTGTTGATAACCCACAAGAAATTCAAACGGTTTATACTAGTACCAAAATTATTTCTATTAAACCTACTGAAGACGATATTTACCATCGCTTACCGATTTCAGCATCTTTATCTTTTATTGGAATGGAAAACAGAGGGATTTATCATGACGGTTTTCAAGGTGAAATTTATGGTAAAGGAAGTCTCGACAAAGAAAATAAAGGACAAATTGAATTTCATGCGGTAACCAAAAATCCTGTAGAGTTTAATTCTTTTACTCAATATGAAGAATATTTTATCAATTATAAAAGAGATAATTTTTTCGTTCATCTGGGTGATAAAACTTACACTTCCTCCTATCTTACGGAATTTGCAAGGTACGGACGAGGTGCAGAATTTAGATATAATTTCAAAAAATTTAGTATAGGAAGTTTTTATAATCATCCGAGATTTTTCCGGGATGTAAAAGATGAATTTAATATCTATTCAACATTTAAACTTAATAAAGAATCTGAAATTACAGCCGGTTATTTATACAAAATACCAAGAACTGAGGATGTAGGATTTAGTCTTAATGGATTGAAACTAGATTCTAATGCTCAACTTCCCTACGCAACAGGAAAATTTAAACTTAATAAAAATATTGACGTTTCTGGTGAATTGGCCTACAGTAAAACCGACCGAACAGAAGGAAGCGCTTACATGATGCAAGTTTTGGGAAGCTTTGAAAAATTCAACGGAAATATAATGTATATGAGGTCTAGTCCGCAATTTGCTGGTTATTTTACAAATACCAGTACCATTAATGGAAATCTTCAATACAAAATTTCAAAAAGGCTCAATCTATTCGCCAATTATGTCCAAGATGCAAGAAATTTTAAAAGAGACACCTTGTTTTTAGCAGCTCCATATAGAAATTATCTTCAGTATGGAATCAATTATAAATATTCAAAAAAAGGTTCTTTGATGATTTATAATGGATATCAGAAATATCAGGATCGTTTGGAGCCCAGACAATTTGATTATTATGAAAGATTCGTCAGAGTGAGTGTTGATCAGCAGATTGGTATTTTCCAGATCAATGCGCAATCTCAATTTGGAAAAACAGAAAATTATTTATCGGATTTTACAGGAAATTCAAGTTTTTATACTCTTAATTTGGCTTTTGAAAAATTTAAAACCTCTTTTAATATATTTGGAAGTTATGCCATAACATCCCGATATCAGATGCAAAATGAAAAACAAATATATTATGGAGCCCGAATTCTAAGCAGATTTTCAAACGATACCTCTTTAAGTATTTTCTATCAAAACAATTACCTTCCTGAAGAATATTATAATGATCGAAACTTGTTTGAAATTGTTTTTCACCAACAGCTTTTAAAAGGTCATGAGTTTGATGTTTCCGGTAGATATGCTTTGCAACGTGGGCAAATAGGAAATAAAGATTTTATATTTTCACTTCGTTATACATTGCGTCTCAATGCTCCCGTACAAAAAATTGCAGAATACACTACTTTATCTGGAAACATCGGTAATCTTGGAACAAAAAAAATTGACGGGATAAGACTTATGATGGGCAGCCATCTCTCTGTAACGGACAAAAACGGAAACTATATTTTTAAAAATGTAACTCCCGGAGATTATCTCCTCGAAATCGATCGGTCAACAACAGAAATTAATGATATTGCTGATATTACATTACCTACTCAAGTGTTATTAACTAATAAAGAGAATGTTTTTAATTTTAATTTAACAACAGCTGCAAATATTCAAGGTCGTATTCAGTTTAATGAATCTTCGGAAAACAATCAATTAAGCTTTGCTCACTTTCAATTTAATAAAGAAAAAAAGAAAAGAGAGAGCATTATTATTGAAGCTTCTAATGGTGAACAAGTTTATAGAAAAGTAGGCTTTTTAGGAGAAAATTTTGATTTTACTTATCTGCGCCCCGGCACTTGGAATGTAAAAATATACAGAAATGGTTTGGATAAGCGCTACAAAATTTCAATGGATACTTTTAGTTTTACATTAAATCCTTCGGAAACCAAAGATCTCATCATTAATGTGGTAAAGCAACAAACGGAAGTAAAATATCAACAAGAGTCTATAAAAGTTGGTTATAATGAAATAAAAAAGAGAAAATGAGATTCTTCACCAACATATTAATAGCATTTTGCTTAACTATACCTAACTTAATATTTTCACAAACCACTGGAAATAGTGCTGTTTCTATAACATTACCTGTCGTTACTTTATTAGATATAGAACCGACAGGAAATTTTACATTAAATTTTACAGCCCCAACAGAAGCAGGATTATCAGTCGTAAATCCGGCAGTTAATACTACGAAATGGATCAATTATACTTCTGCAATTGCTCCAGCGGGTCTTACAAGAAGAGTTACGGCATCTGTTAATCAAGTTATTCCGGGTGTCAATATAAGATTACAGGCGGGAACAGCTTCAGGATCTGGTGGTGGTACTTTAGGAACTTCTTCCGGACAAGTGACCCTTACTACAACACCTGTTACAATCATCACCGGAATTGGCGGAGCATTTACAGGAAACGGAGCTAATAATGGTCATCAACTCACTATAAGTCTTGTTCCCAATACATATACCAACTTATCTGCACGCACCAATACTCCGGTTGTCATCACTTATACTATCACTGAATAAAATTAATCTCATGAAGTCTAACAGTCATTTTTTCGAAAAATCTCCTCTAACAAAATATTTTTATATTGTTATTCTTTTGGTATTCAGTCAGTATCATAAAGCTCAGACTTTAACAGTCACCGGTACAAGCTGGGCAGTTCCTATCACTACAATCACTGAAGCCGGAACCAATTATAGCGGGACTTATCAAAGTGCAGCCAATCAAGTATTGTTAGCGGCGAGTGTTCCTATACTTTTAGGGAGTGCAAAAGTTTCTGTACATTATCAAGCTAATCCTACATGGCATAATTCATTGGTTTTATCTGCGAGAAGAACAGGAAACGGAACAACAGTTTGTGTTCTATGCACGATTACCGGAGGTACAAATTATCAAACTCTTACACTGACCGATGTTGAATTGTTCAGAATTGCTGCAGTTTTAGCACTTGGATCATACAGCAATATTCCTATACAGCTACAGTTGAGTGGCGTGTCTGTTACCATTCCTGCAACGACTTATAATAGCCGAGTAGTTTTTACCATTAGTGCTCTTTAAAAAATACCTCCCTTCAATAACATTGAAAGGAGGATATAATAAAATAAACTAGTAACTTCTAATGTTTTGCCCACCAAAGCGGAGTAAGAACTTCGTCTGTTCCTCCTAACAATTGTACTGCTTTAGTATAACCGTTGGGGTCTGAGTTTCTGAAACTGCTAGGATACGGCAATCTTTGCGGAAAATTTTTCACTGAATTTGTCATAAAATTGGAAGAATTTAAATTCGGCAAATTCGGTAATGGGGTTTCAACTGCAGGGTTTTCAAAGAACGGCAAGCCCAATCTTCTTTGATCACTCCACGTTTCAAGCGGTAACCAAGGTGTGTTAGCTATGAATTTTTGCGTAATAATTTTAGTTAATTTATCATTTCTGATATTTCCACCTTTATAAATTGTATTTGAAGGGTAATTAATTGTAACAGTTCCTGCTACACCTGTTTTACCATCAACATAATTCATAGAATGTGATGCACCCGGCTCTGTTGTATGAGAATAGCTTGCAGATGTACCGTCTCTATTATAATCTGTCGAAGAAATATAGGTAGAATAATATTGACCAACTCCATTATATAATAAACTTTCCTGAACGCCTTTATTATACGCTGCTTCATCTGACATAGGTGTAATCCAACCTCTTAAATTGGCTTCAGCAATTAAAAGATAGCTTTCCCAACTTCCAAAAAATACTCTTTTGTTTGTACTGTTTCTATATTGCTGCCCTATACTTGGCGTATAAATGGCTGATCCTCTTACATCATTTAATGACAGGGCTGTTCCCCAGTTTCCAATAGTATAAGCATTCCATGTATATTTAGTATTAACTGTAACTTTTGATCCGTCAGAGTATCTCATATCTTTCATCATAGCTGCATCAGAAACTGCATATCCTTGTGGAAATATAGGACTTGCTGTATTTCCAGGAATAAAAAAAGTTTTATATGCTCTTGGATCTATTTTATTAGGTAAGCCATCTAAAAAATAACCTGTTGAAGGATCATTCGTTTTTTGAGGATATTGACTTGTAAACTTTTTACCAATGTATCCATCTGGCTTAATATATGACTGTAAATCACTTGATAGCTGATTTTGTGATGGTACTCCTCCTAAACCAAGATATAAATTATTGAGTGTAGCCGAGATTATTTGCTGATTCCAAGGTCTGGACATTACTCCTGTTAAATCATTCCAGCCATCTTTTTCTGCAACGGCAAAATTTTCATCAGCATTAGATATAAATTTATTTGAAGATGCTGCATCTTCAAATTCTGTTTTAGCTTTTGAAGGATCAACTTCGGATAGTCTCATTGCTAATCTCATTCTCAGAGAGTTGCCGTATTTCACCCATTTATTCCAATCCATTTGATAGGCAATATCTTCTTTTTTTACATCATCACCTACAGTAATACCCGTGTTTATTTTTGAGACTGCATCTTTTAATTCTGATAAAATAAAGTAATACACATCTTTCTGATTATTAAACTCAGGATTTACTCCCTGAAAAGCATCTATTGGAATAGATCCAAAATTATCTGATAATTCACTCATTAGATAAGCTCTCCATATTCTGGATATTTGGATAACGTTATCATTATAATTTGCTCCGGTACCATTCAAGCTTTTTTCTCTACCAGTACGAATTGCAAGGTTAGCATCATTAAGCCATTTGGATATATATCCCCAATAGTTGGAAGTATATCCATCATCATAATTTCCTCCTGCAATAGATGTTTGATAATGCTGTCTCCCCGCACTTTTCCAATAGATAACAAAAGTTCTTTCAGCAACTTCCGGGTTCATTTGAGCACCTAGCATAGAAGATGCCAAAAAGTATTCGGGCAAAACCTGTTCAACAGTTGCAGCACTCGGATCTATGTTCATTTCTTCAAATCGATCACAACTGTTGCTTGAAACTAGTACAAATACAGAAAATAATAGAATTTTTATGTTAATTTTTTTCATTTTAATAATTTTTAAAATCCGACAGTTAAATTAAATACAAAGTTTCTTGACGTTGGAAATGAAAGATATTCATATCCGGTTGCATTAGTATTTACAGCAGATGCAGATTCAGGATCAACACCTTTTACTTTACTATAAAGCATCAATAAATTATTTATAGAAAAGGAAATTTTCGCACTCTGAAAAGCCGTATTTGTAAATAATGTTTTAGGAAAATTATAACTTAATTGAACATTTCTTATTCTTACATTGGTTGCATCATAAATATTTTCTTCATTAATTCCTAGATTACTGCTTCTGCTCGAAACTGCTGTCCAATAATCCTGTGGGGTAACAGCAGTTCCATTTACTGTATATCCGCCATTTCCGTTTGGAACAACCCCATCTACTATAAAGGAATTTCTACCTCCATCTACAACAGTCTCTTTAGCAAGACCTGCTCCCTTTAAAGCTAACATTGTTCCTGAAAAAAATTTCCCTCCGAATCTCCCATCAATCTGAAATGAGAATCCAAAATTTTTAATTGTAAATCCGCTGGTTAAACCTAATAAAGCTCTTGGTGTCTGATCTCCTAAAACATATTGCTTTCCATCTGAAGTAGGTAATCCTTGCCCATCAAGAATCTTCTGTCCAAAATATGGGCTTGAAGAATCTTCCACACGAGCATATTTTGTACCTATAATCACTCCATACCGTTGTCCTGTGTAAGCTACAACTCCAATCTTATCAAATCCAATAATGTTATAAATATTAACATCATCTGTTAATTCATAAATTTTGTTTTCATTTTTAGAGAAGTTAACATTAAGATTCCAACGGAAATTCTGCTTACGTATAATGTCTGCATTTAATATCACCTCAATACCTTTATTACCAATATCTCCTGCATTTATTTTTCTTGCTACATAACCCGATAATGGATTCATTGGCAAATTGATTAACTGATTTGTAGCATGAGTATTATAATAATTAACATCTAGATCAATACGATCATAGAAGCGGAGATTGACTCCGGTTTCAAATGTTTTAAGAATTTCAGCAGTAACAGCAGAGTTATATAAAATCGAACTAAAATTACTTGCTGTATTATTTGGGTAGACTGATTGCTCTGTCCTGAAATAATTTAACAGTTCATTAAAACCTAAGCCATTACCTGTTTGTGCATAAGAAGCTCTGATTTTAGCAAAAGTTATAAACCTTCCGAGAAGCTCTTTATCCCATATTTTTTTGAACATATCTGTAACCACTAAAGAAGTATTTGCAGAATAGTAAGAAAAAGAGCGATTCTCTTTACTCAAAGTAGAAGACCAATCATTTCTATATGTTGCACCTAAAAACCAAAAATTATCATAATTTATATCGAAAGTAGCAAATGCAGAATTCACTTGTTTTCGAATTCTAGCTTCAGAAACATCTGGTTGTCTATTTACTATATTGGTAACAGTAAAATAATTCGGAACGGCAAGGCTACCGCCAATTGAACTATCATTGTAATTATAAGTCATTATCTGTCCAAAAACTGAAGCGGCACCACTCCATTTTCCAAATAAATTATCTTTTTTAAGATTTAAGCTAGCAATATAATTGTTTTCTACAGATTTATTAAATGATGTAGAATAACTATTTGCAACATTTCCTCCTGTATAAACTTTTTGCTCAGCCTTTGTATTGTATAAATCAGAACCAACTTTCAGGTCAAAATTAATCCAGTCTGCAAAGCTATATCTTATATTTCCGTTTAAAAAGAATCTATTTCTTACATCCTGATTCAATCTGTTATTAACCGACCAATAAGGGTTATTTCCGTCTTTTATATACCAATATTGCTTTGCTCCCAAAACATCCATTCCTTCTTGAAAATCCGCAAGATTTACCGTTGTAGGCAGTGTGAGTATATTACCATAATAATTATTTGGATTTTCTCCTCCTACAGGCCTGTTCTTTGCAAATGAATTTATGTATTGAACTTTTATATCTGTAAACCATCTATTGTTACGTCCAAATTTCGAGGTAGCTCGGGTAGTGATATTAAGTCTTTCATATTTCGTCTCAGGAATCATTCCATTATCATTTAAATAACCTACGGAAGAAAATAGAGTTGTATTTTCACCGATAGCCTGTTGAAATGTCAATGTATTATTATTAGTAATTCCTGGTTTAAAAAAGGTTTTAAAATTATCATAAGAACGTAACGGTATATTCTTTCCATCCCAGTTTCCAACGATTTGTCCGTTGATCTCTTCTCCCCAGCTAGCCCCTCCATCTATAACATACTTTCCGGCATTGCCCTGAGAAAATTGTTTTTGAACCTGTGGTACCATGAAAAGAGTTTGTACATTTAATGTATTAGAAAACACTATTCCTGCTCCTTTACTTTTCTTACCTGTTTTAGTGGTAATCATAATAACTCCATTACCTGCCCTTGAGCCATATAAAGCAGATGCTGCACCACCTTTCAGAACGGTAATATTTTCAATATCCTCTGGATTAAGATCACTCAATCCATTACCCATATCCATGGTAGGGTTCCAAAAATCATTGTTACTTGCTCCCGTAAAGTTTGACATTGGAGTTCCATCAACTACGATGAGAGGTTGATTATCGCCAGTTAAAGAATTAAAACCTCTTAAAATAATTTTAGAAGATGCGGCTGGCCCAGCACTAGATTTTACTAATTGTAGACCGGTAACTTTTCCTACCAATGCATCTGTAACATTATTCTCTCTTGCATCAACCATCGTTGAGCCTTTAATATCCTGATAAACATATCCTAAGGCTTTCTTCTCTTTCTTAATGCCATATGCAGTAACTACGACTTCATCAATTTTTGATGTTTTAAGAGAATCTTTTTCTTGGGCATAAAGTCCATTGAGACAAAATAA
Source organism: Chryseobacterium sp. SIMBA_038 (assembly GCF_046535115.1). Classification (NCBI taxonomy): domain Bacteria; kingdom Pseudomonadati; phylum Bacteroidota; class Flavobacteriia; order Flavobacteriales; family Weeksellaceae; genus Chryseobacterium; species Chryseobacterium sp. SIMBA_038. Next base: position 206,191 of record NZ_JAWRXH010000008.1, read on the forward strand.
TGTAGACTGGAGGATTCCAATCTTAAATATTGTTTTTTTCATATTGATGTGCTTTGATACAAACATAATAATATTTTAATATTTTTTAACACATTAAAACAAATCATATCAAATTTTCAATGCAACAAAAACAAAAATCAACAATTACATTAATGAAAATGAATTTTTAAAAACAAAAAAAGAAAATTTTTAAAAAGAATAGGAATGGTAATGAATAATAAAAAAATAGGTTTACAGAAGGTTAAACGTTTTATCGAAAAATATTAGGTAAAAAAATATAAAGACTATCGCCCAAAACTGAATACGGGTAGTGGATTCTAAGCTAATTTTTTAAAAAGAACTATACTTTCATGTTTCACAATATTTATAATTAAAATATGTAAATCAACTATTTAGTATAAGTCCATTAGCTTTCTCAGGAATATTATAACTTAAAACAAACACATTAAATTTGATACTTCTGATTTAACTAATAGGAGCGGGTTTTAACCCGCTTTGGTTATTAGATTTATGCAATTGGCTTCAGCCAAAACTTAAATATTATTTCTAATCTAGCTAATATAAAAATGATGTAAAAGGAATAATTTAGATCCTTCCAGGATGACAAACTTTGTGGATATTTTGGAATGTTGAAAGATGGATGTAAGGAGTTTAATATAATGGTGAATATTTTTTGAGACTGCTTCACATTAATCATAATTAAAATGCTGTGATCATTTTATTAATTACTAATATTCTATTTTTATTTAAAATAAAAAATGATCTTACAATTTATTTCCCACAGATCACACGGATTTTCACAGATGTTTATGATTATTTTTATAGGGAATATTATCAAATAGTAAATCTAATGATATTTTGAGATTGCTTCGTCACTACGTTTCTCGCAATGACACACTTAACTCCTAGCTTCTAGCTTCTAGCTTCTAGCTTCTAGCTTCTAGCTTCTAGCTTCTAGCTTCTAGCTTCTAGCAAAAATAAAACTTTGGGTATGTATCAAAAAAAAGTCTCATACAAATGAATGTATGAGACTTTTAAATAAAAACTGGCGGCGACCTACTCTCCCGCTTT
>NZ_JAWRXH010000142.1:0-275 GCF_046535115.1 Chryseobacterium sp. SIMBA_038
GTACGTCGGCTCGGACGAGCGGGCAGTGCAGGCCTTCCAGGAAGTTGAGCGCGTTGCGCGTCAGATGCGCGCGAAGGAGGTTGCGCTCGCGCGTCTCGGAAACGACGAGACTCTGACGAAGCTCCAGCGTGAACTGGACAATGCCAAAGAGAAGGCGATCGACGCATTCCGCGAGGCAGTCCTAAGCGTTCACACGGGGGACGAACTGGACAGGGCGATTGAATCCGACGGCCAGGAAGAGACGATTAAGTCGGTCTTGGATCGCCTCGAGAACC
>NZ_JAWRXH010000143.1:0-275 GCF_046535115.1 Chryseobacterium sp. SIMBA_038
GCACTGAGCGGGGGCGCTTCAAGTCGGCGCGGCGACTCTAAACAGCCCGTAGCGTGATGTCTCCCACGCATGGACCCTCGCGGACAGTGAGAGAAGCGTCCCCGCTCAGTGCTGCGATACCTAATGGAGCTTGAGAGATGGAAAGGCAAATGCGACTAGGCGACGGCGGCGAGACGCGGCCTACCCACCCGCAACTCACGCCGAACGTCGGCGCGGAGTTCGGCTCGGCAGTAGTACACCAAAACCGTATCGCCATTAAAGGCTTCCGCGAGTGC
>NZ_JAWRXH010000144.1:0-275 GCF_046535115.1 Chryseobacterium sp. SIMBA_038
GTGGCAAACAAGTTCCGCCGCATCGATAGCGTCAACGCCGAGAGAACGCCTCGCTCAGTACCCGCGCGCGGTTACCGGCGCCGGCCTATACGCAGCAGGGAATACGATGTCCCGTGTTGCCACAATGTTGAACTTATACCCCGGCGCCCGCGTCAGTGTTGGTTGGATGTTCATACCCTTTTGGATGTAAGCCGAACCCGTCTGGCCGAGCTGCTGACCGACGGACTGGGAAATGATCTGCGAGTTCGTCTGCACGCCATTCACGTTATTCGATT
>NZ_JAWRXH010000145.1:0-275 GCF_046535115.1 Chryseobacterium sp. SIMBA_038
GGGGCGTTTGAAAAGGCGGGAATGACTAATCCAGAGAACGTAGCGTTCTCGAAAATGGATCCAGTAACAGGTACCGTTGTTGAGTTCAAAGGTGCAGGTGGCGCCAAAGTAGCATATGACGCACCTCATGCAGATATGGACTCGGCGCAAGGCCACGATAAACCCCACATTGGATGGCAGACTGCTGGCAAACGAGGATGCGGGTGTCAGCGCGGAAATATTACTTATGAGGGACCACAACATCCCCATAGGCCCGACCAAAAGCTGTGAGGAGG
>NZ_JAWRXH010000146.1:0-274 GCF_046535115.1 Chryseobacterium sp. SIMBA_038
GACAAATTTCCTGCAACCCAGACAGCATCGACTGCTTCGTCTAACGACGGGCCGTTGCCGGAGGCCACGACGACGCAGGACTCTGCGCCACGCTCGGGCCTGGAGTCGGGCGCGCCGGTGCTCGATCACGTGTTTGTCGGCCTCGACGGCACGCCGATCAATGGGCTCAAATACCGCTTCGAATCCGACGGCGCAATCATTGACGGGGTGACGGATGGCGATGGCAAGGCCGCTCCCGTCAATTCGTTCTCCGCGGGGGCGGACTGCGCGGTTT
>NZ_JAWRXH010000147.1:0-274 GCF_046535115.1 Chryseobacterium sp. SIMBA_038
GTCCGTCAACAACTACGTCAGCAACGGCGCGGTCTACATCTATAACACTGCGCCGCCACAAGGCCTTGTGACAGCGATCGCGACACGCAGCTCTTATCTCACCACGGTAGGAACGAACGTCAATGGCCTTCTTGTCGGGCCGTCGATCGGGCCGGCCAGCCCATCCGTCAGCATTCCCGCACCAGTCCCGCAACAAAGCGTCGTCATAACACCGTAGACGCTCGAAAGCCTCCCCGCCGCCTCAGGCCCCTCTTTGTCGTCAGTTCGATAGCTG
>NZ_JAWRXH010000026.1:0-445 GCF_046535115.1 Chryseobacterium sp. SIMBA_038
CTATCATCTGGCCCCTTTTAAACCTGATTTTAAATTCTACATATTAATACCTATCTTTGCAAAATGGAAAAACTCACTTTTGCAGATTTTGACCTGCCGGTTAAGATTCTTGATGTTTTAGCGGATTTAGAATTATTTGAGCCTACCCCTATTCAGGAGAAAAGTTTAAAGCCTATCCTTTCCGGGCGAGATGTAATGGGAATTGCACAGACAGGAACGGGGAAAACATTGGCCTATCTTTTACCTGTTCTAAAGACTTGGAAGTATAATAAAACAGGAAATCCAACTGTTTTAGTACTTGTTCCTACAAGAGAATTGGTGGTACAGGTAACCGAAATCATTGAGAAACTGACAGAAAATATTACAGCAAGAGTAATTGGAATATACGGTGGGAAAAATATCAATACCCAGAAATTATTATTTAATGATGGTTGTGATATTTTAG
>NZ_JAWRXH010000148.1:0-274 GCF_046535115.1 Chryseobacterium sp. SIMBA_038
ATTTTATTTTTGTCTTCATCAGACAGATTAGTACCCGATGGTAAACATAGACCCATGTCAAAAAGTATACCACTTACATTCTTTCCAAAAAAATTATAATTCTTATATAATGATTGCAAATGCATTGGTTTCCACAAATATCTGGTTTCTATGTTATTTTCTGAAAATATTTTTTTCAATTTTTCTTTTGTGATTCTATTTTCTCTTTTTTCAATGGTGATAGTATTTAACCAATAATTGGAGTAAAAATCTGTATTAGGCTCTGCAAAAAGAT
>NZ_JAWRXH010000149.1:0-274 GCF_046535115.1 Chryseobacterium sp. SIMBA_038
CTGGAGTTACAGGATATAGAATTACGATGGGAACTACCGCAGGCGGAAATAATATCATGGATAATGTAGATGTAGGAAATGTAGCAACCTATACATTGGCTACTCCTTTGTCTTTCAATACCAAGTATTACTATAAAGTGATTGCCTACTCAGGAAGTGTAGAGGGGGCAACTTGTACAGAGAGAAATTTTACAACAAATACTTTATGTCCTTCTGTTTCTGCGCCTAGTACTGCAGCAACTGGGGTATCTGTACTTCCAACGATCACCTGGGG
>NZ_JAWRXH010000027.1:0-444 GCF_046535115.1 Chryseobacterium sp. SIMBA_038
CTATGGTCGTCAAGAAATTCGGTAGTCAGGTCGTTTTCTCTTGCGAGATCACGCTCCAGCGAATGGGTATGCAATAGATTTGTGTGTTTCGTTTCGAATTTTCGACTTTGTATCGTCTTCACACACCGCAATCTGGCCTCTTTCGAGCTCGCAAATTGCTTGGGTGTTATATGGTCAAGCCTCACGGGCAATTAGTATTGGTTAGCTCAACGCCTCACAGCGCTTACACACCCAACCTATCAACGTCGTAGTCTTCGACGGCCCTTTAGGGGATTCAAGATCCCAGTGAGATCTCATCTTGAGGCAAGTTTCCCGCTTAGATGCTTTCAGCGGTTATCTTTTCCGAACATAGCTACCCGGCAATGCCACTGGCGTGACAACCGGAACACCAGAGGTTCGTCCACTCCGGTCCTCTCGTACTAGGAGCAGCCCCTCTCAAATCTC
>NZ_JAWRXH010000150.1:0-274 GCF_046535115.1 Chryseobacterium sp. SIMBA_038
TCTAAAGAAATTCATTTCGGAAAAAGAACCACACAGGGTTATTTCTCATAAATATAATTCTATAGATTATAAGGTGAAGGTATATGATAAAGTATGCACACCGTTTATAGATTTAAAATTATTTGAAAAATGAAAATGTATTTTGAATTGTATCAGGACTGTTTCATCGTTAAAGGAGCAAAAAACATTCTATTGAGCGATGTTCATTTTAATAAAATTCTTGATATAACAGAGTTTTATGAAATTTTTGACGGAAAGCATTATTTTCTCATAG
>NZ_JAWRXH010000151.1:0-274 GCF_046535115.1 Chryseobacterium sp. SIMBA_038
CAGCCATTTTGTATAAAAACAAATTCTCAGTTGGATTTTCTCTATTTCTTTGTACTGCTTAAAAAATGCGCATGGAATTAACGACTTTTCACGAACTAACAAAGGAAATATCATTGGAATGTTTTTTTATGACAGAATCTCAAAAGGAAGAAAAAGTAATACAGCTTATCGATTTGCACCACTTTGTAGAGTGTTTTGATCCGAAGATAAAAATTCTGAACTACATTCACCATTCTATTAATATTATAGAACAAAACGGGGAGAAAAAAGGAAT
>NZ_JAWRXH010000152.1:0-274 GCF_046535115.1 Chryseobacterium sp. SIMBA_038
TGGATCAGTTGGAAGCTGAATCTATTTACATTTTAAGGGAAGTTGCAGGGCAGTTTGAACGTCCGGCGCTTTTATTTAGTGGAGGAAAAGACAGTATTGTGCTTGCTCATCTGGCTTCAAAGGCATTTCGCTATGGGAAAATACCTTTTACGTTTGTTCATGTAGATACAGGACATAATTTCCCTGAAGTATTAAATTTCCGGGATCAGCTTGTCAATCAGTTAGATGTTAATCTTGTGGTACGTAAAGTGGAAGATACAATAGAAAAGAAAGG
>NZ_JAWRXH010000028.1:0-444 GCF_046535115.1 Chryseobacterium sp. SIMBA_038
CTTGAAGAAGGTCCTCGCCATCCTGCTGCCGGCCTGCGTTGTCGCAGCGGCCGGCATCGCCTGGTTCTCGACCCGCTCGCCGGCGTCGCCGTTCGACGGTGCTGCCGATACGGGTGTACCGTCGGCCGAACTGATCAGGCATGGCGAATACGTCGCGCGGCTCGGCGACTGTGTCGCGTGCCACAGTACCCCGCGCAGCGCACCGTTCGCGGGCGGTCTCGAGATGGCCACGCCGATGGGATCGATTTTCGCGACGAACATTACACCCGACGGCGCAACCGGCATCGGTAGCTATACGCTCGCGGATTTCGACCGCGCACTGCGACACGGCGTTGCTCGCGACGGCCATCGGCTCTATCCGGCCATGCCTTACCCGTCCTACTCGAAGCTGGCTGACGATGATGTGCGCGCGCTGTATGCGTACTTCATGCACGGTGTGCAACC
>NZ_JAWRXH010000153.1:0-274 GCF_046535115.1 Chryseobacterium sp. SIMBA_038
CAATCAGCTTTCTGGGTTCACATCTAAAGTTGGCAGGCACAAAAGCCAATGCACCAACAATACTTTCGTCACCAATATAAGCCTTGTCCATCACTACAGAATTCATCCCGATTAAGCAATTCTTTCCAATGTGACCGGAGTGAATAATCGCTCCGTGGCCAATATGTGCAGATTCTTCGAGGATTGTTTCTATATTAGGAAAAACATGCAGGGTACAATTTTCCTGAACGTTGGCGCCGTCTTTAATGATAATTTTCCCCCAGTCTCCACGGAT
>NZ_JAWRXH010000154.1:0-274 GCF_046535115.1 Chryseobacterium sp. SIMBA_038
TCTGGAAATTATGTTGACCGTGCCCCGGTAAGGGGTGATTTTATAAGAATTGATACTCCAGGTCCTGGCTCCCTTGAAGCTGGTTTCGACTGGGTTAGAATTACCAATATAAGCAACGATTATACAAAAGAGGATGAATTTGAGAATATCTCAATGACCTGCCACCCGGCAAAAGAACCGGGTAAATCCTACAAGAAATATATTGCTCACTTTTATTCATCTGGTGCTACTTCAACTTTTATGATTTCAAGGGGCAGTAACTACATTAAAGCGG
>NZ_JAWRXH010000155.1:0-274 GCF_046535115.1 Chryseobacterium sp. SIMBA_038
GATGGCATCAGCTCCAATATGGAATACTGTTCTTCCCAAGGTATTCCATAGCCAGATGTAGAGGAATAGTATGAAAAATCCGATAACAACGCCAGCCATTGATAGGACACTTAAAATAGCAGGAATATCAATGCCTTGAAGGAGGCCAATAAGAATGATAATAACTATAATAAAAGAAGATATCGTTAAACCAAGACTCATCACAGCAGTTAATAACCAATTGGTTCTGTTTTTTATTTCAATGGTTATAGGCATTTATCAAATGTTTTAATTG
>NZ_JAWRXH010000156.1:0-273 GCF_046535115.1 Chryseobacterium sp. SIMBA_038
GCTTAGACTCAGAACACAACTGACGCCTGAAAAAAAAGAGTGAGAAGGTAGCAAATAGCAAACTGAATGCTTTCCCTGCTCACCCCTAGTTGCTTCCCCCGTCTGCGCCGGACTGCCTATAGTGCTTGGTCTCTTAAGCTCAGCCTCTATCGGGTGAAGTGAGGACAGTCCGTAGGAGGTTCTCGCTTCTGACGAAGGCGAGTGATTCCAGGTCAAAAATTCACGCTCCGATGAAGAAACCGCAAGCTGAAGCGTCCTCAACACCTCGAGCTT
>NZ_JAWRXH010000009.1:0-204035 GCF_046535115.1 Chryseobacterium sp. SIMBA_038
TGATTAATGTCTGAGAAAAAATCTATTACGAGAAAAAGTAATAAGAATGTACGATACCCTAGCCCGGATTGGAGCGGTATCCTTTTTGGGGGCGGCCGGAGCGAAGCGAAGGCCGTCACCAAAAAGATAGAGTGGAAAGCCGGATGAAGCTCCTAAGAAATGAGTTGGAGGGTTAATGCGTTGAGAATTGGAGAATTGGAGAGGGTTTGGAGAAAGATTGCTTCGGCGCTGCGCTTCTCGCAATGATAATTTAGGAAATAAAAAAGCCAGAGCAAAATGTCTTTGCTCTGGCTTGGTAGTTTAATTTTATCTGAATTGAACTTTCAGAAGTGATTAAAATCTGTAATTAGAATTTAATTACCGTTCTCATTCTTTCAGTTTCTTCAATTACTAACTCGTCATCTACAAGGATTTTCCCTGAGTGCTCATCAATAATGATTTTCTTTCTCTGAGCGATCTCCATTTGCTTTTGAGGCGGAATAGTGAAGAATGATCCTTTCGGAGCTCCTCTTTCTAATCCTACAACTGCCAAACCGGTAGGAGAACTTGTTCTGATTCTAGTATAAGAAGCTAGTAATCTCTCGTCGATTTTACCTGCGTATTCTTTTGACTGCTCGATCAAATAGTCTTCTTCTTTCTGAGTTTCAGAGATAAGACCATCTAATTCTTCTTTTTTGAATTTTAAGTGGTTTTTAAGATTACTGATCTTTGTATTCAGTTCACTTAAAGTTTCGTTTTTGTGAGCAATTTTAACTCCGAATTCTTTGATTCTTTTTTCAGCAAGCTGAATTTCAAGATCCTGGAATTCCATTTCTTTTCCTAATGCTTCAAACTCTTTATTGTTTCTTACATTGTCTTGTTGAGACTTGTATTTATCAATTAAAGCTTTTGCATGGTTTATCACTTCATGCTTGGTTTTGATCTGATCGTCCTGATCTTTGATATCAGCGTGAAATTTTTCAGCTCTTTTTTCAAGTCCTTCAATCTCGATTTCAAGATCTTCAACCTCAATTGGCAATTCTCCTCTTGTATTTCGGATTTCATCCAATCTTGAATCTATGATCTGTAAATCGTATAAAGCTCTTAACTTCTCTTCAACTGAAATATCGTTGGTCTTTGTTGCCATATCTAAAGGAAATAATTTACTGGGTTTGTTTTTTCGTTAGATTTCGAAATTGCAAATGTAGTGAATTTTTGTGACAAAATTTCAAATAATTGTTGAGTAACGAATTGCTCTGATTCATAATGACCTATATCGCAAATCAGCATTTTGGATTCTGCTAAGAAATAGTCGTGGTATTTGATATCTCCCGTAAGATAGGCGTCGCATTTCTTAGATAATGCAGATTTTATTCCACTTGCGCCGGAACCGCCCAACACTCCTACTCTTTTTATTTTTTTATTATTAAAATCTGAATGTTTAATGATTTCAAGGTTAAATTTTTCTTTTACAAACTTCAAAAAGTCCTTTTCATCCATCTCTTCATCGAATTCTCCGTACATTCCTAAGCCTGAATGTTGGTTTTCATTATCTAAATTATAGATCTGATACGCAACTTCTTCATAAGGATGTGCAGATTTCATCGTAGAAAGAATCTGACCTTGTTTATAACCTTCAAAAATGACCGAAATCATATTCTCATCTGCATTTTCACGGATATTTTGCTGTCCTGAAAACGGATTTGAGCCTTCAATTGGTCTGAAAGTACCGTTTCCATTCATAGTAAAACTGCATTCATCATAAAAGCCAATACTTCCTGCTCCTGCTGAGAAAAGTGCTTCTTTTACCTGTTCTAAATGATCTTTAGGAACGAAAACCGTTAATTGTTTTAAATTATTTTTCTTTGGTTGAAGAATTTTCAAGTTTTTTAAGCCTAAATGATTACAAATTCCTGCGTTCACTCCAAAAAAATCGTTATCCCAAGCGGTGTGAATGGCATAAATGGCAATTTTATTTTCGATCGCTTTTAAAACTGCTCTTTCCACATAGTTTTTTCCTGTCAAAGATTTTAATCCTGAAAAAATAATAGGATGAAAACATACAACAAGATTACAATTTCTCTCAATTGCTTCATCTATAACGTTTTCCAAGGCATCGTGACAAACTAAAATTCCGCTTACGTTACGAGTCGGAATTCCACACAGCAATCCAACATTATCAAAATCTTCTGCCTGCTGCAACGGAATACGCGTTTCTATTTTAGAAATTACTTCACTTATTGTCATTTTATTCTGTATGTTTGCTACGAAAATAACGATTATTTGTTAATTTAAAAAAAACATTAAAAAAATGGAAAGAGAGCACAACCTAGTTCCCGGAGACGCGCTCTGGAAAAGGCATCTTTACCGAATTATTTACCGTTCTGATACCAAACTCGGAAAATTATTCGACATTATTTTATTATCCTTAATTCTTGTAAGTACCTTCATCATTATGATGGAAAGTGTACCTAAACTTGATAAAAAGTTTCATTATACCTTTATTATTCTTGAATGGATCATTTCTATATTTTTTTCGGCTGAATATTTTAGCAGAATTGCTGTTGTAAAAAATAAAAAACAATATGTTTTCAGTTTTTTCGGAATTATTGATTTTCTGGCTCTGGTTCCGTTTTATTTGAGTTTTTTCTTTCCGGTGACGAAATATTTCCTAATTTTCAGAATGTTGAGAATGTTGAGGGTTTTCAGGGTTTTCAATCTTCTTGATTTTATGAATGATGGAACTGTTATTGTGAGAGCTTTAAAAAACAGTTCAAGAAAGATATATATTTTCCTTTTATTTTTAATTATTTTCTCTGTAATCGTTGGTTCTCTGATGTTTATGGTGGAAGGCGGAAGACCTGGATTTGAAACTATTCCGCAATCTATTTATTGGGCAGTGGTTACGGTGACAACGGTTGGTTATGGTGATGTTTCCCCGATTACTCCCATGGGTAAATTTTTTGCAGTTATTCTGATGTTGGCAGGTTATTCCATTATTGCAGTTCCTACAGGGATTGTAACTGCCGAAATGAGAAACAAAAGACAGAATCTTGAAAAGATATGCGAAAGGTGCGGAAATGAAGATATTGATGATGATGCAAGGTATTGCAAGCAGTGTGGCAAGAAATTAGCTTAATACTTTTTATAAGTTTATTCTATTAACCAAAATACCGCAAAATCATGGAACCAAAAAAGAAAAACAAGCCAAGCAGTTTAGTAATTATTCTTTTTGCTTTAATTGTATTAATGATCATTATTTATTTTATCCTCGTGATGTTTTTCCCGACAGTTTTTGAACATATGAATACGGGTGATATACAACCTGTTCCAGACAAATAATCTAAACATAAAACGAGACGACTTAATTGCCGTCTCGTTTTTATTTGAATTAATTGTAATTATTTTTTAATTGCTTTGATGGTTTGTTTAGAACCGTCTTTCAGTGTGAGTGTTATCAAATAGAGTCCGGATTTTAATTCTACTAAATGAATAACTGCCCCCGGATTATCAATAGTTTTCACTAATCTTCCAGACATATCAGAAATAATGACAGATTTCACTTTAGAAACATCTGAAATGTTTACTACATCAGTGAAAGGATTTGGATATACTTTAATACCGTTTTTAGCTCCGGCAACTTCAGAAGTTCCTAATGTTCCGTTAGTAATATTAATATTAAATGTTCCTTCAGGTTCATCTGAGAAACCGCTGTAATATCCTACGTTCACAAAATATTTATCTCCGGCAACTGTTGGTATCGAAATAGTTTCTGTACCACCCTGTCCGCTATTATCAACACGATCTACACAAACCAAATTACCACAAGTACCTGAATAAACACCAATTGCAGGATCAAAATTGCTTCCTGAAGGCATTGTTACCGTAATAACATGTGCATTACCATTACCTGAAAATGAGAACCATGTACCGTCATTCATGCTACTAGAACAAGCTGTAACAAATCCTGCATTATTGGTAGCACCTTCTCCATCAGATTGTGTATAATTATATGGGAAAGTAGTTGCCTGCAATGCTCCGGAGCACTCATCATTAGCTGGTGGCGGTGGAAATGTTCCAACACAGATATCAAAACTTTGGTTACTTCCTGCACCATAATAACTGTATACTCTTACATAATAAGTTCCTCCCACAGTAAGTCCTGAAACTGTAGATGTAGTATTATCTGAGCATAAAATACTGTTTAATGATCCACAAGATCCATCAAATACCTGGAAATAAGTATCTGTATCATCATCTGAGCCTACAGAAACAACATTGGAAAGCGAAACTCTATGAGAGGTAGCCGTAGCAACAAATTTAAACCAAACATCATCATCCGGATTACCATAACAAGGGTCAGGAATTAAACCTGAATCTGTAGCACCCAATGTATATCCTGAATTTACAGCGCCACAATTTAGATCAGTATTTACAGTTAAAGCAACTGCTGCCGAGCATTCGTTGTTTGCCGGTGGTGGAGGAACTGTTGTAAACATCGTATCAGAACAGCCTGAGGATTCCCCTGCTCCACTTACAGCTACAACTTTTACATAATAATTAACACCTGAATTAAGAGCTGTTGGAACCGTAAAACTGTTTACAGCTACTGATTGCTGATTAACAATATCTGTTCCTCCAGGAGTTGTACCGATAGAAATTTTATATCCTGTAGCTCCCGATGTATTATTCCAAGTGATTGTTGGTAGTAATGGAATAAATATAGAATTATTTCCAGGATATGTTACCAATGGACAAGCCGGAATTGGGCTTGGAGTTAATCCATTAAATGTAATCACAGATTTATAAGGTTCCAAGTTCCCGTCTGATGGAGAAAAAGGATCCGGATTTACATTATCATCTCTAAAATACAAGGTAGAATTTGGAGCTGAAGGATAAACATACATCACTTCATCATAATCATTAGAATCATAACCTGCAGAGTTTTCCTCGGCTGCAACTACTAAATTGCTGGTATTGTTGTAAGGAAATGGTGTGGCAAAAGTAATTTCCACTACTCCATTTGTGTTAGTTACGGTTCCGGAGAACACCTGTGTTAACTGACCGGCAGGAATCCAGTCTGATTCTGTAGCAAATGAAGTTTTTGCAGTTTGACCTAAATAAACCACCCAATCTGAAGAGCTGGCGATCGACATTGTAGGATCAAGATAAAACTTGAGCCCTGTAATATTTCCTGCCGCATTCGCATTAATTTCCTGTTTAGTGAAAATTTGCTGAACGTAAGAATATCCAAAATAGGTGCTTATTGGAGCGACTCCAACATCGGTACTTCCTGTACCCAAATTGATCTGGGCATTAAGCGTCATGCTTATCATTAATAAACATGAAAGTAAAAATTTTGTCATAAACGAATGTATTTTGCTGATTTGCCACTAAATTAATAATAATACCTTCATATCGCACTCTAAAATCTAATATTTAACTAAAAAAAATAACGGCTAAAAAATTTAGCCGTTATACAATTAATTATAGGTTATGAAATTTACTTCTTAATTGTTTTAATCGTTTGTTTTGTACCGTCTTTCATTTCTAAAGTTACCAGATACATTCCTGATTTTAATTCTCCTAAATGAAGAGTAGAACCTGGATTGCTGATCGTTTTAACCAATCTTCCAGAAATATCAGTTACTAAAACAGATTTCACTTTAGAGATATCTGAAATAGTAAGATCATCAGCGAAAGGATTTGGATATACTTTAATACTGTTTTTAGCACCAGAAGTTTCTGAAGTTCCTAAAACTGAAGCATCATAAGCTGAAATCTGGAACTGTCCATTTGTACTTGTTCCTCCTGCAGTTCCTGTATATCTCCATACACTAAAGTATAAAGTTGCTCCTGGAGTTTGCCCTGTTAATGACAACAATGAATAAACACCTCCCGCAGCACTATCATCATTACAACCTACTGAAGTTAATGATCCACATGTTCCGCTATGAGCAGAAAGAACTGTATCTAATAATCCTGATCCTGTAACCCCTTTAGTTTCTACTGTAATGCTTCCGCTTGCAGGCACCACTACTGAGAACCAAACATTATCTCCTCTACTAGTCTGACATGATGTTGTACCATCTGTCGTTGCTCCTGCATTTGAAGTTGTTAAAGGGCTCGCTGCAAAGTTATTACCAACTGTTAAAGCAACGGCTCCTGAACAAGTATCATTCGCAGGTGGCGGTGGTGGAGTTCCAACACAGATACTAAAGCTATTGCTATACCCTGAACCATTACTGTTATATGCTCTTACATAATACATTTGCCCCGGTGTTAATCCTCCAACAGTAGTAGAATTTGTAGTACCACAAGCAACACTTGCTAATGTTCCACAAGTTCCGCTAAACACTTGAGTATATAAACTTGTAGATGATGAGCTACCTGTAGAAACAACATTTGATAAAGTAATAACATGTGCAGTTGAAGTTGCAACAAAAGAATACCAAACATCATCATCAGCAGTACCTGTACAAGTACCAACCGCTACGTTAGAGTTAGTAGCACTTAGCGTAGTACCTGCAGTTGTAACACCACAAGCTAAATCTGGGTTAACTGTTAAACTTACAGCATTTACACACTCGTCGTTTGCTGGTGGTGGTGGTGGTGTTCCGATACAAATATTGAAACTTGCATTATATCCTGCACCTGCATAAGTATAAACTCTTACATAATATGTCTGACCAGCTGTTAAACCAGTTACAGTACCTGTATTTGGATCTGAGCACAATAAACTTGTCTGTGAACCACATACTCCGCTTAGTACCTGGAAGTACATGTCAGTAGTAGAAGTTGTTCCTGTAGAAACCACATTTGATAATGTAACAATATGTGCAGAACTTGTAGCTACAAATTTAAACCAAACATCATCATCAGGATTTCCTGAGCATGGTGCTGCTGCTAAAGAATTAGTAGCACCTAAAGTATTTCCTGCTGTTGTAGCACCACAAGCTGTATCTGGGCTTACAGAAACAGTCAAAGCATTAGCACATTCGTCATTTGCAGGAATTGCTGCAGTAGTCGTTTTAAAATTTCTTTCAGCACATCCTGTTGATACAGCACCACCGCTATAAGCAGTAATTGTATAGTAATACTGAGTATTTGGAGTAAGCTGTTGAGCAGTTGTTAATGTATACGTCAATACATTTCCAAGGTCAAAACTGTTTAATATATCAGTAGCACCTGCAGAAGTACCAATACTTAATCTATAACCAGTTGCACCAGCAATAGTAGACCAAGTAAATGTAGGTTTTACAGATAATCCTGTCTGGGCAGCAGTTGGAGAAGAAACTGAAGGACAAGCTAATGAAGCTGTTGTAAAGCTTCTTTCTGCACATCCCGTTGAGTTCCCTACCACATTAGTTGCATAAACTGTATAGTAATACTGAGTACTAAAGTTAAGAGCAGTCCCTAATGTATAAGTTGTTACGTTCCCTACATCCGTCATATTCATAACATTTGTACCACCTGGAGTAGTACCTATACTGATCTTATAAGATGATGCAGAAGCTGAAGCCGCCCAAGTAATGGTAGGCAAAACAGAAACGCCTGTTGCAGCAGCAGAAGGAGCAGAAACCACAGGACAAACCGGTGCTGAAGCTGGCAGAAGTCCTAAAAGAGTAACATTAGATAAAGTAGCTGCACGCCCTCCTGCAGCAACAGGTACTGCCGGGTTAAAATCCGTAGTGTCATTTCTATAATACATACTGCTGTTTGTAGTACCTGACGCAGATGTGTAAAAATAGTCTGATGAAGAATTAAAATCTGGCTTATTTTCATGTACTGCAATAACAAGGTTATCAGTATTATTATAAGCAAATGGAGTTGTAAAAGTAACTTCAACTACTCCTGCATTATTAGTGATAGTTCCTGTAAATACCTGAGTCATTGCTGATGTGGCAATCCAGCTAGCAGCTGTCGTTCCAGCAAAAGCAGTAAGAGTGGTATGCCCTACAAAAACCTCCCATTGATTTGACTTATCAAGTACTGCAGCGGCTGGTAAATAAAACTTTAAACCAGTAATATTACCCGCGGCGGCGGCGTTAATACTTGTTTTAGAAATAATTTGCTGAGTATAGTTATACCCCCAATTGGAAGCTATGGGATACGCTCCTGTAGTCGTTCCACTACCCAAAGTAATTTGAGCATTCACGATTGTGGCTATCATAAAGAATAGGCACGTGAGTAAAAGTTTTTTCATACGTAGTAAAATAAAAATTAGAGGGTAAATGTAGAAAATTTATTCAATTAATATCAAAAAATATCATAAATTTTTACATTAAGAAAAGTAATTTAACTAATTCATTATCAATAATTAAACAAACATTTGAACTAATTAAAATTATCCTCCTTATATGAATTATTTATTAATTATTAATTACCAAATAGTTAACGTAAAAAGTAGCGAATTTTTTAAATCAAACACAAGCAGATAAGTTGAAAATTATGAAGTATTAAATTTTAGTTAAAAACTACAATTCATTAATATTAATAACCAAAAAAAGTGACTTACGCCACTTTTTTAACTCTATTTTTATTCAAATTAGTTGAGATAAAACTCATATTTGTTGAGTAATTGTATTTCTTTTATCAAATCACCGTTGAGATCCACCGAATGTTTCATAGATTGTAATTCTAAATGAGAATCATCCTCAATATTTTTAATGAAAAATTTCAATTTCTGATCTCCTTTGTTTCTATCGAGTACTGTTCTGAAAAAATCAAGATCTTCAGGCCTGAAATCCATCACATCCATCACCAGCGAAATACTTTTTGCAAATCTTTCAAAGGCTTCCTGAAGCTCAATTACATCATTTACATTCACGAAAACACGTCCGTCTTTCACTTGGGCAAATTTTATTTTAAATATAACAAAACGCTGTACTTCAAGCTTCTCTTTCAAACGCATATAATCTCTGTCTCCCAATCGGAAAGAATACGATCCCGAATAATCTTCTAATGTAACAAAAGCTACTTTTTCACCACTTTTAAAACCATCTTTTACTACATATTCCGTGATCAAACCGGCAACCGTGTATTCTTTTCCGGCACCTCCATTTTCTCTTTCTTTTTGTAAAGTTTTCCAGTCTTTTTTCTTTTCCTCAAACAATTCTTCTCCCTTATTGGCAAAAGCCTGCTCTTTGTAAGCATCAACTTCATCAAGATTTAAGAATGAAAAATTACCTTTTGGCTCGGCTTTTTTGGTCACTTCTTCTATAATTTCCTCTTCACCGATAGACAATTCATCAGAAACAATTTCTATAAGATCTGCGACCTCATCAACAGTATCTTTTTCAAGGATCGGAACAACTTCTGCTACAACTTTTTCCTCTTCATCCTTTTCTAAAACCGCTTTTTTAGAAAGTTGCCCCTGCATGAATTGATAATGATATTTAAACTCATCCAAAGGGTGCGCAGAAAGATAGAAACCGATGATTTCTTTTTCTTTATTAAGCTTGTGCATGTTTGGCCATTCCGGGCAAGGTGCTAATTTGGGTTGTTCGATCTGAACTTCATCAGCAAAATCGGCAAAAAGAGAATGTTCCATCTCGTTTTTTCCTTCCTGGAAGCTTTGTCCATATCTTATTAACCGTTCCAAATTCGTTCTTCCAGCCATATCAATATCGAAATACTGACCACGGTGGAAAGAATCCAATTCGTCAAAAGCTCCGGCCAATACTAAACTTTCCGCTACTCTTTTATTCATTTGAGAAGGTAAAATCCTTTCAAAGAAATCATATATATTTTTAAATCTTCCGTTGGCTTTTTCTCTCGTAATTCCCTCACTTGGACCTTCTCCAATACCTTTAATCGCTCCCAACCCGAAACGGATCTGCCCTTTTTCGTTTACTGAGAACTTATATTGAGATTCATTAACATCAGGTCCTAAAACGTCCACCCCAATACTTTTACAATCTTCCATGAACATGGTAATCGATTCTGTATTGTTGATGTTGTTACTCATTACACTCGCCATGTATTCTGCGGGGTAATTTGCTTTCAAATAAGCTGTATGATATGCAATTAAGGCATAACAGGTAGAGTGAGATTTGTTGAAGGCATATTCTGCGAAGGCTTTCCAGTCATTCCAGATTTTATTTAACGGATCTTCGGCAAGGTTGTTTTTCTTACCACCTTCGATGAATTTCGGGTACATTTTATTCAATACATCGATCTGCTTTTTACCCATCGCTTTTCTCAATGTATCGGCTTCACCTTTTGTAAAGTTGGCCAATTTTTGAGACAGAAGCATTACCTGCTCCTGATAAACGGTAATTCCGTAGGTTTCTTTTAAATATTCTTCAGTTTCGGGTAAATCGTAAACAATTTCTTCAATTCCGTGCTTTCTGTTGATAAAGTTTGGGATATATTTAATAGGACCCGGGCGATAAAGGGCGTTCATGGCAATAAGATCGGCAAAAACTGTTGGTTTAAGCTCTCTCATGTATTTTTGCATCCCCGGACTTTCATATTGGAAAATCCCGACCGTTCTTCCTTCCTTAAATAACTGATATGTTTTCGTGTCATCAAGCGGAATTGTATCCGGATCGATATCAACATTATGTCTTTCTTTAATCAGCCTTAAAGCATCTCTAATGATCGTCAAAGTACGAAGACCCAAGAAGTCCATTTTCAGAAGTCCGGCACTTTCTGCCACCGAGTTGTCGAACTGAGAAACCAAAATATCGGCATCTTTAGCAGCAATCGTCACAGGAACCAGATTACTTACATCCTCCGGCGTAATAATAACTCCACAAGCGTGAATCCCTGTATTTCTGATACATCCTTCCATTTTTTTTGCACTCGCAAGTACATCAAAACGTGGATCTTCAGGACTGTCCAGAACATATCTCATCTCATCGACAAGCATCTGATCTTCAGGTTTTAATTTATCATATTTTGCTAAAGCTTTCGCAATATTCATCCCCGGTGTAGAAGGAATAAGTTTAGCAATATTAATCGTGTCTGGAATTGATAGATCTAAAACCCTTCCGGCATCTTTAATAGCAGATTTCCCCCCTAAAACCGAATAAGTAATAATCTGTGCTACCTGATTTTTACCGTATTTTTCAACAACCCATTTAATAATCTTGTCTCGACCTTCATCATCAAAATCGATATCAATATCGGGCATCGAAATCCTTTCCGGATTCAAAAATCTCTCAAATAGCAAATCGTATTTAATGGGGTCAACATTGGTAATTCCTGTACAATATGCAACGGCAGATCCTGCCGCCGAACCACGTCCCGGACCAACCCAGACTCCCATTTTGCGGGCTTCGTTACAGAAATCCTGTACAATCAAAAAGTAACCAGGATAACCTGTATTAGCAACAACTTCAAGCTCAAAATCAAGACGTTCTTTAATTTCGTCTGTAATTCCTGTATCGGCATATCTTTTTCTTGCTCCTTCGTAAGTTAAATGCGTTAAATACGCCATTTCACCACGTTTTCCGCCGTCAACTTCATCTTCTGCATAAATAAATTCTTCTGGAATATCAAATTTTGGAAGTAAAACGTCTCTTTTTAGAGTATAAGGTTTAAATTTTCCTGTAAATTCTTCATAAGCATCAAAAGCATCAGGATAATTTAAAAAAGCTTCTTTTATTTCATGAGAATTTTTAATAAAATATTCTCCAGAAACAAGACCTCTTCTCTTACCAAAACCTTTTCCTACAGGCGTTGTTTGTTTTTCTCCATCTTTAATACAGCTTACAATATCCTGAATATTGGAATCGTCTTTATCCGTATAATAAGTTTCGTTTTGAGCTAAAATTTTAACATCGTATTTATCTGCAAAATGCAATAAAACATCATTTAAATGCTCTTCTTCTGGAAGATTATGGTTTTGAATCTGAACATAAAAATCATCCTCAAAAGTTTCTTTCCACCATTTGAAAAGCTCCTCCCCTTTTTGTTCCCCTGTATTTAAAATTGCATCGGGAATATCTCCGTTGATTCCGGAAGTCAGGGCAATTAGCCCTTCTTTATATTGAGCAATCAATTCTCGGCTGATCCTCGGAACTCCAAAATAAAATCCTTTTAAAAATCCTATACTTGAAAGTTTTGCTAAATTTTTATATCCGTCAAAATCTTTAGCTAAAAGAACAACCTGCGTTCTTCTGTCCGGATCATCTTTGGTAAATTGCTTCTGTTCGTAACGGTCTGAAATATAAAATTCACAGCCAACAACAGGGATTAAAGGCTCAGAAATAGGTTCATCTTCATTAAATTCAGTTCCGTTTTCTTCCGCTTCCTGTTTTTTTGCTAAAAATTCTTTATGTTTTTTTGCTCTGTCTCCATTTGCACCTTCAACTGCCGAAACAAATTTGAAAGCACCCATCATATTTCCAATATCTACCATCCCAACGGCAGGGAAATTATCGTCAGAAGCTTTTTTAATTAAATCTGAGATACTCGAAGTCGCCATCAACGTTGAGAAAACACTGTGATTATCAAAATTGAAATATCTTCCAAGATCAATATCATCAATACTTCCAACGTCGCTTTGCTTTTTCTTATTATTGAAATCCGCAACCTGTCTTCTGATAACAATTCCGAAAGGTTTTATAGGATCGGGATATAACGTTTTAAAATACGCCAATTGATCCTCAGAAGTTTTCAGAACCTCAGCAGGAATGATCCCGATTCTCATCATTTCGAAGAAAACCTGAGCTGTTGCATTTACATCGGCTGCGGCATTGTGAGCTTCATCGAATTTATTTCCGTAGAGTTTTTCGTAAAGCTCCTCCAATTTCGGAGGTTTGAATCTTCCTCCACGGCCTCCTCCAAGTTGACAAAAGTTTGTACCTAAAATCATGGTATCCGCTTTTGGCTTTTCCTGAAGATTGTCTTTTATATTTTTTCTGAATAATTCTGCTCCAACAATATTGTAATCGAACTCAACATTGTGTCCGGAAACTACTCTTACTCTATCTAAAACTTTAGAAAATTCTTCTAAGATCTCCTGTAGATCACGACCTTCTTCATTAGCAATTTTTGTTGTAATACCGTGAATTCTCGCGGCGTTAAATGGTATATCGTAACCTTCTGGCTTTATTATATAATCCTGGTTTTCAATTAAAACTCCATTATCGTCATGTAATTGCCATGCGATCTGAACCATTCTTGGCCAGTTGTCTGAATCTGAGAGTGGTGCGTTGAAATTCTTTGGTAAACCTGTGGTTTCTGTGTCAAAAACTAAATACATGTAATTTTTCTAGCTTTTATTAAAAAAAGAGAATGTAAAGTTACTTCATTTTTTTGAAAATTTAAATCATTTGGGCAATGTCATTTAATTAATCAAATAACAGTTAAACAAATAAATTTTAAACATTTCTCATTTAAGCTCTAATTATTAGAATGATATAATTTTATGGTATTTTGAGTGTTTTCAAAACCTAACAATATTATTTTCAAATTAATTCATATAAAATGAATCCAAATAAATAATTTTATATACATTTGCTTGATATACCGTTTTTAAAAATTTACTAAAAAGTTATGAAGAAACATTTACTTTTGGTCGGCACTTTGGCAATTACATTATTAAGTGCGCAAAACAATGAAGGATTAAAAAGAGAGTTTGAAAAACAAAACAAAGAGAATACTGCAAAGTTTGACTCTTATGTTTCAAAGCATTTCGGAGCAAACAGGTCACCGGAAGCTTTAAAAGAAATTGAAGAGCAGAGAAGTAACTTAGCCGGATTTACGCCAAATGGATTACCATATTTTCTTAAAGCTGAGGATATGGATCAAATAAAAAACTCCAATTCTGATTTTCTTCAAAATGGTACAATAGCTGGTTTAACAGGTTCTTTTAACGGAGAAAATATTAAATTCACTATTTTTGATGGTGGTAGAGTATTTGGAGGACATGCATTCTTCGACAATCTTCCTAACAGGATAACCAATATGGAAGCCACTACTATGAATTATAGTGCACACTCTACTTCTGTTGCAGGGTTTATGGGTGCAAGAGCTCATACACAGACATTAACAATCAATGGTACTCCAAGATCGATAAATTTCCAAGGTATTGCTAAGAACTCAACTATGGATTCTTATGCTTTCTCAACGACAACTTTACCCGGCAATACTTCTACAAGTACAGTTTTCCAAAAAATTATAGCTGCACAACCAAAAATATCCAACCACTCTTATGGTGTAAATGCTGGGTGGTCTGATGCTTCAATAAGCGGAGCTTGGTTATGGACAGGTTATTATGATGCTGGTGAAACATATGATCTACAAGGTACTTATTATACAAATGATCAAACCTATGATCAGATCGTTTATAATAATCCTTCTTATATTATTGTAAAATCTTCCGGTAATTATTTCAATATGGGACCAACTGGAAATACAGCTCCCAAATATTATCGTAATTCTGCTGGAACTCCAGTTCTATTTGCTGCAACAGATACAGTTCCTGTAAATAACTGTTCTTTAGGATATGATTGTATCGGACCTGGTTCTTTAGCTAAAAATATTATTGTTGTTGGTGCAACAGATATCATTACAGCAAATAGTGGCAGATATGTAACTTCTGCTGATGTTGTGCATTCTGATTATAGTAGTGCAGGACCAAGAGATGATGGAGGTATCAAACCAGATATTTCAGCTGTTGGAACAAACGTAGGAAGCGGTTCTACTGCCGAAAACACTACAGGAAGTCAAAGTTTAACTGTTGGTAGCGGAACGTCTTATTCTGCACCAGTTGTAACCGGAGTAATTGGACTTTGGACACAAATCAACAAACAATTATTCAGTAATGCTGAACTGAATGCTGCTTCAGCTAAAACGTTAATGATACATTCAGCTGCAGAAGCTGGAAATATTGGACCAGATCCACATTTTGGATGGGGATTCATTGATGCTAAAAAAGGTGCTGAAATATTAGTTGCAAAATCTAACAATACTGTTATTTTTAACAACGAAACATTAACGAGTGGTACGCCTAACATGAAAAGAGTTACTGCATCAGGTACTGAACCACTAAAGGTTACAATCTCATGGACAGATCCTGAATATGTACTTCCTGCAAGTTTAACATGGGCTGCTGCGTATAACAACAGATCAACAAGATTGGTAAACGATTTAGATCTAAGAATTGTTGATACCGTAACAGGTACAATTTATCAACCTTGGAAACTAAACGCATTAGCTCCAATGACTCCGGCTATCAAAGGTGATAATACAGTTGACAATGTAGAACAGGTGGTAATTGATGCTCCGGTTCTAGGCAGAGACTACAGAATTGAAATCGGTAATAAAGGTACTTTGGTAAATAACGCAGGTGTAGCCGCTCCTCAAAACTATTCTATCATCGTTACAGGATATTCTCAACAAGTTTTAGCAACTGGTGAAACTGTTAAAGACAGTGGTATTGCAATCGCTCCAACAATTACTAAAGATATCGTAAACGTATTGAAAGCTCCTAAAAAATCTACTTTCACTATTTACGATCTATCTGGTAAAAGATTACAAAATGGCGTAATTAATAGCGACAAAGAAGCAATCGATATTTCTTCTTACACTAAAGGAATTTACATCATTGAAGTGAAAACTGATAAAGACGTAATTTCTAAAAAAGTTATCAAAGAATAATCAATACAATAAATAGATTACTACAAAACACTAACACTTGTTAGTGTTTTGTTTTTTTATGTATATTTGCTTCCTATGGAAAATACACTTCACGAAAAAGTTTCTCAGGATATTTTGCTAAAGGCTTACAACCATATGATGCTTGCGAAAGCAATGGCCGACATTTATGAAGAAAACAGAAACATCTGTAAATACGTTCATAGTACCTCTAGAGGTCATGAAGCTATTCAACTTGCAACAGCATATCAATTAAAAAAAGAAGACTGGGTTTCTCCTTATTACAGGGACGAAAGTATCCTTCTTGGGATTGGTTTTGAGCCCTACCAATTGATGCTACAGTTATTGGCAAAAGCTGACGACCCTTTTTCAGGAGGTAGATCATATTATTCTCACCCTTCGAGTAGGGATGAAAATATGCCAAAAATTATTCATCAAAGTTCTGCAACAGGAATGCAGACTATTCCGACAACCGGAGTTGCTCAAGGTATTAAATATATTCAGGATTTCGAATTACAACAATTTGAAAACAATCCTGTCGTAGTTTGTAGCCTTGGAGACAATTCCGTGACTGAAGGTGAGGTAAGTGAAGCTTTACAATTTGCAGCTTTACATCAACTTCCAATCATTTTCTTGGTTCAGGATAATGAATGGGGAATTTCTGTAACTAAAGAAGAAGCAAGAACTTGTGATGCGTACGATTTTGTCGCAGGATTTACCGGTTTAAGCAGAATGAGAGTTGACGGAACAGATTTCACAGAAAGTTTTGAAGTGATGAAAAAAGCCGTTGATTTTGTAAGAACAGAAAGAAAACCTTTAGTTGTTTGTGCAAAAACAGTTTTGATCGGTCACCATACTTCAGGAGTTAGAAGAGAATTCTATAGAGACGAAGAAGATTTAACAAAGCACAGAGCAAAAGATCCAGGAGAAATCCTTAGAAATCAATTGCTTGAATCTGGCGCTGACGAAGAATTATTAAAACAAATTACAAAAAAGGCAAGATTAGAAGCCGAAGAAGCCTTCCAAAGAGCTCAAAATGCTGAAGATCCGAAACCTGAAACTGTAATGCAACATATTTTCGCACCGACTCCAATTACAGAAGAAGTTGGAACCCGTGAGCCAGCAGGTGGCGAAAAAATTGTAATGGTTGATGCTGCGATTCACGCGATCCAAGAGATCATGTGGAAGCATCCAGAAGCTTTATTGTACGGACAGGATGTTGGTGAAAGAATCGGTGGAGTTTTCCGTGAAACGGTGACTTTAGGTAAGAAATTCGGAAGCAAAAGAGTTTTCAATACAGCGATTCAGGAAGCTTATATTATTGGTTCTACAACAGGAATGAGTGCAGTTGGCTTAAAACCGATTGTTGAAGTTCAGTTTGCAGATTATATTTATCCGGGAATCAATCAGTTAATTACTGAAATTTCAAAATCAAACTACTTAAGCAACGGAAAATTTCCGGTAAGCAATATCATCAGAGTTCCAATCGGAGCTTACGGCGGGGGCGGACCTTACCACAGTGGAAGCGTTGAAAGTATTTTAGCGAATATTAAAGGAATAAAAATCGCTTATCCAAGTAACGCAGCCGATTTTAAAGGTTTATTAAAAGCAGCTTATTACGATCCGAATCCGGTTGTAATGCTTGAACATAAAGGATTATATTGGAGCAAAGTTCCGGGAACGGAAGATGCAAAAACAATAGAACCGGCAGAAGATTACATTTTACCTTTCGGAAAAGGGAAAATCATTATCGAAGCTGATAAAAATGAAGTTGAAAAAGGTAGATCTTTATTGGTTGTAACCTACGGAATGGGAGTTTATTGGGCAAAAGAAGCTTCTAAAAACTTCAATGGAAAAGTTGAAGTGATCGACTTAAGAACCCTAATTCCATTAGATGAAGAATTGGTTTTCGAAAGAGTAAAAGCTCACGGAAAATGTATCGTTTTAACAGAAGAACAGTTAAACAATTCATTCGCAGAAGCCTTTGCACATCGTATTTCTAAAAACTGTTTCAAATATCTGGATGCTCCGGTAGAAACGATGGGATCTCTTGATACACCAGCCGTTCCGATCAACTTAATATTGGAAAAAGAAATGCTTCCAAATGCAGAGAAATTAGCCGCGAAAATCGAAGAAATGTTAAAAAACTAAACATAACAACAGAACCTCTAAATTTTTAGAGGTTTTTTTATGCTCTAATTTATTTTAATTAAAAAACTTGTCTTAAATTTAAATTGGTATTTATTTTGTTAACCTTATTTCCTCCACATTAAAAATTCACACAGATGATTACTACCAAATATGTCAATTACAAACAGGTCTTAAATTTATCCGGTCATCATTTGATATGGATTTCGGTCTGGTGTACATTGATCGCTGTTCTTTTCTATTTTTTCAACTGGCAATGGATGACAATTCCGTGGGTTCCGGTTGCATTGATCGGTACTGCGGAAGCATTTTTGGTTGGTTTTAAAAACAATCAGGCTTACGACAGACTTTGGGAAGCCCGAAAAATCTGGGGAGGAATTGTGAATTCAAGCCGATCATTTGCTTCGATGATCTATGCTTTTGATACTAAAAATGAAGAAATAGGCAGTTTTGATCTCGAAGATCGAAGAAAAAAAATCGTGTATCGTCATATTGCATGGCTTTACGCTTTCCGTGAACAGCTTTTGGTTCCTACAGAATGGGAGCATATCAGCCATGAAGATGATAGTTTTAAAAATGTTGATCATAAACGTAATAGACTGATCAAAGCTGGTTTTCCTGATTACGGAAGAACGCCGATTTTCCTGCATAAATACCTTTCAGAAGAAGAATTTGAACTGCAGTCTGATTATAAAAATTTCGCGACTTTCTTGATTTCAAAACAAGCAAAAGAGATCAACGAATTAAAAAATGATAAAGTTATTTCAGAATTCAACCAAGTTCAATTGCAAAATTGTTTAAACGAGTTTTATAATTTTCAGGGACAGGCAGAAAGAATCAAAAAATTTCCGTCGCCAAGACAATTTGCAAGTACTGCATTCGTTTTCAATATTCTTTTTATTCTCCTACTTCCATTAGGTTTGGTGAATGAATTTGCAAAACTGGGCGACTGGGGAATCTGGACTTCCATTCCTTTCTGTATTACCATCGGTTGGATCTATATTATCATGGAATTGGTAGGAGATTATTCCGAAAATCCGTTTGCAGGATTGATGTTTGACGTTCCGATGCTTTCTATTTGCAGAACGATTGAGATCGATCTTTTACAAATGACGGGAGAAACAGATCTTCCTGATCCAATTTCATCTAAAAACGGAGTTTTAGTTTAAAATTTAAAGAACAATCGCCGTCGTATTTTTCACCTCAGAGATCATAAAAGAACTGTGAGTACTTGCAATATGCTGTAAAGTAGTTAATTTGGTCAACATAAAATTACGGTAATCCGTCATGTCTTTAACACCGATTTTAAGGATATAGTCGTAATCTCCGCTTACATGAAAACATTCCGTGACTTCCTGTAAATTCATCACTTCACGTTCAAACTGAAGAACATATTCTTTTTTATGCTGACTTAATTTCACATGACATAAAATAATAAAATCTCTGTTAATTTTATTACGGTCTAGAATTGCTACATATTTTGAAATTACACCCGAATTTTCAAGCTTTTTAATTCGTTCATAAACGGCCGTTACCGACAGACCAAGCTTGTAAGAAAGCTCTTTGGTGGTTTGTTTAGCATCTTCCTGTAAGAAAAAAAGCAGTTTTTTATCAATTTCATCAAACGTCATAGATATATTTTTGGCAAAAGTTTATATTAATCAAATATAACAAACATTTTTTCGGTTTAAATTAAATTTAACAGTTTTATATTCTAATATTTTAAAATTCAGTTGTAATAATTCTGGAATTAATTCATTTTTAGCTCAACAAAATCGAAAACATCATGAAAGACTTTAACGCAGCAAATGAAATACAGGATTTACAATATTTTGGTGAATTTGGTGGAGTAAATCCATCGATTTCAGATAGTTCAACATATACTTTTCTTTCTGCAAAAACGATGTTCGATACTTTTGAAGGAAATGCAGAAGGTTGCTATTTGTATTCAAGACATTCATCTCCAATGAATCTTTATTTGGCTCAGGCACTAGCAAAACTTGAAAACACCGAAGCAGCCAACGTTACAGCTTCCGGAATGGGAGCCATTACTTCTGTTTTGATGCAGGTTTGCAAAAGTGGCGATCATATTATTTCGAGCAGAACAATTTACGGTGGAACGTACGCTTTCCTGAAAAATTTTCTTCCTCCTTTTCATATTGAAACTACATTTTTAGATATTAATAATTTCGAAGCTCTTGAAGCTTCTATTCAACCCAACACAAAAGTTATTTATTGCGAAAGTGTGAGTAATCCGCTTCTTGAAGTTGCCGATCTGAGAAGACTTTCCGAGATCTGTAAAAAACACAATTTAAAATTGATTGTTGATAATACTTTCTCTCCTCTTTCAATTTCACCAACATTGCTTGGAGCAGATATCGTTATTCACAGTTTAACAAAATTCATCAACGGAAGCAGTGATACTGTCGGAGGCGTATATTGCGGAACTCAGGAGTTTATCAATGATACAAAAAATGTAAATAACGGAGCTTGTATGTTACTTGGTCCAACAATGGACAGCTTCAGATCTGCAAGTATTTTAAAGAATTTAAGAACCTTACATATCAGAATAAAACAGCACAGCTACAACGCAATGTATCTGGCTGAAAGATTTGAAAAAGACGGATTAAGAGTCGTTTATCCCGGTCTGAGATCTCACAGAAATCATGAATTAATGAAAAGCATGATGCACGAGGAGTACGGATTCGGCGGATTATTGACCTTAGACGCAGGAACTACTGACAAAGCCAACGAGCTGATGGAGCTGATGCAACAGGAAAACTTAGGTTATCTGGCGGTAAGTTTAGGCTTTTATAAAACTTTATTCTCATGCTCAGGAAGCTCAACTTCTTCTGAAATTCCGGAAGAAGAACGCGCTGAAATGGGAATTTCCGATGGACTGATCAGATTCTCAATAGGACTGGATCACGATATCGAACGAACCTACGAAAAGATGAAGGAATGCATGCAAAAAACAGGCGTTCTCAACCATGAAACCATCTCTATATTCTAATTATTGTTGTAAAAGCTGTTGAATTTCGACAGCTTTTATTTTTTTATTTCGTTTAAATATTATTTTTTATGAAAATGTTTCGGGAAAGCGTCTTCCGGTTTCATTCTTAGGATATTTAATAAAACCCAAGATTTTAAAAATCCGTATCCGTAAGAAAACATTTGAATATAGGTTGAAATAACTGCCATTCCGGCAATGCTGATGTTTTTAGTCACTATTAAAGCATGGAAAAGAACCATAAAAGTGTATAGCCCATAAAAAGCGAGAATAATTCCTCTTCCGAGAATAAAATATTCAATAAAGCCCAAAATGTAACCCAACATAAATAAAGTTGGAAAAGCAAACGAAATCTTTACATAATTTGGATGTCTTTGATTAAGAATTGGTCTTGCACAACCAAATTGATAGACTTGTTTTGAAAATTTGCCGAAGTCTACCCTACGTTTGTGATATACTCCAATATTATCGAAAAAAGCTGTCGTAAAGCCATTTTCCCATAGTGTCATTGATAAATCCGGATCTTCACCGATTCGCATTTCAGAAAATCCGCCCACTTTTTCGAAAACTTCTTTCTTCACACCCATATTGAAACTTCTCGGTTGAAATTTTGAGACAGCCTTTTTACTTCCTCTAATTCCGCCCGTTGTAAAAACGGAGGTCATGGAATATGAGATTGCTTTTTGCATTAAATTGAAGCCTTTGTGCGCTTTATCTGCGCCACCAAAAGCATCACATGGAATTTCTACGATATCATTTTTAATATTTTCAATATAATCTTTCTCTACGATCACGTCGCTGTCAACAAAAACAAGCCATTCATTTTTAGCTCTTTTTGCTCCATAATTTCTCGATAAACCAGGCCCCGAATTATCTTTTCTGAAATATTTAATGTCTAAAATTTCTTCAAAATTCTTGATTGTCGGTTTAAGGTCAATCAATGAACCATCATCAACGATAATGATCTCAAAATCTTTATCTGTTTGTTGGGTAAGAGAATTTAATAACTCAAAAAGTTCATCTTTTCGGTTAAAAATAGCAACGACGATGGAAATTGTAGGTTTCAAATTGAAAATTTTTCAAAATTAATTATTCATGAAGGAACTCGCAAACTCTTTATCAGACATTATGATTTAATTATAAAAATATCTTGATTAATCATCTTTAAAAAATGACATTTTAAACAAAATAATTTGACATTTTAAACAAATTCAACCATGATTTTACCTCCTAATTTTGTCTCAACAAATTAAAACATTTAAAAATGGAACAGACAAATTTTCAGACAACAGTGCAACAACCTATCAATTCTGGCTTTATTACAGAATCAACAGCGCAGGAAGTTATTAATGGTATTGATCTCTCAGGAAAAATTGCCATCGTAACAGGAGGTTATGCAGGAATTGGCTTAGAAACTATAAAAACATTGGTTTCGGCAGGAGCAAAAGTAATTATTCCAGCAAGAGATCTTAAAAAAGCAGAGAAAAATCTAGTAGGAATTTCTAATATTGAATTAGAAAAATTAGATCTGATAAATCCAGAATCTATTGAAAGTTTTGCTGAAAAATTTCTTGCTTCTGGCAGACCACTAGATTTATTGATAAACAATGCGGGTATCATGTGGGTTCCGCTGCAAAGAGACAGAAGAGGAATTGAATCTCAACTGGCAGTTAATTATTTAGGTCAATTTCACCTTACTTCTAAATTATGGCCGGCTCTCAAAAAAGCGAACGGAGCAAGAGTAATCAATGTTTCATCTTTTGGACACCAGATGTCGCCTTTTGACTTTGAAGATCCTAATTTTGAGCAAAGAGAATATCAAACGCTTTTGGGCTACGGACAATCAAAAACCGCATGTAATCTTTTTGCTGTGGAATTAGACAAAAGAGCGAAAGAATTTAACGTAAGAGCTTATTCTCTACATCCAGGCTCTGTGTACGGAACCGATCTTGGAAGAGATGAACCGATTGATTTGTACATCCAAATGGGAACTCACGACGAAAATGGAAAGATAAAACCAGAAGTTGAAGCAAAATTGAAAACAGTTCCGCAAGGTGCAGCGACTACAATTTGGTGTGCAACGAGTCCTTTACTTGAAAATTTGGGTGGAGTTTATTGTGAAAATTGCGATATTGCTGAAATTGATTTAGGGCAAATCGAGCACAGATATGATGATCCATCAACAATAAGAGGCGTTCAACCTTATTCCATAGACAAAGAAAATGCCGAGCGTTTATGGAAATTAAGTGAAGAAATGCTGGGAATTCAATTTGATGTAGAATAATTTGTTTTAAATAAATAATTTTGTCATTAGAAATTAATCAAAATGGATTTCCAGATACAATATATCACACCAGACATCAAGCTTTCCTCTTATGAGGATAAGCTTTTCAAAACCGAAACCGTTTTTGAGTTTCATATGCTGGTGTGGTTTATTTCCGGTGAAACTAAAATCATTCAGGCTGACCAAACTTATGTTTTTAAAGCTGGCGATATTTTTCTGATTCCGAGAAATACGTTGGCAACTATTATCAATTACCCAAAAGATGGGCTTCCACACAAAGCCGTGGTTATGCATCTTACCACGGAACGATTGAAACAGTTCTACTCTACGATCGATTTACCACAAAACCTTAACAAGGAAGGCTCTAAAATTTTCAGTTTTGATAAACATCCGTTACTCGAAAGCTGTCTAGCTTCACTAATTCCTTATTTTGATTTAAAAGAGAACTTTCCTGAAAATATTGCTTCATTAAAAATTATAGAAGCCATCAGTATTTTAAGAATTATTGATAAAAATATAGATTCTCTGTTAGCCAATTTTGAAGAACCCGGAAAGATCAATTTAACCAACTTCATGGAAAAAAATTATATGTTTAATATGTCGCTGGAAAGATTTGGTTATCTCACAGGCAGAAGTCTTTCAACATTTAATCGGGATTTCAGAAAAATATTTAAAGTGACACCTCAACGTTGGCTTACCCACAAACGTTTAGAACTGGCCTATTATCATTTAACCGAAAAAAATAAAAAACCGACGGATGTTTTTCTGGAAGTAGGTTTTGAGGATTTATCGCATTTTTCTTATGCTTTTAAAAAGCAGTTTGGGTGCGCGCCGTCTGCTTTGAAGTAGATTAATTTATCAAAACAAAACAGATTTAAAATACAAAAACAAAACAGAAGCCGTCCACAATACAATCATCGAAGTACAGAAAAACAGCATTGACAAGAAACTTTTAAAGTAGAAAAATTCTAAAAGATATAAAGCAAAACAACATAAAAACGTAATTACCATACCAATCAGAATGGCAATACATACAGTTTGAAAAGAATTTTGAACTAATAAAGGATCTTTGAAAACGAAGAAAAGAAAAATACAACTTATCAATGTAAAAGCCGTACTGAACTGCTCTACAAGATATTTGGATTTCTTGCGTTTCAAAGGCTTTTCAGTTCCAGAATTTGATTCTGATGAATCACTACTCAAAAGACTCAAAGCATCAACTACAAACTCCACAACTTCAAAAATATTCCAAGACATATATTCGTTTTACATTTTAAACAAAAATTGAATTTTCAAAATAAAACAAAACCCTCCAAAATTGGAAGGTTTCATTTAAATATTTTTTATTGATTTTCAAGTTTATGAACTTTTTTCGTTCCCTCGTACATTTCGTATTGTAAAAATCTTGTTTCCAATTTTCCGTTGAAAAGTTTGATTTTTCTTGAAGGCCGAAGTCCAACTTTCTTCACAGCTTCTAAATCAGAAGAAATCAGCCAAGCCAATGTATTTGGATAATGCGTTTTGAAAGTATCTCCTATTTTCTTGTAAAAATCATCATCATTAATAGAAATTCTCTCGTCATAAGGTGGATTAAATACCATTAATAAAGGGAAAAGCTCTTTTTTAGTTTCAAAGAAATCCTGTCTTTTCACTTCAATGATATCTTCCATTTCTGCCGCTTCAATATTGGTTATTGCAGCGCTCAACATTCTTCCGTCGATGTCGTAACCTACAATTTTACCTGTAAATTCTTTAATTCTACCGATTCTAACTTCTTTAATTCTTGCAAATAATTCAGAATCATAATTTTGCCAGTTCTGGAAAGCAAATCTTTTTCTGAAAATCTGCGCAGGAAGATCTAAAGCAATCATTGCCGCCTCAATCAAAAGCGTTCCCGAACCACACATTGGATCCAGGAAGTTCCCTTTTCCATCCCAACCAGCTAATTGAAGCATTCCGCTTGCCAAAACTTCATTGATTGGTGCTTCACCCTGCTCTTTTCTGTATCCTCTTTTAAATAAAGCATCACCTGAAGAATCCAAAGAAATCGTTACCAACTCTCTGTCGATATGAAGGTGAAACTTGATTTGTGGACTTTTAGAATCCACATTCGGACGTTTTTTAACTTTTTCCTGAAAGTAATCAACGATTGCGTCTTTCATTTTCAAGGTTACAAACTGTGAATGTTTAAAAGTGTCAGAATTCACCGTTGAATCAATCGCAAAAGACTGATCCACATCCATGAACTGCTCCCAATCCACTTTAAACAATTTATCGTAAAACTGATGCTGGTTAAAAGCTTTAAATTCCAAAATAGGAACTAAAATTTTTAAAGCTGTTCTTGAAGAATAATTAATTTTATAAAGGAAACCCAAATCTCCCTCACAATTTACTGCACGATTTTTAATTTCGACATTACGCCCACCTAATTTTTTGATCTCTTCCGCCAAGATCGGCTCCAGACCGAAGAATGTCTTGATCTGAATCTTTAGATTTTCTATATCCATAATTTTATAATTAAAAGATTTAATGATTTAAAAACGAAAAGATTAAGGCTTCAATTCTACAATTTATTGAAATTATCAATCCTTTAATATTCAAATACATTTCTTTTAAGACCACAAATTTAGTTATTTTTGCATTATGGAATGGTTTGAATCTTGGTTTGATACACCTTATTATCATTTGCTTTACAGTAACAGAGATTATACTGAGGCAGAAAACTTCATTACAAAGCTTACTGAGGAGCTGCATTTACCGCCTTCTTCGAAGATCATCGATCTGGCTTGTGGCAAGGGAAGACACTCAGTTTTTCTTAATAAATTAGGCTATGATGTGTTGGGATTAGACCTTTCCAGACAGAGTATAGAATTTGATAAACAGTTTGAAAATCAGACCTTACTTTTTGATGTTCACGATATGAGAAATCCTATCGATGCGGATCCGATGGACGCAGTTTTCAATTTATTTACAAGTTTTGGATACTTTAATAACGAAAAAGATGATAAAAATGTATTCCAATCGGTTTATAATGTTCTAAAACCAGGAGGATATTTTGTTTTGGATTATCTGAATGAAGAATATGTAAGAAAAAACATCGTTCCAGAATCTATCATCACTCGTGGTGATATTGATTTTAAAATTTGCAAAAAAATTGAAGGAAGACATATTGTTAAAGACATTCAGTTTGAAGCGGACGGAAAACCTTTTCATTTCTTTGAAAAAGTAAAACTTCACACGTTGGACGCCATCAATTCTTACGCAACAGATTGTGGTTTTGAAAGAATTAAAATTTGGGGAGATTATCAATTGAATGATTTCAACAAAGACGTTTCAACTCGTTGTATCAATTTATTTAAGAAAAAAGCATGATAACCGTTTTTTTACTGATTTTAAGTGTAATTGTAGGCGTATTTCTTGGAAAACATTTTGGGAAAAAGGAAAAATTGGCGAAAAATTTATTGATTTTAAGCGCTGGTTTCCTGATCACGATTTGTTTAAATGAAGTATTCCCTCAGGTTTACGCTGTTGAAGGAAGTAGCAATTTGGGAATATTTGTCATTGCCGGCGTGCTTTTACAAATGATTTTGGAAGCTTTAACCAAAGGTTTCGAACACGGGCACGTTCATCATCACAGTGATCATAATATTCTTCCCGTTGCTTTAATGGTGGGACTTTTCGTTCATGCATTTATCGAGGGAATTCCTTTGGCGAACGAAGAACACGAGCTTTCACCTTATCTTTTGGGGATTTTATTTCACAATCTTCCGATCTCGTTTATTTTGGGAGCTTTTTTATTCAACAGAAAGGAAGGTTCTAAAGGATCGTCTTATCCATCGATGTTGATTGTAGCATTATTTGCTTTAGCTTCACCTTTGGGAATGCTGTTGGGTAACTATTTCAACCCTGATTTACAGCCTTATTTCCTAGCTATCGTGGGAGGAATCTTCTTACATATATCATCCGTAATTATTTTTGAGAGCAATAAAAACCACAATATTGACTGGTTGAAAATTGGACTGGTAATTTTAGGAGTTTCCCTAGCTTTATTAATGCATCTTTTCCACAATCATGACCATGTTGGACATCATCACTAGAATTTTTCATCTTTTTTCATCGTAAAAAAGAACGATATATTTTATAAAAAAACATCTTAGCCATTTTCTACAAATGGCTATTTTTTATTGATTTTCTTCTATCTTTTATTTAACATTTAATTATTTAAAAATATTCAGGAAATAAAAGATTAAGAATAATCTTAAGCAACAAATTTCAAAATATATCTCTTCATATTGATTTAAGTTATAATAAAAATTATTTTTAACATAAAAAACATTAACGTTAAGAAAGAAATAAGTTAAAATTCAATTTAATTATTTGTAAAAAAGTATTTATTTTACATTTATTTTTGATAATTAATTAATATTTAAACATTATAATTATTTATAATTTAATTAATTAACATAATTTAAGATTTAAAATGTAAACAATTTGACATTTTTTGTACATTAGCAATTATAAATAGCACATGTATGAAAAACCAAATCAAAAATTTTAAAAAAGTGGGAGTTTGCTTTTTCCTAATGTCCGGCATTGTAACCGCACAGACAGTAAAAGACAAAGATTCCCTAAGAGAAAAAGAAATTGAAGACGTAGTTATTATCGGCTATAAAGCACAGAAAAAATCGAGTCTTACTGCAGCTGTTTCCACAATTTCTGATAAAAAACTAAAAGATGCCAGCACTTCCGATGTAGCCAGCATGCTGCAAGGAAAAGCTGCCGGAGCTCAGGTTAACTTAGGTGGTGGCGCTCCGGGATCTACCGCTTCAGTAAAAATCAGAGGAACTTCTACGATCAATGGTCCAAGTCAGGCTTTATGGGTGGTAGATGGCGTAATGATGACTGGAACACCTAATTTAGATCCCAGCTAAATTGAAAGCATTAATATACTGAAAGACGCTACCTCAACAGCTTTATATGGATCCAGAGGTGCCAATGGTATTGTACAGGTATTCACAAAATCCGGAAACTCAGGAAAGGGTGCACTGAGCTTTTCAATGAATAAATCTTTCAACACATTTACTAACGGCCGTTTCAAGCTAATGAACGGAACGCAATTATACGATAACTTCACCTCATTAAAAAACGCTCCTCCTCTACCCGAAGAACTTAGAAAGGATGGTTATAACTGGTTGAAAAACGGTACACAAACGGGAGTTGTCCAAAATTATACTATCGATTTCAGAGGCGGATCTGAAAACTCTAAAACCTATATTTCCGGTAATTATTACAATGAGACAGGAACAGTTAAAACTTACGAATTCAACCGATTATCTTTCAGAATCAATCATGAACAAAAAATAAAACCATGGTTAACTTTAAAACCAAAAGTTAGCTTATCCTACACAACAGGGAAAGATAATCAAGGATCTCTTTACGAAATGTACCTCAATATGCCTTGGGATAATCCGAAAGACAGCAATGGAAATTTAATTAATCCAAATACTTATACAGGGGATTGGTACGGAAGAGATTACAGCAATTATCTATACGATCTGCAATGGAATTATGGTAAAAGTAATCAATTGGATCTCTTAGGAAATCTTGATGCAGAAGTTAAGATTACCGACTATCTGAAATTTATCACAACCAACAACGTCACGTATAAAAACTACGATGACATGTACTATACAGACCCAAGGTCTATTTCCGGGGAAAGCAACAAAGGAGGATTAACAGAATCATACGTAAAAGACATCAGTAAATTTTTTAATCAGATGTTGAGATTTGATAAAGATTTTGGCGTTCATAATGTAAATGCACTAGCAGCTTACGAATATTCGGACAGGTTTTATAAAATATCCCGAGCAGGCGTATATGGCGTAGTTCCGGGAACTGATATTTTTGATGACGGAGCTACAACAGGGCAAAAGCCTTCTGGGTCAAAATTTGAAAGAGCCTATAACGCTCTTCTATTCAATGCAGAATATGTTTATGATAAAAAATATTTTGTTCAGGGATCTTTACGAAGCGAATCTTCTTCCGCATTTGGTAAGGATCACAGAAATGGATTATTTTATTCTTATAGTTTAGGCTGGAATATTCATAAAGAAAAATTTTTCAATGTAAAAGCTATCAATGAATGGAAATTAAGAGCCAGCCGAGGGCTTGTAGGAAATACTCCATCACCAAATTACGGATGGCAGGATTTATATGCTTTGACACAAGTATACGACGGACAAATTGGAGCAACATGGTACCAACTAGGAAATCCGGATCTAACTTGGGAGTCTATTTATCAAAATAATCTTGGTACAGATATCTCAGCATTTAATAATAGATTGACTTTAAATGTTGACTATTTTAATAATAAGACTAAAAACTTACTAATATTAGCTACACTTTCTTCATTAACAGGGGTTGACAGACAATATTTGAATATTGGCGACGTGCAAAATAAAGGTTGGGAATTTAACTTTAATTATGCCATCATTAAATCTCCAACAGTGACTTGGGATCTGGGATTCAATATCAGCACTTATAAAAATGCTGTTCTTTCTACAAGAAATAATGCAATTCAACCTTTAAATAACAGTCAAGCAGCAACCGCAGGATATGATGTCACCTCCTTCTATATGAGAAAATGGATGGGTGTAAATCCTGATAACGGTGCAGGCCAG
The DNA here is from genome assembly GCF_046535115.1 of Chryseobacterium sp. SIMBA_038. NCBI lineage: Bacteria > Pseudomonadati > Bacteroidota > Flavobacteriia > Flavobacteriales > Weeksellaceae > Chryseobacterium > Chryseobacterium sp. SIMBA_038. The sequence continues at coordinate 29,714 of NZ_JAWRXH010000009.1, forward strand.
TGGGAAGTTGTAAATTCAGATGGAAGCAGAACTTTAACATCCAATTACAATCAGGCAACACCACAGATCGTTGGTCATGCTACACCTGATTACTATGGATCTTTCAACACTAATCTTACTGTGAAAAACTTCTACATGAATGCCAGTGTCTATTTTTCACAAGGAGGGCAGATCTACAATTCAGACAGAGAACGATTTGATTCAGATGGAGCTTATCCATATTACAACCAAATGGTGTTACAAGATGGATGGACAAGATGGGAAAAACCTGGAGATATAGCAACACATCCTGTAGCAAGCTATAACAGCAGCAGTTTAACCAACAGACCTTCATCCCGATATTTAGAAGATGCAAGCTATGTTAAATTAAGATCTTTAAGATTGGGATATAATTTCCCAACTTCTTTAACAGAAAAGATAAAAATTAAATCTGCAAGCATTTATATTATGGGTGAGAATTTATTTACGATCACTAAATTTTCAGGCGTAGATCCGGAAGTTGGAGCAGTAGGCGGCCAAACTACATATTCTGGTAGAGCAGAATCAATTTACCCTATTCCAAGAAGATTTTCTTTAGGCTTTAATTTCTCTTTTTAAAATTTAAAACATTATGAAAAAAATATTTATACCATTCATAGCATTAACATTAACTGCGTGTAATATAGACCGATCACCATTTGATTCTAAGGAGTCTGATGTAATATTAAATGACCCAACAGGACTGCAAACCATAACCTTAGGAAATTACGCTCTTTTGAAAGGCGACGCTAACGGAGGAGGATTTTTTAATAACTTATACAGAGTTGGAGAATACGGTGGAGATAATATCGATATTAGTGGTACAACATCCGATCAATTTTTCTATTATTACAATTACAGAAGCATTAAAAACAACGGGCGATCTAACGTAATATGGAATGCAGGTTACAAAGCTATTATAGGCTGTAACAGAGTTATATCTAAGTTTTCTGAAGGAAAAGATGCAGACACAGATCAATTAATTGGTGAAAATTATTTCCTAAGAGCCTATGTTTATTTCTCTTTAGTGAATGTGTTTGGAAAACCCTACAATCAAGGAACAGGAAACCTCGGAGTACCATTAAAAACTTCAGATGATGTGAATGAATTGCCACCAAGAGCAACAGTCGGAGCAATTTACGATCAGGTTATCAGTGATTTGAAAAAAGCAGAACAGTTAATGACGCTTGATAAAAAAAATATTTATGCCTCAAAAGAAGCTGCTCAGGCGTTACTTTCCAGAGTTTATCTTTACATGGAAAACAATGACAAAACCATTGAATACGCTGATAAAGTAATTAATTCCGGGAGATACATGATGCTTTCTAATTCTGAGCTTCCATCTTACGCAACCAAAACACCGGAAAATAATAATGAAACCATTTTTGCATTTAAATACAACAAAGACGGCGATTATAGCGATGGCTGGTACACAATAGGTTCGATGTACGCTAACATACAAAGTGTTGGTTGGGGTGAAATGTATGCGTCTTCTTCATATTTAGACCTGATCAGACAAAATCCTCAGGATGCAAGACTGAAATTTATTTCTCCTAAATATAGCAGTCCGCTAACTCCAGTTGCTTATTGGGTACAAAAAGGAACGAATGCAACGGGCGGAACTACTTATAGTTATGTTTTCCAGAAAACGTTTCAGCAAGGCGGAAACACTTATTTCACCATGAATAGCGTGAATTATCAGGTATACAGTGAGGTTTTACCCAATAAAACGAATTATTATTTTAATAATTCAAGTGGTGTAAAAGTCTACGTTACTTTAGATAACGATATGGATAAAAGAAACGGATATCCTAAGTTTTATATCCTAAAATGTTCATTACAGGAAGGTGTTGCACAACTATGGTCACCTGTTGTAATAAGATTGGCAGAAATATACCTGAACCGAGCAGAAGCCTACGCAAAAAAAGGAATGACAACTTCTGCATTAGCTGATGTAAATATCATTAGAACAAGAGCCGGAATTCCAACATATGCTTCTACCCCTGCAGGACAAACAATTTTAGATGCCGTTCTTCAGGAAAGAAGACTTGAACTAGCGTTTGAAGCACAGAGAAAATATGATGTATTCAGAAATAAATTAAACTTAAACATGGAATATCCGGGATCTCATTTAAATGGAACTAATCCGTTTTACACAATGCCTTATACCAACAACAGAATTATTGAATATATTCCGGAACAGCAGATTCAAATTCAACCAAATTTGATTCAAAATCCTGATTAATAATCAATTAAAATAAATTGAAATAAATTGAAATAAATTGAAATAAAAAGCTCCGAATCAAAGATTCGGAGCCTCAATTTAATCACTCATTACATATACCGGAGGAAATTAAAATTTCCATCCCAATGTAAGAAAGAAGTTATTTCTGATATTCTTCACATCCGAAACAATGAACGAATCACTCGCTACACTATTCGTTGCAGAGTAATAAGCAGAATTATTATTATCATCCAATACACCAAACATAAAAGGATTGGTATATTTTGAAGTTATATTCTGATAAGCAGCATCGATATAGAATGATTTGAAATCATATCCGATACCGAATGACAAGGCATTTCTGTTATTAAGAATAAGGTTACCATAAGACTGATCAACCTGATCTCCTCCATCCGTATATCTTCCGATAGTCAAAGCATCAAACGGTGTTGAAGCGTAAGAATACCCACCTCTCAATCTCACTTGTTTTACTCTGTATTCTGCACCAACTCTTAATTCAGATAAGTTTTTATAATTATCCTTGAAGAAATTATTGATGTCGGTTTCAGTCTGAGTATATACTTTATACTTAGGCTTTGTAAGCCCTAATGTATAATCTACGTCCAAAGAGAAATTTTTACTGGCTACAAATGCCGCACTCACCGTTGCTTTAAGAGGCGAAGTGAATTTATTGCTTTCAAGGCCAATATCATCTCCGTAAACAGGATCATTGTAGAAATTATAGCTTTTATCGATAGTCCAGAAAGTAGGCGTTTCAATAGAAGCTCCTAATCTAAAGTTCGGGCTCAATTTGCCAATCACCCCTAATGAAGCTGAAAAACCATTAGATCTTTCATAATAAGGTGTTCCGTTCTTGCTGAAAAATTCTGTAGAATTATTAGTTGTAGAATTTAAAGAAGCCGTATCTGATTGATCAAGCGATGCATTGAAGAAATTCAAACCCGCACCGATATACAAATTATTATTATAGTTTGCACCTACTCCAAAACTTGTTTTAGATAAATTACCATATCTATTGTACGCATGTCTACCGAATGATGACGAATTACTTGTATCTACATCAGTAAAAAGTATATTGCTGTTTCCAGAAGTTTCAACGTAATTATCAAGTGACTGATTCGAGAAATTTACCCCAACATTAATGAACTTCCAAGCGCTTTCTGTCATCAATTGGAAAGTCATTACACCACCAATATTTCCAAGATCGCCTTTCGTATTATTATAACTTGTTGAAGCACCTGCCAATGTTGAAGTATTTTTGTTACCCATAATTGACAATGTTCCGGAAACCTCACCAGAGATAGCAACTCCCAAACCTGCTGGGTTGGTTAATAAAGAACTGGCATCTCCACCCAAAGCTCCATTAGCTCCTCCCATCGCATTAAACTTGGAAGACCCGATCATTGGAGAATTAGAGTAAACATCAACAGAATTTCTTAATATAGAAATATCCTGAGCCTGCGCAAAAAATGCCGCAGAAATACTCATCATTACTAAAGATTTTTTTAACATTATTTTTTTGAATAGTTATTAAATTTTGAAATATTATCTACCGCCTCTGAAGCCACCGCCTCCTCCGCCACCGGAAGATCTGAAACCTCCTCCACCGCCAGAAGAACCTCCTGATCTGAAGCCACCGCCTCCTCCGGAATTGTAACCTCCGCTAGATCTGAAACCTCCACTATCATTGGATCTGAATCCGCCATCATTTCTTCTAGGTTGTGATTGTTGATTATAATTGTAGTTTGGTCTTGGTTGAGAATTTCCATTACGGAATCCACCAGCTTGCCCATTATTTCTAAATCCGCCGGCTTGTCCGTTGTTTCTGAAACCACCATTGCTTCCTTGCTGTCTGAAACCTCCGTTGTTAGATCCATTTCTGAAACCTACATTATTTCCAGTATTGTTTCTGAAAGCACCGTTGTTATTTCTAAAGCCGTTTCCACCGTTATTACCAGTTTTGAAACCGTTGCTCATTCTGTTAAAGCTGTTTCCGTTAGAACCGCTTCTTCTGTAAATACCTCTGTTGTAATAACCATTACCCCAGTATCCACCGCCGTACCAACCTCCATAACCGTACCCGTAAGGGTTTCCGTAGTATCCACCACCCCAGAAAGGATCATAGAAACCTCCGTATCCATAACCCCAAGGGCTATATCCCCAAGAACTTCCCCATCCCCAACCGAATGAGCTACCCCATCCGAAGGACATTCCCATGCCCCAACCTCTGTTCCAACCCCAATAAGGGCTGTAACCACCATACCATCCCCAAGGAGAACCCCAAGAATTGTCGTAATAGTTAGTTTGAGCGCCGGCAAAATTACCCCAGTCAGAATCTGTGGCATTTGAGTTCCAGTTATTGTCACTCCAAGAGTCGTATCTGTTATTTTGATCCTGAGAATTCTCCTGTGCATTTTGCACAATATTTGAATCCTGGTAATAATCATAATATTCACCTACTCTATTACCGTTATCATTATTAATAATAACGCCTTCAGGTAGTGTATCTTTATTCGGGTCATAGTAAACCCCATCTGTCTCCGTGTATCCGCCCATCTGAGCCCCACAAGACATAAGCAGTAACCCACCTGACACCGCCAAAATCCCTTTAGATTTCAACATACCAAGCAAATTTTTATGTATATTTCTTTTCATGATAACGTAAAGATTTTTAATTTAAATTATATTTGCAATCGGTACCAAAAATGTACCAAAATATCCACAATAAAATCTATTAAAAATAGATTTTATTTTTTAGATAACAATAATAGGGAAAAGTTAAAAAAAATTTTAAGAATAATGGCAAAATTAACCTCAAGAAGCGAAGATTACAGCAAATGGTATAACGAATTGGTTGTAAAAGCAGATTTAGCTGAAAACTCAGGGGTGCGAGGATGCATGGTTATAAAACCATACGGATATGCGATCTGGGAAAAAATGCGTGATGAAATGGATAAAAAATTCAAAGAAACAGGTCACGTTAATGCTTATTTCCCGCTTTTTGTGCCCAAAAGTTTGTTTGAAGCTGAAGAAAAAAATGCTGCCGGTTTTGCAAAAGAATGTGCTGTTGTTACCCATTACAGATTAAAAACAGACCCAAATAATCCTGCGAAACTTATCGTAGATCCGGATGCTAAATTGGAAGAAGAATTGATCGTTCGTCCAACATCAGAAGCAATTATCTGGAGTACTTATAAAAACTGGATTCAATCTTACAGAGATCTACCTATATTAATTAACCAATGGGCAAATGTTGTACGTTGGGAAATGAGAACCCGTTTATTTTTAAGAACGGCAGAATTCTTATGGCAGGAAGGTCACACCGCTCACGCTACAAAAGACGAGGCGGTTGAAGAAGCTGAAAAAATGAACAAAGTATATGCAGATTTTGCAGAAAACTTTATGGCAATGCCCGTAATTCAGGGGGTAAAAACGCCATCTGAAAGATTTGCAGGAGCTGATGAAACGTATTGTATCGAAGCATTAATGCAGGACGGAAAAGCTCTACAGGCAGGAACTTCTCACTTTTTAGGTCAGAATTTCGCGAAAGCTTTTGATGTAAAATTCACCAACAAAGAAGGTAAGATAGAACACGCTTGGGCAACATCTTGGGGAACTTCAACCCGTTTGATGGGAGCTTTAATTATGACGCACTCTGATGATTTAGGATTGGTATTGCCTCCAACTTTGGCGCCAATTCAGGTGGTGATTGTTCCTATCTTTAAAGGAGAAGAGCAATTAGAGCAAATCAGTGAAATTGCTTTAGATATTCAGGCTAAACTGAAAGCTAAAGGCATTTCTGTGAAATTTGATAACGACACTCACAACAAACCAGGTTGGAAATTCGCAGAATACGAATTAAAAGGTGTTCCTGTAAGAATCGCAATGGGACCAAGAGATTTAGAAAACAAATCTGTTGAGATCGCAAGAAGAGATAATCTTACGAAAGAAACTCAGCCAATTGAAGGTTTAGATTCTTACATTGAAGAACTATTAAAAACAATTCAAAAAGATATTTATACTAAAGCTTATAACTTCAGACAAGAAAATATCACTAAAGTTGATACTTATGAAGAATTTAAAAAAGTTTTAGAAGAAAAAGGCGGTTTCATCTCTGCACATTGGGATGGTACGGAAGAAGAAGAAGAGCAAATCAAGGACGAAACAAAGGCTACCATCAGATGTATTCCTTTGGATGATGACATTGAAGAAGGTATTTCTCTTGTTTCAGGAAAACCATCTAAACGTCGAGTTTTATTCGCAAAAGCCTATTAAAATTTAACATAATAAATTGATAAATCTTTAAAAATTTTCGTGATTTTTAAAGATTTTTTCATTTAAATCTATATTTGGACAGATTTTTGTTTAATTTTATATCAACATTAATCTCAAAATAATTTATTATGTCTTTAAATGTCATTGATTTAATTAAAGGACAATTAGGTCCTGCTTTGGTCTCTCAGGCTGCATCTCAGCTTGGAGAAAGTGAATCTGGTATTTCAAAAGCAATTGGAGGTTTATTACCTGCGATCGTGGGCGGATTAGCTAATAATTCAGATAATCCTGCTGTTTTGGATGCCATTTCGAATGCTTCTTCCAGTGGAATCTTAGGGAATTTATTGGGTAACTCTGCAAATAGCTCTTGGATAAGCACTTTACTATCTTCCATCTTTGGAGACAAAGTAAGCGGAATAGTAAACGCCATTGCAACGTATGCCGGAATTAGTAATAATTCTTCAAACTCACTATTAAATTTAGTGACTGGAGCTACGCTTGGATCGGTTGGAAAATACGCGGCAGATAACAATTTGGACAAATCAGGGATCTCAAATTTATTGGGTGAACAAAAAGGGATTGTTTCAACATTGTTGCCTGCAGGACTTTCTTTAGCTTCATTAAATATTGGAGACTGGGCGAAAGGTTATAAGTTTGACAATGATGCTGATACAATAAAACAAACGGTACGTGAAGAGCCTAAAGTAGAGGTTACAAGAAGTACGACTCCTGTAGGAACAGACCCGGACAGAAACAATTCTGACGGTGGCGGATCTATCTGGAAATGGTTACTTCCTTTATTATTACTTCTTGCAGCTGGTTATTTCTTATGGAAACAGTGTGAGAAAAAAGAAACCACTACGACAACAGTAGCAACAGATTCAACTGCGGCGCCTGCTGATACGGCAACGACAGTTACGTCAACTGATACTACAGCCGGAGTTGCAGCAGCTAAAGTTGATGAAAACATCGACCTTAACGGTACAGCTCTTAAAGGCTACAAAGGTGGAATGGAAGATCAAATGATCGCTTTCCTAAAATCCGACGGTTATAAAAACGCTGCAGATGATGCTGCTCTAAAAACGACTTGGTATAATTTTGACCACGTAAATTTCAAAATTGGTAGCGCCAATCAACTTGAAGCAGGTTCGGAAGGTCAGTTACAGAATTTAGTAACAATTTTAAAAGCATATCCGGATGCAAAAGTAAAAATTGGAGGATATACTGATAAAACAGGAGACGAAGCTAAAAACTTAAAATTATCTGCTGACAGAGCCAATTTCATTAAAGGCTGGTTAGATAAGCAAGGTGTAGGTTCTCAAGTTGCAGGAGCTGATGGTTACGGAAGCCAATTTGCAACAGTAGATGCAAAAGCTTCTGATGCTGAAAGAGCAGTTGATAGAAAAATGGCTGTAAGATTTGCAAAATAATCTTCATCAACACATATTTAAGATCCCGAAAATTATTTTTCGGGATTTTTTTGTTATATACATTGTATTTTCATTTATTTAATTAAATTTGTTAGTCATTTCTAACATTTATGAATTTGAATTTAAAAAACGCTTGGCGTAAAGATAAAACATCCCACTCTTTATCAGAAGTTTATGCTTCAATAAAAGTCCCTAAAAACGGAAGTTTTTGGAGGAAATATCTGGCTTTTGCAGGCCCCGGATTAATGATTGCTGTGGGATATATGGACCCTGGAAACTGGGCTACAGATATTGCCGGTGGTGCACAATTTGGGTATACTCTCCTATCCGTAATTCTTATTTCTAATATTTTCGCAATGGTTTTACAGCATTTGTCTGTGAAATTGGGTGTTGTTGCAGAAAGAGATCTTGCTCAAGCTTGTAGAGATCATTTTGGTCCGAAAACCAATTTTATGCTTTGGGTATTTTGTGAAATAGCCATTGCCGCCTGTGATCTAGCCGAGGTTATTGGTTCAGCGATTGCGTTGAACTTACTTTTCCATATTCCTTTGACTTGGGGAATTGTGATTACGACTGTAGATGTTTTAATTATACTTTTACTTCAGGCAAAAGGTTTTAGATGGATTGAAAGTATTGTTGGAGGACTTATTTTCATCATTCTAGCCTGTTTTATTTATGAAATTGTAATTTCTCAACCTGCTTTTAACGAAATTTTAGGTGGATTGGTTCCTCAAAAAGAAATCCTGCAAAATCCTGCAATGCTTTATATCGCAATTGGAATTTTGGGAGCTACCGTCATGCCCCACAACCTTTATTTACACAGCAGTATTGTTCAGACCAGAGATTACACCCGTGATACAGAAGGTAAAAAAGAAGCGATAAAATTTGCAACAATTGACAGTACGGTTTCTTTGATGCTTGCTTTTTTCATTAATGCTGCGATCCTTATTTTAGCCGCTGCGACTTTCCATACTACAGGAAATCATGATGTTGCAGATATTCATGATGCTTATAAAATGTTGACTCCAATTTTGGGGGCTTCCATGGCGAGTATTGCTTTTGCGATTGCTTTATTGGCGTCAGGTCAAAACTCGACATTAACAGGAACTCTTGCCGGACAAATTGTAATGGAAGGCTTTTTAAATATTAAACTAAAGCCTTGGTTAAGAAGATTGATCACAAGATTGATCGCAGTAATTCCGGCCTTGATTGTAGCCATTTTGTATGGTGAAAAAGGAACTACGGAATTATTAGTTTTAAGTCAGGTTATCCTTTCTATGCAATTGAGTTTCGCTGTTGTTCCGCTTGTAATGTTTACCAATGACAAAGCAAAAATGGGCGAATTTGTGAATAAACCTTTAATGAAAATCTGCATCTGGATTATTTCATTTGTTATTATTATTTTAAATCTTTATTTATTATATCAAACTTTTTTCGGAGAATAGATTTAAAGGTGAATGGTGAATTGTCAATGGTGAATTGTGAATTGTGAATTTACAATTAAGCTGGAAAAATTGACGATTGACCATTCACCATTCACTTTTTAGCCTCGATAGTAACGGTTACCCCACAGCAAGAAAATGGGAGCGTTGGAGGATTTTAGCGTTGGCGTGCGCTGGCGCGAGGAGTATGAGTGGATAGCGAGATTAAGCTCCTGAAAAATATTTTACCTGAAAAAGGAAACTAATTAAATAGGAAAAATTGACAATTCACAACTCCCAATTCATTCCTAATCCTGCCTTAATGTCCTGATTTTTTCTTTGGCAGTATCTTTGCCAAACAATTCATTAAAATAGTTATTGAAAATGGAAAATCAGGATATCAACGAAGAAAACATCAATACACAACAAGATACAAATACTCAGAACGAAACAGTTGCTGAAGAAAATGTGACAAATACTCCTAGTCCGGAAGAACTTTTGGCAGAAGAGAAAAACCGTTACATCCGTCTTTACGCTGAGTTCGAAAATTATAAAAAAAGAACTTCTAAAGAGAAAATGGAATTTTTCCAATATGCAAATCAAGACATGATGGTATCTATGCTTGGTGTGTTGGATGATTTTGAAAGAGCTTTAAAAGAGATCGCTAAAAACGGAAACGAAGCAGACCTTCAAGGCGTTGAGCTTATTTATCAGAAACTTAAAAATAAACTTACTGAAAAAGGTTTGAAAGTAATGGAAGTAAGAGCCGGAGATACTTTTAATGTAGATCTTCACGAGGCAATTACTCAAATTCCTTCACCTTCTGAAGACTTGAAAGGTAAAATTGTAGATGTTATCGAAACAGGATACATGTTAGGCGAAAAAGTAATTCGTTTTGCAAAAGTAGTAACAGGAAATTAAAAATATAAGCAATGAATAATTGGTAATAATCAATTTTGAATATTACCAATTACCCATTACAAATTACTCATATAAAGACATGTCAAAAAGAGATTATTACGAGGTTCTTGAACTTAGCAAATCTGCATCAGCCGAAGAAATAAAGAAAGCGTACCGTAAAATGGCGATCAAATTTCACCCAGATAAAAATCCGGGAGATAAAGAAGCCGAAGAAAAATTCAAAGAAGCAGCAGAAGCTTATGAAATATTAAGCGACGACAATAAACGTGCAAGATACGACCAATACGGTCATGCAGGAGTTGGCGGAAACGGTGGTTTTGGCGGCGGAGGCGGTTTCGGCGGCGGAATGAATATGGAGGATATTTTCAGTCAGTTTGGAGATATTTTCGGTGGTCATTTCGGCGGTGGCGGTGGCTTTGGCGGAGGACAACAGCAAGTGAAAGGTTCTAATTTAAGAATCAGAATCAAGCTGAACCTTGAAGAGATGGTAAACGGAACCCAAAAAACTCTTAAAGTAAAAAAAATGAAGACGGCACCTGGTGCTACTTCAAAAACGTGTCCTACATGTAACGGTTCTGGTGTTCAGCTAAAAGTTATGAACACAATGTTCGGACAAATGCAGACGCAGACTACGTGTGGAACTTGTCAGGGAATCGGTAAAGTTGCTGATAAAATTCCTGCAGGTGCCAATGCACAAGGTTTAATAAAAGATGAAGAAGAAATCACGATCAACATTCCTGCAGGAGCTAGAGACGGAATTCAGCTTAATGTAAGAGGAAAAGGTAATGACGCTCCTTTCGGAGGTATTCCCGGAGATCTATTGGTGATTGTAGAGGAAGAAGTAGATCAAGTAATTAAAAGAGAAGGTGACAATCTTCACCAAGAATTATATATTTCATTTGCTGAAGCTTCATTGGGAACTAAGAGAGAAATCCCTACTGTTGGCGGAAAAGTAAAGATCACGATCGAACCTGGTACACAATCTGGAAAAATCCTAAGGCTAGCAGGAAAAGGCTTACCAAGCATCGACAGCTACGGAAAAGGTGATATGTTCATCCACATCAATGTATGGACACCGCAAAAACTTACGAAAGAACAAAAAGACTTCTTCGAAAAGCAGATGTCTAGCGGAGAAATGGTTGCAGAACCTTCCGGAAAAGAAAAAACTTTCTTTGATAAAGTGAAAGATTTATTCAACTAAAAATATTTAAAAGAGACTTATTCCAAGTCTCTTTTTTTTATTCCATTAATTTTTTCTTCTATATTTGTTTCTACACTGAATTATTCAATAGTAATGGAGACAAGAACAATATTTTTAAACGCCTGTAATGCGATAGCAGAAAAATTGGATGGTTTTGAAATTTATCAGAAAGGACAGAGACTTAAAAAAATATCCTCAGACAAAGATATGTTTTTCGAGATAAGTTTTGACAGCAGTTTTACGAACAATTCATTTCATGTTATAATCATTCCGCATATCGCTGTTTATTCTAAAAAATTGAAAAAATGGCAGATTGAGAACTTAAAAAATGAATTTTCGAGCGGAGTCGTTTATGCAGAACACCTTGGCTATATAACTCCGTATAACACATGGAAGAGATGGAACCTTGCAGGATTAAGTTTTGAAAAATCAGTGGGTGAAATCTCAAATAATCTCCAAAAATATGTACTGCCTATTTTTGAGCTATTCAATTTAAAGGAAAATGCAATAGAATTTCTTAAAAATAATGGAACCAAATTCAATAAATATTGTGAAGACACTCTAGTTCCACTTGACTTTTTATTATGTTTTTCAAATAAAGAAACATCAGAAATATTTTTTAATAATTTTATTAAAAACTCTGATAATAATGGGAAAATTGTAAGTTTTTATAATAAATTGAAGACAGAAAAAGAGATTGATCTCAACCACTCAGAATTTGTCTCTGCCAATAAGCTAAAGTTGGCGTATGTAAACCATCTTTCAATAAAATAATTTAACCAAGAACTCTTAACCATGAAGAAAATTTTATCTTTTTTATTACTTTCACAGTTGGCATATTCACAGGAAACGCCAAGATATTTATTTGATGATCTCTACTTTGCAGATCCGTCGATTCATATTTTTAATAATAAAATCTACATCTACCCTTCTCATGATATTGATACGGAAGTAAAAGATCCTACAAACGGAGGTCATTACAATATGAAGGATTATCATGTGTTATCAATGGAAAATATTCAGCAGGATAAGGCAAAAGATCTTGGAATTGTTTTAAAATTAGAAGATATTCCGTGGGCAGAAAAACAACTTTGGGCTCCTGATTGTGTGGAGAAAAACGGTAAATATTATCTTTATTTTCCTGCAAAAGATAAAAATGGATTATTTAAAATCGGTGTGGCAGTAAGCAACAGGCCGGAAGGACCTTTTAAAGCAGAAAAAAATCCAATCAAAGGAAGTTACAGCATTGATCCTGCAATTTTAAAAGACAATGGTAATTACTACATTTATTTTGGTGGTTTGAAAGGCGGACAATTGGAAAAATACCGAAACAATAAAGCTCTAGAAAATTCCATTGAACCTAAAAAAGATGAAAATGCCTTATCTCCAAAAGTAGCTTTATTAAACAAAAACATGACCGAATTTGCGGAAGAATCAAGAGACATCCAAATCCTAGACAAAGATGGAAATCCGTTGAAAGCAGGTGATAACGACCGCCGTTTTTTTGAAGGAGCTTGGGTTCATCAATATAACAACAAATTCTATCTTTCCTACTCTACCGGAGATACTCACAAACTTGTTTACGCAATCGGTAGCACACCTTACGGACCGTTTACTTTTCAGGGGGAAATATTGACTCCAGTAGTTGGTTGGACGACTCATCACAGCATCGTTCAGATCGATAATAAATGGTATTTATTTTATCACGACAGCAAACCTTCTGGCGGAAAAAATCATTTAAGAAGTTTAAAAGTAAGAGAACTTTTTTATGATGAAAATGGTCTGATCAAAACAATGAACGGACAGGATTAAAGTAAATATTTCACCTTTCTATTAATAAAAACCAAGAGTAGACTTACAATTAATAGAACTGCAATAAAAATTACAAATTCAAATGAAGGCAAGTGCAGATCAAAAATCCAGTTCATGATTAACGGATGTACCAAATAAATTGCAGTCGATAAACTTGCTAAAATTTTAGAATCCGTTTTAAAAGGCAAATTTTTACAGTATAAAAATACCAGCGGACAAGCAATTAATAAAGAAATCAATAAATCAATACTCTCTTTTTGGTTTAAATGAATGACTTTATAATTTAGAAAAGATTCAAAAATAACAAGAGCGATCGACGCTAAAACTAGCAATAATGAAGGTTTTTGTTTGACATCGATATTCAGTTTTTTAATTAAAAAACCTATTCCTAAAAAGGGAAAACATACAAATAAAAAGTTTCTATAAAACGGATATAAATTCAATGTTGAATCCAGTTCACCTGTAAAATAATGCAGATTTCCAAAAAGCTGAATGGTATAACCGATGCCGAATAAAATAAGAATAATTGCAACCAATACGGAAGTTGATTTTTGTCTTAAAGCAAACAATAGAATTCCAGCAAATAAAGTCCCGATCAGATACCATAAATGGTGATAACCGAAAACAATATTAGTAAAAACCATCCCCTCTTTCCACAACGGAATATAAATTACCGACCATATTGAATAGAGTAAAAATGTTCTTATTATCCATTTTTTCAACTTATCAAAAGTATCAACAAAGTAAAAATAATATCCCGTGATGATAAGGAAAACAGGCACTCCAATTCTAAAAAGTCCGTTGACGAGAACATAACTTAACGACGGATACTCATCTCTCAAAAGATGCATGTGCAAAAAAACGACAAAAAATGCCAGAATTATTTTTAATACATCAATTGATAAGCTTCTCATAAAATTATTTCCTAACCGCTGAAACCACTTTTTTCCCTAAAGTGAAAAGTGCCACAGCTCCCAATCCGCCAACGATTCCAAAAGCAAGTTCTTTCAAGACATCCGGCCATGTTGGAAGTAAATGGTGAAGAAATTCTACTCTGTGTACAAAAATCCCACCAGCTACCATTATCAAGGCAATCGTACCAACTACACCTAAAATTTTAATAACAATAGGCAAAGCCTTCACTAATAAATGTCCTAATGTTCCGAAGAAGCCTTTATCATTACTTTTTTTGATCAATTTAAATCCGGCATCGTCCATTCTTACGATTAAAGCCACAATTCCGTAAACTCCCACAGTAGCAATAAATGCAACCAGACTTGTTACTAAAATCTGCGTAATGAAAGGGTGATTTTCTTCCAAAACAGTTCCCAAAGCAATAATTACAATCTCGATTGACAAAATAAAATCCGTTGTAATGGCCGATTTAACTTTAGCTTTTTCTATTTCTTCAGAGCTTTTTCCGTCTTCTTCAATTTCTTCTACCACTTCATGACCTTTTTTGTCACGGTGAAAAAGAAATTCTATAACCTTTTCAACCCCTTCAAAAGCTAAATATAGTCCTCCAAGAATCAACACATAATTAATTGCCGGAGCATATAACCAATTGAGTAAAAACACGATAGGCAAAATAATCAATTTATTGATAAAAGATCCTTTTGTGATCGCCCATAAAACCGGGATCTCACGTGAAGAAAGGAAGCCGGTAGCTTTTTCTGCATTTACAGCCAGGTCATCTCCTAAGATTCCTGCTGTTTTTTGAGTCGCTATTTTACTTGTAACCGCCACATCATCCATCAAAGCCGCGATATCATCCAAAATTGCAAAAAAACCAGATGCCATATTTTAATGTTTTTTTAATAATTGTTAAAGAGCAAAAATAATTATTTAATTCGACTTTTTCATGATTATTAAAGGTTTTAAGAGACAACTTATTGAAACTTTTATTTGAAGCTTTTTCCCGCTTTTCATTACAATCTTTTTTTTCAAAAAAGGATTTTCATTGCAATCGGGGCTAGGGTTTCAGTCGTCAATTTAAAAATTAGTCGAAACAACATCAACAATTAAAACAACATGTAGATTTAACAAACAAGAAATAATTTCATCAAAAAGGAGACTTTAAAGTACTATTATGAAGATTCTCATTCTATTTTTTTCAATTCTTATTTCAAATTTCGCATCAGCTCAAACAAAATATATTTTAGCATTATCAAAAGCAGATAGAAAAATGGTCGTTTTAAATTACAATACGCTTGAAATTATTGCTAAAATACCTGTAGGAGAAGATCCGCATGAAGTCATAACTTCTGATGATGGCTCGGTTGCGTATGTTGCCAATACTGTTAACGGAACTGCACATGAAATCAATGTTATAGATTTGAAAACTTTTAAACCAATTAAAAATATTGACACCAGACCTTTGTACGGCTCTCATGGATTAGCTTATGTAAAAGATAAACTCTGGTTCACCGCCCAAGGTTCCAAAGCCGTTGGAAGGTATGATATAAAAGAAGACAAACTTGAATGGTCAATGGGAACCGGACAAAATATCACCCATCTTTTGTATGTAACTCCGGATGCTGAACATTTTTATACAACCAATGTAGAATCGGGAACAGTAAGTATTTTCGATCATGTTTTGTTGCAGCCTACTATGCCACCAACCGGAGTTTTACCTCCTAATGCAAAACCGAGATGGGACTGGATTCAAACTTTAGTGAATGTTGGAAAAGGTGCAGAAGGTTTTGATGTTTCTCTCGATGGAAAAGAATTATGGACCGCAAGACCCGACGGACATATTGTAATTGTTAACCTCGAAAAAAGAGAAGTTAAGGCTGATATTGATGCAAAAGTGTTGGGACTTCATCGGTTAAAATTTACTCCAGATGGTAAATATGTTTGTATTGTAAGTGTAAAAACCGGTGAATTGTTATTTTATGACAGCAAAACGAGAAAAGAAATTAAACGAATAAATGCAGGACAAGGCGCTGCCATGCTGATGGATAAAGAAAAAAACCGACTTTTTATGTCTTGTACTCCCAACAATTCTGTCTCTGTAATTGATCTCAATACCATGGAAGTTATAAAAAAATTAGATATTGGCGGAAGACCAGACGGTTTGACGGTTGCTGAATTGAAATAATTAGTTTAAAATATAAAATATTTAACTCATCAAATTAATGGAATAAAAAAGCAAAGAAACATGGAGTTCCTTTGCTTAAAATCTATATAGCTAGCTATTTTTATATACTTTTTTAATATTAAAAATCCTTCATAGTAACATACCATATTCCTCCAAAAATATTTGAAGCTCCTACAATAACTCTTTTACCTGCCGGTATTACGCTTATTGAAGTAGTTCCAGTTACAAATAATGGTGCACCACATACACTTACACTTTGAGTATCACTAGCTGCAACTATATTGATAACTCGTCTTTGCTGAGTAGTAGCTGCAGGTAACTGAACATCACATCCTGAAGTTCTTGGATGAGTAACCCAAATTGTATAGTTAGGAGCATTGGTCTGATCTAAAACATATGTTCCATTATCTCTACTGTTAACATTTATTACTGGATGTGCTACATTGGCAATATTAACTGTACCATCTGCATCAATTGGCGAATCAGCCCATTTAGGCGCTCCCCCAGCTCCGTTTGATGTAAGAATCTGTCCGGCAGTTCCCGGATTACCTCCCGTTGTAGCATTACCCCCTACGTTAAGTTCACTAGCAAGTTGCATAGTACCATTAACATGTAATGTCTCTTGGGGAGTTGATGTATTGATACCTATTCTTCCGGCAGAAGTAATTCTCATACGTTCTAAATAAGAAGATCCTAAAGAGTTTCCAAAGAAGAAATCTTCACCAGTTGCAGTACGTAAACTTCCTATTCCCCAGTTTGCACCCCCACCTGTAGGTCCTGTATTGGAAAATCCTAAAAGAGCAAAATTACCAGTTGCCACTGGAGATGTATTTCTTATTGCCATAATAGATTGCTGATTAGTACCTGCAGGAGCATCGAAAAGTGAAAATCTATTAGCAACAGCTGCTGTACTTACTACATGAAACTTATTCTCAGGCGTTGCAGTACCAATTCCCACTCTATTGTTTGCGGCATCTACAGACAGTGTAGTTCCATCAACAGAAAAAGCATTAGCTGCAGTTCCGTTAAAAGCTAAAGTATGCGCTCCCTGAGTTACAACTCTATTTCCTGTAAGCGTACCATCCGAATTATAAATATTTACACTAGCTGTTGGTGCTGCTGGTGTTTGCCAAGTAGGAGCTGCTCCTGCCCCTGCTGAAGTAAGGATTTGCCCTGCTGTACCAGCACTTCCTGCGGTAGTTGCATTTCCTCCAACATTCAATTCACTTGTAATCTGCAAATCTCCATTAACATGAAGTTTCTTTTGAGGTGTTGCAGTTCCGATACCTGTATTTCCTGTATTTGGTCTTATTGTAAAGAATTTATTATAAGCTCCTCCACTACTGAACAATATATTAAAGTTACTATCAATATTTGTTGTACTATTCTGAATACTCCCCATACCCCAAGTTGCTCCACCACCGTTATAAGAATTAAAGCCCATCAAAGCGGTATTATTAGTAGCTACCGGTGAGGTATTGATAATACGGAACTGAGTTGCTTCGGATGTACCAATTGCCTGAGCTACATCTAGCTTAACTCCAGGTGAAGAAGTACCAATCCCTACATTTCCAGTACTTTGCGTCTGCATCACAACATTACCTGTATTCTTTGCATTAAGAGAAAGGTCTGCATTAGTGTTGGTTCCTATAGACTGAATACCATTCCAACCAATTCCAACTCCTTGAGTAAGGTTATTAGCTAAAATTGAAGCAATCCCTTGAAATTGATTAGTATTAGTAGCATCTACTACAGTTAATTTGTTTGTAGGATTTGTATTTCCTATTCCAACTCTGTGATTAGCAGCATCTACAGATAGTGTAGTTCCGTCTACAGAAAATGCGTTGGCAGCAGTTCCGTTAAATGCCAAGGTATGTGCGCCTTGAGTTACAATTCTGTTTCCTGTAAGAGATCCATCTGAGTTATAAATATTTACAGAAGCAGAACTAGAATTGCTTGGGTTATCTAATTTCACCCAGACAGAACCATTAAAAAAGTAGTACCCTACAGCATCTACATTCACAGTTGTTCCGGTTTGGGTACCAGTACTTACACTGTTAATAAATACCATCGTGGAAGTCGGAGTTCCTGTCATGCTTTGAGCTCTTTGCCTATCTACACGGGGAACCAAAAGACCATCTACATTACTAGAAGTACCTGTAGAATTTGTTGCCGTGACATCTAAAGTAGATTTAGGATCAGAAGTTTTAATTCCTACTTGCGCGTAGGAGAGCGTCCCTAATAGTAATAGGGAGCCTAAGTAAGCTTTTTTCATCTTTCGTTTATGTGTTTGTATTTTACATGGCAAATATATAAAAAAAAATGATTTTTCAATATAAAAATTACGAAATCATCAATATTTTTCAATTATATTAAATTATACGCAATAAAACTTATTAATATTAATTTTTTACATAAATACTGCAATAAACAAATATTTTATATTAGTCTCTAAGTATTGTATTGGGAAAATAATTTTAGCCAACAGTTATGAATGCTAAAAATCATTTATTTTAGCTTTTTCTTTATCTAATATTTTATGTAAATTTAATCTATGAAAAAGCTTGTTCTCAGATATCATTTTTTTGTTTTAGGGTGTATCAGCTTTTTATTAAATTCTTGTAATACAAAATTCAGAGTCTGGGTGGGAACCAATAATCAACAGAAAATATATAACCTAAAATACGGAGAACACAAAAGACAAAAAATGGATGTTTTCTTACCAACAGAGTATTCTGCTGATTCTCCTGTCGTTCTTATTGTACATGGCGGTGCGTGGACGTTAGGAAAAAAAGAACACATGATTCAGGTTCAGAAAATGCTATTTGAAAATAATATTCCGAGCATTAATATGAATTACAGACTGGTTTCAAAATCTAAAAAAATTACGTACCGAGAACAGTTGGAAGATATAAGCTTTGCAATTACTAAATTTAATTCTTTAGCCGAAAAAGCCGAGCTACAACCCAACAATTATATTCTTCTCGGAGAAAGTGCGGGTGCTCATTTAGCATTGCTTTATGGTTATCAACATCCCGATGAGATAAAAAAAATCATTTCCCTGAGCGGGCCAACGGATTTTTATTCTAAAGGTTATTTAAATTCATTTTACTCAAAATATACCTCTCCGACTTTTCAAAAAGTGGTGGGAATAAAATTTGACCGAAAAAATCTGTCTGAAGAATTTCAAAAAGCAAGTCCAATTGCGAATGTTTCTAATGTTCCTACCCTTCTATTTCAGGGAAATACGGATTTCCTGGTTAATCAACATCAGGGATTATCATTAGATTCTGTTCTTACTGAGAAAAATATTCCTCATAAATTAGTCTTTATGAAAAAAACTGGTCATGTTCCACGATTTTTCAATAAAAAGAAAAGAGACAGCATCATCTATCCCAATATTCTTGAATGGATAAAAAAATAACCCACTTCAAAAGCGGGTTATTAATTATTTTATAATGTTTTTATTTATTCAGGATCTTGATCTTGATTTTCATATTTAGAATGATCTTCTTTTTTACCGAATAAGAATTTAACAATTACCGGAAGTGTTGTTACTAAAACGATAATAATGATAATATATTCCAGTTTTTCTTTTAAATTAATTCCAAACTGGTCCATGAATAATTTATCAAGATAATGTCCTGCAAAAATCAATAAGAACGACCAAAGAACAGCTCCGATCACGTTATCTCTTAAAAATTCTTTTTTATCCATTTTCACAATTCCGGCAACCATTGGTGTAAAAGTTCTTACAACAGGTAAAAATCTAGCCATAATAACAGCCAAAGCTCCATGTTTTTCGAAAAAATCATGCGCCTGATACAGATATTTTTTCTTAAACAACATCGTATCTTTCTTTTTGTATAAAGCAGGTCCTGCTTTTACTCCAAAGTAATATCCCACTTCGTTACCAATAATCGCAGCCAGGGCAACCGCCGAAGCCAAAATGGTGGTATCTAAGAAATCGCTCCCTGTAGAGCCGAAAGTCTCTTTGATGATATCAACAGCGTAAATTCCTGAAACAAACAGTAAAGAATCTCCAGGTAGAAAAAATCCTACAAAAAGACCAGTTTCAGCAAAAACAATAAATAAAACAAGCCAAAACCCTCCCATTTTTATATAAAGTTCAGGGTTTAATAAATCTCTCCAGCTATTGAAATCTTCCATATATATTGATAATTAACAAAAATAAGTCTAATAAACTTCAAAAGGAAATTAATTATAAGAATTTAACTAAAAGATGACATGATATTTATAAGTCCAGGTCTTCGGCCGAGCCTCCCGTTCCGTCTGCCATCAGATATGCTTTCAGGAAAGGCGTAAGATTTCCGTTCATCACAGAATCTACATCTGAGGTTTCGTGAGCTGAGCGTACATCTTTTATCAATTTATAAGGATGCATGACGTAGTTTCGGATCTGGCTACCCCACTCGATCTTCATTTTATTGGCTTCAATTTCGTTACGGGCTTTCAAACGTTCTTCCAATTCCTTTTCATATAATCTTGAACGAAGCAACTGCATTGCTTTTTCTTTATTTTGAAGCTGTGAACGGGATTCTGAGTTTTCAATGATAATTCCTGTCGGTGCGTGACGAAGACGAACAGCAGTTTCAACCTTGTTAACGTTCTGTCCACCTGCACCGGAAGATCTCATCGTTTCAAATGAAATATCGGCAGGATTAATATTAATTTCAATAGTATCATCCACCAAAGGATAAACATATACAGAAACGAAACTTGTATGACGTTTTGCATTACTGTCGAATGGCGAAATTCTTACCAATCTATGAACTCCATTTTCACCTTTCAAGTAACCGAAAGCGTATTCCCCTTCAATTTCTAAAGTAACGGTTTTTACTCCCGCAACATCACCTTCCTGATAGTTCAGTTCTTTGATCTTGTAGCCTTGCTTTTCTGCCCACATTGTGTACATTCTCATCAGCATGGCCGCCCAGTCGCAACTTTCTGTACCTCCCGCTCCGGCTGTAATCTGTAACACGGCAGAAAGTTCATCACCTTCGTTAGAAAGCATGTTTTTAAACTCAAGATCTTCGATTTTCTCTACTAATTTAGGAAAGGTTTCGTCCAATTCTTTTTCAGAATCTGGATCTTCTTTGGCAAATTCAACCAAAACCTGTAAATCTTCAAACTGAGTGCTGATTTCGTCATAACCTTCCACCCATTTCTTCTTGGAACGAAGTTGTTTCAGGAAAGTTTCGGCTGTTTTCGGGTTATCCCAAAATTCAGGTGCAGCCGTTTTTTCATCGTCATTGGAAATTTCTATCTTCTTTTTTTCTATGTGAAGATATTTATATAGGTCTTCAATTCTGGATTGAACTTCTTTTATCTGGTCGTTGTTGATCACGAAATTATTCTTTTTTGCAAAAATAAGCATTTTTATTCCCACAGATTTCACGAATTTACACAGATTCTCTTACCACGAACAAATTAAATCATTTCAGCAACAATTTCTCCAATCTTCGGAGCCAAAGCAACGCCCATTCCTGACAATCTTACCGCGCAAAACTGTTTGTCAGAGAGTTGTTTTACAATCGGAGTTTTTTCAGAGCCCATTGCCATAATTCCCGACCATCTCAGGGAAATTTTAAAATGATGATTCGGAAGGATAACTTCTTTGAGGAAATTTTCTAAATGATCTTGCAGAAATTCTGTTGTTTCAAAATTAGTTGTTTCCTCGGTTTTAAAATCCTGATTTCTTCCGCCACCTAATAAAATTTGATCTCCTAAATTTCTGAAATAATAAAATCCTTCATCGTAATGAAAAGTTCCTTTTAACTTTAAATTTTCAATAGGTTCAGTTAATAAAATCTGTCCGCGAGCCGGAATAATATTTTCTTTGTCTAAAAATTTTGAGCTAAAAGCATTCGTACAATGAATAATTTGATCTGATTTAATTGATAAGTTTTCAGAAAGTAGAACTTCAATTTCATTAGGCTTTTCAATAATATTTTCAACTTTGGTTCCAAAAAGGAATTCAACTTTTAATTCATGACATTTTTCTAAAAGCTTCTGTAATAATTTTCCGGAATGCAAACTTCCTTCACATAGATTTTCAATTAAAAACTCAGATTTTCCCAATCCGAATTCTTTGATTTTTTGCTGTTGTAAAGAATATGTTTTTTCGATTCCGGTTACTGATTTCAGCTTTTCATTAACCTCATAGATTTTCTGTAAAGGTTGATCGTTATTCAGAATTTCGTAGCCTCCGCTTAATGCAAAATCAATTTCTGAATTTTTAAAATAATGTTGAATTTTTTGAAGTCCATCAAACCTCATTTTCACCAATTCTAACGTTTTTTTCCAGCCCATTTTTTCAGAATCGGCAATAATTTCGGTAAGGCTTCCAAAACAGGCAAAACCTGCATTTCTTGTTGAAGCTCCCAACGAAACAGAGTTTCTTTCAATAATTAAAACCAATTTTTCGGGATATTTTTCTTTAATGGAAATAGCAGTCCAGAGTCCGGTAAAACCACTTCCGACAATGATAATATCCCGTTTTCTGTAAAATGTTTCAAGCTCCCAAATGCTGTTCATGAATAATAAGTAATTGGTAATAAGTAATTTTGTGAATGGTTTATTTAGTGAATGGTCAATGGTCAATTTGCTTCGCTTGTGAATTTTTTATGCCTGAAAATTTTCACTATTAATTTGCAAAGTAAAATTCACAATTGACCTTTTAATTAACCTTTATTTTTCTCGTCTTCGTTATGCTGAAAGCCAATTTCTCTTCTTGGTTCTTCAACGATTCTATAAGATTCCAGCTCAACTCTTAAAGATTGGATTCTATATTGAAAATCGTCAGAATTATTGATAATTACATCACTTAAAAATCTTGCGATTTGTTCAAGATATTCTTCCGTTAGCTTTCCTTTGGCATCTCTTAAAGCACCATTCAGAAGCGTTTCATCGATCTTAAGATTTTCATTTCTTGTTCTCTGATAAAGATTTTTGATGCGTTTTTTTAAGCTTTGCGTAAAATCGATCAACATTGTATTGCTGAAAACCTTCATTTCAGAGGAAATCCCCTGCCAGAAAGGGATTTTATCCGCTTTGTTATTTTTAAGAATTTTATAGAGTAAAGAATCCTGTTCAAGACCTCTTGTCATCGCATACAGAATGATTTCCGAACGTTCCGAAGCATTGGGCGGAAAAACGGGAATCATCACATCAAACCTTCCCGGAGCCAGAATTTCTTCATCAATTTCAGAAACTGTATTGGCAGAACCGACCATCAACATGTCTTCTCTTTCGAATTTTCCGATGTAGTGAAGAATAATTTCCTGAGTTTCAAGATTGCATGAAGCAATGTCGGTTTCCGCTGTTCTCTGCATCATAATTTCATCAAAATCATCCATGAAAAGCAACACTTTATCTTCTTTCATCATTTCTAAAAGAAAATCGTTGAAATTAGTCTTGTTTCCATCTACGAAAGAGGTTCCCAAGTAGTGTTTTTTAACTTCTTTGAATTGATAATTAATGATTTCAGCAATTTTATTAGCCCAGAAAATTTTTCCGCTTCCCGGAGGGCCGTACAAAATCATTCCGGCAGGTTTATTAATTCCCCAATCTTTAATCTGTTGTGGATTTAAAAATGGTTCCAAAACACTCGAAATGTAAAAGAACAAATCTCTGTATCCAATAAAATCCCTGTGTTGAAGACTCGTTTTATGCCCAAAATAATTATAGACAAACTGATAGTTTCCACCTAATTTATTATCAATTCCGTAGCTTGAAATAGAGGATTTAAAGAAACCGTTATCGAAAATATTCGGATTGGATTCCTTTATGGCCTGTTCTACCTTTTGCTTTGATTTATTAATGGTTTCCGCGATTTGCTCGGACGTTTTGTTTTCATCAAGATCTTTTTCATACTCTTTTAAAAAATCTGAATTTTCACGGGCGAATTTTTCAAAATCTTTCTTCACTTCAAAATTGGTGCTGATGCACACTCCAAGTTCAAGATCAAAATCCTGTATAAATCGTTTTATAGCTTCTGCAGAAATGTGGAGCTCCTTTGCCAAATCAATTAACTTCATAATTACCGATTAATTCTATCAAATTTAGTATTTAAAATATGAATGAGCAATACCTTGTAGGCAGTAGGTTATAAGCTTTAGGCAATAAGCTGAAAAATTCACAATTCACAATTCACAATTCATAACTTAAAATTTAAAAATTTTGTAACAATTTCTAATTTATATAGACTACTACTATGTAAAACAAATTACATGGAAAAAATCTTATCAGTAAAGAATCTCACCAAAAAATTCAAAAGAGTTGTGGTAAACAATATATCTTTTGATGTTGAGAAAGGCAATGTTTATGGTCTTTTAGGACCTAACGGAAGCGGAAAATCAACCACTTTCGGAATGTTGCTATCAACCATAAATCCTACAAGCGGCGACTGGTTCTGGTTTGGAAAAAAGGGAACCGATTCTGATACTCTGAAAAAAATCGGAGCAATTATCGAACAACCTAATTTCTATCCTTATCTAAGTGCAGAAACCAACCTGAAAACTGTTGCCGAGATCAAAGGAACACCTTATGAAAGAATTGATGAAGTCCTGAAAACTGTCAATCTTTATGAAAGAAAAAAAGATACTTTCAAAACGTTCTCGTTGGGGATGAAACAACGTCTCGCAATAGCTTCGGCGATTTTAAACAATCCTGAAGTTCTTATTCTCGACGAACCTACCAACGGACTTGATCCTGAGGGAATTATCCAGATCAGAGATATCATCAATAGTATTGCTAAACAGGGAATTACGATCATTATTGCAAGTCACCTTTTAGATGAAATTGAAAAAATATGCAGTCATGTTATTGTTTTAAAAGAAGGAACTGCCATCTATTCCGGAAGAGTGGATGAAATGACCAGTGACAAAGGATATTTTGAATTAAAAGCAGACAATAATACTCAACTTTTAAGTGCACTGGAAGAACTCCAATGGTTTACTTCGGTAAAAATAGACGGTGAAATTATTAAAGCTCAAATTCGTGA
The DNA here is from genome assembly GCF_046535115.1 of Chryseobacterium sp. SIMBA_038. Classification (NCBI taxonomy): domain Bacteria; kingdom Pseudomonadati; phylum Bacteroidota; class Flavobacteriia; order Flavobacteriales; family Weeksellaceae; genus Chryseobacterium; species Chryseobacterium sp. SIMBA_038. The sequence goes on from NZ_JAWRXH010000009.1 coordinate 55,162, forward strand.
TGATGCTTCAATTTCGGCTTCAGCTTTAAATCAAAAACTGGCAGAAAAAGGTATTTTCTTATCCCATTTAAATAAGAAAAAATTATCTCTTGAAACTCAATTCCTTGAACTTGTAAAAAACACGAATCATGCTTAAATTATTAAAACTCGAATATTATAAAAATCTGAATTACAAGCCATTCAAGATTTTCACCATCCTATATTTTGCAATTTTGATTGCATTGCTTTTTATCGGTCTCGTAGATTTGGATCTTTTCGGGAATCCAATCAACTTAAAACAACAGGGAATTTATAATTTTCCGGAAATCTGGAATTTCACGACATGGATTGTCGGTCTTTTGAAGATTTTCTTAGGATTAATCATTGTTTTCTCGATTTGTCAGGAATTCAGCAACCGAATGTTTAAACAAAATACCATTGACGGGCTGAGCAGAAAAGAATTTATTAGCTCAAAATTATTGACGCTAACGATCTTCACTGTAATTTCTACCCTTATTGTATTCGTTATTACCTTGTTTTTGGGACAGAAATATTCTGTTGTGACGGATTCAGAAAGTATGTTCAAAGAAATATTTTACATCGGAAATTACTTTTTAAAACTGTTCACATTTTTCTGTTTCTTAATGTTTCTTTCTATACTACTGAGAAAATCGATGTTTGTATTTTTGACATTCTTTATACTTTGGATCGTAGAAGGAATTCTTCAGGCAATAGAAAAAAACATCGTTCTAACCGGATTGAGCGGAACAGCATTGGAAACAAAATTCCAGAGTCATTTCTTTTTCACTAAAGTTTTGCCGTTGGAAAGCATGTCCAGCCTGATTCCGAATCCAATGTTAAGACTTAATGCTGTAAAAATGCTAGGCTTAAAATACGAATTTACTTACCCAACAGAAAGTCTCGTTGCCTGTCTTATTTGGAGTGGAGTTTTCATTATCGGATCTTATTGGATCTTGAAAAAGAGAGATTGGTAATTCAACTATAACTTTTACATTATAAAAAATTAAAGTGGTTCATATTTTGAATCACTTTTTTGTTTAATTTTAACTTTCTTTGAATCTAATGATGAAAAACTTATCCTTCTTTTTTATAGCAACATTTTTAATATTATCATTAATTGTAATTACTTCATGTAATCAAAAAGTTGAAAATTTTGTTGAAAAAACAGCTTCAATTATAAAACCAAAACCTGTTACAAAACCTTCAATCGACCTCAATAAAACCGATAAAAAAGGACAAGAAGCTCTTAAATTTTGTAAGAAAAATAAGTTTAATACAGAGTTTTGTATTTTGATTGACATGAGTTTACATTCAGGAATCAATCGGTTTTTTATTTATGATTTTAAACAAAAGAAAATTACTCAGAAATATTTGGTTGGTCATGGATGCGGAAATAATATCTGGAGCTGGGATCAATCAAAAGATAAACCCGATTTCAGCAATGAAGATGGAAGCCATCTTTCAGCTTTAGGAAAGTATAAAATCGGAGAAAGAGGAAGAAGCGAATGGGGAATTAATATAAAATATTTAATGCACGGCTTGGAAAAGACAAACGATAATGCCTTAAAAAGAACCATTGTTTTTCACTCATGGGATAAAATGAGCAATGATGAAGTTTTTCCAAAAGGATCGCCTGAAGGCTGGGGTTGTCCGACAGTTTCTAACGATGCGTTAAAAAAGATCGATCCTATATTGCAGAATTCTTCCAAGCCAGTTTTGATGTGGATTTATAATTAAAAATATGAGAAACGGTACGAAAATATATTATTTCCCGGGATTGATAAGCGCTTTGTTGATTCCAATTTTATTTTGGTATTATGCGAGTCAAAGAGTTCATCCACCTTATACTGCACTTGACCTGGGAATTCCTGCAAAACATAAATACAATGACAGTATTGATAATACTTTTGAGTCCGTCCGAAACTGGAAATATCAAAAGATCATTGTAAAACCTAATACAGTGCTACAAAACCAACATTATTATATTTCTGAACTTAAAAAGCTTCAGCAGAGAAATCAAAAAGAAACAGGAATTGAATTTGTAATTGATGATAAAAATAATTATCAAGATTTAGTGAGTTTGATCAATACCATGCAATTAGCAAAACAAGAAACTTACGGGGTTGATGTAGGAAATACCGGTCATTTTTTTGCGGTTCATTTTTATAAAGATCAAAATAAAAATTATGCTATTTGCGGTGGCGTAGTTGGTGGAGAAACAGATTATAAACAAAAAGAAGGTCTTAATTTCACAGATATTAAAAGACTTCCTAAGCAATCTTATTACATTATCTTCGGATTCTTATTATTTCTAAACATCTCCATGTTGAGCATTAAAGAAAGATTTCAATTAAATTTAAAATAAAAAAAGGTTGCCTTTCGACAACCTTCCTTTCACATTACTTTTTATCTAACAGGGAAAGATAATCTCCGTACCCTTTTTTCTCCATTTCTGCTTTTGGAACAAACTTCAAAGAAGCACTGTTGATACAGTAACGAAGTCCGCCTTTGTCCGCTGGTCCGTCATTGAAAACGTGTCCCAAATGGGCATCCCCGGTTTTGCTTCTTACCTCTACTCTTGTCATTCCTGCAGATCTGTCTAATTTTTCGTCAACCAGTTTTTTAGTAATTGGTTTTGAAAAACTAGGCCATCCACAACCAGATTCAAACTTATCGGTTGAAATAAATAACGGTTCGCCAGTTGTGATATCTACATAAATACCTTCACGGGTTTCATCCCAATATTCATTTTTGAAAGGCATTTCAGTACCATTTTCCTGAGTCACTTTATATTGTTCAGCCGTTAATTTTTCTTTTAAAACCTTTTTATCCTCTTTTTGATATTTTGCTTTTGCATCTTTCTTTGGAAGAGGGTTTGCATTTTTTGCCATTTCGAAAAGTCCTGGTTCGATGTGGCAATAACCTCCCGGATTTTTATCCAAATAATCTTGGTGATAATCTTCTGCTTTATAGAAGTTTTTAAGAGCAATAGTTTCTACAACTAAGGGTTTGCTGTAATTTTTAGCTAATTTCTGAACCTCTTCTTTTACAATAGCTTCAGTTTCTTTATCAGTAGAATAAATCCCTGTTCTGTATTGATCTCCTCTGTCATTTCCTTGTTTGTTCAGACTTGTAGGGTCAATTGTTTTGAAATAAAGATCAATTAATAGTTTTAAATCAACTTGTTCAGGATCATATTTCACTTTTACAGTTTCAGCAAAACCTGTTGTATGACTTACCACTTCTTCATAAGTAGGATTCTGAGTTTTTCCGTTGGCATAACCAACTTCCGTTCCTACAACTCCGCGAACCTGTTGAAAAAAATGTTCTGTTCCCCAAAAACATCCGCCTGCAAAATAAACTTCTTTTAAATTTTTGTCGTTCATAACTGTCTCATTATCTTTTTTAGTTTCTATCGGTTTCTTTTTTAAAGAATCTCCGCAACTTGTAGCAAATACTGCTATGCCCAGTACCATTCCGAGCAATATTAATATGTTTTTCATTTTTATTTTTTTATTATTATTCATTTTTTATCATTTTGAAGTATCATTAATCCAAATCCTAAAAACAATAGATCTTTTAATATAAAAAAGTCTGTTACGGGTATTCCGTCCACTACTTTCCAAATTCCGGGAGTTGTAAATAAATAACTCAGCGTTGTAAGAAAAGTCACGATCATTCCTATCGCGGCATACCTTCGTAAGTATGCAAATTTCGCACTAAATATGAGTAGTAAGGCAATGATAATTTCTATCGCTCCGATAGCATTTGACACTGCCTGAACGCTCATGATATCATATACGTAAAAAGTAAGGAAGTGGTTTTCTACAAGGCTTTTTATTCCTGCAGCTTCGGTTGGTGTAAATTTGAAAATTCCGATCCAAAGCAAAATAAGAGCTGTTCCGAAAAGCGAAATATAATAACCCGTTTTGTACGTTGGTAGTTCTTTGTTGATTGATGTTGTTCCGTTCATTTTTTAAGATTTTGAATTAATACTTTGTTATTTTCAAAAGTATAGTCGGAACAATTTCAAAATCCTGACAAAATTTCTTTTAAATATCTAAATTTTTAGCAACCCTATCTTTAAAGGATTGAATTTCAGAATCATTAATTTCAATTTTTTCTTCCCGAGAAAGTTTTCTTTTTAAAATATCATCTAAAATTTCCAACTTTTCTTTATAAGCCCGGCACCATTTGCAGATCTTTAAGTGCATGGAAAGTTTCCAATCCTCTTTTGGAGAAATGGAATTGGCGTTTCTTTTTTCCATCAGCAAAGTCGCTTCACTGCATGGTAAAAATAAAATATGAATAAATTTTTTCAACATATTTTTACTCGTTACGATTTTGCAAACCAGTTAAAATCCAGACATTCTCTGAGCTGCATTCTACTCCTTTGCAAGATCTTCCAAAGATTAGTCGTAGAAATATTCAATTCCTGACTCACTTCGGGTGCTTTTTTTTCTTGAAGATAATACATTTTCATGGGAATTTTCCATCGAGATGGTAAATCTTCGAGACAATCTTCCAGTGTTTTATTAAAATCATCATTATCCAGAAGCTCTGTTTCTTTGTTGGAAGCGTCCCAATCATTCAGTACATCGTTATTTTTCCATGATCCTGTTTCATCAAAAAAATGATCAAGTCTTATTTCAGGTTCGGATTTATATTTTTTTCTATAAAAATCAGCAACCTTATTATTAAGGATGGTATTCAACCAGGTTAAAGGTTTACTTTTCCCTTCAAAAGAATCATACGACGAAAAAGCAGCAATAAAAACTTCCTGAACAATATCTTCCGCCTCTATCCTATCTGAAAGTACATAAACCGCTCTTTTCAGCAAAGGTTTGGAGTATTGTTCTATCCAGCTTTTCAGTGTTTCGTTTTTCGTCATTTCCTATTTAATATTAACCACAGATTACACAAATTTACACAGATGTTTGAGTGTAAAATCTGCAAGAGTTTTTATTTAATATTAAAACGAATATAGAAAGTTAAATTCTAAAGTGCAAAAATTTCATGATAATCATACTTTTATCCATCAAGTTTGTCATCCCGTAGGGATCTAGACATCATATTTGTTTTTTTATTCTCAACAATTGAGATTCCTTCGGGATGACAAACTTTTTGGTGATTGCAGCCGTTTGAAGTTTAAAATATTGAAAATAAGAAATTGCTCCCTCGTAATGACGACCTTTTCTATAACAAGAATTCCCTACCTCAGGAGAGTGGTGAAAATTCTTTGAAATTTTTGACGGGGGTGGTTTTCAACAATATCCTTCTATACCACTAACAGAAACAGTTACCCCACAGCAATTGAAGGGAAAACCGTTCGCGCGAGGAGTAAAGTGGATAACAGATAATGCTTCAAAAATATTATGTCACTTTTATGACGTTTATATCTCTAATTTGTCAAATATTTGACATTAAATCACCTAAAAATAGTAAATTTGCATTTATCAAAAATTTGTAAAAAGCAAAGCAATATATATATCATTATGACATCACAAGAGATACGTCAAAAATTTTTAGATTATTTTAAAAGTAAAGAACACCTTATCGTTCCTTCGGCTCCAATTGTGCTGAAAGACGACCCTACCCTAATGTTTTCCAACTCTGGAATGACGCAGTTCAAGGATTTTTTCTTAGGCTACAAAACGCCTACCGCCCCAAGAATTGCCGATACACAGAAGTGTTTGAGAGTTTCAGGGAAGCATAATGACTTGGATGATGTAGGTAGAGATACTTATCACCACACCATGTTTGAAATGTTAGGGAACTGGTCTTTTGGTGATTATTTCAAAAAAGATGCTATTGCTTTTGCCTGGGAATTGCTGACTGAAGTTTACGGAATTCCAAAAGAAAACTTATATGTAACCATTTTTGAAGGAGACGCTTCTGAAAATCTGGAAAGAGATCAGGCTGCTTATGATTACTGGAAAGCAGTAATTTCTGAAGACAGAATTATCAACGGAAACAAAAAAGATAACTTCTGGGAAATGGGAGCAAGTGGACCTTGTGGACCTTGTTCTGAAATCCATGTTGATTTGAGAACTCCTGAAGAAAAAGCTAAAGTTTCAGGACTTGAATTGGTGAACAACGATCATCCTCAAGTTGTAGAAGTTTGGAATCTTGTATTCATGGAATTCAACAGAAAAGCTGATGGTTCTCTGGAAAAACTGCCTGCTCAACACGTAGATACAGGAATGGGCTTCGAACGTCTTTGTATGGCGCTTCAAGGGAAATCTTCAAACTATGACACAGACGTTTTCACGCCGTTGATTACTAAAGTTGAAGAACTTTCAGGTAAAAAATACACAGGAATTTTAGAAGACGAAAAAGATATTGCGATCCGTGTTGTGGTAGATCACATCAGAGCGGTTTCTTTTGCGATTGCTGACGGACAATTGCCTTCAAATGGAGGTGCAGGTTACGTTATCAGAAGAATTTTAAGAAGAGGAATTTCCTATTCTTACAGATTTTTAGACATGAAAGAACCTTTCCTTTACAAATTGGTTGCTGTTCTTAAGGATCAGATGGGATCAGTTTTCCCTGAATTAGAAAAACAAGGGAAATTAGTTACTGATGTTATTAAAAGTGAAGAAGAATCTTTCTTAAAAACAATTGAAACAGGATTAATCAGAGTTGATAAATTAATTCAGCAAACGATTGCAAATAATTCTAAGGTTTTACCAACTCAGGAAGTTTTCGAATTATACGATACTTACGGTTTCCCTGATGATTTAACAAGAATTATCGCTGAAGAAAAAGGTTTAACGATCGATGAAAAAGGTTTTGAAGTTGCTTTAAATGAGCAAAAACTTCGTTCAAAAGCGGATTCTGCTCAAAAAGTATACGATTGGGTAACATTAGAAGAAGGAGAAGAAAACTTCGTTGGTTACGACCAAATTGAAGCTGAAACACATATTACAAGATACAGAAAAGTAGAAAATAAAGACGGCGAATTTTATCAGGTTGTGTTGAGCAACTCTCCTTTCTACCCCGAAGGTGGTGGACAGGTTGGTGATAAAGGCGTCCTTGAAAATGCAACTGAAAGTTTCGAAGTATTAGAAACTAAAAAGGAAAACGGGTTAATTATTTCATTAATTAATGGTCTTCCGAAAGATGCAAGTGCTATTTTCTATGCTAAAGCAGATGCGACAGACAGAAAAAACTCTCAGGCTAATCACTCGGTGACTCACCTTTTGCATGAGGCGTTGAGAGATGTTTTAGGAACTCACGTTGAGCAAAAAGGCTCTTACGTCGGTCCTGAATATCTTCGTTTCGACTTCTCTCATTTCAATAAAATGACGGAGGAAGAATTAGCTTTGGTTGAAGAAAAAGTGAATGCAAAAATCAAAGAAAGTATTGCTTTACAGGAATTCAGAAATATTCCGATCCAAGAAGCGATTGACAAAGGCGCAATGGCTTTGTTTGGTGAAAAATATGGTGACAGCGTAAGAATGATCCAGTTTGGAAGTTCAAAAGAACTTTGCGGTGGAACTCATGTTAAGAATACAAGCGAAATCGGTCATTTCAAATTGACTTCCGAAAGTTCTGCAGCAGCAGGAATCAGAAGAATTGAAGCAATCTCAGGAGATAAATCTGAGGAATATTTCAAAGGTTTAGAAAAACAGGTTCTTGAGCTTTCTCAATTGCTAAAATCTAAAGATGTTGTAAGATCTATCGAGAAATTAATCGAAGAAAATGCATCATTGAAAGCAGAAGTAGAAGCTTTCAAAAAAGAAAAAGCAAAAGGCGAAATAGGTGACTGGAAAGGTGCTTATGAGCAAAAAGGCGATAAATTACTTTTAGTGAAAAGAACTTCTTTAGATGCCGGTTCAGTGAAAGATATCGTCTTCCAGTTGAAGAAAGAAATCCCAACTTCTATAACGATTATCCTATCCGATGCAGACGGAAAACCAATGATTACCGTTGGCGTTTCTGATGATTTAGCAGGAATTTATCAGGCTGGAGCACTTATTAAAGAGTTAGCAAAAGAAATCCAAGGCGGCGGCGGTGGAAATCCAGGTTTCGCTACAGCCGGAGGTAAAAACCTTGATGGCTTGGAGAATGCTTATCAAAAGGCTTTGAATATTTAATACCACATAAATACACAAAACTAAAACAGAAACTTTCGAGTTTCTGTTTTTTTATTATCTTTCAAAAAAATTACCATGAAAAAACTCTTAATTATTGGTTTTACATCACTTTTATTATGGTCGTGTAAATCAAAGAACGACAAAATTCAGGATTTTGTTAAAGCATATAATGCATCCTCTTCTATGATTAGCAATTATATGATAAAATCCACGAAAGCCATTTCTTCAGGTCCAGACGAAATAACAATTGAGATCAATACCAACAATCAGGAATCTGACGAATTGGAATCCGGAATGATCAGTTCATCTCTTCCCGAACTTATTGGTCAAGGTATCAAAAGTGAACGTTCAGGAAATGAACTTCTTGAAAGCGGAGTAAAATTTAAATTAAAAATTATCAATACCGACGGGAAAGTTATTGCTAACCAGACAGTAGATAAAAACAGTCTTAAAGGAAATGCTTCGGACGGTTTCAAATCTGTAGTAGCCGGAAATCCTAATGCCTCACAACTGAATACCATCCTTGAAGTTTTCAATAAAAACCTTCCGATGGAAGATAAAGCTACAGGAACAAAGGTTATGAGCATTAAAGCCGATGAACAAAACAATATTGTATACACTACTGAAGTACCGGATAGTTATAAGGCTTTGTTAGAAGTGGAAGGTGCAGATCAGATTTTAAAAGATGAAATGCTGAGAATGCCTCAAGTAAGACAAGTACTGACTAAAACTGAAGCTCTTGGTGTAAAAAATCTGAAGTATAAGTATGTAGATGCAAAAGGTAAAACCGTTAAAGAAATTACAATTTCAAAAGAAGACTTGAAATAATGGATAATAAACCTGTTTGGCGAACGATTTTAAGTGTTGCTTTTGGTCTTTTTGCCCTTGTAAGGCTTGCAATGACCTGTAATAAAATGTCTAATAACTCCTCTTCTTCAAATATTTATCAGACGCAATCTTATCAAAATATGACCAGCGCACTTGAAGACAGTAAAAATAATTATCAAAACAATATTCAGGATTTATCGAATGATATTTTTTATGAAAGCTATGACAGCATCAGTAAGCTAGGTGATTCTGAAATGGCTATTTATCGTATAAAAAAGGTGAAAAAAGATACACTTTTGCCATTAGATCTTTCTGCAAAAATAAATATTGATGCTAATAGTTACATTCAAAAGAACTTTGATGATTCATTAAAGCTTGCTGTAAAATTACCTGATAACACTTCTATTTTTATGCACAGCTATGAAGCCAAAAATGGAGATGCACTAGAAAATCTGAAATCTTTGAAAAAGAAAAAAGATATCCAAAATATATCATTAAAATTGGACGAGCCTAATTCTAAGTTTGTAAGCTACAATTACAAACACAATGGGAAAAAATATAATGGTTACGCATTGATTTCTAAAGAGGATGGACAATACACATCCATAGAATTTGAAAATAATAAGCTCACGAAGGATGAACTTGAAATGAAAACATTTGTTTTTCTATCACAACTTACAAAATAATAAAAACGCTCGAAAATTTCGGGCGTTTTTTGTTTTACACTTAAGATATTTTCTATTAAAAATCATTTGAATATCAATGATTAAAACTTTTCCAAAACAATAAATATTATTACTTTTGACGTAGTATTTTTTACATGAAAAGGGTTTTACTGTTTATTTTTTTTTTGATCTCTATTTTTGGTTTTTCACAATCAAAAATTAAGGTAGTAGATGATGCTAGTAAAATTCCTGTTCCCAATGCCAAAGTCTTTTGCAATAACAAATTATTGGGTGAAACAGATACTCAGGGCATTTTAGAATTTAAATCAAAATGTAAAAGTATCACTGTTCAAGCCAATCAATATCAGAAAGAAACATCCGTTGTAGAAAGCGACATGACTATTTCTTTGATCAAAAAATCTTCCAAAACGACAGCTATTGAAGAAATCATTATTGAAGATAAAAGTGATCCGAGAGCGTTGGAAATACTTAAAAAAGTCAATCAGTTATTTACAAAAAATTCACCGAAAAGTTTAGAATCTTACACCTATAAATCCTACGAAAAAATTTCATTGGATATTGATGAAGACAGTATTTCTCAGTTCAATCAGTTCTTTGAAGAAAATAACTTATTCAAGAAAAAAAGAGAAAAAGATTCGCTAAATAATATTTCGGCAAGACAGATATTTTCAAAAAGTAAATTATTCCTTTGGGAAAGGGCTCAGGAGTTTTTATTCTCAAAAAAATATGGTGAAAAGATCAATATTCTGGACAACAGAATTTCGGGTCTTAAACAGCCTATTTACGAGATGATCGCCCTGCAGCAAAGCAACAGAGATAAAATTCCCAATCAGCTTAAACAGGAAAACAGAGGATTGTACAGATTCTTTTTAACTGATACTATTGTGATGGATGGCAGAAAAAATTTTGTCATCCGTTTTCGTGAAGTGAATTACAAGAAACCTGACAAAAAAAGGAAATACAACGGCGCAATTTACATTGACACTGAAACTTACGGCATCAAAAAAATAGAAAATTTCAGCAAAAATAAAAACGACGGAATCATTACCAGTACGTGGATTTTCTATAACAATAAATGGTTTTTGGCTCATGAAACCGTAAAACTCCGAATGAATAAAATGGCAATGCAGGAAGACAAAAAAAGTCATTCTGAAGACGAGCCAGAGAAAATTGATAAAAGAAGTTTCGGGACTTATGCGTTTCTGTCTTCAAAATATTTTGATTTCAGATCGCCTATTGAAGAGGATTCCAAAGATTTTAAAGGCTATACTTTTTCCGTGAAAAGTTCGGATGGAAAAGCACTCGATCAATACAGAACAGAACCTCTGACAGAAAGAGAAAAAAACACCTATACAACGATCGACAGTCTCGGAAAAAAATATAATATTGATAGTAAAGCAAGGGTATTAACAGGATTAATTAACGGGCAAATCAGATCCGGAGTTTTGGATTTCGCAGTTGATGAAATCGTGAACTTTAACTCCTATGAAGGTTTTAGATTAGGTTTAAAAGCTAAAGTGAATGAAAATTTCAATCCATACTTCTCTCCCGATTATTATTTTGCATATGGTCTGAAAGATGATAAACTAAAATACGGAATCGGTCTTGATATAAAGACCAATCTTGATAAAAATTCTTTTTTCAGGATCGATTATTACAATGATGTTACCGCTTCCGGAGAGTTTTACAGAAGACTCTGGAACTTCAAAATGAGGATGATGAACTATGGAAATAATATTAATAATGATAAATATTTCCATTACAGAGGCGCTTCCGTTTCTTATCTGAATGATGTTACCAACGGATTGACGCTGGTTTTCGCAGCAAAAAGAAATTATGAAGAAGCATTGTTTGATTATCAGTTCAGAAACAGCGGTCCTGCTTTTGAAAATTTCAACACGTTATTTACCTTAAAATATTCCCCGAATTCAACCAATATTATGACTCCGCAAGGAAAATCTATTGTTGATCAAAAATATCCTGAACTATATTTCAACTACGAACAAAGTTTTAAAATATTAGGCGGAGACTTTAATTATACCCGTTTTGATGCTCTTTTTGTTCATAATTTTAAGACAATGCTCGGAACTACCGGTGTAAGATTTTATGGCGGAATGGTTTTCGGTGAAGCTCCCATCTGGAAGAATTTCACGATGAACGGTCTGGCCTCGCCAAGAAGAGATTTTAATTTCAACTTAACATCTTTCTTAGGTTTTGCGACCTTGGAGGGTGGAAAATACTATAACGATAAATTCGTTGCCTATTATTTTACTCATAAAATCCCTTGGTATTTTAAAAGTTTTGGGCAAAATGTTTCAAGTTTTGACTTTGTGTTAAGAGGAACCATCGGAGATATGAAACACCCTGAATATCATCAGTTCAACTTCAGAAAGTTAGATCATTTGTATCAGGAAGTTGGCTTGGAGTGGACGAATTTTCTTTCCAGCTATTTCAATTTAGGAATATTTTACAGAGTCGGTTATTATACAACTCCGAATTTTAAGCAAAACTTTGCGATACAGTTTAAGCTTAAATTATTAGAGTTTTAAATAGGAGTAATCGGTAATTAGTAACGAACAATTAATAAAATTTAAATGAAAACAATACAAATAAAAGCAGAGCAGTTTTTTGAATTATTAAGATTAAAAGACACGCCAATGTGGGAGATTTTTGCCCAAATGATTGATGGAGAAGAAAAAGAAATCGTCTTTTTAGATAACGAAGACAAATTGCTTTTCAATTATGTTTTACCTTCAAATAAAGAAAAATTAGAAGAAGACAGAAAAGAATTCTCAAAGCAGTTTTCTGAAAAATTGGCTAACTTTAATTAAAATTAAAAAAGCACGATGAAAAAAAAGTATTTGTTATCCGTTTTCGCTCTATTTATTTTAGGTTTTGGAAATGCTCAAAACTATAAAAAACCTCTCGTTTCAGCTATCAAAGAAACAGATCTCAGAAAAGATATGTACGAATTGGCTGCAGACCAGTTTTGGGGACGTGAAGCCGGAACTTTAGATGAATTAAAAGTTTCCATGTGGCTGGCCGACAAAGCCAAAGAAGCAGGAATGAAACCCGCCGGAGACAACGGAACTTTCTTCCAGTTTTTTGATATGTACAGACATCAGGTTATCCCGCAAAGCAGCTTAAAAATTGGAGACAACTCTTTAAAATTATGGAAAGATTTCCTTGTAGCAGAACCCGTAAATGCCAACATCGATGCTGAAATTGTCTATGCTGGAACAACTGAGCCTGAAGATCTTTCAAAATTAAATATTAAAGGAAAAATTCTTGCGATCAACGCATCTGATAAAAACATCGACAAAGAAATGACGCTTTTCGTAAGAAGATATCCCGGATTTGTAAGAACGAAATACTACAACAAAGCATTTGAATTAGGTGCAAAAGCTATCATTTTCATTACAGATGATACTTCTGATAAAAGCTGGGTTGAAGTTCTTCCTCAAATGACAAGAGGTGCTTACGGAGTTGAAGGTTTAAGAGAAAAAGTAACGAATAATATTCCTGTTCTTTGGATTAAAAGAGAAAATGCAAATTGGGTAAAGAATAATCCTAAAATTTCTTTAGATCTAATCACAGAAACTTACAAATATCCGTCTGTAAATATCATCGGAAAAATCGACGGAACAGATCCGAAATTAAAAGATGAATTTGTTCTATTAAGCGGTCACCAAGATCATGATGGAATAAGACATCCCGTAAAAAACGACACGATCTACAACGGAGCCGATGACAATGCAAGTACTTGTGTCGCGATGTTGGCAATGGCAAGAGCTTATAAAAAACAGCCAGGGAAAAGAAGTATTTTATTCGTTTTTCACGGAGCTGAAGAAAGAGGATTGTTAGGTTCAAGATGGCATGCCGCTCACCCTGTTGTTCCGAAAGAAAAGATTGTTGCCGTTCTGAATGGCGATATGATTGGTAGAAATGATAACAATGAAGCCGCTTTATTAGGAGGAAATGCACCTCATAAAAACTCCGAAGAATTGGTGAAAATGGCCGAGGATGCCAATAATGAAAGTACGAAATTCAAATATCTGAAAGATTGGGATTCCCCAAGTCACGCGGAATATTTTTATTTCAGAAGCGATCATCTTCCGTATGCGAAAGTGGGAATTCCTGCGATATTTTTCACGAGCGTTTTGCACGATCAATATCATACGCCACAGGATGAATCTGAAAATATCAACTATAAAAAACTCTATAAAATGACAGAATGGATTTACAGAACTTCATGGAAAGCAGCCAATGAAACGGAACGTCCGAAAGTGATTTCTAATTTTACGTTGGAGAGATAATTTGAAATTAAAATAGATCAAGCTGAGTAAAAACTCAGCTTTTTTTATGCATTATAATGCCCTGATCTGAAAAATATTTAAATATCAGATTAAAAAATAAGTTCTCCTCATTTTTAGTTCAGACTTATTCAAACTGATATTGGTTGGGGTAGGTTGTGGTCCAGATTTTATAAAACCAATATAAGTTTGCTCCGTCCCAAGTCGGGAAAGCTTAAAACACTTTTGGTTTACACTGGAAACAATTAATATTTACTAAAACCAATATTTTAGATCAAATACAGCAGTTTTTAATGAAAAAACATTTTGATAACCCCTAAAAACAAAGCCTCACAAATTGTGAAGCTTTTTCATCATTGGTTTTTAGACTTTTAGCCTGATTTTAATCTTGTTTAAATTAATAAGTTCATCAGAGAAGGGTCATTGTTGAGATAGTTTACAAAGAAATCCAGTTTTTTCATTTTGTATAAGAGCGGATCAAAATCTTTTTTGTCCTTTAAAACAATTCCCACCACAGCAATCCCTTTCTCTTTTGAATTTTTCTTGGTATATTCAAAACTCGTGATGTCATCATCCGGTCCCAGAACATCCATCACAAAAGATTTCAAAGCACCGGGTCGTTGCGGAAATTTTACCAGAAAATAATGTTTCAAACCTGCATACAAAAGTGCTTTTTCTTTAATCTCCTCCATTCGCGTGATATCATTATTGCTTCCGCTGATAATGCAGACGACATTTTTTCCTTTAATTTCATCTGCATACTGCTCAAGCGAGGCCACTGATAAAGCACCTGCAGGCTCTACAACGACTGCATCTTTATTATATAATGAAAGAATGGTTTCACATATTTTTCCTTCATTCACCGTTGCGACATCGTATAATATGTTACGGCAAATTTCAAAAGTAAGATCCCCTACTTTATGAACTGCCGCTCCATCCACAAAGCGACTGATTTTATCTAAATGGAAAGGAGCTCCGTTTTCCAGTGCTTTTTTCATACTTGCCGCCGTGGAAGGTTCTGCCGCAATAATTTTGGTTTTGGGAGAAAGTTCTTTAAAAACTTTACAGACTCCCGCCGCCAAACCGCCACCGCCAAAAGGAACGAAAAGATAATCTATAGGTTCTTCAGCTTGCTCCAGAATTTCTAACGCCACAGTCGCCTGTCCATCAATAATTGCAGGATCGTCAAAAGGATGGATGAACACTCCATGATTTTCATCACAAAATTTTATTGCTGTATCCTTTGCTTCATCAAACGTATCTCCGAAAAGAATAACTTCCACATAGTTTCCGCCAAACATTTTAACCTGCTCAAGTTTCTGCCCAGGTGTTGTTAAGGGCATAAAGATCGTCCCCTTCACGTTCATCGCATTACATGCAAATGCGACTCCCTGTGCGTGATTTCCTGCACTTGCACAAACGACTCCTTTAGATAAATGTTCTTTACTTAAAGTTGCCATTTTATTATAAGCACCTCTGATCTTATATGATCTTACGCGTTGAAGATCTTCTCTTTTGAAGCTGATATTTGCATTAAAAATGTCAGACAAATGATTATTGGCAGACAATGACGTTTTGATGCTTATATTTTTCAATCTTTCTGCGGCCTTCTGTACATTTTCAAGAACCGAAACAAGTGTTTCCTCTTCGTATTTCATATGATTTTAATTATTTTCCGGTCTTAAACTTCGAACAGTTTTTCCGGCCTGCCACATTTCACTTTCTCTAAGTTCGGCCAATTCAGCATCCAGTTTTTCTCTGTAATCGGGCTTACTGTTGCTGTCGATGGACAATTGTGCTTCGTTTCCTGCGGCTACATTTTCATACAATTCCTGAAATAAAGGAGAAGTTGCATCCCGGAAACGTTTCCACCAATCCAGCGCACCTCTCTGAGCGGTTGTGCTGCAATTGGCATACATCCAGTCCATTCCGTTTTCTGCAACCAAAGGCATTAATGATTGGGTAAGTTCTTCCACCGTTTCGTTGAATGCTTCGGAAGGGCTGTGCCCATTATTTCTCAAAACTTCATATTGTGCGGCAAAAATTCCCTGTACAGCGCCCATCAAGGTCCCTCGTTCACCTGTAAGGTCACTGTAAACTTCTTTTTTGAAGTCGGTTTCAAATAAATAACCGCTACCTACCGCTATTCCCAAAGCGATTACTCGATCTCTGGCTTTCCCTGTAACATCCTGATAAACAGCAAAACTGCTATTCAGTCCCCTATTCTGTAAAAACATTCTTCTTAAAGATGTTCCGGAACCTTTTGGAGCTACCAAAAAAACATCAACATCGGCAGGCGGAACAATTCCCGTACGCTCATTAAATGTAATTCCGAAACCGTGTGAAAAATATAATGCTTTTCCTGGATTAAGATGCTGTTTTACTTTAGGCCAATATTCGATTTGAGCGGCATCACTTAGTAAATAACAGATGATTGTTCCTCTTTTTAAAGCTTCCTCAATCTCAAAAAGTGTTTCTCCGGGAACGAAACCGTCTGCAACAGCTTTATCCCAGGATTTTGAGTTTTTTCTTTGTCCGACAATTACATTCACTCCGTTATCTCTTTGATTAAGAGCCTGACCCGGCCCCTGAACACCATAACCGATTACTGCCACGACTTCATCTTTTAATACTTCCTGAGCTTTTTCTAATGGAAACTCCTGTCTTGTTACTACGTTTTCTTCTATTCCTCCGAAATTTAATTTTGCCATTTTATTTACTATTTTATTGCGTTACTACTTTGATTTTAATAATTCCCCGCATTTCTTAATACCGTCATACAAGGATTTCTGTGATAATGAACTTCAAGTACATCGACCTGTTTTTCGATCTGGTTCACCAGTTTTTTTATGGCTTCTTCATTTTCATTAATCACGATGATAAATTTTTTAATACCTTTTACTTCACAAGGACCTACATTGAGGTTTTCAACAACAATTCTCCTTCTGGAAAAAATATTATTGATCCGGCTTATTACTCCCAAATAATTCTCTGTATAAGTGGTTATGGTAAATTCTTTTTTATCTGTTTCCATATTTTTATTTTAAATTTCATTATTGTTTAAAACAACTTTAGACACACTTTTTCCTTGCGGAACCATCGGAAAAACATTGTATTTTTTATCAACCATTACTTCCAGCAGATAAGCTCCTTTATGATTAAGCATTTCTTCAACACTTATCTTTAAATCTTTTCTTTCTGTTACTTTTTTACCCTTAATTCCGTAACCTTTTGCAACCTGTACAAAATCAGGACTTTGAATATCTACAAAAGAATATCTTTCTTCATGAAATAATTCCTGCCACTGTCTTACCATTCCAAGAAAACAATTGTTGAGAATAATGATCTTTACATCAGGCTTATACT
This sequence comes from Chryseobacterium sp. SIMBA_038, assembly GCF_046535115.1. Taxonomy (NCBI): domain Bacteria; kingdom Pseudomonadati; phylum Bacteroidota; class Flavobacteriia; order Flavobacteriales; family Weeksellaceae; genus Chryseobacterium; species Chryseobacterium sp. SIMBA_038. Next base: position 72,454 of record NZ_JAWRXH010000009.1, read on the forward strand.
GCATGATGGTGCCCAACTCCTGAATATTCATCTGAGCTCCGCCATCTCCCATAATCGCAATAATCTGTCGATCGGGGTTTCCATAAGCAGCTCCAATCGCAGCAGGAAGGCAAAATCCCATTGTTCCCAACCCTCCGCTCGTAATATTACTTTTAGAATGATTGAATTTGGAATATCGGCAGGCAACCATCTGATGCTGACCGACATCTGTAACAATTACAGCTTCTCCTTTTGTTAATTCATTGATATTTCTGATAACTTCTCCCATCGTGATATCGCCTTCGGAAGGGTTTAATTCATTGCTAATCAAATTAATCTGCTCGATCTCATGACAGTTTCTGAATTTTGCATGCCATTCTGAATAATCTTTAGACATAATTAAATCCGTCACTAAGGGCAGTGTTTCCTTACAGTTTCCTAAAATGGGAACATCGGCTTTTACATTCTTATTAATTTCTGCTTTATCAATATCAAAGTGAATTATTTTCGCCTGTTTTGCGTATTCATCGAGTTTTCCTGTCACGCGGTCGTCAAAGCGCATTCCGACTGCAATTAGAACATCACATTCATTTGTCAGCAAATTAGGTCCGTAATTCCCATGCATTCCTACCATTCCGATAGCGAGATGATGATTTGTAGGAATTACTCCTATCCCCAGAAGCGTCCAAGCGACAGGAATCCCTGATTTTTCTGCAAACTTTAAAAATTCCTCTTCTGCTTTTCCTAAAATAACTCCCTGACCCACAATAATGAAAGGGCGATTTGAGTTGTTAATTAATTCAGCTGCTTTTTTAATATTTTCATCATTCGGTTCAGATTCAGGCTGATAACTTCTTACAGAATAACATGACGCATATCCTTTATATGCAACCTTCTGTAACTGAGCATTTTTAGTAATATCAATAACAACAGGTCCCGGTCTTCCGGATTTTGCAATGTAAAAAGCTTTTGCTAGAACTTCGGGAAGCTCTTCTGCATTGGTAACCTGATAATTCCATTTGGTAACCGGAGTTGTGATACTGATGACATCAATTTCCTGAAAAGCATCCGTGCCCAAAAGATGATCAAAAACCTGCCCCGTAATGCAAACAACAGGCGTACTGTCTAACAATGCATCTGCCAAACCTGTCACAAGATTGGTTGCACCGGGTCCACTTGTCGCCAAAGCAACTCCAACCTCACCTGAAACTCTTGCAAACCCCTGAGCAGCGTGAACTGCACCCTGCTCATGACGCACCAAAATATGTTCTAATTGTTCTTTATAATCAAACAAAGCATCATAAATAGGAATGATTGCTCCTCCGGGATAGCCAAAAATAGTTTTTACACCTTCCTTTAAAAAAGTTTCCAGCACGATGCGGCTTCCGCTAAGCTCTTTTTCTGTACGCGACTGATTTTTATCAATTATCAGATTTGGGTTTTTCATTTTGTGTATTTTTTAAAATTCATCTGTAACACAGCCTTCTGCTGCTGAAGAAACAGTCATCGCATATTTGTACAACAACCCTTTTTTTACTTTTAATTCAGGTTTTACCCAATCTTTTTTTCGTCTCTTAATTTCTTCTTCGGAAACTTTAAGCTCAATGGTATTGTTCACTGCATCGATTTCAATGATATCTTCATCATTTACAAATGCTATTAAACCTCCTTCATGTGCCTCCGGAGTAATGTGTCCTACCACAAAACCGTGAGTTCCGCCACTGAAGCGCCCATCTGTAATTAAAGCAACACTGTTTCCGAACCCTGCACCGATCAAAGCGCTTGTGGGTTTTAGCATTTCAGGCATTCCCGGTGCGCCTTTTGGACCTTCATTTCTAATAACAATGACATCACCATGTTTTACGTTTCCGTTTTGTATTCCTCTGACCAGATTTTTTTCTCCGTCAAAAACCCTCGCTTTACCCACAAATTTTTCACCTTCTTTTCCTGTGATTTTTGCAACACTTCCTTTTTCTGCGAGATTGCCGTAGAGAATTCTGATATGGCCTGTTGGTTTTACGGGTTCAGAAATGGGTTTAATAATTTTTTGCTTTGAAAAATCAAGAGAAGGGATTTGTGCTAAATTTTCTTCCAGTGTTTTTCCTGTAACGGTAAGACAGTCACCGTGTAGTAGACCTTCACTTAATAAATATTTCATAACTGCGGGCGTTCCTCCATGCTCATGAAGATCCTGCATTAAATATTTTCCGCTTGGTTTTAAATCTGCCAAAACAGGCGTTACATCGCTCATTTTCTGAAAATCATCTTGTGTAACGGAAACTACGATGCTTTTTGCCATTGCAATAAAATGTAATACTGCATTGGTGCTTCCACCCAGAACAATGATGAGACGAAGCGCATTTTCAAACGCTTTACGCGTCATGATATCTGAAGGTTTGATGTCTTTTTCTAATAAAATCCTGATAAATTTTCCTGCATCAAGACATTCATTTTTCTTTTCTATACTTAAAGCCGGGTTTGAAGACGAATACGGAAGACTCATTCCTAACGCTTCAATCGCTGAAGCCATTGTATTTGCAGTATACATCCCTCCACAAGCTCCTGCTCCAGGACAGGAATTTTTAATTACTCCATTAAAATCTTCTTCTGATATTTCACCTGCTATTTTTTGCCCCAGCGCTTCAAAAGCTGAAACGATATTTAACTGTTCACCTTTAAAACATCCCGGAGCAATTGTTCCACCATATACCATTATTGATGGTCTGTTTAATCTTCCCATTGCGATGATCGTTCCCGGCATATTTTTATCACAACCTGGCAACGCGATAAGCCCGTCATAATATTGTGCCCCACAAATTGCTTCAATACTGTCTGCAATAACGTCACGGCTTACTAGAGAATAGCGCATGCCGTCTGTTCCGTTGCTCATTCCATCGCTTACCCCTATTGTATTGAAAACCAAGCCAGCTAAGTCGTTTTTCCAAGTTCCTTTTTTAACGATCTGCGCCAGATCATTAAGGTGCATATTACAGGTGTTTCCGTCGTAGCCCATGCTTGCGATTCCGATCTGGGCTTTTTGCATGTCTTCATCGGTAAATCCTATTCCGTATAGCATTGCTTTTGCGGCTGGCTGCTCTTGGTTCTGTGTGAATGTTTTTGAATATTTATTTAACATATTATCCTTCGTTTGCTGTTCTTACCATCTCTTTTATAGTATCAGAAATTTCAATTTTTTCGAAATTCATCAATGAAGCTTTTACTTAATTTTGACCCAAAGCTACTGGTTGTAATATTTTTTTTATTTCCAATTTTATGAAAATTACAATATTCAATTGTTAGAAAATAGATGTATTTATTTGATATTTAATTATTTACACTCCAACAATTTACAATGATCAAACTCTTACCAGTTTCTGATAAGCCTGCTGTATCTTGTTACTTGCCGTATCTTTCCAGTCTTTTGTAAAAGGAACATCATCCAAAGAATCCAACGCTACAATTTCGGCGGCAGTACCACAAAAAAAGGCGGCATCGGCTCCTCTCATTTCTTCGGGTTTAAAGAAGCTTTCTTTAACAGGAATCTGCAATTCTTTACCTATTTCAAAAACCGTTTCGCGGGTGATTCCCGGTAATATATTTCCTTTTGAAGGAGTAAATAAAACGCCATCTTTTTCATAAAAAACATTGGCTCCTGAACTTTCGGCTACGTTTCCTTTTTCATCCAGTACCAAAGCTTCGTCATACCCTTTATCTTTGGCTTCCTGACAGGCTAAAATTGAGTTTACATAATGCCCTCCAACTTTAGCTTCTACCAAAAATGCCTTCGGATTGGGTCTTTGAAAACTTGAAGTCATAATGCGCATTTTATTGGCTAAATATCCATTACTCCACTCCCATGCTAAAAGGGTAAGCGAAGATTCTTTGCTTTTGGATAAAGACATATTGGGAGAGCAAAAAACCAACGGACGGATGTAAGCATCACTGAAATTATTTAGTTCTAAAAGTTCGTAAGTAAGATCTGTAAGTTTCTGAGTTGTATATTCAAACGGAATATGCATAAGTTCAGCGGAGCGTTTTAGTCGGTCGTAATGTTCTTTAGCTTTAAAAATTTTTGTTCCCTGCTCGGTTTTATAGGATTTGATTCCTTCAAAAACAGAATAACCATAATGAAGTGACTGCCCGTAAAGATCTGTACTTGCCTCTTTTGCTTTTACAAATTGTCCGTTAAAATAAATAAGGGTTTCGTTGTCGTAATACATTTTTTAATATTTAATTTCTTTGTTACAATAAAAAATGCCTTCTCAAAATGTGAGAAGGCATGAATATATAAATAGGGTATATCTTCCGTCTCACAGCCGTAAGCGAATAATAATGACGATGATAATAACTACTAAATGTTGCATAATCTATGAAATAAAAAAAGCCGTTTCAAAATGAAACGGCTTCTATAATTTAAAATAAATTTATTTTTATAATACCGCTTCCTGACTATTGCTGATCACAATAGCTCCAATAATAGAAACGATAATTATATTTTGTTGATTCTTAAAATTCATGAGACAAATGTACAAACTTCTCAATATTCCGCAAGAGTTTTTAACTTTTTTTATACTTTTTATTTTTAGATCAAAATTATGGTGTTGGCTTTTTAGCTCTGTAAACATCATGAATCCTCAAAATTTCAGCATCTTGTTTTAAAATTTTTAAATTTCAACTTCAGACAATCTTTTTAATTCTTCCATTGCATTATTTGCATCATCCACAGAAACAAAAATATGGTCATGGAAATATCCTGCAATTACATTACAGCTAATGTTTTTAGAAGTAAGCGCTTTGGAAAATGCAGCCGTTAAACCTACTGCTTCAAGTGAGGAATGAATTTCTAAAGTAATCCAAGAAGCTACAAATTCATATTTGAAATGTAACTGATCGGCCAGTTCTTTTTTAATAATCAAAGTAATGCCCTCTTGTTCTTTAAAAAAGCAAATGATCTCATTCAGATCAATATTGGGTAATTTTTCTACGGTACAGAAAACATATTCACCTTCATTTAAGTGAGGTTTCATGGATTGTAATAATGTTTTAAGGTCTTTTTCTCCTGTCATAATATGTTTTTTGTTAATTGTTTTTCAAAAAGTTACGAATTGTCTGTGAAGCTTCAGCAACATCATGTACTCTTAAAATTTTAGCACCTTGCTCTAAAACTTTTAGATGTAATTTTTGAGTTTCTTCATCAATATCCAAAGCAGATTTACCCAGAGGTTTGTAAATAAATGATTTTCTGGAAATCCCGATTAATAAAGGAAATTTTTCAAATCCGAAATACTTAACTTCATCAATCATTTTCATTTGATCTTCAACTGTTTTTCCAAAACCAAAACCCGGATCGAGAATAATATCATTGACTCCTTTTTGTAAAAGTTCATTTGTTTTTTCAGAAAAATAACGATTGATTTCTAGTGTAATATCTTCAAACTTAATTTTATCATGCATCTTTTCATAAGACGGATTGACGTGCATCAAAATGTATGGAAGCTTAGTTTCGGCCGCTGTATCAAACATTTTCTCATCATATTGTCCGCCCGAAATATCATTAATAATATCAATTCCTTCATTAAAACCAAATTTCACGGTTTCAGCATAAAAAGTGTCTAATGAAATTAGTGCTTCCGGAAATTCTTTTTTTATCTGAGAAATTAATGTTCCAATTCTCTTTACTTCTTCATCGCTACTCAAAAACTCAGCGTTTGGACGTGTAGATTGTGGCCCAATATCGATAATTTCAGCTCCGTCTTTCAATAATTTTTCTGCATGAAGTAGCGCTGATTTTTCATTATTAAATTTTCCTCCGTCTGAAAAAGAATCCGGAGTAAGATTTAAAATTCCCATGATTTTAGGAGTTGTTAAATCGACTAGTCTTCCGTTGCAGTTTATGGAGTGGGTGGGTTTGGGGGTCGGAGGGTTGGAGTGTGGGAGGGTTGGAGAGTTGGAGAGCATGAGAGTTTTAGGGTTGGAGAGTTTGAGTTGTAATTTTAAAATTATTTATTAAAAATAATAAAGCTTTAGATTGCAAAGATAAAACAAGTTCTTATTAAACTCCCAACTCTCAAACTCTCCTACACTCAAACTCTAAATACTGACTCAAAAAAACAATCCCCGATTCCTGCTACCTAAAACCTAATTCGTATATTTGGGCTATTAAGAGAATTTATGCTAAAAACTTCAATACAGTTCGAGAAAGTTATCAATGAATGCCGCGAATTATTCAGCAAAAAATTACAGGATTACGGTGCAGCTTGGAGGGTTTTAAGACCGAGCTCAATTACAGATCAAATCTATATTAAAGTCAACAGAATCCGTACGTTACAGATGACTGATATAAAAATGGTGGACGAAAGTGAAGAAAGCGAATTTATCGCGATCGTAAACTACTCTATCATCGGATTGATACAGCTTGAAAAAGGCCTTTCTAATGATTTTAACGAAAATAAAGAAGAGATTTTAAGTCTTTACGATAAATATTCCGCCGAAGCTAAAGCTTTAATGGAAAGAAAAAACCATGATTACGGTGAAGCCTGGAGAGATATGAGAATTTCTTCAATTACGGATCTTATTTATCAAAAAGTTTTAAGAACGAAGCAAATTGAAGATAATCAAGGTATTACCATCGTTTCTGAAGGTTTAGATGCTAATTATTTCGACATGCTGAATTATGCCGTTTTCTGTTTAATAAAATTCTCTGAAAAACAAGACAACTTCCAACCTAAAACAAGTTAATTATGATCAAAGGTTTATTACGTTTCGTTATTGCTGTTATTTTCATCCTTTCGGGGTTTGTAAAAGCGGTAGATTTGGTAGGTTTTTCCTTCAAAATGGAAGAATACTTCTCGCCTACTGTTTTCAACATGCCGTTTTTGGAAAAATTTGCTTTATTATTTTCGATCATTGTCGTTGTTTTAGAGCTTTTACTTGGATTTATGCTTTTATTAAAATTAAAACTTAAATTCACTCTTTCAGCATTGATCGCGCTTTGTATATTCTTTGGTTTCCTTACTTTTTATTCGGCCTATTTCAATGTAGTAACGGATTGTGGATGTTTTGGGGATGCCATAAAATTCACGCCTTGGCAGAGTTTCGTTAAAGATGTCGTGCTTTTGGTTGGGTTAATCATCGTATTCATCCTTTACAGAAAAGAATTTAAGAAAAAAGACAGCTATACTTTCAGTTCTAAAAAAGAACCTTCCAATACATTTAAATATATCCTTTTAGGAATATTTTCTTTGGGAATGATCTACATTATGGCTCAGGGAATTACGCATGAACCATTAATCGATTTCCGTGATTACAAAGTGGGAACTGATATTAAAAGTGAAAAAGAAAAAATTAATAAAAATCCGTCCGAATACAAAACTTTTTACTCTCTTAAAAATCAAAAAACAGGAGAAATTTTAAAGGTAAATCAGGACGATTATATTAAAGAAACAAAATATTGGGCAGAAGGTTCTCCGTGGAAAATCGAGGAAGGGAAAAACGAATCTGTTTTGATAAAAGAAGGTTACAAATCTGAGATCGTTAAATTTAAAATTGAAGATCCTACAGGCCTTGAAGTGACTGATGAAGTAATCAACGCACCGAAAGCTATTTTGGTTTTCTCTTATCATCCGAAAGAAGTTTCAGAAGATCTATTCAAACAAGTTGAAGCTAAAGTGAAGGCTCAAAAAGGAGCTGTTATTTACGGAGTTTCAACCGATCCGAACACTTTTAAAACTATTAAAAATGCAATGATGGACGGCACTGCCATTAAAACAATCGCAAGAAGCAATCCTTTTATATTGATCTTAGAAAAAGGTAAAATTGTAGATAAAATTCCTGCAAAAGACTACGTGAAATAACAAATTGTGAAAGGTCAATTGTCAATTTAACAATCAACCGTCAACCATAAACCATAAACTATCAACAAACTATACATTTATATAATGCAAAAATCAAATAAATCTATCGCCGGTTACCATTTGCTGATGATTCTTTCATCTGTAGACGGAGAATTTGCTCCTGAAGAAGGAATGCTTGTTCAACAATATTTAGCAGATGAATTTCCTTTTAAAATGGACTTGGATAATGAGTTGGAAGTAATCGCTTTACTACAACCAGAAGAATGGAAAAGTCACTTCGAATTTCACGCTCAATGTTTCTTAGATGATTCTACGGAAGAAGAGCGTTTAAGCTTTGTACAATTTGCTAAAACATTGATTAAGGCTGATAATATCGTTACTGATGAAGAGCATACTTTCTATATTCTTTTAAAAAATATCTGGAAAATTTAATTAATTGAGAAATTAGATGTTAGAAGCTAGAAATTAGTTTAAAATTATACGTTATTTTTGATTTCTAACTTCTAATATCTAATCTCTAACTTCTATATAAAAAATAAAAAACTATGAGAAGAAAAATAGTTGCAGGAAACTGGAAAATGAATAAAAATATAATTGACGCTCAGCAATTGATGGTTCAATTATTAAGTTATAAAAACAACAATACGACAAACTGCGAAGTTTGGATCGCACCTCCATCTTTATACTTAATGATGGCGAAAGATATTTTCGAAAAGGACGAAATCGGTGTATTTTCTCAGGACATGAGCGAGCATGAAAGTGGTGCTTACACAGGAGAAATTTCTGCTGAAATGTTGGAATCTATCGATGCAACAGGTTCTTTAATCGGACACTCTGAAAGAAGACAATATCACGGTGAAACAGATTCTCACTGTAACGTAAAAGTAAAATTAGCTTTAGATAAAGGTTTAATTCCTGTTTACTGTAACGGTGAAACTCTTGAACAGAGAAAAGCAGGTCAACATTTTGAAGTGGTAAAAAACCAGACTGAAGTTGCTCTTTTCACGCTTTCTGCGGAAGAAATTAAAAAAGTTGTGATCGCTTACGAACCCGTTTGGGCAATCGGAACCGGAGAAACTGCAAGTCCTGCACAAGCTCAGGAAATCCACGCACACATCAGAAGCATCATCGCTGCAAAATACGGACAGGAAGTTGCTGACGAAGTTTCTATCCTTTACGGAGGTTCTGTAAAGCCTGACAATGCTAAAGAGATTTTCTCTCAGCCTGACATTGACGGTGGTTTGATTGGTGGAGCTGCTTTGAAATTAGAAGATTTTTCTAAAATTATTGAAGGATTTAATTCATAATAATAGAAGTAAAAAATATCGAAAACCACCAAATTTGGTGGTTTTTTTATTGTCAGAATATTTTAAAGTTAAAAATAAAATAATGGACTTGGTAATTAAAAGCTTTTCCGGATAAAAAATAAACGTAAAGTTCTTTTTTGTAAATCCCTGAAAAAGACTTAGAAAGTGGATAAATAATCTTCTCTTCTTCAGTATAATCTGGAATTGTAATCCCGTGAAACCTTTCAATCTCAACCGCAATCAGATCTATTAAATTATTTTTGGATAATGACATAGTCAGCCTATTATTTTAGTATTAAAAAATTATATACGAAGAATTTTTATTTTCGGATTTGAAAACTTTAAATTTTTTATGAAATTTATCAAATAATTTTTTTATACTAACAAATAACGCCATTTAAAACAAAAAGTCTCCCAAAACTGAGAGACTTTTTCTTGTAAATAAATTAAAAATTATTGAATATCGACTACATACATTGTTCCTTTGTCTACTTTTCCTGTTTTAGGAAGAATTTTGGCTTTTGGAGTTCCGTTTCCGTTATCAACTACGCCAAAATCGTCGTCATTAAAAATGGCTAATTTATTTCCGCCTAAATAGACAATTCCTTCAAACTTATCATGTTCATAACCTATTTTTGAAACCAGATCAACGGCTAATGTTTTAGAAACAGGCTTTAATCCTGCGGTATTTATTTCATCCCAAGTAGATTGTTCAAGGGTTTTATTATTGATTTTTAAACCGTCAACGGCTGTAAGATCAGATCCTGTCACGTCAGAAGCGCCTGTTAAATTAATTCTGTAAACCTTTTTAGTTCCGCCCTGTGAACCGAAGTTTCCGTCTCTTTCGATTACCAGAAATTCAGAGTTGCTGATTGCTGTAATATCACAAACAGAATCAGAAGCGCCTCCATCTTGTTTGTATAAATATTGTTTTGTCTGTCCTGTGGCAAGATCAAAAGTCACAATTCTTGTCAATGTTGTATTGGTTGCCAACACTTTTGTCGGAACATACATTGTAGACTGCATTGTGCCTACCAACATTTTTCCGTCAGGCGTCATACACATTCCTTCCATTCCTCGGTTTGGTCTTCTTTTGGCTAAAACTGCCGGTAATTTTCTTGTTCCTGTATTTACTCCGATTGGGCTTATTCTTTCAATTTCAACTCCTTCTGCACTATAATGAACGATGTGAGGACCATATTCATCAGAAACCCAGAATGTACCATCTGCTGCTGCAACAATACTTTCACTGTCTAAACCGTAATTATCAGTTGGCAAAACACTTCCATCAATTCCGTAGGCAATTTCACCTGTACTTCCCATTCCGATAGGGTTTGGAAGCCCTGTGATGGGTTGTCCTGAAGGATTTTTAAGTTTAATATATTTTAGCACTTCAATATTTCCGTCTGCATTGATTTTAAAATGCATAATTGTAGGTGTAAAGTTTGGAATTAAAAATTTTATTCCGTTTGAATAAGCTATATTGGGACCACGATCTGTAATAACATAAAACTCTCCTTTCCTTGTTGGATGAGCCGTTGCTCCAGAACCGAAACCTCCGTTGATAACATCTACTCCATTTACCGTTGCCAAAGTTGCGAACGGAAATTCCTGTGGAAGTTTAGAATAATTGATATCCTGATTATTTACATTCTCATCATTGTTACAAGCCGTTAAAGCCATGAAGGCAAGAACAGGTAATAAGATTTTTTTCATATTTACTTTTATGGCTGCGAAAGTAAGTATTGAATATAAACTCATCTTGAATAGAATGATAAATCTGTTTTAAATTTTGTTTATTATTTTTTAGGAGCTATTTCCCGCTTTCCGCTACAATCTTTTTTTTCAAAAAAGGATTTTCACTCAATCGGGGCTAGGGTTTTAGGAATGGTGGCTTCGAGAACCTCAGCTACCAGGGAATTTTTGTCGTTCTTTCTGAGTATAGCTTCAAAATTCAGTTAACCACAAAGTTTGTCATTCCGGAGGAATCTAAGTAAGGATTTTACAATTTGATCTCTACAAAATGAGCCTAGATTCCTCCGGAATGACAAACTTTTTGGGTGATGAGAATGTACTATTAAAGGGGGTTTGAGATTGCTTCGTCGCTTCGCTCCTCGCAATGACCAAACAAAAAAACGCGCCAAAATTGACGCGTTTCTCTTAATTATCTTTTAAAGAAAATTATTTCTTTTCTTTAGTTGCTCTCTGTAAAACCTCATCTACCATTCCGAATTCTTTCGCTTCGGTAGAAGTCATCCAGTAATCTCTGTCTGACGCTTTTTCTACCCATTCGTAAGTTTGACCAGAATGTTCAGAAATAATGTCATATAATTCTTTTTTCAGCTTCAACATCTCTCTTAAGTTGATCTCCATATCAGAAGCAACACCTTGTGCACCTCCTGAAGGCTGGTGAATCATCACTCTTGAATGCTTCAACGCAGAACGCTTCCCTTTTTCACCTGCAACCAACAATACAGCTCCCATTGAAGCGGCAATACCTGTACAGATTGTTGCTACATCAGGCTTAATGATCTGCATTGTGTCATAAATTCCTAACCCAGCATATACACTTCCTCCGGGAGAGTTAATGTAAATCTGGATGTCTTTTGAAGGATCTGAACTCTCCAAGAACAAAAGCTGAGCAGTAACAATATTCGCCACCTGATCATCAATTCCTGTTCCCAGGAAAATGATTCTGTCCATCATCAAACGAGAGAAAACGTCCATTTGAGCTACGTTCATTCTTCTTTCTTCCATGATGTACGGCGTAAGATTGGTTGGCCCATACATTCCCATATACTGATCGGTAACAAGACCGCTGTTTCCTAAATGCTTTACAGAGAAATCTCTGAATTCTTTTTTAATGTCCATATTTCTATTGGTATTATTTTAAATTTATTTGAGATTTAAATTACAACTTTTGTTCCTAAAATTTTATAGGACTTTTTGTCACAGGCGACCAGCCTAATTTATCAATAATCTGCTTAGAAAAGTCATTAAGCATCATAATTTTCTTGATAGAATCGAAATATTTTTCCTGATCCGTGTCACGATAATCCTCAAGCTGTGCTGTTGTCTGCTTGATAATAACGTGAATGTAATAATATTTGTGAATTAAAATGTTATTTTCTACTTCTTCCGCAATGTGATCTCCCATATTTGGCGGGAAAATATTTCTGGTCGTCCAGTCGCTTAATTCATTTGGATTCATTAATGCATCTGCTACTTTTAAGGTAATATCAGCGTCCATTAAAGTGATGAAAAAACTTCCCGATCTTAATTCATCATGTTCAATTCCTTCTTTAATACTACTGATGATCTTTTGATTGGTTTCAATCTGAAATTCGTATTGCTCTTCCTCAAAATGATTAAGAATTTCCTCAATTACCGTTACTTCATATTCTTCATTCTTATCATTTTCTCTGTGAAGAACAACGTCCCCGAACATCAACATCGTGTCGATCAACTTATTTTCTTGGTGAAGAATATTGAACTGAACGGAATCTATTTCTTTTTCAGGTTTCGGTACAATTTCTAGCTTTGTTGGCTTCTGTTCTTTCTGTTGCTGAACATGTTGCGTCTGATTTTGCGTTACCTGTCTCTGAACATCCAGTTCATTAAACAAACTCTGCTCAGACAATCCGAATTTATTGGAAACTTCCTTAAGATAAACCTCCCTTTTAAGCGCATTCTGAACAAAAGAAACCGATTTTACGATATTTCTGATGGCATCCGCTTTCTTTATAGGATCGCTTCCGGCATCTTTTAAAAGGATTTCTGCTTTAAAATCAATAAAATCCATCGCTTCATTTTCGATGAATTTTTCAACATAATCCTGAGGATGTTTTCTGGCAAAAGAATCGGGATCATCGCCTTCCGGGAACAAAAGGACACGAATGTTCATTCCTTCTGTCAGCAACATATCGATGCTTCGGAAACTCGCTTTAATTCCGGCATTATCTCCGTCAAAAAGAATCGTTACATTTTCCGTTAGTCTTTTGATAAGCTTGATTTGTTCGGTCGTTAAAGATGTTCCGGAACTTGCTACTACATTTTCAATTCCGGACATATGAAGTGAAATCACATCCATATATCCTTCTACCAAAAGACAGATATTTTTTCTTGAAATCGCCTGTTTTCCTTGATTTAAACCATAAAGAACATTTGATTTATGATAAATTTCCGTTTCTGGCGAGTTGAGATATTTTGCTGTTTTGACATTATTTCTAAGGATTCTCGCTCCAAAACCAAGAACTCTGCCCGAAAAACTATGAATCGGGAAAATTACTCTTTCTCGGAAACGATCGATTCCTGCGGGAGAATTTTCAGGGAAAATGGAAAGTCCGGATTTCTCTAAAATTTCTTTTGAATATCCTTTGTCTAAAGCAAAAGCCGTGAAAGCATTTTTCTTTTCAGGAGAATATCCCAATTGGAATTTTTTGATGATATCATCCTTTAGCTCACGCTCTTTGAAATACGCTAAACCAATTGAGCGCCCTTCATCAACTTCCCAAAGGAAATTTTGGTAATATTCATTGGCAATTTCGTGGATTTTATAAAGTAAATCTCTTTCAGACTGGGCATTTTTTGCTTCTTCTGAATATTCACGCTGATCTTCTTCAATTTCAATTCCGTATTTTTTTGCCGCGTGGCGAAGTGCTTCCGGATAGGTGAAATTTTCGATTTCCATTAAAAAAGAGATCGCCGTCCCTCCCTGTCCGCTGGAAAAATCTTTCCAGATTTGTTTACTCGCCGAAACTACAAAACTGGGTGTTTTTTCTTCATGAAACGGGCTCAGCCCTTTATAATTAGACCCCGCCCTCTTCAACTGCACATATTCGCCCACAATCTCCTCTACTCTGATCGTGGAAAATATTTTATCAATGGTCTGTTTAGAAATCATGGTGTAAAAATAAGCAATAAGTTTTTTATTCTTAGTACAAAATCAACAGACAGTTTACTCGTAATTCTAAATTTCTATTATCAAAAATTCCTTACAAAAAGCTCATTGTTATTGAAAAAACCAATCCCAATCGTGAAAATCAATAGACTTTATTAATAATATAAATATAAATCATTTCCATTATATATCAATTAAATAAACACAAAATAACGATTATAACTAAATTTAATTATAATATTTCAAACATAAACGTTTATTTAAAATATTAATACAAAAACAAAACACAAATTAATTGATTTATTCGAGCCTTAATTATTAATCATAAATCAAAAAAGATGAAAAAAAATCAAACCTTAAAAAGTTGGGTATTCGTAATTATTTATTTTATTACCACAGGTAATAATTATGCCCAAACAAGTACAGAAAAACAAAATCCTTATTCATTAGGAACAAGCAGTGAATTTTTAAGACAAATTGAAACACAATTAGCCAAAACACCCAAAGACAACCAAGAAATAAAACTCATGGTATCAAATTCGGAAACATTGGACGCAAAAGTAAATTATCAACAAGAAAAATCTGCTTCAGAAATCCATCTGGAAGGAGAGATACTGAGTAAAGACGCAGGAAGTTTTATCATTATCATTAAAAACAAAAAACTAGATGGAAGGATAATTCTTTTAAAAGATAAAAAGGCTTATTCTTATTATTCAGATAATAAAGAAAGTGCTTTTATAAAAGAAATCGACATTAATAATATGATGTGTGTAGATTTCATTAAAACGTCAATTTCTAATATCGAAAAAATCTCAACCCATCCAAACAAAGAGGCTAAAAATGTTAATGTTTCAACTTTACAGAGCTTTCCGGGTGCAGCCGGATGTCTTTTATTAGATTTCAATGGGCATACCGTCCCCGCAGGCAGCGGTTGGAATGGAGGAAATCCCATTGTTGCAGCGCCTTCGGGAATGACAGATGATCAAATTCTGGAAGCCTGGGAAATTACGGCAGAAGATTATCGTCCATTCAACTTAAATGTGACAACCGACGAAGAAGTCTTCAATAGCTATCCTCAAAACAAGAAAAGAAGATGTATTATTACGACTACAGATGTTGCATCTCCGGGAGGTGCCGGGATTGCTCTTATTAACAGCTTCTCTTCTTTCAGCGACATGCCATGTTGGGCATTCACGTCTGGAGCGGGAACTTCAGGAAAGATTATTGGCGAAATTGTTTCTCATGAACTAGGTCATACCTTAGGGTTAAACCACGACGGACAAGGCCAATACGCTTATTACAGCGGACACGGAGACTGGGCGCCGATCATGGGAGCAAGCTATTATAAGAATGTAACACAATGGAGCAAAGGAGATTATACAAATGCGACAAATCATCAAGATGATCTTGCTATAATTACAAATACAACAAATAATGTAGGGTACAGAGCAGATACTCACGGAAGCACCATTAGCACGGCAACGACTCTAAATCTGTCAGGATCAGCAGAAAATAAAGGCGTTATTGATCATACTGACGATGTTGATCTGTTTCAGTTCAATACCGGTGGAGGAAATATAGTTTTAAATATAGAAACTACAGAAAGGCATAGTAATTTACTTTTAAAAGCATCATTATATGACAGCCAAAACGTATTAATAGGCACTTATAAAGGAACCCCTTCCGACCTAAGCGCTCCAATTAACATCAATACCAATCTCAATGCAGGAAATTACTATTTAGCCATCACAGGCATTGGAGACGGAACTGTAGACACCGGCTATACAAGTTATGCTTCTCTAGGAGCTTACACGATTACCGGATCTACTCCATCTCTGAATTCAACATTAGGTGTAACCAGAACAAACAGCAACGTCAGTATGATTAATATTTATCCTAACCCGGTTAAAAACAAATTAAATATTGATTTCGGACCTGTTAAAAATAATTATCATGTAGAAATTATAAATACTTTAGGACAGCTAATTCACAAATCCAGTACATCAGAAAAACTTTTAAGTATCCCATTTTCCGATAAACCTTCTGGGTTTTACAGATTAATTATAAAAGACAACCATAATACTATTGTTAAAGCATTTAGCCTAGTAAAACAATAATTTTTTATATAGTTAATTTATGGAGCGAGAATTTCAAAATTCTCGCTTTTATTTTTTTTATAAATCACAATACTAAAAACATTACCTTTTTCGCAATGTATTTTCAAGTTTTATTTTACTTATTTTTGAACATTAATTATAGTAAATCATTCATTAAAAATGGAAGTTATTATCAATAAATTAGAAGACTGGCAAGAAGTTGTAGACCAAATAATACCGCAACTACAGCACAACATCTTTTTATTAAAAGGAAATTTAGGAGCAGGAAAAACTACTTTTACCCAGTTTTTGCTTAAAAATTTGGGAAGTCAGGATGAAGTCAACTCTCCTACTTATTCTATTGTCAATGAATACAATACACCGAAAGGGAAAATTTTCCATTTTGATCTTTATCGTTTAAAAAATATTGAAGAAGTGTACGATATCGGTATCGAAGAATACCTCGACAACGCTTTTTTATGCATTATTGAATGGCCGGAAGTCTACGAAGACGAACTTTACGGGCTCAAGTACCACACAATGAGCATTAACAACACAGGCGAACATCGAGAAGTTACATTCGACTAAATATTATGTATCTTTGCTTCATCAATCAACAGCAAAATAATTATCTGTAAGACATAATTGAGTTTAAAGAATGAGTACTACAAATATTTTTACTCCGTTTACTGAGGAAGAATTAATGCCGAAAGAAGAAAAATTGGAGGTTATTAAAAAAGGAAAGCAATTCAGTATTGGAATTCCTAAAGAAACCTGTCTTCACGAGAGAAGAACATGCATCACACCCGATGCAGTACAGGTATTGGTAGAGCACGGCCACGAGATCATTATTGAAGCTGGAGCCGGTGAAGGTTCATTTTTTACAGACCTGCAATATTCTGAATCCGGAGCAAAAATAACGAACGATCCTAAAGAAGCATTTTCACAGGATCTTATTCTGAAAATCAACCCTCCTACAGAAGACGAGATTGATTATATGAAGCCTAATACTTATTTGGTTTCAGCGCTTCAAATTAATTTAAGAGAAAAAGATTATTTCATAAAATTAGCCGAAAAAAAAATCAACGCTATTGCTTTTGAATTTATCGTTGATGAATACAAGCAACTGGCATTGGTACGATTAATAGGCGAAATTGCAGGAACCGTTTCTATTTTATACGCTTCCGAATTATTAGCTCTATCAAATGGATTAATGTTAGGCGGAATCACAGGAGTTCGACCTTCCGAAGTTCTTATTTTGGGTGCAGGAATTGTTGGTGAATTTGCAACCAAAGCAGCCATCGGTCTTGGCGCAAGTGTAAGAGTTTTCGACAATTCTTTATCTAAATTAAGAAGACTTCACAGCATTGTTGACAGTCGTGTACCAACTTCGATCATTGATCCAAAGGAATTAAGCAAAGCATTAAGACGTGCAGACGTCGTGATTGGAGCTCTTCCAAGATTAAATATGCAGCCGATCGTTACCGAAGACATGATCATGAAAATGAAAAAAGGCAGCGTCATCATCGATATAACCATCGATAACGGAAAGGTAATTGAAACCTCAGAGCTTACAACAATGGAAAATCCTTACATCATCAAACATGGTGTAATCCATTGCGGACTTCCGAACCTGACCTCAAAAATGCCGAGAACGACTACAAAAGCGATCTCAAACTTTTTCCTTTCTTACATTTTAAATTACGACGAAGAAGGCGGTTTCGAAAACATGCTGACCCGCAAAAACGAAATGAAGCAGAGTTTATATATGTACAAAGGAAGACATACTAAAAAAGTAATCTGCGACCGTTTCGGACTTACTTATCACGATATCAATCTTTTAATTTTCTAATGAAAAAGCTTAAGTTTTATATGATTGGTCTTATTCCAGGACTGATTCTTGTATTTTTTATATTAAACAAAAAAGGGGCAAGCTGCAGCGGTTATTTACCCAACAGCCGTGTAATTGCAGAAACTCTTTCTAAAGATTTTAAGTATTCAGACAGCGCCAAAAGCGAAATGAGTACGTACAAAATCAACGAAAAATTCTTAAAAGACGAAATTATCACAAATGGTAAGGTAGATTTTGACAGAAGTCACGCTCAGAAAAAACCTTGTCCGGATTACGTATTGGTTTATCCAAAAGACAATCCAACTTACGAGGTTACATTTGAAAAATGTGAGGAAATTGTAACGCTGAACAGTCTGAAAAAAATTAAATAAAAATTTCAATGGAAGGCAACTACTACATGATTAATGATTATCTGATATTCATTGGAGTTTTTGCTATTTTCTTTTTTTTGACGGTGAGTATTTATTTATTCAGTCAGAATCAGAAGTTTAAGATTCGAAATGCTAAACTTTCAGAAGCTAATAAAATAATCGAACAAAGATTAAACGAAGTTCAGCTGGAACATATCGGCACAAAACTGAACCCGCATTTGTTTAAAAACATCCTTAATTCTGTTCAGTCACACGCCTATCAAACGTATATGTCGTTGGATAAGTTGGCGAATGTTCTGGATTATATTTTATACGAAAGCAACAACAAATTCGTAAGCCCAAAAGAGGAATTAACCTTTGCTTTAAGCTTAATTGAAATTAATAAAATAAAAATAAATCCACTTTTTGATTTTAGAATTAAATCTAAAATTGATAAATCGGATGAGCTTTTTGAAGAAAAAGTTTTCGCACCATTGATTTCCGTTGATCTTATTGAAAATGCTTTTAAACATACCGATTTCTTAGCACAGGATTCATTTATTTCCATTCAATTAGAATTGGAAGACAGAATTTTTACGATGAAAGTAAGCAATAAAGCTTCCTTAAAAAACGTGTTGGAAAAAGAGAAAAGCGGATTTGGAAGCCAGTCTTTGGATCAAAGATTAAAAATGATCTACAATAATTATTATCAGCTTACTAAAAGTTCAAAAAACGGTATCTTCACAGCCGAATTAGTAATTAATTTAGGTGAATTCTATGATAAAATGCGTTATTCTTGATGATGAATTACTGGCAATCAGTTATTTAAAACTTCTATGCGAACAAATTGAGAATGTAGAAGTTGTAAAAGCATTCAACGATCCTAAAATCTTCCTGAACGAAATTGATAATCTCGACTGCAATCTCTGCATCTTAGACATTGAAATGCCCGGAATGACAGGCCTTCAAGTGGCAGAACTCATTTCAGATTCAAAAAAAATCATCTTTACAACCGCCTATAAAGAATATGCAGCGGAAGCATTTGATCTAAATGTGGTGGATTATGTAAGAAAACCGATCAAAAAAGAAAGACTAATCCAAGCCTTCGAAAAAGCTAAAGAACTGTTTGCAACACCTCAAAAAAAGGATTTCATCGAATGGAATACCAACATCGGGAAAACTATCCTATTCACAGAACAGATCGCTTACATTAAAACGTCAGAAATCGACAGCCGCGACAAAGACATTATTCTAAATGACGGAACAACAATTGTTCTTAAAAACCTCAGTTTTAAATCACTTCTGGAAATGCTTCCAACAAAAGATTTCGCTCAGGTCAATAAAAAAGAGATCATCGCGTTATCTTCCATTAAAATATTTTCTACCAACGAAATTATTACATCAATATCTTTAGATGGAGAGAATTTTATCAAGCTACAAATCGGAGACACCTATAAAAATTCATTATTAGAGATGTTTGGGAAGTAGATTTTCCATACGCTTTCTGTTTCATTACAAATTTAATCCGTTTCATTACATCACCTCTGTTTACAATATTTGGTCAGCGTATTTTTGCGCCTTGATTAAATGATTTGATAATGAAAAATCTTCTTTATGCTTGTGGAATTCTCATATCCGGACTTTGCTTTTCTCAGGAATCTGCTCCTAAAATAAAAGCATCTTTTTTTGACGGAATTGCAGTGGCCGGATATGTAGATCATGGGGCTTTTATCAATTTTACGGGACCAAATATCAGCTTAACCCACAAAGATGTTAAATTCATTCTGGGAATGCTTCCTTCATTGAGAATTAAAAACGATAAATCTCCCGGAACTAAAAATAGCGCAATTACTCCGAATCTAGGCGCAGGTCTTACAGTCGTTTACAAAAAGATCGCTTTACAGCTTCCGGTTTACTATAATTCTAAAACCGCATCAGAAAATGGAGCCTGGAAAATGGGAATCGGGCTGGGATATTCCTTCAAATAGGTTTTCATTACATTATTCATGACATTTATTACATTTCAGAAATAAAAATAGTTTTCATCCATATATTCTTAGGAAATTTACACACTTAAATAACGGAGTTATGAACTTGGGGAAATATAAAAATATAATTTTTTACATCAGCACGATAGCATTTTTTTCATGCCTGATGTATTGGTTCTTTGTTGAAGGAAAAACGTTAGAGATCGGAGAAAACATTGCTCCGAGTAAAGCTACAGGTGCTACAATGTGGGAGAATTTCGCAGATTCATTTATGACGAATCTTCATCATCCTTTAGCACTTCTTCTTGCACAGATCGTTACGATCATCATGGTTGCAAAACTTTTTGGATGGGTTTGTGTAAAGCTTAAACAACCATCTGTTATTGGTGAAATGATCGCAGGTATCGTTTTAGGGCCATCACTTTTTGGACTTTACTTCCCTGAACTTTCAGCATTTATTTTTCCAAAAGAATCACTTCCAAACTTACAGTTTTTAAGCCAGATCGGATTGATCCTTTTCATGTATATCGTAGGAATGGAGCTTGATTTGAGCGTTCTGAGAAAGAAAGCACACGACGCTGTTGTAATCAGCCACGCAAGTATTATCATTCCTTTTGCGCTAGGAGTTGGGCTTTCATATTTTATCTATAAAGAATTTGCGCCGGATGGCATTCAATTCAGTTCCTTTGCCTTATTTATAGCGATTGCAATGAGTATTACTGCATTTCCGGTGTTGGCAAGAATTGTTCAGGAAAGAAATCTTCACAAAACAAAAATAGGAACCGTTGTTATTACCTGTGCCGCCGCAGATGACATTACCGCATGGTGTATTTTGGCCGCTGTAATTGCAGTTGTAAAGGCAGGATCTTTTTCAGGATCCGTATTCGTTATTTTGATGGCGATTCTTTACGTTTTCATCATGATTAAAGCAGTAAGACCATTCCTTACCAGAATTGCTGAATCACAAAAAGGAAAAGGCTTCATCAGTAAAGCACTGGTTGCTGTATTTTTCTTAATCTTGATTATTTCATCTTATGCAACAGAAGTTATTGGTATCCATGCGCTTTTTGGAGCATTTATGGCTGGTGCGATCATGCCGGAAAATGTAAAATTCAGAAATCTTTTCATAGAAAAAATAGAAGATGTTGCATTGGTTTTATTACTTCCGCTTTTCTTTGTATTCACGGGATTAAGAACGCAAATTGGATTATTAAATGATCCTCACCTTTGGAAAATTGGAGGATTCATCATTCTTACCGCCGTTACAGGAAAATTCGTAGGAAGCGCCCTCGCCGCAAAATTCCTGAAATTAAGTTGGAAAGACAGTCTTACCATCGGAGCATTAATGAACACCAGAGGACTTACCGAGCTTATCGTACTTAATATTGGTTATGATTTGGGAGTTTTAGGCCCAGAATTATTTGCAATGCTTGTTATCATGGCGTTATTTACTACGTTCATGACAGGCCCTTGCCTTGATCTTATCAATTATCTTTTTAAAGGTAAAAAGTCGATCGAGGATGATGAAGACAAAGATAATGATAGCAAATATAGAGTTCTTTTATCTTTTGAAACAGCAGAATCCGGAAGCACACTTTTGAAATTAGCTGACAACTTAACCCATAAAATGAATGGGAATAAAAGCGTAACAGCAATGAACATTGCGCCTATTGATGAGCTTCACGCCTTTGATATTGATAATTATGAAAAAGAACAATTTAAGGATGTAATAGAGACTTCTAATGAGCTTAATCTTGAGGTTACGACTCTTTTTAAAGCTTCAACCGATATTGAAAATGACCTTACCAACATTACAAACAAAGGAAATTACGATCTTCTTCTAATTATGCTTGGAAAATCAATGTATGAGGGAAGTTTATTGGGAAGGTTATTAGGGTTTACAACTAAAATTATTAATCCTGAAAAGCTTCTAAATACCGTAAAAGGTAAAGGTTACATTTTCAACAACTCTCCTTTTGATGATTCTACCTTACAGATCTTAGATAAAACCAACATTCCGGTTGGAGTTTTGGTTGAAAAAGAATTTGAGTCGGCAGATAAAGTTTTTATTCCAATATTTAATTTAAGCGATTTTTATTTGCTTGAATATGCTAAAAGATTAATTAATAATAACAATTCCCAGATCATTATTCTTGATGCCGGAGGACAGATCAGAAGTAATATTGAAGTTAAAGAATTGATCAGAAGTATTGAACAGGTTGCACCCAATCACATCACACTATACAATGAGAAGAAAATCGAGAAAGAATTTCTGGATTCCCAAGATTTAATGTTAATCAGCAGCAAAAGCTGGAAAAGCCTGATTGACACGAAAAGCCTTTGGTTATCGGATATTCCATCGACGCTTATCATCTCCAATCCATAATTTGATTTGTATTTTTAAACGAAAAACCAACTTTATAAGTTGGTTTTTTTCATGTGTATTATTTTATTTTTTTGATATTTGTAAATAAATCATTAATTAAAATTAATCTTTGGCACGATTATTTAATATAGACAAGCAACTCATGTTTAATTTGAGTTTTCATGGTTATTAGTTTTTATCCCTGGTTAACCCCAGGGATTTTTATTTTAGCCTATATTTTTAACAAATCTGTAATTATTAATTAAAATCATATTTACATTTTAAGAAATATTTTATACCTTCGCTCTGTGATTATAAACAAAAGAACATATTATTATAGAATTTTAACCTCAAATTTGGGATAGGGATTCTTGTAAACATAACATAAACCTCGTCCTCGGACGGGGTTTTTTATTTTAAAATTTTAAAAGATGAAAATAAGTATTATAGGTGTAGGTCTTATTGGAGGGTCGATTGCTTTAAAATTAAGACAAAAAGGAATTGCAGATTTCATTTACGGAATCGACAATAATAATGAACATCTTAACCAGGCATTAGATTTAAAAATAATCGATGCTAAAGTTGACCTTGAGTACGGAATAAAAAATTCCGATCTTATTATCGTTGCTATTCCTGTAGATTCTGCAAGGAAAATTTTGCCTACTATTTTAGATCTGATTTCAGAAAACCAAACCGTAATGGATGCAGGCTCTACCAAAGCTGGAATTGTTGCTGCCGTAAAAGACCACCCAAAACGTTCAAGATTTGTAGCTTTTCACCCGATGTGGGGAACGGAAAACAATGGTCCGAAATCGGCTGTTTCAGAGAGTTTTTCAGGAAAAGCAGGAGTTATCTGCAATAAAGAAGAATCTGCAGAAGACGCTTTACATTTAGTTGAAAAAATTGTTGAAAGTCTTGATATGCATTTGATTTATATGAATGCAGAAGCTCACGATTTTCATACTGCTTATATTTCGCATATTTCACACATCACCTCTTACGCATTAGCAAACACTGTTTTAGAAAAGGAGCGTGAAGAAGAAACTATTTTCCAATTGGCGAGTTCCGGTTTTTCGAGCACGGTTCGTTTGGCAAAATCTCATCCTGAAATGTGGGTTCCGATCTTTAAACAAAACAAAGAAAATGTTTTGGATGTTTTAAATGAGCATATTTCTCAGTTAAGAAAGTTCAAAGTTGCTTTGGAAAAAGAGAATTACGAGTATTTAGGAGAATTGATTTCTAATGCGAATAAAATAAGGGGAATACTTGATAAGTAGGCTATTTTTCTTTTGTCTTGAAACAAAAGAAACAAAAATTCAAGACTGGAAACTTCGGCTAAAAATTAAAATTTAATCCTAAAATCTCCAAAACTCACGCGAGTTTAAATAAATTAAAAAAATCCTTAAATCGTGTGATTTAAGGATTTTTATTTGTAATTATATCTGATATTTCAATAGAAAATTTAACATTCAGGGACGTTGACCGCAATAGCCAAACCTCCTTCCGAAGTTTCTTTAAATCTGTCATTCATTGATAAGGCAGTTTCCCACATCGTTTGAACAACCTGATCTAAGCTTACTTTCGCTTTTGTAGGATCACTCTCAAGAGCGATATTGGCAGCAGTGATTGCTTTTATAGCGCCCATCGTATTTCTTTCAATACAAGGAATCTGTACCAACCCTTTGATCGGATCACAAGTTAATCCTAAATGATGCTCCATCGCAATTTCAGCAGCCATTAAAACCTGACCGACGCTTCCTCCAAGAATCTCCGTCAAACCAGCCGCAGCCATTGCCGATGAAACTCCGACTTCAGCCTGACAACCTCCCATTGCTGCGGAAATTGTTGCATTCTTTTTGAATAACGTTCCGATTTCTCCTGCAACGAGTAAAAATCTTGCGATATCATCTTCACTGTTGAAAGGTGTAAAAGCTTGAGAATACATTAATACAGCAGGAATTACCCCACTCGCTCCGTTGGTTGGAGCTGTAATAATCCTTCCAAAAGCTGCATTTTCTTCATTTACAGCCAATGCAAAACACGCAATCCATTTATTGATATTGGTGAAGTTTTCCTCGGCATCTATAACCATTTGAAACCATTCATCCTTATTTTTATAGATCTTATCTTCGCCTAATAATTTTCTGTTGATTCCAGCAGCTCTTCTGGTAACATTCAGTCCGCCGGGAAGAATTCCTTCTTTGTTTACGCCTTTATAAATACATTCTTTAATCTGTTTCCAGATGTAAAGTGCTTCGGCTCTTGTTTCGTCTTGGGTTCTCCAGCTTTCTTCATTAATTAAAATTAAATCTGACATTTTGCTAAAGCCCAATTTCTCACAGTATTTTACAATATCTGCAGCCTTATGACAAGGATACAAAGTACGTACACACTGCTTTTCTATTGAGTTTTTTTCCTGACTTGCTATAAAACCACCTCCAACAGAATAAAAATCCTGAACAAGTTCAGTTCCATCTTCAAAAATAGCTTTGAAAATCATTCCGTTTGGATGAAAATCAAGAGATTTTTGCATATTTAAAACCAAATGATGCCCGTAAATAAAAGGAATTTCTTTTTCACCACCCAGATTTAGGATCTGAGTATTTTTTATTTCCTTAATTTTCTCATCAATTTTTGATGTATTGATTGTCTTAAAATCTTCACCATTCAAACCAAGCATTCCGGCAATATCGGTTCCGTGACCAATTCCCGTTTTAGCTAATGAACCGAAAAATTCAAGAAAAACTTCTTTAACCTCAGCAATTGATCTTTCCCTCTTAATAATCCTGATAAACGCAGACGCTGCATTCCAAGGTCCCATCGTATGCGAACTTGACGGACCTATTCCTACTTTAATAATCTCAAAAACCGATATTGATTCCATATAAATGATTGATCATTTTTTTCCTACTTACAAAGATACACCATAAATCGAAAAGCAAAAGCCGGAGATGAAAATTCAACTCCGGCTTTCAAATTAAAACTATATGAACGCAATATGATTATTTTTGAGATGTCAATTGTGAATAAGTCAATCGCTCTGCTGTCAATTTTTAAGATTCACTTGCGAAGCAAAATTCACTATTGACAATTCACCTTTTACCTTTCACTTTTCAGCAAATACTTTCTTCGTGTTGAGAAAGGTCAAGTCCTATATCTTCAGCTTCTTCCGAAACTCTTAATGTAATAATACTGTCCGTGATTTTATATAATAGTAATGATCCAAAAAATGCAAATATTGAGACCAAAACCAACGCCATCATGTGATGCGCAAAAACTTCAAAACCACCGTGAAGAAGACTCGCATTTTCGCCATGTGCAAATATTGCTGTTAAAATCATTCCCATAATCCCTCCTACTCCATGACAGGCAAAAACATCTAATGTGTCGTCGATCTTTTTTAAAGCTTTCCAATTTAACATTACATTAGAAACGATTGCTGAAATAAAACCTATGAAAAGGCTTTCTGCGATAGAAACAAAGCCACATCCGGGAGTAATTGCGACAAGTCCAACAACCGCACCGATACATGCTCCCAAAGCTGAAACACTTCGTCCATTGATTCTGTCAAAAAATATCCAGGTCATCATTGCTGATGCAGAAGCGATTGTTGTTGTTCCAAAAGCGGTTGCAGCCGTTGCATTGGCAGCCAAAGCAGAACCTGCATTAAAACCGAACCATCCGAACCAAAGCATTCCGGTACCTAAAAGGACAAAAGGAATATTTGAAGGCTCATGATGCGGGTTTTTCCTGTTTCCTAAAACAATCGCTCCAGCCAACGCTGCAAACCCAGCACTCATGTGAACAACTGTCCCGCCTGCGAAATCTTTAACTCCAAAATATTTATTTAAAAGTCCTTCCGGATGCCAAACCATATGACAAAGCGGTGCATAGATGAAAATACTGAAAAGCACCATGAATAGTAAATAGGAAATAAAACGCACTCTTTCTGCAAATGATCCAGTGATTAAAGCAGGAGTTATTACTGCAAACTTCATCTGAAACAAAGCAAAAAGCACAAAAGGTATCGTAGAAGCCATCATTTTATGAGGTAAAACTCCTACACGACTGAAAAAAGGATAGCTTAACGGATTTCCGATTATGCCATAATGTACCCCATTAATCTCAAAACCTAAAGAATCTCCAAAAGATAAAGAAAAACCAACCACCACCCAAAGAATGGAAATTACACCCAACGCAATAAAACTTTGAAGCATTGTAGAAATTACATTTTTCTTACCAACCATTCCGCCATAGAAAAATGATAAACCGGGAGTCATTAGCAAAACCAGACCTGCAGCAGCCAAAATCCAGGCTACATCGGCACCAACGATTTTATCTTCGTCTAAAAACTCTCCGTTATTTGGAAAATCAACGATCGGACTCCAAAATAAACCGCCTATTGCAATAAGAGCAATTGTGGTAAATGAGACAATCCATTTTAACCCTACTTTCATGAAATTTTAATTTAACCCCTTCAAAAGTAAGGATTAATTTCATAAAAACACAAATTAAAACATAGAACCCCTATAAATTTTATATTAAATTTAAGTAAACATAATTTTTAAAGTAAAAACACCTCATTCAACACTTTTGAAACTTCTTTATATTTCGTCGCAGGAAATAAATGCGTTCCACCTTTAATAATATAATTTGGTTTTGAATTTTTAACAGGAAAAACAAGATCTCGATCTCCTAATATTTGAATAACATTTGGATTTTCTTCAAATTTCCACTCAGAAACTTTTTCTACCGACCATTTTAAATAATAAGGGTCGCGAACTTTGAAATATTGCAGAATTTTTGGGTTTTTAGGATCAAATAATTTTCTGACCACAGAATATACATTCGCAGCCCTATCATTAAAAAGACTTAACGGAAGAACTCGGGGAATCTTTGTAACCTCACCCGTTCTTATGAATTTTGATTTTTCTCTATCAGACTTAATACTTCCTAAAATAACTACTTTTTCGGCCGGCTTTATTTTATTGATTTCCTGAACAATAATTCCTCCAAATGAATATCCTAAAAGACAAAAGGGCTCTGAAACATCAATCTTTTCAGCCATTCTTTCAACATAAAGAGGAAGAGATTCATTTTTTTCAGGAATTAACCAATCAATAAAAACAATTTCGCAATGCTCGGGAAATTGTATTCTTTCAAGCACTTTAAAATCTGCACCAAGGCCACTTACTACATAAATTTTCATATTACTAAAATAAAAAAAAAGCATCAAAAAAGATGCTTTTATCCATATCATTTATATTTTTTGATTAATCTTTATGGGAGGAAATGCGCGTAACGCTATCAATAGAAATGGTCGTAATATCATCTGAAGCTACCCATTCTAAAATATAACCGCCACCGGTACCAATAGGAGCCGGCAAGCTTGCACCATCAGCAATGGTCGTAAAACTGTACACCAAAATTCCACTTGTTTTACCTGACGGAATAACACCACTTATTTCAGATCTAAAACCAGACAAAGGGTTTCTTAATATAAATCTTATATCCTGGCTTAAAATATTAGCATCTTTAGTGTAATTCACTATGATACGCCATTGATGAACCTGCCCCAAAACTCCATTTTCAAGGAATTGATTTCCGACAAAAATTTTAGCATCAGAAATCAAAGAATTTTCCGGCCAGCTCGTTGTAGGTGCACTAGCATATACCAAAGGCAGGGAATAAATAACCTGTCGAGTTGAATTAGCTGAAACATTAGACCAACTAGGCTTTGTTCCCGCACCGAGTCCTCCGGCATTAATTTTTACGACACCTTCATTCGGTTTCGTTAGTTTCGTCACTATAAGACTACTCCAACTCAATCCGTCAAAAAAACGTAAACTCTTATTGGTAGTATCATAAGCTATCATTCCTTCAACAGGAGCCAAAATAGTTCCGGGATTTGCTAGCCTAGGAAGAATAACACCTGATGTGGTAGAAACGATATCTAAAACACCCTGAGGGTTGGTCGTATTGATTCCGACCTGACCATTCACTCTTACAAAAGACGCAAGAATGATAATAATAATTTTTTTTCGCATAATGTGTATTTTGTTTTTATTTACTATAAAACATTATACACCTTCAAAGTAATAAGTAGATACAAATATGTGAAAAATATTTCAAATAATTAAAATAAAATTCAACAATAATTAATTATTATTAAATAAAAACAAATACGTGAATAAAAATAAATTAATTCAAGAATTAAAATAAATACAAAATATCAACCCTGTAAAGAATTATTTAAAATCAAATCCAGTTAAAAACAAAACTCAACGAATACAAAAAAAAATGAGCGATTAAAAAATCACTCATTCATTTATCTATAAAACTGTATGTCTTATTTCTTTTTTACAGGCACTCTGTTATCGTTATCCAATTTCTCTGTAGAAACTTTGAACTGGATATCCATTTCGTCTTTAATGAAATAATCCTTCAATGAAGACTGATAGAATACTTTGAAATCTCTTCTGTTCAATGAGAACTTAGCAGATTCTACCACTACCGTAAACTGAGTAACGTATACGTTTGCAGGGAAAGTAATTGTTTTTCTAACTCCTTTTATCGTAACATCACCGTAAACCGTTGAATTGTACTGACTGTTTGCCAGAGGAATAATCTTAGTTAAATGAAATTTCGCGATCGGGAATTTTTTAACTTCGAAAAAATTTGTGCTTTTAAGATCATTTGTCAACTTGATCATGTCTTCATCTGAAACATCACCAGCCATTAAACTTCTCATATCTATCACAAATTCTCCGTCTACCAAGACCGTTTTATCAAAGTTGAATTTTCCACTTTTTAATTTTACCGTTCCGGAATGCGATGAAGCCTCAGTTTTTACAACTTTATACCCCCACCATCTGACCTCAGACGAAGTGACCTTTGATACCTTATCAAATTTCCTTTGAGCAAAAACAAATGATATGCTCGCACACATCATCGCAAACAATAGTAATCTTTTCATTCTTTTTTATTTACAATTCAACAAAAATAAAAAAAAGTGTAGAACTTCTACACTTTTAACAATCTTTTTTTGATTAAATTATTTAGCAGTCACTTTTACAAGCATATCTATTTCATCTTTCACAAAAACATCCTGCATTGTAGACTTGTAAGAAATGTCGAATTTCTGTCTGTCGAAAGAGAATTTATTAGACACTAAACTTACAACTCCTTTACTGTAAGAAATTTTTGCAGGGAAAGAAACTTCATTTGTTTTTCCTTTAACGGTAAGATTTCCTGTAACCAAAGAGCTATAGATCTTATCGTTATTTTTCTTTACAGAAGTAATTTTGAAACTAGCTGTAGGGAATTTTTCAACTTCGAAGAAGTCTCCATTCTTAAGGTGACCGTTTAATTTTCCTTGATACTCTCCAGTTAAATCAGTTGAAGAGATAGAAGTCATGTCTAAAGTGAAAGAACCACCTACTAATTGGTTGCCTTTCATTATCATATCTCCAGATTTTACTTTTACAGTACCATCATGAGAGCTAGCCTCAGATTTAGCAACTTTGTAACCCCACCAGTGAACATCAGATGCTACTACTTTTTTTGACTGCCCGAAAGCTAAACCACCAGCTAAAACTGCTAATAAAAATATTTTTTTCATTTTGAATAAGTTATTTACCTTGTTTGTTAATGATGCAAATGTAGCCAACTTATATGATAGATTTCATTGATGTATATCAATAAAAACAATAATTTTTATGAATAATATCAGCCATAAAAAAACTCCGAATTTCTTCGGAGCTTGTTTTTATTCTTGGTAATAAGCAGTATAGAGCGCTGCACCATTTAATCCTGTCTGATTTTGTTTGATCAGATAGATCGGAATGTTTCTCAGCATATCCTCCATTTTATCGCTTATTCTAAATTTCTCGTAGAATTTGTCTTTATCCATATACTTACTGATCATCTGCGGAATATCTCCTGCGATCAATAATCCTCCTGTAGCTTTTAATTTTAAAGTCAGGTTGTTTGCTTCTCTTGCTAAAAACTCAAGGAAGGTATCTAAAGCTATCTTACAGATCAAAACATCGTCTTCAACAGCCGCTTTGTAGATCACCTCAACAAAGTTTCCGTTGGCAAGACGTTCTGATAACCATTCCGGCTCGGGATGTCTTTTTACGTCTCTTAAGAATCTATAGATATTAAATAATCCTGTCTTAGAAAGTACATTTTCCCAACTTACAATTCCGTAAATATTATTTAAGAATTGATAGAACTCAACTTCTACATTGGTTCTTGGAGAAAATTCTGAGTGACCTCCTTCTGTTGCAAATGGTCTTAAATATTTCCCGTCAAAGAAATATCCGGCTTCACCCAATCCGTTTCCTGGAGCAAGGATCGCTACGTTACCATTTTCAAGATGACCGCTTGTGTAGATATCATCCATATCAGAATCTTCAAGAAGTCCCATTCCATAGGCAGAAGCCTCCAAGTCATTAAGCATATCTACTTTCTCAAATCCGAAATCTCTTGTGATTTCTTCCTGATCTAAGTTCCAGCCTAATCTTGCAGGACTACTCTTCCCATTAAGAACAGGTCCCGGGACTGCCATTCCTAAACGTTTTACATTTCCCAACTCATTATCCTGAATAAATTTCTTCAAGATATCCGAAAAAGAAGTATATTCTTTCGTTGGGTAATCGCTCTGGATTTTCACCTCAAGACCTCCGTTACCGGAAACAAAATACCCCAAGGTTGTAGTGTCTTCACGAAGGTTTGCCCCAATGATAGAAACATTATCATTATTACTGTTCTTTACGCCTGGTAAATAAAGTGGAAATTTTGGGTTCAAAATCATAATCAGCAAATTTTATCAAATATAATAATTGTTTTGGTAAATACTATAGGGAAAGAAAAAACCTTTTCAAAAAAACGAAAAGGTTTTGGTTAATAATTGTTTATATTTAAATCTAACTACTTCCCTAATGGAATATTGTAAGAAAACCCTACTCCAATGTTCCCCACATTGTAGTCTTGGTTTGGCAAATCGCCTTTGTCTCCTACAAATACTTTCTGATACTGTACAAAGAAATTCCAGTCTCTGTTGTGGTATCCGATCTCAGGTTTGATGTAAAAACCTCCGTCCGGTCTGTCAACCGTACTGTTGGAAGCCACTTTTTCATCACCCACCAAGAAACCGTAACCTAAATCTGTCCCGAAATAAAATCCGGTCTGTTTTGGATAAATTCTGATCAAAGCACCTACAGGAATTACACCCACATCATTATTGTTGATCCCGTTGTTATCCTTACCAAAATAATGGGTATAACCTGTTGCGATACCTAATCCAAATCCAGGAGTAATCAAGTTTTGATAAGCTACGTCTACACCAGCAGAAGCAGAAACATTATCTGCGGGAACAGCTAAACCAGCATTCGCTCCTACCTTAATCATATTATTCATTTGTGAGCTTTGAGCACTTACTACACCAACCGTTAAAATTCCGCCTAGTAAGATGGCCTGTTTAAACATTTTCATAACTCTGATTTTTTAAATTTTACTAATCTGAAGGATGTAAAAATCGTGCCAAGGAAGCCTGTTTTTCTCACTTTAACATTAATAAAAATCGCAAAATAATGAATATCAATTAATTAAATTAATCAAAAATTAAATACATGTTTAACTTGAGATTAAAAATAACAATATTAATAATTCTTAACCGTTATAATTTTAACCTTTTTGGTTTTCCATCATCAAAAAATAAATTGTCTTATGATGCTTTCATCCTTATTAAATAATAAACATCTTCTTTGGCGTGCCGGTTTCGGAGCAGGAATCAACCAGTTTGAAGATCTGAAAAATAAAGACATCAAAACTTTACTTAATGATTTATTTAAAGAAGAAAATTTTATTGAAGTTACCTACGACACCCCTGACGTAGAAACCATCGACTACATGACCGACAAATCTCCCGCAGAAAAGAAAAAGGAAATTCAAAGGATCAACAGAGAGCAAAACAACGAACTGAACCTGAATTTTCTCAACAAAATGATCAACAGCAACGAACAGTTGAGGGAAAAAATGGCTTTCTTCTGGCACGGACATTTTGCATCGAGAGTTCAAAACCCAAAATTCAACAGACAATTATTAAATATCATCAGGAAAAATGCTTTGGGAAATTTCAAAGATCTTTTATTTGAAGTAAGCCAAGCTCCGGCAATGCTGAATTTTCTTAATAATCAACAAAATAAAAAGGATCATCCCAACGAAAACTTTGCCCGTGAAGTGATGGAACTATTCACTATGGGACGCGGAAATTATACAGAAAAAGACATCCGTGAAGGCGCAAGAGCTTTTACAGGCTGGGGTTATGATAAAGAAGGAAATTTTGCAGAAAGAAAAAAAATTCACGACGAAGCCACAAAAACTTTCCTCGGAAAAACAGGAAATTTTACAGGAACTGATGCTTTAAATATTATTTTGGAACAAAAAGCAACCGCAAAATTTATTACTTCTAAAATCTATAAATTTTTTGTCAATGAAAATGTAGATGAAAGTATTGTTAATAAGCTAAGCGACAGTTTTTACAGTTCCAATTACGACATCAAAAAATTGATGAACGATATTTTTTCAAGTTCATGGTTTTATGACAAAAAAAATATCGGAAACAGAATAAAATCTCCAGTAGAATTGATGGTCGGAATGATGAGAACGCTACCAATGCATATTCAAAATCCTGAAAACCTCATCATTTATCAAAAATTATTAGGTCAAATGTTGCTCTATCCTCCCAACGTTTCGGGATGGCCAAACGGAAAATCGTGGATCGACAGTTCAACTTTGATGCTGAGACTTCAGATTCCTCAAATTTGGTCAGGTTTACGACCTTTAGAATACAGTCCGCGCCAAGATGATGATATTGATATGGGAATGAAATCACGAGAAACAGCCTTAAACAAGAGTTTTAAAAATCCTAATATCACCATCGATTGGGCTCGTGTTGAAAAAGCTTTCAATAATAAAAACTGTGAGGATTATTTGATTCAAAATTCAAACACGTTGAGTATGGATTCTGTGAAAAGTTTCTCCGACAACACTGTGAAAATGAATGTAATCAATCTGATGTCAACACCGGAATATCAGTTAATGTAAATAAAATACAAGGAATTAGGATTTAGGGTTTAGCAATTAGGCTCCAACAACCTCTAAAAACTAAGCCCTAAATCCTAATCCCTAAAACCTAACTTTATGCTAATTAAAAGAAGAGAATTTTTAAAAATAAGCTCATTAGCAACGGCTTCATTAATGGTTCCTAATTTCCTGAAATCAATGACGCTGGATAATGCTTTGGAACGTAATCAGAAGATCTTAATTGTTCTTCAATTTACAGGTGGAAATGATGGTTTGAACACTATTATTCCAACAAAAAATGATATTTATTTTAAAGAAAGAAGCAAAATAGCGATACAGAATTCTTTACAGCTTAATGATGAAGCAGGAATTAATCCTTCTCTGTCTTATTTTAAAGAATTATTCGATAATGGAGAGCTTTCTGTTATGAATAATGTCGGCTATCCCGATCCTGATAAATCCCATTTCCGAAGTATGGATATCTGGCAGTCAGCAAGTAAAAGTGATGAATTCTTAGAAACAGGTTGGCTTGGACGTTTTCTGGATGAAGAATGTTACAAATGCGACCATCCGACACAGGCATTGGAAGTTGATGATATGCTAAGTTTAGCCTTAAAAGGTGAAAATAATAAAGCTTTTGCTTTTAAAGATCCTAAAAGGTTGTATCAAACGAGTCAGGAGAAATATTTTAAGTCGCTTTATGATCATCATCATGAAGATGAAACGGTGTCTTATTTATATCAAACACTGGGTTCAACCATCAATAATGCAGGTTATATTTTTGATAAAAGCAAAGCAAAAAAAACGGATCAAACCTACCCAAATTCACAGTTAGGAAAAGACTTTAAAACCGTTTCATCTCTGATTAAATCTGATATTAATACGCAGGTTTATTATCTTTCCGTGGGGAGTTTTGATACGCATGTTAATCAAAATGAAAGACAGCAAAAGCTTTTTGATGACATCAATGAAGCTGTAAAATCTTTCGTTGCCGATATGAAAAGCAATGGTTTATTCAATGATATTTTATTGATGACATTCTCAGAATTTGGTCGTCGCGTTGCGCAAAATGCCAGCAATGGAACCGATCACGGAACAGCCAATCAAATGTTTTTTATCAGTGGCGGACTGAAAAAGAAAGGACTCCTCAACGCACTACCCGATTTACAGAATTTGAATGAAGGTGATTTAATTTATACCGAAGATTTCAGAAAAGTATATGCTACCATTCTTAAAAACTGGCTAAAAGCAGATTCTTCTAAAGTTTTGGGTTGGAAAAATGGGGTTTATGATTTTGTTTAAAAAAAGAGACCGTTTCAAAAACAGTCTCTTTCTATAATTTTTAATTACTTTTAATTTGAAGCAGGAAGCTGTTTTGGTTCAGTTCCCTGTGGTTTTTTATCCAGTTTTTCTGATATTTTCTTGACGATAAATTCAATTATCAAAGGTGCTACAATAGCAAGTACAGTTTTTAATATTCTTGATTTCATACTATTTATTTTAGAATTTGATTAATACAATTTCTAAGCCACAACATATTTACTGGAAATTTGAACTTTAATCAGGAACAATCAAATTTTCATAATTCTGGCTTCCTGATTTAAATTTTTCTTCCATTCTTAATCGTAATTTTCTGGGTTTATGTACAATCAGACAATTTCCAAATCCTAGTAAAAGTCTTTCCAATTCGTTGTTTATTTGCACACAGATCTTAAAAATAGTGCCTTCCTCACTTTCACTTACAATCTCCTGACTTTTATGCAACGGTTTTGTTTTTACATACGGAGCATTAGAAGAATCAACAAAAAAGACAACATTTCTGGGCTCCATCGTTGGTGAAACGGTTACTCCTACGATATCTTTAAAATATTCGTCGCCATCCAGATCCTGATCAATAAATTTAATCTTTTCATCGGTTTCAATGCTTTCCATTCTATCTAAAGCGAGATTATACATTTTTCCTTTGTGGAGACAGATTAAAAACCAACGGTTATTAAACTCCTTTAATAATTGAGGATGCACAACAAAATTACTTGATTCTCTTGCGTTGAAACTTTTATACAGAATATTCAACACTTTCTTATTTAAAATACCTTCATACAAAACATCAATATGCTCCAACCCTTTCAACTGCTCATTTTTATCCAAATGAATTATTGATTTTTGATTGGTTGAATGTATAGAATCCTCCAATTTTTGAATCACTCCATTCATCTCTTTGAACATTGAAAAGTCTTTGAACTGCTTTAAAATCTGCACTGCATTATTCATCGCCTTCAAATCACTTTCGTTCACAGAAATATTATGAATGCTGTAATCCGGATCGCTGTAACGATAATATTTTCTTTCGTAAACCTCGATCGGAGCTTCATAGCCAAATTTTTCACTTCGCATATTTTGCAAATCGAGCTGTACAGTTCGTTTGCTTACGAAAGACTCTTTGCCTTCAAATTCAAACAAAGCTTCGGAACATTCATCAATTAAATCTTCTAAGGTGTATTGCTTGTATTTGTTTTTAAGACATTTATCTAGCGTTTTGTAGCGGATAAGAGCATTTTTGTTGGATGACATGGTGTTTTATTTTGTGTTTTTGGTTAATTTTTGGAAAATCGCAAAGGCGCAAAGATTTTAAAAACTATACTTTTTAAGGCGCAAGGATTTTATCTTCGATAAAATTTAGCTGGACAATTTGTTGAAAATCTATGATTTTCTTGCGACTTAAAAAACAGTTTAAATTAAAAACTTTGCGTCTTTGCGTTTAAAACAAATTATTTCTGCATCAAAGCTTCACCTTCAAAAGAAATCCCGTCCCAACCGAATTCGATGAAGTTTCTGATGTTTTGATGATCTGTTCCCTCAGGATTTTTTAGGACATCTTCTCTGTAAAATTCTCCAAAAAGGTTTAAAACTTCATCTTTAGACAAATTATTTAGCTTTGCAAAACTGAAAACTTTACAAGAACCATTGTTCTGATCTGCTTCATTTACGGTATTTCCGTTGATGAATTTTGTTGGCGTGAAATCGTAATTTTCATCAATATATGAGATTACCTCTTTAAATTGTATCGTTTCAGGAGAAGTCTTTAATTGTTCTAGCAACATTTTTTTTAAATTTTATCAAAAATAATTAAAATATTTTTATCTACGCAAAAAGATTGCACACTTGTGTTATTACTTTGCATCAACAAAATGAGAGAACACATGGAATTTAACGGAAACAATTTAATAGAATTAGGATATAGATCAGCGAAATGGTTTAAAGAAGCCATTGCACATATCAACGAAAATAATTTAGATGAAAATCAAATCACAGCCTATTTGGAACAATTCAAACAACCGGACTTGATTCCGCTTCATGAAATGGCAAAAGATTTTATCATCAACATCAAAGTAGAACACGAAAGTGAAAATGATAACGTGGAAAAAGTAATCAATACGATGAAAGTTTTGATGAAAACGCCAACTTTAATTAATGGAGCAATTATGCCAGATGCCTGTCCGACAGGTCCAGAAGGTCAGATTCCTGTAGGCGGAGTTGTTGTAGCAAAAAATGCGATTCACCCCGGATTCCATAGCGCAGATATCTGTTGTTCAGTAATGCTGACAGATTTCGGGAAAGCCAATCCTAAAGAAGTTTTGGATGCAGCGCACTCTATCACGCACTTCGGATATGGAGGAAGACCAAGAGGAGAGCAAATGGAAATGTCACAAGAATTGATGGATGCTTTTAGAGAAAATTACTTTTTGAATGATGAAAAATTAATCAGTATCTCCCGTTCACATATGGGAACGCAAGGTGATGGAAATCATTTCTTATTCGTCGGAATTTCCAAAAATACCGGAAATACAATGTTGGTGACTCACCACGGATCAAGAGCTCCCGGAGCAGCATTGTACGATAAAGGAATGAAAGTGGCGAATAGATTCAGACTGGAAATTTCACCAGAAACGTTGAGAGAAAACGCCTGGATTCCTTATGAAACAGAAGAAGGAAAATCCTATTGGGAAGCCTTACAATTGATAAGAACATGGACGAAAGAAAACCATACGTCTATTCACGATGCTACTTTAAATAAATTAGGAATCGAAAAACAGGATAGATATTGGAATGAACATAATTTTGTTTTCAAGGATGGAGATTTATTTTATCATGCAAAAGGAGCAACGCCTTTGGACGATAAATTTATGCCGGATATTACGGGACCAAGATTGATCCCGTTGAATATGTCGGAACCCGTTTTGATTGTTCAGGGAAAAACAAATGAGAGAAATTTAGGTTTTGCACCACACGGAGCGGGAAGAAATTTCAGCAGAACGCAGCATAAAAAATCATTGGCTCATAAAACCATTGAAGAAGTTTTTGAAGAAGAAACCAAAGGATTAGATATCCGTTTTTTCTCTAATGAAATTGATATTTCTGAACTTCCAACGGCTTATAAAAGTGCTAAAAACGTAAGAGCGCAGATTGAAGAATACGGACTTTGTGAAGTTTTGGATGAAGTGATGCCTTACGGGTGTATTATGGCTGGGGATGTCCAGAAGAATGCGCCTTGGAAGAGGAAGAAGAAGTTTAAAAAATAAATAAAACCGTCTTAGATTTTGAGACGGTTTTATTTTAGAATATTTCAAAACTATTAATTACTTTTCCCATATAATAATATATCTGAAATCCAATATCTTAATTTAAATTTCAAATCATAATCCATATCAATCATTTCAGCTCTTTGACAAATTTCTAATAGTTTAGCTAGATTATCAACGTGTTGAACTGGACTTCTTTTAAATAAGTCTTTTAATTTATGAACACCTTTAAATGCATTAGAATTTAAAATTTTCTCTTCAATTTTTTGACGTAATTCGTCTGGATTATTTGTCGCGGTAATCGTTTTAAACTCTTTGATGTATGCATCATTAGAATGAATTACATCACTAAGATTATCAAATACTTTCAACACATCAAAAACATCTGACGTATGCGATGTTGATATTTTGTATTTCAAATCCTTCTCTTTAATTTTTGGAAATAAAAATATTTTGTTCTCATCATTTT
This sequence comes from Chryseobacterium sp. SIMBA_038, assembly GCF_046535115.1. Classification (NCBI taxonomy): domain Bacteria; kingdom Pseudomonadati; phylum Bacteroidota; class Flavobacteriia; order Flavobacteriales; family Weeksellaceae; genus Chryseobacterium; species Chryseobacterium sp. SIMBA_038. The sequence continues at coordinate 111,284 of NZ_JAWRXH010000009.1, forward strand.
GAAGTGGTGTTAATTTTAAAGAATGAGTAAAAGAAAGAGACTTATTACCTAAATCATTATTATTTATCAAAATTGAAGATGATATAAATTGCCCAATTTCTTCAATAAATTCTGTTTGTCCTGATGAAACTATAATATCAATTTTAGACTCATTTAAAGCTAATGAGTTTATGTCTAAATTAAGACCTTTATGATTTTGCATTGCTTTATGTAAAGACAGCATAGCAATTACAAAACAAAAAGATACACCATATTCTTTATACCGTTTAGAAGTGATACTTTTTAAGAAATAGTTACCTTTCTTATCTTTCAGAAATTTAAATTTTCTTTCAAGATTTGAGTTCGGATTTCTTTCGTATTGTCTTTTCCAAGAATTATTTACATCTTCAATTAGAATGTTTCTATCTCTAATACTAGATAAACTTCTATTATTTTTTGATTTTAAATAATTAATATATTTTGATAGTTCTCTATCATTATAAAATTGAGAGGAAGAATCATACTCTACTTTAGCTTTTATATCATTATAAGTTACGCCATCCTCTTTATCGTGTAAAAAATCAAAATCAAAATAACGTTCAGCTTTTGAATCATTTTCTTTAGATGCTAAAAAACTTGCTTTAACCTGATTATTACTTGATCATAAATTATTTATGTATTCATATTTATTAGAAACATATTCCACGTATTTATACGCAGTATCAATATTACCAATATTAATATAAAAATCTAAAGATGATAAACTATAATGTGTAATAATAGCTTTTTTGAATTCTTCATCTTTAATTAGATCTAGGAGTTTTTCTGCCTTGATTACATTTTGTGAATTCTGTTTTTTGAAAGGAGGAACAGTAACCTGAACAAAAGGTTTTTTAAAAATTTCCATTGTACTTTTTTTAAAAGTTTATATTTAAATTAAAAAGTACTTTTTAAAAGGAAGTACTCAAAACCTTTGCTTAACTCTGCGAATAAACTTCATTATTCTTTTGTAATTCCTTTAAAAGGAGTTGGACTTGATGTTTTTACATCCATAAATCTACCTGTATCTGAATCTCTCTTTGTCCACAATCCGGTTTTCGGATTTTGAACTTGAGTTCTGTCTTTTACAGCTCCAATTCTAGAATTGTCTTTTGGTGGGTTTGTAGCCATCGTTTTACAATTTTTTCTGTTAACAAATCTCCATTCAGAGCGGTGGAGTTTCGCTCATTATTTAATACAACAGCATTAAATTATCTAAATTATCTTTATCTATTTTATTTCTGGTAGTTCTTAAATATTCATTAAAACCCTCTCTAACATAATGTACTTTTGCACCTCTATTCCAATTTGGATAACCCCATAGTGTTGTTTCTAATGTGTATCCATTTTTTAACAAATCAATAACTTCATTTTTAGTTTTTATAGTCCCCAATGAAACTTTTTCACCATAATCAATATGAAGTAAAACTTTTAAAATATTTCCGTTTGAATCTTTACTTACATGAGATATTAATAATCTGCCCATTTTTCCATAATCAATTCTTTTTAATTGTGTTATATATAGTAATGCTATAAAAATTTCTTAAATTGCCATTACCATGGAAATTTTAAAAAAAACTTTAGCATTATATAATAAATGATGGCAAATAGAAGAGATATCGCTACTTCTGATGAGATTTGCAAAGCAATCCAAGAAGCTCTTACACCTGATTTTGTTGGATCTCTTGTTAAACATTGCCTTAAAAGGTTAAATGTTGTATTCAATATTAAATATAATTTTGAAAGGGGGATTAGAGGAATCACTATTGAAGATATGATTCAAGAAACTCTTGAAAGCTTATTAAAAGCAGGTGGAAGGAATTGGTATAAAGACAAATTTAATGATATTAGAACACAAATTATTAGCTGTCTAGATAGTGTAATATCAAATACCGTTTCTACTCATTTGGAAAAGGATAATAATACTTTTGAAATTTTTGAAAACGAAGAAATCGAAATAACAGAAAATGAAGAATATGAGCAACTTGTTGATATATGTATTGAAGAACTTAAAAAATTAGATTCTACAGATGAAGAAATTTTACTTTTTGAGCCGTATATAATACAAGAAATGAAAAGACAAGACTTGTCTGATTTGTTTGGGATATCACTATCAGAGCTAACAAATATCAAAAAAAGATTGGATAGGAAATTACCGTTACTTAAAATGAAATTAAAGCAACTGGGTTATGAGAAATAATTTCATAAAAAAAATAGACAAAGCGATTATTTCGCAAAATATTGAAAGAGATTTTACTTCTATTGATTCTGAATTGGAATCTTTAGGATATAATATTGAAGAAATTAATGCTTTCTCACAAAAAATTTATAAAAGACAATCATTTTTGTTAAAGGGATTAATTAATCAACAGAAAGATGCAAATCTCTTGGAAAAAGCTTCATTATTGATTCAAAAAGCATTAGAGGATAAAATTGATAAGCCAATAAACTTTTTAAAAAACTTAATTCAAAACAATCAGTTTCAAGTTCAATATAGAAATCTTGAAAATTTAACTATTGATGAAATTAAGGAAATAATTAAAGATCAAAATCTTTTAGAACTTTTGGAAAAGCTAGAAAATGAAAACCAATAAAAAGGGTTCTTTAAAAGCAAAAGAACTGCTTGAAGAAATTGGTTATGATAATATATCTGATGTACCTATGGACATTTTAGTATCTGGACTTGGTGCAACTCTGGTCATGGAGCCCTTGAAAAATTCAGATGGTAAAATTATAAGAGGAAATACTAAGACCTTAATAAAAATAAATTCTGAAATACCTTACGAGGAAAAAATCAGATTCACAATTGCTCATGAATTAGGTCATTTTCTACTTCATGACAAATTAGATTTAGAGGTACATAATGATAATAGCAATACTTTAAATTGGTTTAAATCTGTTGAACAACAAGCAAAAAAAGGATTACAAGAATGGGAGGCAAATGATTTTGCTTCTGAATTACTAATGCCAGAAAAAATGTTTAGAAAACTTGTTGAAAACAAAAGGTTTTCTCCAAATTTATTAAAAGAAATAGCTTCGTATTTTAAAACAAGTCTTACCTCTGTTGTATACAGATTGGTTTCTTTAAATGTCTATCCCTTATTTATTGTCTCAATCCATAATGGTATAGTTTCTTATTGGAATAAATCTGAAAATTTCTGGGTCACAGTTAAAGATATTACAAAATTAGCGGCTCCTGAAGATTCAGTTGCACAAGAATATATTGAAGCTGACTATAATTTTATCTATAAAGAATCTGATAAAGTCCAGCTTATTTCAAAATCAGTATGGTTTGAATTAAAATCTTATGAGAAAGATTCCGATTTCTACGAATACTGTATTCCAACAAAAAAATATAAATCTATCATTAGCATAATCTGGGAAGATTAATGTTGAATATATTACCCGCTCTCCGAAGTCTCCTGACTTCGGAGCTTTTTGTTTCAAGAAATAAACAAAAAAACACCCACGCTGATGCATACCCGATAACGCGGATTTGCATATCCAAAGCCTTTTATTTGATTTTTATCACTCGCAGATCAGACTGATTTCGCAGATGATGGTGTTATAAAAATTAGCTTAATTAGCTTAATCTGCTAGAGAATTATATATTTATATTTTTAATTGAAATCAAACCATTTTTAACATCAATAATCGTTTTCTTTCCGTAATCAATTTGAATATTGAACATATTTTCCAGAGGAAACTGTAAAATAGATTGCAGAATTAATCGGATCACTCCGGCGTGGGAAACAATCAAAACTTTGTTGATATTTTCTTTAGAAATCAATTCGTTCCAAAATTTGGAAACTCGGGTTTGCATTTCTAACAAATTTTCTCCGTTTGTTGCTTTTACATTGATAAAATCCTCATACCAAGGATTGATTTCATTTTCAGGAATATCAGTCCATTTTTGGAGTTCCCAATCTCCGAAATTCATTTCTTTAATTCTTTCATCAGTTTGATAATTTAGCTGAAAATGTTTCGCTAATAACTGACAACGCTGAGACGGGCTCGAAATAATTAAATCAAAATCTTGACCAAGATCGATAGCTTTAAAATCTTGAACATAATCTTTACGCAAAGACATTTCTGCAAATCCATAACATAAATTATCTGGATTTTCTACCGCAGTATGACGAATCAAATGAATTTCCATACGATGATTGCTCCTAGATAAAATAAGACTTCACAAACCTGCTGAACCGTTCCTAAACAATCGCCCGTATATCCTCCGATGTGTTTTTTGAAATACCAGCCCAAGTATATTTTCCCGAGATAAGCCAAAATAAAAGCCAGAACTAATCGCCTATCCGGAATTAAAGAAAAAGCCAATAAAACAGCGATAAAACTTATGAATAAAGACTTTCCATCCAACGCCTTATTCGCCAACGGTTTTGATTTGCTTGAATCAATATCAGTAACATATCGATGCGTATAAATCATTGTTCCGGCAATAAAACGGCTAGAAGTATGGGCTAAAACAATGATCGCTAATGTTTTTATTAAATCTAAATCCCCTAATTCTTTAATGCTGAAAAACTTTAACGCAAATAAAAGAATAATCCCAATCGCGCCGTATGCGCCTACCCGACTGTCTTTCATGATGGTCATAATTCTCTCTTTACCATAACCGCCGCCAAAACTGTCGCATACATCCGTAAATCCGTCTTCGTGAAATGCTCCCGTCAATAAAACGTTGGAAATCATCATTAAAACAATCGCAATTTCCAAATTGAAAAGCTGAAAAGAACCATATAAAACAACAGCATTTATCAACCCAACCAACAATCCAACCCATGAAAAATACTTTTGAGACTGGTTCATGATTTCATTGGAATACGGAATTTTAAACGGAACCGGAATTCTTGTAAAAAACATCAAAGCTGTCCCAAAATAGATCAATTCGTTTTTTATAATTTTCATCTATTCTTTATTTGAAACATTAGCGTTTTCAAAACTAGACATTTCATTCAGGAAATTAACCGCACTTTGGATAATTGGATACGCCAACGCACAACCTGTTCCTTCACCTACTCGGAGATTAAGATTGAGCAATGCTTTCTGACCTAATAAGTCTAACAATTTAATATGAGCATATTCATCACTGACGTGGCAAAAAATACAGTTATTAAGGATTTCAGGATTATTTTTCCAGACAACAGAAATGGCAACAGTTGCGATAAATCCATCAATTAAAATCAACATATTTTGGTCATAAGCTTCCTGCATCGCTCCAATCATTTGAGTAATTTCAAGTCCACCAAAAGTTTGAACAATTTCATCAGCATTTTTAACATCAGAATATTTTTCTATTACTTTTGAAAGAATATTAATTTTATTCTGTAGCTGAATATCATTCAAACCCGTTCCTCTACCTACGCAATCGACAAGCGGAATATCAAATAATTGACTCATTATTAATGAAGAGGACGATGTATTTCCAATTCCCATTTCACCAAAACCGATAACATTACAACCCGTTTCTGCAATTTCTTTAACAACAGATTTTCCGTTCTCCAAAGCCTGTTGATATTCTTCAATCGTCATAGCAGGCTCTTCCAACATATTTCGGCTTGATTTTCTGACTTTTTTATTAATTAAATTTAAGCCTTGCGGAAAATCAAAATTCACTCCTGCATCTACAATTTTAATTTGAATATCATTCTGCTTACAAAATACATTGATTGCAGCCCCACCATCTAGAAAATTCATCACCATCTGATAAGTAACTTCCTGTGGATAAGCACTCACTCCTGCAGTTGCAATTCCGTGATCGGCCGCGAAAACTACCATGTGAGGTTTAATTAATTTTGGTGAAGTGGTTTGCTGAACCATCCCGATTTTATGAGCCAATTGCTCAAGAAATCCTAATGCGCTTAAAGGTTTTGTTTTGAAATCAATTTTGTGCTGTAATTCGTGTGCTAACATTGATGTAGTGTAAGTTTTTAAGAATAGAATTCCTCATTATTATGTTAAATAAGAGTCGTGCAATATTAGTGATTTTAAAATTATTTCCTTTTGCCTTGATGCAAAAGAAAGAAAAAATCAAGACCTGGAAACTTCCGCTAAAAATAATCAATACTCTCTAAAAATTCTAAAACTTGCGCGAAATGGATAGTTGTTCTTCGATTCAAAATTAGTCTCGCGCTTCAAACAGTAGAATTTTCTTAACGTTCGCATAGATTATTTTCTTAACGCTCCATTTTCCTATGTCAAAGTTCAATTCCTTTTAAGCAAGTAGGCTCTAACTCTACAACATTCAAATCCTAAGTATTTGATATTTTAAAACAATTTTCTTTTGTCTTGATACAAAAGAAAGAAAAAATCAAGACTTGGAAACTTCCGCTAAAAATAATCTATACTCTCTAAAAATTCTAAAACTTGCGCGAAATGGATAGTTGCTCTTCGATTCAAAATTAGTCTCGCGCTTCAAACAGTAGAATTTTCTTAACGTTCGCATAGATTATTTTCTTAACGCTCCATTTTCCTATGTCGGAATATCCCTCCTCTTAATCAACTGATTTTTTTTTAAAACATTCACACTCTAAAACACTCAAACGCTAAGACCCTCAAACTCTCCTACACTAACACTCTCAAACAAAAAAAACTGCGTAAAAACATTGCGCACCTCTCAATTTACTTTGCATTATAAATTAAAAACAATGATACCTAGAATATTAGAAAAATTGAAAGAAATAGAGGCAGAAAGAAACATAGAAATACTTCTTGCCGTAGAATCAGGGAGCAGAGCTTGGGGGTTTGCTTCACCTGACAGCGATTATGATATACGTTTCATATACCGACATGAAAAAGACTGGTATCTTTCGCCGTGGGATAAAGATGAGACGATAGAATTTATGACCGAAGATGATCTGGATGGTTCCGGATGGGACTTGCGAAAGACTTTTCATCTTTTGCATAAATCAAACGCCGCTTTGTTGAGTTGGTTTTACTCACCTATCGTTTATATGAAAAACGAAAAGTTTTATGACTTATTTAAACCTTTGGCAGATGAATGTTTTTCTCCGATAGCAGTTTCTTATCATTATCTGAGCATGAGCAAAAAATATCTTGAAACCTGCAGAGCCGATGAAGTAAAATTGAAAAATTATTTTTACTGCCTTCGAACAGCTTTAACCGGAAAATGGATATTGGAAAAAGGAACTGTTCCTCCAGTATTGTTCAGTGAATTGTTGGTTTTAGTTGACGATTTTACGAAAACTAAAATCGAAGATCTTGTTGCTTTAAAAGCCACCAAAGGAGAATCTTATTATCATGCGAATGACTGGGAACTTTTTGGTTTTTTGGAGGAGATGGTGAAGGATAATGAGGAAAGAGCGAAGAGTTTGGCTGGAGGAAAGCCTGATAAAAGTGAAATGGAAAGGGTTTTTAGGGAAATATTAGTACATTAGGAAATACAAAATAAACTGCATGAAAAATATAATAGCTTTATCTCCCATCTACACGGAAGACAGCAACAATTTGAAAAAAGCATCAATTAATTCGCCTTACGAACTGAACCGTTTTAATGCAAAATGGAATGTTCCAGAAGAATTTCGTAGCGATGTTATTGCAGTGTATGGCGAGGATATTTATGCCGAAATTGTAGCTGAACAATGTAATTTGACGTTGACAAAACCTAAGGACGATTGGCTTTCAAAAATTTCAGAAGAATTTACGAAACGTAAAATTTCTTATGGACGATTAAAAGAATTTGTTGATGAAGAAAATATATTTATTAAATGTTCTGATTTTAAAAGTTTTAAAGCCGGAGTTTTCGACAAAGTGACCAATATCAAAGGTTTTGATACATTGGATTTGGAAAGTACCGTTTTCACCTCAGAAGTTGTGGAATGGGAGCTCGAAGTAAGATGTTTTGTTTTAAATAATGAAATAAAAACTTATTCTTCTTATTGGCGAAACGATACTTTCGACACTGATCCACTTTCTGAAATGGAGGAAAAAGATATGTTTGAATTTTTCAATAATTTCATACAGCAATATTCTGAAACGTTGCCAAAAGCGATTGTCCTTGATTTTGGAATTATAAAAGAAAAAGGATGGGCTTTAATTGAAGCAAATCCGGCTTGGTGTTCGGGGCTGTATGCTTGTGATGCAGAGAAGGTGTTGGAGGTGGTTGTGGAGAGTTGTATTAAAAATTAGCTATTATGTCTAGAAAAAAATTAAGAACAAAATATAATGTGGAAATTATACGTGCTAAGGATGGTTTCTCAATAGCAAAATCAAAAAAGACAGAACTCTATGGTTTGCTTAATAATAACACAGGAGAAATTATTATTCCTTTTGAATACAAATTTTTAGATGCCGATTTTTCTAAAAGCGAACTTATTACAGCTGAAAATATAGACGGACTTTATGGATTCATCAATAAGAAAAATGAAACAATTATTCCTTTTCACTTTGAGTACACAACAAATTTTTCGAACGGATTTGCTTACACAAGCAGATTTGTTGAAGAAAATAATTTAGGTATAGAATATCAAGGTGTTATCGATGAAAAAGGAAATAAAATTTTTCCCATAGAATATGAAGAAATTTATATACATCAAAAGCAAAACTGTGTTCTTGTAAAAAAAGAAAGCAAATGGGGAATATTAACTTTAAAAAAAGAACAAATACTACCTTTGGAATTTGAAAAAATTGAAATTTTTGGAATAGGAAATAGTACGCTGTATACTTGTGATAAAAACAGCCAAATAGGTGTTTTTGACATTTATATTAACAAATTCATTATTCCTATTGAGTTAGATGATATTGAAGAAAGCTTTTATTTGACAAAGGGATATAGAGAATATGGATATTTTATATTCACAAAAAATAAATTACAATCTCTTGTAAGAATAGAACACAATGAAATTTTATTTCTTACAGAATATATTTATGATTTTATTGACCATATCAACAGTTTGGAAGATAGGGTAAGAATAAATCAAAATGGACTTTGGGGAATCTCAAACATCGAAGGAGAAATCATAATCCCATGTAAGTATGACAAAGTTGATTATCCTGATAATGGTAGAATAAAAGCCATAAAAGCTGAAAAAGAATATATTTTTAATTTAAGTGGTGATTTAATTAAATGCTAATTAACAATATAAAAACCCGCAACCTCATCCTCTTCGAAACCATCTCCGGCAGCCGCTCTTTCGGACTGGCAACAGAAAACTCGGATACAGATATCCGTGGAGTATATTATTTACCGAAAGAAGATTTTTTTTGTTTAAATTATATTCCGCAGATTTCCAATGAAACGAACGACATTACCTATTATGAAATCGGTAGATTTATAGAATTATTACAAAAAAATAATCCTAATATTCTGGAAGTTCTGGCAAGTCCGGAAGACTGTATTCAACATAAAAATCCGTTGATAGATTTGTTGAAACCTGAAGATTTTCTTTCTAAATTCTGTAAAGATACATTTGCGGGTTATGCGATTTCACAGATCAAAAAAGCAAAAGGATTGAATAAAAAGATCCTCAATCCAATCGATAAAGAAAGAAAATCGATTCTTGATTTCTGTTATGTTTTACAGAATCAGGGTTCAATTTCGTTGAAAAAATGGCTTTCAGAAAATAGAAAATTTCATGAACAGTGCGGATTGGTCAGCATCGACAATACCAAAGGAATGTTTGCCCTTTTCTACGATGAATCTCGGGATTTAAAGTATAAAGGAATTATCCAGAATGAAGAAGCCAATCAGGTTTCAGTTTCATCTGTCCCGAAAGAAGAAAAATCTGTTGCCTATTTGTTTTGCAACCTGGATGCCTACTCCACTTATTGCAAAGATTACAGAGAATATTGGAAGTGGGTTTCTGAAAGAAATGAAGACCGTTACAATGTCAATCAAACTCACGGACAAAACTACGACAGCAAAAATATGATGCACACGATTCGTTTATTACAGTCTTGTGAACAGATTTTCAAAACAAATTCCTTGAATATTCGGGTAGAAAACCGGGATGAGTTATTAGATATAAAAGCAGGAAACTGGTCTTACGATGCCGTTATGCAGAAAGTAGAAAGTTTGATACAATCTATTGAGCATTATCATTCGATTTCCAAACTACCCGATATGCCTGATTTGGAGAAAACGACAAAAATTTTAATTGAAATCAGAGAAAATTTATATTGTTGAGATATTAATAAATTTACTATTTAATTGAGATTGCTTCGTCGCTTCGCTCCTCGCAATGACGGAAAAAACCACCGAAATTACGGTGGTTTTATATTATTTATTCTTCTTTAAAATATAATAGATCGAGCGATCTTTTTCGTCATTGGTCGTATAAGCAAACTGAAAAGCATATCCATTGGCAGACATGAAATTAAGCGCATCCATCATAGAATTAAACTTAATATTTCTTCCTTTTTCATCTTTGATACTCGTTCCGTTTTTAAAGGAAATGGATTTTGTTTCCTGTCCGAAATCAATTTCAACATTCACTTTTGTGCTTAGAGAACGTCCGGTTCCGATGATTTGTACATAATCAACATCAATATCTTTAAGTGGAACATCATTCACGGTTTGAGCGAATGCAAAAGCAGAGAAACTGATAAGAGATAAGATCAATAATTTTTTCATATGTTTTTTTATTTTTAAATATAAAATAAATTCTGCAAAGATTTGACTTTAATGAAATAAAAAATCCCTCAAATTGAGGGATTTAAATATATCTAAGATGTAATCTTAAGCTTCAGATGAAGGATTTTGATTTTCCTTTGGAGCCTGATCAGCCGGTCTTCTATCACCTTCTGGTCTGTCCTGTCTTTCTGGTCTTCTGTCACCTTGAGGTCTTCTATCACCTTGTGGTCTGTCTCCTTCTGGTCTTGGCTTAGACTCAGGTCTTTCAGGTCTTGGCAATAAAACTTTTCTTGAAAGTTTCATTTTCTTACGATCATCGTAACCCATGAACTTCACCTCTACTTCGTCACCTTCGTTGTAAGGTACTTTATCAAGACGAGCCCACTCGATTTCAGAAATGTGAAGTAATCCTTCAGTTCCTTTTGCAATTGCTACAAAAGCTCCGAAATCCATTACTTTAACCACTTTTCCTTGGTACACTTCACCTACTACAGGTACAAATGTAATCTCGTTGATTCTAGCGATTGCAGCATTGATTTTCTCTCTGCTTACACCAGAAATCTCGATTCTTCCGATTTCTCCTACTTCTTCAATAGCAATAACAGTATCTGTATCTTTTTGAAGTTGTTGAATGATTTTTCCACCAGGTCCGATAACAGCACCGATGAAATCTTTAGAGATCTCAAGCATTACCATTTTCGGAGCGTGAGGTTTCACGTCTTCTCTTGGTACTGCAATTGTTTCAGTAATTTTATTAAGGATGTGTAATCTTCCGTCTTTAGCCTGTAAAAGAGCTTTCTCCATGATATCCATAGATAGTCCCTGGATTTTGATATCCATTTGACAAGCAGTGATACCGTCTGCAGTTCCTGTTACTTTAAAGTCCATATCTCCCAAGTGATCTTCATCACCTAAGATATCAGAAAGTACTGTGAATTTCCCTGTTTTAACGTCTGTTACTAATCCCATTGCAATTCCGGAAACCGGTTTTGAAATCTGAATACCTGCATCCATCAATGCTAAAGTTCCTGCACAAACAGTTGCCATAGAAGATGAACCGTTTGATTCTAAAATATCAGAAACGATACGGATTGTGTAAGGGTTTTCCTCAGGAATCATGTTTGCCAAAGCTCTCTGAGCCAGGTTTCCATGTCCTACTTCTCTTCTTGAAGTTCCTCTTAAAGGTCTTGCTTCACCAGTTGAGAATGGTGGGAAGTTATAATGTAAGAAAAATCTTTCGTCATAATTCACCATTACGCTATCTACCATGTTCGCATCTTTAACTGAACCTAAAGTTACTGCTGTTAAAGATTGAGTTTCACCTCTTGTGAAGATTGCAGAACCGTGAGCTCCCGGTAAATAATCAATTTCGCTCCAGATTGGACGAATTGTTTCAGGATCACGACCATCAAGACGGATTTTATCATTCAAAATCATCTGACGCATCGCTTCTTTTTCTACATCGTGGTAATATACTTTTACAAATGGAGTTACTCTTTCCAATTCTTCAATATTTTCAGCATATTGTGCTAAAAATTCTTCACGAACCGCTTTGAATTTTTCTCCTCTCTCATCCTTACCAGATGGAGTTTTTGCTACTTCATATACTTTATCGTATGTTTCTTTCCACACTTTTTCACGAATAGCTTCGTCGTGATTTTCGTGGCTATATTCTCTTTTTGGGAATGATTTGCCTACTTTTTCAGCTAATCTTTCTTGAGCTTCAACTTGTTTTTTGATTTCTACGTGAGCGAACTGGATTGCTTCAAGCATTTCCTGCTCAGAGATTTCTTTCATTTCTCCTTCTACCATTACGATAGAATCTTTAGTTGCTCCAACCATGATGTCAAGGTCAGCAATTTTAAGATCTGCATAATTAGGGTTGATAGAAAGTTCACCGTTGATTCTTACCACTCTTACTTCAGACATTGGTCCGTTGAAAGGGATATCTGTAATAGCAATTGCTGCAGAAGCTGCAAGACCTGCTAAATCGTCAGGAATTGACACTCCGTCATAAGAAATTAATGAAATCATTACCTGAACTTCAGCATGGAAATCTTCAGGGAATAATGGTCTAAGAACTCTGTCTACCAAACGCATGGTCAGGATTTCCTGATCAGATGGTCTAGCTTCTCTTCTAAAAAAGTTTCCAGGAATCTTACCTCCTGCGTAGAATTTTTCTCTGTAATCTACAGTTAAGGGTAGAAAATCTACTCCGTCTTTTGCTTCTTTGCTGGCTACAACAGTTGCTAAAAGCATTGTTCCGCCCATTTTTACGACTACAGAACCATCAGCCTGTTTTGCTAATTTTCCTGTTTCAATTGTAATTTCTCTGCCGTCTGCAAGAGTAATCGTTTCTGTAATTGCTTGAGGTATACTCATAAATAGTTTTGTGTTGCACTCCGTATTGAGCGCTTTAATTATTGATATTTCGTCTAAATTTTCGTTTGCAAAGATAAGGTATAATAATGAGATAATTAAATTTTCAAATGAATAAATAATACCTCTTGTTTTGATGCTTTGATTAAATATTTAGCTCCAAACGTAAAATTATTGCAAGAATTATAATGTTTATTCATCAACCTCAAAAAACAAAAAGCAACTTAGTTTGAAATTATTTTAGCTGTAAAAATCTTACCGTCATTATATTATTGTCTCAAAATAAGAAATATTGTATTTAAAGGTAAAAAAGACCAAAAAAGTTGCCGAAAAAAAAAGTTGTTCCCCTATATTTGCCTGACTTTTAAATATGTGAAAAATTTAAAGAAATTTCTCTTTGAAACCGACTAAATGAGTTCTAAGAAAACTCTTTTGTTTAAATATGTGTGTATATGAATAATAATGAAGTAAAATCGCAAAGCAGGAATTACACTATTCCGCTTATTACCATCACTCTTTTATTTTTTATGTGGGGATTCATCACTTGTATGAATGACATTTTGATTCCTTACCTGAAACAACTCTTCAAACTGAGCTTTTTCGAATCTATGTTGGTTCAGTTTTGTTTCTTTGGAGCTTATTTTATTGGCTCACTAATTTATTTCTTCATCTCTATTACAAAAGGAGATCCCATCAACAAAGTAGGTTACAAAAAAGGAATTCTTTTCGGAATTTTCCTGGCAACTTTCGGATGTATCTTATTTTATCCGGCCGCTACTTTCTCTTCCTATCCTTTATTTTTAGGAGCGCTATTTGTTCTTGGATTAGGATTTACGGTACTTCAAATTACCGCAAACGCTTACGTTTCTTTATTGGGATCAGAAGAATCTGCATCAAGCCGATTGAATATGACGCAAGCTTTCAATGCATTAGGAACTACAATTGCTCCGGTTTTGGGAGGACATTTGATTTTTGAATTATTTTCTGCGGAAGACGGTTCTTTCAGTGCAGTAGCAACAAGAATTCCTTATTTAATCTTTGCAGGTATTCTTTTATTGGTAGCTTTATTGATCTCAAGAGTAAAATTACCATCATTTCAAACTAATGACAGTGAGGAAGTTGTAAAAGGTTGGGGAGCGTTGAAATTCAATCACTTGAAGTTCGGAGTTTTTGCTATGTTTTGCTATGTTGGAGGTGAAGTTGCTGTTGGAAGTTTCATTATCAGTTTCCTAGAACAGCCTCAAATTATGGGCTTTGATGAAGTAATCAGTAAAAATTATTTGTCTCTGTATTGGGGAGGTGCGATGATCGGGCGTTTTCTTGGAGCAATTTCTTTAAACCAATCGATAAGCCAAGGAAAGAAAGCGATTTATATGTTGGGAGCTGCTACGTTAGTATTCTTAGTAATTTTCAGCATTGTGAATCTTTCTTTTGCTCAGATCAGCTTCTTCTTGGTATTTATTGTTCTTAATTTCATCGCATTCTTTATTGGTAAAGCTGCTCCGGCAAGAACACTTTCTATCTTTGCTGCGATTAACGTTATTCTGTTGATTTCAACGATGGTGAATCATGGTGAATTAGCAATGTACAGCGTTCTGGGAATCGGAATTTTCAATTCTATTATGTTCTCAAATATTTATACACTGGCGATTTCAGGGTTAGGAAAATATACAAGTCAGGGATCATCTTTGGTTGTAATGGCGATTCTGGGGGGAGCAATTGTTCCCATTTTCCAAGGATATTTGGCAGATCAGTTTGGAGTTCAACATTCGTTTATTATTCCTGTGTTCTGTTATTTAATGATCTTAATTTTTGGAGCTTATTGTACAAAATATCTTGGTCATGTAGAAACTACAGAATCCAAATCGGGACATTAATTTCAATTAAAAATATAAATCATGTGAGGCTCTTTTTAAGGGTCTCATTTTTTTGTTTAAAGTATTTGAATAAAGTCTTTCGTCTGAAATAGAAACATATCTTAGCATCAAATAATTAAACTAAAATACCAATGAAAATTCAATTACAACTTGAATACGTCGCATTCTTAATCTTGGGAGTTTTTGCTTTTGCTCACACTGAATTTTCCTGGTGGTGGTTCGCAGGATTATTTTTTGCTCCCGATATTTCCATGTTAGGTTATGCTGTTAATAATAAAGTAGGAGCATTTTGTTATAATCTTTTCCATCATCTTGGAATTGCCATCGCAGTATATCTCGCAGGAACATTCTTAGCCCTTCCCTATTTACAAATGATTGGTGCTATTTTATTTGCTCATTCTGCTTTTGACAGAGTGCTGGGATATGGATTGAAATATCCGGATAGTTTCCAGAATACGCATTTAGGAAAAATTGGGGGAAAGAAGGAATAATTTATTAAACCATTCCTTCAAACCAGAATTATCCCCACCAAAATTTATTCAGATAATAATATTCATTCTGATGTTCAACTACAAAACAATTATTATAAAAAGTTTTATAAGAGAAAATACGAGTGATATCATAAATAAAAAAAGAATCAATTAAAACAAAAAAAGTACCCGCAAACATTTTAGAATTTTCTTCGTTATGCTGCGTACCATGTAAATATTTTTCAATAAAACTTTTCAAAAGATCTTTATATTCAACAACATCAAGTTCAGTAAGACTTTCACCTAATTTAAGTTCAATTTCAAAAACAGCTTTTCCTTTATAAAATTCAAAGCTTTCAAAATAATTTCCACCAATAAATTTTCTTTCTATATAAGGATTTATTGCCATTAAAAAACCTTCAATAAGATTCATCTTATATTTTTCATTCAACGCCGTATTTTTATAATGATCAGGAATTTCGTAATTATATTTTTCAAAATATCTAAAAGCTTTACTTGCAGGCCAAATATGACCGATGCTTATATGGCTCCCAGGTTCCAACTGTAAAAGATTCACTAATAACTCATTAACATAAAAATTTCTTCCGTACCAAAGATCATTTCGTTGAATCATATCACTCATATCATCATCTATAATTTCGACAGCATTATCTTTCAACAACATCTCCTGAAGATTTTCATTAAAAATTAAATAGCTATACCCTCCTCCAAGATCTTCCTGTTTTGCAACAACTCTATATTCCTCTTTATACAGTTTTGCTAATATTGCCTTTTCCTTATTTTTAATGCGTATTTTCATATTTATTATTTTTAATACTACAAAATAATAAATTAAATACGCAATCTTCTTACGCAGAAACATAATATTACAAAAATTAATTCTTAATAATTATAATAACTCTAGCATAAAAACAAAAAAGCAACCTCTTTCGAAGTTGCTTTTTATCTGAAAATCTTTGTAGATTATTTTCTTAAACCTAGTTCAGCAATAATTGCTCTGTATCTTGCGATATCTTTATTTTTAAGGTAATCTAGTAAACTTTTTCTTTTACCTACCAATTTAACCAAAGATCTTTCCGTTGCGAAATCGTGACGGTTAGCCTTTAAGTGTTGAGATAAATGGTTGATTCTGAAAGTGAAAAGAGCTACTTGTCCTTCAGCACTTCCTGTGTCTGTTGCAGATTTCCCGTGTTTAGAGAAAATTTCCTGCTTTTTTTCTGTTGTTAAGTACATTCCAATATTGTTTAATGATTATTATGTAACGGGTGCAAAAGTACGACTATTTTTTTATTGGACAAAACATTATTGATTTCATGTATCAAATTTGATAGAAAAAAATGTTAAAAATTTCTTAAAAAAATTATGCCATACCATTAAAAGACAGTAATTTTGCAAACGAATTACAAATGAGAAAAATTTTAACTTTTAGTACGGTTTTCACTTTTTTATTGATCGGCATTGCTTCAGTAAAGGCACAAAGAAATGTTTCCGAAGATAAAATAAAAAAGGTCTTATACTTCAATCCTGAGGTAGAACCCGACCTTGAGGAAATCAAAGAACCCACTAATCATGCATTTTTCAGTGCAGTTTCCGATAATTTAAGCAGATATAAGAGAAATAAAATGCTCAGAACCGAAACTCAGGTTTCATTCGACAGTGTTGATAAGCAAACTATCGCCGATTACTGTATTAATAATGATGCAGATTTCGCCATCGTTCCCAAAGTAAGGTATTTTAAAGTAGGTCTTGGAAAATACGTTTTCTCCAACCAAGTTGTTGTAAGCATGAAGCTTTTTGATGCTGCAGGAAATTATATTACAGAATCAGATTACGATACTTATCGCAAAAACATGCGTCTTTTGGGTTCTGCAGAAAACTCCATTAAAATCGGTACAAACGGAGCAATAAAAGGTATTCTGAAAGAATTAAGAAGATTAAAACCATCTACAGAAGCCGGTTTTTAAATTTTTCATTTAGTTTGAAATTTTATAATTAATTCGGACATTCTGTTCACGAATATTTATTTTTTGATTCCTATAAATTAACCACAAAAGAGACAAAAGCTATTATTGAACTATTTAAAGTTTAACTATTTCGAAAACAAAAGCTTGCAAAAGAATAAAAATCAAAGATTTTTAAAAACTTATGTGCTCTTTATTTGCACTTCGTCATAAACTCAAATGACCAGTGTGATAATCTTTTGTGCCTTTTGTGGTAAAATAAAAATTTAAAAAGTTCCCAATCTAAAATTTAGTCCTAGCAAGAATAAAACTTTAATTAATCCTTAAATTTCCCACATCATTGGTCAGTTCTAAAAAATTGAATTATTTTTGCATATCCTAAAAATTGCACGTTTTGAATTATAATGACGAACTTATCTTTAATCCTGCCGATATTGCCGAAACTCTAAGTGAACTTCACGCTGATGAGAGGCTCCTGGCATTTTTAAAAGTTCCGAAACAATACAAAGCCGAAGTTTTTTCACACTTAGATCCTGACTTTCAGGAAGAAACGATCAGAAGTATCGGAAGTGATGATGTTTCCGAGATCTTAAACTCGATGACTCCGGATGACAGGACTGCCCTGTTTGAGGACTTTCCGGACGAACTTATTAAATATTCAATCAATCATCTTAATCCGCAGGAAAGAAGAATTGCCTTAAAATTATTGGGCTATCATTCTGATTCTATTGCCCGTTTGATGACACCTTACTACATTCAGATCCGTAAGGAATGGACGGTAAAAAAATGTCTTCAACAGATCAAAAAAGTCGGAAAAAGAGTGGAAACCATGAATCATTTGTATGTCGTGGATGAAAGAAATCGCCTGATTGATGACTTAGCAGTAGGAAGTTTATTACTAGCTGAAGAAGACACTTTAGTTTCAGAATTAACTGATAATCACTTCGTTGCCATCACAACAATGACTTCAAAAGAAGACGCGGTAACTTATTTCGAAAAATACGACAGAACTGCGCTTCCCATTATTACAGAAGCCGGAGTTTTGGTCGGAATTGTAACGATTGATGATATATTAGATCAAATTGAGCAACAAAATACGGAAGACATTCAAAAATTCGGGGGTCTTGAAGCCTTAGATTTGCCCTACACCCAGACTTCTCTTATCGAAATGGTGAAAAAGAGAGGTATGTGGCTTGTAATCTTATTTTTCTCTGAGATGCTGACCGCATCAGCAATGGGTTATTTTGAAGATGAGATTCAAAAAGCAGTTGTTTTAGCATTATTTGTTCCTCTAATTATTTCCAGTGGTGGAAATTCCGGTTCACAGGCTGCAACGTTGATTATCAGAGCAATG
The DNA here is from genome assembly GCF_046535115.1 of Chryseobacterium sp. SIMBA_038. NCBI lineage: Bacteria > Pseudomonadati > Bacteroidota > Flavobacteriia > Flavobacteriales > Weeksellaceae > Chryseobacterium > Chryseobacterium sp. SIMBA_038. The sequence goes on from NZ_JAWRXH010000009.1 coordinate 129,973, forward strand.
GCACTTCAGGAAATTGGCTTGAAAGACTGGTGGTATGTGATGAAAAAAGAAATTTTCACAGGATTATTTCTTGGTGGAATTCTTGGAATTATCGGATTTTTACGAATCATGGTCTGGCATAAGATAGGGTTGTTTAATTATGGAATTCACTGGGCTTTTGTAGGTTTAAGTGTTGGCGTTTCTTTAGTATTGATCGTACTTTGGGGGACAATATCAGGTTCTATGGTTCCATTTATTCTGAAAAAATTAAAACTCGATCCTGCAACCTCTTCTGCTCCATTTGTAGCTACTTTGGTAGACGTTACCGGACTTATTATTTACTTTTCTGTAGCTGGACTTTTCTTAACGGGTAAACTTTTGTAATTTTAGGCAACTTCTAAAATATTACAATGAAAATTGTTTCTCTAGTTCCCTCAATTACTGAGGCCTTATTTGATTTGGGTCTAACTGAAAATGAAGTCATTGGAAGAACCAAATTCTGCATCCATCCCGAAGAAAAAGTAAAAAATGTAGCTGTTATTGGCGGAACAAAAAATATTAGCATTGAAAAAATAAAAGCTTTACAACCCGATATAATCCTTGCCAATAAAGAAGAAAATATCAAAGAACAGGTTGAAGCCTTGATGGATGATTTTAAAGTTGTAGTGACTAACATTGAAACCATTGAAGATAATTATTATCTCTTAAAAAATCTGGGCTTGCTTTTTAATAAAGAAGAAAAAGCACAGCAATTTAATCTTAAAACCTACGAAGTTCTGAGTCAAGCTAAAATTGATTCTCCTATAAAAGTTGCCTATCTGATTTGGAAAAATCCTTATATGACGATTGGCTCCGATACTTTTATCCATCATATTTTATCTGAAATTGGTTTTGAAAATATATTTAAAAATAAAACCCGCTATCCGGTAATTGAAATCGAAGATCTCGCCGAAGCTGATATTATCATGCTTTCTTCTGAACCTTTTCCATTCAAAGAAAAACATGTTGAGGAATTAAAAGAGTTTTATCCAAATAAGAAGATTATGATCGTTGATGGAGAAGCCTTTTCTTGGTATGGAACGCATATCGCGAAATGTGAGAATTATTTTAAGGAATTGATTACTGAGGTGAATTTTGTTTAAACACAAATTTCACTAATACTTTTCACAAATGACACAATTTTTAAACTACAAAAATCATAATAGTATAATAAAAAACTCCGACCCAAAGATCGGAGTTTATATTTTTCAATTATAGAATTTTAGAAACTTCTTTACAAAGCCATTCTAATAATTCTCTGTCTTCGTCCGTAAACGGATCTATTTTGTGAGAATCAATATCAATCTGACCAATGTTTTGTCCGTCTTTAAAGATAGGAACTACAATTTCAGCTTTTGTATCAATTGAACAACTTAAATAGTTATCCTGCTGATGAACATCAGGAACTACAAACGTCTCATTAGAAACCGCAACCTGGCCGCAAATTCCTTTTCCGTAAGGAATAATGTCGTGATCTGTCGGAGCTCCAACGTAAGGACCTAATTTCAACTCATCTTTATCTCCATTTTTAAAATAGAAACCAGTCCAGTTGAAATAAGAAATTTCCTGATCCAAAAGATGGCAAACTTTCTGAAGCTTTTCTTCAGTATTATGTTTTGGACTTTCAAGTATAGAAGAAAGTCTTTTCTTTAATTCTGACATTATATTTTGTTTTTAGGAGAATTGTTTTAGCGAAAGTTCTTGTTTATATCCGAACATTCCGCGCTCTTTTATCATTTCAGCAACACCTTCAGGAAGTTGATTTTCCCAACCTTTGATGTTCCCAGCAATTTTTCTTAATATTTCTCTTGAATAAATTTCCAAAAACTCAGGATTATAGTTTTTAATATCTACAATACGATTGTTGAGTTTAAAATATTTATAAAGTTCTTTAAGATTTTCTTCCACCTTAAGATTTTCAGAATCTAATAATTCATGAGTCTCAGGATCTTTGTAAGGATACAGATACACTCTCATTCCGTTTCTGAAAAATTTACCGAAAGCTTCCAAAATTCCACCTGATAAATTCTTATAATATTTCTCATCAAATACCATCAACAGATTATTTACACCCATTGCTACCCCAATATTTCCGGTGGTGTAAGATGCAAAATAATCAATCAATCGGTAATATTCAGAGAAGTTTGAGATAATAACTGTGTAGCCTAATTTACCAAGAACGTCTACTCTATCAAGGAAATCTCTTTCGTCAATATCTCCGTCTGCTCTAAGGTTGGAAATGGTAATTTCAATTAAAATTTCCGTTTCTTCATGGGTACAGACTGCGTCCTTCAAAAACATATCAATACCGTTTTGTAGCATATCAATATTTACCTTGGTTACAGGTCTGAAACTTCCTCTTATCGCAAAAATATTTTTCTTGTATAAGCTATCCGCCGGAAGCATATTGCTCCCTTGAGAATTGAAGATAACCGCGTCTGTCATATTGTTTTTAACCAACTGTAGAGACATTAATCTGTTGTCAACATAAGCGAAGACCGGTCCACTGAAATCAATCATATCAATTTCAAGGTTATCGGTTGCAACATCGTCGAAAAGAGATTCGATTAATCTTCTAGGATTATCATAATATGTAAAGGCTCCGAAAATAAGATTCACCCCCAAATTACCAAGAGTTTCCTGCTGTAATGTAGCATCATTCTCTTTGAATTTTACGTGGATAACGATCTCGTTATAATCTTCATTTTCCTTTACCTGAAAACGAATTCCTACCCAACCGTGACCTCTTACAGTCTTATCAAAGTTAATCGTTGTAACGGTATTCGCGTAAGAAAAAAACTTTCTGTTCGGGTTGTTATCTCTGGAAATTCTTTCTTCAATTAAGGCTACTTCATAACGAAGCATTTTACGAAGTCTGTTTTGAGTAACATACCTGTTTTTGACCTCTTTTCCGTAGATGGCATCACTAAAATCTTTGTCGTAAGCAGACATCGCCTTAGCAATTGTACCCGAAGCCCCTCCTGCTCTAAAAAAGTGTCGAACAGTCTCCTGCCCTGCTCCAATTTCTGCGAAAGTACCATAAATAGTAGGATCTAGATTAATTGTTAATGCTTTTTGTTTAGGAGTTAGTTTCTGATACATTAGGACATTAAATTTTTCGTAAATTTACCAAAATTAAACCAACCTCAAAAGAAAATGAAGTTGAAATTTTTAGGAACGGGAACTTCCCAAGGCGTACCCGTTATTGGCTGCACCTGCGAGGTGTGTACATCACAAAACCCCAAAGACAATCGTTTTCGTTCTTCTGTGATGATTTCTACAGAAGAAAATAAAAAAATCCTGATCGATTGCGGTCCGGATTTTCGGCAGCAAATGCTTATAAATCATGAAAATACGATTGATATCGCTCTTATTACTCACGAACACAATGATCATGTGATCGGGCTTGACGATATGCGACCTCTCATTTTTAAAAGCGGAAAAAATATGCCGATTTATTGCTATCCAAGAGTCGGACACGAAATAAAAAATCGTTTTCCTTATGCTTTTGCGGATGAAAGATATCCCGGAGCACCCGCTTTTGATCTTCATGAAATTGAAAATGAACCTTTCACCGTTTTGGACACGGAAATTACACCAGTTGAAGTCATTCATTATAAAATTTCTGTGTTTGGATATAAGTTTAAAAATATGGCTTACATCACAGATGCCGGCTTTATTTCTGACACTGAAAAGGAAAAACTTAAGAATTTGGATGTCTTAGTTTTGAACTGTATCAGGAAATTTGATCCGCATCCGGCGCATTTTATTCTTCCAGACGTTATTAAATTGTTTGAAGAGTTAAAACCTAAGAAATTATTTTTAACTCATATCAGTCATCATTTAGGTTTACATGATGTTGAAGATAAACAACTTCCGCTCGGAATGCACCTTGCCTACGATGGTTTGGAGATAAATTTTTAAAATTTTTTCTCTAAAAACTTTTGAACATAAAAAAAAGTTTCTATATTTGCACACCAATTTAAAACAAACATCAAGCCCAGTTGGCGGAATTGGTAGACGCGCTAGACTCAAACTCTAGTATCGAAAGATGTACCAGTTCGATTCTGGTACTGGGTACTAAAACCTCCGAAATCATTTGATTTTGGAGGTTTTTATTTTTAATGATTAAATGTAGCTTTTAATATCAAAAAATAAGTGCCCACATTATTGCAGACACTTATTGATTAGAACAAAAAACTTTAATTAAAATCCCGAAGGCTTACTCAAAGCCTGGGTAGAACCATTTGTTCCACCGAGATCTTTAGTCGTATCATTGATATTTTGTTTAGTGATGAGATATTTATAAGCCATTAAATACAAATCAACTTTAAAATTATTATAAGTTCCGTCCGCATATCCAGTGGTATAGTCCAATAATTTACTATTGGTAAAATTTGCTCTGATGTGCCAGGTTCCGTTACTTTTAAATGTATTTACATTCGGAGATCCCTGCTTATTATCATTTATTCCGTTACTTCCATAATCAAGAGCAACCTCTGTAGAACCGTCATTAAGCTGAAAAGAATAATTATGCACAACTACTAAAAATTTTGTAGCATCTATTTTTGTGTCATAATCTGTGATTCCCTTTGCAGGAACTCCTGAAATGGTAAGTTTTAAATAATTAAATAATCCACTGCTTTCCAGCGTTGGGTCATAAAGCTGCAATGTATTGCTAGAAGTTGCAAGAAAATGCCCGCCTGTTTTATCCGGTTCGCCGGGATTTCTAAGGTATAAAGAGTTTGTGTAGCTTGAGCCATTTACATCTAATGTTTCTGTTGGATTTGCCGTTTTAATTCCAACTTTTCCATTCTGAGCGTTCATAAACAATCCCAGAAAAGCCATTATTATAGTGTATGTTATTCTTTTCATAATTTTTTTATTGAAGACCTATTGGTGTATTAGTTGAAACTCCTATATATGAGCTATTTACGTTTCCTGTATAAGTTCCCCAGTCTTTTACGAGTGCTTTTTCATAAACACAAAGAGTAAGTGACCAGGTTCCGTTTTGAGCAGAGGTTGTACCTGCTCCCTGAAAGCTTAAATTAACAGCATTATAAGTTTTTCCTCCGTTTACTATGGAAGTTACTTCCGTAGAGTAGGCACCAAACGATTTGTAAGATGTGGATGTAATGACACCAGGTGTAGCATCTGTAAAAACCGCACCCGTAATAGCAACAACGTATTTTGATGTTTCCAGTCCTGTATTGAGGTTCAAAACATCATCCTGACTAACATTTTTCAGAATAATAGTATACGTGTTAACAGGAGCGACATTTCGGAGCGCAATATCAAGCAGTTTTACTTTTCCTACTGGTGTTGTATCTTTTGAACGCGTGAGAAGATAATAATTACCTGTTGCGTTTGAGTTAACAGTATCAATTACATAAGATTCTATTAAAGTTCCACCATTAACATCCAATGTTCCTTGAGGGCTTGCTGTATTTATTCCAATCTGCGCGCTAATACCCAAACAAGTACAGGTAACAAATAAAAATGTGGTTATTTTTTTCATAATGTATTTTTAAAATTATTGGATTAAAGGAGCTGTGGCAGCACCAATCCCTGTGGTATTAATTGCCTTCGAGAAATTGAATTCTTTCGAATAAGCTCTGTCAAAAACCAATAAGTTGAGCGTCCAGACACCTTTCGGGAGAGAATCATCGGTTGAAAATCCTACATAATCTGCCCTAAGTTTCCATGTACCGTTTGAGCTATAAGCAAAAATTGAAGGCATAGGTGTGATCCAATCTGCATTAAAAGTGAATACAGGCTGTGTAAATCCATGCGAGGCAATGATAACTAAAAACTTATCCGAATTGATTTTAGTGTCATACTCATCCACCCAGTCTTTATCGTTTTTGTTGCAAGTAATTTTAAACTGAATAAGATTAATCGGAGCCGGAGTTGTCGGCACAAAAGAATCATTGTAAGAAGTGATTTTGTTCTGCGGAGCCGGAGATTTGATCAAAAAAGAATAATTTTCATCTGCTCCCAATTTCTCTATAGGATCTTTTAAGGTCATTCCTGATGTTTTCATAGTCCCGTTCACAGAGAGTTCTTTTTCAGGTGCAGTTGTATTGATCCCAACATATCCTGCCTTTTGGGCATGCGTTAGACTGATAGTACCGAGGAGCAGTACTGTCGAAATAATTTTAATCATTAGTATAGTGTTTAAATATGTTTTTAATTAAATCTCATTAAACAGCAAAATGCATTTTCCATTTTGCGATCGTATTACGACTCAATTTGAAATGAAGTGATAATTGACTATTGTTTAATTTGTGTGTTTTTTGATAATTTAATATTTCAATGATAGTCTGATTATCATAAGATCGAAGCCGTTGATTGATTGAGGATATTTCGTTATACCCAAAAATTCGTTGATTAAGTTTAATGATATCTAAAAAACTTAGTTCTTCTTTCAGCAAAATAGATGTACAGTCTTTGACCTTATGCGGAAATTTTTTAGCCAAAATATCTGCATATATCTTTTTGTAATTCGGAGGATTTATTTTCTGTGTTTTTCTATCCATTTATATAAAGTTGTTTTCGGGATATTGTATTCTGTAATAATTTGGTTTTTTGTTTTTTCTCCGTTTTCAATCATTTCAAGTATAAAATTAATCACCTCTTTTGTGTAAATACTTTTACGAAATTGTGGCATTTGTGAGAGATTTTCAGATTTTGACCCTGCAATAATTGCTGAAGGCGGAGAATAAAGGATCAGGTTTTGAGAATAGACCCTGAAAAAATCATACTCTAAAATGCGGCACCACTTCAACAGAATTTCACTGTCCATACTTTTGTAGGTATACATTTTTGAAATATAATCTTCAGTGTCATTAAAATATTTACAAAGTCGGGACACATCAATTCCGCATTCTAAAACCCGCTGGCTGACCAATGAGCCAATATGTATATCTTTGAAATTCATATTTTTAATTATTTTCATAACAAGATAAAAGACTACACAAAGTATGTTCTAATGCGCATCAATGCATTAAAAAAAATTGTCTGAAAAATCTAGTGGGAATCCCTTGTGTAGGCTTTATTATCTTAAGAATATTTCATCATTTATATTCAATTTTTTTTCATCGTTTGTACTCAGAGAATCGTACAAAATTTCTTTAATACATTGATTATATGCATTAAATCATTTGTTATTATCATTTTTATTTGTGTAATGAGGAACTGAAAAAGATCACAGAGAACCGTATTTATTGGGATCTGTTAAAAACAGTCCTCTGAAAATCTTTAAATAGTAAAATTTGTGTTTTTTGAATCTATACTGAATCGTTTATAAACTCTTTAGTGACCAGGCAACAATGTTCGCCATCAAAATACCAACTCCTGAATTTGTTCCGTTTGCAGAAACAGCATCGCACTTAAGAGGCTTTCTTCCTCTCGTTCCACCTACAGAAGAAGCTGTCATACAAGCAGGTCCGCTATTATTAGTTCCTCCGAAAAATGGAGCACCATCAGCAATTACAAACACATTTTTATTTTTTACTTTAAATACTCCAACCTTTGAAGTCGGCTGAGGAACACCTCCTACCAAACCATCCGCAGCAATAATCTGTACATTAGAACTTGTACTTAATTTTGCATACGAAAACGAATTGGATGAACCGGCATGATCAACAAATCTATCAACACTAGTCTGTAACTTACCAAACGGGCCATTAACAAATGGATCGTTAAGTGCATCTCCAGTTATATAATAGCATGGAGCCGTAGAATTTGAATCTCCATTAGCCCCAATGCTTGCAACAATATCGCTCGTCGTTAATGTTATATCCCCGATAAGCTGGCTTAATAAAGATAATTTCCCGGCTTGTGTGTAACCTTCTGTAAAAAAATACAGATGTTTTCCTGAAGTATTGGCAAAAGTTACCAATGCGGTAATTTCAGCAGGAGTTAAATCAACACCCGGACGAAAAGAAACACCAATAATATCATAACTCTGAAAATTAATTGAAGCAAAATTCGTGTATGATATCTTATCAGGAACTAAAGAAGACCCATCCGTCTGAATGGTTGATGAAGGAAACGGTCCAAAATTATCAAATGAATTGAAAAAATCTGTAAAAACTGGTGTCGCAAATGTGAATGTAGCATCCTGCTCATAAGATAGTAATTTTACCCCTGAAAGTGGAGGTACATCGGTTGTACCATTGCCATCACATAAAGAAACCCACTTTGTACGGTTCCAGAATTCATAACATTTAGTGTCTGTGTTATAGATCCATAATCCGTCAACAGAAGCGTCCGTTGTTCCGGGAGCGATCGCGTCTCGCTGAGCGGTTGTTAATCTGGGAAACAAAACTCCTGTATTATTATTTTTAGAAACAATATCCAATACAGATTTTGCATGTGGATTTGGAGTGTTAATGCCCACTTGCGCAAACGCAATACAACAAAATGAGAACATTGCCAAGGCAGATAATAATTGCTTTTTCATCCTTTTAATTTTTGATTTTTTAATTTTAACTAAACACAATTCTATAGTATCTATTTCTTTGGATAAAGAAATACTTATAACAAAATGAAAACCGATAAATTCTTTCCATTATTCCGGATATCGTTATATATCCTTAAATTTGTAACTTGATTTTGCAAAATTAGTTGGTAAAAGCAATCAAAATTTTCAAGTATAAGTAAAATTTTAAATTTCATTATCATTTTACAAATATTTAAAAATCAACAATTTACATAAATCATTTTTTGAAAAACACTAAAATGGCAACTGATAAAAATTTTATTATAGAATCTGCTGACACATTAAAAAGGAAGCTTATCGCTCAATATGTGTATTTGATGTCCGGTATATTGTTCGGATATGCTTTGGCATTTTATTTTATAATCGGTGATGTATTCTTTGCTACCTGCACATTTGCCTATTCAATTATTTTATTTTATACTTTTTTGATCATTCGTAAGAATTATAACATCAAAACATTAGTTCATCTTTATTTAACCTATGCGTCCTTGTTTGCTGCATTTGTTATGCTTGGATTTTGGAAATATTCTGCTGCGACCTGCATGTGGCTTTTACCGTTACCGCTCGGAGCTTATATTCTGTTGGGTAAAAAGTACGTTTACATCTATTCGGCTTATATATTAAGTATAATTGTAGCTGTAAGTATTCTGACAAAATTTTATTCATTTAATTATTTTAGCTTCCGAAACGTGCAGTACATGGTGATTTCTGATACTTTTGTGGGAATCGTAAACAGTATCGTATTCGCTCTTCTACTCTATTATAATGAAAAAATAAAAAAAGTAGAGGTTATGGAAAGCTTTATTAAAAGCACAAATACTTCCGAAAGTGCAGCAAATCTAGAACGTGAAAATACAGACCCTATTTTTACTGAATCCACTGACCCTATTAAGTTTAAAGAAAATAATCCCGTTGAAAATAATGAAAACCTTGAAAAATACATCCTCCTGTTTGATCAGGTAAAAAATGTTGTTGAAGAAAAGGCGCTTTTTAAAGATGTTGATTTTTCTATTTCACAATTATCTAATATTTTAAAAACCAACAATTTATATATTGCAAAATCCATCAAAGCAAATGGATATTCAAATTTTAATCACTATCTTAACACTTGCAGAATTGAAAATGTAAAAAAACTGATTCAGGAAAATGATATCAATAAAATCACGTTGATGTACATTTATACGGCTTCAGGATTTTCTAATCAATCTACCTTCAACAGAGTTTTCAAGCAGATAGAAGGCATAACGCCATCGGAATACATCAATAAAAATAATGCGTTGGAGTTTAATTAAATATCTAATTCTTATTTAAATTAAAAAGAAAATTATTCTAAAAACTCCTGAACTTTTCTACCAAGATTTTCCAGCGAAAGAATACTTTCTGAAGTTATACGATCGGCAAACACTGCCCGAAAATGATGGTCATATTCATCTGTAAACGAAAAAGTATTTCCCGGCGTAAATAAAATCTTCTGACTTTCACAATATTCATAAAAAGCCTCCATATCAACATTTTGTGGCAATTCTCCCCAAATACTGTAACCACCCTGAGGTCTGTGGAAATAACAGTTTTCAGGGAAAAATTTTCTTAAAGCATCTAATAATTCTATTGACTGTTTTTCCAATTGTTTTCGAAACGAGCGCAAATGTCTGTCATAACTATTGCTTTCCAAAAGTTTTATCATTAATTCCTGATAAATTGGAGCAACAGATCTACCAAGAGAGAACTTTAATCGTTCAGTTTCGGCAAAAAATCTCCCTGAATTCAGCCATCCCAAGCGAATTCCCGGCGCCAAAGTTTTGGAAAACGAAGAAAATGTCATCACCAAACCTGTTTTATCAAAATTCCGAATATTGGACGGTCTTGTTCCATCAAAATAAAGATCTCCGTAAATATCATTTTCAATGATTGTAATTTGATGATTTTCGGCAATGGAAAGCAGTTCTTTTTTATTATCATCTGTCATCAAAATCCCTGTAGGATTATGAAAATTCGGAGTAACGACAACTGCCCGAACGGGATTTTCATCACAAATATTTCTAAAGTAATTTACATCAAAACCATCCTTATAATGTACAGGAATTTCAATCGTTTTCAACTTCAAATTAGAAATAACCTCCAAAATAGAGAAAACACACGGACTTTCAACAGCAATCAAATCGCCCGCATTAGTTACAGATGCCAAAGCGATATAAAGAGCCTGCAACGCACCGTCTGTGATGATCAATTCTTCTGTGTTCATCGTACATCCGTATTTTGCAGAACGTTCTGTAATCTTTTCTCTCAATGCTAATGAACCATTTAGAGGATAATAACGAAGAAGTGAGGCTCCTTTTTCCCGAATTACTTCCTGCATTTTTCTTAAAATCAATTTTTGAGGGATTAAAATATCTGTTGGTGATGTAGAATTGAACGAATTATATTCAAAAGCTTTACTCTTTGTTGATGTGAGTTCAAGGTTTTTATTAAATACAGAATTTTTTGCAACTGGTAATTGTTTCACCGTATTTTCAGGAATAGTTTCCTTTTGATTAAAAGCCACAAAATAGCCCGAACGCGGAATATTTTCAACCAAACCTTTCATTACAAGATAATCATATCCGCTCTGAACCGAACTTATGCTTAAATGATATTTCTCTTTGATATCTCTAACAGAAGGCAAACGGCTTCCCAACTTCACTACTCCACTGTTTATCTGATCCTCCAAAATAGAAGTAAATATTTCATATTTATAAGTCTGCATACGTCTCGAGTCTAACTGTTCTGAGCAAAATTACAAAATTCATAACTGTACCGATTTAATTTTTCATAACTGTATCTAAATTAAAGCTCAATAATCTCTTACCTTCGAATAAAAAAGAATCCAATGGAAATAATTTCAAAATTCGCAGTAGGATCCGACAAAGGTGTTGATGATCTTTTTGATGTGAAAAAAGCATTTATTAGAGATACTTATAAGGAAATTGCTTCTTCCGAAACCATAGAAAATTACATCAAAGAACATTTGGATCACAGGAAAATGATTAATATTTTGAATGATCTTTCGAATCAGCTTATTATGGTTTTTGTGGATGATCAACCTGCAGGATATTGTCTATTTAAAAGTGGTTCAAGCTATTCTGATGCTTCTAAAGGTAAAAAAATGACGGAGATTATAAATTTTGGAATACTTTCAGAATACAATTCATCAGAAGTGAGAATTTCGCTTTGGAATAAAGTAAAATCTGCGATCAAATTCACAGATAGTATTTGGGTTAATATCAATCAAAATCATCCTCAGCTTGAATTTTTTAAAGATAACGGATTTCTTTTGGTTAAAGAATCAGCTTCCGAACCTTTTGGAATAGCTTCTTCTATTTATGAACTCAATATTTCAAATTAATAACAATATTTTCTCTAAAAAACCTTTGAGATCAACCCATTTCAGAGGTTTTCTTTTGTTTACGATTTTCTTTAAAAACCGAAATTCAATTAAAATTTTAAAAATAAAATCTGTACCCACAATAATACACACTTCTGTATCTGTAACCATAATTTAAGACTCCATAGCTTTGTACTATATAAAGCAAAGCATTATGGAAACGGCCTTTCAACCTCAAAAACAACTTCAAATCTCTGAAGTTTATATTGCAGATATAGTAGAACTAAAGAATATTTTTCTTCAACTCTCAAATCTTGAAATAGTCACTGAAAATTTTGGAATTCCTTTTCTTATGATCAGGCAAAAAAATAATATCATCGCTTTTGCAAGTCTTTTTATTAATCAAAAAGGAGAAACTGATTTTGTGATTTATGAAAAATCAAGTTTAAATACAGAAGAAAAAAAGAACTTCTTTACTCATGCTCAGAGCTATTTTAAAAGAAATAATTCTGCAAATTACCGCGATCCTTTACAACTTAAAAGCAGTATCGAAAGAATGATCAATTGGTTGAATATTTGATAAAATCAGACTAATAATTCCATACATTTACTTAAAATCCTACTTTTTTATGGCTAAAGAGGTCTTATATCTTAAAATAGCAAAAATAATTACCGAACAAATACAAAGTGAGACTTTACAGTTTGGCGACAGATTGCCCTCACTTCGTAGCGCCCAGAAATTATATAATGTAAGTCTGAATACCATAAAACTGGCCTACATGGAATTGGAAAGCCGTTCTCTTGTTGAATCCAGACCAAAATTCGGGTATTTTGTGAGCCAGACCTCACAGCGGAAACTGGCGCTTCCTTCTGTGGTAAAAATTAAAGAATCAGGATTAGAAAAACCGCATCAAGATTTAATAGATAAGGTTTTCGGAAGTATTTCTCATCCAGATCTTACTCAATTTGCGTTGGGAATTCCCGGAAAAAGCTTTCTTCCTTTAGCCAAATTAAAGAAATCGATGCTGAATGTTGTTAAGGCTAAAAACGACAGCGGAACAAATTATGAACCCGTACAAGGAAACGAACACCTGCGCAGAGAAATTGCAAAATGGTCATTGATTTTGGAAGGAAAAATAACTGAAGATGATCTGGTAATCACCTCCGGCGCGATGAACGCCATTTATCACTGTCTTATGGCGGTTACAAAACCCGGAGATTCCGTTGCTGTGGAAAGTCCGGTGTATTTTGGGATACTGCAGGCGATTCATTTATTAGGATTAAAAGCTGTGGAAATTCCGACCCATCCAATTGATGGTTTGGATCTGGATGCTTTGAAAAAAGTTTTACCCAAAATATCAGCCTGTTGTTTTGTGACTAATTTTAATAATCCGTTGGGATTTCAAATGTCTGATGAGAATAAAAAAGAATTGGTAAGACTTATCACCGAATACAATGTTCCTTTGATAGAAGATGATATTTACGGAAATTTATATTTTGGTTCAGAAAGGCCAAAGCCCTGCAAATTCTATGATGAGGCGGGTCTTGTGATGTGGGTAGGTTCTGTTTCCAAGGCGTTGGCTCCGGGATATCGTGTGGGATGGGTGGCTCCGGGGCAGTTTAAAGATAAAATTATTCGTCAGAAATTGGTTCAGACCGTATGCAGTCCGTCATTTTATTCTGATGTTATTGCTGATTTTCTTGAACATGGAAGATATGATCATCATTTAAGAATGTTCAGAAATAAACTGTATTCCAATTATCTTCAAATTCAAAAGTCGGTTGCAACCTATTTTCCTGATAATACAAAAGTTTCCGAGCCTAAAGGTGGTTTTATGCTGTGGCTGGAACTTGACAAAAGAATTTGTACAGAAGATCTTTATGACGAAGCATTCAGTAAAAAAATAAGCTTTGCTCCGGGAAGAATGTTTTCTCAGCATAATCAATACACGAATTGCATGCGTTTAAATTACGGATTGGAATGGACAGATCGTGTAGAAAGTGATCTTGAGAAATTAGGAAAAATGATTAAAAATAGTATTTAATTATTTTCTTCTAACTATGAAACTCAAACTTACTTTTAGATAAAATTTTTATGATTCAATTATAATTTTCCGTTGAAATTCAATTTTCATTGGTGAATATTTCGTGTTTGTATTTTTCAAAATTTACAGGATCTTTTTCCCTAAAAGATCAATAAAATTTATGTCTTTCAAGGCTTACCAACTAGAAAATATTTTGTTGAACATTTATTTTAATAAAAAAAGAATCAAACCCAAAATCAATAAACATATTTAAAAATCAAACACTTACACATATGTAACATCTATGTAATACCTGTTTATTTTTTTTAAAATACGTCTACAATTAGATTTGCACCTGAAATTTCAAAAAAGTATAAAATATTTTATCGCAAAATGAAAAAACCTAATTAAGAAAAAAAATTATCAGGATGAAAAATAACTTATTATTAATAGCTATATGTTTTTCGAGTATTCTAAAATCACAAATAGGGTTTGGAACTGCAAGTCCTAATTCTAATTCAGCTTTAGAATTATCATCTACTTCAAAAGGATTATTATTACCTAGAATACAGCTTTCGAATACCACTCTATCTACTCCGCTTGCCAATCATGAAAAAGGGATGATTGTTTATAATCTAGCTGCAATAAATGATGTTGTAGAAGGCTTATATATTAATGATGGCACCAAATGGCAGAGATTATACACAAATCAACCCAATATTGGTGACGTATATTATAGTTTTGCAACAACTGATTCTAAAGGATGGTACAAATTAGATGGCAGAGCTTTAACCTCTTTACCTGCCGGAGCACAAGCAAATGCTGCCAAGCTTGCAATATTTTCAGCATTACCCAATACAACAGACAGATATTTGAAACAAAAGGGAGCTTCTGCAATGTTATCACTTGGTGGAGCTCAAACCGTTACGCTTAGCCAATTAAATTTACCAAATATTACATATACAGGAAATACAAGCACTAATGGAAATCATTCTCACCAATATGCAGATAGAGGCTATACGACATGGGATCATAAAATAGGAACGGCTCAATTTGCCAATACGGCAAGTTTGGCTAATCAAGTGACTAGTGCAGCTGGGGCGCATACTCATTCAGTTCAAGTAAGTTCAGGAGGATCAAACACGGCAATAACTATCGAGCCCAAGAATTTAGCGGCAAATGCTTTTATTTATTTAGGTTTCTAATTTTAAAATTGTACAATGAAAAATATATTACTTTATATCATATTAATCTTAGGAATATCTAATAAGATTAAAGCTCAGGTCGGAATAGGGACAGCTAATCCAAGCAACAATTCGGTTTTGGAGGTTTCCTCAACAAATATGGGTGTATTATTAACAAGAAATAATATAAGTTCTACTGCTACTCCTCCACCATTATCTGCACACGTGAAAGGAATTATTACGTATAACCTTTCAAATTCAAATGATGTTTCAGAAGGTCTATATCAAAATAACGGGACAAAATGGAATAAAGTTTCTTACGATTATCCTTACGGCACAATCTCAAACAGTTTTGCCACGGCAGATAATAACGGTTGGTATTTACTGAACGGAAGAGCTGTTTCTTCCCTTCCGGAAAATGTTCAGTCGAGAGCAGTAAGCTTGGGATTTGCAACAAATTTACCCAATACAGACGATCGATTTATTAAGACAAAAGATACTTCTGAAGCTTTAGCTTTATTATCCGGAAGTTCTACAATAACCTTAGCACAAACTAATCTTCCCAGCGTTACTTTTACAGGGACTACCAATTCTGCAGGAAACCATACACATACTTATACCGACAGAGGTACAGGTACTACTACAAATAGCTCAAGTGGACCGGCAGGTGCAAATCCGGAAGCTGATGATACCGCGGGGACATATACCACTGAGCTTAGTGGTGATCATTCCCATACAGTTTCATTCTCTTCGGGTGGAAGTTCACAGCCCATCAATGTAACTCCAAGTTATTTAGTAACTAATGTATTTATTTATTTAGGAAATTAATTATGAAAAAGCTAAACAATATAATTATCTTAATTATTACAATACTTATTTGTAATATTCTGAACGGACAGGTTGGAGTTAATACCTCTAATCCCAGCCAAGAATCTCTATTAGAATTATATTCTACCAACACAGGATTTTTGCCTGTAAGACTTTCTTTAGTAAGCTCGGCCAGTGCATCTCCCCTTTCACAACATGTTAAAGGTATGATGGTCTATAATACAACAAATAATGTCACTTTATCTGAAGGGCTTTATCTGAACAACGGAACTGAATGGCTTCGATTATCAACTTTAGATACACCTATAGGAAATGTGAAGTATGGAGTTCAGACAGCTGATCACAATGGATGGTATTTATTAGACGGAAGAGCCGTTTCATCTTTACCCGTTTCTGTACAATCCAATGCTACATCTATTGGCTTTGCTACCAATATTCCAAACGCTTCCGGTAGATATTTAAAAGCAAAAACCGGAGCCGAGACTTTAGGAACATTAGGAGGAAATACAGCTTTTACTGTTGCACAGGCTAATTTACCCTCTATGACTTTCAATGGTACCGCTCTTTGGGCGGGGAGTCATAACCATACTTATACTGATAGAGGCAATATAGTTGCTAACGCATCAAACGCTGGAGCCATCGTAAATAATCAGGCTGATGATTCTGCCGGAACATTCACTACAAGTGCTGCAGGAGACCATTCTCATACCTTTAATGTAACTACAGGAGGATCTAATTCAGCTGTATCAATAAATCCTAAAAACATTGCTCTAAATATTTTTATATATCTAGGACAATAATAAATCCAAGATCGCACAATCAATGATTTTATTTGAATATCATTTAAATAATATACGATTCTAAAAACACAAAAAGGAGCTGTATCCCTCACAGCTCCTTTATTTTTAAATTATAGATCGTTAATTTTCTTTATTTCAAAAGTTATTTATAATGCTGAAAAATTCCGGAATCTGTAGGTGTCCAGAACGCTGCTTTTTGTCCGGCCGCTTTTAATGCATCGTTCGACCAAGTGTTGCAGGTATACAGAAAACTGTATTTTCCCTGAGCATCATAAAATGCATCATTATCGCTGTAAACCGCATTGGTAGGAATTAAAATAAAATTCCCGTTTTGATCTTTATCGAATTTATCATCAACAAATTGTACCAGCTTTTTATATTGCGATCTGCTGATCATAATTATTTTACAATCGTCCGCCTCTTTCATTGTTTTATAATACGTACAGTGCATTGCAGATTCGCCCAACCAAAATGCAGCTTTGAAAGCTGTTGAAAATTTCAGATCTGCCCAAGTCGGTGTGTCCAGATAAAAACCTTTGTCGCCCCACCCGACTCCAATATAATTATAATCTGTTTTCTTTGATTTTGTATTGGCAAAAGGAATTTTCGTGCTCCAATCCTGCATATCGTTTCTCACAGGCATTACAATATCTGTATGCACCCCGTTGGTGTAAATATAAATCGGAATTTCTTTTTTCTCTCCGTCATCCTTTGCTGAAACTTCAATAAACGGCAGCAAATAAGCCATTAAACCGTACAGAACAATAATTCCTACAATGACACCCAAAATTTTAAGGATAGACAATAATACCATCTTCACACTCATGTATTTGAATAAAATTTAATTAATAATTTTTCGTAAAAGTATTTGTTTTAATCGGAAAAATGATTAAATTTAGTTACGAAATATACACAAATATGCGTAAAAACATCAAATCCCAAAAAAGATTGAAAGTAAGAGTAAAAACTGCTCCAAAAAGAGTTCAAAAAAAACGTTGATTTTCTAAGAGATTTTATCTTTTTGAAAGTCATTTTTTCTTTTATAGGAAAGGCTTTTATTGAGTTTTACTTAAATATATCTTACCCTCCTTTACAACAAAAAGTATAAGGAATGGTCGATTAACCGCTTTTGTTTTGGAACCGAAAAATTCCAGACGAGGATTTATCACCAAAAATCTGAACTATTTTTTATCTGAAGTCTTTCCTAAAAATTCAATATTCCTTTTCAAACCTGCAAATTTTGTTCTCTTGACAGGAGATTTTCTGAAAATTTCTGAAAATAATTCCTGAGTAAGTTCTTTCCACTCTCCTTTTTTAAAATTTTTGAGCGATTCGTTTGGTGCAAATTTGGTTTGAAGATTCGGTGCAGAAAACCGATTCCACGGACAAACATCCTGACAGATATCGCAACCGAACATCCAATCTTCCATTTTATCTTTAAAAGAATCGGGAATTTCGTTTTTCAATTCTATTGTTGCGTAAGAAATACATTTACTTCCATCAATAAGTTTCTCAGAAACAATGGCATCTGTCGGACAGGCATCAATACATTTTCGACAAGTTCCACAATGATCAGTTGTTTCATGATCCGGAATTAATTCTAAATCACAAATGATTTCCGCCAAAAAATAAAAAGAACCATTTTGTTTCGTGATCAGGTTTGCATTTTTTCCAACCCAACCAATTCCTGATTTTCTGGCCCAACTTCTTTCTAAAACCGGCGCGGAATCTACAAAAACTCTGCAATCAAAATCTCCGATTTCTTCTCTTAATTCATCAACCATTTCACGAAGAATTTCTTTTACCACTTCATGATAATCTTCTGCGTAAGCATATTTGGAGATCTTATAATTTTCTAATGTTGAAATTTTTTCTTTGGGGAAATAATTATAGGAAAGTGAAATCACCGATTTTGAGCCTTCAACCAACAATCTTGGATCAAGCCTTTTATCAAAATAATTTTCCATGTATTTCATTTCGCCATGAAAATTATTCTTCAACCAATTTTCCAAATTTCTGGCATCTTCTTCCAAAAAATCAGCCTTAGAAATACCACAACTTTGAAACCCAAAACGCTCGGCTTTAGATTTAATTAATTGTGAATATTTTTCGGCATTCGAATTCATGATTTTTACATTGCAAAACTAAGATTATTTTATAAATTTGCGCCTTCTAAAAACTAACATTTATAACTATGAAAAAGTTAAGTCTATTAACAATAATTTTATTTAGTTGTGCATCTTTCGCACAAATCAAATTCGAAAAAGGATATTTTATAAATAACTCTGGTGAAAAAAGTGAAGTATTAATAAAGAACTTAGACTGGAAGAATAATCCTATAGAATTTGAATATAAGCTTGATGATTCATCAAAAAGCATCAAAGAAGACATTAGCAATGTACAAGAGTTCGCTATCAATGACGGTGATAAATATGTTCGTCAAACAGTAATGATAGACCGATCTTCTAATGATCTCAAGTTCCTTTCCCAAACAAGAGAACCTAAATTTGAAAAAAATGAAGTATTCTTAAAGTACTTAGTAGAAGGAAAAGCTAGTCTATTATATTATGAAAATGGTAACTTAAGAAGGTTTTTCTTTACATCCAATACAGATGAGGTTAAACAATTAGTTTACAAATCTTATTATATCAATCAAAGTCAAATTGCTTATAATGAAGATTTCAAAAAACAATTAGCTGAGGTTTTAAATTGTGGAATTGATAATAAAGAAATCCAAATTTTAAATTATAATGCAAAAAGCTTAACAAAGATATTTAACAAAAATAGCCAATGTCTTACAGGCAGCTCAATAAGTTATACTGATAAAAAAGAAAAACAAGACGTATTTAATTTAACAATAACACCTGGAATCAGTATGTCTTCATTTCAAATTAACAATTTGAATTATCCATCTGAAGAAACTAAGTTTGATAAAAAATTTAGTTTCAGAATTGGTGCTGAATTTGAATATGTACTTCCTTTTAATAAAAATAAGTGGTCACTATTTATAGAACCTACATATCAGTATTATAAAGATGAGAAAGAAAGTACAACTTTTTATACAGGAACTCCGGTTGAGAGACATCTACAACATAGTATCGACTATAAGTATATTGAAATTCCGTTAGGTATAAGACATTATTTTTTCTTGAATAATCAATCAAGGTTATTTTTAAATGCTGCTTATGTTACAAATATTAATTTAAACTCAACCTTTAAATCAGGTTATTATACGACCGATACGGTATCTACTCAAGGAAATTTTATGATTGGAGCAGGGTATAAATACAATAAGCTCAGTGCAGAATTTAGAATTGCAACATCTAAAGATATCTTAGGAAATTATTTAAGCGCAAGATCACATTTCAATTCAGTTTCTTTAATTCTAGGTTATACTATTTTATAAAAAATTAGCTCCAATAAAAATAGGCTCGAAATTTTTACGTATTTTCGTTAATATTTAATGTTTAAAATCAAAACAGTTATGTCTTTAACAGAAGTATTAAAATCAGGAAACTATGAATTAATCGACGTTCGTGAACCAATGGAATTGGAAATGGACGGAAATATAGAAGGTGCAAAAAATATCCCGTTAGGTGAAGTAGAAGATAGAAAAGAAGAATTTTTATCTATTGAAAAACCTGTCATCATCTTCTGCAGAAGTGGAAACAGAAGCGGAAAAGCATTGGAATATCTTAATTCTCAAGGCTTAAAAGACGGTTACAACGGCGGTGGCTGGGCAGACCTAAAGGCAACCATTGAAGCAAATCAAGGAACTTTTTAAGTTCCTTTTTTTATCTAAAATATCTTCGAATGGAACTTAAAGACAGATTCAATCAGCTTTGTTTACAATTCACTAAAGATCAAAACCTGATTGAAAAGTTTTGGAAAGAAATTGAAAAGAAATATTCTGAAAAAGGCAGACATTATCACAATCTGGAGCATTTGGAAAATATGTTTTCTGAACTTGAATCTGTGAAAGATAAAATTTCAGACTTCAATATTATTTCTTTTTCAGTTTTTTATCATGATGTGATTTATGATGCTTCTTCAAAATCCAATGAAGAAAAAAGTGCAGAATATGGGAAAATCAGACTTGAAAAATTAGATATTGATAAACAATCGATTGATACAATTTCCAATCAAATTATTGCTACAAAAGCGCATCAAAAATCTGATGATCAAGACACCAATTACCTATTGGATGCAGATCTTTCAATACTTGGAAAAGACGTTGAAACCTATCTTGAGTATACCAAAAAGATCAGAAAAGAATATTCTATTTATCCAGATTTTCTTTATAAACCCGGAAGAAAAAAAGTACTACAACATTTTTTAGAATTGGAAAATATTTTTAAAACTGATTATTTTAGAGAAAAATATGAAGTTCAGGCGAGGAAAAATATTGAGTTTGAAATTAGTCTTTTATAAATTTTGGCTAAAGCCAATTGAATAGATTAAAATTGAAAAGCGGACTAAAGTCCGCTCCTATTGATAAAATTGATGTTTAATACTCTTAATTTTCCACTATTTCATTGATAAAATCAACCGATTTATTTAAAACTAAATCAGGAACTTCTTTATGAGGCGTGTGTCCAACGTTCGGAATAATATATTTTTCTGATTTTCCACTAACCTGATTAACTGTTTTCTCAACTTGATCTAATGTTCCGTATTCATCCGCTTCTCCCTGAATAAAAAGTAATGGACTTGTGATATTTTTTAAAAGATATTCAATATTCCAGCTTTTGAATCTGTTGCTTAGCCAAATTTCCGTCCACGCTTTAACAATCATTGGAACTTTATCGCCGTGATATTTTGCTAAACGTTCCGGTAAATCCGTTGTTTTATACGCTTCAAAAGCATCAAAAACTCCTTTAATCGTAATATCTTCAACGAAAATATGTCCAGCTTCACAGATTACAGCTTTTATCTTTTCAGGATATTTTGAAGCGGCGATTAAAACAATTGTTCCGCCGTCGCTGTGACCGAAAAGAATCGCATTATTGATGTTTAATTCTTCCAATAATTTATTCAATACACCTGCTTCAAGCTCCATGTAATTGTTTTCTCTTTCATGAGAAAGCATCGGAAAAGATTTTCCGTAACCCAAACGGTCATAAACTAAAACATTACATTGAGTTTCTCTTGCAATTTTGGCAGGAAAATCCCTCCAAAGCTGAGTACAACCTAAAGAATCGTGCAAAAAGACAATTGTAGGTTTATTTTCAAATGAATTATCATATTCTATATAAAGTTTTTCACCCTGTACATCTATTATCCTACCTTCCATTCTGATCAACTTTAATTAAAAGCTTGGAGCTTTTGCTTCTTCAAATTCTCTCAATAAATTACTGAAAACGTTTTCTACAGGTAAAATATCATGAATCAACGCTGAAACCTGACCGATTTCCAGTTCGCCATCTTCCATATCACCTTCAAACATTCCACGCTTTGCTCTGGCTCGGCCTAAAGAAGCAACCAAAGCCTCGGTATTTCTTCCGGTTTGATAAATCCCCTCCAATTCGTTAAAGAACTTGTTTTTGACCATTCTTACGGGCGCCAGTTCCTTCAAAGTAAGATGAGTATCACCTTCATTAAGTTCTGTGATCTTCTTTTTCCAGTTCTCGTGCGCGCTGGCTTCAATGGTTGCGGCAAAACGAGACCCGATCTGAACTCCGTCTGCGCCTAAGATCATGGCAGCTTTCATTTGTGAACCTAAAGCGACTCCACCGGCTGCGATTAAGGGTTTTGAAATATGTTGTTTTACATTCGGAATTAGACAAAATGTTGTTGTTTCGTCTCTTCCGTTGTGTCCGCCTGCTTCAAAGCCTTCTGCTACAATCGCGTCAACTCCGGCATCTTCACATTTCACTGCAAATTTTGTGGAGGAAACAACGTGAGCGACTTTCAATCCTTCTTTTTGAAGAGTTTCGGTATATGTTTTAGGATTTCCGGCAGAAGTGAAAACTATTTTTACGCCTTCTTCCAAGATAATCTGGATCACTTCATCCAAATTCGGATATAACATAGGAACATTTACTCCAAAAGGTTTGTTGGTAGCCAACTTACATTTTTGAATATTCTCTCTTAAAACGTCAGGATACATGCTTCCTGCGCCAATTAAGCCTAATCCGCCACAATTAGAAACAGCGGAAGCCAATTTCCATCCGGAATGCCAGATCATTCCCGCCTGAATAATTGGATATTGTATATTAAAAAGTTCTGTAATTCTATTCTGACTTTGCTGCATCTCGTGAAGTTTTTTAGCTGAATTAAAATCTATAAAATTGCTCATGCTGTAAAAATAATAAAAACAAAGGTTTCATGGGACTTTTAAGCACAAAAAAAACCTTCAGAAATTCTGAAGGTTTTGATTTTATTTTTTGGTTGTCTGTTTCTTCCAAGCTCCTTTGAAGTTACAAGAATCATAACGTCCGTTTATTGATATGAATGTCGTCGGTAATTTTGAATTTACAAACTTCTCAATCAGTTCATTTTTCTTTTTGTTAAGCGCCATCTGCTTTATCCTGTCATAATCTGTCTCCATTGTAATTTTGTGAGCAGGAATTACATCTTCCATTTTCACGATCTTTACAACCTTTCTCTTTCTTTCATCCTCATCATCAAAAGCACTTGTAATATCTCCTTTATTTAAACCTGCCAATTCGTAGCTGATTGATCCCGGAATACTTTCTCTTTCAATTTTGTTTGAACCATCTGCTCCAGGAATGATCCCTGCATTAAATTTAGTTCTTTTGTCATCCGAAAATCTAAAAGAAGCATCTTTAAAAGTAGTTTTTCCATCGATGATCAGCGTTCTGATACTGTCTAACTTTACTTTAGCCGTTTTAATTTCAGCTTCAGTAGGCGTTGCCATCAAAAGAATATGTCTTGCATCGTAAACTTTTCCGGCTTTTCTTACTAACTGAATGATGTGATATCCAAATTCAGATTCAATAGGATCTGAGATATCTCCTTCCTGAAGATTCAAAGCTGCAGCTTCGAATGGTTTTACCATCTGTCCTTTAGTAATATTCTTCATCAAACCGCCATTAGGCGCAGAACCCGGGTCTTCAGAATAAATTCTTGCCTGACTTTCAAAACTTTCTCCTCCTAAAATATCTTTTTTAATTTTAGTAAGTCTGTCGATAATTTCCTGCTTGTGAGCTTCTGTCAATTTAGGATTCATAACAATCTGAGCCAAAGAAACTTCGTCTTTGATCTCCGGCAATTGCATTTTATACAGATTAAAGAAATCCGTAACCTCGTTTGGAGTAACGTCTGCCTTCTCTGTAATTCTCTGATATTTTGCCTGACCGTAATAGGTGTCTGTATCGATCTTTTCGATAGCATTCTTCATTTCGTATCCCGTTCTGAATTTATAGGCTGCTAACATTGTCTTTTCGTCCGGAAACTGAGAAAGTAGCTGAGCATATTTCCCATTTGCCTGTTCTTTGATCGCAGCAGAACGGTTTTCAATTAAAGTATCTTTTTTTGCTTCGTAAACAAGAAGTTTATTGTTGATCAAGTTCTCCAAAAACTCACATTTATCTGTATTAGAAGCTCCCTGCTGTTTTGCATAATTCATTTGTTCGTTCACATCAGACTCGAGAACAATTTCATCTCCAATTACCGCAGCAATCCCATCCACTAGTTCTCCAGGTTTTAGTTGAGCTTTCATCATATTTGCTGAGAACAAAATCATGAAAATTCCAAAAAGAAAAGTGATCTTTAGTTTATTTGTCATTTTACTATTTTAAACAAGTTGCAAATTTAGAATTCTTAATGAATTATGCTAAATTTTTTATTATAAATATTTCTTAAAAAGACGTATTTATTGTAGTTCTACATCAAATGTCGTCAATTCCTTGAATTGTCTTAATCTACTGAACATATCAGCTTCGGTTACTTCCTCAATTCTCTCTGTTCCGAATTTTTCAACCGTGAACGATGCCATTGCAGAACCAACGATTAAAGCAGACTTCATTGTTTCGAAATCTATCTTACCTTTTTTAGCTAAATATGCTGCAAAACCTCCTGCAAAAGTGTCTCCCGCTCCAGTTGGATCGAACACATCTTCTAATGGAAGAGCCGGAATAGCAAACACTTTACCATCGTGGAAGAGTAACGCTCCGTGTTCCCCTTTTTTAATAATAACATATTTAGGACCCATTGTGTGGATCTTTTTAGCTGCTTTTACCAAAGAATATTCTCCTGAAAGTTGTCTTGCTTCTTCATCATTAATCGTGATTACATCAGTTTTAGCAATCATTTCCATTAAGATATCCAAAGCAGAATCCATCCAGAAATTCATTGTATCTAAAATAACCAATTTAGGACGTTGGTTCATTTTTTCAAGAACTGACAACTGAACTCCCGGGTGAAGGTTTCCTAATAATAAGATCTCAGAATCTTGCATAGAAGCAGGAATTTTTGGATCAAAATTTTCCAAAACGTTTACTTCAGTTGCTAAAGTATCTCTTGTATTTAAATCGTTGTGGTATTTTCCTGACCAGAAAAAAGTTTTTCCTTCTTTTACGATCTCAAGTCCTTCGATATTGATGTCTCTTTTTGTAAACATATCAAGATGTTCTTGCGGGAAATCTCCTCCTACTACAGAAACAATTCCGGATTTTACGCCCAAAACAGATGAAGTGATTGCGATATAAGTAGCAGCACCTCCTAAAATTTTATCAGTTTTACCAAATGGTGTTTCGATTGCATCAAACGCAACGCTTCCAACAACTAAAAGTTTCATATATTTTTCAATGTATTTTTTAAAGTAATTATTTTTTCCATTCGAAAGTATCCAGCAGATGTTTCATATCTTTTTTGATATAATCCACAGCGGGAGCCAATGAATCCGGTTTCGGTCTTGTATTAAAGTATAAATAAGCAGTCACAAAGTGTTTTGTGCTGTCTGTAATGTAAAATTGAAGATTGGAAGCACTCTGTCCTTTTAGCTCATAAAAATTTCCATATACCTTTTTTTCAGGGTATTCGAAAGATTTTGTATCTATTGAACTTGCTTTAATGGTATGTTCGTATACCATTTTTTCAGCTTCTTTGATATGATCCGCAAAGTCATTATTAATCGGATAATAGGTCACGAATAATTTTGCCTTCATTTTAGGATAATTCAAATAATACCAACAAGGCTTTTTAGCATCGGTAATTTTTGCAAAATCTGAATATTCAAATGTGTAAGCACAGTTGTTTTCAAATTTCTGATATGTTGGTGTGGGATACTCTAATCTCAGTTCTCCATAAGGTTTGAGAACAGGATCTTTTCCACATGATATTAAAAGCAATGAAGCAAATATAAAAATGACCTTTTTAATCATTTTGCAAAAGTACAAATTAGATTTCAGATATAGGAAGACAAATTTCAGGATTTCAATGAGTTTTGGATTTGAATTTTATTTAAATATTATTTTTATTTGTTTTTAACGCAAAGGGCGCTAAGATTTTTTTAAACTACTAAACTTTTTTAAGGTCGCAAAGGCGTTTCACTTAGCTAAGAACGTTTTTAACAAAATGCTGTCATTATGACGAAGGAAGAATCTATTATTGAATTTATTACCACCCCGTTTGTCATTCCGTAGGAATCTCGACAGGGCTTTTCATTACTGTGCTTAGATTCCTCCGGAATGACAAACATGATGTTCTTCTTACCTTTTATAATTAAAGAATCCTGTATGCAGTATGATAATTTTGGATATAAGTTTCCAAAGGTTTTGGGAATGATTTTTCGTGAGAACCTTCAAAATCTGTAATGATATATTGATTTTCAGCAATGAAATCTGCCCAGACAGTTTCAGAATCGACTTCTACGTTGAAAATTTCTATGCTTAAATTTTTGTGTGTTAGTTTGTGATTAACTGTTTTTGCACTTTTAATGAAAGGCATTAATTCTTCAGAAATCTCAGGTGGAAATTCAAATAATTTTTTCCAAATGAAATCATCTTTTCTTTGTTGAATTAAAAATTGTCCGTTTCTGTGAACAAAATAATATTTTAAACCTAAATCTGCAGCTTTTACTTTTTTAGTTTTAACAGGAAATTCAGAGATTTTATTTAATGAAAAAGCCAAACAGTCTTCATTTAAAGGACATTCTCCGCAAAGTGGATTTTTAGGTTTGCAAATTTCAGAACCTAAATCCATCATCGCCTGGTTGAAATCTCCTACATTTTCAGGCAAGACTAAAGTTGCCAATTCGGAAAAATAATTAAAAGCTCTGGAATTGGAGATATCAAAATCATCCGCAAAAATTCGGCTTAAAACACGATAGAAGTTACCATCAACAGCAGGCATTTTTCCATTAAAACAGATGCTTGAAACCGCTGCAGCAGTATATTTTCCGACACCTTTCAGTTTTAAAATTTCATCATAATCGGAAGGAAAAGTTCCTTGATAATCAGGCATGATTTGTTGAGCGGCTTTATGAATATTTAACGCTCTGGAATAATAACCTAAGCCTTTCCAATACAGCAAAACCTCATCTTCTTCAGCATTGGCCAAAGTTTTCACATCCGGAAATCGTTTGATGAAATTATTGTAATGATTAAGTCCCTGATTGATCCTTGTCTGCTGAAAAACGATCTCGCAGATCCAGATTTTATAAGGATCTTTTGTCTGTCTGAAAGGTAAATCTCTGGCGTTTTGTTTGTACCAAGCCAAGAGTTTGGTGCCGATGTGCTTGAAGTTTGAGTTTTCTATTTTTTCCAAAAGGTTTTCTTCTTCATTATTTTAGATGCTTCGACAAGCTCAGCGTCACATAAAAAATAATTGATAAATTATAATTGATAAATGATGAATGTTAAACATCCAAAATTTAAAATCTACTTTTCTTCATACAGAGCTTATAAGCATCTTTTAATATTTGCAAAGATAAAATTTTATTTATCAGCTTTCACGGAATAAACCGGAGCGTCTTTTAACCATTGATACTTAAGATTCTTGTCTTTTGCGATAAACCGGTAACCTTCAAGTTTTTGCAGATAGATATACATCGCCTCTTTTTTTAAATCTAATTTTTGATTAGAAAGAAACTGAAAAGGAAAACTTACTATCGAATCTCTTGTTGTTTTCACGACTTCCCCAGAATTAATTTTATATATAAAAATAGGTCTTCCACGTCCGGAATAGCTATCCACAAGTTTAACATTTGAACTTGCAATTACCATTGCACTCGCTTGGCTAGATTCTTCTGCACTCATTACATATGCCTTGCCCTCCTGACGCTGGTCTTTAAAAAGATCTATTTTATGCTCAGGGCCTTGAAGTTTTTTGTCTTCACAGCTTAGTGTAAAAACCATAAGAAAAATCGGCAAAAGATATATTGGTCTGCCTTTCATATTACTTATTTTGAGATTTGGTAGAAAAAAACCGATGTAAAAAAATGCATCGGTTTTTTAGTATAAAAATTTGATTTAGTCTAGTCCTGAGTGTATTGAGATTCCCATTCGTTACCGTCATCTCCTTTATGTCCGTCTAATTTAATAACGAAACTTTTTGTAGGGAAATAAGGCGTCAAACGAATATCAAGCCATACTCTGTCTTTGTTTACTTTATCCTGCTCAAAACGTACGATCTTGAACTTTTCGATCAATTTATCAGCTCCTTTGATACCGTCTAAGAACGTAACGATCTGTCTTCTAAGATCATCTTCATTTTTAGAATTCCAGTTTTCGAAGGCTCTTCTATTTAAGAAATCTAATAAAACTTTAGTTACATAATCGAATACACGAACAACTGAATACGTCTGAAGTCCAATGTTATCTCCTGTGAACAATGTTTTTGCAGAGAAAGCCATGATTTTACCGTATTCGTTAACCATAGGAACCAATCCCATTTTTTCAAGCTGAGAAATTTCACTTTTCTTCAATTCGAATTTTACGGCATCAACCTCGTTAATGTTACCATGTTTTTTACCGGCAGCAACCTGAGACATTAATGTTTTATGAATTTTTCCGGCTAATGAAGTTGAAGGCGGAAGTTCTACGTTTTCCTCTTCACCAACTTCTTCAGCTCTTCCACGGCCAACAAGCCAGTTACACGTCATAATTACATTACTTCTGTGTAATTCGCCTCCTGTAAGATTTGCGGAATGGAATAGATCCACAACGTCATCCGGCTTATCAAGGTTAGCAAAATCCGTAACTAACATTACTTTGTTTTCATTACAGATCTTTGCCCATTTTTCGATCACTTTATTTGATCCTAAATATCCCGGAATCGCCAGAATTGAATAGTTATCTCTAAGATCCAAACGATCATAGTAATTCTTAAATTCATCAGAAACCGCATCAATGAAAAGCGGATTATCAAGATCTGAAACCTGCTCTAGCGTTGCATTAACGATACTTACGTTATCAACTTTGTCAAGTTCTGTATTTTTGTAAAACTGAGCGACTGTTCTGTAGTTTACTTCCAACTGACGAACCGCGTCCAGTGTATTTTTTAAGTTTGATTTTAAACTTTGGTCTGCCTGCTGCGCTTTCGTTTTGCAGGTATCAGCCATTTTATCCGCAGATTCGTTACCTTCCAAAAGATTAACCCAAAGATTAATTTTTTGAAGCAACTCTTTTCTTTCATCTGTCTTATTATTATCGGTAAGGAAAATTTCTTTCCTGGCTTTTCTTGTAGGGTTCATGTTGGCGATACCATCTACAACAGATTCAACAAATCCGAAACCTCCAATTTTATTGAGTTCGGCGATCGGGTTACCTTTCGGCTGACCTCCCTGTTGTTGCTGTTGACCTTGTTGCTGGTTTTCTGCCGCTTGTAATTTACTATCCATGATTAATGTAAAGTCTTTAGATTATTTTTCAAGTTCTTGTGCCACTTCTTTCAATACTTCCACAAACGCAGCTCTTGTCTGATCGTTTTCCAGCATATTACGCAGAATCTTATTCGTTTTCAGCTGGCGAACAATTTTGTTGTATTGCTCTTGCTCCATGCTAAGTTCTTGTAAGTAATTTGATTTCTGAGTAAGATTTTTGGGAGTGAAGTCCGCAAGATTTTGAAAACGGAATTCCTCTTCTACCACACCGCCGTCCTCTGTTTCGTGCTGTACAGACACAGAAGGCTGGAAATGTTTGAAGACGTCGTCCACAGTCTTTAATCCTGTTACAATTTCAGGAACATAGGTTTCGTCGGTCGTAAGCTGGCTCACAATGAGCGACTTATTCTCCTGTATTTCCTGAATAGCTTCATTAGCGTCTACTTTTACCTCGTTTCCGCCAACACCATAATTAAACATTGCCATATTATTATTATTTTGAGATTTTAGATTTTGGTGTGAATTGGTTTTATCATCATCAAATAACTTACCAATCCAATGTTTAAATTTAAAAAAAAACTGTAACATACAAAATTTTGTTAAGATTTTTCTTGAAATATTTAATTATACGTATTATTAATAACTTAAAGTTACGATTTTACGATGTCACTAAACTATGAAAAATAAATAAAAAAACGCACCATTTCTGATGCGTTTTTCTTTTCTAACAATTTTTGGCTCTATTACCAAATTTTTATTCTGTCCTGAGGAGCTTTATACATTTTGTCTCCAGGCTTAATATCGAAAGCTTTGATGAAAGAATCCTGATTAACCAAAGGCCCGAATGCTCTGAAAACTCCAGGCGAGTGCGGATCTGTCTTAACCTGATTCGTCATATACTGATCTGTAGATTTTGTTCTCCAAACTGTTGCCCAGCTCATGAAGAATCTCTGATCTTGTGTAAATCCGCTGATTAATCCCGGATTTCCTTTGTCTTTGAGGTACATTTGAAGTGCATCGTAAGCTACTGCTACTCCCCCCAAATCACCGATATTTTCACCGCTTGTGAATTTTCCGTTTACAAAACTTCCTTTTACAGGCTCGTAAGCGTTGTACTGTGAAGCTAACTGACCAACTTTAGCGTCAAAGTTTTTACGGTCGGCATCTGTCCACCAATTATTAAGGTTTCCATCGCCGTCGAAACGAGAACCGCTGTCATCAAAACCGTGAGAGATCTCATGACCGATCACTGCACCAATTCCACCAAAGTTTACTGCTGCGTCTGCATTAGGATTGTAGAAAGGTGGCTGAAGGATCGCTGCCGGGAAAACAATCTCGTTGTTTGAGCCGTTATAGTAAGCATTTACCGTCTGTGGAGTCATTCCCCATTCTGTTTTATCAACAGGTTTTCCTACTTTGTCTAAGCTTTTCTGATATTGCCATTCAGACACATTTTGAAGATTAGAATATAAAGTTCCACCCGCTTTTGGAGATTCTACTTTTAACAGCGAATAATCTTTCCATTTGTCCGGATAAGCGATTTTTACTGTGAATTTTGATAATTTTTCCTGAGCTTTTACTTTTGTTTCAGGAGACATCCAATCCATATCATTGATATGCGTTTTGAATGATTTTAAAATATATTGAATATATGTCTCCATCTGAGCTTTTGCTTCCGGAGTGAAGTATTTTTCAACATATAATTTACCAAAAGCTTCACCAAGAACACCATTTACAAGAGTCAATCCTCTTTTGTTCATAGGACGCTGCTCTTTTTGACCTTGAAGATATTTTGAATAGAAATCAAATCTGATCTGCTCTAAGTTTTCATCTAAATTGGAAGCATTTCCGTTTACTAAATGATATTTCAGATAATCTTTCAATAATGGAAGATTTTTCTGCGTGATGAACTGATCCATATTTTGGTAATATTTCAATTCACCAACGATTACTTTATCAGTTTTTACTCCTGCATCAGTTAAATATTTTGCAAGATTTACATTTTTAACCAAACCTGATAATTCAGATACATTTTTAGGGTTGTATCTTAAATTGGCATCTCTGTTTTGCTCAAGCGTCAATAAATAATTGGCCAATTGTTTTTCGAAATCAACCACATTTTTTGCAGCTGCATCAGAATTTTTATATCCTAAAACTCCGAATAATTTTCCAACATACACTTGATATTCAGCTAACGTTTTTGTGTTGGCTTCGTTTACTTTTTGATAGTAATCTCTTCCCAAACCAAGATCAGGACCGCCAAGATATACTGCATTCATAACAGAATTCTTCATATCTGCGCCCACTCTCCATCCGTAGAAAGAATTGTCGCCTAATTTTGTAGCGTCCAACAAATATTTCTGAAGATCATTGACGTTTTTAATCGCATCAATCTTTGCTAAATCTCCTTTGATCGGAGCCAGACCGTCAGCATTTCTTTTCGCTGTATCCATGAAAGATGCATACAGATTCTGGATCTTTTGACCCTCTGAACCTGTTTCATATTTCTCAGATAAGATTTTGTTTAAAATATCCAAAGAAGCATCATCTACATTTTCTCTCAACGCATTGAAAGATCCCCAGCTCGCTTTATCAGAAGGAATCTGAGTAGTTTTCACCCAATTTCCGTTAACATAGCTAAAAAAATCATCCTGTGGACGCACACTTTTATCCATATAAGATAAGTTGATCCCTTCTTCTTTTGCTTCTTTCTTTACCGGTTCTACAGCAACCACTTTAGGCTCTGTTTTTGTACTTGTTTCGGCAGTTTTTGCTGTACCACACGAGTTTAAAAATACAATACCCGAAAGAGCAAGTATCCCAATATTTAGCTTTTTCATTAAAGATAATTTTTGATTTTACACAAACTTACCAAATATACGAATTTATGTTATAAATAATAAATCATAATTGATAAATGATGGTGAGTTTTGGCTAAAGCCTGTTCTGTAACTTTAAATTGAAAACGGGCTAAAGCCCGTTCCTATTGATGAGATCCTTCGACTCCGCTCAGGATGACATCGCTAATACTACCGTTTAAATAACAGACCAAAACCCTAGCCCCGATTGGCGCGGCATCCTTTTTGGTTGCGGCGGAGCGAAGCGGAGCCGTAACCAAAAAGATATAGCAGAAAGCGGGATAAAGCTCCTTAAAAACAAAAAAACCGCTCATTTCTGAACGGTTTGTAATATTATGATCTGATTATTACCAGATTTTGATTCTGTCTGCAGGAGCTTTGTATAATTTGTCTCCAGCTTTTACATCAAATGCTTTGTAGAAAGCATCAACGTTGATAAGCGGACCGAAACTTCTGAAATATCCAGGAGAGTGAGGGTCTGTTTTCACTTGGTTTACCATGTATTTCTCACTTGATAACGTTCTCCAAACCGTTGCCCAGCTTAAGAAGAATCTCTGATCTTGTGTAAATCCACTGATTGATCCAGGGTTTCCTTTATCTTTCAGGTACATTTGTAATGCATCGTAAGCGATGTTTACTCCACCTAAGTCAGCGATGTTTTCACCGTTTGTGAAAGTACCATTAACGAAAGTTCCTTTTACAGGCTCATACTTGTCATATTGAGAAGCAAGAGCTTTAGTCGCTTTTTCGAAGTTTGCTTTATCTTCTGGAGTCCACCAATCTACTAAGTTACCATCTGCATCGAACTGTGCACCTGAATCATCAAATCCGTGGCTCATTTCATGACCGATAACTGCACCAATTCCACCGAAGTTTACAGCAGCATCAGCTTGTGGGTTGAAGAATGGAGGTTGAAGAATAGCTGCAGGGAATACAATCTCGTTGTTTACCGGGTTGTAGTAAGCATTTACAGTCTGTGGAGTCATTCCCCATTCTGTTTTGTCTACCGGTTTTCCTATTTTAGCTAAATCTTTATTATACTGCCATTCTGAAAGGTTCTGAAGGTTTGAATATAAATTTCCACCTTTAGATTCAGGAACGATTTCTAATTTAGAATAATCTTTCCATTTATCAGGATAAGCAACTTTTACTGTAAACTTATTCAATTTTTCTGTTGCTTTAACCTTTGTTGTAGCAGACATCCAAGCTAGGTTGTTGATGTGAACTGCAAAACTTTTCTTTAAATAATCGATCAATTCAACCATTTGAGCTTTAGCTTCAGCAGGGAAATATTTTTCAACATATAATTTACCGAAAGCCTCACCTAGAGAACCGTTGATTAACTCATATCCTCTTTTGTTAAGCGCTCTCTGCTCTTGTTGACCTCTTAAATATTTACCATAGAAAGCAAATTTCATGTTTCCAAGGTTTTCGCTAAGGTAAGAAGCACTTCCGTGGATCATGTGGAACTTCAAATAATCCTTAATTACAGGAAGATTTTTAGCATTTACCAATTGATCGAAGTTTTTGTAATATCCGATTTCTCCGATGATTACTTTATCTGTAGTTACTCCAACTTTTTTAAGGTAAGCAGGAATATCAACACCCTTTACCAATGTTGAAAGCTCAGCCATTGTTCTTGGGTTGTACTGAAGCGTGTTATCACGGCTCTGCTCGTTCGTTAAATATGTTTTTGCGATGCTCTTTTCGTAATCAACGATTCCTTTTGCAGCAGCATCAGCATTTTTATATCCTAATTCTTTCAACATAGAAGCTACATATTTCTGATATTCAGCAATAGCTTCTGTGTTTTTTTCGTTTACTTTCTGGTAATAATCTCTTCCCAATCCTAAAGAAGCGTCACCTAAGTAAACAGCGTTCATTTTAGAATCTTTCAAATCTGCATCAACTCCCCATCCGTACAATGTATTTTCTCCGTCTTTCGTTACAGAAATAAAGTAGTTTTGAAGGTCTGCAAGATTTTTAATTGCATCAATTTTGTTGATGTTTTCCTGGATAGGCTTGATTCCGTCTGCATTTCTCTTCTCCATGTTCATGTACGTTGCGTACAAATCCTGGATTTTTTTACCTTCGCTTCCGTCAGCAAATTTGTCCTTTAAAAGAGAGTTCAGGATCGTCATTGAGTGATTATCAGTATCATCAGCCAATTTGTTGAAACTACCCCAAGTCGGTTTGTCAGAAGGGATCTTGGCAGTTTTCATCCAAGTTCCACTTACGTAGTTATAGAAATCGTCTTGCGGACGTACAGATTTATCCATCAAACTAAGGTCTAAACCTTTGTCTGATCCTCCTTTTTCAGTAAGTGCCATTGCTGCTTTATTTGATTTAGACTGAGCCGACACTGTATTTAGTGAGCAAACTCCTGCTAATAGAAACAAAGAAAGTGTTAATTTTTTCATTATGATAACAATTTATACAATATGTATGTTCTTTTAATTATTTGTTACTTTTATTTGAACAAATTTAAAAAAATATCATGAAGTTGTAATTTCTTTAACATTCCCTGTTCTCTTTAGAAAGCCCCAAGACTGCATTTCGCCCTTCAAAGCTCTTCTTAAGCTTCTGAATAACACAATATACATCAACCATCTGTAACCGAATCTTTGTGGAATAACATACAGTAAATTCACCAATTTCTCTCTCTGCATCATAAAAGCAATGATCGCCAAAGATGCATCTACCAAAAGAAACAGTAAATAATAACTGAATATTTTTTCTCCGTTTCCTGATAAGATTCCAAAAAACATAATAACATCGGCAAGCGGCGAGAAAAACGGAATAATATACTGAAACAATAAAATATTCGGCATTGCCCAAAGTCCTAGTCCTTTATATTTCGGATTTAAAAAGGTCTGTCTCTGTTTCCAGAACATCTGCATAATTCCGTATGTCCAGCGAAAACGTTGTTTTAAAAACTGTTTCACGGTTTCCGGAGCTTCCGTTACAGCAACTGCTCTGTTTTCATTAGCAACAGTGTAACCTTCTCTTAAAATCTTCACTGTTATATCGCAATCTTCTGCCAAGGTATCTGATGAATATCCTCCAACTTCATGAATTACGGCTTTTCTAAACGCTCCAATTGCTCCCGGAATTACGGTAATTGCATTAATATTAGCATATGCCAATCTATCAAAATTCTGACTGGTTGTGTATTCTATAGCCTGCCATTTTGTTAGCCAATTTACCTGATTTCCTACTTTCACATTTCCAGCTACGGCAGCGATTTTCTCTTCTGGATCTGCATTTAAAAATCTTCCGATAAGATGTTTTACAGCGTCTTGTTCAAGCTTCGTATCAGCATCTATGCAGACTACATATTCAGCGTCGGTTTGAGAAATTCCGAAATTTAAAGCAGTTGCTTTTCCGCCATTAGCCTTGCTGAATATTTTTAATTTTGGATGATTGGAAAACTCTGAACTTGCTTTTTCATATGTCAGATCTTTACTTCCATCATCCACCATGATGATATCAAAATTGGGATAGGTTTGTTTTAATAAATTTTTTAATGAAGAAACAATATTCACCTCTTCATTGTAAGCAGGAACGATAATGGAAACCTTTGGATAAGATTCTAAAACAGGAAAATCCCCTAGTTTTTTCTCTTTTTTTCGTTCTTTGATAGCCCAATATGCCATCAGCAATAATCTGATCAATCCTAATCCGATGAAAATAGTGAAAAGTGCTACCAGAAAATGACTGATTCCATAAATCACCGTTGCCAACACCAAATTAAGCTGCATTACGTAATACGATCTCGTTTTAGGAACTTCAGGCATTAATTCGCTTTTACTTTTATGTAAAATACTTGAAAGATTGGTAAAATGATATCCCTGTTTTTGAAGCATCGGAATCAAAATTTTAAGCGCCTTTATCGTCTCTTCTCTTGTATCTCCGCCCGCATCATGAAGCAGAATGATATTTCCTCTCTCCTGTTTAATTCCCGCCAATACACGTTGTACGATTTGATCGGCTTTTACTCCAGGTTGCCAATCTTCCGGATCTATACTTTCTCCGATATCTAAATAATTCTGCTGTCTTGCCAACGCCACAGGAATGATCTCCTCAGAAGTCGTCGGCTCTGAATCGGCATTATAAGGCGCTCTGAATAAAATCGTGCTGTGTCCCGTGATACATTCTATCAACAATCTTGTCAGTTTTAATTCCAATAATGCTCTTTGAGGGCTTACTTTCGCAACGTTCTCGTGTGTAAATGTGTGATTTCCGATCTCGTGACCCTCTCTGTAGATTCTTTTTACAAGCGGAAGGTTTCTTTCTGCATTTAATCCTATTAAGAAGAAAGTTGCGGGAACATGGTATTTTGATAAAACATCTAAAACCTGCGGTGTATAAGTCTCATCTGGCCCGTCATCAAAGGTCAGAACAAGCTCTTTCTGCGGAGCGCTTCCATATTTTTTAACCTCGTAAGAACTTGGATAAGTCACATAATTTTCATCGGTAATGATTTTTTCTTTAGGATCAACTTCCAATGAAATTTTTCCGTCATGTGGTGTATTTAAAACATCCAGAACTTCACCGTCTCCGATATAATCGACCATGGTTTGTCCTTTCACATTTTCCAACGTTTTAAAACTAAATTTCTGCATTCCTGCTGAAGAAAGGTCTTTATCATAGAAATTCCAAAGTCTGCTGTCTTCACTTCCGAGTCTCCAGATTGCGGTTCCGGCCAGCGGATATTCAGAAGAAAAACGCATCGTATTGAAAATAGAAGTCGCATCGTTAAAAAATACGGTATGTACGTTTTTATTAGAGTCGGTATAAGAATAGTTTAAGTTAAAAGTATCATCATTAAAATTGATATAAGACTTGCTGGCATGCGCTTTTGTGATGGCCTGCATGTAGGTAACAGAAGTGTTGTCATCCTTGTTGGTACTCCAGTCATATCCATAAGCTCCAAGCCCTAAAATAACTTTATTAGGAGTTGTTTTCTTTAAAATTTTTCCGGTTTGTGCTTCGATCCATTTTTGAGAAGAAATAGGTCCGGCATCGCTGTCGGAAGAATATTCATCATAAGCCATCAATACGAAATAATCTACGTAAGGATTTAGCTTTTCGATATTATAATCATCATTATCCGTCATTACATCCATTGCGACCAACAGATTATTCTGCTTGAAAGTCAATGAAAGTTCCTGCATAAAATCAATAAGAAACTCATCAGAATCCAGATTCATATCTTCAAAGTCAATATTGATTCCTTTGAAATGAAACTTAACGCATTGTTGCGCAAGTTTTTGAATAAGTTTAGTTCTAAGCTGTGGACTTTTAAGGACTTTTCCCAATCCTTCGGAGCGGAATTCACGATCAGAGTTATTACTTAAAATCGGCATTGCTGCAACACCTGTTCTTTTAATAATTTTGTAACCTTCTGGATCTACATTCGTTTTTAAATCTCCCGTTTTAGGATCTAAGAAAAACCATTCCGGAAAAACTAAATTGATATGTTTAATATTTCTCTTTAAAGACATCAAAGACTGCGGATCCCACGCTACATAGAACGCAGAACGAATTCCTCCGGGAAATTGTGACCAACTTCTGTTCTGATTTTTAAGTCTTTCGGCTCTTGCTTTTTCAATTTTTGAAAGACTGGTATGAATTGTTTTTTCTGAAATAAAACTTCTGAATCCTTTATACTCTTTCGATATTTTATTTTCCTGAAGATACGGTTTAGCCGCTGTAATAATAGATTTATAATCTTCTTTGAAAGGAATTTTCGGACTTTTATCCAATTTCATCATCACCCCTAACGCCGAAAACAGCAGTATGGCAATGAAGATAAAAATACGGGTTCCCCACTGCACATTTCTCCACCGTTTCTTGTTATTGGTTTGAAAAATTTGGTTTGATTCTTCCACTTTCTTACATTTTCGGATTCAATGTCAAAAAGCGTGAAAAAGTGTATAAAATTTAATTAAAAAAAAATTAAAAATTAATTGGTTCTTACTCATTTATAAGTATTCCCACCAAATCCTGTAGAATTTTCTGTGATACAAAATTCATAAAATCCGACCTTTCCAGATGTGGCATGTATAATTTTGAACTATGTTCTTTATCATTCATCCTGATAGAATAGAAAACGGTTCCAATATCTTTCCCATCCTCTCCTTTTCCGGGGCCTGCAACTCCGGTTGTGGACAGTGAAATATTGGTGTCAAATAAAATCTGACAACCTTTTGCCATTTCCTGAGCGACTTGTTCACTTACAACAGTGAATTCTTCAACCGTTTCTTTTTTAACCTTTAAAATCTCAATTTTCTTTTCTGTGGCATACGGAATAATTCCACCCAGAAAATATTTTGAACTTCCTGAATTTGAAGTGATCATTTTAGCTAATTCTCCTCCGGTACAGCTTTCAGCCGTTGAAATTGTTAATTTTCTTTCAATTAAAAGTTCGCCAAGAATCTTTTCAATTTTATCCTCTGTTGTTGCGATCACATTATCTTTGATTAATGGAAGCAGTTTTTGAATCTCTTCTTCTAATTGTTGTTTTAAATAAGCTTCATTTTCCCCTGTAGCGGTCAGTCTTAACTTTACTCTTGTTCCGATCGGAAGATAGGATAACGCTAAGTTTTCAGGTAAAGAAAGTTCCCAATTTTCAATCGTATCTGCCAAAATACTTTCAGGAATTCCAACAACGGAAATAATTCTTGTGGTGATATAATTAAGGCTATATTTTTCCTTCAAATAAGAAACAATCTGATCTTTAATCAAAGGTTTTACTTCGTAAGGAACGCCCGGAAGACTGAAACATAATTTCCCGTCCTGCTCCATCATCATGCAAGGTGCCGTCCCAAAGTTATTTTGAAAAACCGTAGATTTTGTAGGAACAAAGGCCTGTTCGCGGTTTCTTTCCAGAATTTCCAGTCGGCCACGTTTTTCCATATACGATCTCAAATGCTCAAAAGTAACCTCATCCAATGCAATTTCATCATTGAAAAATTCAGCAAGCGCTTTTTTGGTTTTGTCATCTCTGGTTGGACCTAAACCACCTGTTGTAATGATCAAATCCCCTATTTTAAACGCCTCTTTTAAGGTCTTTTTAATGGTTTCAATTTCATCTGAAATAGTGAAAATTTGTGAGACTTGTACGCCTATATTTTTAAGTTCAGTAGCAATAAAATTAGAATTGGTATCAACGGTATTTCCCGAAAGGATCTCGTCTCCAATAGTAATAAGAACAGCTTTTTCCATATTTTAATTCTTGAAAAAAATTCTGCTACAAATGACGGAAAATTCTGTGTAGTGAACAAAAGAAAACGATTTTTTATATCTTTGGTTTGAACTGTTTAAAACTATAATTAAAAATTATGTCTAAATATGATGATGCTTCATGGCATTATGGAGGAGATTTTCCTGAAGGGCTTCCTTCGAAGAACGGCGCAACGCATACAGGAATGTTTCTGAACTGGTGCATTCACAACAACTTGCATTCTGAAGAAATGAAAGAAGATTTCAAAGATGAAATTGAAAATTTAAAAAGAAGAGAGATTACCGGAGCAGAATTTCTTCTCGAAGTATGTGACGGAAAATTCACCGAACACGAGCTTAATGATCTTGGAAATAGCTTTGCAAAAGATTATTATGTGGATGAAACAGATTTTGCCGATAAATTCAGTTCTTTTGCCACAGATTATATTAATATTTTTGACAGCAAAGCCGAAGAAAGTGATTACGAATATGAAACATTCTATCACATTGAAGATACCTTTGAGAATTATGATTTGATGAAACTTGCCATCGATCATCGTTTTGAGGAATGGAAGGAGTATAAAAATTTGAATTAATTTTTTTGTCATTGCGAGGAGCAAAGCGACGAAGCAATCTCACTTAAACAGAGTTAAACTTAACTTTTCTTAAACTCTTAATAAAACTTAATGGTTAAAAATTTGAAACATTAGGATTTATTTAAGTTGTTAAGATTATTAAGAGATTGCTTCGTCGCTTCGCTCCTCGCAATGACTGTTAATCATGTTTTACCCAGATTAATTCATCCGTATTGTAACCAATTTTCTTAGCTTTTTCCAGAAAACGTTGTTTTATACTTTCGGGAATTTCTTTGGTTCGGGATAGAATCCAGATATATTTTAAACTGCTTCCAACAATCAATGCATATTGATAATTTTCATCAATATCAATTACGTTATATCCAGCCCAAATTGGTTTAAAAAATGATACTTTTAATCGAGCTTCAGTTTTATCTTTTACAAATTTGGCTTCACCAATTGATTCTTTCCATTCTTTTTTGATGTAATCGTAGCCTTTATTATCTACTCGGATTGTGCCATTTGGATTTTGAGAATAAGTAGCGGTAACATTATCCATATTCTTCTCGAACCTGTAATCGAAACGGGCAATTTCATACCACTTTCCTAAATATTTTTCTGCATTAAAATGAGTAACTGCTGTTGCGCCTTTAGGAATTCCTGTTGAACATGAATTAAGAATAATAAAACCCAAAATCCCCAACGAGACGGGAATGGCAATTTTCTGAATATTTTTCATAATAATATAAATTTCGTGGTTATTATGAAGCTTCAAAAATAATGCCTGAAATTGCTATTGGCTAATGACAAATGGCTTTTAGCTTTAAGAAAAAACCTTTAAAAAGTTATCTTTAAAACTTCCGGAAACCTCAATTTCTGTACTATCGGAAAGCGTTGCTGTTCCGCTTTTATGGTATGATTTCACAAAATTGGTGTTGATAATATGGGAACGGTGAACTCTTACAAAAGGATTTTCCAGCAAATCATCAAAATGCTTTAGAAATCTGCAGACCATCTTTTTAGAACCATCCGTAAGATATACCTGTGTGAAATTTCCATCTGCCTGAAGCCTGACAATATCTTCCGTTTTTACAACATCAAAGCCTTGTAATGTGGGAAGTATCAATTGTTGTTTTTCGGGTTTCAATTTTAAATTTTCAAGAAGAATCTTATTACGGTTAAGCTCATCTTTATTTTCGATATTTTCTGCGACTTTATTCACCGCTACAATGAGTTCTTGAATATCAATTGGCTTTAAAATATAGTAACTCGCAGACTTGTTCAATGCCTGCAAAGAATATTGAGAAAATGCTGTAATGAAGATCGTTTCGTAGGAAAATTGTTTTGTAGCTTCCAACACATCAAAAGCATTTCCGAAAGGCATTTCTACATCTAAAAAAACCAGCTGAGGTTGTTTTTCAGCAATCAAAGGAACTGCTTCTTTTATATTTTCCGCTTCACCTAAAATCTCAACCTGCGGACAATACTTTGTGATGTAGTTTCTCAAAACTTCTCTTGCGATAAGCTCGTCGTCTACGATGATGGCTTTTATTTTCATATTTTTAGGGTTTAGGAAATAAAAATTAGGAGGGGTTAGGGTTTAGGAATTAGCTAAATGTTGAACGCTTACAATTGACTATTCACTTTTTCACAATTTATAACTCACTTCCACCAAAACTCCCGGCTCAGTTTTTTTATCTGTGATTTTACATTGAATATCGCGATTGTATAAATCATTCAACAAAGTGATTCTTTCAAGCGTATTTTTCATTCCGCGACCCTCTCTGTTTTTTTGGTGTTCCGTCTTTTGCTTTTTGCTTTCTTCAATTCCGATTCCGTTGTCTTCAATGATGATTTTTAGGTTTTGATCGTCCTTTTCGAAACTCAATTTTAAAAATCCTTTGGTGATCCTGTAACGTAATCCGTGCCAGATCGCATTTTCTAAAAATGGTTGAACCAGCATTCCGGGAACCTGAAGACTGTGCATATTCAGATTTTCATCAAACTCAATTTCATAATCAAATTTGTCTGAAAACCGAGTTTTTTCCAATGCGAGATAGTTTTGAAGCAAATCCAATTCCTGCTGAAACGGAATAAAATCTTCCGTAGAATTTTCCATCACGCCACGCATTAGTTTTGAAAATTTGGTTAAATATTGGTTGGCTTCCAATTCATTATTCATTGCAATGAAATGATTTACACTATTTAAACTGTTAAAAATAAAGTGTGGATTCATCTCTCTACGAAGCGACTGCAACGCGATTTTCTTATTTTTGATCTGAACTTTTTTTAATGTTCTAAAAATAAAAACTATCAATACTGTCAACAAAATTAAAACTCCGATCAGACTATAATTAAAGACATTTTTCTTGCGAATTAACTCATCTTTTAGTTCTCTTTCCTTTTCTAATTGAGAAATTCTCTGTTCGGTATCTTCCAGAACTTTATTATCTACCAAACTTCGGTCTTTAGAAACTAGATCAGGCAATTTTCCAAGAAAATCTCTGTACAATTGAACGGAAGCATCCGTATTATTTGAAGTATTATAAAGACTGTCAAGCCTTTTTACGCTCTTCTGAGCTTCCAAAGTATGGCCTTTTTCCAAAGCGATTTCGTAGGCTTTCTTTAATAATTTGATAGCTTCATCCGTATCATCTTTTTTGATATAAATATCTGCTAATTCCTGAATTTGATTGACTTTTTCCTGAGAATTATCTTGAACGAAATCTTCTTTCAATACTTTCTTTTTCGCTTCAATTGCTTTGTCGAAATTTTTATTTTCAACGTAAAATTTGGTCAGTTTCTGATTAATTTCCAATGCTTGCTGAGGTGCCCCTTTTTTAGAAACCTGATAGGCATTATTCAAATTTTCCTCCGCTCTTGGAATATCTTTTTGCTGAAT
The DNA here is from genome assembly GCF_046535115.1 of Chryseobacterium sp. SIMBA_038. Taxonomy (NCBI): domain Bacteria; kingdom Pseudomonadati; phylum Bacteroidota; class Flavobacteriia; order Flavobacteriales; family Weeksellaceae; genus Chryseobacterium; species Chryseobacterium sp. SIMBA_038. The sequence continues at coordinate 173,043 of NZ_JAWRXH010000009.1, forward strand.
ATTGACGTCTGCCATTTGGCTGTAACTCGCCGCGAGATCTTCTTTTTCATTCGCTTTTTGGCTAAGATCAATATTATTCTGAATTGCTTCGGCTTTCATGTCCTGCGAAGGAGCAGAAAGTCTTGCCGCATCATTAGAATTAACCGCTTTACTTTTTGATGAATAATTAACTTCCGCAGCACGGCTATAATTACTGATCGCAGGAGTAATTTTATTTTGTTTTTCCTGTGACTGAGCCAGTTTCCGGGTTACTTTTTCGATGTTGGGCTTATCGTTAAGCTGTTCGTAGATATTTTTAGATTTAATAAAATATTCTTCACCTTTAGCAAAATTTCCATTATTGAAAAATGATTCCCCAATATTGTAGTAAGAATCTGCTTGTGCAGAGATGTCTTTATTATCAACTGCTTTTTTAAGCTTTTTACTTTCAGTCACAACTTCCTGCGCAACATTCGTGGTTTGAGAATACATTTTATTCCCAAAGCAGATTAAAAAAAGAAGTACAAAAAGTTGAAGCATTTTCATAAAACAAAGATATACATATATATAGTTTGCTCAAAAACTATTCACCAAGTGAAATTGGCCACTCACCAAGTTTTCATCATTAAAAATCTGATATAAAGTCATTTAGTAAAATAAAATTGAAACTGAGTTAACATTAACAGGATCTGCTTTCCTTACATTTGTAATACACCCGATTACCATGAAAAAAATCTTCATTTTCTCCTTTCTGTCTATTTTGTTTCTCCAAAGTTGTTCATTTCTTGAACAAAATAAATTTATTGAAACAAAAGTGATTTCGAGCGACCTCAACGAGCAAATTATCTATAAATTTTACCACTTAGGAATCAACAAATATAAGGTTGATTTTTATTCGGTTCATCAATCAGATTCTACTAAATTGTTCGAGCATTTCAGTAATGATGCATTGTTTAGCTCAAATATTTATAAAATTTCTCAAAGTAAAAATGAAATTGTTATAAGCACTCAATTATTTTCTGAGGAAAAAAAGTTGATTACTCCAAATGGCAAATCTATTATTCTGACAAACAGATAGATCATTTTTTTGAAATTTTCATAGTTAAGATCTACCCATTTTTTGAGAGCAAAACATACAGCTTTTATTATATTTGTAGAATACACTTCATGAAAATTCAAAATAATTATGAAAAAAAAATTTCAGATACTGCTTTCTATTTTTGTAATAAGCACATTTCACTCACAGACTTATATTCAGAATGTGACGGTTGTGGATGTTTTAAGCCAAAAACTAATTCCGAATCAAACAGTTCTTATCAATAAGAATTTAATTTCTGATATTAAACCTGCAAAGAATATTAAAATTCAAAATGGAGCAAAAATCATTAACGGAGAAGGTAAATTTTTAATTCCTGGAATGACGGATTCTCATGTACATTTCTTTCAAAGCGGAGGTTTATATACAAGACCTGACGCAATTGATTTGAGAAAATACCATTCCTACGACAAAGAGATCAACTGGGCGCATAATAATATGGAAGATCTTCTGCAACGCTATCTTAAGAGCGGGATAACGTCTGTAATTGATGCAGGAGCTAGTTATAATTTTTTGAATCTTAAAAATTCACTCGTCAATAAACCGAATTTACCCTCAGTTTATATGACCGGCCCGCTTTTAACAACTTATGAACCGGATGAGTTTAAAAATCTTGATAAAAATGAGCCTTTTAAGCTAACAATGTCTGTTGAAGATGCAAAAAAATATGTTCAGGAACAGCTTCAATATAAACCTGACTTCATTAAAATTTGGTATATCGTACTTGCAGACGGAGCAGCAATGGAGGCAGAAGCGAAAAAACATGAGCCCATTGTAAAAGCAATTATTGATGAAGCTCATAAAAATAATTTAAAAGTCGCTGTACACGCAACTGAGAGAATCACAGCACAGATTGCGATACAAAATGGTGCCGATTTTTTGGTTCATGATATAGAAGACGAAATCGTTCCTGATGATTTTGTGAAATTATTAAAATCGAAAAACACTGTTTTAAGCCCAACTTTGATTGTTTCAAATAACTATACAAAAACATTCGGGCAAAATCCCAATTACAGTACCTATGAATTGGAAAACTCTAATCCGGAGGCTATAGGTTCTATTTATGACCTGAAGCATTTGGCATATTCGGAAGATTCTGTGATGATACAGAAAACGAAAAAACGGTCAAATTCTCCTCAGATGACGGCTTATTTGGACAAAATATCTGCTATAAGAACCGCAAATCTGAAGAAGCTAATTGCTGGAGGTGTTACCATTGCAGCAGGCACAGATGCAGGAAATATCGGAACTCAGCATGCCACATCATTTATTGATGAACTGAAAGCAATGAAGGAAAGTGGTTTAAGTAACTGGCAGATTTTACAATCGGCAACGATTAATCCGACCAGAATATTTAATAAAGAAAAAACTTCGGGAAGTGTTTCAGCAGGAAAAATTGCCGATTTGGTTTTATTAAATTCAAACCCTATTGAAAACCTTGATAATCTTACTAAAATTGATCTTGTCCTGAAAAATGGCGAAGTCGTTCCTCAAAATATAGTAAAAACAACTCCCGAAAGCCTTGTTCAGCAACAGGTAAACGGCTACAACGCAAGAAATATTGATGCTTTTCTGGAGCCATATTCTGAAGACGTAGAATTGTACAGTTTCCCAAATACATTGCTGAGCAAAGGAAAAGAAGCCATGAGAAAAGATTATGACGCAATGTTTAAAAGACTTCCTGATCTGCACTGTGAAGTTAAAAACAGAATCATCAACGGGAATTTTGTGATCGATAAAGAAAGCGTTTCTGGGATGGGAAATAAAAGAATGGAAGCAACCGCGATCTATGAAATTAAAAACGATAAAATTGTAAAAGTTTATTTTATTCAGTAATTTTTTTTCTCTTAAAATACTAAAAGACAGTTCTCATAAGCTGTCTTTTTTTGATTCACCAAGTGAAAGCCGTTGGTTACCCTTTCTCCAACTTTCAACAATGATTCCGTGATTAAGTTTGTGGCATAATTTAAACTTAATCATTATGAAAAACATTTTATGTTTTGCTTCGGCTTTATTATTTCAATTTACATTTTCGCAAGTTTCAGGGAATATTAATTATCAAAATCAAGTTCGTTATGTTGATAATAATATTGCAGTTGCCATCCCTTCAAATAATGAAATCTTCATTAATATTAAAGGACTTGCCAATGTAAAAGCAGAAAAGTATGTCGCTATTTTCAGCCTTACGCAGGTAGGAGAAACTTCGGAAGAAGTGAATGAATTAATGGATAAACGCCTTAATACAGCCCTTTCTCAAATAAAAATAAACAAAACAATAGAAACTTATATTGATATGGTTTCGTTTGTTCCTGTTTATAATTATACTGTTGAAAAAAAGATTTTCAGCAGAAAAACATACAATGAGGTTCCGGGTGGATTTGAATTAAAGAAAAATCTTCATATCCAATTTACAAATCCTTCACAGCTCAACGATATCATTACCATTCTTTCTAAAAATGAAATTTATGATCTTGTAAGAGTAGATTATTTTGCAAGCAGTCTGGAAACCGTGAAAAAGGAATTGATGAACAAAGCAAGAACTGCTCTTCAGGAGAAGGTTAAAAACTATGAAACGATACTTGGAGAAACTTTTACTAACACAACCAAAAGCATCAACGACGGTTTTAAAACTTCTCTTCCCACAGAAATGTACAAATCTTATGAGGCTTATAATAGTTCTACTTTAGCACTTTCAAGGTTAGCTAATGTTAATCAGGCTACTAAAACGACAACACTTTATTATCAGCCTATTCTTGACAAGGAATTTGATTTTGTCATTAATCCTACAATCTTAGAACCTGTAATTCAGGTGATGTATGAAATTAAAATGGTTATTTCAAAAGAGAAAAAAACCCAGAAGGAAAACAAATCATATATTTTGATTACTCCAACCGGAGAAATGAAAGATTTAAACATCAATAATCCTCAATAAATCTTCTACCAAGTGAAAACGTAATTTCACCAAGTCTTCCGATTTCACGCTTTAAATGTGCCTAATTTTACTCTAGAAGTTTAAAATTTAAAACAAGAAATTATGAAATTAGGACATTTTTTAATGATCGGATTACTAACATTTGGAAGTCTGATCAATGCGCAGGAAATTAAGAAAAACGCAATCGAAGTAACGGGAGTTGCTGAAATGGAAGTAGAACCGGATGAGATCATCTTTAACATCGGCATCAAAGCTGACAATAAAAATCAGCTAGCCGACAACGAAAAGCTTTTATTTGAAACGTTGAAAAATGATGGAGTGAAAAATGAAGACATCAAATTCAAATCGATGTATCAAAATCTTTACTCTAAAACAACGAAGTTTACGAAAAGTTTTCAGTTTAAAGTAAATGCAAAAACCAATGTGAGTAAGCTTTTTGAAGACCTGAACCAAAAATGGGTAAGCAATCTGAATATCGCAGAAATCAAGAATACAAAAATTGCAGATTTCAGAAAGACGGTTAAAATAAATGCGTTGAAAGCCGCGAAAGAAAAAGCAGATTACTTATTGGAAAGCATCGGTAAAAAGACAGGAACTCCGCTTGAGATCGTAGAAGTTGAAGATTATATGAGCGATTCAGTTCTTCCTGTAGCCTACAAAAGCAGAATGGCCAATGTACAAATGGAAGCTGCCGACGCAGGAGTAGATTATTCTTTCGATAACATTGAAAATATCAAGCTGAAATACAGCATCAAAACCAGATATGAGATTCTTTAATTAACAGATTTAAGGGACAGTCCGAAAGGGCTGTCTTTCTTTTTTTATTCAATTGCAAAGTTCACCAAGCGAAAATGCCATTTCACCAAGTCTTCAAATTTTCGGCTTTTAATTCAGATAATTTTACGGTAGGAATTTAAAATAATAAACTATGAAACGCTATTTAATACTACTTATTTTTTCAATTTCACTTTTAAAAGCTCAGGAAATAAAAAAGGAGATTGATGTAAAACAGGCAACCATATTTTTGCAGGGCGCAAAAGTTTTCGGAAGCACCAATGTCAGTTTACAGAAAGGAAGAAATATGGTGAAAATTATCAACCTTCCGAACGATATTGATGAAAATACCTATAAAATAAACCTTGAAAAAAACACAACCCTTCTTTCCATCACTCCACAAAGTAATTTCTTAAAAAATGATGAGTTATCTGAGGGTGAGAAAAAATTAGAAACTGAAAGAAAAAAACTGCAGAGACAGGTTAGTCTTTTAAATATTCAGATTTCAAACTTATCGGGTGAACAGAATATTATTAAGGATAATTTAAAGATTTCAGATAGCAATAAAGTGACACCTCAGGAACAGCTTATCAAGCTCACTGAATTTTACAGAAAAAGAATGCTTGAGATAGACAATCAGGTATTTCTTCTGAACGAACAAAAACTGTTTTAGATGAAAGTATTGCAAAGATCAACCAACAGTTTACAGAAGAACAGACTCATAAAAACACCAATAAAAAAGAACTTTTACTTGAAATTTTAGCAGATAACGATACGAATTTGAATTTAGGTATAAGTTATATCGTTTCCAACGCAGGCTGGATTCCTTCTTATGATTTGAGAGCTGAGTCTACAAAAAAACCGCTGGAAATGGTTTATAAAGGAAAAATCTACCAGAAAACCGGACAGGATTGGAACAATGTAAAGCTTTTTGTTTCGACCTACAGACCTTCGTATAATCAAAACAGACCTATTTTATCTCCGCTTTATGTTGCTGAATACAAGGCATACAATCCACAAACGGAAGTTGCTGATTATAAAATGAAAAAGGTATCTGCGGAAGTCAATTCTTATCAGATGAGAGATGACGTTGCACAACCAAGTCAAATTCCTGTGGCAACTGTTTCTGATAATCAAATGAATGTGATGTATGAATTGAAATACAGTCAAACCATTGTAAGTCAGGAAAAAGAGCAATATGTAATTCTCGACAAAAAAGAAATTGATGCGACTTATAAATATCACGTGGTTCCTAAGTTGAATAACCAGGTCTTCCTAATGGCTTTTATTAAAAACTGGCAGAACCTCAACCTTATTTCCGGTGAAGCAAATATTTATTTCGAAGACAATTATATCGGAAAAACCAATATTACAAGCAATTATGTGAAAGATGAATTCCCGATTTCTCTTGGCGTAGATGAAAGAATTAATGTAAAAAGGATAAAACTCGAAGATAAAACCGCTCAAAAGAATTTCAACACCAATAAATGGGAAACAGAATCTTACCAGATAAGTATCCGAAACAACACCAAAGAAAGTATTGAACTCGAAATCCTGGATCAGCTTCCTATCAGCGAAAATTCTAAAATTTTAGTGAAAACTTTAGAGATCGGCGACGGAAATCTTGATGAAAAAACCGGAAGTATTCTTTGGAACAGAAAAATAAGTAGCGGAGGTTCAGATAAAATTAATTTCTCTTACGAAGTGAAATATCCGAAAGACATGCAAATTCAATATTACAGCAGATAACCCCATAAAATATTAATTATGACAACTTTAAAAATCTTAACATTAGCGATAGGAACAGTGGCTTTTTTAAGCGCCCAAAACCCTTCACAAGTTAGCTGTATCAAAAGAAATCCTACAGTTACAGCGCAAAGAAATTTCGTTCAAAATGAAGATCCGAAACCATCAATTATCAGCAAAGACAATAAAATTCAGGTTGCCTTGTTGTTGGATACTTCAAACAGCATGGACGGATTGATCGATCAGGCAAAATCCAGACTTTGGAATATTGTAAATACATTGACGACTTTAAAATACAGCGGACAGGCTCCACAGATAGAAATTGCCCTTTACGAATACGGAAATGATGGATTGAAAGATGAAAATTACATCAGACAGGTCACTCCTTTAACGCAGGATTTGGACTTAGTTTCAGAAAAATTATTTGCTTTGAGAACCAATGGTGGAAGCGAATATTGCGGAGCTGTAATTCGCGATGCATCCATGAATCTGAATTGGGACAAGAATGACAAAAGCATGAAGTTGATCTATATTGCAGGAAATGAACCTTTTGATCAGGGAAGAATCAATTATAAAGAAGTAATTTCTACCGCCAAAACAAAGAAAATCTATACAAACACAATCTTTTGTGGAAACAGGGATGAAGGAATTCAATCGTTCTGGCAAAACGGAGCTTCTTTAGGTGACGGAAAATATTTCAATATCGACAGTGACAGAAAAGTGATCTACATTGAAACTCCTTATGATGTAAGAATTTCAGAATGTAACGCAAAACTGAATGACACTTACATTTATTATGGAAGCAGAGGTTCGGAGTATAAAACCAAACAGATCGCTCAGGATAAAAACGCTGAGGTTCAATCCGCTGCGAATGCTGTTGAAAGAACAGTAGCAAAATCTAAAAAGAATGCTTACAACAATGAGCATTGGGATTTGGTTGACCGTGCCGAAAAAGACGCTAATTTTATTACAACCGTAAACGAAGATGAGCTTCCTGCCGAATTAAAGGGAAAAAGCAAAGAAGAAGTGAAAAAAGCAGTTGCCGTAAAATCTGCTGTCCGCGATAAAATTCAAAAGGAAATTGAAGAATTATCTAAAAGCCGTCAGGATTTTATTGATGCTGAAATGAAAAAACGCGGAAGTACAGATTCCGACGACCTTGGAAAAGCTATTGAGAAATCTATCATTGAATTAGCCAAAAGAAACGGATATAGTTCGTAATTGATTGTTAGAAAAGCTGCCAATTCAGGTAGCTTTTTTGGAGTTTCGGGCTTCGGCTTCGCCGAAGCCCGAAACTTTATCTTCCAAACTTAAAATATCTGGACAAAAGATGTTTTTTATTTTTCATAAACTGAGAAGCCATTTCCATTCCAGTAACAGAAAAAGTGATTCCATTTCCGCCGAAACCGAGAACAAAATAGGAGTTTTTAAATTTTGGATGTTCGCCAATGTATGGAAGTCCATCTTTCGTTTCTCCGAAAGTTCCGGCCCAGACAAAATCGGTGTAAAAATGATAATCGGGTTTTATTTTCTTTAAAACTTTTAAAATTTCCTTTTCCTTTTTGTCGAGTAAAGCATCGCGTTTTTGGGGATCTTGAAAATCTTCATCTCCGCCACCGATCAGCATTCTGCCGTCATCGGTTGTTCGCATGTAAATGTAAGGTTCATCGGTATTCCAGACTAATGTGTCAGTTATATTTTTAAATTTATCATGATCAATTTCAGAAACGACAGCGAAGGTACTTTTTAAATCAACAAAGTCTTCTTTAATCAAATCTTTGCTTTCGTAACCAATACAATAAATGATTTTTTTTGCTTTTATCTGAGGTCCATTTGTTGTGGAAATTAAATTATATCCTTTTGAATATTTAACCGATTTCATTTCCGTTTTATCGAAAATTTTTAATCCTTTTTTCACATTTAAATCAAATAATTCATGAGCAAATTTAAAAGCATCGATACTCGCACCCTGCTTTGAAACAATGCCTCCAAAAGTGTTTTCAAAACCGAATTTATCTAAGATTTCTTCCGATTCAAGCCATTTTACATCAAAACCTGCCTCTTTTCGGGCTTCAAATTCTTTTTTTAACCAAGAAACATCTTTCTTTTTTGATGCGAAGTATAAAGATTTTTTTCGCTTAAAACCAGCTTTGGATTTAATCTTTTTGGTCAGTTTTTCAATATTATCAATTGAATCTGAACAGGCTTTATAACTTGCAATTGCACCCTTCTCTCCTATCTTTTCAATCAATTCATAAAGAGGAACATCTATTTCATACTGCAACATGGATGTTGTTGCTGAAGTGCTTCCGTTGCAAATTTCACGTTTATCAATAAGAATTGTTTTGTAGCCATCTTCTACCATTTGATGGGCAATTAAACTTCCTGTAATTCCGCCTCCTATAATTAAGATATCACATTCTTCATCAGATTTCAGTGATGGATATGAGGTCATTAATCCGTTCTTTAAAAGCCAAAATGGTTCATTAGATTTTAAATCCATATTAATATTTTAAATCAATTATAGCAATAATTATGACTTTTTTAACTATTCCTGAATATTTGTGGTTTAATTATTGTTATTTAACATAATCTCAAACCACACTAAAATATATACTATGATAACGATTATTCCAGAAGCTCCGGAAAATGTTGCGGCGTTCAGCGCCACGGGCGAAATCACAAAAGAAGATTTTGAAAATCTTGTCATTCCTCATGTGAATAAAAAAATTGAAGAATTCGACGAGCTTAATTATCTCCTCTATCTCGATACAGATCTTGGTAATTTCACTGCGGGAGCATGGTTGCAGGATATGCTTTTAGGCTTAAAAAATCTAACCAAATGGAACCGAGCCGCCATTGTAACGGATAAAGAAAGTGTACAGAACTTCACCGATATCTTCAGTGTTCTAATGCCCGGCGAATTCAAATCTTTCCCGAAAGAAAATCTATACAACGCTTTGTATTGGTGTAAAAACGGTAATGAAGTCGAGGTTTAATTCAAATCCTTCATTTAATATTCAACCCTCATTAAAAAATTAAATAATATGAAACCCAATTTAGGTATTACAGACAAAAACCTGAAAGCTATTCATGGTATTTTAAATAACGTTCTCGCAGACGGGAACATTCTTTACATTAAATTAAGAAAATTCCACTGGAATTTATCAGGTGATAATTTCATGGAACTTCATTTACTTTTTGAAGCACAATATACTGCTGTTGCTCAAAGTATCGATGATGTTGCAGAAAGAATCAGCACGTTGGGAGGAACTGCAATTGGAACGACTTCCGAATTTGCAAGCGAATCTCAATTAAAAGAAACTCCGGGAAAAGTCCCTACCAATCAGGAAATGCTGAAAGAATTGGTAAGCGATCACGAATCAATTGTAAGAGCGCTGAGAAAGTTTGTGGACGATACAGACGAAAAATACAAAGACGCCGGAACTTCCGACTTTTTAACCGAACTGATGCAAGAACATGAAAAAATGGCTTGGAAACTCAGAAAATATTTCAAAGATTAAATCCAAAATAAAAAAGAGAAGCAAATTGCTTCTCTTTTTCGTTATTTATCACATGGAACACATTCTACATTGAGTTCTTCTGATTTTGATGATCGATATAGGTACATATATCGGATGCTGATGATTAATCCGATCAACGTCATTCCAACACCAACTAGTGAAGGATAATTGAATGATAGTCCATGTTCCAAGGGAATTCCACCAAAGAAAGCCCCCATCGCATTTGCTATATTAAAAGCTGCCTGCATAAAAGCTGCTGCCATCATTTCACTTTTTGGTGCTGCTTTCATCATCATGATGTTAATTGGTGCTGCGACAGACATTGATAAAGCTCCACAAATAAACGTTAAGCCTAAAGCTAAACTTTGATATTCAGAAAGGAAAAATACACCTGCCAACGAGATCATCATTAAGAAAAGTAATAATGAACAGGTTTTTTCAGGACCTAATTTATCTGATAAAAATCCGCCTGCTAAGTTCCCGACAACCATTCCGGCTCCGGCAAGAATCATTACGTAAGCCATCTGACTGCTTTGAATTCCTGCAACAACAGTCATTAAAGGTGTAATGTAACTGAACCAAGTGAAAAGACCTCCAAAACCAATTGCCGTAATCATTAATACCAACCAAGCCTGTTTTCCTTTTAAAAATTTTAGTTCTTCTAAGAAATGAGTATCTTCATTTTTATCCATCGCAGGAAGCCAAAGTTTTAATGAAACTAAAGCTATCAAACCAATCACAGCCACAATCGCAAAGTACCATCTCCAATGAAAAGTATGGCCAATATAAGTTACCAACGGAACCATCGCGAGATTGGCCACCGTAAGTCCTGTAAACATTAATGATATGTAAAATGCCTCTTTCCCTTTTCCGGCAAGTCTTGATGCAACGACAGTTCCCACTCCGAAAAATGCTCCGTGAGGAAGACCAGACAAGAATCTGATAATCAACATCGATGTGTAATCAGGGGCAATAGCTGATAAAGCATTGAATATTGTAAAGATGACCATCAGTGCCATCAATACTTTTTTAGGTGGAAATTTCACTGAATAGCCTATTAATATTGGTGCTCCAACCACCACTCCCAGTGCATAAGCAGAAATCAAATGCCCTGTTTCCGGAATTGTGATTTGTAACGTTTTTGCAATATCAGGCAGCAACCCCATCACCGTAAACTCTGTAGTTCCGATTCCCAATCCACCTATTGCGAGTGGAATTATCCTTTTATCAATCATCCCGATATTATTTATATATTTTAAAGATGCAAAATTCGCAAGAAATAATCTTTTATACTTTAACTGAAATGATATAAATTTGCTCTGTATTAACCTTTTTATTTAATTTTAAAATCATAATCAATCAAAACAGAACCTAATGAAAATCCAGAAAGAGATCATTTCATTTGAAGACGGAAAATCTTTTAAGTTGTTTTCACCCTCCCTGAAAAATTGTTTTTTCTGGCATTATCACCCTGAAATAGAACTTGTTTATGTAGAAGCATCAAACGGAATCCGTCATGTTGGGAAAAATATTTCTGATTTTAAGGAAAGTGAATTGCTTTTAATAGGTTCAAATGTTCCCCATCTTAATTTTGATTATAAAATACAAACAGAATGCAAACAGCTGGTTTTGCAAATGCGCGAAAATTTCCTGCAAGACCTTATCTTTCCCGTTCCTGAATTTGAAAATATCAAACATCTTTTAGACCGTTCTTATCTCGGATTATCTTTTTGCGGTGAAGCGAAAAAAATTGTTGTCGAAAAACTTCATCGCATGAAAGATGAAAATTCTTTCGAATCTTTAATTGGTTTAATTGAAATTTTAAACATTCTCGCAAATTCAGATGAAGTAAAAGAACTTAATAATGAAGACACCCGAATAAAATGGTTTTTAAATGACAAAATCAGAATGGGAACTATTTACGACTACATTAATGAAAATTACGATAAGAAAACCAACGTCAACGAAATCGCGCAAATCGTAAGCTTGAGTACTCCTGCTTTTTGTCGATATTTTAAAAAACAAACCAATATGACTTTCACCGATTTTGTTAATAATTACAGAATTAATCAGGCGAAATTATTGTTGCTCCAAAATTCCTGTATCACAGAAATTTGTTTTCAGGTGGGTTTTGAGAGTCTTTCTTATTTTAACAAATTGTTTAAACAGCATGTGGGGGAAACTCCCTCGGAATTTAAAAAGAAGCATTTGAATAAGGTTGAAGGGATGATTTAAGTGTTTTTTTAACGCAGAGGTCGCAAAGTTTTTTTAATGATTGAGAATATTTTTTCGTTCGCAAGGGAGTTTCACTCAGCAAAGAACATTCAATTTGTCATCCTATGTTTGCATTAGGAAAAGGTTTTGAATATTACTAAATTTATTTCAACAGAAGAAAGAGAAAGATAAAAGCTAATTTTTGTCATTCAGAACGAAATAAAGTGGAGTAAAAAATCTAAATTAATATAGAGATTCTTCCTTCGTCAGAATGACAAATTAGATGTGTAATTTTTTAATGAGATTGCTTCGTCGCTTTGCTCCTCGCAATGACAATAAAATAAATCGCTCCGAAAACGAAGCGATTTATATTTTTAGTGAATATGTTTTTCTGCGTGGTAAGAACTTCTTACAAGAGGGGAACTTTCAACATGTCTGAAACCTAAACTTCTTGCAAAATCCCCGTATTCATCAAACTCTTCCGGCGTAATGAATTGTTTAACAGGTAAATGTTTTTTAGTTGGTTGTAAATATTGACCTAAAGTAATTACGTCTACATTTGCATTTCTGATGTCTTCAATTGTTTGGAAAACCTCATCTTTAGTTTCTCCTAAACCAAGCATCATACCTGTTTTGGTTCTTCTTTGTCCGGCTTCTTTCAAGTATCTTAAAACCTCAAGGCTTCTTTCATATTTCGCCTGAATTCTCACTTCTCTCGTCAAACGTTTTACGGTTTCCATGTTGTGAGAGATCACTTCCGGAGCTACATCAACTAATCTGTCAATGTGTTTCGTTAGCCCTTGAAAATCAGGAATCAAAGTTTCCATCGTGGTTCCCGGAGAAATTCTTCTTACAGCATTTACGGTTTCACCCCAAAGAATTGAACCCATATCTTTCAAATCATCACGGTCAACAGACGTAAGAACGGCATGTTTGATCTTCATTAATTTGATCGAACGGGCAACTTTTTCAGGTTCATCCCAGTTTACATCCATTGGTTTTCCGGTTTTTACCCCGCAAAATCCACAACTTCTCGTGCAGATGTTTCCTAAGATCATGAAAGTTGCTGTTCCTTCTCCCCAGCATTCACCCATATTTGGGCAGCTTCCACTCTGGCAAATCGTGTTTAATTTATATTTATCAACCAAAGTTCTCAATTCTCTGTAATTTTTTCCGGTAGGAAGTTTTACACGAATCCATTTTGGTTTTTGAACGGTAGTATCTTGAACTAAATTTTCCATTTATTTCTCAAATTGAAGGTTCAAAGTTAAGGATTTTTTTATCGAAACAATCAAACACCGACATTGATAGAACAGATAATTTCGTAAATTTAAACCTTAATATTTCCTATGAAGACTACATTTTGCTTTCTATCTATTATTTTCAGTACGTTTTGTTTTGCTCAAAAAGAATTTCAGCCGAAAGGTTCAGAGATTATTGAAACTGTTGATGGAGATCTGGACGGCGACAATATTCCTGAAAAAGTTATTATTTATAATACAAAAGATACCACTGACTACGGAAATATCCGTGAACTCCAGATTTTGAAAAAAAATAATGGGAAATGGAACGTTTTGGAGAAGTCCAGAAATGCCGTTTTGAGTAGTAATGCCGGCGGAATGATGGGAGATCCTTATCAAAATACTGAAATAAAAAAGGGAATTTTGGAGATCACTCAAGCAGGAGGAAGCAGTTGGAAATGGGGTTATACTGATAAATACAGGTTTCAGAACGGACATTTTGAACTGATCGGTTATTCTTCCAGCAGCGGAAAGCCAGAGGAATATTGGACGGATGTGGATTTTAACCTTTCAACCGGACAATTAAAATTCGAAAAAGAAGTCGAGAATACTCAAGAATACGGAAAATCTAAAAATGAAATTTTTATTAAAAAAGGATTGAAAATTAATCTTCAAAATAGAAACTTGGAGGAACAGAGAAAAATTATACTTCCTAAAACGAAAGAAACTGTTTATTTTTAATTACTATATAGATTCCACGCTCCATTTTGTTCCGCTCTGAATGACAAACTGAGCGTTTAAAAGTTTATAATAATTAATTATCATCAAACTCATTATTTTTCAATAATTCAGCAAGAACTTTTTTGGCGCGCATTACTCTTACTTTCGTGTTGGCAACGGAAATCCCCAATTCTTCTGCGATTTCTTTGATACTTTTTTCTTCAAAGAATCTTAATTTGATAATATCCTGATAATTAGCATCCAAAGATTCAATGGTTTTGATGATCTTTTTTTGCTCTTCATTTGAAATCATTAGCTCTTCTGGAGACTTTGCATATTGATTTTTTACTTCATCCAGATTTTCGGTCGGATCTTGGTTTTCTCTTGATTTTTTTCTCCAAAAATCGATGATTGTATTTTGGGCTATCGTTAAGATCCAGGTTTTAAACTGAAAATGCGGATCAAAAAGATCTAGCTTCGACAATACTTTTGAGAAAACATTCACTGTAATTTCGTCTGCATCATTTTCATCCCCAACTTTCTTCATCACAAAAGAGAAAACATCCACCCAAAAAACATTAATGAGTTTGGTTTGAGCTTTCTGATCTTTTTCCTTGGCTTTGTTGATGAGCAGGAATAATTGTTCGTCGTTCATTACTAACAAATATAATTTATTTTAGGTAAAAAGGCAAATTTCATTTCTTGCAGAATGGCAAAATTTGTAATGAACGAGATTGTTTGAAAAGAACGACCACAACCCTAGCCCAGATTGCAGCAGCATCCTTTTTGGTTGCGGGCGGAGCGAAGCGGAGCCCGTAACCAAAAAGATATAGCGAAAAGCTGGAAATAGCTTCTAATAAATATAAATGATAAGCGATCAATGGTTATCTACTTAACATCGAATTTATTATCTTTGCACATTAAATTTTAAAGAAAAAAATCAATGAATTCCTTTATAGAAGAACTAAAATGGCGTGGTCTTTTTGCCGATATGATGCCCGGAACCGATGAACAACTGAATAAAGAGGTAACTACTGCATATATTGGTTTTGATCCAACTGCTGATTCTTTGCATATTGGAAGTCTTATTCAGATAAAAATTTTAGCACATTTTCAACAGCACGGTCATAAGCCGATTGCTTTGGTGGGCGGTGCTACAGGGATGATCGGAGATCCTTCAGGGAAATCTGCAGAAAGAAATCTTTTGGACGAAGCAACCCTTTTACATTATGTTGATTGTTTGAAAAATCAACTTTCAAGATTTTTGAATTTTGATGGAAATGAGCCGAATCAAGCTGAATTAGTGAACAACTATGATTGGATGAAAAATATTTCATTCCTAGATTTCGCTAAAAATGTTGGGAAAAACATCACTGTAAATTACATGATGGCGAAAGATTCTGTAAAGAAAAGACTTTCCGGGGATGCTGGTGTTGACGGAATGAGTTTCACGGAATTTACTTACCAATTGATTCAGGGATATGATTTCCTTCATTTATACCAAAATAATAACGTAAAGCTTCAAATGGGAGGTTCTGACCAGTGGGGAAATATCACGACAGGAACAGAATTGATCCGTAGAAAAGCTCAGGGTGAGGCATTTGCATTAACAGTTCCTTTGATCACGAAAGCTGACGGTTCTAAATTCGGAAAGTCTGAAAGCGGTGAAAATTATTGGTTAGACAAGAAAAAAACTTCTCCATATAAATTTTACCAATTCTGGTTGAATGCAACTGATAGTGATGCTGAAAGATTCATTAAATTCTATACTTTTTTAAGTAAAGAAGAGATTGATGCTTTAATTGAAGATCATAAAACAGCACCACACGAAAGAAAACTTCAAAAGAGATTAGCTGAAGAAGTAACGGTTTGGGTTCATGGAAGAGAAGAATATGAAAAAGCGTTGAAAGCTTCTGAAATACTTTTCGGACGTTCTACCGCAGAAGATCTGGTAAGTCTTGATGAAGAAACTTTTTTGGAAGTTTTTGACGGAGTTCCACAAAAAGAAGTGGCAAAAGCTGATGTTTTGGGAGTTAATATCGTTGATTTACTTTCTGAAAAATCAGGTTTTTTGAAATCTAAAAGTGAGGCGACGAGGGAATTGAAAGGAAATTCGATCTCTATCAATAAAGAAAAAGTAAATGAAGTTTACACAGCTAATGAAAATGATCTCATTGATGGTAAATTTTTATTACTTCAAAAGGGTAAAAAAAGTTATTTCATTGTAAAAACAATTTAATATACTTTACAATACATAAAAGGGGAATCATTATTTTATGGCTCCCCTTTTTTTGTATTCTTGAAGCTAATATTTTGATTATAAATAATTACAAATAAATTATTTTAAAACCATCTTAAACTTCTCCAAAATTTATCTTAGTTTACAAAACTACATAGATTGAAAATTAAAAACCACCTAAAAGGTGGTTAATCTAATAGTTAATTATTCGTTTAATGAACCTGTTTATTTTTTTTCTTCTATTGCAGAAGATTTATTATCTTTTCCTTCTAACGTTTTCAATCTTGCTTCCAGAGATTCTATCTGCTTTTGTTGATCCTGAATAGCTTTTGTAAGTATCGGAATTATCTCTGTATAAGAAACAGCAAGTGTTTTATCCGCATCAACTCCTTTAGTTACAATAGAAGGAATTACTTTGGCAACCTCCTGGGCAACGAACCCAATCTCGTGACGATTATAATCGTTACTTTCTATACTATTCTTCTTTTCATATTCTACCGGACGAAGTGCCATTACCGTATTAAGTCCATAAGATGTAGTATTAATATTACGCTTCAAACGGGCATCTGAGGTAAGCGCAACACCTGCCGCACGTACACTACCTGAGGCATTAATGTCACCAACTACATCAAGCATATAAGCAGGAGCTGTATTGTTAATTCCTACATTACCATTGGGTACAATAGTCATTCTTCGGATATAATTTCCTCCATTACTATAATATACATTAAATCGGCTGTCAATAGTACTTGCACTCAATTGCTCCGGCCCAACACCCCATGTAGCACCGCCTCCATTGTATGAGTTAAATCCTAAAATAGCCTTATTACCTGTAGCAACGGGGGCTAAATTAGAAATACGGGCAATAGGAAATTCGGTGGTTCCTGCATTATCAGCTATATCAAGCCTTGTACTTGCAGACGGGAAAGTACCTACGCTGGTATGTCCATTCCCTAAATCTATAAGAAAATCAGATGCATTATCTCTTGCAATAACAAATACACCATTTCCTGATGTACCTATTGGATTAATCCCCATTACAATATCTTTTGAAGCTCCACTCGTATTTTTGGCAGAGAAATGCTGGATAACAGAATTTCCGTTTACATTATTTTCCAGACGAAGACCAATATTACTTGCAAACCCTGTAAGACCAACAAAAGAACCTGCTGCTCCTTTATTAACAATATGAGAAGTTGCTACCGGTGTACTTGTCCCGATACCTACATTACCTTCCACAATCATACCATTAGCAGGAGCCGCAATACCGGTATAACTTGTACCTATTGAAGAATTACCATTTACAGTAAGTTTATTAGTAGGACTCACATTTCCAATAGCCAAACCTAAGCTTCCGGCAGAATTTAATACCATATCCGCAGCATCGGCAGCAGCAGCACCTACATGAAATCTAAGCTGACCACCACTAAGACCCAAACCATAAAAATCTGTACCTCCTGTGCTATTATAAACAGCCAGTTTCTTATCTACGACACCTGGTCCTAAATCTAATATACTGTTAGGAGTACTTGTGCCAATACCAACATTTCCTCCTGCCTGAACACGCATTTTTTCTGTATTATTAGTCCGAAAAACCATATCCTGATTATCTGTAGTACCTAGAAAATTTGTAGCCGGTAAGGTTCCTGAATTTCCTAGTAAATTCCAAGCTGGATTGCCTGCACTCGCTCCCCCGTTCGTACTTCTCCAATTACCATTACTATATGCAAATTCCATGGCTTGGCCGTTTGTAATAGAATTACCGTTCAAGGTTGCAGCAAAACCTCCTGTTGTGTTATTATAAATGATAAGACGCTGTCCTGCATTAGGAGCTGCAGGAGCCGTAATAGCTATCCCTCCCGTTGCAGATCCGGTAAGTTGTACCTGGCTTACATTCGCAGGTATAGTAACAGCATTACCAACAACAGCAACAGCAGTTTCACGGTTAGTAATTGCACCATTTACATCCAATGTAGTTCCAGGAGTAATAGTATTAATCCCCACCTGAGCATATATTGTAGTACTAAAAGTACAAAATGCAATGAGTAAGAAATTTTTTTTCATAATAATTCGTATTTCGTTAGTAAAATCAAAAGTTATAAAACACATATCAAATATACATATTTTATCAAAACACACAATAAAATATTAATATTATAATAAAAAACGATAAATTATATTAAATTTAATATTTATATTGTAATTTTATTAATTATTTAATTGTCATGATATTTATTTTTTATTATAAATTATTTATTTTAATTAAAATTTTTCAGCTTGTATAAATTAATTATTTAATTAATTATTCTCTTAAAATATATTTAATAATAATTATTTGATAGATAATGCTTCTTTTTAGTATACTATTTAATATGCACAAAACAAAAAAACCACCCCTTTCAGGATGGTTTTAATATAATTATTTAATTACTTTTCTCTTATAGTTCCAAGAAACTGTGTGCAATAGTAGCACTTTTTGTTCCCTGCCCTACTACAGTATCGCTTTCTGCAATTTCTCCATCAATCCAAATGCTTATGATAAGCTTAGAATCAGTGTTTAAAAGTTCTGCATTAGCTCCTAAATTCAATTGAGATTGGCTAGAGTTTACAAAAAACTCTCCGCTAGACCAAACTAAACCTGTAGGATTAAAAGTGTTCTGCTGATTTGTTCCTACCTGAGTAACCACAGTTTTGAAATAACTGATAGGCGGAGGTGCAGTTGTACCACCATGAACTATTTTTGCTTCAAACTGAACGATATGATCAGTAAACTCCTCGTCATCGTCATCTTTTTTACATGAATTAACTACAGAAATTGTTGAAAATAATACGATGAATAAAAAAGAAAGTCTAAGTAAACTTTTAAGGTTGTAAAATTGCTTCATTTCTCCAAATAGATTTTTTAATGTTTCAAATATAGGTTTTTTATCAATATAAAAATAACTTTTATGAAAATTTTCTAACAAAGATTTCTAAATAATATCAAATCAATAAAAATACAACATACAGTTCTTTCATTATGTATATTAATATTTAAATACAATTCAAAACACTCATTATCAAATAATAAAACGTTTATTTTAAGATCTAATTTTTAAACGAAATTTTGAAAATATAGGATTTCGTAATATAATTTATTATTTATCTTTGTTGTATGAATTTAGATTACATCGTAAGAGAACCTGAGAACATTTCATCAAATACTCCTATTCTTTTTATGCTTCACGGTTATGGAAGCAACGAACAAGACCTTTTCAGTTTCAGAGAAACACTTCCCGCAGACTGGATCCTCGTAAGTTTCAGAGCGCCGAGAGAAACTCAGTTTGAAGGATATTCTTGGTTTGATATAGATTTTAATAATCCTGAGAATTTCATCGATACAGACCAAGCAAAAGAATCTTTGAATGCTGTATTAGAAAACATTCTTAAAATTGTAAATAAATATGGATTAACAGAAAGTAAGACTCACCTTTGTGGATTTAGCCAAGGTGGTATTCTTTGCTATTCTTTAGCTTTAAAATATCCTGAAATGTTCAATTACGTGGCTTGCTTAAGCAGTTTTCCTGAAGAAAAACTTCTGGACAACATCGTAAAAGACAAAAAGAAATTGGAACACCTTAGATTTTTTGTTTCGCACGGAAGTGATGACGCTGTGATTCCTTTAGAATGGGGAAGAAAAGCGGCTGATCTGTTGTATGATCTGAGTTGTTACTTTACTTTCAGAGAATATATGAGCGGACATGGCGTGAATCAAAAAAATTATATGGATCTGATGGAGTTTTTCTCTAAGTAATTCAATTTTACGAAAAATAAACCGTTTACAAATATTCATTATAAAATATTCAAACATTCTCAAAATTGGGAATGTTTTTTAGTTCCAATCCGGATAATTTTACTAAATTCAGTAAATGAAAAGACTGCATTTTATTATGATTTTATTCCTAAGCATTTTTGTAAATGCCCAGAATAGTTTTGAAATAAAAGATGCTAAAAAAACCGTTGTTCCTTTTAAATTTATTAATAATTTAATCTTTATTCCAGTTACGATAAACGGTGTTGAACTTACTTTTTTACTCGATACTGGTGTTGCCGAGACCTTACTTTTCAGTTTAGAAAATAAAGAAATGAAACTCACCAATATCGAGAAAATAAAATTTTCTGGTTTGGGCGGAGATCTGAGTATTGACGGTTTAAAATCTGAAAAAAACCTCGGTGTAATTGGGGGGAACTGCATTAATAAATCGATGACCCTTTTCATTATTGTTAATCAGGAGTTCAATATTTCTTCTCATGTAGGAATTCCCGTGAATGGAGTTATTGGCTATCACTTATTTAAGGACAATCCGATTTCAATAGATTATGCTTCAAAGAAAATAACGATTTATAGTGACAAAAATCTGTTTCAAAAAAAGGTTCGAAAATCAGAAGAACTTCCCATCACTATTGAAAAAAGTAAACCTTATATCTACGCAGATATAGAAATGACTAACGAGAAGAAAAGTTCAAAATTATTAATTGACCTCGGAAATAGTGATCCTATCTGGCTTTTTCCTGCACTAATTAAAGACTTTGTTTATAACAGACCTAATATTGAGGATTTTTTGGGAAGAGGATTTAATGGAGATATTTTTGGGAAAAGAAGCAGAATTCATAACTTTTATCTTGGAGATTTTAAGTTTGAAAAACCACTTACCGCAATGCCAGATGAATATTCTATTCAGCATGTACATTTGGTTGAGGATAGAAAAGGTTCTGTTGGAGGTGAGATCATGCGTCGTTTTACGGTTGGTTTTGATTATCCCAATCAGAAATTATATTTAAGAAAGAACAGAAATTTTGACGATCCTTTTCATTTTAATATGAGCGGACTCGATTTTAAGCAGGACGGACTTCAATGGCAGCAAGACCTTGTAAAAATTGAAACGACTAAAACAACAAGTTCTGCCAGTGAATTCGTTGCAGGAGGAGATAAGTTTCAATATAAATTTGCTTTAAAACCCATATTTTCAATTTCCGGAGTGAGAAAAGACTCTCCTGCCGAGAAAGCTGGCTTTAAAAAAGATGATCAGGTATTGACTATTAATGGAAATAAAACCTCAGAAATGACCTTAGAAAAGATCATGGAGCTAATGAAATCCTACGAAGGAAGAACAATTAATATTGTTGTACAGAGAAAAACAGCACAATTAACGTTGAGGTTTGAGCTGGAAGATCCTATCCCTTATCAAGAATAAAAAATATGCAAACCGAAGAAACAACATTAGATAAAATAAGAATTCGTCCGAGATTCAAGATGTTTACGCATTTGACCAAGGAAGAATATGCCGAAAATCTAAAGAAATATCTTGCCGAACATAAAGATGAATTTTCCGGAAACATCAACAAAGAAGTCGCAACCATTTGCGTTGAAACTGAATACGACAATTACTGGAAACCCCGACTGTCATTAAGAATAGAGATAGAAGACGAACAGACCGTCATCCGTGGGGTTTTTGGCCCCAGTTCAGCAGTCTGGACATTTTTTATGTTCTTATATTTCTCTTTTTCGATCTTCTGGATGGTTTTCTTCACGATGTATTACGTAGAAAAACAAATCAAAACTTTTGAATATCCTTGGGCATTACCCGCTTCATTTGTGATGATTTTCCTGATACTTTTAACGTATGCAGCAGCAAGGTTCGGGCAAAGCAAAGGCAAATATGAAATGCAGAAACTCAGACGATTTGCCGAAGAATCTACATTACAGTTTGAAAAAATTCAGGATATTTAAGGAGCAAGAGTCTTAGGATTCTCCGGCATTTGCTCAATTTGTGCTTTTGCCATTTTCATAGAATCCACTACTTTTTCTCTATTGGCCTGTTCTTTTAAGATTTTCTCAATATTAGGTTCAATAAGTTTGCTCATTTCTTCTACAGAAATATTATTGGAATTAGGATCATTCAATAATTTTCTCCACGGTTTTCTTCCGCCCCATTTGTAATCTCCGAAAACCATTACGGCAGTTCCTTTTGCTTTTGTAGTCGCTCCTCCCGGATTCAGAACCCAAGTATCTGCATAACCATACAGCCATTGCGCATCTTTCATTAGCAATCTTAAACAAGAATGCGATGCAGGATAACCGGGAAGGTCATATTGATGCCATCCGATTCCGCCGGTATTGAAAATATTGAAGTTATAAGGTAATTTCCATTCGCTGCTTACTGTAGAAGTGGATAATTTCTTTTTCCAGTTGGCAAACGTAAGACCTCTTGTCGTCTGTGCTGCTTTTTTTCCCATGCTTGTCGGGCCCCATTTCACCAAACTTCCGTTTGAATAAACACCGTAAGCCTGAATCGGGTAAGAAAAAATAACAAACTTTTTCACACCACTCAACACATCCATCTGCATTGGGAAAGGCGAATAAGACATCAAAGTCGTATCTATTTTTGCAGGAACAACCAAGGTGTCGGCATTCCATTTATTTTTTGAATCTAATCTGTTTAAAGCTAAAATGGCATAACGCTCTCTCTCACTATACTTTTTGCTGAATTCAGAATATATAGAATCTCTCATTTTTTTATCCTTTGGAAGAATAAAAGCATTATAAAAGCCTGTTTCCTGCATGGTTGGAGGTACAGATTCTTTCATCACTACAGAATCTTTTTTGATGGAATCCTGTTTTACAGCAGGAGTTTCTGATGTAGAACTTGAAGTATCTTTTAAAGTGTCATTAATTTTTTCAATTTCTTTTTTACATGAAATTAAAAATAATGCGATTATACAGCTGTATAGGAATGATTTTTTCACAGATATGTTCATTATAATAAAATTGGTCTTTTTTAGTTTTTCTACTCAATACAAATATCAGACCTAAAAATGGAATAATAATTATCCTTAATGAAAATACCGTAAAAATACGGTGGTAACCTTTACGGCGAAACCGCCATTCTTTGAAAAAGGATTAAATTTTTTCTTTGATAATCGATCTTGTCATTCATTTTTACCCTTTTTAAAGCCTTTCCCTGGAATATTTCGTACACATTAACTCCTTTGTCCAGAAAAGTAATTTTCTCCACAGAAATTACCTCTTTTGGGATATTAGCGCCAAACCATAATTCATCCGATTTCTGCTTCCAGGTTACTTCGTAAAGAACTGCATTTTGGGGATAATTGGAATTAAAATTAGTTTTAGCATAATTGAATGCAATATCATTTCCATACAACGTTGACATTGTCTTTTCCTTCGGCTGAATAGAAGATGTGATAGGATTCATCAGAAGCGGATTTTCTTTCAATTCATCACTTTGCTGAATGGATGCTTCTTCGTTGAGAACATTTTTGGTATTCTGTTGACAGGAAACCAAAAATAAAAACCCGAAAATTAAATATAAACTATAGTTTTTCATTTTGTATTAATTTTTTTAAGTTGAGAAATCAAATATAATGGCGGAGTAAAAACATAGTCACGATCTGCGACAGGCTTATGGCATTCAATGCATTCCTGCTCAAAATTTGGAATATCACCTCCATAAGGTTTTAAATCACTTCCTTTCCATCTCGCCCAGCCCCAACCTTTTGTTTTTGAATATTTTTCGGCATCTTTAATCATAAATTCTACTGCTAAAAATTCACCTGAAGAAATATTTCCATTTGTTTCCATCTGTTGTTTCCAAACGGTTTTTGCAAAGACTGCCCCATCCGGCCACGGATTTACTTTATGCTCCTGAATTGCTTTCACGGCAATCTCATTTCCAAAAATAATCCGCATCGTTCCGTTATCAAAGCGATCTGTTGTGCTGATGGCTTTCCAGTTTCGATAATCCGGAAAATAATGTATTCCATTCGGCGCATCTTTTACATGAGGCTTTTTCAACTCACCATTTATCCAAGAATTGTACTGCTTTTCTGCTTCTTTTATTTGAGAATCATCCGAAACTTTACGAGGTGCGAGTGATAAAGCATAATTTTTCAACGTTTGGATCTGTTCCTGACTCAATTTTGCAGATGAATGAATTGCTGCATAACTCGGAAGTGGCATTTCACCGGACAAAACTTTGTTGATCGCATAATAAATCGTTGAATTCTGTTGCGCTTTTGGCCAGGAATCCCATTTTGAAAAGTTTAATACTCCGCGAGCTTCTTTAATGTGAGACGTAACCAGAAAATTGGCAGGAGTGATTTTATCGTACCATCTTAAATTCGTTTCTGAGGAGTGACAATCAAAACACGAGCTTCTCAAAATTGCATTGACTTCCTTTGGAACATTGGTCAGGTTTTGTGCTTTTGTTCCGTGATCAATTTCTTCAGGTCGAAAAAACTGTAAACCGACAAATCCGATAAGCAAAACCAAGATCAGTTTATTTCTATTTTTCATGAGAGAATCATTTTATAGTTTATTTAAATTCTGAAATCAAAGTTATACTAAATCAACACTTTATCTTATAAATTTATTAATGAAAGGGAAAAATAAGACCTTAAAAGCGAATATTTTCTTGCGAATAAATGAGTAATTTTGAAACGAATTAGAAATTCTCGTATCATCAATGAAAAAGATCAATCTTTATACCATCACTTTTCTCGCAATAAGTATTGTGATTTTACTTATCAGCTTTTTTTCGTTCCAATACCTATATTCGTCTTCTAAAAAAGATGTTTTCGACAGTACGTTTGAGGCCGGGAAAAGAGAAGCGAGGGAAATTGGTAAATTGTTAGAGTTACAACTTAAACAAGGTATCTCAAAAGAAACCGTCATCCAGAATCTTCAAAATAGCATTGTCAATACAGATACTCAAAGCGGATTTATTTGTATGTATAATCAAAAGGGTATTGAACTTTGTCATCCCAACCCAGCTTTAATTGGTCGTAAAGTAGAGAAAAACAGCTCAGAATTTATTTTAGATAACGATAAGCAGTTTGATTTTCTGGAAATCCTAAATTCTGGAAAAGCTAACACTGGAATACATAATTTTAATAGAAACTCAAACCGTACCTCTGAAATTGTAAGTTTTTATCCTGTAGAAGGCAGTAATTGGATGGTAGCTTCACACGCTAATATTGAGGTAATCGAAAAGCAGATTTCGGATTTATATTTAACTTTTTTAATTGTATTCCTACTTGCCACTTTATCAATTCTCGGAATAAGCTTCTTTCTGATCCGAATGATTTATAAAAAATACGAGAATCAGAAAAATGACGAGATTAAAAATCTTAATGATGAAGTTAATTCTTTAACGGCAATCAATACACAGCTTCATTTAATTCATGAAAAGCATAGAGAAAATAGTAGCAATTTCACAAGCGAAGAATCAACCGAAAATTCGAAGAAAAGAATTATTACTTATCATAAAGATGAATTAATCTCTTTAGAAACCTCAGATATTGCTTATTTCTTTCTTGAAAATA
Source organism: Chryseobacterium sp. SIMBA_038 (assembly GCF_046535115.1). Classification (NCBI taxonomy): domain Bacteria; kingdom Pseudomonadati; phylum Bacteroidota; class Flavobacteriia; order Flavobacteriales; family Weeksellaceae; genus Chryseobacterium; species Chryseobacterium sp. SIMBA_038. The sequence continues at coordinate 198,889 of NZ_JAWRXH010000009.1, forward strand.
ATATTGTTTATATTAAAACATGCTCAGGAAATCAATATTCGATCAACTCGAGTCTTGATGAATTGATTAAAACTTTAGATCCTCAACTATTTTACAGAGCCAATCGCCAATTTATTATTAATGTAAAAGCGATTAATAATATTCTTGTGTATGGCAAAAACCAGTTAAAACTTGTCGTAAAACCCGAAAGTGATGAAGTAATACTCATCAGTAAAAACAGAGTTGCAGAATTCAAGAAATGGCTGGAACAGTAAAATATTTTTTCTCGAAACAGATATAAACCCGTATTTCGTTCACTCATTGTTATTTTTTCATCTTAATCCTAACTAAGTTTCTTAGCTTGACCTACCCAACCCGGCGCATTATCAATTGTTTGTCTTAAAAACATGTTTAACTGTGCCGAATGATGTTGAATATGCCTAATATTATAAATCAAAATTTCAAGCAACGAATAATTTTTGTATTCGTTGATCCATCTTTCGCTTAATTTTTCTGTTGTCAATTCTGATGTCAGTAAGTATGCTTTTTGTCGGCAATACTCTAAGTAGGTAAGCACTTCAGTTTTTGTATAGGTTGTGTCTGGCAGTTTACCAGATGGATCGAATTCTGAAAGTGTAAAAGGTGCTGGCGGAACAAATTTGTCTGGGTCTGTTGTTAAGTAATAATCTGTCCAAAAAATGCAGTGGTAGGAAGTATACCAAAATTCTCTTTCTGTATCCCAATGCTCTTCCGGACACATCACAATTGCATTTTCAAGCATATCAAGGCTTGCACCGAATTGAGTCCAAATTGACTCTCCTATTGATGTTGAATGTTCCATATTTTTTCGTCTAAATTGTTATTTCTAGAGTTGCCTCAAAAATACCATAATTTTAGACTTATAGAATCTGTTTATCAAAAAGGTTATAAACAAAAAAACTCTTCAAAATAAATTGAAGAGTTTTTAAATAGATCTTGCGATCCGGACGGGACTCGAACCCGCGACCTCCGCCGTGACAGGGCGGCATTCTAACCAGCTGAACTACCGGATCAATTTTTTTAAGTAAATTGAGAAAAATCAATTTATTTTAACTTTTGCAAAGATATATATTTATTTAATTTTTACAAATAAATTTCACCTCACTGTTCTATTATAAATCATAAGCAGCAGATTATCAAAGATAAAAATTTATATTATTCCAATTTAAAAGAAATAATACGAGACTATTTATAATGACTAAAATCTTTCTGATAATAAAAAGTAATTAAATTTTTCATTATTTTTTAAGTATTTTTGTAAAAATCGGTACTAAGAATAGTTAGTTTAATAGATTCTAGATCTCATATTATAGACAATAACTTTATAAATTTAATTTAGTACAAAACTCTTTCTTTTTATATTTTTATTGAATTTGCACTGACTTTAAAAATCAGTGGACAACAAAACGTTGATGCTTTTGCAACAGAAATATACTCTTATTGCAGGCGAATAATCAAATTATTATTTACATTATGATTAAAAGTAAAATATTTTTTATTAATAATCTATTAGAAAAAGTATTCAGATTTATTTCTTACAGAGGTGTAGATTTTAATTCTAAGGATACCGAAATAGATTATTCTATATTATTAAATCAATATCTTATAATAATTTTTTTGATATTTCAAATACACAGTTTATCAAATTTATTTTTTTTAGGATTTACCCGAGATTCTATTTTACTATTTTCAATTTCTGTTTTTTTTGGAATATTTTGTTTCTTTTTTAATACTCTGAAAAAGAATAAATTTTTCATTTCATTCATACTTATATTGTTAACTATTGTTATTACATATTATTCTTCTTTTTGCGGTGTAGAAAGTGGCCTGTTTTTATTTTATTTTCCTCTGCTTTCTTCCTTACCTATTTTATTTAATTTAAAAAGAGATAAAAAATTCATCGTTTTAATTACTTTTTTTGTACTGTTTAACCTTTATTTGTCTGCTATAAATAATTTTAATCTTGTTCCAAAAAACATTTTTCTGGGAAATTATGCCCACCAATTACTTATTTTAAATATAAGCTGTATTCTGATATTGTTCGCCGTCAATTATTTCTTTTTTAACAAAAGACTGTCAGATTACTATATCGCTCTTGCAAAAAACAAAAGGAAAAGAATGCTCATAAAAAAATTGAATTATGAAGTATTCAGATTAAAAAAAATCAGAGCCAATGAAAATCTTACCGATAAAGATCTGAAAAAGATTATTGAATCTATATCCTTAAACGATGTTTTATTTATAAAGAATTTTGAGAAGTTTTTTCCTGACTTTTTCCAAAAACTTAATAATTTAGCTTCAGATACAATATTGCTTTCAGAATTAAAACTATGTGCGTTGCTAAAACTTGGTTTTAGTACAAAGCAAATAGCCGTTTACACAAATTCTTCTATTAAAGCAATTGAAGGAAGAAAGTATAGAATCAGAAAAAAATTAAATCTTTCTAAAGATGATGATTCTCTGAAGTGGTTTTCAAATATTTAAAAATATTTCAATTAATATTTCTCTTTCTGATGTACATTTTTCATAATTTTTATGAGAAATGATCCTTTATGATCAAAACAAAATCCTGTTTTATTCTTTTTTATTACACTGTTATATTTAAATTTTCCAATTCATCCATTTTTATCTGCCATTTTGGTAAAAGATAGCTCATATATACATTTCCCACAGCATACTAGCAAATAACAGTCTAAATATCAACAAGATAAATTTAAAATAAAATTACTTTTCAATTCAGACAAAACCCTTTTCAACACCCGTGAGGGTGAATGAGGGTAGGAAAATAATGTCTTTCAACAGCTATTAAAATATTTTTGTACAACCAAAAACATACAAGGAAGCTTATGAAGGTCAATAACGAAGTCTAAATTGTTTTCAAAGATTCTTTTTAACACTAATAATTCTTCACTTATCCATAAATGCAAACAAACTAAATATTTTACCCTAAACAAAAACATTCAAACAAAATGGAAAAAGATTTTTTTAACACCAATTACACAAAACCAAAACAATTTTTAATTATGAAAAAGCAAATTATATTTTTAAATCTTTTACTGTCAACTTATTCTTATTCACAAGTAGGAATAAATACTGAAAATCCAAAATCTACACTAGATGTAAGCATAAGGAAAGATACAAGTGGCAAAATAGACAACTTGCAAACGTATGGTTTACAGCCTCCCCGTCTTACAAGAGAAGAATTAACAGCAAACTTAGCAACTTATGGTAATGATCAAAAAGGATCTCTAATATACGTCACAGATATTTCAGGAGGTGATACAGCCGGTAACAGAACAAATATTACAGCGATTGGATATTATTATTTTGATGGTATTACGTGGCAAAAACTGGAAAATACTAATGGAGCAGAAAATATTATTGTTGACAACGGACTTACAAAGACAAATGCTAATATCAGTTTAGGGGGAATCCTAAACAAAGATACAGACATAGATAATGCAAGCTTTAATTTTAGGTTTAAAGGAGCAGGAAATGTAGGTATAGGCACTACCACCCCTCTAGCTAAATTTGATATTGAAAATAAATTTAAATTCTATCCTGGAGGAGGAGCAGGAACTTCCACAGACGATATCTTCGAAATCGGAGGTTCGGCTTCGGGATGGAAACGAATTATAGCAGGAGCTTCCAATTCTTCCTTAGCTTTTTATGCCAATGGCCAAGGAAAAGCAACCGCAGATTCTCCTCAGCTATTTCTGGAAGGAAACACGGGCAATGTTGGTATCGGAACTAACGCACCAACTGCAAAAATTCATATGGTAGGTTCTACTGCAGGAAGTGCTTTTCAAATGCAGGATAGCTCTCAAGGAGCGGGAAAATTTTTGATCAGTGATGAGAATGGAAAAGCTACCTGGTCTGAACTGTCTACCACTGTGCACTCTGCAAAAGGAACAATCATAGGAAATGTACGAACAGCAGCAGGCAACCAAAGAGCGAGAAGCTACAGCTCAGTTGCAGGCTCAAGCATCAACCTTTCAAAAGGAAAATGGATGGTTTATATTGGCCAGATGATTTTCTCATCTGTAGCATCTACATCTACTTCCAATGGGTGGATCCGCTTTTCTTTAACAGATACCTATAATCCCAATGCAGATGGCAGTACAGATATTTTAACTCAAAATAATTTTAAAATGCCTGCTACTCCGCCTACAGCAGGAGGGATAAAAAGAGCATTAGTTTCAACCAGTACATCATCGATGCTGACACAATCTGTTTATTATGCATTTGCATCCGGAGTTATTTTAGTTGATGTAATTAATACTCCCAATGTCGATGACACCCTGACATTATATATGGCTTTTGAACAGAATATTTATTCAGGATCGATAAATGAGACAAATACTTTTGTATCTAATAATCGGGAAAATTATTTTATGGCAATACCTATCAACGATTAAAATATTTAATTTATGAAAAATAAAATTTTCAATTTCCTTTGTCTTTTTATGGTTGTTTTTTTAAATGCACAAAATAATCATAATGATAATCAACTAGATTTCTTAATTAAAAATTCCAGTCAGTATGGATTATCCCTTAATCAAAAAAATAAAATTATTGCCTTAAAAAAAGAAGCGGCCCTAAAATTTGAGTCCATAGGAAGAAACAGATATCTCTCCGGTATTGAGAAAGGAAATAGAAAAAGACAGATTTCTATGAATCTTTATAAAAATATCAACGCCATTTTAACACCAAAGCAACTGGAAATACTGGAAAGAGATCATCATTATGACGCTTATAAGGCTTTCGTTGAGGATAAAAGCAAAAAATTAGAAGAGGAGTATAAAAAAGATATTAATCACATTAAAGTTTTATATAAAAATGATAAAGATCTAATGAAACTTCATAAAAACAAGAGAAAAGAAAAGTATAAAAGAGATAAAAAAAATCTTAAGAATAACAGAATATAATTGAGTATTCCAGAGTTAGAAATAGTTCCAGATACTTTAAGATTTTGATTAGTTAAGTTTAAGATAATATAAAAAATGCTGTAAAACATATGTTCTACAGCATTTGTGCTACTTGATACTATAGTTGCGATCCGGACGGGACTCGAACCCGCGACCTCCGCCGTGACAGGGCGGCATTCTAACCAGCTGAACTACCGGATC